>CAWIZW010000015.1:0-134732 GCA_963840695.1 uncultured Acidimicrobiia bacterium
GCCTTCACCGTCGCCGTGCCCCCGGACCGAGCGTGGGCGGCCTTCGCCGATCCCGTCGAACGGTCCCGCTGGGAGGCCGAGACCTACGAGATCGATCCTCGGCCCGGCGGTCGGGTGCACTGGGAGCTCCCCGGCATCGAGTGCAGCGGGGTCGTCGACGAGGTCGAACCGGAGCGGCTGCTCCGTCATACGGAGGGCGACGGCCCGCACCAGGGTTCGGTGATCACCGTGACCTTCGAGGCGGTCGACGCCGGCACGCGCATCACGATCACCCACGCCGGTTTCGGCGACGACTGGGACGAGTGGGTCGAGGGCACGAGCCACGGCTGGGACCAGGCCATCGCCGACCTCGTCTTCTACCTCGAGACCGATGTCCCCGCCGAGCGGTTCGTCACGATGCTGCCCTCGCCGGGCATGCGGCTCCGGGAGGACGCGGCGGGCCTCGTGGTCACGCGGGTCGGGCCCGAGGGCTTCGCCGCCGACGCCGGTCTCGCGCCCGGCGATCGACTGCTGCGCCTCGGCGGCGCCCCCGTGTGGACGATCGGCGAGGTCTGGGTCGTCCTGCGCCTCCACTCCCCCGGCGACGAGCTGAGCGTCGAGTTCGTCCGCGACGGCGAGCGTCGCCGGGCGAGCGGCCGGATCGGGACGAGCTGGGACACGCCGCCTGCGGTGGTGCCTACAGGCTGAGCGGCGTGCCCTCGAACTGATCGGCGTTGGCGTCGACCACTTCGGTGACGCCCGGGACCTTGTCGCGCAGGATGCGCTCGATGCCCGCCTTCAGGGTCATCGTCGAGGCGGGGCACGTCACGCAGGCGCCGGACAGCTCGACCGTCACGAGGCCGGTGGCCTCGTCGACGTCGACGAGGTGCAGGTCACCGCCGTCGGCCTGGACGGCCGGACGGATGACCGCGATCGCCTTCTCCACCTGCTCGCGCACGGTCGACCAGGGTACCGGGCTGCACCCTTTCCTACGATGCCGGCTCCCGTGCCCCTCGCCCCCCCGACCCTCGCCCACCTCACCGGCTCCGAGCTGCCGCTACCGATCTGGCTGCTGGCCTACGGCACCGGGTTCGGCGTCGCCCTCGCCTTCCTCGTGCTCCGGTCCACCTGGACCCGCCCCCGGCTGGGCGCCGCGGCCGCGGGCCGGCCGCTGCCCGGGTTCGTCCAGGCAGCCGTGGGCCCGCTGGGTATCGGGCTGCGGGCCCTCGGCGTCTCGCTCTATGCCCTCGTCCTGGCGGCGGCGCTGTTCGGGCCCGACAGCGACGTCTCCAACCTGGCTCCGTACGCCCACATCACCCTGTGGCTGGGGTTGCTGTTCGTGTCGGCCCTCGTGGGTGACCTGTGGCGCGCGCTCGACCCGTTCCCGCCGCTGGCGAGGCTGATCTTCGGCCGGCGACTCCCCGAGGAGACGGCCCGGCCGGCCCCCGGCCTGTGGCCCGCCGTCGTCGTCGTCGGCTCGTACCTGTGGTTCCAGCTCGCCTACCACAGCCCCCTGTCGCCGCGCGGGCCGCCGTCTGGCTCGTCGCCGTCAGCGCCGGCGCCATGGCCGGCGCCGCCGTCTGGGGCCGGACGTGGCTGCGCGACGAGGAGGGCTTCGCCGGGTTCTTCCGGCTCGTGGCTCGGATGGCGCCCCTGCACCGGCAGGAGGACTCGGGCCCGCTCGCCGTGCGCTGGCCGATCACCGGGCTCGGCCGCGTACAGCCCCGCCCGGGCACCGAGGTGCTGCTGCTCGTCGCCGCCGGCGGCATCGCCTTCGACGGCCTCAACAGCATGAACTGGTGGCTGGTCGACGTCCTCGGTGGGCGGACGGGGTGGTCGCGCACGCTCGTCTCGACGGCAGGGCTCGTGTTCTTCATCGGTGTCGTCGCCGCCGTGTGGTACGGCGCAGCCTGGTGGTCGGCCCGCGTGACCGGTGACGACCCGGCCGAGACCGCGGCCGCCCACGTGCCGGCACTCGTGCCGGTCGTCGCCGCCTACGCGATCGCCCACTACGTCGGCGTGCTCGTGATCCAGAGCAACAACTTCGTCGCACTGCTGTCTGACCCCTTCGGACGGGGGTGGAACGTGCTGGGGACGATCGACTGGCTCCCCAACTACGCGCTCCTCACCACGAGCCGGCTGGCGGTGATCGGCGTGGCCGCCCTCGCCGTGGGCCACGTCGCTGCGGTGGTCGTCGTGCACGACCGCGCCTTGGAGCGCCACCGGTCGCTGCGCACCGCGGCGCGATCGGCGACCCCGTTCGTGGCCGCCCTCGTGGTCTCGGCGGTCGTCGGCGTCCTCGTGCTCCCCGGGGGATGATGGGGGCCGTGCTGCTGGCCCACCAGGGAGGTTGGGACGAGATCCTGCTCGTCCTGCTGCCCGTCGGGCTGTTCGCCTTCCTCCTCTTCGTGGCGAACAAGCGCGCCGAAAAGCTTGCCGAGCAAGAGGATCAGGAGGAGCGGAACGAGGAGGGCGAGCCGACGGCCTAGTCGACCCGCTGCGCGGCGGTGGGAGGTCGACGACGAGCGTGCATCGACCGCCGGCTTCCGATGGTCGCTGCACGATCGTTCCGACGCCGACCGACGAGTGTGCATCGACCGCCGGTTTCCGATGGTCGGTGCACGATCGTGCGACGAGACCGGCCGCGGCATGGCTCGTCGCTCACTGCGCTCTTCGCCGACGTGGCCCGGCGGAACCCGAGCGGAACGAGGAGGGCGAGCCGACGGCCTAGTCGACCCGCTCGACGTCGGCGCCGAGGGACCGGAGACGGCCGGCGAGGTCCTCGTAGCCCCGGTCGATGTGGTGGGCGTCGTGGACCACCGTCTCACCGTCGGCCTTCAGCCCGGCCACGACGAGCGCGGCGCCGGCGCGGATGTCGGGCGCCCGCACCGGCGCACCGGAGAGGCGCTCACGGCCACGGACGACGGCGTGGTGCTCGTCGGTCCGGATGTCGGCGCCCATCCGGATCAGCTCGTCGACGTACCGGAACCGGCCCCGGAAGATGTTCTCGGTGACGATGCCGACACCGTCGGCGACGGCGAGCATGACGACGAACAGCGGCTTGTAGTCGGTCGCCACGCCGGGGTACGGCAGGGTGGCGACGTCGACCGAGCGCAACCGGTCGGGTGCCATCGCCCAGATCCCCTCGGGGTCGACCGACACCCGCACGCCCATGTCGCCGAGCTTCTGCGCGTACATGTCCATGTGCTCGAGCCGGGCCCCGGTGATGGTGATCTCGCCGCCCGCCACGGCCAGCGCCGCCAGGTAGGTCGCCGCCTCGATGCGGTCGGGCACGACGGTGTGCTCGACGCCCGCCAGGTCCTCGGGACCGACGCCCTCGACGGTGATGGTCGAGCTCCCGGCCCCGATGATCTGGGCACCCATCCGGTTGAGGAAGGAGGCCAGGTCCCAGATCTCGGGTTCACGAGCGGCGTTGTCGATGACGGTCGTGCCCTTGGCGAGCACCGCCGCCATCAGGGCGTTCTCGGTGGCGCCGACGCTCGGGTACTCGAGCACGAGCCGGGTCCCGACGAGGCCGTCGGCGACCGCCTCGATGTAGCCATGGGCCGTCGTGAACCGGGCGCCGAGCTGCTCGAGGCCCCGGAGGTGCATGTCGATGGGCCGTGACCCGAAGTCGTCGCCGCCGGGCACCGACACGCGGGCCCGGCCCTCCCGGGCCAGCAGCGGTCCGAGGACGACGATCGATGCCCGCATGCGCTCGACCAGCTCGTAGGGAGCCTCGGAGGTGATCGTCGCCGGTCGCACGACGCGGACGACATCGACCGCTGAGCCGCTCGACCGTGCACCCCATCGTGCGGAGCAGCTCGCTCATGATCTCGACGTCGACGATGGCGGGGACGTTGTGCAGCTCGTAGGTCCCCGGCGCCAACAGCGTGGCGGCCAGCAGCTTCAGCGCCGAGTTCTTGGCGCCGCCGACGCTGACCGACCCCGACAGCGGGCCGCTCGGCCGAACACGGAGCGCGGACACCTGGCCAGTATGGTCCCGGGCCGCTGTGGCACGGGTTTCGGTCGTCCACCCCGCCGAGTCGGCCGACGCCCTGGCCGAGCCCCGCGACGACCTGCTCGTTCGCGAGCACCGGACCGACGACGGCACCTTCCAGCTGGCGCACGGCCCGTTCCGCGCACTACGAGCGCCGGCTCGAGGTCCTCGACGACGGCCGGCTGCTCGAGACCGTCGACTTCCGGACGGCGGCGCCGTTCTGGGGTCTCGTCTTCGTGCCCCTGTACCGCCGGGCGTTCCGCCGGCAGGACCCGGGTCGTCCGTGGTGGGCCCCACCGCAGCGCCTCGACGAGCGGGCCGGGCGGGTGCTCGGCCTCCTGCTGTCGGTCGCGGTGGTCGGGGGCTACCTCGGCACCGTCCTCACCCAGACGGCGACGTTCGCCGCCGACGAGTTCGGTCTGAGCACCGGCGAGCAGTCCCGCCTCCTCGCCTCCGTGCGGGCCAGCATCCTGCTCGTCATCCCGGTCGCGGCCCGGGCCGACCGGATCGGGCGCCGGCGGCTCATCACGGCGATGGCGGTCCTCGGCATCGTCGCCACCGCGGCCGGCGCGCTCAGCCCCGGCGTCGTCGCCCTCGGCGGCACCCAGACCCTGGCCCGGGCGTGCGCCGGCTCGATGATCCTCCTCGTCGGGATCATGTCGGCCGAGGAGATGCCCGCCGGCAGCCGGGCCTGGGCCTACTCGATCATCGCCATGACCCAGGCGCTCGGGGCCGGGATGTGCCTGTGGGCGCTGCCGTTGGCCGACCTCGGCGAGCGGGCCTGGCGCGTGCTCTACCTGCTGCCCCTCGCCTACCTGCCGCTCGTCGCCGTCGTGGCCCGCCACCTGCCCGAGAGCCGCCGGTTCGCGGCGCCGCACGTCGAGGCGCCCGTCGCCGGCCACGGCCGCCGGTTCTGGCTGCTGGCGGCGACCGGTCTCCTGCTCGCCTTCTTCGCCACGCCGGCGAGCCAGCTCGGCAACGAGTTCCTCCGCGAGGCGCGCGGCTTCTCCGCCTCCGGCGTCACCGCTGTTCACCCTGCTCACCGCCACGCCCGCCGCCATCGGCGTCATCGCCGGAGGGCACCTCGCCGACGTGCGGGGCCGGCGGCTGGTGGGCGCGGTCGGGATCGTCGGCGGGACCGTCCTCACCGTCGCCGGGTTCGCGTCCGCCGGCGTCGCGCTCTGGCTGTTCACGGTGATCGGCAACATCCTCGCCGCGCTCACGGTCCCGGCCCTGGGCGTGTACCGGCCCGAGCTCTTCCCGACCTCGCTCCGGGGCCGCGCCGCCGGAGTGCTCGACGCCATGGCCCTGCTCGGCGCGGCCGCCGGCCTGCTGTTCGTCGGCGGGCTCGTCGACAGCGGCAGCTCCTACGGCGCCACCTTCGCGCTGGCGGCGATCGGTCCCCTGATCGTCGCCGTGCTCGTCCTCACGATGTTCCCGGAGACGCGCACAGCGCTCGCTCGAGGACATCAACCCCGAGGACCAGGCGGCGGCGGTGCCGCGCGACACTGCCCTGACGTGCATCCGTCCCTCCGCCGGGGCCTGGTGGCGGCGCCGTTGCTCCTCGGGCTCGCAGGTTGCGGCGACGGCAACTCGCCGTACGACGGGCCGGCGACCACGCGACCGCCGACGACCGACGGAGCCGCCCCCGCCGAGGGGGAGCCCCCGGGCGACTTCGAGTCGTTGTCGGCCCTGTTCGGCCCGGTCCTCGACGGCGCCGGGCTCGTCCTCACACGAGCCTCGGTCGCTCAGTTGGACACGGGGCCGCACGTCGCTCTCTACGGGGTCCCGCCCGCCGACGAGGACGGGCCGTCGGACTACCTGGCCCGTCTGGTGCCGAGCGTCGCCGCCGCCGGAGCGGTCGCCTTCGACGGGTTCTCGGCCGTGCAGAGCTTCGACATCTGCCAGGAGCCGACGGCGAGCTCCGACGAGGGATCGCCGCCGCCGGTCACGGTCGTCGTGCTCACCCGGGCCCAGTGGGAGTCGGTCCCCGACTGGACCGAGGCGTCGCTCGTCGACCTCCTGCGGGCGGCGTCCCTCGGTGACGGCGGTCAGGTCGATGTGCCCGACGAGGTCGGCGCGCTCGACGAGTGGCAGACGGCCGTCGACGAGTTCCGCGCCGGCGAGTGACCCGCGTCGGGTCGGGCCCCCTCACCCGAGACGCTCGGGCACGGGCCGGCCCGCCAGCCAGTCGGCGACGACCTCGGCGACGGCGTCGTCGCGCCGCCTCCACTCGTGACCGGCGCCCTCCACCCACACGAAGGTCACCGGACCGGCGATCGTCGCTGCGTGGGCCTCGATCTCGTCGGGCGTGCCGAAGGGGTCCTTGGTGCCGGAGACGAAGAGGCACGGCACCCGCAGCGCCGGGAGGTGCTCGATGCGCAGCTTGTCGGGGCGGCCCGGCGGGTGCAGGGGGTACGACAGCAGGACCAGGGCGGAGGCGGGGAGACCATCGGCGACGGCCATCGAGCACATGCGCCCGCCCATCGAGCGACCGCCGAGGCCGAGGCGGGCCGGGCGGATGCCGGCCGAGGCCACGAGGGCGGCGGCCTCCTCGCGAACGGCGTCGAGCAGCACAGGCGCCCGGTCGGGGGCCTTGCGCCCCGCCTTGCGGTACGGGAAGTCCATGCGGGCCACGGGGAGCGGGGCGACACCGCGCCTCGACGGCGACCGACGTCGGGTGGTTGCGGTCGGACCCGGCCCCGGGCGCCAGCAGCAGCGCGTCGCACCGCCGCTTCATCCGAGGAGGATGCGGCGGGCCTGGGTCAGGTCGGCGATGCGCTCGGCGGCCGCGTCGGTCTCGCCGCCGTGGTCGGGGTGGGCTTCACGGAGCAGCTGGCGGAACCGCCGCTGCACCTCGCGGTTCGAGCCCTCGGGGCCGAGCCCGAGGACGTCCAGCGCCCACAACCGCGGGTCGGCGAAGGCCGTCGCCGCCCAGCGCAGGTCGGCGTCGCCGGTCAGGTGGCGGACCAGGCTCGGGTCGATGGGTCCCCGCCAGGCGAGACCGCGGCGGATCACGTCGAAGACCCGGGGCCGCAGGCCGGCGCCCAGCTGGCCGGCGCAGTACACCGCGGCCAGCGTGAGCTGCAGCGGCGATCCGGCGCCTTCGAAGTCGAAGGTGACCTCCTCACCCTGACCGAGCAGCACCGCCCGGGTCCGGGCCAGGCCGTGGGTGTCGGTCTGGAAGCGGTGGCGCAGCTGCGGCTGCACCACCCGGTGCCCGACCTCGAGGTGGTGCATCAACCGCCGCAGGCCGTCGCGGTCCTCGCCGTCGAGCTCCTCGGCGGCGACGGCGGCGATTCCCCCGAGGAGCACGGCGCCGAAACCGGGGGGTGGATCGGTCGGCAGGTGGCGGCGACCCAGGGCCAGGCGGCGGGTCGGCGTGATTGGCCGGTTGTGGTGCACCTCCAGCTCCGCCAACAGCACGCAAGTGACGTTACCGGCCTCCTCCCTCCGGGTTGGAGTCCCGAGGATCCGGGTACCCGACACCGACATGGGCCACGATCGACCGCTTCGCGTGGCAGTCGCCAACGACTACGACATCATCGTCGCCGGTTTGGCGGGGCTGCTCCGTCCCTATCCCCGACCGCGTGACGGTGGTCGACACCGTCACCATCGGCGACGCCGTCTCCGGACCCGTCGACATCGTCCTCTACGACACGTTCGGCCGCACCGACGACGGCATCGGCGGCGTCAAGCGCCTGCTCGACGAGGACGGCATCGACAAGGTGGCCCTCTACACGATGGCGCCCCGCCCGCCTGCCGTCCGCGCCGCCATCGATGCCGGCGCCGCCGGCGTGCTGACCAAGGCCCGGCCGGCCACCGCGCTCATCGAGGGCCTCGAGCGGATCGCACGACGGCGAGCGCATCGTCGACGGGACCAGCGGCACCCCGTCGGCGTCGTGGCCGGGCGCGACCCGTGGCCTGACGGCACGACAGGCCGAGGTCGTGGCCCTGCTGCTGCAGGGCCTGTCGAACGCCGAGATCGCCGAGGCGCTCTTCGTCGACGTGAACACGGTCAAGACCCACCTCCGCCACGCCTACAAGGCGCTCGGCGTCCGCAGCCGTGCCCAGGCGCTCGCCCTCCTGCTCGGCGAGCCCTCGGAGTTCCAGCGCCGCGAGCGCTGATCAGACGAAGGGGCGCAGGGCGGTCCGGAGGCGGCGTCGCCGTCTCGATGACGGCGTCGTCGTCGACGAGCTCGGTCTCGGCCTCGAGCAGCCGGCGCAGCTCGGCGGCCCGGTCGACGAGCTCCTCCCAGACCGGCGGCGCAGAACCCGAACGGGACCGACATCGCCTCGATGGCCCGGCTGGCGTCGACGGCCGCGAGCACGCCCTCGGTGTCGAGTCGGGTCGTGGACCAGCCGGTCGGCGGCGACGAAGAGGTTGCCGACGGTCTCGATGGCGTCGAGCCCGTCGGGCTCGTCGCTCGGCCGGCTCGAGCTGGTCGGGGAACTCGATGTCGTCGACGATCACGTCGACCCGCTCCTCGTCGGCGGCCAGCACGACGAGGTCGCCGTTCTCGTCGAAGGCGTGGGCGATGCCCTCGGCCTCGAGCCGCCCGTCGAGGTCGGCGCGGCGGTCGGCGTCCCAGTCGGCCAGGTCGTAGACGACCTGCTCGGCGTCCTCGTCGAGCAGGGCGTCGTCGATGTCGTCGGGTCTCGACCTCGTCGGCGGCCCCGTCGAGCAGCCGGTCGACCTCGTCCTCGTCGTAGGGCGCGACGACGAGCGTGGTGCCCTCCCATGCGTGGACGATGCCGGCGTCGGCGAGGACGCGGTCGATCGGCGAGCCGCTCCTCGGCGTCGAGGTCGTCGTACTCGTAGGCGACCTGCTCGCCGTCCTCGTCGCCGATGTCGTCGGACGGAGCGGCGGCTGCTCGACGAGGGCGACGAGGCAGTCGACGCACTCGGCGACGCCGGCGACGTACTCGGCCCCGCACAGCGCGCACCAGCGCGCTCGCCGCCGGCCGGCCGGCGCCACCCTGCCCCGCGGATCGATCATCGCCATGCCGCGCACCCTACGGAGGTGGGCCGACACCGGCGCGCCAGCCCGTCACCGAGGGGTGGTGGGACATGAGCGGGCGAGGAACCGCTCGATGCGGGTCAGCTCGTCGATCGACGACGTCGGGCCGGCCCCAGCCGTGGCCCTCGCCCTCGTAGACGTGGAGCTCGACGTCGCCGGCCCGAGCGGGCGAGGCGCTCGGCGAGGCCCGGGCCTGCTCGACGGGCACGACGTCGTCGGCGTCGCCGTGCAGGAGCAGCAGCGGCGCGGTGATCGCGTCGGCGGCGTGAGCGGCGAGCGGCCGACGTGCGGCGACGTGGGCCGCCGGCAGCGGGCCGACGAGCGAGTCGGTGTAGTGGCGCCTCGAAGCGGTGGCGAGCGCGCGGCGCAGGTCGACGAGGTCGGTGACCGCCGAGAGGGCGACGCCGGCGGCGAACAGCTCGGGGTGGCGGGCCAGCAGCAGGAGCGCCGTGAACCCGCCGGCCGACGCAGCCCATCGGCGACGACGCGGTCGCGGGTCGGCGAGGCCGGCGGCGACGACGTGGCGGACGCCGGCGGCGCAGTCGTCGACGTCGAGCTCGCCCCAGCGACCGGCGCATGGCCTGGGCGTAGGCCCGCCCGTGGCCCGGTCGAGCCCCGGTGGTCGGGCACGAGGATCGCCCAGCCCCGGTCGAGGAAGTAGGCGCGCGCGGGCGTTGAACGTGACCGGCCACTGGTCGGTCGGGCCGCCGTGGACCCAGCAGAGCAGCGGCGGCCGGGCGCCTGGCCGTCGGGTGGCCGGTAGAGGCGACCGACGACCTCGGCGCCGTCGTCGGCGGTCCACCGGAGCACCTCGGGCTCGGGCAGGTCGAGGCGCCTCCCAGCCCGGCGACGGGCCCCGGGCCAGGGTCGTGCGTGCGCGCTCGCCGGTGGCGAGGTCGTAGGCGACGAGCTGGGTCGGCGTGCGGGCGCCGGTGCGGACGGCGGCGAGCGGTCGCCGCGCCACGACAGACCGTGGTGCACGCCCCTTGGCGCCGATGCACCGTCGCCCGTCGCCGACGCAGCAGCCGGCCGAAGCCGTCGTCGTTGCGTGCGCACACGCACCTCGCTGCCGTCGGGCGACCAGCGCCCACGTGCGGACGCCCTGGCCCCACGACGGGCCGGCCGTGCTCGTGCTGGGCCTCGTCGGCGAGCGGGCGCCGTCGGCCGGTCGGCCCAGACGTTCAGCCAGCCGTCGGCGTCGGAGAGGAACCCGAGCCGGCCGTCGGCCGGAAGCGGGGCTGGGCGACGGCCACGCCGTCGCCGCCCGCGACACCTCGCGGCGCCGGTCGCGTCGGCGTCGCCGCCGACGACGATGCGGCTCCCGTCCCACGGCATGTCGGGCACGTCCCACTCGTGCCACGCCACCGCGCGCCGTCGGGCGACCACGCCGGGTCGAAGGCGAAGTCGGCGCCCGTCGGTGAGCAGCACGCGGCCAGGACCGCCCGTCGAGAGCGGCGCGACGGCGACGTGGTGCTGGTCGACGACGTAGGCCACCCGGGTGCCGTCGGGGCTCACCGCCGGCGGCCGCGCCGGACCGTCGGCGTGCGGGGCGACGACACGGGCGGGGCGGGCCGCCCTCGGCGGGCTGGAGCCACAGCGCCGCCGTCGACCGCGGCGTAGACGAGCGCCGACCCGTCGGGGAGCCAGTCGAAGACGCCGCCGCCGTCGGACCGGGCTGAGCGCGGCGCCGGCTCGGTCGTGAGGACGACCTCGGGTCCGCCGCTCGCCGGGCACCAGCGTCAGGGCCGCCGTCCCGCCGGACGTGGCGACGAAGGCGACGGCTCGCCGTCGGGCGCGAGCCGCGGCTCCCCGATCGTCCGCCCGGCGGCGACCATCGCAGCGGTGACCCTGGGCATCCGGCCGGCGAAGCGTAGGCGGCGTTCCCTCGGACTCCGGGAGGCCGCCGGCTACAGGACGGGGGTCTCGGTGTAGTAGCCGAAGACGTCGCCCATGGCTCGCATGATCTCGCCCAGGGTGGCGTAGGTGCGGGCGGCGTCGAGCAGCGCCGGCATGAGGTTGGCCTCGGGGTCGGCGGCCACGGTGCGCGACGGCGTCGAGCGCGGCGGCGACCGCGTCGGTGTCGCGATCGGCCTTGACCGCCTGCGAGCCGCTTGATCTGCGACTGCTCCTGCTCGGCGGTGATCCGGAGGATGGTCGAGGTCGTCGTCCTCGTTGCCGTCGGTGAAGCGGTTGACGCCCGACGACGATGCGCTCGCCGCGCGTTGATCGCGCTTCTCGAGGTCGTAGCGACGACTCGGCGATGCGCGACTGGAAGTAGCCGTTGTCGATGCCGGCGTGGACGCCCTCGAGCATCGAACCGCCGCCGAGCTCGTCGAGCTGGGCGAAGATCTCCTCGGCCCGCCGCTCCATCTCGTCGGTCAGCGCCTCGACGAACCACGAGCCGCCGAGCGGGTCGGCGACGTGGGCCACCCCGGTCTCGTGGGCGATGACCTGCTGGGTGCGCAGCGCGATGCGGGCCGCCTTCTCGGTCGGGAGCGCGAGCGCCTCGTCCATCGAGTTGGTGTGCAGCGACTGCGTGCCGCCGAGCACGCCGGCGAGGGCCTCGATGGCGGTGCGGGCGATGTTGACCTCGGGCTGCTGGGCGGTGAGCGACACGCCGGCGGTCTGGGTGTGGAAGCGCAGCGCCGGCGAGCGTCGGCTTCGTCGCGCCGTAGCGGTCGCGCAGCCACCGCGCCCAGATGCGACGGGCGGCCCGGTACTTGGCGATCTCCTCGAAGAAGTCGATGTGGGCGTTGAAGAAGAACGAGAGCCGCGGCGCGAAGTCGTCGACGGCGAGCCCGGCGCCGTACGCCCGTCCTCGACGTAGGCGAACCCGTCGGCGAGGGTGAAGGCGAGCTCCTCGGCCGCCGTCGAGCCCGCCTCGCGGATGTGGTAGCCCGACACCGAGACCGGGTGCCAGCGGGGCATCTCGGCGGCGCAGAACGTGATCGTGTCGCGCACGAGCCGCATCGACGGCCGGGGCGGGAACACGAACTCCTTCTGGGCGTGGAACTCCTTGAGGATGTCGTTCTGGAGCGTGCCGCCGAGCTTGGCGCGCGGCGACGCCGGCTCTTCTCGGCGACGGCGACGTACATGGCGAAGATGGCGGCGGCCGGGCAGTTGATCGTCATCGACGTCGTGATGGCGCCGAGGTCGATGCCCGGCGAACAGGTCCTCCATGTCGGCGAGCGTGTCGACGGCGACGCCGCACTTGCCGACCTCGCCCTCGGCGAGCGGGTCGTCGGAGTCGCGGCCCATCAGCGTCGGCAGGTCGAAGGCGGTCGACAGCCCGTCGCCGCCGGCGCGCGAGGATCTCGCGGAAGCGGCGGTTCGTGTCCTCCGCCGTGCCGAAGCCGGCGAACATCCGCATCGTCCACAGCTTCGAGCGGTACATCGACGCGTACGGGCCCCGCGTGTACGGGTACTGGCCCGGGTGCTCGCCGTCGTCCGGGCCGTAGACCGGCTCGAGCGGGCACGCCCGACATCGTCTCGAAGGCGACGTCGCGCTTCGACGCCTTCTCGTACTCCCCGGCCCAGTCGTCTCGAGCAGTCATAGGACGTACGTTAGTCGGATGTCCTAGTATCGTGCTGGCCGTGGCCGATCCGCTCCCCTTCGACCCCATCGCCGAGGCGCGTCGGCAGTGGGAGGTCCGCAGCTGGGGCGAGCCGGCGGCGATGGCCGCGGCCACCTCGCTCGTGCGGGCACAGCAGCTCGTGCTCGCCGCCGTCGACGGCGCCCTCCGGCCGCTCGGGCTCACGTTCGCCCGCTACGAGGCGCTGGTGCTCCTGACCTTCACGCGCTCGGGGTCGTTGCCGCTCGGCAAGATCGGCGAGCGGCTGATGGTCCACCCGACGTCGGTGACCAGCACCGTCGACCGGCTCGAGCGCGACGGGCTCGTCCGCCGGGTGACCCACCCCGACGACCGCCGCATCACCCTCGCCGAGATCACCGACGCGGGTCGCGAGCTCACCGCTCGGGCCACCAAGGCGGTGGAGGCGACCCAGTTCGGGCTCGACTCCCTGTCGACCCGCCAGCTCGACCAGCTCACGGCAACCCTGCGAACCCTCCGCCGCCACGCCGGCGATTTCGGCCCCCCCGACTAGGTTTCGGGCCTATGGCCCTGCCTGACCGCAACCTCGCCCTCGAGCTCGTCCGCGTCACCGAGGCGGCGGCGATGGCGGCCTCACGGTGGATGGGTCGGGGCGACAAGAACGGCGCCGACGGTGCCGCCGTCGACGCCATGCGCACCATCCTCGACACCGTGCCCATGGACGGCATCGTGGTCATCGGCGAGGGCGAGAAGGACGAGGCGCCGATGCTCTACAACGGCGAGCGGGTCGGCGACGGCTCCGCCCCCGAGGTCGACATCGCCGTCGACCCCGTCGAGGGGACGACGCTCACCGCCCTCGGCCGGGGCAACGCCATCTCCGTGATCGCCATGAGCGAGCGGGGGACGATGTTCGACCCCGGCCCCTGCGTCTACATGGAGAAGATCGCGGTCGGGCCCGAGGCGGCCGGCGTCGTCGACATCACGCGCACGCCGACCCAGAACCTCACCGCGGTCGCGCAAGGCGAAGGGCGAGTCGATCCGCGACGTCACCGCCGTGATCCTCGACCGCCCCCGTCACGAGGAGCTCATCGCCGAGGTGCGGGCGGCCGGCGCCCGGATCCGGTTGATCCAGGACGGCGACGTGATCGGCGCCGTGTCGACGGCGCTGCCCGACACCGGCGCCGACATCCTCTTCGGCATCGGCGGGACGCCCGAGGGCGTCATCGCCGCCGCCGCCATGAAGTGCATGGGCGGCGAGATCCAGGGCCGGCTCTGGCCGCGCAACGACGACGAGCGGGCGGCGGCGATCGCCGCCGGGTACGACCTCGACCGGGTGCTGCGCACCGACGACCTCGTCGAGCGGCGACAACGCCTTCTTCTCGCTCACCGGCATCACCGACGGCGAGGTGCTCAAGGGCGTCCACTACGACGCCCGCGGGGCGACGACGCAGTCGCTCGTGATGCGCTCCCGGTCCGGGACGGTGCGCACCGTCAGTGCCCGCCACCGCCTCCAGAAGCTCCGCGGCTTCTCCGCCATCAACTTCGAGTAGATGCAGCTCACCCCCCGCTATGAGGGTCCGACGCCGCTGCGCCTCGACGCGCCCGCCGGCGACCCGTCGATCCCGCTCCTGCGCCAGCGGCGGCGCCTGGCCGACGCCCTCGCCCGACTCGACGAGGACAGCTGGGCGACGCCGAGCCGGTGCGCGGGGTGGTCGGTGCAGGACGTCGTGACCCACCTCGTCGGGACGAACCAGTTCTGGACGGCCTCCATCGCCTCCGGTCTCGCCGGGACGCCGACGCGCTACCTCGCGTCGTTCGATCCGGTCGCCACACCGGCGCAGATGGTCGAAGGGCAGCGCCACCAGTCGCCGTCGGAGGTCCTCGCCGGGTTCGTCGCCACCAACGACGCCATCGCCGATGCCCTCACCGGCGTCGACGAGGCGGCGTGGTCGTCGCTCGCCGAGGCGCCGCCAGGCCACATCGCCGTGAACCTCGTCGTGCTGCACGCCCTCTGGGACTCGTGGATCCACGAGCGCGACGTGCTGTTGCCTCTCGGCGTCGCACCGGTCGAGGAGCCCGACGAGGTGACGGGTTGCCTCACCTACGCCTCGGCCATCGGGCTCGCGCTCCTGGCCTCGGGTGGCTCGAGCCGGAAGGGCACGCTGGCCATCGACGCCACCGACCCCGACGTCCACCTCGTTGTCGAGGCCGGCGAAACGGTGGTGATCCGCGAGGGCGGCCCGCCCTCGGGAGCGGCTCGCCTGTCGGGGCGCGCCGTCGATCTCGTCGAGGCGTTGACCTTCCGAACCCCGCTCGAGCACGACCTCGGCGACGACGACCGCTGGTTGCTCGGCGGCTTGGCCGAGGCGTTCGACCGAACCGGCTGAGCCGCAGCGCGAGCATCGGGTGCCAGCGGGGTCCGATCCGCTGGCACCCGATGTGGGTTGCGCGCCGTGTCAGCAGGGGCCTTGGTGGCACGTCCCGATCGGCAGCGGGCCGGGCGGGCTCGGGACCGTGGCGACCGTGACGACCGGCGTGGTAGCCGGTGCGGAGTCGCCGTCGCTCACGGCGTAGAGGCTCAGCACGAGGGCGAACGCGGCCACCACGAGGGCGACGGCGGTGAGCATCCGTGAGACGAGCGGGTGTTGGTCGGTGGACGGGATGGCAGTGATCGCAGACATGGCTGCTCCTTCGTGGTGTCGGGTGTTCAGGACGTGGCGTTGGTCACGCCGCCGGCGCCGGGCGCCACAGCGCCAGCCGAACCGGGCGGGCACGCCGCACGACGTCGCGGCGCCGGGACGGCCGGGGCAGGCGGTGCGAGGCCGCTTCGGCTTCGAACCGCCGCTGCCGGTCTCGCTGGATCGCTTGGGTGGCTTCGAAGGACAGGTACATCGGACGCTCCTTGGCGGCTCCGGCACGGCGCCGGGCTCCTGGTGAGCATCCGACAGGAGCCGCTCCAGGGGATCCGTGGAGCGGTACGGATCAGCCCCCGCGCGGTACGGAACGGGAAGCGGGTTCGCTACGTACGCGGCGTGGGCCGACGGCGCCGACGGCGCCGGTCAGGCGGTCGGCGCCGGCTAGCTCGGCTGGAGCAGCCCCCAGCGGCGGCGCACGGCGCGGTCGGCGGCGCCGAACACGACGGCGTCGACGAGGATGCCGATGAAGAGGATCA
The DNA here is from genome assembly GCA_963840695.1 of uncultured Acidimicrobiia bacterium. Lineage (GTDB taxonomy): Bacteria > Actinomycetota > Acidimicrobiia > Acidimicrobiales > JACDCH01 > JACDCH01. Next base: position 15,724 of record CAWIZW010000015.1, read on the forward strand.
CCAGCATCGCCGAGAGCAGGCCGGCGCTGTCGCTGAGCTCGCGGCCGGTTTGCAGCAGGACGCCGAGCGAGGCCTGCCCCGGGATGATCACGAGGAGCTCGCCCGCCATCAGGCTCCGCCACGCGAAGGCCCAGCCCTGCTTGAGCCCCCCCAGGAACGACGGCAGCGCAGCCGGCAGCATCACGTGGCGCCACATGGCGAGCCCGCGGGCGCCGAGGACCCGCCCGGCGCGGAGGTACAGCGGCGGCACGGTGTCGATGCCGGCGATGAGCCCGTTGGCGATCGACGGTGCCGCCCCGAGCACGACGACGAAGAGGATGGCGGCTTCGGTGATCGCCGAAGAGCAGGATGGCGAGCGGGAACCACGCCACCGACGGCATCGTCTGCAGCCCGGTGATCATGCGACCCGACACCGCTGCGCAGGATCTTCGAACGCGACACGGCCGACGCCGATCAGCGACGCCGATGGCGAGCGGCCAGGAAGTAGCCGAGCGCCATCCGCTGTGCGTGATGCGGAGCGCACGTCCCCATGGTCGCCGTCCTGGATGTCCTCCCACAGCTGCGGGAACACCTTCGACGGCGGGGCCAGCTGGAAGTCGGTCCTTCCAGCCCGACCACACGACCATCTGCCACAGGAACAGCGTGATGGCGACGGCGAGGAGCTTCGGCCACGTCGCCGACCAGATCCGCCGGGCCCGGCTCGCTCGGGGCTCGCCGTCGAGCTCGAGGACGTCGAGGCCGGCGAGCTCCTGACCGAGGACGGGCTCGTGGTCGACGGCGGTGTCAGCGGGCATGGCGGCGCACCTCCTCCCGGAGGCGGGCGGTGATCTCGCCGGCGAGCGACGAGACGGCGCGGTCCTCGATGCGTCGGGGACGGTCGACGTCGACCGCGGAACTCCTCGACGACCCGGCCGGGCCGGCTCGACAGCAGCACGACGCGGTCGCCGAGGCGGACCGCCTCGCGCACGTTGTGGGTGACGAACAGCACGGTGAAGGTGCGGTCGCGCCAGAGCGGCTCGAGCTCGTCGTGCAGGAGGTCGCGGGTCATGGCGTCGAGGGCGCCGAAGGGCTCGTCCATCAGCAGCACGTCGGCGTCCTGGGCGAAGGCGCGGGCGATGGCGACGCGCTGGCGCATGCCGCCGGAGAGCTCGAAGGGCTGCTTGTCGGCGAAGCCCTCGAGGTGCACCGAGCGGAGCAGCGCCTCGGCCCGCTCGCTGGCGCTCGCGGCGGCCCACGCCCCGGAGCCGCAGGGCCAGCTCGACGTTCGAGCGCACGGTGAGCCACGGGAAGAGGGCCGCCTCCTGGAACATGAGGGCGACGCGGCCCCGTGCATCGACGGTGCCGGGCGTCGGCTTGTCGAGATCGGCGACGAGGTTCAGCAGCGTGCTCTTGCCGCAGCCCGACGCGCCGACGAGGCAGACGAACTCCCCGGCGGCGACCTCGAGGGAGATGCGGTCGAGGGCGGGCACGGCGCCGCCGCCGTGCCCGTAGACCTTCGACACCCCGTCGAGGCGGACGGCCGGCCAGCGGCAAGGGGGGCACCGCCGGGACCGGCCGCCGCCCCGAGGAGTGTCGCTCGTGCCGGCTCGTTCACGATGCCCGCGACCTCGTCGACGGCCGTCGTCGGCGAGGAGCGGTTGAGGATCGAGAGGTCGTAGATGCCCGTCGAGGTCGACCGGGTCGAGCAGGCCGACCGCCTCGGCGTGGGCGCGCCGACGCCGCCAGCGACGAGGCGATCGGGTCGGAGGTGAACCGGAGGTTCTGCCAGGCGCCGGCGATCACCTCGTCGGACGAGCCGGCCCGTGGTGATCGCCTCGATCTGGGCGTTGGCGGCCGCCTGGGCGGCGGCGGGGTCGTCCTCGATGGCCTGCGAGGGCGGCGAGGTGGCCCCGGAGGAACGCCTCGACGACGTCGGGGTGGTCCTCGAGGAACGCCGTGCGCACGAGCGACGTGGGTGGTCACGAAGTCGCCGCCCGGCCAGAGGTCGGCCTCGTCGACGAGGACGTGGCCGCCGCCCTCGCGACTGGAGGCGGGTGGCGAAGGGCTCGGGGACCCAGGCGCCGTCGATGTCGCCGGACTGGAAGGCGGCGAGGGGTCGGCGTTGGCCTGCGGGTCGGATGGACACGTCGCCGCCGCCGGCCTCGTCGGTCTCGTAGCCGTTGTCGGCGAGGTAGGTGCGGAGGGCGACGTCCTGGGTGTTGCCGAGCTGCGGCGTCGCCAGCGTCGGTGCCCTCGAGCTGCTCGGCGGTCGTCGATGTCCGTCGCGGACGACGAGGGCGGCGCCGCCGGAGGTCGAGCCGGCGATGATGCGGACGGCCTCGCCGTCGGACTGGGCGTAGGCGTTGATGGCGGGGTTCGGGCCGATGTAGGTGATGTCGAGGTCCCGGCGAAGAGGGCCTCGACGGCCTCGGGCCCGGCGTTGAACGTTGGCGGTCTCGAGGGTGACGTTGTCGGGCAGGTTCTCCTCGAAGAGGCCCTCCTGCACGCCGACGAGCGCCGGGGCGTGGGTCAGGTTCGGGAAGTAGCCGAGGTGGAGGGTGACCGGCTCGGCCGAGGGCCCGTCACCCGGCGGCGCCGCGCGCGTGTCGTCGGACGAACGCGTCGTCGCCGCAAGCGGCGAGGCCGAGCAGCGAGGGGGACGGCGCAGGCGGTCGCGAGCAGACGGCGGATGGGCACGGGTCTCCTGATGGCCGGTAATGCTGACTTGCAAGGTCAGATTTACGGTATCAGGAGGTTCGACGTCAAGCCAAGACTGGCTCCTGACCTGCGGTTCAGGCGAGCTCCGACGCCAGAGCCGCCGGCCGTCGGCGACGGCGTCGCCCGCCGCCAGCCAGCCCGCACCGGCGAGGAGGGCGGCGGCCGCGCCCTCGCCCGGGGCGGCGATGAGGGCGACGTCGGCAGCCGCGCTCGCCGCCTCGGCCTCGACGGCGGCGAGCAGCTTGCGGCCCGATGCCGAGGTCCGGTGGGCGGCGGCGACGGCGAGGTCGGCGAGGATCACCACCGACCCGCTCGACCAGCCCCACGCCGCGCCGGCCACCCGCCCCCCGATCCGTGCCGTCACCGCCCACGGGCGGCCGTCGCTCGGCGGCGCCGTCGATGGCGAGCAGGGCGGCCGCCTCGGGATCGGGGCGGGCGGTGACGGCTGAGCGCGACCTCGATGCCCCCTCGCCCGACGACGCCGGGCGCGGCCAAGGCCGGCGTCGGCGATCGGCACCCAGGTCTGGTCGGCGCTGCTGGCGCAGGACGTGGACGCGGTCGAAGGTGACCGTCTCGCACCAGCCGGCGAGGGCGGCCACGGCAGCCGCACGGCGGACGTCGGGGACCAGCTCCTGGGCCAGGGTCACGTGCGGCACGAACGGGTGCTCCTCGGGCCGGTCGAGCGGCGGCCTCGGTGACCCCCGCCCGCAGCGCGAGCGAGCGCGTCGAGCGCCGGCGACCGACGGCGAGGTGCACGCGTCGGCGTCACCGGCGCGAACGACGTGGCCGGGCCGAGCTCGAGCGTGAGCGGCGTCGGCGCCCGCGGCGGCGCGGCGCACGGGGTCGAGCGCGGCGAGGAGCTCCTTGTCGCGCAGGTTGATCGGGCGACCAGCGTCAGCGTGGGGAGCGACCCGCTCCCGCTCGGCGGCGCCGAGCGCCCGGCGGAGCCCGTCGAGCTCGGTGGCCAGCGGCTGCGGGACCGAGCAGGACGACGCCGATGCGGTGGCGCACGGTCAGCCTCGGTCAGAACCGGCGGGCTGTCTATCGTCGCGCTGACGACGATCGCTCACCGCACATTCGCAACTTGGAGGCGGACCTCGGCGCGCTGAGGGCGGCCTTGGCCTCGCTCGTCGTCGGTGTCCTGCCGGACCGCGCCTCGGCCCGTCCTTGGCCTGCTTCGCCCGGCCCTCGTCGATCTGGTCGGCAGCTCGGCGACGTCGGACAGGATCGTCACCCGGTTCGTCCGACACCTCGACGAAGCCGCCGTGGACGGCGACGACGATGTCGTCGCCGCGACCGGGGTGGATCACGACGGTGTGGATGTCGAGGGCGCCGATGAACGGGGCGTGGCCGGCGAGGAAGGCGATGTCGCCGCCGCCGAGCGTGCGGGCGACGACCCTCGTCGCCTCGCCCGAGTAGAGGATGCGCTCCGGGCTGACGAGCTGGACCTCCATGGTGGCCACGGCGGTCCTCAGCCCTTCTGGAGGCTCGTCGGCCTTGGCCCGGGCCGAGTCGGCGTTGCCGACGTTGAGGAAGGCCTGCTCGGGCAGGTCGTCGAGGTCGCCGTTGACGAGCTGCTCGAAGGACTCGACGGTCTCCTCGATCGGCACGTTGATGCCCTTGAGGCCGGTGAACACCTCGCCGACGAAGAACGGCTGGGACAGGAACCGCTGCACCTTGCGGGCCCGGTTCACGATGATGCGGTCCTCCTCGGACAGCTCGTCGAGGCCGAGGATGGCGATGATGTCCTGCAGCTCCTTGTAGCGCTGCAGCACCTCCTGCACCCGGCGGGCGACGGCGTAGTGGCGCTCGCCGACGACCTCGGGCGACAGGATCGTCGAGGTCGACGCCAGCGGGTCGACGGCCGGGTAGATGCCGAGGGCGGCGATCTGGCGGGACAGCTCGGTGGTGGCGTCGAGGTGGGTGAAGGTCGTGAACGGCGCCGGGTCGGTGTAGTCGTCGGCGGGCACGTACACGGCCTGCAGCGAGGTGATCGACCGGCCCCGGGTCGAGGTGATGCGCTCCTGCAGCTCGCCCATCTCGTCGGCCAGCGTCGGCTGGTAGCCCACGGCCGACGGCATGCGGCCGAGCAGCGTCGACACCTCGGAGCCCGCCTGCACGAACCGGAAGATGTTGTCGACGAAGAGCAGCACGTCCTGGCCCTTCACGTCGCGGAAGTACTCGGCGACGGTGAGGGCGGCGAGGGCGACCCGCAGCCGGACGCCGGGCGGCTCGTCCATCTGGCCGAAGACGAGGGCGGCCTTGGTCAGCACCGAGGTGACGCCGTCGCCCATCTTCGTCTCGGCCATCTCGATGAAGAGGTCGGTGCCCTCACGGGTCCGCTCCCCCACACCGGCGAACACCGACACGCCACCGTGCTGGGTGGCGACCCGGTTGATCATCTCGGTGATGAGCACGGTCTTGCCCACGCCGGCCCCGCCGAACAGGCCGATCTTGCCGCCCTGGAGGTAGGGCGTGAGCAGGTCGATGACCTTGATGCCGGTCTCGAACAGCAGCCGCTTCGGCTCGAGGGTGTCGAAGTCGGGCGCCGGCGCGGTGGATGTCCCACCACGCCTCGATGCCCTCGAGCGAGTCGACGTCGAGGGGCTCGCCGAGCACGTTGATCACGTGGCCGAGCACGGCGTCGCCCATCGGCATCTGCAGGCCGTGGCCGAGGTTGCGCACCGGCGTGCCACGGCTGAGGCCGTCGGTCGGCTTCAGGCAGATGGCCCGGACGCGACCCTCGCCGATCTGCTGGGCCACCTCGGCCCGCACGACGGTGTCGACGTCCCTCGAGCGTGATCGTCATCTCGATGGCGGTGTTGATCTCGGGCAGGTGGCCGCGCGGGAACTCGACGTCGACGACGGGGCCGGCGATGGCGACGACGCGGCCGTCCTTGAGCTCGCCGTCGCTGTGCTCGGTGGGCTCGGTCTCGGTGATGGCCATGCGGGTGTCCTCTACTTCAGGATGGTTCGGGTCGGGGGGAACAGGTCCTCGTCGGAGACCTGGTCGAGGAGGAGATCGGTGGGGAGGAGGGAGTCGCCCTTGCCGCGGCGCAACGCCTCGGCGCCGCTGACGATCTCCATGATCTCGGTCGTGATGGAGTCCTGGCGGGCCCGGTTCATGACCCGGCTGAGGCTCTTGACGAGCTCGTCGGCGTTGTCGGACGCCGACTTCATCGCCCGCTGCTGGAAGGCGAAGAACGACGCCGACGCCTCGAGCAGGATGGCGAACAGCCGGGCCTCGGCGTACGCGCGGCAGCAGCTCGTTCAGGATCGTGCGGGGACCGGGCTCGAACTCGTAGGCGGCGCCGGGGCCCTCGGCGGCGACCTCGGTGACCGCCGTCGTGTCGAGCGGCATCAGCGTCCGCTGCGCCAGGCGCTGCGAACCCGCCGACAGGAAGTGGTTGTAGACGACCTCGACCCGGTCGACCTCGCCGCTGTCGTAGGCGGCGCTGATCGGCCTTGGCGATCTCCTTGGCCTGGTCGTAGGTGGGCTGGTCGATGATCCCTTCGAAGGCCGCCTCGACGGCGATGCCGCGGAAGCGGAAGTAGCGCACGGCCTTCTTGCCCACGGCGAAGAGCACGACCCGCTTGCCCTCGGCCCGGTCGGCGGCGATCGCCCGCTCCACGTGGCGGATGACGCCGGAGCTGTACCCACCGGCGAGGCCCCGGTCGCCGGCGACGGCGACGTAGGCGATCGACGCCTCGGTCTCGCGCTGCGTCAGCAACGGGTGGTCGAGCCCGGCACCACCGGCGGCGAGGTTGCGGATCACCTCGGTGATCTGCTCGCTGTACGGACGGGCGGCGTCGACGCGCGCCTGCGCCTTGACGATGCGCGACGCGGCGATGAGCTCCATCGCCTTCGTGATCTTCTTCGTGGACTGCACCGACTTGATGCGTCCCCGGAGGATCCGTTCCTGACCGCCGGCCACGGAGCGCCCCTCAGCCTTCCTCGGCGCCGGCGGCGACGGTCGGGGTGAACAGCTCCTTGAACGCCTGCACCCCGGCGGCGAGAGGCGTCGGGATCGTGCGTGCCGGTCGTCCTGATCTGCTCGAGCAGCTCGGGGTGGCGGGTGCGCATGTACTCGTGGAGCTCGGTCTCGAAGCGGCGGACGTCGCTGACCGGGATGTCGTCGAGGTAGCCGCCGGTGCCGGCGAACACCGACACGACCTGCAGCTCGACCGGCATGGGCGAGTTGAGCGGCTGCTTCAGCAGTTCGGTCAGGCGATAGCCGCGGTCGAGCTGGGCCTGGCTGACCTTGTCGAGCTCGGAACCGAACGAGGCGAACGCCTCGAGCTCTCGGAACTGGGCCAGGTCGAGCTTCAGGGTGCCCGACACCGACTTCATGGCCTTGATCTGGGCGGCGCCGCCGACTCGCGACACCGAGATGCCGACGTCGACCGCGGGGCGCACACCGGACTTGAACAGGTCGTCCTGCAGGTACACCTGGCCGTCGGTGATGGAGATCACGTTCGTCGGGATGTAGGCGGAGACGTCACCGGCCTTCGTCTCGATGATCGGCAGCGCCGTGAGCGAGCCGGCGCCGCGGTCGTCGGACAGCTTGGCCGCCCGCTCGAGCAGGCGGCTGTGGAGGTAGAAGACGTCGCCGGGGTAGGCCTCGCGGCCCGGCGGCCGGCGCAGCAGCAACGACAGCTGGCGGTAGGCCTCGGCCTGCTTGGAGAGGTCGTCGTAGACGATGAGGGCGTGCTCGCCGTTCTCCATCCAGTGCTGGCCCATGGCGCAGCCGGCGTAGGGGGCGAGGTACTTGAACGGCGCCGAGTCCGACGCCGGCGCCGAGACGACCACCGTGTAGTCCATCGCCCCGGCCTCCTCGAGGATCGAGACCGTGGTGGCGACGGTGGAGCCCTTCAAGCCGATGGCGACGTAGATGCACTTCACGCCCTGACCCTTCTGGTTCAGGATCGTGTCGACGCAGACGGTGGTCTTGCCGGTCTTGCGGTCGCCGATGATGAGCTCGCGCTGGCCCCGGCCGATCGGGGTCATGGAGTCGATGGCCTTGATGCCGGTCTGGAGCGGCTCGTGCACCGGCTTGCGGCCGGTGATGCCCGGCGCCTGGATCTCCATCCGTCGCGTGATCGGATCCGTGAGCGGACCCTTGCCGTCGATCGGCTCGCCGAGGGCGTTCACGACACGGTCCGAGCAGGGCGTCGCCGACGGGGACCGACAGGATCCCGCCGGTCGCCTTGACCGACTGGCCCTCCTCGATCTCGAAGCCCATGCCGAGGATGACCGCGCCGATCGACTCCTCGTCGAGGTTGAGGGCGAGACCGACCGAGCCGTCCTCGAACTCGAGGATCTCGTTGACCTTGGCGTCGGGGAGCCCGCCGACCCGCGCGATGCCGTCGCCGACCTCGAGGATGCGGCCGACCTGCGAGAACGACACGTCGGGCTTGAAGCCCTCGAGGTTGCGGCGCAGCGCCCCGAGGATGTCGTCGCGGTTGAGGTTGAAGTCGTCCATGTCGTCCTCTGCCTAGAAGGCGTGCTTGAGCTGCTCGAGCCGGCTCTTGATGGATCCGTCGATGACCGTGTCGCCGACCGTCGTGACGACCCCGCCGAGCACGCTCGGATCGATCACGACCTTGAGGTCGATCTGCTTGCCGGTCGCCCGGCTGATGGCCTCCGCCAGCCGGGCCCGTTGGTCCTCGGTGAGCTCGACGGCGGTACGGACCTCGGCGACGGCCTTGCCGGCATCCTCCGCGGCCAGGGCGACGAACGAGTCGATGATCGCCGGGAGCTCCCTGGCGTGGCCGGCGACGACCACCATGCTCACGAGCGAGACCGTCGTCGGTTCGGCCCGGCCACCGAGCAGGTCCTCGACGATCTGCTGACGCCGGCTGGCCGGGAGGTGCGGGTCGGTCAGGGCCTCGCGCAGCTCATCGCTGCCCTCGAGCGCTCGGGCGAACCGGAACAGCTCGTCGCTGATCTTCTCGAGGTTGCCCTCGGCGCGGGCGACGTCGAACATCGCCTGCGCATAGGCCGTGGCCCGTTCGTCGGTGGCGGTGGCCATCAGTTGGCGCGGCCGGCGAGGGTCTGGATGTACTGCTCGACGAGCTGGACCTGCGTCTCGCGGTCGAGGCTGCGTTGGACGATCACCTCGGCGGCACCGATCGCCAGTTCGGCGACCTCACCCCGCAGGTCGGCGAGGGCCTGGGCCTTGGCCGACTCGATGTCGGCCGCGCCACGCTCGCGCATCCCCGCGATCTCGGTCTGCACCCTGGCCTCCTGCTCGCGCCGGAGCGCGTCGGCCTGCTGGCGGGCCTCCTCGATGATGCGGCTCGACTCCGCCTTGGCGTCGGCGAGCTGGGCCCGGTACTCGACGAGGACCCGCTCCGCCTCCTCCTTGGCCGTCTCGGCGCCGGCGAGGTCGTTGCGGATCCGCTCGGTCCGGTCCTCCATGCCCTTCTTGATGCCGGGCCAGGCGAACTTGCTCAGCAGCACGAACAGCACGGTGAAGGAGATGGCGCCCCAGATCAGCTCGTTCGTGGCCGGGAGGATGAGGTTGGGCGCCTCCTGGCAGTCGTCGACCGAACCGCCCTCGGCGAGGATGGCGATGCACTCGGCGTCGGCCTCGGTGCCGCCGTTCTCCTGGGCGATCTGCTCGGCCTCGTGGATGATCTCCTCCTCGGCGGCGTCGCCTTCTTCCTGGGCGTGCACGGGCGCCGCCCAGCCGAGGACGCCGGCGAGGCCGAAGGCCCCGATGATGAGTACGCGGTTGCGCACGGTTGGCCTCCTCAGCCGGAGATGATGAACGCGAGGACGAAGCCGAAGAGAGCGAGGGCTTCGGTGAAGGCGATGCCGAGGAACATGGTGGTGCGCACCATGCCGGCCGCCTCGGGCTGGCGGGCCATCGAGCTGATGGCGTTGCCCACGACGAGGCCGATGCCGATGCCGGGGCCGATGGCGGCGCCGCCGTAGACGATGCCGCGGCCGACGGCGGTGAGGCCCGCCTCGAGGTCGCCCGTGGTCTCAGCGAGGATGTTCAGCACGACGTTTCTCCTGTCTTTCTTTCCTAGTGCTCGGGATGGATCGCGCCGCCGATGAAGACGGCGGCGAGGATCGTGAAGATGTAGGCCTGCAGGAAGATCACCAGGACTTCGAAACCGGTCAGCGCGATCAGCAGGAAGAGGGAGAACGGGAAGATCACGATCAAGCCGCTGAGGGAGAAGCAGGCCGCGGTGATCACGGCGAAGCTCGTGAGGAGCAGGTGGCCGGCGATCATGTTGGCGAAGAGTCGGATGGCCAGGGAGAGCGGCCGCACGATGAGGATCTGGGCCAGCTCGATGACGGCCACCAGCGGCAGGATCGCCTTCGGCACCCCGGGCGGGATCGTCGCCGACTTGAGGTAGCCGAGGGGACCCTGGTGGCGGACGCCCATCCCGTTGTAGAGCGCCCAGACGACGACGGCGAGGAAGGCCGGGACCGCCATGCGGGCGTTCACCGGCATCTGGATGCCGGGGATGATCCCCCAGGTGTTGCCGATCAGGATGAAGGTGAAGAGGCTGAGGAAGAACGGCGTCCACTTCAGGCCGTCGTGGCCCATCGTCTGCAGGATGATCCCGTCCTGCACGAAGTCGACGGCCGCCTCGGCGACGTTCTGCACGCCCGTCGGTACCGGCTGGCGCCGGCGACTGGCGATGTAGAGCACGGCGAACACGATCAGGACGGACACCCACATGAACAGGACGATCTTGTTGACCGCGAACGGCCCACTGCCGAAGATGTCGGGCCACTCGACGACGTGGCTGACCGGCGGGAACTCGATGCCGAGGATCACGAGCGGGAGGCCTCCTTGGCGACACCCGGCTTGAGACCGGGGAAGGCGAGCGAAGCGGACACGTAGCGCAGCTCCCAGAACAGGAGCCCGAGGTGGGTCACGAGGATGGTGACGCCGAGGGCCACGAGGTCGATCCACGGCTCGTCCTTGACGACGTAGACGACCAGGGTGAGGACGGCCATCCGGACGGCGAAGCCGAACATGGCCACGGCCATGATCGCGGTGGCCGAGACGCGGGCTGCCCACGACAGGGCGAGGGCCGAGACGGCCAGGTTCACGAGCACGACGGCGATGGCGAGCAGCGCCGACCACGCGCCGTCGCCGCCCCAGATGAGGGCGGCGACGAGCACGATGGCGGGAGCGGCCCAGAGGCCGCGACGGACCATGTCGAAGGCGAGGTCGCGCTCGACCGCCGGCGTCGCGACGACGGCGGTGCTCACGGACGGTCCCCGCCGAGGAGCTTGCGCTGCTCCTCGTCCATGTCGGCCCCGTAGCGGGTGGTGAGCTTCCACACCTCGTAGCCGAGGACGAACACGAAGAACAGGATGAGCAGGAACGGTCCCGAACCGAAGAAGTCGTCGAGGCGCCAGCCGATGAAGGCGAACAGGGCGGGCGTGAGGACCAGCTCGAAGGCCATGATGAAGCCGTCGTTCGAGCTGCGGCTCAGGTCACGGCGCATGCGCAACGTCTGCTCGCTGGACGCCGTCGGTCGCCGTTCGTCGCGTGCCTCGTGGTCCGTCACGGTCCCCTGCTTGTGAATGATTTCGCAACCTAGAAGCCAGGGTTTCGTAGGCGCAAATCCTGAACGAGGCGCGCCGGGAGGCCCCTACTCCGCGGCGGCGGAGACTAGTCAGGGCCGGTACTGACGTGCACAGGGGGTCGAGCCGGCTCGGCGGGTGCGGTGGCGGCGCCGCTGATGGCGTCCTCGCGCGCGGCGCGCACATCGGGGTGGAGGACCGTGAACAGGGCGAGGGCGAGGGCCACGATGGCGACCGGCACGAGCACGGCGCCGCGGTTGGTGAGGGCGGGGACGAGCACGGCGACCGAGAGCAGCGCCGTCCAGGTCCAGAGGATCGCCACGGCGCGCCGGTGCCCGTGGCCGAGCTTCAGCAAGCGGTGGTGCAGGTGCTCCTTGTCGGCGGTGGCGACGCCAGAACGCCGCGTGGCGCGGCGGACGATGGCGAACACCGTGTCGAGGATGGGCACGCCGAGGATGACCAGCGGGATGAACAGCGGGGCGAGGAAGAAGAAGGACTGGCCCGAGTACTGCGCGTCCGTCGAACCGCCCACCGACATCGTCGCCGCCGCCATGAGGGTGCCGAGCATCAACGCGCCGCAGTCGCCCATGAAGATCCGCGCCGGATGGACGTTCCAGGGCAGGAACCCGAGGCACACCCCGAGCGTGATCACGGCGAGCAGGGGGCCGGCGTTGCCGGGCGCGAGCACGCCGACGTCCTCGAGCCGGAGCGAGTACACGAGGAACGAGGCCGACGCGATCGCGGTGATGCCCGCCGCCAGACCGTCGAGGCCGTCGATCAGGTTCATGGCGTTGGCCATGCCGACGACCCAGCACACGGTGACGAACGCCGAGAGGTCAGGGCTCAGGGAGAAGATGCCCAGGAACGGCACGCGGAAGAAGACGGTCGAGACGCCGGCGAGGGTGAGGATGCTGCCGGCGAGGACGAGCCCGGCGGTCTTCGCCGGCGCGGAGACGCCGTTGCCGTGGACCTTGCGCAACTCGTCGAGCCAGCCGACGAGGAACGAAACGGTGGCGGCGGCGGCGACCCCAGGGGGATCGTCAGGGTGTCGTAGACGGGGCCGAACGTCTCGAGCGTCGATGCCGCGGCGAGGCCGGCGAGGACGCCGACCCACATGGCGGCGCCGCCGAGGGCCGGTGTGGGCCGGTCGTGGACGCGCCGCTCGTCGGGAGCGACGAGCGCGCCGCGGCGCACCGCCGCCCACCGCACCAGCGGGGTGAGTGCGAAGGTCACCACCGCGGTGACCCCGAGCAACCCCCAGTACGCGGCAGTCATCGCCCGCTCCGCCCGGCCCTCAGCCGGGGCCGAGGTCGAGGCCGGGATAGAGGGGGTGCACGTCGAGCAGCTCGGCCGCGGCCGCGTGGGTCTTCTCGGCGACGCCGTCGGCCAAGACGTACTTCGCCTGCGACGTACCCCCGTCGCTGCGTGTTCGCCGGGGTCGTCGCCGTGAGCACGTCGACCATCAACTCGGCGACGCGGTCGAACTCGTCGGCACCGAACCCTCTCGAGGTGAGCGCCGGCGTGCCGATGCGGATGCCCGACGTGTACCAGGCGCCGTTCGGGTCACGCGGGATGGAGTTGCGGTTCGTGACGATGCCGGCGTCGAGCAGGGCGGACTCGGCCTGCCGGCCGGTGAGCCCGAACGCGGAGACGTCGATCAGCACGAGGTGGTTCTCCGTGCCCCCGGTGACGAGGCGCGCTCCACGCCGCAGCAGGCCGTCGGCGAGGGCGACGGCGTTGTCGGCGACGGCCTGGGCGTAGGTGGCGAAGGCGGGCAGGCGCGCCTCGGCCAGGGCGACGGCCTTCGCCGCCATCACGTTGCCGAGCGGGCCGCCGAGCACCATCGGGCAGCCACGGTCGACGGCGTCGACGTACTCGGGCTGGCACAGCACCATGCCCCCGCGCGGACCTCGCAACGACTTGTGCGTCGTCGTCGTGGTCACGTGGGCGTGGGGCACCGGGTCGAAGTCGCCGGTGAACACCTTGCCGGCGACGAGACCGGCGAAGTGGGCCATGTCGACGACGAACGTCGCGCCGACCTCGTCGGCGATCTGGCGCATCGTGGCGAAGTTCACCTTGCGCGGGTACGCCGAGTACCCGGCGACGAGGATGAGCGGACGGAACTCGCGGGCGACCCTCGACGACCTCGTCGTAGTCGAGCAGCCCGGTGTCGGGGTCGGTGCCGTAGGACCGCTGCTCGAACATCTTGCCGGAGATGTTCGGGCGGAAGCCGTGGGTGAGGTGTCCACCGGCGTCGAGCGACATGCCGAGCATCCGCTGGCTCCCGAGCGCGACGCGGAGGCGTCGACCAGTCGTCGTCGCTGAGGTCGTTGACGTGCTTCGCCGATGCCTCGGCGAGCGCCGGCGCCTCCACGCGGTGGGCGAGGACGGCCCAGAAGGCGACGAGGTTGGCGTCGATCCCCGAGTGCGGCTGCGACGTAGGCGTGCGGCGCGCCGAACAAGGCACGGGCGTGATCGGCGGCGACCTGCTCGACGGTGTCGATGTTCTGGCATCCGGCGTAGAAGCGGTGGCCGATCGTGCCCTCGCGCGTACTTGTCCGACAGCCACGTCCCCATCGTCAGCAGCACTGCCGGCGAGGCGTAGTTCTCGCTGGCGATGAGCTTCAGCGACGCCCGTTGGTCGGCCAGCTCGGCGCGGATCGCATCGGCGATCGTCGGCTCGACCGCGCCGATGACGTCGAACGCGTTTCGGTAGGCATCGGACAGCGGCGTCGTCGGACATCAGACAGCTCTCCTCGATCTCGCGCGATCTGGTCGATGCCGGCGCTGGTGCCGGCCGCCCTCGAACGGCGTCGCCAGCCAGAGCCGGAGGATCTCGTCGGCGAGACCGGCGGCGACGATGCGCCCGCCCATCGACAGCACGTTGGCGTCGTTGTGCTCGCGGCTGAGCCGGGCGGTGTAGAGGTCGTTGCACAGCGCCGCTCGGACCCCGTGGACCTTGTTGGCGGCGATCTGCTCGCCCTGGCCGCTGCCGCCGAGGACGATGCCTCGGTCGGCTTCGCCCTTGACCACCGTCCGGCCGACCTCGGCGCAGATCGGCGGGTAGTCGACGGCCTCCTCCGAGTCGGTGCCGAGGTCGACGACGTCGTGACCGTCGGCGGCCAGGGTCGCCTTCAGGTGCTCCTTCAGGGCGAACCCGGCGTGGTCGACCCCATCGCGACTCTTCATGCCACGTGCTCGGCGGTGGTCGGCGGAAAGGCTCGGTCGACGACGGTCGTGAGGAGCCCGAGGAGCGACTCGACGGTCGCCTCGTAGACGTCCGCGCCGCGGCCGATCGGATCGGCGACCTCGTCGGCGGCCGGGCCCAGTCCGACGAAGTCGGCGAAGGTGCGGCCGGCGCCGAGCGCGCGACGCCCAGGCCGCCACGGTCTCGCCGGCCCGGCGCGGCTCGGCCGCCGTCGCCCGGCGAGCGAGGTCGGGCAGGGTGAAGCAGCGCGCCTGCTCGGCGCCGAGCAGCACCGCCTCCTGGATGTGACGCCGCTCCATCCCGATCACGAGGTCGGCGGCGGCGAGCGTCGACGTCGGGCTCGGCGAGGTTGCGGCTGCGGTGCGGCGGACAGGTCGATGCCCGCGGGCGGCGAGCGACGTCGTGCGGCGGCGGCCGTCGCCGGGCGCCCCGCCTCGTACAGGCCCGGCCGAGCAGACGTCGGCCTCGATGCCGCGATCGGTCGAGGAGCCGTCGGAGCAGGCCCTCGGCCATCGGCGAGCGGCACTGGTTGGCCGTGCACACGAGCAGGATCCGGGGTACGTCGATCGCCGCCGAGCGTACTTGCTGGCCGTCGCCGGGACCCTCACTTGACCGAGCCGGTCAAGTTCAGCGTCGACTGCGCGCGATGCAGCCTCGATCCTCGGACGCCCGTCGTCGTCGGCGGCGGGCAGTGGAGCAACCGCGTCGACGAGGGCGAGCCGAAGCGGTCGAGCCGGTCGACCTGCTCGCCGAGGCGGCCCGGCGGGCGGCGGCCGACACCGGCGCGTCCGACCCGTCGAAGGTGCTCGCCGCGCTCGACTCGGTGCGCATCGTCCAGATGCTGTCGTGGCGCTACCCCGACCCGGCGCGGCTCGTCGCCGAGCGGATCGGGGCCGACGACGTCCGCTCGACCGTGGTACACGAACGCCGGGCGGCAACACGCCGCAGTCGCTCGTCAACCGCGACCTGCCGTCGACATCGCCGGCCGGCGACGCCGACGTCGTGCTCATCGGCGGCGCCGAGGCGTGGCGCACGCGGATGGCGACGAAGGGGCGCGGGCGCCAAGCCGGACTGGACCGTGCAGCCCGAGGGCACCGAGCCGACGGTCGTCTTCGGCGGCGAGTTCGAGCTCGAGCAGATGGTCCACCCCGATCGAGCTGGCCCGCGGCGTCGTCGACGCCGGTGCAGGTGTACCCGGTGTTCGAGTCGGCGCTGCGGGCCGCGGCCGGCGCGACCCACGACGAGTGGGCCGCGCACCTCGGGCGGCTGTGGTCGCGGTTCTCGCGAGGTGGCGGCGGCGAACCCGCACGCCTGGATGCGCGAGGCGTTCACGCCCGACGGAGGTCGTCACCGCCGGCGCCCGACAACCGCATGATCGGGTTCCCGTATCCGAAGCGGCTGAACTCGAACAACGCCGTCGAGCAGGGCGCCGCGGTGCTGCGTGTGCTCGGTCGAGGCCGCCGAGCGGCTCGGCATCCCGCGCGAGCGGTGGGTGTTCCCCCACGCCGGCACCGACGGCCACGACACGCCGCACGTGTCGACGCCGGCGCCGACCTGCGCTCGTCGCCCGCCATCCGCATCGCCGGCGGCCGGGCGCTCGAGCTCGCCGGCGTCGGCGTCGACGACCTCGCCCACGTCGACCTCTACTCGTGCTTCCCCTCGGCCGTGCAGGTCGCGGCCGACGAGCTCGGGCTCGGCCTCGACCGCGACCTCACGGTCACCGGCGGGCTCTCGCTTCGCCGGCGGGCCCGTGGAACAACTACGTGACCCACTCGATCGCCACCATGGCTCGGCGTGCTGCGGGACGACGCCGGGGCCGCCGGGCTGGTGACCGCCAACGGCGGGTTCCTCACCAAGCACGCCTTCGGCGTGTACTCCACCGAGCCGCCGGCGGCCGGCTTCCGCTGGGAGGAGCCGCAGGCCGAGATCGACGCGCCGTTCACGCCGCGGGTCGGTGGCCGCGCCCGACCACGAGGGCCCCGTGACGGTCGAGGCCTACACCGTGATGCACGACCGCGACGGCGCGCCCGAGCTCGGCATCGCCGCGGTGCTGACACCCGACGGCGAGCGGGCCTGGGCGCTCCAGCGCGACCCCGCCACGCTGGCGGACGATGGAGGCCGAGGAGTTCGTCGGCCGCGCCGGCATCGATCGCCGCCGACGGACGGTCTCGTTCTGAGCTGACGGTTCGCTCTCGCGCATCCTGAGCGCGTCGCTCGGCGACTCAGGAGTCGAGGTCGAGGTTGCGGAGGCGCTCGACGAGCAGCTCCATCACCTTGACCTGCGCCTTGGGCATCTCGTCGAGGAGGCGGCGGAAGCGTTCGGCGTCGAAGGCGAGCAGCTTCATCGGCGTCAGGGCCCGCACCGTCGCGACCCGCGGGCGGTGGTCGATGAGCGCCATCTCGCCGATGAGGTCGCCGGGGCCGACGCTCGGCCTTCTCGGCGCCGCCGATGTAGACGCCGGCGCGCCCCTCGAGGATGACGTAGGCCTCCTGGCCCGGCCGGCCCTGGTCGGTCAGCTCCGCCCCCGCTTCGGCGTCGACCTCCTCGGCGAGCTCCGCGACGCGCCGGAGCTCGTCCTCGGAGAAGCCCTCGAAGAAGGCGACCTCGGCCAGGCGGAAAGCGGCGTCGGATGGGTGCGAGCGGGCCATGCGGGATCCCCCTGTGTACGAGCGGCGTCACGATAGAGCAGCGACGATGGCTCGCTCCGCGACAGCGCCCTCGCGCAGCGACGACCACCTCGGCTCCGGTGCAGTCGACGACCGTCGACGCGAGGTCGCCGCAGGCGCCGCCGTCGACCACGAGGGCGGGCTCGGCGGACCAGCGACGCGGCCGCGTCGGCGGCGGTCGGCGCGCGTCGGCTCGCCGTGCCGGTTCGCCGACGTCGTCGGGAGCGGACCGACCCGCCTGGCCAGGGCCCGGACGAAGTCGTGGTCGGGGCAGCGCAGCCCGACGGTGCGCGCCGTCGGCGGCGGGACGACGAGGGTCAGCGGTCCGGGCCAGAACGCCGCTGCCAGCCGGGCGGCGACTCGCCGGGAGGGCGCATGGTCGTGGGTTCGGCGACCAGCACCGCGATCGGCATCTCGGCCGGCCGGTCCTTGAGGACCGCCAGCACGTCCTCGCTGACCGGGCAGGGCGGCGAGGCCGTACACGGTGTCGGTCGGGAGCACGACGGCGCCGCCGGCGCGGAGCGCGTCGGCGGCCCGAGCCACGGCGTCGGGGTCGTCGACCGCGACGGTCGGCGCCGCGCTCGCCTCGTGCTCGCTCACCGTCGCAGTCTGCCTGCGGCGGCTTCGCCGCCGCCGACGTCGTCCGGCGAATCGTGCCCGCCCTGCGGGATCAGCGATCCCGGTCCCGCCGACGAGCGACCAGCACGCGGTCGCGGCCGCTGAGGTCGGGCCGCACGCCGACCTCCACGAGCCCGGCGCCGAGCCGCGAGCGCCACCGCGGCCGGCCCTGCGTCTCGCCGATCTCGCACACGAGCCAGCCGCCCGGAGCGAGCCACCGCGGCGCCCCGGCGACGATCACCTCGAGGGCCTCGAGGCCGGTCGGGCCGGGCACCAGGGCGTCGACCGGCTCCCAGTCGGCGACCTCCGCCGGCAGCGGGTCGGTCGGCGGCCACGTACGGCGGGTTCGACACGACGAGGTCGAGCCGGCCGGTGAGGTCGGCCGGCAGCGCGTCCCACCAGTCGCCGTGTCGCAGCTCGACGGTCGTGCCGCGCCGGCCGAGCCCGGCGAGGTTGGCGCCGGCGACGGCGAGGGCGGGCAGCGAGGCGTCGGTCGCGACGACACGGACGTGCGGATGGCGCTCGGACGCGAGAGCGAGGGCGATGGCGCCCGAGCCGGTGCCGAGATCGGCCACGACGGCCGGCGTTCGCTCGGGCAGCAGCCGCAGCGCCGTCTCCACGACCCACTCGGTCTCCGGCCGCGGGATGAGCACGCGCCGGTCGACGAGCAGGTCGAGCTGGCGGAAGGCCCAGTGCCCGAGCACGTACTGCAGCGGCTCGCCGGCGCAGGCGCCGCTCGACCATGGCCGTGAACCGCTGGTGCGTGAGCGGCGTGCACGGCCGGTCCAGCGTCGCCTGCCAACCGTGGCCCTCGGCACCCGTCGCCTCCTCGCCGATCCACCGGGCCTCGGCGGGGTCGACGCCCGCGGCGACGGCCTCGGCGACGAGCGCCCGCCAGCGCGGGGCGACGCCGCCGTCGCCGCCGTCGGTCGAGGTCATCCCTCGTGGAGCCGGCGGGCCTGGTCGTCGGCGACGAGGGCGTCGCTGATCTCGTCGAGCTCGCCGGCGAGCACCTTGTCGAGCTTGTAGACGGTGAGCCCGATGCGGTGGTCGGTGACCCGGTTCTCCTTGAAGTTGTAGGTGCGGATCTTCTCGCTGCGACCGCCGCCGCCGATCTGGCCGCGCCGCCCCTCCGACGCCTCGGCCGCCTGGCGGTCCTGCTCGAGCTTGAGCAGCCGGCTGCGCAGCACCTGCAGCGCCTTGGCCCGGTTCTGGAGCTGGCTCTTCTCGTCCTGCATCGACACGACGAGGCCGGTCGGCAGGTGGGTCACCCGCACCGCCGAGTCGGTCGTGTTGACCGACTGGCCGCCCGGGCCCGACGACCGGTACACGTCGACCTTGAGGTCCTTGTCGTCGATCGTCGACCTCGACCTCGTCGGCCTCGGGCAGCACGACGACCGTCGCCGACGACGTGTGGATGCGGCCCTGGCTCTCGGTGACCGGCACCCGCTGCACCCGGTGCGGGCCGGCCTCGTACTTCAGCCGGGTCCAGGCGCCGTCGCCGCCGACCCGGAACACGACCTCGTCGAAGCCGCCGAGGTCGGACACCGCCGAGCCGAGGACCTCGAGGCGCCAGCCCCGACGGGCGGCGAAGCCCTCGTACATGCCGAACAGGTCGCGGGCGAAGAGGTTCGCCTCCTCGCCGCCCTCGGCGCCGCGGATCTCGACGATGACGGCGCGGCCCTCGTTGGGGTCCTTCGGCAGCAGCAGCACCTGCAGCTCGGCCTCGAGCCGCTCGATGTCGGCCTCGGCCGCCGCCCGCTCGGCGCGGTAGAAGTCGCGGTCGTCGCCGGTCGTCTCGGCCTCCATCTCCGTGGCGGTGTCGAGGTCGCCGCGGCGGGTCCGCAGCTGCGCCGCCGCTGGCGCGATCGGCTCCAGCTCGTGGTACCGCTTGGCCAGCTCGGTGTAGCGGGCCTGGTCGGCGAAGACGTCGGGGTCGGCCAGGCGCGCCTCGACCTGCCGGAACTCCATGCTCGAGGGCCGCGAGCCGGTCGAGCACGGCGAGCCAGGGTAGGCCGAGCGCCGGGGAACCCCGTCAGCTCGGGAGCGACCGCCAGTCGTCGGCGACGGTGACGACCTCGGCCGGGCGGCGCAGCGCGGCCGCCAGCTGCCGCGTGACCGGATGGGCGTCGCGCTCGGGGACGACGAGCACGAGGCGGCGCCTCGGCGCCGAGCGGCGAGCCGGGCGTCGGCGGCGTAGGGCACGAGGTCGAGGTCGATGCCGACCGAGCACACGACCACGACCGGCGACCGTCGGTCTGCTCGCCGGCGGCGACCGCCGGCCACGGGTCCTTCACGTTCGGCCGAGGCACGGTCCCTCGGCCGGCTCGAGCGGGGCCGCGCCGACGATGGCCGGGTCGGCGAGGACGACCTCGCGCAGCCACCGCTCCGGCGGCGAGCCGGTGCAGCGGGTGCTCGGGCGTGTCGGCGCGGCGGTGCTGGCGCACGGCGTCGACCACGCCGCGCGAGGGCCGCGTCGGTCGGGACGGTCGCCGTGGATGATGGCGAAGGCCTCACGGTCGTGGCGGCCGACGCCGACCTCGAGCCGGGGCGTACCGCCCGCCTGCTCGACGACACGCGCCACCTCGAGCCCGAGCACCTCGCCGATGACGACGCCGTGCTCGACGACGACGTCGCAGCCGGCCGCCACAGCTGCGGCGCGTAGGCGAGCGCGGCCCTGGACGGGCTCGGTGCGGGCGGGCACGGGCTCGGGCTCGACGGGGTGGAGCTCGCGACCCTGCACCCACCACACCGTCGGCGGCGCCGCGAACGCCGCGGCCCGCCGGGCCAGCAGCCCGGCGGCGTCCTCGACGAGCAGGTGCAGCTCGTCGACGTCGTGTCGGCGCGCCCACGCCAGCGCCGGGCCGAGCGAGCGCGCCCGGCCTGTCCTCGGCGAGGACGGCGCCGCGCCGATCGCCGCCGCGCAGGGCGGCGCCGCCGGGGAACGGCGACGGCTCGCCCGTCGAGGTCGAGGTGGTCGCGGGCGAGGGCGCCGAGCTTGACCCCGAGCAGCCGTGACCGGCGCTCGGGATCGAGGGCGTCGACGGACGAGCTACTTCTTGCCGCGGCGGCCGTAGCGGCGCTCGAACTTCTCGATGCGCCCGCCGCTGTCGACCAGCTTCTGCTTGCCCGTGTAGAAGGGATGGCACTCGCTGCACAGCTCGACGTGAGCGTCGGCTTGGTGGAGCGGGTGGTGAACGTGTTGCCGCAGCTGCAGTGCACCTGCGCCTCGACGTACTCGGGATGGATGTCAGCCTTCATAGCGAAGGTCCGATGCTACCGGGTCGGCGCAACATCGCCCCAGCTCTACATCCCGACGGGGGCCTTGGCGACCTCGGCGAGGAACTCGTCGTTGGTCTTGAAGGACTTCATCCGGTCGGTCAGCAGCTCGAGGCGCGGGCCGGCGTTGCCGTTCTCGCTGGCGAGGCCCGAGAGGACCCGGCGCAGCTTCCACACCGCGTTCAGCTGGACGCGGGCGAACAGCAGCTCCTCGTGCCGGGTCGACGAGGCGTCGACGTCGATCGCCGGGTAGATCCGCCGCTCGGCGAGGCGCCGGTCGAGCTTGAGCTCCATGTTGCCCGGTGCCCTTGAACTCCTCGAAGATGTGCTCGTCCATCCGGGAGTTCGTCTCGACGAGGGCGGTGGCGAGGATCGTGAGCGACCCGCCCTCCTCGAGGTTGCGGGCGGCGCCGAAGAACTTCTTCGGCGGGTAGAGCGCGCCGGCGTCGATGCCGCCGGACATGATCCGGCCGCTCGCCGGCGCCGCCAGGTTGTAGGCCCGGGCGAGGCGGGTGATGCCGTCGAGGATGATGCAGACGTCGCGGCCGTCCTCGACCATGCGCTTGGCCCGCTCGATGGTGAGCTCGGCGACCAGGGTGTGCTCCTCCGACGGCCGGTCGAACGTCGACGCCGCCACCTCGCCGTGGATGAGCCACTTGCGGAAGTCGGTGACCTCCTCGGGGCGCTCGTCGACGAGCAGCACGATGAGGTGGACGTCGGGGTGGTTGATCTCGATCGACCGGGCGATCTGCTTCATCACCGTCGTCTTGCCCGCCTTGGGCGGCGAGACGATCAGCCCGCGCTGGCCCTTCCCGATCGGCGAGATCAGGTCGATGATCCGCGCCGTCATGTTCGTCGGGTCGTCGGCCAGCTCCATCTTGCAGCTTCTGGTCGGGGAACAGCGGCGTGAGGTCCTCGAAGCGGCGCCGGTGCCGGGCCTGCTCGGGGTCCTTGCCGTTGACCTCGTCGATGCGCAGCAGCGCCGGGTTCTTCTCGTTGCGGCTGGCGGGCCGGCTGCGCCCTTGATGTGGTCGCCCTTGCGCAGGCTGAGCTGGCGGACCTGCTTCACGGAGACGTACACGTCGTCCTTGGACGGCAGGTAGCCCTTGCACCCGGAGGAAGCCGTAGCCCTCGTCGCGCAGGTCGAGGAAGCCCTCGACGTCGACGGGCTCGCCGTCGAACTCCTCGGGCCGGCCCGCCCGGGGCGGGCCGGTCCGTCGGCTGGCCGTCGCGATCGCGGTTGCGGTCGCGCCCACGCCGCCGGCGGCGCCGGTTGCCCGGCTCGCCCTCGTCGCCGTCGCGGCCTGCTGGCCGCCCTGGTCTGCTGGCCGCCCTGGTTCGCTGGCCGCCCTGGCCCCGCCGGCGCCCGCCCTGGCCGTGCTGCCCGCCGCTGGTCCTGCGGGCCGCGGTCACGGTCGCGATCACGGTCGTTCTCGGCGGAGCGTCGTCGCCGCGGCCGTTGGCCGCGGGGGCCTCGGCCGTCTCGGCGGTGGCGGCGGCGGGCTCGGGCTCCGCGCCGAACTCGAGCTCCCACTCGGCCGGTGCCTCCTCGTCGGTGCCGACGCCCTCGGGGACGCGGACCTCGGGCTCGGGCAGCGACGGCCCGGTGTCGACCGGCTTGACGGGCGGCGCCACGGCCGCCTCGTCGCCGTTGCCGGTCTCGGACGACGACGCCGGCGAGCGCATGATCTGGTCGACGAGGTCGGCCTTCTTGGCCCGCGACGTGGCCTTGCCGCCCATCGCGTCGACGATGGCAGCCAGCTCGGCCCGGTCCTTCTGCTCCAGCTTCGATCGGTCGAGCGCCTGCGACTCTGCGGCCATCGAGGGTCCTCGTTTCCTGGGGCTCCCTGGTAGGTGAGGGGTTCCAGCCGGACGTCCGCGGGAGCGACGGTGCCGCCGGCATCGGGGTGGATCGCCGGCAGCCTCGGCTCGGCGCTTCCCCCGTTGTCCCTCCTCGCCTGGCACGCCGACGGCGGGCCGTGCGGTGGGGATCGACCTGCACTGTAGCTGCCGGTCTGCCGGAAACTCAACCTGCCGCCGGGCCTCGCTCCCCCTAACCTCGACCAGCCGTGGGGGCGGTGCTCGAGGCGCGCGGCCTGCAGAAGACCTTCCGGTCGATCCGCGCCGTCGACGGCATCGACCTCGTCGTCGAGCCCGGCGAGCGCGTCGGCCTCCTCGGGCCGAACGGCGCCGGCAAGACGACGACGCTGCTGATGCTCCTCGGCGCCGTCACGCCCGACGCGCGGCACGATCGACATCCTCGGCCACCGCTGCCCCGCGGGCGATCGCGGCGATGGAGGAGGTCGGCTTCGTCGCCGGCTACCTGCCGCTGCCCGACCGGCTCGCGTGCGGGAGGCGCTGTCGATCTTCGCCGGCCTCTACGGGCTCGGCGGGCGCGCCGCGGCCGACGCCATCGAGGCCGGGCTCGAGCGGTTCCGGATCCGCGACCTCGCCGACCGCTTCTGCATGGAGCTCAGCTCGGGGCAGCGCACGCTGGTCGGCATCGTCAAGGTCGACGCTGCACCGGCCGCGGCTGCTCGTGCTCGACGAGCCGACGGCCTCGCTCGACCCCGACGTCGCCGACCGGGTCCGCACCGGCCTGCTCGAGCTCTGCGCCGACGGAGGGCACCGCCCTGCTCGTCACGTCGCACAACATGCTCGAGGTCGAGCGCCTCTGCGAGCGGGTCGTCTTCGTCGCCGCCGGCCGGGTCGTCGCCGACGGCGCGCCCGCCGAGGTCGCCGCCCGCTTCGGCCACGGCGACCTCGAAGCCGTGTTCCTCCACCTCGCCCGCGACCCCGAGGAGTCGTGGTGAGGGCGCCGATCAACCTGCTCCGGGTGCGCACGATCGTGCGCCGCCACTTCTACGTGCTGTGGCGCAACCCGGCCCGCTGGTTCGACATCGCCGTGTGGCCGATCTTCGACGTGCTGCTGTGGGGCTCGCTCGGCGCGTTCGTCGCCCAGGAGAACGAGGCGAGCCGGGCGACCACGCCGTACCTGCTCGCCGGGATCATGCTGTTCCACGTCCTCTTCCAGAGCCAGGTCGGCGTGGCCACCGGGTTCATGGAGGAGACGTGGAGCCGCAACCTCCTCAACCTCATGACCACGCCGCTCACCGAGGTCGAGTACGCCGCCGGGCTCGCGGCCTACTCGTTCATGAAGACGATCCTGGCGATGGCCTCGGTGTCGCTCGTCGCCCTCGGCGTTCTACGGCTTCGGCCTCGGCGAGGTCGGCTGGGGCCTCGTGCCGGTCGTCGGCGTGCTGCTCATCGTCGGCTTCGCCGTCGGCCTGGTGAACATCGGCCTGATGCTCCGCTTCGGGCAGTCGGCGGAGATCTTCACGTGGGGCATCAACTTCCTGCTGCTCGCCGTGTCGGGCGTGTTCAACCCGATCTCGGCGCTGCCTGCGGCCCTGCAGCCGCTGGCCCGGATCCTGCCCGACCACCTACGCGTTCAGCGCTGCCCGGACCGTGCTCGACGGTGATCCCGGTGCCGTGGGACGACCTGCCAAGGGGCTCGTCGGGCGCGGTCATCGCCGTCGCCCTCGCCTTCTGGTTCGTCGTCTCGATGCTCAACACGTTCCGCCGCCGTGGCTTCGTGACCCGCTTCAGCTGATACGAACTCGGTCCATGGGGCTGCCCGCCGATGCGCAGACGATCGTCGCCCTCGACCTCGAGGGCGTCCTCGTCCCCGAGGTGTGGATCGCGGTGGCCGAGCGGACCGGCATCGCCGAGCTCCGCCGCACGACCCGCGACGAGCCCGACTACGACACCCTCATGCGCTACCGGCTCGCGCTGCTCGAAGCCAACGGCCTGACGATGCCGGCCATCGCCGACGTGATCGGGACCCTGGCGCCCCTCCCCGGCGCGGTCGAGTTCCTCGACGCCCTGCGCGACCGGACCCAGGTCGTCATCCTGTCCGACACCTTCGAGCAGTTCGCCGGACCGCTGCTGACGCAGCTGGGCCGGCCGACGATCCTCTGCCACCGGCTCCTGCTCGACGGCGACCGCATCGCCGGCTACCGCCTCCGGATGCAGGATCAGAAGCGGGCAGCCATCGAGGCCTTCCGCACGCTGCAGTACCGCGTCGTCGCGGCCGGCGACTCCTACAACGACACCGCCATGCTCCTGGCGGCCGACGCCGGCATCCTGTTCCGCGCCCCCGACAACGTGAAGGCCGAATTCCCGCAACTGCCGGCCGTCGACTCCTACGCCGACCTCCTCGACCGCATCACCGGCGCCCTGACCTGACGCCGAGCTCGAGTCGGGGTCGTCGCCTAGATCCCGAGGGGGAGCCTCGAGCCGTCGAAGGGCTCCGTGCCGAGGGCGAGCGCGAGGCCGGGCAGGCCGTGGCTCTGGGCGTAGGCGAGCTCGTGGCTGAGGTCACCGACGTTGTTCGAGAGCACGAGCGGCGCCAGTGCGAGGGTCGACAGGACGCCCGTCGCCCGTCCCGCCGCGTCGAGGAAGGCGCTCCCCGAGTCGCCCGGGATGCCGGGCGTGACGGTGTACACGGGATGGGTCCAGCCGCCGCCCGAGGTGCCGAGGCTGACCCCGGTCTTCGGGGAGAGCTGCGTGATGCCCAGGCGGAGGCTCGAGTTCCCGTAGCTGTACACCCGTGCGGTCGCCGGGTTGCCGGTCGTGTTGAGCCCGGTCGGGCCGCCCCAGTGCGGGATCGACGGGTTGACGTTGGCCACGTCGGCGGGGTCGATGCGCACGAGGCCCAGGTCGTTGTAGGCGCACGCGTCGGCGTTCGACTCGCCGGCGGACTGCATGGCGAGCCACGAGCTGTACACCAGCGTGCCGGGCCGGCTGGCGCCCTCGATGGTGACCGGGGTGCCGAGGCCCAGGCTGCCGGCCAGGCAACCGTCGGTCTCGGTCGCGGCGCCCGTCCCGACGCAGTGGGCGGCGAAGCCGAGCAGCACGTCGGCGCCGTTGGTGAACACGAAGTTGGCCGTGCACTGGCCACTCGGCGAGTCCATCTGGACCCCCGGATGGATGGCGGCGGTGGCGGCGGGCGCCCAGCTGGCGGCCTCGGCCGGCGCGGGGAGGAACGACAGCGATGCGGCCGCCGTGGCCGCAGCCACGGCGCAGAGCTTGCGGAGACGCATGGAACCCCTTCGGTCGAGGATCGGCCCGCTACCCAACCAGGGGACGATTCGACGTCAGGTGGCGCGATCCCTGCCTCGGACGTACGCCCGGACGGTCTCGAGGTCGTTCGGCAGGACGTCGAAGCGCTCCGGCCGATGGAGGAGGTCGCCGAGGCGCTCGGGCAGGGCCGGGCGTCGGCCGGTCGCCCGCTCGACCGCGTCGGGGAACTTCGCCGGGTGCGCCGTCGCCAGGCAGACGACGGGCGCCTCGACCCCCAGCCCCAGCACCCGGGCGGCGTGCAGGCCCACGGCGGTGTGGGGGTCGGCGACGTAGCCGCGCTCCTCGGCCGTCCGGGCGATCTCGGCGAGCGTGTCGGCGTCGGTCGCCCGCGCCGCCAGGAAGCCGTCGGCCGTCGGGGCCTCGACCGAGCCGAGGTCGCGGAACCGGCGCAGCAGCTCGGCGGTGGCCGGGCCGTCGCGGCCGAGGAGCTCGAACAGGAGCCGCTCGTGGTTGGACGACACCTGGATGTCCATGCTCGGGCTGAGCGTCGGCACCACCGGCTGGGCGACGAGGTCGCCACGCTCGGCCCAGCGGGCGAGGATGTCGTTGGTGTTCGAGGCGATGACGAGGCGACCGATCGAGGCGCCCATCCGGCGGGCGTACCACCCGGCGAGGATGTTGCCGAAGTTGCCCGACGGCACGACCACGTCGCAGCCCGGGAGCTGGCGCGACGCCCTGACGTAGTACGGGACCTGGGCGAGCACCCGCCCCCAGTTGATCGAATTCATGGCGCCGAGCCGCACGTCGTCGCGCAGCGCCTCGTCGGCGAACAGGGCCTTCACCAGGTCCTGGCAGTCGTCGAAGGTCCCCTCGATCGCCACGTTGCCGACGTTGGGCTCGTCGACCGTCGTCATCTGCCGTCGCTGCACGTCGCTGACCCGGCCCTCGGGGTGCAGCACGACGATCGAGAGGTTGGACCGGCCGACGCACGCCTCGATGGCCGCCGAACCGGTGTCGCCGGAGGTGGCGACGACGATCGTGCGGCGGTCGCCGCGTCGCGCCAGCTCGGCGTCCATGAGCCGCCCGACGAGCTGGAGGGCGAGGTCCTTGAACGCGATCGTCGGTCCGTGGAACAGCTCCTGGACCCACAGGCCGTCGCCGAGGTCGACGAGCGGGACGACGTCGGGGTCGTCGAAGGCGGCGTAGGCCTCGTCGACGAGGGCGTCGAAGTCGGCGAACCCGTCGACGAACGGGCCCATGACCGAGGTGGCGAGCTGCTCGTAGGTCGGTGCGCCCGCCTCCGGCGCGAGCGCCGGCACGACGTCGGGGACGTAGAGCCCACCGTCGCGTGCCAGACCCTCGAGCAGGACGTCGGCGAACCCGAGGGTCGGCGCCGAGCCGCGCGTCGAGAGGTACCTCAAGTGATGACGCGGAGCATCGACACGATGGCCGTGACGGCCTCGAGCTCGCGGAGGTCGCGCATCGTCGACTGCACGTCGCGCTCGGTGGCCTCGTGGGTGATGAAGACGAGGCGGGCGCCGGCACCAAGGCCCTCCTGCTCCATGGCCCGGATGGAGACGCCGTGGCGACCGAAGACGCCGGCGACGGCGGCGAGGACGCCGGGCTCGTCGGCGACCTCGACGTTCAGGTAGTACTCGCTCCGGGCGTCGTCGATGGCCCGGATCCCGGCCTTGGTGAGCGAGCCGAGGCTGGCGTGCGCCCCCTTGCGCAGGTTGGCGGCGGCGTCGATCAGGTCGCCCAGCACGGCCGAGGCTGTGGGGCTGCCCCCGGCGCCGCGGCCGTAGAACATCAGGCTGCCGACGGCCTCACCCTCGACGAACACGGCGTTGTAGCTGTCGCGGACGCTCGCCAGCGGGTGGGTGGTCGGGACCATCGCCGGGTGGACGCGCACCCCGACCGAGCCGTCGCCGGAGACGTCGCCCTCGGCGATGGCGAGGAGCTTGACGACGTAGCCGAGCTTCCGGGCGTACTCGATGTCGGCCGACGTCACCCCGCTGATGCCCTCGTGGTACACGTCACCTGCGACGACGCGGGCCCCGAAGGCGATCGAGGCGATGATCGCCGCCTTGGCCCCGGCGTCGAACCCCTCGACGTCGGCGGTGGGGTCGCGCTCGGCGTACCCGAGCCGCTGCGCCTCGGCGAGGGCGTCGCCGTAGTCGGCGCCGTCCTCGGTCATCCGGGTCAGGATGAAGTTGGTCGTGCCGTTGACGATGCCGAGCACCCGCAGGATGCGCTCGCCGGCGAGGCTCTCTCGCAGGGGCCGGATCAGGGGGATGCCGCCGGCGACCGCCGCTTCGAACAGGAGGTCCTTGCCGGCGGCCTCCGCCGCGGCGAACAGCTCGGCGCCGAAGTTGGCCAGGAGCTCCTTGTTGCCGGTGACCACGGGCTTGCCGGCGGCGAGGGCGGCGAGGATGAGCGCACGGGCGGGCTCGATGCCGCCGATCACCTCGACGACGACGTCGATGCCGGGGTCGGCGACGACGTCGGCAGCGTCGGTCGTGAGCACCGACGTCGGGCAGGTCGACGCTGCGTTCCTTGCTCGTGCTGCGCACCGCCACCCGCGTCACCTCGAGGCGCAGGCCGGTGCGGGCCGCGATCTCGTCGGCCCGGGAGCGGACGAGCTCGACGAGGGGGGCGCCCACGTTCCCGCACCCGAGCAGGCCCACTCGCACGGTCTCGGTCATACGAGCGGGCGAGGGTAGTTGCCCACCTCCCCCCCGGCGCACGTGCGATGGGTTCGGCTATTCCACGAGGTCGGTTTCGGGGAACGGGAAGGCGTGGAGGCGGTCGACGACGGGGCCGACGACGCCCTCGTCGGCCGGCGACCACTCCAGGGCGAGGTACTGGGCCCGGCTGCGCCGGCCCACGAGCGCCCGTCCGAGCTCGAAGTCCGAGGCCGTCAGCGTGACGGTCGGCTCACCGGAACCGAGGCGCCAGCGGCCACTGTCCCCGACCACCTCGACGGTCGGGAGGTCGTCGGGCCACGAACTGCCGAAGCCTCTGAAGCCGGTCTCGAGGGCGAACGCCAGACGCTGGACGTCGCGGCTCCCGGGCTTGCCGACGGCGCCGCGGATGTCCTGCTCGTGGCTCCACAAGTCGACGATGAGGCGCTCGGTTCCCTGGTCGCCGATGGCCCGCAGCGCATCCTCGAACTTCGGCCCGATCGCCGCCCATTCGGCGAGGATCTGGTTGAGGGTGTGCTCGGTCCGGTCCTTCACGTGCTTGGCCGTCCAGGGCGGCGTCGCCACGCCGTCGAGGTTGCCGGCGAGCACGTCGGCGCTCACGCCCACGAGGTGGGCGTAGACATCCTTGACGGTCCAGCCCGGGCACGCCGGCACCGGTGCGGACACCTGCTCCGGCGACAGCCCGACCGCGAGCTCGGTGAGCACATGACGCCCACGGTTGTACATCTCGGCCACTGCCATCAGACGGCCGCCTCCGGCGGCGCGGGGATGGCCATCTCGGCGCTCTGCGCCGAGATACTGACAGTGCCCTTGGTTCGTTCGCTGCGCTCACTCACGTGACGGACCGTAGGTCAGCCGAGGTCGGTGAGGAGGAGGTCGTCGTCGGTCTCGCGCCGGACGACCATGCGGGCGACGCCGTCGCGGCAGAACACGACCGGCGGGCGCGGCACCTTGTTGTAGTTCGAACCCATCGAGTGCCCGTAGGCGCCGGTCACCGGCGTGGCGAGCACGTCGCCGACGGCCAGGTCGGCGGGCACCGACGCGTCACGCACGAGGAGGTCGCCCGACTCGCAGTGCTTGCCGACGACCGTGACGCGCCGGGGACGCTCGGCGTCGACCGCCCGGGGCAGGAACGTCTCGTAGCCGCTGCCGTACAGCACCGGCCGGGGGTTGTCGCTCATGCCGCCGTCGACCGCCACGTAGGTGCGGATGCCGGGCAGGTCCTTGACGGTGCCGACGGTGTACAGCGTGACGGCGGCGCCGGCGACGATGGCCCGTCCCGGCTCCGCGCCCACCTTCGCCCGGATGCCGGCATGGGCACACGCCCCCAGGACCGACGCGCCCCACTCCTCGATGGACGGGGCCTCCTCGCCCTCGACGTAGGCGACGCCGAGCCCGCCGCCCAGCACCAGCTCGGGGAGCTCGTAGCGGTTGACGAACGGTGCGAGCACGTCGATGGCCTGGTGGAAGAAGTCGGCCACGAACACCTGCGACCCGATGTGCACGTGGATGCCGACCAGCTCCAGGTGCGGGCTCGCCGCCGCTCGCGCCAGGGCCGCCTCCGCCGCGCTCGGCCCGCCTGGGGCGGCGACGACGCCGAAGCCGAACTTCGAGTCGACCTGGCCGGTGCGGATGAACTCGTGGGTGTGGGCCTCGACGCCCGGGGTGATCCGCAGGAGCACCGCCGGGCGGGGCCGGCCCGCGGCCACGAGGCGCTCGAGGCGGTCGAGCTCGTCGTCGCTGTCGACGACGAGCCGGCCGACACCCGCGTCGATGGCTCGGGCCAGCTCGCCCTCGGACTTGTTGTTGCCGTGGAGCACGAGTCGGTCGGGAGGCACACCGGCGGCCAGGGCGACGTGCAGCTCACCGCCGGTCGCCACGTCGAGCTCCATGCCCTCCTCGTGGGCCAGCCGCGCCATGGCCCGGCACAGGAACGCCTTGGTCGCGTAGGCGGCGCCGTCGGGGAACGCGGCCACCGCCTCCCGGCACCGCGCCCGCAGGTGCTCCTCGTCGTAGACGAACAGCGGCGTGCCGAACTCGGCGGCGAGGTCGACGCGTCGAGCACCCGCCGACGGCCAGCCAGCCGTCGGCGCCGACCGCCGCCGTGTCCGGCAGCAGGTGGCGCGGGAGCGGCGCCACCTCAGATCACATCGGTCGGGCGCGGTGACCCCGAGCAGGTCGAGGCCGATCGCGCAGGCCGACGCGCGCCGACTCGACGAGCCAGAGCCGGGCCTGGGTCAGCTCGGGCGGGACGCTCGGCGCCACCACGTAGCAGTCGTGGTAGAAGCCGTGCACCGCGCCCGGCGAGCTCGCGCACCCACGTCGTGATCCGGTGCGGGGCCCGGTCGGCCGCCGCCAGGGCGACCTCCTCGGGCAGCTGCGACAGCGAGCGGAGCACCTCGAGCTCCCGCTCGTGGGTCAGCAGACCAGGTCGGCGTCGCCGAGGGCGCCGCGCACGACCCCTTCCTCGGCGGCGCGCCGGGTGATCCCGGCCGAGCCGGGCATGGGCCATCTGCACGTAGAAGACGGGGTTGTCCATCGACTGCTGCACGAGCACGTCGAGGTCGACGGTCTGGCGGCGAGTCGATCGACTGCAGCAGGTAGGTGAGCCGGACGGCGTCGGGGCCGACCTCGTCGAGCAGCTCGCGGAGCTCGATGAGTCGCCGGACCGCTTCGAGAGCCGGACCTCCTCGCCGTCGCGCTCGAGCCGACGAGCTGGGTGATGGCGACCTCGAAGTCGTCGGGGCCGTGGCCGAGCGCCTGCAGCGCGGCCTGCATCCGGGCGACGTAGCCGTGGTGGTCGGCGCCCCACACGTCGATGCAGCAGCTCGAAGCCGCGGGCGAACTTGTCGCGGTGGTAGGCGATGTCGGGGAGGAGGTAGGTGGGCTCGCCGTCGGACTCGCACCAGCACGCGGTCCTTGTCGTCGCCGAAGTCGGTCGATGCGCAACCACACGGCGCCGTCGGCCTCGTAGGCGACGCCGCCGGTCGCGCAGGTCGCGCAGGGTCGCGTCGATGGCCCCCGACGTCGATCAGCGACCGCTCGCTGAACCACGTGTCGAACTCGACGCCGAGGCGGCCGAGCACCTCGCGCTGGTCGGCGAGGGCGCGGGCGTAGCCCCACTCGAGCGGGTCGGCGTCGGCGGGCATCTCCGCCGCCCACGCCGTGATGTAGTCGCCGTGGTAGCCGTCGTCGGGCAGGCCGCTCGCCCGTCGCGCCGGGCCGCCAGCGACGCGGCGAACGACTGCATCTGCGTGCCGCGGTCGTTCAGGTAGAACTCGCGGTGGACGGCGTGGCCGGTCGCGCTCGAGCAGCCGGGCGACCGAGTCGCCGTAGCAGGCGCCCCGGCCGTGGCCGGCGTGGACCGGGCCGGTGGGGTTGGCCGACACGAACTCGACGTTGACCTTGCGCCCGTGGCCGAGGTCGGGCGCGGCGTAGCCGTCGACGCCGGCCTCGACGACCTCGACGAGGACGTCGTGCAGCCAGGAGTCGGCCAGGCGGAAGTTCACGAACCCGGGTCCGGCGAGCTCGACCGCCGTCACGTGCGGCGGCGGGTCCGCGGTCAGGTGGTCGACGAGCGCCTGGCCCAGCTCCCGCGGGTTGCGGCCGGCCGCCTTGGCGGTGGCCAGGGCGACGTTGCACGACCAGTCGCCGTGCTCGCGCCGGGCCGGCCGCTCGAGGTGGATCGTCCTCGGGCGCGGTCGACCCCGACCGCCGCGAGCGCGGCCCGGAGGGCTTCGGCGAGGACGTCGCGGACCATGCAGCAGGATGCCCTCGCCGGGCGAGGCGCGGCCAGTCGGATCAGGTGGCCAGGGCGAGTAGCCGGTTGACGCGGTCGACGAGGTCGAGGGGCTCGAACGGCTTGGTGACGTAGTCGTCGGCGCCCGGCGTCGATGCCGGCGCCGATGTCGGCCTGCTGGGCCTTCGCCGTGAGCAGGAGGATCGGGATGCCGGCCGTGTCGGGGTGAGCCTTGAGCTCGGCGACCAGCTCGAGGCCGGACATCCTCGGCATCATCACGTCGCTGACCACGACGTCGGGCTGGTCGGCCCGGGTCCGGGCCACGCCCTCGGCGCCGTCGGAGGCGCGAGAGGACGGCGAACCCCTCCATCTCGAAGTTCACCTGCAGCAGCTGCAGGATGACGGGGTCGTCGTCGACGACGAGGATCGTGGCCGGCATCCGCGGCAGCGTACGGGACGTCGTCGCCCGGCCCGGACGATCAGCTCCCGCCGGCCGTCTCGATGTGCGCGCCGCCCCCACCCCGGCGCTTGACCAGGTACAGCGCCTCGTCGGCGCGGGCCAGGAGGGCATCCGCGGTCGCGCCGCGCTCGGCGAGCGCGATGCCGATCGACAGGCCGAGGCCGACCTCGACCCCCTCGACGACGTACGGCAGGAGGACGGCCGCCAGCAGCCGCTCGGCGACATGGCCCGCCGTCGTCGCGTCGGGGACGTTGCGGAGCAGCACCGTGAACTCGTCGCCGCCCATGCGCGCCAGGTCGTCGCCGATCCGCAGGACCCCACGCAGGCGGTCCGCCGCCTCGACGAGGACGCTGTCGCCGGCCCGGTGGCCGAAGGTGTCGTTGACGCCTTGAAGCCGTCGAGGTCGCAGAAGGCGACGGCAAGATCCCGCTCGCCGATCGCCAGGGCACGCGGCCAGCCGGTCGCGGAACTGCGACCCGGTTGGCGACCCCGGTGAGGGCGTCGTGCCCGGCCAGGTGCCGAAGGCGCTCGTGCTCCGCGGTGCGCACCAGCGCCAGCTGCACGTACCGAGCTCGCCCGCTCGAGGACGTGACGGTGGCCGATCAGGGGCGGCCCCTGGCGCGCGCGCCACACCGACAGCACGGAAGGCGCCAGGCCCGGCACTGCGCGGCACCGCGACGGTCCAGCAGCGAGTGCAGACCGACGGCGACCGCCGCGTCCCTGGCCGGCGCCGGCAGGGAACCGACCGAGCACGTGCCCGACAGCCCGGTGCGGGCTGTCTCGCACCACGGGCTCCCGGCCGCCACGAGGCAGGCCTCGGGTACGCCTGCGCCGGCGGCCGCGGCGAACCGGTCGCCGTCGAAGCCGTGATGCACCGCCGCGCCTGTCGCCCCGAGGGACTCGGCGATCGACCGGGCCAACGCCGGGAGCACGTCGGCGAGGGGCTCGTCGGCCAGGAGGACGCGTCGACGAACTCGTCGAAGTGGTGCTGGCTGCCCCACGGGCGGTGGCGAAGCACGATCCCGTCGATGCCGGGGACGTCGAGGAGGGGCATGGCGCCGATCTCGACCCAGGCCGTGGTGCCGTCGGGCTGGAGCACCCGAAGACCATCGGGACACCGGCACCGCCGCGGTCGACCTCCTCGATCTCGGCCAGGGCTTCGAGCGCCAGGGCGATCTGGTCCGGCGGGAGGAAGTCGGCCATGCTGCGACCGACCAGCTCGCCGGGGCGCCAGCCGAGCGTCGACTCGATCGAGCCGCCGGCATAGCGGACGACGCCGGCGCGGTCGAGCACGACGAACGGATTCGCGGTCATGTCGACGATCATGCGGAAGGCCTCGTCGGGGATCTCCCCGGCGCCGCGAGGGACGTCGAGTTCGGCATCGTCGAACATGTCGGGCGAAACACTGCGCGCGTCGGTGCCAGACTCCCCCTCCCGCGTCGAGGAGAGGAGCAGCACGATGGCCGTGAAACCCATCCCTGACGGCTACCCGAGGGTCTCGCCCAGCCTCATCATCGACGGCGCCGCTGACGCCATCGAGTTCTACAAGTCGGTCCTCGGCGCCAGCGAGCGCATGCGCATGGACGGGCCTGACGGCAGGGTCGGTCACGCCGAGCTCATGCTCGGCGAGTCGGTGATCATGGTCTCCGACGAGTACCCCGACATGGGCTACGTCGGGCCGAAGAAGATCGGCGGGAGCCCGGTGGCGCTCCACGTCTACGTCGACGACGTCGACGCCACCTTCGCCAAGGCCCTCGCCGCCGGCGCCAAGGAGGAGCGTGCCGTGGAGGATCAGTTCTACGGCGACCGCTCGGGCACGTTCGAGGACCCGTGGGGCCATCGCTGGAGCGTCGGCACCCACATCGAGGACGTCCCGCCCGACGAGATGGCGCGCCGGGCGGAGGCGATGGGCGGGTAGCGACGAGCACCGGTCAACCGGTGTCGACGAGCACCTCTGCCTCCTCCGGCTCGACGCCCTCCTCGAGCGGGTGGGTGCGCCGGCGGCCGCGGTCCTCGCGCCAGATCTCGAAGGCGGCGACCGAGCCGACCAGCCAGGCGGCGCCGAGCGCGTAGCCGCCGAGGACGTCGGAGACGTAGTGCACGCCGAGGGCCAGGCGCGAGAACCCGATGGCGAGGATCGAGCGCGCCGGTGCCGGCGATGGCGGCGCGTGCGCCACCGGCCCTGGAGCAGCGGCAGGAACACCAGCAGCAGCGCGCCGTAGCAGACGACCGCCTGCATCGAGTGGCCCGACGGGAAGCTCTTGCCGAACGCGGTGATGATCGGCTCGTCGACCTCGGGGCGGGGTCGGCCGACCGCGACCTTGACGATGGTGTCGATGACACCGCCGCCGAGGCACGTGACGGCGAGGAAGACCGCGAGCTTCCGGCCGCCGTGGCGCAGGATCCAGAGCGCCGGGCAGGCCGATGGCGAAGAGCAGGAAGATCGGCTTGCCCGTGAACGAGATGGCCTCGAGCACGGCGATGGCGCCGTCGTGGTCGTGGAACGCGGTCGTTGAGCCACTGGGCGCCGTCCTCGTCGAAGCCGGTGAGCGGCCCGTGCGTCAGCACCTGGTGCAGCAGGAGCCCGAACGGGATGCCGACGAGCGCGAAGGCGAGGCCGAACAGGAGCACTCGCAGCTCGTAGCGGCGCGAGCGGCCCGAGTTTGGCGGCGACGCTTCCGGTAACCCGTGGTCCATGACCGTCACCGTTCCTCGAACGGGTCACGGCCGAAACCTCCGATCGGCGCGCGTCGGCTCTTCCTCGGCCTCGCCGCGGTGCGCGGCGTGCTCTTCGGCGTCGTCGCCATCCTCGCTCGGCGCCGTGGCTCTACCGCGAGCACGTCGCCGTGCTCGTGCTGCTCCGCCCGACCAAGGAGGTGTTCCTCTTCGCCGGCTTCCAGGTGCGCGAGGGCGACATCGCCGCTGCCCGTCGATCGTCGTCGCGGCCCTGCCGCTGCTGCTCGGCGGCGTGTGGGTGTTCTTCGGGCTCGGCCGCGGCTACGCCGACGAGCTCGAGGACGCCGATCTGCCGGGCATCGCCGGCCGCATCCTCCCGGCGGAGCGGATCGACCAGCTCCGCGACGGTGCTCGACGAGCGGGGCATGCGGGTCGTGTTCCTCGGCCGGCTGGCCGCCTTCCCGTCGACCCTGCATGGCGGCGGCGGCCGGCTCGGCGGGGGTGTCGCTGGAGGCGGTTCGCTCGTCGCCGACACCGCCGGCGCCCTGGTGTCGCTGGCGCGCTGCTGGTCGGCTCGGGTACGCCCTCGGGGAGACCTACGAGGAGGCCGGGCCGTGGGTGACCGTCGCCGGCGTCGTGGTGCTGGTCGCGCTCGCCGTCCTGATCGGCCGCGCGCTGTCAGGGCGGTCGCTCGTCCGGCGTAGCGGCGGCACGGCGACCTGGAGCGCCCGTCGGCCGCTTGGTGACCTCGAGCTCGGCCGGCCCGTCGAAGGTCTCGCCGTCGGCGGCCAGCCGCAGCGGCCCGTCGAGCGACCGGATCGTGAGCGACGACGCCCGCCGCTCCTCGTAGACCGGGCACGAGCGCCAGCCGTCCGGTGAGGACGTCGACGACGAAGCGGGTGCGGGAGAAGCGCCGGGCGCCGTTGACGATGCGGACGTCGAGCAGGCCGTCGTCGAGCTGCTCCCGCCACGACGGGCCGAAGCCGGGCGGGTCGTAGCGGCCGTTGCCGATCCACGCCAGCCACACCCGCTCGGGCGGCCGTCGATCTCGAGGCGCAGCGGCTCCATCCGCGGCAGCTCCCGCACGAGGGCGACCAGCAGCGCCGGCCACTTGCCGATGCGCGCTCCAGGCGCTCCCGGGCGTCGACGACCGGCGCGTAGCCGCCGAAGGTCAGGGTGTTGACGAAGCAGCGGTCGCCGGCGACGCCGAGGTCCATGCGGGCGGCGGTGCCGGCCCGCACGGCGGCGATGGCGTCGTCGACCGACGTCGAGGCCGAGGTCGCGGGCGAGGTGGTTGAGCGTGCCGGCGGGTACGGCGACGAACGGGATGTCGCGGTCTGCGGCGATCACGGCGACGGCGCCGAGGGTGCCGTCGCCGCCCGCCGCCCCGATGGCCACGAGCTCGTCGTCGCACGAGCAGGGCGGCGAGGTCGTCGTCCGGCTCGAGCTCGTGGATGTCGGCGCCGGGCAGGCCGGCGCGCAGCTCCTCGGTCGGTGCGCCGCTCCACGCCGGGCCCGACGACGGGTTGACGACGATGCGCACGCCGGTGCCGTCGGGTGACGGACGGGATCCGGAAGGAGGAAGCCGTCGTGGTGTCGGCAGCGCGGCGTCGTCCGGGCGCCTGGGGAGGACGACGTGTCGCGTCCAGGCCGCCGCCAAGCCGGCCGCGCCGGCAGCAGCGATCCAACGGGTCGCGCGATGAGCCATCCCGTCGCACCGTTCCCCGACCGGCCGCCGCTCAGCCCCGACGGACGACGGCGACGGCATCAGCCGGCACGACCAGGGCCCGATCGCGCGGCGCGGATCCGCCGTGTCGGAGGCGAGCAGCACCTCCGGGCTCGACCCCACCGCGAACTCCGCATCGGCCGGGCCCAGGTTCACCACCAGCTCGATCGAGCCGCGCCGGACCACCACGGTGGCACGATCCTCGTCGACCTCGCATCGATGGTCCGGTCGAGCCGCGGGTCGCTCAGGTCGGCGAATCGCCGTCGCAGCGCGATCAGGGCTCGCGGTGCCAGTCGAGCAGCTCGGCGTGCGCGCGGTCGTCGAGCTCGTCCCAGTCGAGCCTCGAGCGCTCGAACGTCGACGGGCGCCTGCGGGTCGGGCACGTCGGTCGGGCTCCCAGCCGAAGCGCGGCGAACTCGCTGGCGGCGGCCCTCGCTGACGGCCCGCCCGAGCTCGGGGTCGCGGTGGTCGGTGAAGTACTGGAACGGCGAGCCGGCGCCCCACTCCTCGCCCTGGAACAGCATCGGCGTGAACGGGCCGGTCAGCAGCAGGGCGGCCGCGACCCGCAGCCGGCCCGGCGCTCATGAGCGCGCGCTGCGCTCGCCGCCGGCGCGGTTGCCGATCTGGTCGTGGTTCTGGGTGCACACGACGAACTGGTGGCCGAGCAGGCCGGCGGGCGGCCGCCCGTGGCGGCGCTGCCGGTGCGGCTGACCAGGTGCCGTCGTAGACCCAGGCCTGGCGCAGCGCCTTGCCGAGCATGCTCGAGCGAGCCGAAGTCCTCGTAGTAGCCCGACCGCTCGCCGGTGAGCACGGCGTGCAGCGCGTGGTGCCACTCGTCGGCCCAGGCGGCGTCGAGGCCGTAGCCGCCGGCGTCGCGGCCGCGGACGAAGCGCGGGTCGTTGAGGTCGCTCTCGGCGACGAGGAACAGCGGCCGGCCGAGGTGCGTGGCGAGGGCATCGACCTCGTCGGCGAGCTCCTCGAGGAAGTGGACGGGCCGACTCGTCGACGATGGCGTGCACGGCGTCGAGCCGCGAGCCCGTCGACGTGGTAGTCGCGCAGCCACATGCAGCGCGTTGTCGATCACGAAGCGGCGCACCTCGTCGCTGCCCGGCGCCGTCGAAGTTCACGGCCTGGCCCCAGTTCGTGCGGTGGCGGTCGGTGAAGTACGGGCCGAACTCGGCGAGGTAGTTCCCGGCCGGACCGAGGTGGTTGTAGACGACGTCGAGCACGACGCCGAGGCCGCGGCGCGTGGCAGGCGTCGACGAGGCGCTTGAGCCCGTCGGGGCCGCCGTAGGCGTGGTGCGGGCGCGAACAGGTCGACGCCGTCGTAGCCCCAGCCGCGCTCGCCCGGGAACTCGGCCACCGGCATCAGCTCGACGGCGTCGACGCCGAGCTCGACGAGGTGCGGAGCCGCTCGATGGCGGCGTCGAACGTGCCGTCCGGGGTGAACGTGCCGACGTGCAGCTCGTAGAGCACGGCGCCGCGCAGCGGACACGCCGCGCCAGCGCTGCGTCGGTCCAGGCGAACGCGGCGTGGTCGACGACCTCGGACGGCCCGTCGACCCCGTCGGGCTGGGACGGCGATCGCGGGTCGGGCGCGGCGGCCCGCCGTCGAGCGAGAAGGCGTAGCGCGTGCCCGGGCGCAGCTTCGTCCACCGTCGGCTCGCCACCAGCCCTCGCTCGTCGCGCTCCATCGCGCAGGGCGGCGTCGCCGACGACGAGCTCGACGACGCTCGGCGATCGGGCGCCCAGACCGCGAACTCGGCGGGTCACGCCGCCGACCGCGCAAGCACCGCGACCGGGAACCGCGGCGAGCAGCTCGGTCGACGCGCCGGTCACCGCCTCCGTGCATCTCGCCGCCGGTGAGCACGTCGGTCCACGCGCCCGGCGGCAGCGCCGACCGACGTGCCGGCCTCACCGGTCGCGAGCGGTGGCGGGAGGCCACGACCACGGCGAGCCCGCCGCGGGTGAACGCCGACCACGTCGTCCGCTCCGCGCACCGCGTCGCTCGGAGCGGCTCGTAGGCGTCGCGACGTCGTACGGCGTCACGGCGCGGCTCGGCGGTGGTGCGAGCAGGCGGTGGATGAGCCACAGCTTCGGTACGCCGACGTCGTCCGCTCGGCGAGCCTCGGCCGCTCGACGCGTCGCCGCACCTCGTCGAGCAGGCTCGCGCGCGGAGGTCGTAGTCGACGGGCCGGCGGTTGTCGGGATCGACCAGGCTCAGGTCCCACAGCTCGGTGCCCTGGTAGAGGTCGGGGACGCCCGGGCAGGTGAGCAGCAGCGCCGTCTGTGCCAGCGAGTTGCGCCGGCCGCGCTCGACGAGGCGGTGCTCGGCGAGGAAGCGCTCGAGGTCGGCGACGAACGCCGGGTCGGCGAGGACCGCCGCGCACGAACGCGCTCGACCGCGTCGTCGTAGTCGGCGACGGGATCGGTCCACGAGGTGTGCACCTTGGCCTCCTTGGATGGCCTTCGCCATGAGGCGACCGCCCGGTCGGCGTCGATGCGGCCAGGCGCCGACGAGCGTCTGGTAGAGGAGGTACTCGGCGTTGCGGTCGGGCCGTCCGCCCGGCGGTGGCGCGTCGTTGCGCTCGCGCCCACCGCTCGACCGCGTCCGCGCCACGCGCTCGGGCATCTCGGAGAGCACGTTGAGCCGGGCCCGCACGTCGGCGCTGCGCTTCGTGTCGTGCGTCGACAGCGTCAGCATCGAGTGCGGCCAGGTCGCCGCGGTCGCTGGCGGTGTCGCTCGTGGAACGTCGACGACCGGTCGGCCGAACACGCCCGGGTCGCCGCCGACCTCGTTGAGCGAGACCAGCCGGTGGTAGCGGTAGAACGCGGTGTCCTCGACGCCCTTGGCCATGACGGGCGCGGTGAGCTGCTGGAGGCGCTGCGCCGAGCTCGAGCTCCGCGGCGCCGCCGTGGTCGCCGCCGAGCGCAGCTCGCCGAGGAAGCCGAGCAGCTCGGCGTCGAGGTCGGGTCGCCGGCGCTGGCGCCGCGGCGACGGCCGCGGCGACGTGGCTGCGATCGTCCGGCGTCGGTCGCCGGCCGGCCCGGCGCGACGTAGGTGCGGTAGACGGGGAAGCCGGCCACGAACTCGCGCAGCGCCTCGCGGAGCTCGCGCCGGGTGTGGTCGCGATGGCGGCGGTGGTCGCTCGGTGACCTCGGCCAGCAGCCCGGTGAGCGCGCTCGACCTCGGCCGCGAGCTCGCTCGGCATGATCTGGTGCTTCGGCCGCGTGCACGACCTCGCTCGAACGACCCTGTCTCGCCGGTGAAGGCCGCGTAGGCGGCCGGTCATCGCCGCCTCGTTGTCCGTCGTCGACGAACAGGTTGTTCGACTCGGTCGAGGAAGTCGTAGCCCGAGGTGCCCGCCACCGGCCAGACGCGGGAGCGACTCGTCGGGCTCGAGGATCTTCTCCACGACCGTGTAGGCGCCGCCGGTCGCTGGTCGGCCAGCCGCGCGAGGTAGGCCTCGGGGTCGCGGAGGCCGTCGACGTGGTCGATGCGCAGCCCGTCGACGGTGCCGTCGCGAACGAGCTCGAGGATCAGCGCGTGCGTGGCTCGGCGAAGACCTCCGGGTCCTCGATCCGCACACCGACCAGGGTCTCGATGTTGAAGAAGCGGCGGTAGTCGAGCTCCTCGCTCGGCGGTGCGCCAGTGGGCCAGGCGGTAGTTCTGCCGCCGCAGGAGCGCGTCGAGCCGGTCGGGGTCGTCGTTGAACGGCGACGAGCTCGTCGTCGATCGCCCGCGCCACGTCGGTCCGCCGCCGCGCACAGCTGCTCGAGCGCCGCCGTGAGCGCCACCTTCCGCTCGTGTCGCTCCGCGCACCGACGCCGTCGTCGAGCATCCGCGACGGAGGGCAGCGCGCCGAAGGCCTCGCCCAGCTCGCCCAGGTCCGCCGACCCGGCACGCCTGGCCGCCGCGGCCAGGACGTCGTCGAGCGTGCGCGGCGAGATCGGGAAGACGTGGTCCTGGTGGTGACAGCACCACCGTGCCACCGGTTCGCTCGAGCCGCAGCTCTCCGGCCTCGAGGACTCGGCCGTAGTGGTCGCCGAGCACGGGCACGAGCACCGTGAACGCCGACTTGTCCTCCGGCCCCTCCCAGTCGATGTCGAAGTAGCCGGCGAACAGGCTCGCCGGGCCGTTCTCGAGCACGTCCCACCACCAGCGGTTGGCGGGATCGACGGCCATGTGGTTCGGCACGATGTCGAGCACCTGGCCGAGCCCGGCGGCCCGGAGCGCGCCGGACATGGCCGCGTGCGCCGGCGCGCCGCCGAGCTCGTCGTTCAGGCGCTGTGGATCGACCACGTCGTAGCCGTGCGTGCTGCCCGGCGCCGCCTGGAGGTACGGCGAGCAGTACAGGTGGGTGACGCCGAGCGCGGCCAGGTAGTCGGCGACCCGGGCGGCCTCGGCGAACCCGAAGCCGGCGTGGAGCTGGACCCGGTACGTGGCGCCCGGCCGCACAGTGCTCATGGGTCGCCTCGCCCATCGGCTCGGCTCCCGACGGGCGGCAACCGCTGCTGGCGCCCGATCAGGGGCGCGAGGGGGTCGCCGGCCTCGGCGAGGCGATCGCCGATGTTCCGGATCGTCCATCGGTCGGCGCGGAGCTCGGGGTCCTCGAGCTCGTCCCAGCGGATCGGCACCGAGACGGGCGCGCCAGGAGCGGGGCGGGGGCTGAAGGGGGCGACGAGCGTCTTGTTGATGGCGTTCTGCGTGTAGTCGAGGCGGGTGAGCCCCTTCCGCTTCGACTTCTCCCACTCCCAACTGACGAGCTCGGGCACGGTCGTGCCGATCGCACGGGAGATCGCCTCGACCCACGCTCTGGTCTCGTCGAAGGAGTAGCCGTCGGCGACCGGCACCAGGATCTGGATCCCGCGCTGACCGGTCACCTTCGGCCCGGCGACGACACCGAGGTGGTCGAAGGCGGCGCGGTAGAGGCGGGCGAGCACGAGCGCGTCGTCGAAGTTGCTCCGCTCGCCGGGGTCGATGTCGACCATCGCCCACGTCGGCTGGTGCGCATGCGCGGTCGTCGAGGTCCATGGGTGCAGCTCGAGGGCTCCGTAGTTGGCCGCCCAGGCCAACGCCGCCGCCGAGTCGAGCACGAGGTACG
This sequence comes from uncultured Acidimicrobiia bacterium, assembly GCA_963840695.1. GTDB lineage: Bacteria > Actinomycetota > Acidimicrobiia > Acidimicrobiales > JACDCH01 > JACDCH01. The sequence goes on from CAWIZW010000015.1 coordinate 58,245, forward strand.
CACTCGGCCTCGCCCGGGTCGGCGTCGTCGTTGCGCCACCGCGTGATCCATGCCGGCGCGTGGGCCGGCGCCGACTTGTGCCAGAACCCGGGCTCGGTGATGCCGTCGGGGTAGCGGTGCATGTTCACCGGCCGGCCGGCCAGGTACGGAAGCATGACGGGCGCCATCGATGCGCCGTGACGGATGAGGTCGCGCTTGGTGAGCTCGGGCGTGCCCGCCCGCGCCGGGTACAGGACCTTGTCGAGGTTCGTCAGCTTCAACTCGTGCCCACCGAAGGTCCACTTCCCGCCCTTGCCGAGGGCGTCGAGGCGCTCGAGGTCGTCGGGGTCCGGCGGCGCCCAGGACGCAGCGCTCGACCAGCTGGCGGCGGGAGCCTCCTTCACCTCGTCGTTGGTGCGGCCCGATTTCACCGACCGCGGGTGCTCCTCGGGGTCCCAGCCCTCGACCGCGTCGCCGTCGTGCTTGTGGACGAGCAGCCACTGCTCCTTCGGTCCTTCCCCGCCGCGCCGGATGAGAGCGAACCGACCGGCGAGCTTCTCGCCGTGCAGGTCGAAGTGGAGCTCGCCGCCGGCGATCGCTCGGAGCGGATCGACGCCGTCGGCCGGCTCCCACGTGCCCCAGTCCCAGACGATCACGTCCCCGCCGCCGTACTCGCCCTCCGGGATGACGCCCTCGAAGTCGAAGTACTCGAGCGGGTGGTCCTCGACGTGCACGGCCATCCGCTTCACGTCGGGGTCCAAGGTGGGACCCTTCGGCACGGCCCAGCTCAGGAGCACACCGGCGGCCTCCAGCCTGAGGTCGTAGTGGAGTCGCCGAGCCCGGTGGCGCTGCACGACGAACCGGTGTCCCTCCCTCGCCGGCGGGGTCCCCCCACGCGGCTCGGAGGTGATGGTGAAGTCGCGCTTCGCCCGGTACTGGTCCAAGCGCGACGGGCTCATCGGCGCCCGCCTACCCACGGGACCGGGCGCGGAGACCCGACGCCGACTCGCGGCGCCGCCGCCGGTCTCTGGTAGGACACGACGGCGTGTTCGTGGCCGACCCTCAGGACGAGCCCATCGCCTCCCGCCGTCTCGTCCTGACGGCGCTCATCGTCGACGACGCCGACGAGATGGTCGACGTCCTCGCCGACGAACGACTCCACGAGTTCATCGGCGGGCGCCCCCTCGACCTCGACGGGCTCCGCCATCGCTACCGGACGCTCGTCGCCGGCTCGGCCGAGCCCGCCGAGCGCTGGCTGAACTGGATCGTGCGCACGCGTGACGGCGTCGCGGTCGGGACCATGCAGGCGACAGTCTCGACGACCGACCCCCGACGGTCGACCGTGGAGGTGGCCTGGGTCATCGGCGCCCGGTGGCAGGGGCTCGGCTACGCCGGCGAAGCGGCCTGCGCCGTCGTGGACTGGCTGCAGCGCCACGGCGTCGACGACGTCACCGCCCACATCCACCCCGATCACCACGCCTCGGCGGCGGTCGCCACCCGGGCCGGGCTGCGCCCGACCGACGACGCGCACGACGGCGAGACGGTCTGGCGCCGCCGGGCGGAGGACTCCTAGGCCGAGGTCGCGCCGCGACCGGCGCGCGAATCGGGGAACATGACCGGCGTGAGAGCGCTGTTGCTGGTCGGCTCGGTCAGTGCCGTCGACCGTCACGAGACCCAGCACGGCCATCCCGAGCGGCCGGCCCGGCTCGGCGCCGTCGCCCGCGGCATCGAGCAGGCGCACCTCGGCGACGCCGTCGGGCTCCTCGAGGGGCGCCCGGCCCGCCGCGACGAGCTCACCCGGGTGCACGACGAGCGCTACCTCAACGCGCTGGCGCGTCTGGCGGCTGCCGGTGGAGGCGACCTCGACCCGGACACCCACGCGTCGAGCGGGTCCTGGGACACCGCGGTCGCGGCCGCGGGCCTGGGCCTGGCGGCCATCGACGCGCTCCGTCGCGACGAGGCCCAGGCCGCATTCGTCGCGCCGCGACCACCGGGTCACCACGCGACCGCGACGCGGGCGATGGGGTTCTGCCTGCTCAACAACGTCGCCATCGCGGCGGCCGCGCTGGCCGACGCCGGCGAACGGGTGGTGATCGTCGACTGGGACGTCCACCACGGCAACGGCACCCAGGACATCTTCTGGGACGATCCCCGCGTGCTCTACGTCTCGACCCACGAGTGGCCGCTCTACCCGGGGACCGGGCGGGCGTCGGAGACCGGCGGACCCGCCGCGCCGGGCTCGACGATCAACATCCCCCTCCCGTCCGGCGCCACCGGCGATGTCGCGCTGGCCGCCGTCGACGACGTCGTCGCCCCGGCCGTCGACGCCTTCGCGCCCGATTGGGTGCTCGTCTCGGCCGGCTTCGACGCCCACCGGGACGACCCCCTCGCCGACCTGGCATGGAGCGCCGGTGACTACGCCGACCTCACCCGGCGCGTCGCCGGCTTCGCGCCGCGCCCCGGTCGCGTCATCGCCTTCCTCGAAGGCGGCTACGACCTCGCCGCGCTCGAGCGCTCGGTGGCCGCGACCGCCGCCGCCCTCGCCGGTGAGGACCTCCGTCCCGAGCCGGCGACGAGCGGCGGGCCGGGACGGGACGCCGTGGCCGCCGCCCTCCGAGCACGAGCCGACGTCCCTGGAGGCGACGCATGAAGCTCGAACGGATCGTCGTCGCCGTGGACGGCTCCGACAACAGCCTGACGGCGGTCGACTGGGCCGCCCAACTGGCCGGCGCGACCGGTGCCGAGGTCGTGGCGGTGCACGCGCTCGGGCTGCTGGAGCGGATGGACACCGAGGATCCGGTCCCGGCCCAGCCCAACCGCGACGAGATCCAGCGCCGGTTCGAGACGACCTGGTGCGCGCCGCTCGATCGGGAGGGGGTGCGGAGCCGGCGGCTGATCCGCGACGGCAACCCGGTGTCCGTCGTGCTCGCCGTCGCCGACGAGGAGGATGCCGATCTCGTCGTGCTCGGCAGCCGTGGCCTCGGCGGCTACCCGGAGCAGCTGCTCGGGAGCACGAGCACCCAGGTCGCCCAGCGCTCGACGCGGCCGGTCACCATCGTCCCGACCTGACCGGGACGGACCGGCCAGGACCGGCTGGTGCGTCAGTCGACGAGCGCGAGGCAGTCGAGCTCGAGGATGGCCGCGATGCAGCGGTCGAGAATGCCGACGCACAGCGCCTCGGACCGCTCATCGGCGTGATCGAGACCGCCAGCGGCGATGACCGGGTAGGCCAAGGCGAAGAGCGTGGCCAGCCGGTAGTCGTGCCAGGCCACGTCGAAGCCGTAGTCCGTGACCCCGTTGGCGGCCAGGCGGGCGACGTAGCGCTCGACCAACGACCGCTCGAGCCCGGCCCGGAGCTCCGTGGTCAAGCTCTGGGTGACGAAGTAGGCCAGGTCGCGGGCCCCTCGGGAGCGGTCGACGAGTTGCCAGTCGCAGACCGCGAGGTCGCCGGTGTCGTAGAAGAAGATGTTGTCCAGCCGGTAGTCGCCGTGGCTGAGCGTGTACGGCGCCGCCGACAGGCGGGCGGTCAGCTCGGGCAGGAGCCCGGCGAACCGGTCGCCCAGGGCTGCGATCTCGGGCGGGATGCGATCGGCGAAGCGGTCCCGCACCGAGCCCCAGGCCTGCTCGAAGGAGTAGGCGACCGACTCCGGCAAGGGCGAGTCGGCCAGACGCCCGAGCCAGCCGTTGTCGATCAGCTCCGGATCGTTCCAGAAGCCGGCGTGGAAGTCGGCGAGGCGATCGACGGCGAGCTCGGCGTCAGCGCGTTGGCAGCCGTCGAGCTGGTCGACGGAGCGGCCGCCGGCGAGATCGCCGAGGAGGAGGACGAAGTCGTGGGTCTCGTGGTCGAACCACGAGTAGAAGCACTCGGCGTGAGGCAGGGCGGCACGGGTCGCGAGCTCCTCGTAGAACGCGACCTCCTTGCGGTACATCCCGAGGACGGCGGCGACGAACCGGCTGCTGGCGGCGGGCGACGGGAACTTGGCGATGACCGTGGTCGGGCCGGTGCCGTCGACCCAGGTCGGCGTGACGCGGGCCAGGGCGCCGACCAGGCCGATGCCGACACCGATGGGCACGATGTGGAAGTCGGCGACGGTGCCGGTGGCGGCTCCGGTGGAGCGCAGGGCCTCGGTCAGCCACTCGGAGGTCATGTCGTCGGCCGTTCGCGGCATGAAGGCGAGGGTGGCCATGCTCACGCCTCCGCCATCGCGATCGCGCGGTCGCGGGCGACCTCGTCGAGGGCCTCGTACTCCTCGCCGGTGTCGACGAAGTGCTCGTACTCGATGACGCCGATCTCGGTGAACTGGCGGCGCAGCTTGCCCTCACCGGCGTCGAGCAGGCCGAGCTTGCGGCAGTTGGGGACGATCTTGGAGAACAGCTTCTTCTGGAACTCGTTCTCCTCCGGCGCCTGGGCCAGCAGCAGCGGGATCATCTGGCGGGGATCGACGCCGAGGCGGTCCCACACCTCCTGCTGGAGGAACCGGTCGCGCATCCGGATGGCGGCCTCGAAGGCGAAGTCCTGGCGCTCCTCGATCTCGGCGAGCGAGAGCTGCTCGTAGTACTCCTTGAGCGACAGCACCCCGAAGGCGACGTGGCGGGCCTCGTCGCTCATCACGTACCGCAGCAGCTTCTTCAGCAGCGGCTCGCTGGTCATCTGGTACATGGTCCCGAAGGCGGCGAGGGCGAGGCCCTCGACCATGATCTGCATGCCCAGGTAGGTCATGTCCCAGCGGCTGTCGTTGATGATGTCGTCGAGCAGCAGCCGCAGGTGGGCGCTGATCGGGTAGTGGCCGTCGAGCTTGGTGTCGAGGTACTTGGCGAACACCTCGACGTGGCGGGCCTCGTCCATGACCTGGGTGGCGGCGTAGTACTTGGCGTCGATCCACGGGACGGTCTCGACGATCTTGGCCGTGCACAGCAGCGCACCCTGCTCCCCGTGCAGGAACTGGCTGACCCGGTGGTTGACGGTCTCGATCGAGTACGGCCGACCAGTCCTTCTCGTTCCAGGTGGCGACCGGCGAGCCGGGGGCGTCCATCAGGCGCCGGACGTAGTGCGCCCGGTAGTCGCTCTTCGCCATCTCGGCGCAGACCTTCTCGGCATCGACGTCGATCGACCAGTCGAGGTCGGTCTCGCCGTTCCACTGCGAGACCTTGGCCTTCTCGTAGAGCTTGTTGAGCGCCGGCCGGGCGCCCTTCTCGTAGTCCCAGGTGAACAGCGCCTCGGCGTTGTCCTTGACCGTGTGGACGAGCTCGTCCACGTCGCGGTTGGTGACGGCGAGGATCGCCTCGATGTCGTTGACGTCGGTGACTGCCACTGCGCTCCCCCGTGTTGTGACCGGATGGTCATCTGACCGGTCGGTCATATATGACCATGCGGTCATGTTGGCGTCAAGGGCGAATCAGTGGGCGGGTGCGAAGGCGCGCTCGAGGGTGTCGACGAGCGCGGACGCGATGCCGTCGACCTGCCTCGGCCCCTTCTCGTACAGACCCAGCACGGGATCGATGTGCGGGTAGAAGGGGGCCGAGTTCAGGTGGCGGAGCACGAGCACGGTCATGGCCACGAGCTGGTCGATGTCGACGCCGGCCCGGAGCTCACCCCGCGCCTCGGCCCGCTCGGCCATCGGGCGGAGGACCTCGACGTAGGCCTGGTTCGTCACCCCGCCGACCGCCGTCCGCGCTGCGGCGTCCATCTCGTGGGCGGCGGCGTAGGCCGAGGCCCGCTCGATCGGGTGCTTGCGGAAGAAGCGCAGCCAGTTGGCGACGAGGACACGGACGGAGTCGAAGTACGGCGCCTGCTCGAGGTCGACGCCCTCGAGGGCGGCGGCCTTCGTCGACGCCGCGGCCGCCTCGCAGACCGTGATGAAGAGGTCGAGCTTGTCGTCGAAGTACTGGAACAGCGAGCCCTTGGCGATGCCGGCCTCGCGGGCGATGACGTTGAGGCTGCCGGTCGAGAAGCCACGCGTCCCGAACTCGGCCAACGCAGCCTCGCGTGATCCTCCGGCGCTTGTCTTCGGGCAGGTTCCACCAGGTGTCCTTGGCCACGACACCGATCCTAGGGTGACCCGGTGGTCATACGCGGTCGCCCGAAGTGCGAGCGAAGGCCAGACTGAACGCCATGGCGTCCCTGCCGCCCGCCCGGCACCTGGTACGGGCCAAGGATCTGGCCGACGCCCGCTACGCCGAGCCCCTCACCGTCGCCGATCTCGCCGGCGCGGCACGGCTGTCGCCGGCGCACTTCAGCCGCGAGTTCCGTCGAGCGTTCGGCGAGTCGCCCCACCAGTACCTGCTCACCCGGCGGCTCGAGCGCTCCGCCGCGCTGCTGCGCAGCACGGACTGGTCGGTCGCCGACATCTGCTGCGCCGTCGGCTTGGCCAGCGTCGGTTCGTTCACGACGAGCTTCGGCCGGATGTTCGGCATGACGCCGCAGGCGTATCGCGCCGCGTTCCCGCCGGCAGCAGCCCTCGCGCTCGTTCCTGCGTGCGTCGTGCGGGCCTACGCCCGTCCGAAACACCGCACGTTTCGAGAAGACAGGTCGGCCGAGTCTCCTTAGCGTCGTCGGTGTCCCCCGTCCGACGAAACAGGAGCAGTTCGAATGATCAGGATCGCCAACGCGCAGCTGTGGGTGCACGACCAGGACGAGGCGCTGGCCTTCTACACCCAGAAGGTGGGCATGGAGGTCCGAACCGACGTCACCCTGCCCGAGATGGGCGACTTCCGGTGGCTGACGGTCGGCCCGGCCCATCAACCCGACGTCGCCATCGTGCTCATGGCCATCCCGGGCCCGCCCCTGATGGACGGCGACACGGCAGAGCAGGTTCGCACGCTGATGGCCAAGGGGTTCGCCGGGACCATCTTCCTCACGACCGACGACTGCGAGGCGTCGTACGAGGAGCTCAAGGGCCGCGGCGTCGAATTCACCGAGGCACCCGAGAAGCGACCGTACGGGATCGACTCCGGCTTCCGAGACCCCTCAGGCAACAGCGTGCGCCTCACCCAGGTCGACCTCCCGATCTCCTGAGTCGGGTCCACGTCGTCCCGCCCGCGGCGGCCGGCCGTCGCTCACCGCCGTCGCGGCCGATCGCGCGTGCTAGAACGCGGCCGCGGGCCCGGTCATGACCGACAACCTCTCCCCCGATCACTGGCAGCGGATCGATGCTGCTGCGGCCGGCGCCAGAGCGACGGCCTACCTCGACGCTGCGGCCGCGGCGTTCACGGCGCCGCGGATCCGCTCGCACCAGGTGCTGGGCGTCGGGCCCGGGGCGACGGTCCTCGACGTCGGCTGCGGGACGGGGATCGCCGCTCGTGAGATCGCCGATCTCGTCGGGCGCAGCGGCACGGTCGTCGGACTCGACCCCAGCGCGGCGATGCTCGAGCAGGCTCGGGCTCGCCTGGAGGGTGCACCGGCTCGCGTCGAGCTCGTCGAGGGCACGGCCACGAGCACGGGGCTCGAGGACGACCGGTTCGATGCCGTGCGGACCGAGCGCGTCCTGATGCACGTCGCCCGGCCCGCCGACGCCCTGGCGGAGCTCGCTCGGGTGACGCGGCCGGCAGGCCGGATCGTGCTGGTCGAGCCCGACCATCGGCGGCTGGCCCTCGACACCGACGCGCCGGATGTGTGGGTGCGGTTCATCACCGCGTTCAGCCGGATGCTCCCGAACATCAGCGCCGGGCTTCGCGCGCCGTCCGACGCCACGACGCTCGGCCTGCACGTCGTGTCGATCGAACCGATGCCGGTGCCCTTCCGGTCGAACACACCGTTCATGGACGTCTTCGATCTGGAGGTCGGCCGCGACGCCGCCATCCAGGAGGGGATCACCGAGCGCGAGTTCGACGCATTGCTCGACGAGATCGCGGTGCGCGGCCACGAGGGGCGGTTCCTCGCCGTCGGGATCATGTACGTCGTGGTGCTCGAGAAGCCGGCCACAACCGGGTAGGACGTCAGACGAGGGCGGCGATGCGGCGCTCGTAGTCCTCGGCCAGCTCGAGCAGCGCGGTGCGGCAGTCGCCGGTGAACGCGGGGCCGTGCATCAGGGCGAGGGTGTCGACGTCGAGCTCGGCGAGCCGGCGGATCGTGGCCGCGCTCGACGGGATGCAGCGACAGCGAGCCTGGTGCGTCGTCCTCGGCCTGCACGGCCGGCCCGACGATGTCGTCGGTCGTCGACGCCTCGTACTCGCCCAACCGGGTGAAGAGGTCGCCGCAGAACAGCGTCCTGGTCGTCGCGTCGTAGAGCACGCCCGCCTCCCACGCGTGCGGCACGTGCGGCGTGTCGATCCACTGCAGCACGTGACCGCCGATGTCGAGCTTCTCGCCGTCGGCGAGCGGGTCGGGGCGGGCGGTCGGCGAGGTCGGCGATCGACACCATGCAGCCGATCTGGCTCTGGACGACGGTCGCTGCGGGCGCGAGCGCCAGCCACTCGTTCATCGAGCCCGACTCGTCGGCCTCGACGTGACCGAAGCTGACCCAGCGCAGCGACTCGGCCGGCAGCACGCTGCGAGACCGCCTCCGACACGAGCGGGAACGAGCCGCGCATGCCGGTGTGGAACAGCAGCGGCTCGTCGGCGGCGATGAGGTACTGGTTGAAGCCGAAGTTCATCTCCGGGAAGAAGGTGGCCAGCTGGTGGACGCCCTCGGCGACCTCCGCGACTCGTGTTTCCATCAGAACGGGACCTCCTGGGTGAGCAGGCCGCTGCCGTCGGCGCGGCCGGCAAGGGTTCGGCAGAACTCGACGGCGTCGACGGTGATCGACTCGCCGCCGTCGCCGGCGACGAAGGTCGCCGCCGGCGGGGCCGGTGAGCGTGAGGGTGAAGGGCTGGCCGTGGCGCCGCGCCCACTCGGCGACGACGTCGGCGACGATGCGCCCGTCGTGTTCTGGGGTCAGCACCAGGTCGCGGCCAGTGGCGCGGGCGATGTCGACGCGGTGCATCCAGGGGTCGCGCGTGAGGATGACGTCGAGCAGGTAGCCCATGCGCCACGTCTCGGACTCGCCCGCCGACCTCCTCCTTCATCGGCATCCGGCGGAACGACGGCGGGGGCGTTGGCCCGCCACCGCGCCGCCCGTGGCCCGGTGGCCTCGATCCCGGCGACGAGCTCGCCGCTCGACAGGCCGGCGTGGTCGGCGACCTGCTGCGCCGTCATGCTGTCGATGACCGGACCGCCGGCCGCCTTCGCCGCCTTCGTCGCGGCGCGCATGCGGCGCATGAGGCTGCGGAAGGACGAGAAGTCGTTCATCATCCCGAGGCAGTGGCCGGCCATCGCCCGGACGTCCCACAACGGCGCAGTCGGTCGGCTTCGACCACTCCTCGGCGGTGAGCGAGCGCAGCTGGTCGGCGAGGCGCTCGTACTCGGTCGCCGCCAGCGCCTGCGTCTCGTCGGCGAGTGATCGCCGGGATGGTGTCGATCGGTGTCGCCGTCGTCATCGTGCTCGCCTTCCTGCCACAGGCGGGTTCGCCCTCTTGGTGATGTGCTCGTAGAACATCTCGACTGCGTCGTCGATCAGCCGGATCCAACGATCGCCGCCGGGGTCGTTGGAGATCTGCTGGTCGGCGAGGCCCGGTGCCCAGCGCGGTGAACAGGTCGAGCGCCTCGGGGTCGGACAGCCCCAAGGACTCCAGGTAGGCACCCAGCGTCGCCAGGTTGTCCTGGGAGATCTTGAACGATTCCGGCGAGGGCTCGAACCCGGGGATCGTGCGCTGGAAGAGGAGCTGGTACCGGGCGGTGTCGGCGGCGCAGAACTCGACGAAGTAGTGCACGACCGCCTGCAGGGCCGCCAGCGGCTCGTCGGGGAGCGGCATGCCGGCCTGCGCGTCGACGAACTGCCTGCGCTCCCTGGGCGTACATGGCGTCGTAGATGGCGTTCTTGGAGTCGAAGTAGCTGTAGAGCGACGGCGGCTGCATGCCGACGGTGCGGGCGAGGTCTCGCAGCGACAGGGCCGCCAGACCGTTCGCCCGCACCTGCTCCCAGGCGGCGTCGAGGATCTCCGCCTTCGTTGCCTCATGGCGTTCGGAACGCCGATCTCGACTCGGTTCTCCTAACACTGTTCGTACTATCGAACACCGTTAGCGATTCGTCAAGCCCCTCGCTCGGGGAGGCGGGCGGCGAGGACGGGGATCACGATGGCGGCGGCCACCAGGTGGGTGAGCATGAGCGTCGCCTTCGTCGCGGCGTCGGCGGAGAGGACGGCGTCCGGCACCAGCGAGAGCGCCGTGAGGACCACCGTCGTCGTGACGAACGTCGACCGCGGCTGCTGGGCCCGACGGCGGAGGGTGCGAGCGATCAGCACGCCGACGACGGTGAAGACGAGGGTGAGCTGGCCGAACCCGAGCACCGGGATGGCCTCGCCCGGCGCCGTCTCGAGCGAGACGCCGAGCACCTGGGCGGCACCGGCGACGGCGACGGTGGCGGCGGCCGCCACGACGCCAGCGGTCATGCCGGGACGCCACAGCGACGGGGTGGAGGCGGGAAGGTCGGTGATCTCGACGTGGATGCCGGGGGCGGTGGTTGCGGTCATGGGGGCTCCTCAGGTGCGAGGCCGGCACATCCGACCCTCACCTACTCCACGAACGCACCACGCCCCGATCGACACCGATGGCGGGAATTCCTCGGAGGGTCGACCTGGAACGGGCCCCGAACCTGGACACACCCCCTTCGTAGAATGCTCGTAGCGGTGTCGCACCCAGCCGCAAGTGGGTGCCGGGACGATGGCCCTCGATCTTGGTGGGGCAGTGATGCGCCTGTGCGAGTTGCGTGATGCGATGCGGGAGACCACTCACAGCATCGACACGCGTCTGTTCACCGTCGAGCAGGCCGGCGGTGGCGTTGAAGGACGTGACGGCGATCAAGAACATGGCCACGACCCTGGAAGCTCAGCTGGCTCGTCGGGTGGCCGAGGGCACAGCGTGGCAGCGGGCCGGGTTCTCCTCGGTCGAGGCGTGGCTGGCCCAGCGGAGCGGGACGTCGCCGGCCAAGGCCAAGGAAGCCTTGGAGACGGCGGAACGGCTCGAGGATCTGCCGGCGGTGGCCGAGGCAGCACAGCGGGGGGAGCTCTCCGCGGAGCAGGCGGCGGTGATCGCCGACGCGGCGACGGCGAACCCGGCCGCCCAGCAACGTCTGCTCGACGCGGCCAGGGTGCGACCGCTGGGCAAGCTCCGCGATGACTGTGCGCTGGTGAAGCGGGCCGCCGACGCCGACGCCGAGGCGACCTACCAGCGGCTACGAGCGGCCGCGGCTGTTGCGGTTCTCGACGAGCACTGGATGGTGCTGCTCGCCTGTTCGGGGCCTCCACCGCCGATCAGGTGGCCCCCATCAAGGCGGCGGTGGACAAGCGGGCCAACGAACTGTTCGACCAGGCCCGCCGAGCCGGCCGCCACGAACCCCGCGAGGCGTACCTGATGGACGCCCTCGAACAGATCTGCCGCGACTGGCTCAACGGCGAGACCGCCCTGCCGACCAGCGAACCCGCCGCCGCGAGGCCGCACCGACGAGGCCGCCACCGACGAGGCTGCCACCGACGAGGCCGATGTCGACGAACCGGGACCGCACGCACCGGCGAGGGCGAGGCGGTCGGGGAGCCCGGCGTGGCTGGGTCTGGTGCGCGTCGACCTCGAGGCCCTCCAACGCGGCGCCGTGGAGGGCGAGGAGCTCTGCGAGATCGCCGGGGTCGGACCCGTCCCCGTCTCCGTGGCCCGCCGCCTCCTCGGTGACAGCGTCCTCAAGCTGGTCCTCACCCGCGGGGTCGACGTCGTGCCAACGTCACCCACCTCGGGCGCGCTGCCACCGTCGCCCAGCAGATCGCCCTGCGGTGGAGCTCACCGGGGTGCTGTGTCACCGCCTGTGCCCGCATGGCCGGCATCGAGATCGACCACCGCGTCGACTGGGCCCAGACCCGACACACCGTCCTCGACGAGCTGCAACGGTGCTGTGACCACCACCACGACCTCAAGACCCACCACCGCTGGGCCACCATCCGCCTGCCCGACGGAACCATCGACATGGTCCCGCCCACCGACCCCCGCCACCCCCACCAACCCCGCGCCGGACCCGACCCACCCGGCCCCACCGAACCCGAACCGGACACCCGCTTCGACGACGACGCCGCCTGAGCAGCGCACGCCTCGTGGGAGACGACAGCGCGTCTCCCTAGTGTTCGGGCGATGGACACCCGCACGCTCGGCAGCCTGACGGTCTCCGTCGTGGGCCTCGGTTGCAACAACTTCGGCGGTCGCATCGACGAGGCGGCGGCGCGAGCCGTGGTCGATGCCGCGATCGACGAGGGCATCACCCTCTTCGACACCGCCGACATCTACGGCGGTTCGCGCAGCGAAGAGTTCCTGGGCCGGGCGCTGGGAGCCCGGCGCGACGACGTGATCGTCGCCACGAAGTTCGGGATGGGTGACGGCCTGAGCCTGCCGGCCGGCGCCAGCGCCAAGTCGATCGTGGCCGCCGCGGAGGGAAGCCTCCGTCGACTCGGCACCGACCGCATCGACCTCTACCAGATCCACGCGCCGGACGACGCCACGCCGATCGAGGAGACCCTCGAAGCGCTCGAGCGGCTGGTGCAGTCGGGCAAGGTCCGCGAGATCGGCTGCTCGAACTTCGACGGCGACCGGATCGACGGCGCCGCCGAAGCGGCGGCGGTCGCCGGCACGGCTCGGTTCGTGAGCGTCCAGAACGAGCTGAGCCTGCTCCGTCGCCGGGGCGAAGCCGACCTGCTGGCCGCGTGCGAGCGACACGGCCTCGGCATCCTTCCGTACTTCCCGCTCGCCAGCGGGATGCTCACCGGCAAGTACCGGCGGGGCCAGGAGCCGCCGCCCGGTTCCCGCCTCGCCGGAGCCCCCGCCGAGCGGCGTGACAAGGCGTTGACGGACGATCGGTTCGACACGGTGGAGGCCCTGGACGACGTGGCCCGCCGGTCAGGGCACACCCTGCTCGAGCTGGCCATGTCCTGGCTGGCCGGCTTGCCCCACATGACCTCGGTCATCGCCGGCGCCACCCGGCCCGAGCAGGTCAGGGCGAACGCCGCCGCCGTGAGCTGGACGCTGAGCGACGCCGAGCGGGCCGAGGTCGACGCCCTGTCGCCCCCCGGCTGACCCGGCCACACCGTCGATCTCGGTCAGCCGCGGTCGGCGAGGAACGGGAACCGCTGGCGGACGGCCGCCACGACGTCGCGCGAGATGTCGGCCAGCAGGATGCTCTCGGTGTGAGCGGCGCTGGCGAGCACCTCACCGAGCGGATCGACGATCCGGCTGTCGCCGCTGTAGGCGAGCCCACCACCCTCGCCGACCCGGTTGACACCGACCACGTAGGCCTGGTTCTCGATGGCGCGTGCCTGGAGGAGCGCCTGCCAGTGGAGTCGCCGAGCCGCGGGCCAGTTGGCGGGGACGAGGAAGACGTCGGTGCCGGCGGCGGCCTGCCAGAACAGGTCGGCGAAGCGCAGGTCGTAGCAGACGAACAGGCTCAGGCGGAGGCCCTCGACCTCGACGGTGACCGGCTCGACGCCGGCTCGGAAGCGCCGGTCCTCGCCGCCATAGGTGAACCGGTGGATCTTGCGGTACCGGTACACGGTGCCGTCCGGGCCGGCGAGCACGAAGGAGTTGCAGGGCCGTTGGTCGTCGTCGGGGGCATCGACCGGGATCTCGGGGCAGGTGCCTCCCACCCAGAGGCCGTGGGCGGTCGCCTGGTCGAGGAGGAACGTCGACGATGGCCCGCCCTCCGGCTCGCCGAGATCGTCGACGTCGACGGCGAAGCCGGTCGAGAAGGTCTCCGTGCACAGGGCGATCCGGGCGCCCGAGGCGGCGGCCGCGCCGATCATCGGCGCCAGCCGCTCGAAGTTGGCCTGGGGGTCGTTCCAGACGATGTCGTGCTGGATGGCGGCGATCCGCACCGTGTCGCTCACGGCGCCGACCGGGCGAGGCGGGCGGCGGCCTCCTCGAGCACCTCGAGGCGCTTGCAGCAGGCGAAGCGCACGAGGTGCCGTCCGTGCTCGCGCCGGGCGTAGAACACCTCGTTCGGGATGGCGACGACACCGCAGCGCTCGGGGAGCGATCGGCAGAAGGCCATGCCGTCGCCGTCGGGTTGCAGAGGCCGGACGTCGACGGTCGTGAAGTAGGTGGCCTCCGGCACGAAGGTCTCGAACCCTGCGGCGCGGAGCCCCGCCACGAGTCGGTCGCGCTTGGTCGTGAGGTCAGCAGCCAGTGACGCGTAGAAGGTGTCGTCGAGGTCGAGCCCGAGCGCGATCGCCGGTTGGAACGGGGCTCCGTTCACGTACGTGAGGAACTGCTTGGCGGTGCGGGCTGCGGTGACGAGCGGGGCCGGACCGGTCAACCAGCCCACCTTCCAGCCGGTGGTGTTGAAGGTCTTGCCGCCCGAAGAGATCGTGAGTGTCCGCTCCGCCATCCCCGGCAGGGTCGCCACGGGGACGTGGGTCGCGCCGGGGAACACCAGGTGCTCGTAGACCTCGTCGGTGACGACCCACAGGTCGTGGTCCGTGGCCACCGACGCGACGAGCGCGAGCTCCTCGGCGTCGAAGACCTTGCCGGTCGGGTTGTGCGGCGTGTTCAACAGGAGCATCCGAGTACTCGGCGTCACCGCCGCTCGGAGCTCCTCGGGATCGAAGCCGTAGCGGCCGTCATCGCCCGGCTGCAGCAGCACGGGAACGACGCGGGCGCCGGCGAGGGCGATGCACGCCTGGTAGCTGTCGTACATCGGCTCGAACACGATCACCTCGTCGCCGGCCTCGAGCATCCCGAGCAGCACGGCCGCCAACGCCTCCGTGGCGCCGGCGGTCACCAGCACCTCGGACTCGGGATCGAGGGGGATGCCGTAGAACCGGAGCTGGTGGCGGGCGATCGCGTCGCGCAGGACCTGGGCCCCGGGACCGGGTGGGTACTGGTTCACACCGCCCCGTATGGCGGCCACCGCCGCTTCGAGCACCTCGGCCGGCCCGTCGGTGTCGGGGAAGCCCTGACCGAGGTTGATGGCGCCGGTGGCGGCGGCCAGCGCCGACATCTCGGCGAAGATCGTCGTCCCGAACCCGTCGAGCTTCGATGTCAGCGGCGGACGCACACCGACGTCCGACAGCTCGGCCATGCGCACATCATGGTGGGGAGGGTGGCGGTGCGGGCCAGTTCAACCGCCGGCACAGACTTCGTGGTGGTCGCGACCGGGGAGGTAGCGGTCCCACTCCTCGTCGCTCAGGTCCCGACCGGCGATCGCGCACGCGGCCTCTGACCAGCTCGCGGGGTCGATGTCCCAGAGCACCGTCGCTCCGTCGAAGCCGGGCGTGACGAGGCTGCGGCCGTCGGGCGCGAACGCCGGCCGGCTCGCCATGAACTCTTCGACGAGGAAGGTGCGATAGCTGTAGGGCACGCGGCCACCGGTCAGACGACTGCCCAGCGGTCGCCCGGCGCGAGCGTCCCACAGGCGCGTCGTCGAGAACCCGACGCTGGAGCCGGCGAGCAACGACCCGTCAGCGGAGTACGCGACGCCGAAGACTCCGTTCGGATCACCTTCGAGCGGTTCACCGATCGGCTGGTGCGTATCGGCGTCGTACTGGCGAACGGCGCCCGACGCGATGCCGACGGCCAACCGCGAGCCATCCGGGCTGAACGCCACGGCGGTGAAGGGGGCGTCGACGTTGGCGATCGGCTCACCGATCTCGCGCCCGTCGGCGGTGTCGTAGAAGTGCACGAGGTTGTTCTCGGTGACGACCGCCACGACCTCACCGCCGGGCGCATAGGTCACGCCCCGTGCCGCCTCGTCGAGGTCGATCGTCGGGCCGATGAACGATCCGGTCTCGGGCTCGACGAAGCGCACTGATCCCGTCCCCGGGCCGCCGATGTCGGGATCGCCGTCCCGGTTGTCGAGGGCGACCGCGACGGCAGACCCGTCGGGAGCGAACGCCACCTGGTTCGCCCACGCCGAACCGATGTCGACGTCGCGACGCTCTTCCCCGTCGAGGCGAGCGACGACGAGCGTGTCGGTGCCCCCGGCCGCCATCCGGGGGCCAGTCGGGTCTGCGCTGACCGACAGCACCTCGCCGGGCAGTCGCAGGGTCGACTCGATGGCGCCGTCGGCGGCGTCGCGCACGGCGACGGTTCCATTCAGCGCGGCGCTCAGCAACGTCCCTTCGGAGGCGAACGCGACCTCCGTCACCGGCCCGTCCTGCCCCTCCAACACCGTCCCGATGGAGCGATCGCCGTCGAGCCGCCAGAACGCGCCGGTGCGGTCGACACCCGTGGTCACCAGCCGGTTGCCGTCGGCGCTGAAGGACACGTCGGTGATCGTCGCCGCGCTGGCGGCGAGCGGGGGCCCGGCCGGCTCGAACGACGCGACGTCGTAGAGCTGTGTGCGTCCGTCGATCCGGCCGACGGCGAGGAGCCGCGCCGTCGGGCGAGAACGCGATCGACGACGGAGCGCTCTCGATGAGGTCGATACGCCGTGACGTCGTCCCCGAGACGGGATCGACCAGCAGCACCTGTCCGCCGTCGGTACCGACCGCCAGCACCTCCCCCTCGGCATCGAAGGCGAGGGCAAGGACGTTGCCGGCGGACGCATCGAGCTCGATCGGCGCGCCGAGCGGCGATCGATCACCTGTGCGGAAGGTGGCGACCGTGCCGTCGAGCAGCGGGATGGCGGCGCGAGTGCCGTCAGGGCTCATGACGAAGGTCCTGTCGCCGGAGTAGTCCTCGTCGATGACCCAGGTCTCGAGCGGCGTCCAGGTCGTCGTGTCCCACACGACGACCTCGTCGCGCGGCGGCGTGTCCGCGGCAGGGCCGCCCTGCGTGAACAGGAGAGCGCCGTCGCCGGAGAACGCGGCCGACGTGAGCGTGCCGGCGGGGCTCTCCACGACTGCTTCGAGGGCACGACTGCGCAGGTCCCACAGCTCGAGCCGGCCGGCGGGGAGTCCCTGCTCGTCGCTGTGGATGGCCGGGACTGCGAGCCAGCGGCCGTCGGGACTGACGGCGGCGTCGAGGCTGAAGTCGTCCTCGTACCGAAGCACGTCGATTCGCCGCCGCGTGCGCCGTATCCCACAGGAGGGTGCCGCTCCCGTCGGAGGTCGGCGTCGCCAGCACCCGGCCGTCGGGCGAGAAGACCGCCGCCTCCAGCCTTGACTCGACGCCGTAGATGAGACCTTCGAGGAGCGGGTGGGCCTGCAGCGCCTGCAGCAGCGCGTCGCGCGTGTCGGCGGTGTCGTCGAGATCGAAGGCGGTCGACGGCCAGCAGGAGGCCGAGGTCGGGCTGCCGGTCGACGACGTCGCGGGACACGGCGGCGACACGGGCCATGTCGGCCTGGTCGCGCGACTGGGTCGCGTCGACGCTGACGATCGAGCGCGATACCGCCGGCGACGAGCGCGGCGACGAGCGCGATGCCGACGACGGTCAGCAGGGCGCGGAGCCGGCGGTTGGTCCTGGCGTGCGTGCGCTGCTCACGCGCCTGGCTGGCGGTGCTGGCCTCGAGGAAGGCGGACTCGACCGACGACAGCACCTGGCCGCGGGCTGCGAGGTCGGCGGCGGTCGCGAGGCGCGGGCCGCGGTACAGGTCGGCGTCGTCTCGCCCGCGCAGGTCCCACTCGGTCGCCGCCGCGGTGAGGTGGCGCTGCGAGCCGGAGTCCGTCACGGTCCTCGTCGATCCAGCCGCGCAAGCGGGGCCAGCCGCTGATCAGTGCCTCGTGGGCGACCTCGACCGTGTTCTCCGACACGGTGACGAGCCGGGCTCGCGCCATCGCGTCGAGCAGACGGGTGAGGCGCGTCGTCGCCATCGACCGGCGTCAGCTCGGCCATCGTCGCCCGGCGGCGGGTGTCGTCGGCGTGCCGTCGTCCGGGCTCGATCAGCGCCAGGAACGTGCGGCGCGCCAGCTGCTGGTCCGCGGCGTCGAGCGCGCCGAGCACCTGCTCGGCGGTGGTGGCGATGGCGGCGCGCACGCCTCCGGTCGACCGATAGCCGTCGAAGGTGAGCGTCCGTCCGTCGCGGTGCTCCCACGTCGCCCGCAGCGCGTGCGACAGCAGCGGGAGCGCGCCGGGCTCGCCGCTGCACCTCGTCGACGAGCACGTCGACGAGCGCGGGGTCGACGTGCAGGCCCGCGACGTGCCGCCGGGCCCGTGATCGCCTGCCGCAGCTCGTCGTCGTCCATGGGCCCGAGCAGCACCTGGTTGCCCGGCAACGACTCGCGCCAAGGCCTTGGTGCTCGGCGAAGCGGCCGTAGAAGTCGGCGCGGAGACCGACCGCGACCGGTCCCGTTCGTGCCACCAGGGAGTCGAGGAACGCGCGTCGACGATCGTCGTCATCGCAGAGCGTGAACGCCTCTTCGAGCTGGTCGACGACGACGAGGTCCGGCCCGTCGACGACGGGCGCAGGCCGCGCCCCGGGCGTGGTCACATCGGCGTCGCCCCAGACGGGCACGACGCCGGCGCGGAGCACCGACGACTTGCCGCTGCCGCTGGCGCCGACGACCGCGACGAACGAGGCCGACCGAAGCGCGCCTGACGACGTCGGCGACGACGTCGTCGCGCCCGAAGAAGCGATCGGCGTCGTCGCGCTCGAAGGCCGGCAGGCCGGGGTAGGGGCAGGTCGTCGCCGGCGGCGGGGCGACGACGCCCGGTGCGCGAAGGCGAAGAGCGTGCACCGCTCGTCGGCGGGCCGCCGCAGCCGATGGGGGCCGAGGTCGACGAGAGCCGCGCCATCGGGCAGCGCTCCATCCGACGAGCGCGGCGGTCGTCCGCCGACAGGAACACGTGCCCGCCGTCGGCCAGGCCACGGACGCGCGCGGCGACGTTGAGCGCGGCGCCGAAGTAGTCGCCGCCGCGCTGCTGCGGCCTCGCCGGTGTGCAGCGCCGGCGCGCACGCCGAGCGGCTCGGCCGCTCGGCCGAGTCGTCGCTGCAGCTCGATCGCGGCGGCGACGGCGTCGGGCGCGGCGGTGAACACCGACACGGTGGCAGTCGCCCTCGCCCATCGACTTCGAGGCAGCGGCCGCCGTGGCGCTCGACGACGTCGGCGACGCAGCTCGTCGTGGCGCACGAGCGCGCGCGCCATGGCCGTCGGGGTCGGCGTGCCACGACGCCGTCGAGCCCTCGATGTCGGTGAGGCAGAACGTGAGCACGCCGGTCGGCAGCGTCGAGCCCCAGCCGGCCCGCAGCCGCTCGACGAGCTCGCCGGCGGTCGCGGGCCGCCGGGCCGGGTCGGTGGCGAGGCCCGATCCGCATCGACGTCCTCGAGGCGGGCGGCCGCCTCGGCGTCGATGCCGCTCCCATGCCGGGCGGATGCCGGTCGGCGGCGCGCCCGTCAGCAGCGCGAAGGCGGTGGCGGCCAGGGAGTAGACGTCGCTGGCGCGCGGTCGGCGGTCGCCGGCGGCGAGCTCGGGCGCGGCGAAGCCCGAGCGTGCCGCCCCGCGCGCCGAGGCGAGTCGGGCGCGGACGACAGGCCGAAGTCGACGAGCACCACCCGCCCGCCGGTGGTGAGGACGAGGTTCGCCGGCTTCACGTCGCCGTGCACGACCGGCGGGTCCTGGGTGTGGAGGTGGGTGAGCGCCGACGGCCGCGTCGGCCAGCCAGCGCAGCACGCTCGACGGCGCCAGGCCCGGGCGGCCCTCGGCCTGCAGGAGCGGGCCAGGTCGGTGCCCTCGATCCAGTCCATGGCGATCACGTAGCTGGTCGCCGTCGAAGAAGTCCTCGCGCACCAGCGGCAGGTTCGGGTGCGGGCTGATGCCGAGCAGCAGGCGGGCCTCGTGCAGGAGCTGCGTCGCGGTCGGCCTCGTCGCGGACGGCGCGCACCTTCAGCGCGACGAGGCGGTCGTGCTGGCGGTCGAGCGCCTTCAGCACGCGGCCCTCGCCGCCGTGGCCGACGACCTCGAGCGGCTCGTACCGGTCGCGGAGCAGCGTCAGTCGTCACCGGCCGCAGCGCCACGCCCTGACGTCCTACGATGAGCGATGGTGGACGCGGGCGGCCGAGGTCGAGATCTGGCGCTGTCGGGTCGCTCGGTGGTCGTGCTGGACGGCGACCGGGTCACCGTCGGCAAGGCCGTGGAGAACGACATCGCCCTCGACGGCGATCCCACCGTGAGCCGCTGCACGCGGTGCTCGAGCACTTCGATGCGGGCTGGTGCGTGAGCGACCTCGGGTCGTCGAACGGCACCTTCGTCAACGGCGAGCGCATCTGGTCGGCGCAGCGACTCCGCCACGGCGACGAGGTCCGCGTCGGCCGCACGCGGCTGCTGTTCCGCAACGCGCCGACGTCGGCGTGACCCACACCGAGACCGACGGAGGGTCCGCCGGCGCTGAACCGCCGGGAACGGGACGTGCTGCGTCGTGCTGTGCCGGCCGCTGCTCGACCGTGACCTGTTCACCGAACCCGCGACCGTGAAGGAGATCGCGACGCGAGCTCGTCGTCAGCGAGGCGGCGGTGAAGCAGCACTGACGAACCTGTACGCCAAGTTCGGCGTGGACGACGTGGCCGAGCACCGCCGCGTCGCGGCTGGCCAACGAGGCGTTGCGGCGGGCGGCGGTCACGCTCAGCGACCTCCGGCAACCCGGCGAGTAGCCGGCGGGCCGGGTCAGGCCCGCCGGCTGCGAGGGCGTCACCCGGCGCACAGCTGCTGGAAGTAGGCCTCGGTGCGGACGAAGGCGTCCCGCACCACAGGGTCGGTCGACTGGAGGGCGGCCCGGTCCTCGACCGTTCCTTCCAAGAGCAGCCGGCGCACGTCGTAGTCGAAGCGCTCCACCAGCGGTCGCACCCGCTCCTCGAAGAAGGCGTTGCTCGTGGCGACGTCGTCGCTGATCTCTTCCGGTGCCGCGGCGGCCGCAGCCGCGACGAGCTCCGCGTGCTCCTCCGAGGTGAGCAGCTCCTCGAGCGCCGCAGGATCGGCGCCGGCGCCCATCACCTCGCCGACGGCACCCTCGAGCGCGCCGGCGGCCTCGCAGTAGCCGTCAGAGGGCGGGCCGTCGAAGGTCACGCCCGTCACCGGAGGCTCCTCCGACGCGCACACGCTGGCGTCGTACTCCCAGATGCGGTCCTGGGCGGCGGCGATCTCGGGGGGCGGCTCGCTCAGGGCCTGCTCCGCCGGGGTGCCCTCGGTCGCGATCCGCTCGACGGAGTAGTCGTACCTCTCGAGCACGGGAAGGACCATCTCGACGAACCCGGTGACGCTCAGCTCGGCGTCCGCGGCGATCTCGTCGGGCGCCAGATCGGCGGCGTCGGTGAGGTAGTCGACGTAGCCGTCGATGAAGATCCGGAGCTGCGCCGGGTCGGTGTCGTCGTGCGGCGTGAGGTCCTCGACGGCCCGCTCGATCACCCGCCGGCAGTACGGACTCTCGGGGTCGTCCCCGCTCGGGCTCGCGCTGGCTGGCGCCTCCGGCTGGGCGGCGGAGGCGTCGGAGGCTGCGTCATCGCTGTCGTCACCGCATGCGGCGGTGACGACGAGAGCGGCGAGCAACAGGGCGGTCACGGTGCGGTGTGATGTCATGCGCCGAGGATGCGCCCCGCTCGACCCGCGGGACCATGGCGCCGCCACCCCCACGGACCTCACCTCGAGCAAGGTCCACCTTGCCGAGGCGCAACCCGGCTGCCGTGTCGCGAGAAGTTGGCAGGGATCGGCCGTTTGGTGATGGCTTGGGTTGTTCGCTCGCCGACTCGACTCGCTGCAGCAAGTAGGGGATCTCCGCGGCAGGGGTAACGGGCGGCGGGATGGACCGGCCCTTCACGATCGTCGGTGGGCACTCGCCGCTGGTGGCGACAGCCGTGCACGCCGGCCACACGTTGCGACCGGAGGTGGCCGATGCGATCGCGCTCGATGACGCCACTCGACGACGCGAGGAGGATCCCGCGACCGATCGCATGATCGCCTTCGCCCCGACGCGGGTCACGGTCGATCGCTCCCGGTTCGAGGTCGATCTCAACCGATCGCGAGCAGCTCGCCGTGTACGTGCGACCCGACGACGCGTGGGGTTTGCGCGTGTGGAGCGGCCCACCGCCGGACGAGCTCGTGGCGCGATCGGTGGCGATCTACGACGCGTTCTACGCCGAACTGGGCGGGCACCTCGATGCGCTGGCCGGGCCCTTCGTCGTTCTCGACGTCCACAGCTACAACCACCGCCGAGGTGGCCCCGATGCGCCGAACGAGCCGGACGCTGACAACCCCGAGGTGAACGTCGGCACGGGCTCGGTCGACCGGGCGAGGTGGGGGACGCTCGTCGATCGCTTCATGGGCGACCTTGCCGAGCAGGATGCGGGCGGTCGCCGCCTCGATGTACGTGAGAACGTGCGGTTCCGCGGCGGCCACCTCGCGCTCTGGGTGAACAGCCGATACCCCGACAGGGGATGTGCCCTGGCGATCGAGATGAAGAAGACGTACATGGACGAGTGGACCGGCGAGGTCGACGACGCGCACGTCGACGAGCTGCACGCGGCGCTGGCGGCAACCGTTCCCGGCGTCCTCGACGTGGCGGGCGCGGCCTCGCGATGAGCGACGTCTTCGCGCCGGAGGATCTCGCTGTCGACCGTCAGCTCGCCGAGATCAGCGGGAGCTTCCGGTTCCTGCTCGACCTCACGCCGGTCAACGCCGACGCGGCGCGCTCGAGCTTCTTGGCCGACGGGGCCGAGGAGCCCGGGTTGGAGTACCGCCCGTTGGAGGACGACCCGGCGGTGCTCCACGCCGAGCTCGCCGCTGTCGACCTCGGCTCGCTCACCGACCACACCGTCGCCCACCTCGCGCAGGCCAAGCGCCGAGAGCTCGAGCTGCAGATCGAGATGCTCGCGGCTCGCGGGACAGCCGACTTCCGAGCCCTCAGCATCGAGCTCTACGGCGCGGTCACGCCCGCCCTGCTGGCCGCGGCGGACGACGTTCTCACCCAGCTCGACAGGAGCGGGTCCCGTGCGGTGACTCCCGATGGCGACCTCCTGGCTCGATGCCGAGGACCTCGCTCGGCTGGCCGAGGCAGAGCTCGACCACTACCGCGCGTTCGACCCTGACCTCTCGGCGCATGTCGAGGTCAGGAACGACTGCAGCGGCGTCATGGTCGTCGACGGCGACCTGCTCATCGCCGCCGGCACGCGGATGTCGCCGGCGCGAGCCGCCGCGCTGCTGCACCACGAGATCGGCACGCACGTCCTCACCTTCGTGAACGGCTGCCGTCAGCCTCTGCGGCTGCTCGCTGCGGGCCTCGCCGGCCACGAGGAGACCCAAGAGGGCTTGGCCATCCTCGCGGAGTACCTGACGCGGCGGACTCGAGTCGGGCGCGCCTACGACAGATCGCGGCCCGCGTCGTCGCCGTGCACGGCATGGTCGAAGGCCGGTCGTTCCGCGATGTGCACGAGGACCTCACTGGCCGTGGTTTCAGCGATGACGGCGCCTTCACGATCACCATGCGGGTCTTCCGTTCCGGCGGCCTGACCAAGGACCTCGTGTACCTCCGCGGCCTGGGCGACCTCATCGCCCATGTACGCGCCGCGAGCGACCTCGATGTCCTGTGGCTGGGGAAGATGGCGCTGGCCGATGCGCCGCTCGTCGAGGACCTTCGAGAGCGTGGCGCGCTGGTCGATCCAGTGCTCCGCCCCCGGTACCTCGACGAGGCGAGCGCCATCGTCCGTCTGCACACCCTCGCACAGGCACGATCTGTGCTCGATCTGGTCGGGAGCTGACCATGCGCATCGGGTTCGTCGTCAACGAGGTGGCGACGGAGAAGCCGCAGTACACCACGACCCGCCTGGCGTTGGCCTCCCTGCGGCGCGGCCACGAGACGTGGCTCATGGGCGTCGGCGACTTCGCGCACGAGCCCGATGGCTCGATCACCGCCCGTGCGCGCGCCAGCTCGGGGAAGCGCTATCGGTCGACCGAGCGCTACCTCGACAACCTGCTCGGAGACAGTGGAGTCGAGGAGCAGGTCCGCATCGACGACTTCGACGTGCTCGTCCTGCGCAACGACCCCGCAGAGGACGTCGCCGATCGGCCGTGGGCGGTCACGTCGGCCGTTCTGTTCGCCCAGCTCGCGGTCGCCCGCGGCGTGCTCGTCGTGAATGACCCGGCCAGCCTCGCCAACGCCGTCAACAAGACGTACTTCCAGCACTTTCCCGACGCAGCGCGGCCTCGCACGCTCATCTCCCGAGATCCCGAGGCCATCGCCGCGTTCGTCGAGGAGCAGGGAGGCGAGGCCGTGCTCAAGCCGCTCCAGGGATCGGGCGGGAGCGGCGTCTTCCTCGTGTCCAGTGACGAGTCGCCCAACCTCACTCAGATCACCGAGGCGATCTTGCGGGACGGGTACGTCGTCGCGCAGGAGCGGCTACCCGGCGCCAGTGAGGGCGACGTCCGCATGTTCGTGATGAACGGGAAGCCGCTGCAGCGCGACGGCGCCTTCGCAGCGTTCCGGCGGGTCAACCGCGGCGATGACCTCAGATCGAACATGCATGCCGGTGGCACCGCCGAGGCGGTCGAGGTGACCGACGAGATGCTGGCGCTCGTCGATCTCGCTCGACCCAAGCTCCTCGCCGACGGCATGTTCCTCGTCGGCCTCGACATCGTCGGCGACAAACTCATGGAGGTCAACGTGTTCAGCCCCGGCGGTCTCGGCAGCGCCCAGCAGCTCTACGACACGGACTTCGCCGAGGTGGTGATCGAGGAGCTCGAGCGCCTCGGTGCACCGCCCTGACCCGCCGGCCTGTGCTGGTCAGCCGCCAGGACCCGGGCCGTCGCTCCGCCGGCCTCAGCTGGGCTGGAGATCGATTCTCACGGTGAGCAAGTCGGTGCCCATCACGCGCACCATGAAGCCATTGATGGGATGGCCGATGGCGCGGAGCCGGGCGCGCGGATCGTCGTCGGGCAGTAGATGCGCTCGGCCGGCGCGCCAGGTGCGTCCGATGCGGACGCGCACGTTCGGGTTGGCCTCGATGTTGCGGACGTAGCTGGCGTGACGGCCGTGTTCGGCGACGATCCAGAACGTACGCCGATCGTCGGCCAGGCCGTTCCCGACCGGGTTGTGCCGGACCATGCCGGTGCGGCGCCCGGTGGTCTCGAGCAGCGCGTGGGTGGGCGGGAACACGCCGGCGTCGAGCAACAGCCGGACGAGCGGGTTGACGAGGTACTTCTGGGCGAAGCGGACGATCGCACGCTTCACAGGGGTGGGTGGCTCCTTCAGCGAGGCCGCCGGCTCGTGGTCGCGGCGTGTGGCGCGAGCTAGCGGCGCGCTCGTCGATGCAGGCGAGGAGTTGGTTGTAGGAATCGCAGAAGCTGTCGACGCCTTCGCGCTCGAGCTCGAGAGTCACCTTGTCGAGGTCGATGTCCGCGCTCCGCAGCTCCTCGAGCAGTTCGCGACCGGCCGACACGGCGTTCTCGTCGAGGGTCACGCTCGTAGCGCCGTGGTCGGCGAACGCGTCGAGGGTGGCCTGGGGCATGGTGTTGACGACGCCGGCGCGATCAGCTGCTCGACGTAGAGAACGTCGGAGTAGGCCGTGTTCTTGGTGCCGGTGCTGGCCCACAACGGCCGCTGCGGGTTGGCTCCCTGTCGTGCGAGGCGTTGCCAGCGGTCTGCGGCGATCGTGTCCTGGTAGGCAGCGAACGCCGCCGCCGCGTTGGCGACCGCGGCCCGGCCACGCAGCGGTGAGTCCTCGGGGAGCTGGTCGTCCACCTTGGTGTCGACGCGGGACACGAAGAACGACGCCACGGAACGGATGATCCCGACGGGTTGGCCGGCGTCGACGCGGGCCTCGAGACCGGATAGATAGGCGTCCATCACCTGGCGGTAGCGGTCTACGGAGAACAGAAGGGTGACGTTGATGTCGATCCCGTCGGCCGTCAGTGTCTCGATGGCGGGCACCCCGGCCGCGGTGGCGGGCACCTTGATCATGGTGTTGGGGCGTTGCAGCCGAGCCCAGAGGTCGCGGGCCTGGTCGATCGTGGCGTCGGTGTCGTCGGCGAGGTCGGGCGTGCACTCGAAGGACACGAACCCGTCGGCGCCGCTGGTTTGCTCGAACGTCGGGCGCGAGGATGTCAGCGGCGGCGCGACGTCGTCGAGCGCGAGGGCGAAGAACAGCTCCCGGGTGTCGCGCTCACCGGCGGCCAGAAGGCCGCGGAGCTGGGCGTCGTAGCGGTCCGAGGTGGTGATGGCCTTGGCGAAGATCGTCGGGTTGGAGGTGGCGCCCGTGACGTGGCGCTCAGCGACGAGGCGAGCGAACTCGCCGGTGTCGAGCAGCTCGCGGGACAGCGTGTCGAGCCAGATGGACACGCCTGCGTCGGGCAGTGCTGCGAGGCGGTCCATCAGCGGGCTCCGATCAGACATCTCGCTACCGGTGTGTCTCGACGGACGCGCCGTCCTCGGCGGTGAGATCGACCGTGTCCTGCGGTTCGGCGTCGGATCTTGCGCCGGGCAGGATGTCGCGTTCGGAGGGGTGCCAGACCGGGGCGTCGCCGGCGGTCTCGACGTTGAAGCCGTAGTCGAACACCAGCGACCCGCCGATGGTGCCGCCCAGCGCGGTCAGCACTGCGGCCGCCACCGTGAACGCGAGTGCCAGCCCGGTCGTGGAGCTCTCGTCCCAGAACGCCAGCACGCGCACGGCGATGCCGGCGAGGACGATGACGGTCACCGTGACCATCGTGCAGGCGTGCGCGTTGGCGGTGCGCCGCGCCTGCGTGCCCGCCTCGGTTGACCGGAGCCAGTCCCAGAACCCGGTCAGCGCGGCCAGCACCGATACCGCGGCGCCGCCGATGAGGGTGAACGACGCCGCCCGGTAGAAGTCCCGCGCCCAGACCTCGTCGTGACCGACCGCGCGAGATCACGTCAAACGTCGCGGCCAGCACGTAGGCGCCGACGGGGATGTCGGTCAGCGGAGGGTGCAGGGGTTTGCCCGACCAGCCCCGAAGCCCCTTGAAGGTGCGGCCCCGGATCGTGAGGCTCGGCCGGAAGGCGAAATGCCGCATGGCGACCTCCTGAATGATCGGACCGCGTCGGCCCGGATGCAGTCTCTTGTACCCATCCGGGCTGTAGGTAGAACACGGGCCGGGTACAAGACCAGGCGTGAGCAGCGCACGACACCTTCGGTGCGAAGGTCACCCTCGGTGAATCCGACACCGGCGATCGGGGCCCTCGGGCTGATCGGCGACACCCGCACAGCCGCCCTGGTGGACACCCGCGCACGCATCGTGTGGTTGTGCCTGCCGCACTTCGACGGGGAACCCGTGTTCGGCGCACTCGTCGCCGGCGACGACGGCGGTTCGTTCGTTCTGGGCCCGGCCGGTGACGCCGAGATCGTGACGCGCCGATACCGGAACGGCTCCACGATCCTGGAAACGACCTGGCACGTCGGGAGCGCGCACCTCGCGATGACCGAGGGCATGGTCGCCGAGGTCGAGGGATCGCTGTTCCCGACGTTCTGCCTCGTGCGCAGACTCGAGGCCCGCGGCGACACCGTCGACTGCATGATCCAGTTCGACCCGCGTTTCGGGATCGAGCGACGCCCGCCGCAAGTACGCGCCACCCCGGCCGCGCTCGTCTGCGTGGATCACGGGATCGCGTTGGGGTTCACTGCAGACCGCGACCTCGATGTCGCACCCGGACAGCGTCGTGGGCTTCGCGCTCGAGCCCGGCCAGCCGCTCACCGTCGCGGTGACCGCCGCCCATCGCGGCCCCCTCACGCACCTCGCGCCCGACGCTGCGTGGCGCGCGCTGATCGAGGACGACGCGCGTTGGCGGCGCTGGTCGGCCGGCATCGACTTCGACGGTCCGTTCGCCGCGGCCGTCGAGCGCAGCCTCATCACCCTGCGGCTGCTCACGTACTCGCCGTCGGGGGCACCGGTAGCGGCACCGACGACGTCGCTGCCCGAACAGCTCGGCGGCTCGCGCAACTGGGACTACCGCTACGCATGGCCCCGAGACGCCAGCATCGGCATCGGCGCCTTCCTCGGCGTCGGCCTCGACGAGCAAGCCCGCGCCTTTCTCTACTGGCTGCTGCACGCCAGCCGCCTCGACCGCCCCCGCCTGCCCGCGCTGCTGACCTTGCACGGCCGGCCCGTGCCACCCGAACAGGAAGTCAGTGAATGGCCGGGCTATGCCGACAGCCGGCCGGTCCGGTTCGGCAACGGCGCCCGCGACCAGCACCAGCTCGACAACTACGGCTGGGTGCATCGACGCCATGTGGCTGTTCGTCCGCGGCGGCCATCGCCTCTACGGCGAGACGTGGCGAGCCGCCATGGCCATGGCCGACTACGTCGCCGACCGGTGGCGGCAACCGGACGCCGGCCTGTGGGAGGTGCGCGGCGAACCGGCGCACTACGTGCACTCCAAGCTCATGGCCTGGCTGGCGCTCGACCGGGCGCTGCGCATCGCGGACACCCACCGCACCCCGGCCAGCACGACGGGCTCGATGGACGACGCGAACGCGACGCCATCGCCGTCCGACGTCGACGCCAACGGCGTCGACCCGGAGACGCGGCACGTTCGTGCGCGCCTACGGCCGCCGCGACCTCGACGCCGCTCTCCTCGTGCTGCCCTTGCTCGGCATCGAGCCGACCGAACTCGCCCCGCGTCGTTGCGACCATCGAGGCGGTGCGACGCGAGCTCTCCGCCGGCGGACCCCTGCTCTACCGCTACACGGCCGGCGAGGACGGGTTGGCCGGTGGCGAGGGAGCGTTCCTGCCGTGCTCGTTCTGGCTCGCCCAAGCCCTCGCCGCCAGCGGCGCCGTCGACGAAGCCGTCGAGGTGTTCGAGCAGCTCCTCGCCATCCCCGGGCCGCTCGGTCTCTTCGCCGAGGAGGCCGACCCGACCAGCGGCGAGCAGCTCGGGAACTACCCGCAGGCCTTCACCCACGCCACCCTGGTGCAGGCGGCGCTCGCCATCCGCGACGCTACGTACGGGTCGAGCAGCAGCCCCAGCGCGATCCCGAACGCGACGTGGGCGAGCATCGTGACCAGCGGCGTCTCCCGCCCGTAGTTCAAACCCAGCAGACCCGGCGGCTCCAACGCCGCGCCGCCCGACAGGCCCGCCCGCTCCGACGCCATGTGCGGATGCACGCCCGGCAGCAGCGGGACGATCACCAGCAACGCCACCACTCCGTGCAGCACGCCGAGAAGCCCGCCGGCCCACCACGTCGCCTCACCAGTGGCCGCGAACACTGCCGCGTAGCCGAGCGCGAAGCCCTCCCCGTTCACGAGATGGACGAAGAACCCGGCCACCCGGGCCCGGTCGGGATCGGCGACGAACATCGTCCCGAGCATCAGCGGGAGGTCGAGGCGGGTGAACCCGGCCAGCTGGGCGCCGATCATCACCGCGGTGAGCGCCGCGGTGGCGATGAGCCCGAAGATCGCCCAACCGGCCCAGTCCATTGGTCACGCCTCGCCGTTCGACCACGGCGTCACATGCACGCAGCACCCGCCCGCAGCCGGCGCCCGCAGCGAGCACTCGGCGCCGCGTAGACCGGCACCGGCCACCGCGCCCTCGACCAACGCCAGGTTCATGCCGCACACCAAATCGCGGTCCTTCGCCGCCAGCGGTTCGTACGGGCAGTTCGCCAAGGACAGCTCGCCGTGCGCCGCGTGGGGCGCGTACCCGTACCGGGCGAGGAGATCGGCGACCGTCCGCCGACGATCGGCGTCGGACCGACCAGACCTGGCCTGACGCCCGATCCCATCCCCCGCGTCCCGCGCGGCATCGATCAGGCGTTGCCGCACGGGCTCCGCGTGTTCGCCGGCGCGGGCGATGGCATCGGTCAGCAGGTGCCCGACGAGTGCCGGGTTGCGGGGTGGGATGGTCAGCTCGAACTGCGTGCCGGCGCGCCGGTACAGCTTCGCGGGCCGGCCGGCGCCGGGCCCCGAACGTCCAGTCAGTCGCCGATACTCGACCTCGAGCAAACCATCGTCCGCGAGCCGATCGAGATGGTGCGCAACCAGGCCACGGCGTAGGTCCAGCGCGTCGGCGGCCTCGCCGCGAGACACCCAATCGCCCCGGCCGGCCACATAGAAGTAGAGGTCACGGCGCGCTGGCTCGCACAACGCGATCAGGCGGTCGAAGGTCTCGCCGGCGTCGGGAGGCCCTGGGACATCGGGCACCGTGTTCGTATACCCACGCCGCCGGTCGAAGACGTCACGCTTCTCAGCTCACTGGCGGTCAACATCGTCCGGCGGCCCGCAGGCGACTACCAGCCCGGCCAGTTCGGATGACACCTCCGAGGAGGACGTCTCACCTGCGCTTGTAGTGGAGGAGCGTGACCCCTGAGGGGAAGGGTGTGGCCTCGACAAGGTCGAGGTCGACGCGCCCGGCGGCGGCCAAGACGCCGGCCCCCCCTCCGACGAGCACCGGGTAGACGAACAGGCGGTACTCGTCGACGAGGTCGGCGGCCACCAGCTGCTGGGCCACGCTGATGCTGCCCCCCACATCCAGCCGTCCCGGCTGGTTCCGCAGCGCCCGTACCTCGTCGAGGTCGCGCAGGATCGTGGTCGGCTCCCACATCGGGTCCTCGAGTGTGGTCGAGAGCACGTACTTCTGGACCCGGTTCAGGTGGTCGGTGATCCCGGTGGTGTCGTCGGTCTGGTTGGGCCAGTAGCCCCGGAAGGCCTCGAAGGTGTTACGGCCGAGGAGTAGGGCCGCGCTCGGCTCGGCCATGTGGGCTCGTATCGCCGCCAGCAGTTGCTCGTCGGTCTGGTCGGCGGGGTCGAACCAGCCGCCAGCCAAGTCGATCACCCCGTCGGCGGTGCAGTTCTCGGTCAGCACGATGTCCATGCGAGCCTCCTCGTCGGGCGCTCCCGTTCCTACAACCCCTACTACCTGTGCCCGGCGACCTACGGCGAGTACGTCTCGACCCGCCAGCAAGGCCCGTCGCAAGGCCGCCGCCCGGATGGCGTCGAGCTTCTGCTACGTAGCTGACGATGCCTTCGATCTCGCCTCGGGCTCACAGCCGGCGTTCGGGGACGAGCTGCGAGCAGGCGCGAATCGGATCCGCATCGACGACGCGTGGCGGCTTCCGCTGCGCAGGCTCAATGCGTGGCGCGCATGCCGAGGTCGCGGAACGGACGCCACAGGTAGCCGTCGGGATCAGCGAGAACGAGCTGACGGTTGCCAGCCTCGGCTGGTCCTTTCGTCTGCCAGCGGCCGCCGCTCTCGGCGACGTCAACCCGGTACCACCGCTCCTCGATCGGCACGACGATGTCGACTCCTGCCGCGACGGCTCGGGCGTGCACCGCATCGACGTCCTCGACGCGGAGCTGGAAGTTCACGCCGCGACCACACGGTGGTTCGAGCGGAGCGGTGCGGAACCGGCGCCCCGGTCCGGCAGCGTCCTGGATCATCAGCTCGACGCCGTTGCGCTCGAGATACGCGAAGCGCTCGTCAGGCCGCTCGAACAGAATCCGGAACTCGAGCACCTGAGCGTAGAAACGCAATGATGTCGCGAGCTCGGTGACATCCAGCTCCGGTACAAGCATCCGCGAACCGTACTGACGAGAGCGCACGCTGAACCGGCGTTTCGGGACACGACGGGCGCCCCATCGAGGCGCGCCGTTCTGGGCCGCGGGGCACCAACACGGTCAACGCCTGACGGACACCACCTGGCGCAGCGAGTCCTCGGTCGATCTCACCGGGATCCTGTTGACTCGCCGGACGTCGGCAGGATCGGTCATCGACGTGTGAAGGTCAGGTGGGTGACACCGCTCGGTGAGGAGACCGCCTCGATGTCGTAGCGTTCCTCGACGCCCTCGACGCCGTCCCACAGGCGAACGCCGCGGCCGAGCAGGATCGGCACTTGCACGACGTGGAGCGTGTCGATGAGGTCGGCGGCGAGGAAGTCGCGGACGACGGTTGGGCCACCGCCGATGCGCACGTCGAGGTCGCCGGCTGCCTTCCGGGCGAGCTCGAGCGCCTCCTGCGGGTTGGCGTCGACGAAGTGGAACACGGTGCCGCCCTCCATCTCGATCGACGGGCGGGGGTGGTGCGTGAGCACGAACACCGGCGTATGAAACGGCGGGTTCGGCCCCCACCAGCCACGCCACTCGTCGTCGGTGCCGACATCGGTCCACGGGCCGGTCTGGGCGCCGAACTTGCCCCGGCCCATGATCTCGGCACCGATGCGGAGGCCATGGCGTTCGGCGAAGGAGTGGTCGACACCTGCGCTGCCACCGGTATCGCCGACCATCGAGCGCCAGAATCGGGTGGTGAACATCCACTCGTGCAGGCGTTCTCCGGCATGACCGAACGGGGCGTCGAACGTGATGCCGTCGCCGGTCCCGAACCCGTCCAGAGAGATCGAGAAGTTGTGGACACGGACCTGGGACATGGCTACCTCCCGAGCGGTGCGGTGGTTGCAAGCGGCCACGAGCTGCTTGAGGCGGCTGGCGAGGATGTTGGTGGCGATGCCCTCCTCGGAGCCGGCGATCAGCTCGCGGAAGTGGCGGCGGTTGCCGAACACGATGTCGCGCAGCACGAGCATCGCACTTGGATGCCCGCCTCGGTGAGCGAGTACGCCGCCCGCTGCCCACGGCGGGCGGCGAGGCGGGTGAGCAGCCCGGTCATGGTTGCGCTCGGCAACTGGGCCTCGCCCACGCCGTCGGCGACCTCCTGGGTGACGGTGATGGTCGAGAACTCTCGCGGCGACCCGTCGTCGGGCGAGCGGGTCCTCGTCGGCTCCGTCACCGAACGGTGATCCGATCCGGAGGTCCGCAGCGCGTGGCGCTCGTGACGGGGAGCACGCGCGGTCTCGGGCGGGTCATCGCAGAGCGCCTCGCCGGCGATGGGCTCGCTGTCGCCGTGAACGGGCTGCGAGACGATGGAGAGGCCGACGCCGTCGTCCGAGCCATCCAGGACGGCGGCGGTGTCGCGGCGTCCTTCCTGGGTGATGTCACCGACGAGGGGCAGTGCGCCGAGCTCGTACGGGCCGTTACCGACGGACTCGGCCCGGTCGGCGTGCTCGTCGTGAACGCCACCGGGCCCCAGCCCGAGGGACCGGTGGGAGAGGTCGGCTGGGAGGAACACGTCGCGCAGCTCGAGTTCTTCGTGAAGAGCCCGGTCCTCCTCGGCCGCCTCGTGTTACCGCGGATGCGGCTGCAGCAGTTCGGCCGCATCATCCACATCGACTCCGAGGTCGCCGATCGGCCGGCTCCGCTCCGATCGGCCTATGTGACCGCGAAGAGCGCGCAGATCGGGCTCGCCCGCGCCTGGGCCCGCGAGGTGGCCCCGCTGGGCGTCACCGTGAACACGGTCGCTCCCGGCTTCGTACCGGTCGAACGGCACGAAGATGTGCCCACCGAGGTGCGGGATGCGTACCTCGCGACGGTGCCATGCGGGCGCATGGGCACCCCCGACGACATCGCCCACGCTGTCAGCTTCCTGGCCTCCGAGGGCGCCGGGTTCGTCACGGGGCAGCGGCTCGTGATCGACGGCGGCCGCACGCTCGGCACCTGAGGCGGCGAGCACCGCCCCGTAGCCGATGGCGCCGAGGGTGACGACGAAGCCGACGAGCTGCACCGCCGACAGCGGCTGGTCGAGGACCACCCAACCCAACGTGACGCCCGTGATCGGCGCCGCCAGCCCGAGCAGCGGTGGCGCCGCCGCGGGAAGTCGACGGATGCCGTTGAACCACAGCATGAACGCGAGCCCGGTGCCGACGAGGCTCAGGTAGGCGAAACCAGCGACGTTCGTGCTGGTGAGGGCGGGCGGAGCGCCCTCGACGACGGTGGCGAGCAGGGCGAGGAGGACACCGCTCATCAGCAGTTGCCAGCCGATCGCGGCCAGCTTGTTCGGAGGCGCAGGGAAGCGCTTGGTGAGCACGACACCGAGGGCGAAGGAGAGGTTGGCCCCGACGGCAGCGACGACGCCGACGACGTCGAGCCCAGCGCCGGGCCGGACGACGACCAAGGCGACACCGAGCGCCGCAGCGACGCCCACCGCGAGGTCACGCGACCGCGGCCGAGTGCCGGCGACGACCCTCGACAGGCCGGCAACGAACAGCGGTTGGAGACCGCCGAGGCACGCAGCGACACCACCCGGCAGCCGGTAAACCGCGACCGCCAGCAGCGGGAAGAACACGCCGAAGTTGGCGAGTGCCAGGACGCCGCTGTGCCACCACATGGAACCCCGGGGGCGGGATGCCGGCCCGAGCGATCCGACAGCCAGCAGCACGATCCCTGCGGGCACGACCCGCATCGCCGCCACGAACAGCGGGCGGCCGTCGGGCAGCAGCTCGGTGATGGTCAGGTACGTCGTCCCCCACGAGATCGGGGCCAGGACCGTTGTGCTCGCAGACCACTTCACGTTCATTATCTTAGTATTAAGATAACGAACGTCAAGGCTGTTCAGTAGACTGCCGGCGGTGACGAGTGACCCCGATGCCGTCGACCGCATCGTCGGACAGTGGCGGATCGTGCGGCCTGACCTGGACGTGTCTCCGCTGGAGGTCATCGGTCGCATCTCGCGTCTGTCACGGGTCATCGACCGCCGCCTCGCCGAGAACTTCTCGCGGTTCGGCCTCGAGAACTGGATGTACGACATGCTCGCCACGCTGCGACGGTCCGGAGAGCCCTACGAGCTGTCCGCCGGCGAGCTCGTCCGACAGTCGATGGTCACGACGGGCGCGATCACGAATCGGATCGATCGTCTCGAGGAACGTGGCCTGGTCGAACGGACGACGACCGACGATCGCCGGAAGGTGATCGTGCGCCTCACGCCCGACGGACTCGGCCTCGTCGAGGACGTCGCCATCGCCCACGTCGCGACCGAGCGCGAGCTCCTGGCCGCCCTCACCACGCGTCAGCAGAAGGAGCTCGCCCGCTGGCTGCGGACGCTGTCGTTGGCACTGGGAGACCGGGGCAGCCCATCCGAGCCGCACAGCAGCTCGTGGTGATCACGTCATTGTCGATCAGTTCGTCAGAGAGTGATCACGGCACGGTGTGGGTAGATCCCAACGAGCCACACGATTGGTACTCGGGACGGAAGGAGGTCGTCGGCGGTGCTACAGGCCACCGTTCAGGACCGGATTCTCGCCCCTGCGAGTGATGTGCGCGATGCCATCGTGGACCCGGATCGCATGTCCGGCTACTTCATCTCCCACGGCGACAAGCCGATGCGCTCGGGCACGAGCGTGCATTGGGAGTTCGCTGACGTCGGCGGCGCGCTCGACGTCGATGTCATCGAGGTTGACGACGAACGCATCCGCTTCCACTGGGAAGCGAGCGGCGTACGCACCCTCGTCGATCTCGAGGTGCTGCCGGACGACGCGACGAGCACCGTGGTCAAGGTGACCGAGTCAGCGTGGCCGAACGACGACGACGGGGTCGCCAGGGCGCTCGAGCAGACGGCGGGTTGGACCGACTTCCTGTGCAGCTTGAAGGCCTACGTAGTGCATGGCATCAACCTGCGCGAGGGTCGCACGGCCGACACGCACTGACGGCGCGACAGTTCGCGGCGAGAGGCACGAGATGACTGAGGAACCGATATGGGGACAGGGCCTCGCACCGCACGCACCACAGTTCTACGAAGGGGTGCTCGGGCTCGTGCCGGGCACCGACGCGGGCGACAACGTCGCGTACCCGTGCCGGGGTCGACACCCGATCAACGCGTACCTGTCGCCGAACGCGCGGCACTGCGAAGTTCACTGTCGCCGGCTTCGATGTCGACGACATCGAGACGGTCTGTCGAGGTCGCAGCTCGCCAGGCAGGGCTGACCTCTCGGGATCGGCCAGGTGATCCGATGACATTTCGTCGTCCTGTTCAACCGACGGTGCGGTCGAACAAACGTGAACCGCCCCAGAACGCCGGCTTGACGCGACGGTGCTGAGTCTTGGTTCGGCTACGACCTCGCACCCATCGCGTCGGCCTTGTTGGGGGCGACCTCGCCTGGCAGGTGCAGGAGGTTGACCACGCCTGCGGTGCCGCGTGTGTTGGCCACTGCGTCGACGACTCGGTCAATGTCGCTCGGGGTGTCGAGCTGGCCCCGCAGCGTGACCATGCCACCGGCGGCGTCGACGCTGATGCGGTGGGCCAGCTCGGGCATGCGCCCGAGCGTCTGACTGCGAACGCGGTCGACGAGGGTGTGATCGTCGTCTGCGGGTCGATCAGGCCCGGCGGCGACGCGATGGCGAATTCCCGCGATCCTGCCCTGCTGGTAGTGGGCGCGTCGACTGATGGCGCGTGCCTCGCGTCGCAGCCGGGCCCGGGTCTGGTCGCGTAACTGCGCTCGGCGGGCGCTACCGCGGTTGGGATCGAACAGGTAGCCGATTCCGAGGCCGAGGAGAACGCCAGCGCCGACCTTGGCCACTCCGGAAGCAATCATGGGTGCACCTCCTGGTCCGTCGAGGGCTGTACCCGCGCGGCACGCTCGACCAACGCACGTGGCTACCCTCAACGAGAGCGCCGGCTTTGCCCGCCGGGCGGCGTCGCGCTCGTCGAGGACACGTCGGGCCGCTGGCATGTGACACGGTGCCTCGAAGGGTCGCGCCAACTTCGTGGCCGTACCCCTGGGCGATTCGCGCGGTACGGCTGGTGCGAGCGATCCGCCTGAGGCCATAGCCGCAGGTCGCTGGCAACGACGAACGCTGCGATATGTCCGCTGCCGCCGATCTCCACGCCGCCGCCGTGTCCATCGGGTAGGCAGGATCGGTGGTCGACACCGAGCCCGAGTTCGCTAGAGGGTGGAGCCCACGCCGGCGCCTCGTCGCCATGGCTGTGGTCGCTGGCGTCGTGGTGGGGGCGGTCGCGGTCTTCGACCGGAGGGATTGGGGACCTCCGGATTCGCCACCCGGCAGCTGGACGATGGTGGTGCACGAAGGGCTCGGGGCCTGGGTCGACGCGTACGACTGGACGGTCGAGCTGGGCGGGGAGGAGCCAACGGTCGACGTCGAGCGACATCGAGGCGATGGCCGACTCGGGCGTACAGACCGTGTACCTCCAGACGTCGCACAGCCGGTCTGCTCAGGACGTCATGGAGCCCGAGCGGCTGGACGAGCTGATCGACGCCGCCCACGCCAACGGGATGCACGTCGTGGCGTGGTACCTGCCCACGCTCGCCGACGTCGAGCGCTGACCTCCGTCGCCTCGAGGCTGCGGCGGCACTGCGGGTGGACGGGCTGGGCGTCGACATCGAGTCGACCGCCGTCGAGAGACGTCGTCGAGCGGAACCGCAGGCTCGTCGAGCTGTCGCGTCGGCTGCGGGAGGCGGTTCCCGCAGGGCGGCCGATCGCCGCCATCACGCTGTCGGCGGTGCACCTCGAGGTGGTCAACCCGGCCTACTGGCCGGACTACCCGTGGGCCGAGCTGGCGGCGACCTACGACGTGATGATGCCAATGGCGTACTGGTCGATCCGCCAGGGCGAGCTGCGCGACGGCGGGCGATACGTCGGCGAGAACATCGACCGGATCCGCGCCTCGACCGGTGACCCAGACATCCCGATCCACGTCATCGGCGGCATCGCCGACGGCGTGACCAACGCCGACCTCGGCGCCATGGTCGCCGCCATCAAGGTCGCGGAGCGATCGGCGGCAGCCTCTACGACTGGCGCACATCGCAGCCGACGCAGTGGTCGACGCTCGCCCCCCTGGCGGAGCCTGCGCGCCGGCCTGACGCGTCACATCCGCCACCGGAGCACCAGTGGTCATAGGCGGTGCACGCAGAGCCGGTTGAGATTGGCACCGGCGCGGTGCCGCACAGCGACGCGAAGCCTGCTTCGGTGGCGAGTCGGTCGGGGTTGTCCCCGGCAGGTGTACCCGCCGACCACAAGTATGCGCGTCGCGAGTCGCGCCCGAGGAGGTCCGAAACGAGGTGTGCCCGACTTCCTGCCCGATCGGCCCTCGTCGAAGGGCACAGCTTCGCTTACCGTCGCCTGCGTGGCCACCACGTACACCGAGAACTGGACCGACTACGACGTCGCCGGCGTCACGCTGGCGGACGTCGCCGCAGCCATCAGCCACTTGCCGGAGGCCGGGACCTCCGCGTGGCACCCCAGCTACACCTACACGACCGACGCCGACGGAAAGATCGACTCGTTCCCGGTCACGTGTCCGTACACGATCACGATGCCCAACTGGACGGACAAGAGCAGCGCGAGCCCAGAGGCCCAGGCAGAATGGGACCGCTGGTACACGGCTCTCGAGAAGCACGAGCGGGGCCACATCGAAGCGACCGCCTGGATCTTCGACAACATGGACGAGACGATGATCGGACTCACCCCGACCGAGGCCCAGGGGCAGTTCGGCAAGTTCGTGTACGACGCCCAGCAGGCCAGTGACCGATACGACGCCGAAACCAACCACGGGCTCAACGAGGGCACCGTGATGGACACGTCGATCGCCTAGGTCGCGACCGACGAGCGCACCTCACAACGCACGCAGTTCTCACGGCGAATCGTGTGTAGCGAGGGGCAACGTGGTGTACTCGGCGCACCGCCCTGACCAGCATTTTTGCGCTGGGTCAGGGCCAGTTTCTCGGGTGCGCCCCCGGCGCGACTCGAACGCGCGCACACGGCTCCGGAGGCCGCTGCTCTATCCACTGAGCTACGGGGGCTGGGGACCGACCACGCTGCCACATCGGGCCCCCGTGCCGCTACCTCGTCACGGCGTCGGCAAGGGAGGACCAGTCGTGGGCGGGGTGGCGACGGTCGTCGTCGTGGTGCGCTCGACCCGGTAGTGCACCGAGCCGTCGACGGCGGTGACGTCCACCACGACGTGGAAGGCGACGGCGTCCACGCTCCGGGTCGCCGTGCAATCGAAGGTCTCGCCGACCGAACGCACGAGGAGGCGCTGCGCGCCGCAGTCGACCGAGACCGGGCCCTCGGCGGTGGGCGCCAGTTCGGCCGCCAGGTACGCCTCGGCTGCGTCGGCGGGGATCACGGCGCGTTGCAGCTCGATGGTCCCGTCGTCGGCGACGGCGAGGTCGAGCATGACGGCCGCGGGGTCGTCCTGCACCACGATCTCGCACCCGAAGGTGGCTCCGGGCTCGAGGTCGAGGTCCTCCGGGCAGGTCACGCCCAGGTCGGTGATCGGGACGGCGAGCCGCTCGGCGAGGACGGCGGCGACCCCGGCCTCGGCCTCGCCGGTCGGGTCGCCGTCGTCGCCGCAGGCGGCCAGAGCCACGACGACAACCACAACGGCGGTGGCGAAGACGACTCCCGCCCGGGCTCGCATCACCGCGTGACGGCGACGACGTCGAAGGCGCCGCCTTCGGTGAACTCGATGTCGACCTCCACCCGGGGAGCGAGGCCGTCGAGGTGCACGATGCAGGTGGCCCGATCGCCCACCGCAGGCTCGGTGACGTTCGGACACGTGACGTCCTCGACGGCGAGGCCGTCGACGAGCGTCGGGTCCTGCGTCAACACCGCCCGGACAGCGACGGCTCAGCTCGTTGCCGGCCGTGTCGCGGCGGCCGCCCCCTTCGTCGCCGCCGCACGCGCCGAGGACGACCACGACCGCGAGCGCCAACAGCGCCCCGATCCGCGTCAACATTCGGTACCCGGAGGGGGCTCGTCGGGGATGACCCCGATCACCGTGGTCGACGTCGTCGCCGGGGGCTCGGTCGTCGCCGTCGTCTCCGAGGACCCCGGCGCCGCTGTCGTCGTGGTGGTCGTCGGCGCCAGGACGGCGTCCTCGGGCCACGGCGTGCGGATCACGGTCGTGAAGTCCGGCCCGGTCACGAGGCGCACCACGCCGGCGTCGAGCTCGGCGTCGGGCTCGAAGGCGGCCTGGGAGGTGAGGTGCCGGGCTACCAGCCGGGCCGACTCCTCCGATCCCGGCCCGAAGAACACCGTCGTCCGCGCCGGCGCCTCGGCGGCGTCGCCGCTGACCTCGGTCACGAAGCCGACGGCAGCGAGGGCGTCGGCGGTGTCGGCCGCCTGGCGCTCCACACCCGTGCCGTTCTGCACCTCGACGGTCACCTGCGCCGGCGATGACGGCGCCGGGCGGCAGGCCCCGGAACACGTTGATGGTGGCCTGGGTGTTGGCGTCGTCGACGATGCCGAGCCACGCCGCGCCCCCGGGCCCGCGTTCGCTGGCGACCGTGAGGCTGTGGTTCTGGATCGTCGTCGGGTCGAACGACCGGAACTGCTCCGCCAGGCTCCGGAGGTCGTCGGTCGACAGCCCGGCGTCGACCTTGACCGAGTCGACGGCGACGTCGAGGAGCCCGACCAGGGTGGTGGGGTTGGTGAACGGGTTGAGGGAGAGCACCCGCTCCACAGCCTTGCGGATGAACAGCTGCTGGCGGCCGATGCGCCCGAGGTCGGCGGTCGGGTCGGACTGCCAGTCACCGTCCTCGTCGCGGTACTGGAGGTAGCGCGA
This sequence comes from uncultured Acidimicrobiia bacterium, assembly GCA_963840695.1. GTDB lineage: Bacteria > Actinomycetota > Acidimicrobiia > Acidimicrobiales > JACDCH01 > JACDCH01. Next base: position 98,443 of record CAWIZW010000015.1, read on the forward strand.
CCGGGCGAACTCCAGCGCCGTCGGGCCGTCGAGGGTCACGCACCCCGGTCCGATCGGCGCCAGGCCGGAGTGGACGTCGCGGTACTCCGTGTCGAGCTAGATCGGCACGCCGCCGACCGCGCGACACGAGCCGCTGGAAGCCGGTGAAGTCGACCTCGACGTAGTGGTTGATCTCGATGCCGAAGTTCTCGCGAGATCGTGTCGATGAGGACCTGGCGGCCCCGTCCGTAGGCGCTGTTGATGCGGGCCCGCTCGCCGGTGTCGCTGATGCGGCACTGCGAGGTCGCGGGGGAACGACACCATCTGGATCTGCGCGTTGTCGGGGTCGATGCGGGCCAGGATGATCGTGTCGGTGCGGTTCCCGCCCACCTCGCCGGGCAGGACGTCGGTGAAGTCGGGGTCGTCGGGTCGACGTTCTCCCGCGAGTCCGAGCCCGACGATGAGGAAGTTCTGCGGCTCGCCTGCGGCGCGGCCTCGTCGACGGAGACCTCCTGCTCGCTGAACCGGACCAGCTCGCCGAGCTTGGCGTACACGTAGAGCACGAGGCCGCCCGCCGAGAGGCAGGCGACGGTGGACAGCACGCCGAACCCGAGCACGAGGCGCTGCGGCCAGGAGCGGTGCGGGCGCTGCCGCGCGGAGAAGTGACGACCAGCCATGGGGGGAGGGAGAAACCGTACGCGACGCCTTGACGCTCGTCGCGGTCAGGACGAGCGGCACTGCGCCGTCTGGGTCGCCTTCGGCTACGCCTGCGGCTCCTTCGGAAGCCCGAGGACCCGCTCGCCGACGATGTTGCGCTGGATCTCGGCGGTGCCGCCCCAGATCGTCTCGGACCGGCTGAAGAAGAAGCTCGCCTGCAGGGTCGACACCGGGTAGTCGGCCCGGCCCCGGCGCACGCCGTAGCCGGGGACGTACTCGTCGTCGCCGGCCGAACCGGTGAGGATCTGGGCCGTCCATCCCGAGCACGTCCATGGCCAGCTCGAGGGTGTCGCGGTGGGTCTCCGACCAGATCATCTTGTTGAGCGGCCCGAGCGCCGCGGCCTGCTTGGTGCCGTGCAGCGTGTCGGACAGGGTGCGCAGCCCGTTGATGCGCTGGATCTGCACCCGGCTCCACTGCCGCACGAACCGCTGGCGGATGGTCGGGTCGGCGATGCGGCCGTTGGCCCGCGCCCGCTCGAGGATCTGGTCGAGCTCCTTCGGCGAAGCGGCGGTGCGACGTCGTCGCCGACGACCCGCGCTCGAAGCCGAGGGTGGTCATCGCCACCTTCCAGCCGTTGTTGACGCCGCCGACGACGTTGTCCTTCGGGCAGCGCACGTCGGTGAAGAAGACCTCGTTGAACTCGGCCGAGCCGTCGGGCTGCACGATCGGCCGCACCTCGACGCCCGGCTGCTTCATCGGCACGAGCAGGTAGCTGATGCCCTTGTGCTTCGGCGCGTCGACGGATCGGTGCGGGCGAGGAGGAAGACGTAGTCGGCGTGCTGGGCCTGCGTCGTCCAGACCTTCTGGCCGTTGATGACCCACTCCTCGCCGTCGAGCACGGCGGTGGTCTTGAGGCCGGCGAGGTCGGACCCGGCGTTGGGCTCGCGAGAAGCCCTGGCACCAGCTGATCTGGCCCTTGAGGATCTTCGGGCAGGAACTCCTGCTTCTGCTCCTCGGTCCCCCACTGCAGGATCGTCGGGCCGACGAGCGTGTCGCCGAAGAAGTCGGCCCGCATCGGTGCGCCGGCCGCGGCGAACTCCTCGTTGAGCACGACGTTCTCCATGACCGACAGGCCCTTGCCGCCGTACTCGGCCGGCCACGAGGCGCAGATCCAGCCGCCCTCGAAGAGCTTGTCGGACCACGAACGCGTGGAACGCCGCTGCGTTCCTCGGCGGTCATCGAGAAGCCCGTCGTCGAACCAGCCCGTCCGGCAGGTTCTCCTCCAGCCAGGCCCGGATCTCCTTGCGGAACTGCTCGGCCTCGGGCGGATAGGTCAGATCCATGCCGACATGTTGACCCAAGGGTCAGGCGGCTGCCCAACCACCCGCCACTACGGTCGGCAGATCGTCCCGGTCGCCTGGTACCTCCTGCAATTCGGCGCGGCGCGGCCGCTGTTGCGGCTGAACGGGCTCGACCGGACCGGTCGCCTTGGCCGCCGTGTGGATCCTCACCGCCGTGCGGGTTGACGTGGCTGCACCGTCGGGCGCCGTCCTTGTCGCCGCGCCCGCCTCGACCGGGCCTGGCCGGCGCTCGCCTTCGTCGCCGCCGTCGCCGTCGTCGGGCTGATCGCCTACCCGATCTTCGACGCGCGGCGAGTCGACCGGCGGCGGTAGCGACGCCGACGACGCCGTCGTCCTCGTGATCGACGGGCTCCGAACCGGGCGAGGACCCGTACGCCGTCGACACCTACCTCGGCAACCCGCCGACCGCCGGACCGGGTCGCCGCGCTGTGGTTCTTCCCGTGGTCGAGCCGCTGCGCTCTACCCGATCGGCATCGCCCTCGCCGTCGGCGTGACCGTCGCCGTGCTCCGCGCCGCCAGCGGGGGCTGGGCCTGGCCGACGCTCTTCGCGGCGCTCCTGGCGGCCAGCGTGCCGTTCTGGGAAGGCGTCGGCCAGGGCTCGGACCACCTCCCGTTCGCGTGCAGCCTCGTGTGGGCGGCGGCGATCCTCGACCGACGGCGCCCACCGCCGGATCTCGCGCTCGCCATCGCCCTCGGCGCCGCCCTGGGGGTGCTCGCCACCTCGCGGGCGGCCTTCTTCTTCGTTCCCGCCGTCGCCGCCGCCACGCTCTGGTGGCGCGACCGCCGTGCCGCGTTGGTGATCGGCGCCGTCGGAACGGCGGCCGTGGTCGGCCTGCACGCTGCCTTCATCGCCCTGTCGGGCTGGGACGACTACGACGCCGGTGCAGCAGCTCCTCGTGAAGTCCGACGAGGACCTGAACGACGCCGGTCGGGCCCTCGTCGTCGCCGGCCTCGTCGTCGGGTCGTCGGCGTCGTCGCCGAACTGCGCCGCCGTGAGGAGTCGCGCGATCGCGGTCGCGCTGCTGCGTCGCGGTGGGGGCGCCGATGACGGCCATCGCCCTGGCCGGCCTCCTGACCGCGTCGGAGCCGTCGCAATGGAGCGCCGGCTCGTACTTCCTCGACACCGTGGCCCTGGCGGCCGCCTGGTTCGCCGGCTCCGTGCTCGCCCGCGCTGGGCCGTAGGGTTCGGCCCGTGACTGACACGGAACAGGCGCCGGCGCCCGCCAAGGCCGAGCGGTGGACGGCGCAGTGGAAGGAGCTGTTCGAGGAGGTCATCGACAGCGGCCTCTGCACCGGCTGTGCCGGCTGCGTGATCGCCTGCCCCCACGACGTCATCGGCTACGACCACGAGGCCGGCGGCTACACGCCGTTCCACCTCGAGGCCGGAGCTCGGTCCAACCAACTGCATCCACGGCGAGAAGGGCTGCACCAGCTGCACCCGCGCCTGTCCCCGCTTCCGCGCCTGGGAGCCCGAAGCCGACGATCACCTCTTCGGGCGGGTCCGCCAGCCCGAGGAGGATTCGGGCATCTACAAGGACCTCCTGCTCACGAGAGCGAGCGACGACATGGTCCACCGCATGGGCCAGGACGGCGGCCTCGTGTCGGCGATGCTCATCTGGCTGCGCGAGCACGACTACATCGACGGCGCCCTCGTCTCGTTCCTCGACGGCGAGGCCGGGGACTGGAAGGCCAAGCCCGGCGTCGCCGTCACCAACGACGAGATCCTGGCGTCGGCGGGCAGCCGGTACACCTACTCGGCCAACACCCTGGCGACGGCGGAGGCGAAGGAACGCGGTCTCGTCGCGCCTCGCGCTCGTCGGCATGTCCTGCCAGTCGTCGGTGCTGCCGGTGATGTGGCATCGCAAGGTCGGCAAGGCGGCGAAGCCGTATCCTGTTCAACATCGGGCTGCTGTGCTCGAAGACCTTCGACGACGCCATCTTCGAGGAGCTGTTCGAGACGAAGTACGGCCTGCGCAAGCAGGACATGGTCAAGATGAACATCAAGGGCGTCTTCCAGATCTGGATGCGCGACGGCGCCTTCCACGAGATCAACCTCAAGGAGTGCCACGCCTGGACCCGCACCGGCTGCACGCATTGCCCCGACTTCGCCGCCGAGCACGCCGACGTGTCGACCGGCGGGATCGGCAAGGACAACGACTGGACGCTCACCGTCGTCCGCACCGACCTCGGCCGTGAGGTGATCCAGCGCATGATCGCCGACGGGTCGATCATCGCCCGCCCGGCCGACGACGACCCCGGCGCCATCGCCCTGATGCACAAGCTGTCGCAGAAGAGCCGGGAGCGGTGGCCGAGCTTCGCCGTCGATGCACCCCGGTCGCCGAGCGCCAAGGCGAAGGCGAAGGCGAAGGCGAAGCCTAGCTGGGTCGGTCTTCGGGCCTCACCCCTCGTCCTGCACCGGCGCCGACGTGGACGTCGTCGGCAGCGGCGGCGGGGCGAGCACGTCGAAGGTGCAGTCGAGGATCGCCTCCTGCACGTCGGCCGGCAACTGGTCGGGCTCGTCGCGCAGGCGACGGTCGAGGCGCTCGAGCTCCTCGTCGTCGTACCGCTCACTGATGGCGTCGAACGCGCAGCGGCAGACCTCGACCTCGAGCGGCTCCGCCGTCGGCGCGCACGTCTCGAGCATCATCGCCTCGGTGGCGGCGCGACCGCCGTCCTCCTCGGCACCGCACGCGCCAGCGCGGCGGTCGCGACGACGGCAACCACGAAGGCGAGGGAATGGCGGGGCATGACCAACCCCGACGTTAACGTCGCCCGGTGGACCCCGGGCCGCTGCGCGACGTCCTCACCGTCGCGCTGGGGTTCGCCACCGGCGTGCTCTCCGGCCTGTTCGGGGTGGGCGGCGGCGTGATCTCCCAACCGGGCATGCGCCTCCTCGGCCTGCCCCCTCTGGTCGCCATCGGCACGGCGCTCCCCGCCATCATCCCGGGGGCGGCCAGCGGCACCAACCGGTACTCGCGCGAGCGCCTGATCCAGTGGCCCGCCGTGGCCGCGACCGTGCCCGCCGGCCTGCTCGCCGCGGTCGGCGGCGCCGCCCTCGCCGACGAGGTCCCCGGCGACGGTCACCTCCTCCAGCTCGCCACTGCACTGCTGCTCGGGTTTTCGGCGTGGCGCATGAGGAGGCCGCCACAGCCCGCCGTACCGGCGCCCGGCGACGAGCCGCTCGCCGAGTCCGACGCCCTCGATGCACCCGACGTCGAGTGGGTCCGGTACCAGCCGGCGTCCACCTCGACGCTCACGTTCGTCGTCATCGGCATCACCGCCGGTGGTCTGTCGGGGCTGCTCGGCATCGGCGGCGGGGTCCTCATGGTCCCGGCGTTCGTGCAGTTCGCCCGCATGCCGGTGAAGACGGCGATCGCCACGTCACTGGCCTGCGTCGGCGCGTTCGCCGTCCCCGGGACGATCACCCACGCCATCCAGGGCAACATCGACTGGCGGGTCGCCGCCGCCCTGATCGTCGGCATCATCCCCGGGGCCCGCGTGGGCGCCCACCTCGCCATCGCCACCGCCGACCGCCGGCTCCGCCTCGTCGTGTCGAGCTTCCTCGGCGCCACCGCGGTCCTGTACTTCGCCGGCGAGCTCTTCGCCCTCCTCGACTGACAGACCCGAACCGGCGGTGGTTGTTCGGCCTATGCGCCGATGGCCACCGCCAATTCGGATGCTCGGCGGAGGACGGCGTCGAGCATGGGTTCGGTGAGCTTGCCGGTGAAGGTGTTCTGCTGGCTCACGTGGTAGGTCCCGAGCAGCCAGCGACCGTCGGGGAGGCGGGCTTCGGCCCCGTGGCCGAAGCGGGGCCGGGGCCGAACGCCGACGACGGAGCACACGGCGTCCCATCCGAACTGCCCGATGGCGACGAGGACCTCGGCGCGCTCGAGCAGCACAAGCTCCCGCTCGAGGTAGGGCCGGCACGTGTCGCGCTCGGCCGGTGTCGGCTTGTTCGCCGGCGGCGCGCACTTGACCGCGGCGGTGATGAACACGTCGGACAGCGCGAGGCCGTCGCCGCGGTGTGTCGCGGTCGGTTGGTTGGCGAAGCCGCAGCGGTGCAGCGCCGCGAACAGGAAGTCACCCGACCGGTCGCCGGTGAAGACGCGCCCGGTGCGGTTGCCGCCGTGCGCCGCCGGCGCCAGGCCGACGAGGACGATGCGAGCGTCGGGGTCACCGAAGCCGGGCACGGGACGGGCCCAGTACTCGTCGGCTCGGAACCGCGCCACCTTCTCCGCGGCCACCCGTTCCCGCCACGCCACGAGGCGCGGGCAGGCGCGGCAGGCGACCACCTCCGCTTCGAGGGCCGCGAGGGAGTCCTCCATACGAGGTCACGGTAGGTTCCTTCCTTCCATGGCGACGAAGGTGGCACGGAGCAAGAAGCGGAAGGCGGGGCCGGCGGGCACCTTGCTCCTGCTCGTGCGCCACGGACAGACCCCCTCGACCGGCCAGGTGCTCCCGGGTCGGGCCAAGGGGCTGCACCTGTCCGAGGACGGGCGGGCCGAGGCCGAGGCCGCCGCCGAGCGCATCGCTGGGTTCGGCGACCGCGTGGCCGCGGTGTACGCCTCGCCGCTGGAGCGGACCAGGGAGACGGCGGCGCCGATCGCCGCTGCCCTCGGGCAGAAGGTCGTCATCGAGCGCGGCCTGCTCGAGGCCGACTTCGGCGACTGGACCGGCGCGGAGCTCAAGGCCCTCGCCAAGCAACCCGAGTGGAAGGCGGTGCAGCTGCGTCCGAGCCGCTTCCGGTTCCCCGGCGGCGAGTCCTTCGCCGAGATGCAGCTCCGCATCTGCGCCGCCATCGACCGTCTGGTGCTGGCTCACCCCGGGAAGGTCGTGGTGGCCGTGAGCCACGCCGACCCGATCAAGGCGTACGTCGCCCAGACGATGGGCTGCCACCTCGACCTGTTCCAGCGGATCGTCGTGTCCCCGTGCTCGGTCACGGCCGTGGCGCACGGTGGTGACGGCGCCTCCGCCATGGTCCTGTGCGTCAACTCGACCGGCCGCGACCTGACGTCGCTGGCCCCGAGCTGAGGTCGGCGTGGAAGCGTCCTACGAGATGCCGAGCCCCGAGCGGTTCACCGCCGGGACCGTGGGCGAACCCGGTCACCGCGCCTTCTTCATCCAGGCCGTGGCCGACGGCGAGCTCGTGTCCCTGAAGGTCGAGAAGCAGCAGGTCGGAGCGCTGGCCGAGCACCTGGCCGGGATCCTCGCCGATCTCCCCGTGCCGGGCGACGAGGAGATCACGGCCACCGACGTCGGCTTCGTCGAACCACCGGCGGCGAACTGGGTGATCGGCCGGATGGGCGTGGCGTGGGACGAGCGGGCCGATCGCATGGTCCTGCTGTGCGAGCAGCTCCTCGCCGAGGAGGACCAGGGGCCCGACGACGCCCCCGCGTCGGCTCGCTTCCGGCTCACCCGCGCCCAGGTCGCCGCGTTCGTCGAGCTCGCCCGGGAGCTCGTCGCCGCCGGCCGTCCGCCCTGCTACCTGTGTGGCGGGCCGATGGACGCCGACGGCCACGACTGCCCGCGCTGGAACTGAGCGAGCGCCTGACCGTGAGCGAACCGAAACCGGCGCTGCAGATCGAGGTGCCGGAGCCGCCGGCCGACCCGGCGGCGGTGTCGTCGCTCCTGTCGTGCGGCGACATCGAGGTGAAGGGCCGCATGCCGTGGAGCTCCAACGCCACGTTCCTCGTCGAGGTGTGCGGCGCTCCCGGCCGGTGCTTCGCCATCTACAAGCCGGAACGGGGCGAGCGGCCGCTCTGGGACTTCCCTCCCGGGCTGTGGCGGCGGGAGGTGGCGGCGCACCGCCTGGCCGCCGCCCTCGGCTGGAACTTCGTGCCGGTGACCGTCCCCCGATCCGACGCGCCGCTCGGCGAGGGGTCGCTCCAGCAGTTCGTCAGCTTCGACCCCGACGCCCACTACTTCACGCTCTACGAGGACGAGGCGACCCACGACCAGCTCCGCCGCTTCGCCGTGTTCGACCTGCTGATCAACAACACCGACCGCAAGAGCGGGCACCTCCTGCGCGACGCCGACCGGCCGGATCTGGGGCATCGACCACGGGCTGGCGTTCCACCACGAGAGCAAGCTGCGCACGGTGATCTGGGAGTTCGGCGGCGAGGTCATGCGGGCCGACGAGGTCGAGCCGGTGGCCCGACTCGTCCGAGCGCGGGCTCCCGGTCGAGGTGTCGGTCCTCCTCGACCCCTTCGAGCGCGACGCGGTGCTGACCCGGGCCCGGGCCGTCGTGGCCGAGGCGCGCTTCCCGGTCGACGGCACCGGCCGCCGGTACCCCTGGCCCCTGGTCTGAGCACGGCTCTAGCTGCGGGCTTGGAGGGCCTCGATCAGCTTGGGCAGGACCTTGTGCACGTCGCCGACGATGCCGAGGTCGGCGATGCCGAAGATCGGGCGCCTCGGGGTCCTTGTTGATGGCGATGATGTTCTTGCGAGCCCTTCATGCCGACCATGTGCTGGGTGGCGCCGGAGATGCCGGCGGCGATGTAGACGCTCGGCTTCACGACCTTGCCGGTCTGGCCGACCTGGTACGAGTACGGCACCCAGCCGGCGTCGACGATCGCCCGCGACGCGCCCGGCGCGCCCTTGAGCAGCTTCGCCAGCTGCTCGATCATCTCGTACTTGCCGGCCTCGCCGAGGCCACGGCCGCCGGACACCACGATGGCGGCCTCGTCGAGCTTCGGCCCGGTCGCCTCCTCGACGTGGCGCTGGAGGATCTTGGCGCCGCCCGTGGGCCCGAGGTCGGGGACGGCGAGGTCCTCGACCGCGGCCGCGCCGCCGCCCGACGGCTCGGCCGCGAACGACTTCGGCCGCACGAGCACGAGGTGCGGGCCGGGACCGGTGAACTTCGTGCGCACGAGCTGGGTGCCGCCGAAGATCGGGGTCGTGGCGATCACGGTGTCGCCGTCGACGTCGACCTCGACGTTGTTCGTGAGCACCGGCCGGTCGAGCTTGACCGACAGGCGGGCGGCGACGTCGCGGCCGTCGTAGGTCGTGCCGAGCAGGAACAGGTCGGGCGCCTGGCCCGACTCGGCGATCGCCGAGGCGATCGCCACGCCGGGCATGGCGTCGCCGAGGTCGCCGGTGGCGAGGACCTTGGTGGCGCCGTGGGCGCCGAGCTCCTCGGCCACGGCCGCGCCGTCGCCGCCGAACACGGCGGTCACCTCGCCGTCACCGAGCTCCCGGCGAGCGCTCTGGCCTTGGCCAGCAGCTCGAGGGTGATCGTCTTCACCTTGCCGTCGATGGCCTCGGCGAAGACCCAGATGTTGGAGATCGGCATCAGAAATTCCCTTCAGTGCGGACGGCCGCATCCGGCTGCGAGTCGACATCAGATGACCTTCAGATCTCTCGAGGAAGGCCACGATCTTCTGGTGGCCCTCGCCGTCGTCCTCGACGATCTCGCCGGCCTGGCGCTCCTCGGCCTGGTCGACGGCGACGATCTCCTGGCCGGCGCCGGCCCAGCCGACGATGGCGGCGTCGATCCCGAGGTCGGCGACGGCGACCTCGTCGACCGGCTTGGACTTCGCCGCCATGATCCCCTTGAAGCTCGGGTAGCGGGGCTCGACGACGCCGGCGGTCACCGACACGACGGCCGGGCAGCGGGGACTCGACCTCGTCGTAGCCGGCCTCGGTCTGGCGCTGCACCTTCAGCGTCGACCCGTCGACCTCGACGTGCTTGGCGAAGGTGACCGACGGCAGGCCGAGGACCTCGGCGATCTGCTCGGGGACGGTGCCGGTGTAGCCGTCGGTCGACTCGGTGGCGGCGAGCACCAGGTCGAACTCGTTGCGCTTGATGGCGGCGGCGAGCACCTTGGCGGTGTCGAGGGCGCCGGCGCCCTTGAGGGCGTCGTCGCTGACCAGGACGGCCTTGGCGGCGCCCATGGCGAGCGCGGTGCGCAGGCCGTCCTTGGAGCCACCCGGGGCCATCGACACGAGGGTGACCTCGCCCCCGCCGGCCTTGTCGACGAGCTGGAGGGCCATCTCGACGCCGTAGGAGTCGGACTCGTCGAGGATGAGCTTGCCCTCGCGCTTCAGCGTGTGGTCGGGGTTCAGCGCCCCCGGCTCGGCCGGGTCGGGGATCTGCTTCACGCAGACGGCGATGTTCATGGCGGCCGATCCTGCCACGCGCAGGTTTCGTCGGGCCAAACTGCAGGACGTGCGACGTCCGATGCGACTGCTGCTGATCGTCAACTCCTCGGCCTCGTCGGTGACGCCCCGCGGGCGGGTCGTCATCCAGAAGGCGCTCTCCGCCGACCACGACGTGACCGTGGCCGAGACGAGCCGGCGGGGCCACGCCACCCGGCTGGCGCAGGGCGCGGCCCGCGACGGCGTCGACGTGGTCGTCGTGCTCGGCGGCGACGGCACCCTGAACGAGGCGGCCAACGGCCTGGCCGGCACCGAGACCGCGCTGCCGCCGCTGCCCGGCGGCTCGACGAACGTCTTCGCCCGCACGATCGGCCTGCCCAACGACCCCATCGAGGCGACCGGCGCCCTGCTCGACGGGCTCGCCGCCGGCCGGATCGAGGCCGTCGGGCTCGGCTCGGTCAACGGCCGCTACTTCCTGTTCCACGTCGGCCTCGGCTTCGACGCCGCCGTCGTCGAGCAGGTCGAGCGGCGGGCGCAGCTCAAGCGGTGGGCCGGCCACCCGCTGTTCGTCTTCTCCGCCTTCACGACCTGGTTCCGCCACTACGACAGCAGCCGGCCCCGCTTCGAGGTCGACGGCGTACGCCGGCTACTTCACCATCGTCCTGAACACGAACCCGTACACGTTCCTCGGCAACCGGCCCCTCGACCTCGTGCCCGAGGCGACCCTCGAGCGGGGCCTGGCGGCGGTCACGTTCCGGACCCTGCGCCTTCGACAGGTGCTGCGGGCCGCCGGCGACCGCCCTGGCCGGCAACGACATCCGGCGGCTGAAGTGGCTCGACGTCCGCACCGACCTCGACGAGCCTCGAGGTCGTCGGCACCGAGGGCAGCCGTTCCCGTACCAGGTCGACGGCGACTACCTCGGGGAGATCGCCGGCTCGAGTTCCGCCACGAGCCCGACGTCCTCCGGCTCGTCCTCCCCGGCTGAGCAGCGCTCATTCAGGTTCGCTCCGCCGCCGTCCTGGCGGCTCCGCTCACACGGAGTTCCTCGTGCCAGTCTGGCGGCATCCGCGCGCTCATTCAGGTTCGCTCCGCCGCCGTCCTGGCGGCTCCGCTCACACGGAGTTCCTGTCGTGCCCGAGTCCGCTCGGGCCGGGGCGCATCCTGCGCGACACGAGCGCTAGCGCCCGAGCGTCCGCAAGGCGGTCGGCACGTCGTTGGTGACGATGCCGTCGACGCCCCAGGCCGCGAGCTCGGTGATCCGGGGCGGGTCGTCGACGGTCCAGGTGTTCACGGCCAGCCCGGCGTCGTGGGCCGCGTGCGACAGCGTCCTCGTCGAGGGTCGCGTGATGCGGGTGCCAGGCCACGAGCCCACGCCCGGCGACCGCCGCCACCAGCTCCGGCACCGACCGGTCGAGGAACAACGTGAGCTGGGCGGCGGGCAGCCCGGCGGCTGCGGCGGCGTCGACGGTCGTCGGGTCGAAGCTCGACACGAGCACCGGCCCGCCCCAACGGGCGCCAGCGGCGGCGACGTCGGCCACGAGCGCGACTGCCCGCGCCCGGTTCGTCGGATTTGATCTCGACGTTCACGAGGAGGGACCCGCAGGCCGCCAGGGCGGCGTCGAGCAACGGGACGAACGGCGGGCAGGTCAGCGGCGTCGACGGCGCTGACGGCCCGGCCGTCGGCCAGGTGGAGGTCGTGCTGGATCGCGAGCGCCCCGTCGGCGGTCGCCCGGACGTCGAGCTCGACGCCGTCGGCCCCGAGCTCGACGGCGTGGGCGAACGCGGCGAGGGTGTTCTCCGCCCGCTGGGCGCTCGCGCCCGGTGGGCGATCACGAGCGGCGTCGAAGCGGGCTCAGTTACCACGCTGAGTGTTTCGGCACTACGAAACTTTTGCTTGCAGGAGTGAGCGCAGCCGTCTACCATCTGTTCACCGCAGCCGTACCAGGTGTTCCGATCGTCCGGACGGCATGTGAAGCCCCTCACAAGCGAGTTACCCCTCCGTAAACCCCCCGGGAGGACCAGGTGGCACTTTCCCTCTCCGCCGAGCCCTACGGCGCTCGTCGAGAACGACGACTGGCGCGACCTGTCCGCCTGTCGCGACACCAGCCCCGACCTCTTCTTCCCGGTCGGCACCACCGGCCCGGCGATCGAGCAGATCGCCCAGGCCAAGGCCGTGTGCGCCGACGTGCGAGGTCCAGGCCGCCGTGCCTCGAGTTCGCCCTCGTGACCAACCAGGACTCCGGCGTCTGGGGCGGCACCTCCGAGGAGGAGCGCCGCAAGCTCCGCCGGGCGTGGCTCGCCCGCCAGCGCCGCGCCAGCTGACCCGAAATCCCTGAATCGGCGCTGGTTGTCGGCGCAGAGGCCGAACAACCACCGCCGATTCGTGGTTTTGGGCGCCGTCACGACGGGCGGGTCTCGATCGGGACGACGATCCGGACGACGGTGCCCGGTCCCGTGCTCGACGCGGATGCATCTCGATCGTCCCCGCCAGCTCGGAGCGTGACGAGCGTCCGCACGATCGACAGGCCGAGGCCGCCGGCGGTCTCGAGGTCGAAGCCCTCGGGCAGGCCCGCGCCGTCGTCGCTGGACCTCCACGACCAGGTCGGGCCCCTCCCGTCGCAGCGACAGCACGACCTGAGCCCGCCGCCCGACCCCGGCCGGGAAGGCGTGGTCGGCGGCGTTCTGCAGCAGCTCGTTGAGCACGACGGCGAGCGGCGTCGCCACCGTGGCCGGCACGGCACCCGGGTCGCCCTCGACCACTGCAGCGGACCGGCCGCTCCGGGTCGGCGAAGGCCTCCTCGGCCATGCGGGTCAGGTCGTGGACGATGTCGAGGAACGGCGACGTCCTCGCCCGCCTCCCGGCGAGAGGATCTCGTGCACCAGGGCGATCGAGCGCACCCGCCGCACCGACTCCTCGATGGCCGCCTTCGCCTCCGGCGAGGCCAGCCGGCGGCCCTGCAGGCGCAGCAGCGACGAGATCGTCTGCAGGTTGTTCTTCACCCGGTGGTGGATCTCGCGGATCGTCGCGTCCTTGGACAGCAGCAGCCGGTCCCGGCGCCGCAGCTCGGAGATGTCGCGCAGGAGCACGACGGCGCCGGTGACGGCGTGGTCGGCGAGCAGCGGGATGCAGCGCAGCACGACGGTGACCTCGGGGCCGCGCTCGACCTCCCGGGTGACCGGCAGCGGCGCCCTCGAAGGCCGCCCGGATCGGCGACTCGTCGAGGCCGAGCTCGCCGAGGCGCATGCCCTCGGCGTTGGCGTGCACGCCGATGCGGTGCAGCGCCGAGACGCCGTTGGGCGACGAGTACTCGCACCCGCATCTGGGCGTCGAGCACGAGCACGCCGTCGCCGACGCGGGGCAGGGCGTCGGTGTCGGCGTCCTCGTGCGCGGAACGGGAAGTCGCCGGCGGCGATCATCCGGGCGAACCGGTTGAACACCTCGACGTAGTGCGCTCGAGCTCGCCGGGCTGGCGCCCGAACGTCGGCGTCGACTCCTTGGTCAGCACGGCGACCGACTCGCCCGTCGAAGCGCACCGGGATGCCGAGCACCCGCACCCGCTCCCGGAGCGGCTCGCACCTCGAGCTCGCCCTCGAGGAGGTCGCCGCTCGGCCCAGGCACCGGGCGACGATGGCGCGGTCCTCCGCCGGCAGGACGCTGCCGACCCAGTCGCTGCGGTACACGGTCTGGGAGGTGGTCGGCCGGATCTGGCCGAGGACGACGAACTCCCGGCCCGTCGACTGCCCCGGCACCGGGCGCGAACAGCAGCAGGTCGGCGAAGGAGAGGTCGGCGAGCAGGCCCCAGGCGGCGGCGAGCCGCTGGAGGTGGGCGATGCGCGGCCCGTCGAGGTCGGTGTGGATCCGGGCGAGCTCGGCGAGGGAGGCCACGAGGCCTCGACGTTAGGTGCAGCGAACCGCCGGCTCAGGCCGGCATGCCGTTGAGCGAGGCGATGTCGGCCTCGGTGTGCTCCCACTTCGGGCGAAGCAGACGGGGCAGTGCTCGTACTGGATCCGCTTGAACGGATCGATGTGATCGAGGTACCCCGCTCGCCGCAGGTCGGGCACCGGGTCGGGAAGCCGAACTCGAAGCGGCACGCGGCTGGGGCGCCGGCGCCTGCTCCCGCAGGTCGATGACACCTCCGGTCGCTTCTTGAAGAACCCCACGGTCTGGCACCTCCCTGTGCACGCCCGGCTCGTCGAGCGAGTGTAGGCCATATGGCCTACGCCCGAGGAAGACTCAGCGCCAGATGGACTCGCCGAGCCGGACGAGGCCGGCGAGGTCGTAGATGTCGGTGTCGAAGTACGGGACCGCGGCGACGACGTCGGGCGTCGCCGCCAGCTCGGCCCGGGTCTCGGCCTCCCGCTGGGCCACGACCTGGAAGTTCAGGAAGCTCGCGCCGACCTCGTGCAGCACCCTCGCCACCTGGTCCTTCGTCGGCGCCGACGGCGGTGGCGACCTCGGCGGCGAGCGCGTCGGCCTGGTCCTCGAGCCGGCGGGCGACCGTCGTCGACCTTCTGGTCGAGCAGGAAGCCGGCAGCACCTTGTTGAGCACGACGGCGCCGAGGTGGAGCTCGCGGCTCGCCGAGCTCGTCGATGAAGAACTCGGCCTCCCGCAGCGGGCGCCGCCTCGAGCGTCGACACCACGACGAAGGTGGTGCGCTTGTCGTGCAGGACCCTCTCGACGGCCTGGGCCCGCTCGACGAACCCGTCGTACATGCCCTGCATGAGCAGGAAGAACTCGGCGATGTCCTGGAGGAACTGCGTGCCGAGGATGCGGTCGGCGACGGTGTAGAAGGGCTTCGACGCGAAGTTGACGACCCGGCTGCGGGCCGGCGCGGTGAGCCACCGCAGCAGCCGCGACGAGAAGAAGTCGGCCATGCGCGCCGGCGCCTCGAGGAAGTCGATGGCGTTCCGGGTCGGCGGCGTGTCGACGACGATCAGGTCGTAGGTGCCCGGAGCTGTGCAGGTCGTAGAGCCGCTCCATGGCGATGTAGTCGTGGCTCTGCACGAACCGGCCCATGAGGTTCTGGTACAGCGGGTTGGCGAGGATCGCGTCGCGGGTCTTGGCGTCGGGCGCGTGGCGGCGGATGAGGTCGTCCCAGGTCTGCTTCGTGTCGAGCATCGCCGCCCACAGCTCGCCCCGCGGCTCGACGCCGGCGGCGGCGAACGCCTCGGCCGGCACCCGGGTCTCGACGTTGCCGAACCGCTCGATGCCGAGGGCGTTGGCGAGCCGCCGGGCCGGGATCGACGGTGAGCACGAGCACCTTGCCGCCGAGGTGGATGGCGGCCATCGCCGCCGCCGCCGCCGCCGTGGTGGTCTTGCCGACGCCGCCGGAGCCGCAGTGGATGACGATCTCCTTGGCGGCGAACAGCCGCTCGAGCGTCGGCGGCGCGTCGTCAGGCGGCCTCTGCGTCGCTCGCGCGCCATCAGTAGCCCAGCTCCGCGCCGAGGGCCTCGGCGACCTGGCGGGTGGCCCGGACGCCGTGGGACTTCGTGAACAGCTCGGGGACGTAGAGGAGCTCGACGTCGCCGCCGAGGCCGTCGCGCAGCCGGGCGAGGTGCTCGGCCCGCGTGCGCCGCAGCGTGACCGCCAGCTCGGCGGCGTCGAGCACGGTCGCCGACCGGGCCCTCCGGCGCGCCTCGAGGGCCGCCACGCCGTCGGGCTCGCGCAGCCGCTCGAACACCTCCTCCTCGCCCCGGCCGAACAGCTCGGGCAGCACCCGGTTGACGACGACCGCGGCCAGGTCGACGTTCGTCTCGGCCGCGATCCGGCTCGGCAGCTCGAGCGTCTCGTTGACCGGCATCTCCTCGGGGCTGGCGACGATCACGGCGCCGGTGATGGCCGGGTCGCCGAGCAGGTCGAGCATCCAGCCGGTCTGCTCGCGCACCAGGCCGACCTTCACCAGCTCGCGGATGCCCTGGGGCGCGGCGAGCTGGGCGATGACGTGACCGGTGGCGACGGCGTCGACGACGACGAGGTCGTAGTGGCGCTCCCGCACCTCCCACAGGAACTTGCCGATCGTCAGCACCTCCTTCACCCCGGGCGCGGCGTTGGCGACGAAGTCGAAGGTGCGGGCGAGCGGGCCGAGCCGGGCGACGAGCGGGATCTTGAGCTGGAGCCGCAGGTACTCCTTGAGGGAGTCCTCGGTGTGCATCGTCATGGCGTACAGGCCGGGGGCGAGCTCGCGGGGCTCGAAGCCGGTCGGCGGCGACCTCGAAGAAGTCGGCGAGGTTGCCCTTGGCGTCGACCTCGCCGACGAGGGTGCGCTTGCCGTGCTCGGCGGCGAGCAGCCCGAGGGCGGCCGCGACGCTCGTCTTGCCGACGCCGCCCTTGCCGGTGACGAAGAGCAGCCGGCGGTCGAGCAGCGGCGTCCGGGCGCATCGGCCGGTGCTCAGCCGTCACCCGAAGCCGATGCGGCCCTTGTCGCCGCCGGCTGCCGATGCTCGACGAAGGCGACCTTCCCGGCGACGAGCCGACCTGGCTGCCCTTCTTGTCGGTGAGCCAGAGCACGCCGTCGTCGTCGCCGAGCGCCTCGGCGACCTGCGGCCTTCAGCGCGTCGACGTCGGTGTCGTCGGGCAGCTCGAGCTCGAGCTCACGTGGCGCTGTAGGCACGAGTCCGATGCGGACGTCCACCAGGGTGCTCCTGCGCTGTCGCGAGTCAGGCGGTGGTCGGAGCGTGGTCAGCTCGATCGGGGTCGCCGGACGGCGTTGGCGCGGCCGTCGGGTCAGATGAGCTTGAGCTCGTGGTGGCGCCGCGTCGGGTGGGGGCCAGCTCGTCGTCGATGCGGCCGGGCGATCTCGGCGAAGGCCTTGCGCCGCCTCGCTGTCGGGGTCGGCGGCGATGATCGGCTCGCCGTCGTCGCCGCCCTCGCGCAGCGCGGCACGAGCGGCACCTGGCCGAGCAGCGGCACCTCGAGCAGGTCGGCGAGCGTCTGGCCGCCGCCCGCGCCGAACAGCTCGTAGCGCTTGCCGTCGTCGCCGGTGAACCAGCTCATGTTCTCGATGACGCCCTTGACCTCGAGGTTGACCTTCGGGCCATGAAGCCGGCCCGCTGGGCGACCTTCTGGGCCGCGCGGCTGCGGCGTGGTGACGACGTAGACCTCGGCCCGCGGCAGGTACTGCGCCAGCGAGATCGAGACGTCGCCGGTGCCCGGCGGCAGGTCGACGACGAGGAAGTCGGGCTCGTCCCAGAACACGTCGGTGAGGAACTGCTCGAGCGCCTTGTGGAGCATCGGGCCCCGCCAGATGACCGGCTGGTCCTCCTCGGCGAAGAAGCCCATCGAGATGACCGCGGACGCCGTGGGCCTCGGGCGGCACGAGCATCGAGTCGATGACGACCGGCGGCTGGTCGACGCCGAGCATCCGCGGGATCGAGAAGCCCCAGACGTCGGCGTCGACGACGCCGACGCTCTTGCCCCGCTGCGCCAGGGCGACGGCGAGGTTGGTGGTGACCGACGACTTGCCGACGCCGCCCTTGCCCGAGGCGATGAGCAGCACGCGGGTGCGGCAGGCCGGATCGGCGAACGGGATCGGCCCGGCCCTGGGCGTGGCCGTGGGCCGGCTGGGAGCCGGCGGTGGCGCGCCGGGATCGCCGTGGAGCAGCTGGCGGACCGCGGCCCGCTCCTCGTCGGTCATCACCGTGAAGTCGACGTCGACGCGGTCGACCCCGTCGAGGGCCGTGACGGCGTCGGTCACCCGCTGGTCGATCTCGGCGCGGAGCGGGCAGCCGGCGACGGTGAGGGCGATCTGGACCTGGACGCTGCCGCCGTCGATGGCGATGCCCTTGACCATGCCGAGGTCGACGATGGTGCGGTGCAGCTCGGGGTCCTGGACCGGGCGCAGGGCGTCGATGACGAGGGCGTCGGTCGACGGGCACGGGGTCCGTAACCTACCGGGGGCATGGGGTCGAGCCCCGCTCTCGACGCCGGACTTCTCGTCCGCGGTCACCGCCATCACGTCGGCGTTCGGCGACCCCACCCGCCGCGACATCTACCTCTGCACGTCCGCGACGCCGAGCCGCGGCGTCACCGCCGTCCGAGGTGGCCGAGCGCTTCGAGCTGCACCCCAACGTCGCCCGCCACCACCTCGACAAGCTCGCCGGCGGCGGCTACCTCGAGGTGTCGACCGACCGCAGCGGCGACCGGCGCCGGCCGGCCGTCGAAGCGCTACCGGGTCACCGAGCGGACGATGGCGCTCGAGTTCCCCGTCCGCCACGACGACCTGCTCGTCACCCTGCTCGGCCGGGCGCTCGCGCCGCTGCCGGCCGGCGAGGCCGAGGCGATGGCCGAGGAGGTCGGCGTCGAGTACGGCCGGGCCATGGCGGCGACCGCGGCGGCGGCCGGCGCGGCGTGGACGACGACGTCGGCCGCTCGTTCCGCTCGCGCTGCACGCCGTGGCCGACGCCCTCACCGCCCACGGCTTCGCCGCCCACGCCGAGAGCCGCGACGGGCGGCTGCGGATCATCTCCGAGCACTGCCCGTTCGGCGACGCCGCCATCGAGCACCCGGTGATCTGCGCCGTCGACCGCGGCATGGTGCAAGGGCATGCTCGCCGCGCTCTACGGCGACACCGTCGCCGGCGACCGAGGCGTCGGTCGCCGCTGGGCGACGCCGTCTGCGTCACCGACCGTCGAGTGACCCGACGCGGCACTACCTCGACCACGCGTCGACCTCGCCGCTGCGGCCCGAGGCGCGCGAGGCGATGCGTCGCCGCGCTCGACGCCGGGTCGGGCGATCCCGGCCGGGTCCACGCCGAGGGGCTCGACGGCGCGGGTCGCGGTCGAGGAGGCGCGCGAGGAGGTGGCCGCGCTCCTCGGCGCCGCGGCCGCGGGAGGTCGTGTTCACCAGCGGCGCCACCGAGGCGATCGCCGCCGGCGTGCTGGGGCGCGGCCGAGCGCGGGCGGCCACCAGGTGCGTCGCCGCGGTCGAGCACTCGGCCGTGCGGCTCGTCGGCCGAGGCGCACGGCGACGTGACGGTCGTCGGCGTCGACGCCACCGGCCGGGTCGACCCCGACGAGCTCCTCGGCGCCGTGCGGCCCGACACCGCGCTCGTGCACGTGCAGTGGGGCAACCACGAGGTCGGCACGCTGCAACCCGTCGCCGAGGTCGTCGCCGCGCTGCCGCGAGCGCGGCGTGCTCGTGCACGTCGACGCCGCCCAGGCCGCCGGCCACGTGCCGATCGACTTCGACGACCTCGGCGCCGACCTGCTGTCGTGTCAGCGCCCACAAGCTCGGCGGGCCCGCCGGCACCGGCGCGCTGCTCGTCCGGCGCGGCCTGCGGCTGCGCCCGCTGCTCGTCGGCGGCGACCAGGAGCGGGCCCGCCGGGCCGGGCTGGAGAACGTGCCCGCCATCGTCGGCTTCGGCGCCGCGCGCGGCGGCCATCGACGTCGCGCGCCGAAGGCGAGCCGAGCAGCGCGCGCCTGACCGACCGGGTCGCTGACCGGCTGGCGGGCGTCGACCGGGCGTGCGGCGCTACGGCGACCCGCGCCCGACGGCTCGCTCCCCCACCTCGTGTGCCTCGGCTTCGACGGCGTCGAGCCGCAGGCCGTGCTGCTCGGCCTCGACCGGCCGGCGTCGCCGCCCACTCGGGCAGCGCGTGCTCGTCCGAGTCGCTCGAGCCGTCGCCCGGTGCTCGAGGCGATGGGCGTCGACGCCCACCGGTCCCTGCGCGTCTCGGTCGGCTGGTCGACGCACCGACGCCGACGTCGACGCCCTGCTCGACGCGCTGCCGCAGGTGCTCGCCGAGCTCCGCGCCCTCCGCCGCTGACCGACCGGCCGTACCGCGGTTTCAGCCGCGCAGGATGCGCCCCCGAGCCCGCACGGCGTCGGGCACGACAGGAGCTCGGTGTGAGCGGAGCCGCCAGGACGGCGGCGGAGCGAACCTGGATCGCCGTGTGAGCGGAGCCGCCAGGACGGCGGCGGAGCGAACCTGAATCGCCGCGTGCCCGGGCGTCGCTACGGTCGGCATCCGTGGAGATCGAGCGCCTCGGCCCGGAGGACCGCGACCGCGTCCTGGCCGCCGCGACGCTGTTCGACGGTCCGGCGAGGGCGGACTGGACGCCGCGGTTCCTGGCCGAGGACGGCCATCACCTGCTGATCGCCTCCGTCGACGGCGTCGACGTCGGGTTCGTCAGCGGCGTCGAGACGTCACATCCGGACAAGGGGACCGAGATGTTCCTCTACGAGCTCGGCGTCGACGAGCCCTACCGGCGCCGAGGCATCGGGCGCGCCCTCGTCGCCGCCTGGCCGGACTCGCCGCCGAGCGCGGCTGCTACGGCATGTGGGTCAGCACGGAGGCCGACAACGCGGCCGCCCTGGCGACCTACCGCTCGGCGGGCGTCGGCGCACCCGAGCCCGGCGTGACCCTCACGCTGGGCGCTCGGTGCGGGAGCGGGGCCCGCTCCCGCCGGCGGGCGCCCGTAGCGACGGCTCTCGGGGACGTCGATCTCGAGGCGCAGCAGGGCCGCCGAGAAGGTCTTGCCGAGGTTGTCGCTCCGCAGCGACCGGGGCGCCCCGCCCCCGAGGGCGTCGTGCAGCACGAACTTGACCGCCAGGACGTTCCGGGCCTCGAACCGCTCGACCGGGCCCCGCACCAGGTCGCCGAAGTGGCCGGCGACCACCTCGGGCGTGACGGCGGCGAGCACGGCCTCGTAGGCGGCCTCGTCGTCGCAGAACAACGTGACGTCGGACATGTCGCCCTTGTCGCCGCACCGGGCACCGCACAAGTCGACCAGCCGGATCCGGGCCACGGCTCGGGAAGCTAACTTGCGGCGCCCATGGCCGTGTACCTGGTCCGCCACGCGGTCGCCCAGAGCCGTGCGGAGTGGGGGGACGAGCCCGACGAGCTCCGGCCCCTCACCAAGCGGGGCGAACGCCAGGCCGACCGGCCTCGTCGACCTGCTCGGCAAGTCCGATGTCCGCCGGATCCTGTCGAGCCCGTGCCGTCCGATGCATCGACACGGTGGCGCCGCTGGCGAAGGAGCTCGGCCTCGAGGTGAAGGTCGCCGACGAGCTGGCCGAGGGCGCCGGCGGCCGCTCGGCCTACGACCTCCTGCTCGACGTCGGCAAGCGCAAGGGCGACAGCGTGCTGTGCACCCACGGCGACGTCGTGCCGGAGGTCCTGCGCCGGGCGGCCCGCGACGGCGCCCGGCTGCCCGACGAGCTCCGGTGGGCCAAGGGGTCGACCTGGGTCCTCGAGACCGACGGCGAGAAGATCACCGAGGGCCGCGTACCTCCCCCCGCCGGAATGGCCGACCCGCGGTCTGGGCGTCGACGAGGTCGCGGGGGACCTCGAAGGCGTCGACGGCGAGGAGCTGGGTCGGGCCGCCGTCGCGCGCCGCGGCCGAAGCCGGCGATCGTCGGCGGGCCGGACAGGCCGAGCAGGCCGGCCTCCGCGGCCCGACCGACGGCCGGCCGTGCGCTCGTCGGCGCAGCGCCACGCCAGCCGGCCGATGCACCTCGGGCGGCTCCCAGTCCGCTCGGGCGACGCCGACGGTCGGCCCGCCGAAGGCGTCGACGCCGAAGTACTCCTCGCGCCACTCCTCGACGGCCACGCCGTTCGGCCTCGGCGCGGGCCCGCACGAAGCGCGACCGCGGCGCGGGCCTTGGCCTCGGCGTCGGGCCACGAGTAGCGCGAGGCGGGCCTCGCCCGCCCAGCCCGCGGGCGTGCACACGAGGCCCTTGTAGGTGGCGGGCGCGGGCGCGCCGCGCGTGCCCGACACCCGCACGCGGTCGTCGCCGAGGTCGTCGAGGCGGAGCGACGGTGAAGTCGGCGACGACGTCGGGGTTGAGGTAGCGCGGCCGGGTCGTGCACCTCGTAGAGCAGCTGCTCGCGCACGGTGTCGAAGGTGACCATCGCCGCCCGTGCCCGGCGGCTTGGTGATGACGGCGGTGCCGTCGGCCTCGACCTCGCCGATCGGGAACGGCGATGCGCAGCGGGTCGGAGTTCTCCCACCACCGGCCCGAGTAGTTGCCGCCCGCTCACCTGGCCCGCTGCACTCGAGCAGGTGGCCGACGACGACGCCGGCGGCCAGGCGGTCCCAGTCGTCCCACGCCCAGCCGTACTCGTGCACGAGCGGGGCGAGGAACAGCGACGCGTCGGCGACCCGGCCGGTGATGACGACGTCGGCGCCGTGCGTCGAGCGCGTCGACGATCGGCCGGGCGCCGAGGTAGGCGTTGGCGAAGAGCGCGTCGTCGGGCAGGCCGAGCGCGTCGGCGTGCGGGCGCACGTCGTCGCCGACGACGGTGGCCACCTTGAGCCCGCTCGGCGCCCGCGCTCGCGCAGCAGCGTCGATCGACGGCGCGACCGGCGGCGACCGGGTTGATGCCGCCGGCGTTGGTGATGAGCTTCGTGCGGCCGTCGACGAGCGTACGGCAGCGCGAGGCCGACGTAGAGCGGGCAGGTCGCGGGTGTAGCCGAGCGACTCGTCGCGCTGGCGGTCCTTCTGGAGGATGGCGAGGGTCAGCTCGGCCAGCGCCTCGCACACGAGGTAGTCGACGCCGGCGTCGAGCACGGTCGGCGACCGGGCCCTTGCCGTCGCCGTAGAACCCCTGCCCCCCACCGAGGCGGACCGTCGACTCGCCGCGGTGCTGATGGATCGCCGTCGAGTCGCTCACGGCTGGTCGTAGCAGACCCGGCCAGCTCGTCGCGGAGGACGTCGACGAGGGGGACGAGGTCGGGCGGGATGTCGGCCCCTCGAGCTGGGCGCAGCTCGGTCCGGGCCTCGTCGGTCCGCCCGGTGCGGAGGTAGCACGGTCGCGAGCTGCACCCGCGCCGGGACGTAGCCGGGATCGGCGTCGAGGGCCTCACGGAGGAACGACACGCCGGCGTCGAACAGCTGCTCGTTGTCGTTCGGCGATGCCGGACCGGATGGCGAACAGGGCGAACGCGGTCCAGCCGAGCGGGTCGTCGGGGTTGGCGTCGGTGTACGCCGTGAAGCAGTCGATGGCGTCGCCGCCTTCGCTCCCACTGCACCGGGCGAGCGTCGACCGGGAGGGTGGTCGTCGTGACGACGACCTCGCTCTGGGCGTTGCCTGACAGCGTCTGCCGCCCTCCGGCGGCCGGTCGACCGGGCGACGAGGACGCCGGCGGCGACGCCACCACGAGCAGGAGGACCGCCGACACCGTCGCGGCGGCAGGGCGGCGCCGGGCCGGCGGCCGCGGCGGCGGCTCGTCGACGGCAGCCGCTGCGAGGCTGGCGGCGTACCTCGTAGTCGGCGTCGCGCTCGAGGTCGCGCGACGTGAGTCGCTGCGTCGGCTCGAGGTCGCCCGGCGTCGTGCTCGCGCTCGAGGTCGGCGCAGACGCGACCGCTGCGACGCAGAAACTCGGCGCGTCCGCTCGCCTGCGGCTCGCTCACGACCATCGCTTCCAACGGGCGAAGGCGTAGGCGAGGCCGCCGGCGGCGAGCACGAAGGCGGCGACCGGCAGCGACCCACACGAGGGCACCGACGCCGCTGGCCGGCGGGCGCAGGAGGATCTCCTCGCCGTAGGTCGAGGCGAAGTACGACGCGGATCTCGGCGTCGGACTGCCCCGCCTCGACCCGCTCGGCGATCTCGCGGCGCACGGCCTGCGCGGTCGGCGCGTCGCTGTCGCCGGCGGACTGGCTGCGGCACTGCGGGCAACGGATCGACGCCGCCAGCGCGTTGCACGCGGTCCTCGGGTGTCCGGGTGCCGCTGTCGTCGAGGACGCCGACGGCCAAGGCGGCGACGAGGGCGACGAGCATCGCCGCGTACGACACCGTGCGGATCATCCCGTCTGCTGCTCGGCCGCGACGAGCAGCTCCTCGAGGAACTCCTGGGTGACCCCGCCGATGAGCTTCTTCACGACGACGCCGTCAGGGCTGACGAGGTACGACTCGGGCACCTTGATCACGCCGTAGTCGAGGGCGATGTCGCCCTGGTCGCCGACGACGACGGGCCAGTCGCCGCCGTCCTCCTCGAAGAAGGCCCGGGCGTCCTCGGTGGTGTCGTCGAACACGACCGAGACGACCCAGGCGTCGCCGATCTCGGCGTGCCGATCATGGAAGCCGCCGAGGTCGGCGTGCTCGCGCCGGCACGGCCCGCACCACGTCGCGAAGAAGTTGACGAGCACCCACTCGCCGCGGTGCTCGGCGAGGTCGAAGGCGTCGCCGTCGAGCGTGGTGCCGGCGAGCGGCGGGGCCGCCCGCCCGACGAGCGGGCTGGCCGCGACCCGGTTGACCGCCGGCTCCCGCGTCGCCAGCACGATGATCGACGGCGAACGAGACGAGCAGCACGATCACGACGGGGACGACGGTCGTCGCGCTCCGCTTCGTCACGAGCCGGCCTCGACGAGCTCCCTCGGCGGGCACGTCGGCCGACACCGGGTCGAGCGGGTCGCGCCGCCGGCCCGGGAAGGCGGCGAGGACGGTGCCGACGAACATCAGCAGGCCGCCGGCCCAGAGCCAGGCGACGAGGGGCGACACGATCACGCGGACGTTGACCGTGCCCGCCTCCGGATCGGCGCCAGGGAGCAGGGACAGGTAGACGTCCTCGAACGGCGTCGTGCGGACCGACGGCGTCCCGATCGTCTGCGACCCCTCGCCGAACTCCTGCACCGCCGGCGCGTACGTCTGGCCGCCGTCGATCGAGATCGAGGGCGCGGGACTCGGTGCGGGCGGGGCGTCTGGTCGACCTCGTGCCGACGAGCTCGAGGGTGTGCCCGGCGACCGTCACCTCCTGGCCCTGGGCCAGGGTGACCTCGCGCTCGGTGGCGTAGCTCGACGAGGCGGCGAGGCCGACACCCAGGATCACGACGCCGAGGTGGACGACCATCCCGCCGTTGGTGCGACCGACGAGGCCACGCCAGCCCTGCCGGCGGGTGGCGAGCACGACCTGGCGGAGAGCGGCGCCGGCCGCGAACCCGCCGAGCCCGAAGGCGGCGAGCGGGGCGAGCCCGCGGGCGCCGAGCAGGACGGCGAGCACGACGCAGGCGGTCCCGATCCACGCCGGCCAGTGCAACCGGACGATCAGGGTCTCGGTCGAGGCCTTCCGCCACGGGAGCACGGGCGCCACCGCCATGAGGAACAGGAGCGAGAGCCCGATCGGGATGGCCATGCGTGTCGAAGTAGGGCTCGCCGACGGTGATCCGGTCGCCGGTGAGGGCCTCGACGAGCAGCGGGAACACGGTGCCGAGCAGGACGACGAACGCGAAGGCGGCGAACAGCAGGTTGTTGAGGAGGAAGCCGGTCTCCCGGCTGAGGACGGCGTCGATGCGGCCGGGGGAGCGCAGCTCGTCGCCCCGCCACGCCACGAACCCGCACGTGACCACGACGACGAGCGCGAAGAAGCCGAGCAGGAACGGACCGATGAGCGACTCGGTGAAGGCGTGGACCGAGTCGAGCACGCCCGAGCGGGTGAGGAACGTGCCGAGGATCGTCGAGCGCGAACGTCGCGCACACCAGCGAGAGGTTCCAGACGCGCAGCATCCCTCGCCGCTCCTGCACCATCACCGAGTGGAGGAACGCGGTGCCGGTCAGCCACGGCAGGAAGCTGGCGTTCTCGACCGGGTCCCACGCCCAGTAGCCGCCCCAGCCGAGGACCTCGTAGCTCCACCAGGCGCCGAGCACGATGCCGACGGTGAGGAAGCCCCAAGCGATCAGCGTCCAGCGGCGGGTGGCGACGAGCCAGCCCTCGCCCAACCGGCCGGTGGCGAGGGCGGCGATGGCGAAGGCGAACGGGACGGTGAACCCGACGTAGCCGAGGTACAGCATCGGCGGGTGGATCGCCATCAGGGGGTGGTTCTGCAGCAGCGGGTTCGGACCGGGCCCGTCGAACCCGGGCGGCGGCTCGAAGCGCTCGAACGGGTTGGCGGGGCCGAGCGAGCAGCAGCGAAGAAGAAGGCGGCGACGACGAAGATCGTGAGCAGGGCCCAGCCGACGAGCGGATCGTCGAGGCGCTTGCGGAACTTCGCCGTCGTGGCGACGAGGTAGCCGGACAGCACCAGCCCCCACAGCAGGATCGACCCCTCGAGGGCGGCCCAGAGCGTCGCGAAGTTGTAGAGCGCGGGCGTCCGCGCTCGAACCGTTCTCGGCGACGTAGCGAGACGGTGAAGTCGCGGGTGATCAGCGCCCGCTCCATGGCGATGACGGCGACCACGGCGCCGCCGAGGGTCAGGAGCGCGTACCAGCGGGCGGTGACGCGGACCGCAGGACGGTCCGCGGGCGAGGCCGACCGCGAGCGTGATGGCGCCGAAGACGGCGGCGGCGAGACCGAGCACGACTCCGGCCCGCCCGAGGGCGAGGTTCAACCCCCGTCACCGTCCTCGCGGCCGTCCTCGGCATCGGCGATGCGGTCGGTCGTTCTCGGCCTCGTACTCCTCGGAGTGCTTCACGAGGATGCGGTTGCTCTCGAAGACGGACAGTCGTCGACCGCCCTCCGGCGAGGTGGCCTTCGAGCACGACCGGGCTGACCGGGCCGGAACAGGTCGGGGGGATCGCCCCGGTGCACGACGGCGATGTCGGCGCCGTTGAAGGTGACGGTGAAGCGGACGCGTGTCGCCGTCCTCGCGCGACGTCGTCGCGGACGAGGCCCTGGAGGCGGAACGACCGCGTGCCGAGGTCGTCGCGCTCGGCGACGCGCCTCGTCGACGTTGTGGAAGTAGAGCGTGGCGTTGCCGAGGCCCTGGAACACGACGAACCCGATGCCGAGGAGGACGGCGACGAGCGCCAGCCACGCGGCCGGATTCGGCCGCCGCGGCCGCCCCGACCGGTGCGGCGCGTGGGCGCCGCCGGGCCGGCGGGCGCGGCGTCAGGTCGAGCCCGCCGTCGGCGGCGCTGTCGTGGCCGTGCCCGGCGCCGGGGTCCTCGAGGTCCTCGAGGTTCGTCACGAGTCGCTCCAGCGCCGGCGCTCGGGCGGCACCCGCTCTGCGACGTCGCGGGCCCGCCGCAGGACCCACACCGCGTACCCGCCGATGGCGACGAGCGACGCCGCCTACCCGGCGAGGACGTACCCGGCGTAGTCCATCAGGCTCGGACCTCGGCGTCGGCCGCGGCTTCGGCCCGGCGCTCGGCGATGGCGAGGTCGAGGCCGGATGCTTCCGCCTGGTCCTCCAGCCACAGGCCGCGGAAGCGGTGGACGAGCAGCCAGAGGTACAGCACGCCGAAGGCGACGAGGGCGAGGAAAGCTGAACAGCATGAGGCCCTCGAGCTTCACGTCGAAGGTCGAGACGCTGGCCCGTTGGTGGAGGCTGCGCCACCAGTCGACCGAGAAGTGGATGATGGGCAGGTCGACGAACCCGAGGATGGCCGACGACGGCGAGCGCGCGTGTCGCGCGTGTGGATGTCGGCGGGCAGCCGCCGGACGGCCAGGTAGCCGAGGAAGATGAGGAAGAGGAGCGCCGTCGTCGTCAGGCGCGGGTCCCAGTCCCAGTAGGTGCCCCAGGTCGTGCGGCCCCACAGGGCACCGACGACGAGGGTGACGCCCGTGAAGAGGACGCCGATCTCCGCCGACGCGGCGGCGACCAGGTCCCACCACACCGACTTCTTCCAGAGCCAGAGGACCGACCCGAGGGCGGTCACCGAGAAGGCGACGTAGAAGAACGTCGCCGTCGGCACGTGGAGGTACAGCAGGCGCACGGCGTCGGACTGGTTCACGTCGCCGGGGCTGAGGACGAGCCCGAACAGCAGCCGTCGCGGCGAGGAGCGCGGCCGCGACCGCCCCGAGGACGCGGGTGCCGCCCGAGCTGGTGGGCCCGGTGCGCACACCACGCTCCTGGCGTGCTCGTCCTTCGGGCTCGTTCACGACGTCCTCCAGCAGCGGCCCGGCGCACACCAGGACGAGGACGACGTAGACGGCGGCGAACACCAGCAAGAGGTTGACCCACGCCCACCCGTTCACACCAACCGTGCCCAGCGCCGCCTCGAAGGCCCGCGTGGCGGCGATCAGGACGGGAGCAACGATCGGGAGCAGGAGCAACGGGAGGAGGGTGTCGCGCACGCGGAGGCCGGCGGCGAGGGCGCCGTAGAGGCAGCCGGCGGCGGCCAGCCCGACCGTCGCGGCGGCGCAGGTGGCGGCGAGGAGGCCGACGCCTTCGATGTCGGTCCCGTACAGCACGACCACGCCGAGCAGGAGGACGAGCTCGAGCAGGAGAGCTCGGCGGCGACGGCGGCGGCCTTGCCGACGAGGATCCCGGCCGGCGAGAGGCCCGAGAGGCGGAGGGCGTCGCCGGTGCCGTCGGACGCCTCGACCGCGAAGGCGCGCTGGGTCGCCAGCAGCGATGAGAACAGGACGGCGAGCCAGAACAGGCCCGGCGTGGTGCGGTCGAGCACGGCGCGGTCGGCGTCGAGGGCGAACCCGAACAGCAGCAGGACGAGGAGCGCGAACGGCGCCACCTGGTTGGTCGTGACCCGGCTCCGGGCCTCGATCCGGAGGTCCTTCCCGGCGACGAGCACGGCGTCACGAAGCACGCGCCCGCTCCCCAGTCGTGGTCTTGCGTGACGGCACGCCGCCGGCGATGGTCACGGTCCTGGTCGGCCACGGTCGTGGCGCGGTCGAGCTCGTGGCTGGCGACGACGACGGTCGCGCCCGCGGCCGCGGCGTCGACGATCAGACGGTCGAGGACGTCGCGGCCGGCCTGGTCGAGGCCGGCGTGGGGCTCGTCGAGGAGCCACAGCTCCGGGCGCCGGGCCACGAGGCAGGCGATGGCCGCGCGCCGGCGCTGGCCGGCGGAGAGCTTCGCCACCGGGACGTCGGCGAGGCGCCCGTCGAGGCCGAAGTGCTCCATGGCGGCAGCCGCCTCGGCCGTCCCGGCGCCGGCGGCACGGGCCCAGAACCGCAGGTTGTCGGCGACGGTGAGGTCGTCGTACAGCCCCGCCAGGTGGCCGAGCAGGCCCACGCGCCGCCGCACGGCCCGGCGCCCCGCGGTCGGTGCACAGGTCGTGGCCGAGCACGATGGCCTCCCCCTGGGAGACCGGCAGGATCCCGGCGCACGTCCGGAGCACCGACGTCTTGCCGGCCCCGTTGGCGCCCCGGAGCAGGACGACCTCGCCCTGGTCGATGGTGAGGTCGACTCCGGCGAGGGCCGGGAAGCGGCCGAGCAGCGCCACCGCGGCGCGGAGGGAGACGACGGGGCCCATGGAGCGGGCCAAGGGTAGTGACGGGGGCGGTCACTGAGCAGGTCGGGTGCTCCCCTAGCTTGTGGCGTCCATGGCGCGGCACGAGGCGGGCACGGGGGACGACAAGCACGTCCAGCGGAGCCTGCGCGTCGCCAAGGTCCTCAGCGCCATCGGCCGGACGATGATCACCGTGGGCACGTTGCTGCTGCTGTTCGTCGCCTACCAGCTGTGGGGCACCGGCATCCGGACGGCGCAGGCCCAGAACCGGCTCGACGACGAGCTGGCCGCGCAGCTGGAAGCGGCCGATGAGGCCCGTGAGGAAGCGGCGGCGACGAGCACGACGACGACGACATCGACGACGACGGATCCCACCGTCACGTCCACGACCCGTCGCGAGACGACGAGCACGGTCGACACCCTGCCCGCCGAGCTCCAACCCGTCGCCGGGGCCGCGGTGGGACAGATCGTGATCCCGAAGATCGGCGTCGACTGGACCTTCGTCGAGGGGGTGTCGGTGGCCAACCTGAAGGACGGTCCGGGCCACTACCCCACGACACCGTTGCCGGGCCAGGCCGGCAACGCCGCCATCGCCGGGCACCGCACGACCTACGGGGCGCCGTTCGGCAGCGTCGACCAGCTGGTGGCGGGCGACGAGATCAGCCTGACGACGGTGCAGGGCACCTTCACCTACCTCGTCCAGCGCATCGACATCGTCTCGCCGAGCCAGGTCGAGGTCCTGACCCCGGAGTACTGGAACTTCGACGGTGACCCTGCGGTCCTCGACAACACGCTCACGCTCACGTCGTGCCACCCGAAGTACTCGGCCCGCCAGCGGATCATCGTGGGCGCCCTCCTCGTCGGCCCCCCGGCGGCCCCGTTCCCGCGCGACGCGCCGATCCAGGGGTCGGAGGCGCCGACCGAGGGATCCTCGGCGGAGACGCCACCGCCC
Organism: uncultured Acidimicrobiia bacterium; assembly: GCA_963840695.1. Lineage (GTDB taxonomy): Bacteria > Actinomycetota > Acidimicrobiia > Acidimicrobiales > JACDCH01 > JACDCH01. The sequence continues at coordinate 128,565 of CAWIZW010000015.1, forward strand.
GCCTTCGAGGACGAGGGCCTCTCCGGTGACCGCGCCGGCGCCTGGCCGGCGATCCTGTGGGGCCTCGTCTGCGCCCTCATCTGGCTGCTCGCCTGGTTCGTGGGCCGGCGCCGCCGGCGTCTGAAGTGGCCGGCCTACGTCGTCGGCGTCCTCCCGTTCATGGTCGCCCTCTACTTCTTCTTCGAGAACTTCTCCCGGCTCCTCCCGGCCAACTACTGAGGTGCGGGCCCGGGCGCTGCTGCTGGTCGTGCTCGTCGCCGCCTGTTCGGGCGGCGACGACGCCGGCAGTGACGACGGCTCGGCGACGACCGCGCGCCGTCGAGCGGTCGACGGCGGCGGAGGCACCCCTGGAGGTCGGCGAGTGCGGGGTCGTGCCCGACCTCCGCATCGGCGACGCCCTCGACCCGGCGACGGTCGGGTCCGTGGCGTGCGACCAGCCCCACGACGTGGAGGTCGTCGCCGTCTTCGACCATCCCCTCGACGGCGACGCCTCCTTCCCCGGGACGGAGGCGGTCGACGGCTACGCCACCGACCAGTGCATCCAGCGCTTCGAGGAGTACGTCGGGAGCGACTACGTCGAGTCGAGCCTCGACGTGATCGTCGTGGCGCCCGGCGAGGATGGATGGGACGACGGCGACCGGCGCATCGCCTGCGTCGTCTACGACGTCGACTTCGCCGACCTCGTCGGCTCCGTCGCCGGCACCGCCCGCTGAAAACGGCGAACTGGCGGCAGCCATCGACCTCTGCGGTCGACAACTGCCGCCAGAACGTGCGGGACGTGCTGGTGTGCTACTTGGCGTGCTCGGCGGCCTTCTGGCGCGCCTCGTGCACCTCGGCCTCGGCCTCGTGGGCCTTCGCCTTGGCGCGGGCCTCGGTGGCCTCACGCTCGGCCTCGCCCTTGTCGGCCTGGGCCTCGCCCTCGCGCTCGAGCTCGGGGTTGTCGGTCCACTCGCCGACCTTCTCCTTGACCTTGCCCTTGACTTCCTCGAATGCACCCATGGGTGCTCCTTTCCCTGTCGATGTGGTCGATGTGGTCGCTGCGTGTCAGGACTTGGCCCGCTGGGCCACGCGCTCGCGCTTCTCGTGCACCTCGGCCTCGCCCTCGCGCACCTGCGCCTTGGCCTCCTCACGGAGGGCCTTGAGCTTCGCCGTGGCCTTGTCCTGTTGGGCCTGGCCCGCTTCGACGAGGTGGTCTTGGTCGAGGAGCGTCCCGGTCAGCTCCTTGACGAAGCCGACGCCCTTGTCGGTGACGCCGCGCAGCTTGTTGAGGTCGATCGTGCCGATACGCATCGCCGGGAGATACCCGAACCACCGGCCGCGATACCGCTTGTGACGGCAATCACGCCGGCGCCACCCGGACGGGTGTGCTGCTCAGACGCCCCGGAACGACGGGGGCCGGCGATCGCGGAAGGCGGCGAGGCCCTCCTGGAGGTCGGCGCTGGACCACGCTCGGCGCCGCGCCTCGGCCGACGTCGGGATCGTCGGCCCGTTCGCCGAGCCGCTCGAGCCCGAGCTTGTGGGCGGCGATCGTCAACGGCGCCAGGCGGGCGATCTGCCGGGCCCACGTCACGGCGTCGTCGAGGGTGCCGAGCCGCTGCACCAGGCCGATCCGGTGCGCCGCCTCGCCGGAGATCTCCTCGGCGGCCAGCAGCATCGCCCGGGCCGTGCCCTCGCCGGCGAAGACGGCGAGCCGGCGGATCGTCTCGTGGTCGACGGCCAGGCCCAGCTTCGCCGCCGGCACCCCGAAGCGCGCCGAGTCGGTGGCGACGCGGAGGTCGCAGGCCACCGCGAACTGCGTGCCGGCCCCCAGGGCGGCGCCCTCGACGGCGGCGAGCGTCACGACCCCCGGGTGGCGCAGCCCGTCGAGGACGCGGCCGAGGGCGGCGCCGAAGACCTCGTCCTCGACGCCGGCGAGGTCGGCACCGGCGCAGAAGTGACCGCCGGCACCGGTGAGGACGACGACCCGGGCCTCGGCCGCCCGCGCCTGGTCGAGCTGGTCGCCGAGCGACGAGACGGTCGCGAGGTCGACGGCGTTGCGACGCTCGGGACGCTCGATGCTGAGGACGGTCACACCGTCGGCGTGAGCCGCCCGGATCACGTGATGACGGCGATCACGTCGCCCTCGTGCACCTGCGTGTCCGGCTCGACCGGCACCTCGGTCACCGTGCCGGCGATGGGCGCCAGCACCGGGATCTCCATCTTCATCGACTCGAGCACGACGAGCTCGTCGCCCTCCTCGACCTCCTGGCCGACCTCGACGCGCACCTGCCAGACGTTCGCCGTGATCTCGGCGCGGACCTCAGCCATGGGTGCAAACCTACGCTGCCGCGATGGACCTCCAGGGCAAACGCGTGCTCGTGACCGGCGCCTCGAGGGGGATCGGCGAGGCCGTCGCTCGGGCCTTCGCGGGGGCGGGTTCGGCCGTCGCTCTCGTCGCCCGGAGCGAGGTGCCGCTGCGGGCCCTCGCCGACGAGCTCGGGGCCGCGTCGACCGTCCACCCCGCCGACCTCCTCGATCCGGCCCAGGTGACGACGCTGTTGCAGCGGGTGGAGCACGAGGCGGGGCCGCTCGACGTCGTCGTGAACAACGCCGGCATCGGGGCCGCCGGCGCGCTCTGGGAGCTCGACCGCCGACGAGCTCGAGCGGACCGTGCGCCTCAACCTCACCGTGCCTCTCGAGCTCTGCCGCCAGGCGATCCCCCTGATGCTGCAACGGGGCGGCGGCCACCTCGTCAACGTCGCTTCGCTCGCCGCCGCTCGCCTCCGTGGCCGGCATGACCCACTACGCCGGCACCAAGGCCGGCCTGGCGCACGCCACCGCGGCGTTGCGCTACGAGCTGGCCGGCTTGCCGATCGGCGTCACCCTGGTGCTCGTCGGCGGCGTGCCGACCGATCTGCTCGCCGAGGGCGAGGGCCAGTACGAGCCGTTCCACCGCGGCTTCGAACGGCTCCGACGCACCCAGCTCGTGCCCGACACGCCAGCGGACAAGCTCGCCGCCGCCGTGGTCGACGGCGTACGCCGGGGACGACGCACGGTGTACCTGCCGAGGCGGGCGGCGCCGTTCGTCGGCCTCGTGGAAGCACCTCGACGCATCGTCGAGATCGTCCTCACCGGCGTCCCCCGCCGTCGCTGAGCTGGTTCGCTCCGCGCCGTCCATGGCGCTCCGCTCACGCGGATTCCTGTCGTGCCCGAGCGCGTGGGGTCGGGGGCGCCATCCTGGCGCTTCGAGTCGGGGGCGCCATCCTGGCGCGACCCCGAGCCGCCGCCCAGGGTCAGACCGGCGGGACGCCGTGCTTGCGCCAGGGGCGCTGGACCTGCTTCGTGGCGTTGGCCCGGAGCGCCTGCCAGATGACGTGGCGGGTCTCGGCCGGGTCGATGACGGCGTCGACCTGGGCGTGGCCCGCGGCGATGTACGGGTCGATGTTCTTGCGGAACTCGTCGGCGAGGCGGATGCGCTCGGCGTCGCGCTCCTTGCCCTCGGCGAAGCCGTCGAGGTGCTTGCGCATCGTGATGTTGACCATGCCCTCCGGTCCCATGACCGCGATCTCCGCCGTCGGCCAGATCGAGAGGTGGTCGCACTCGTAGGCGAGGCCGTTCATCACGAAGTAGCCGGCGCCGTAGCTCTTGCGGAGCACGACCGAGATCTTGGGCACGGTCGCCTCCGACACGGCGAACAGGAACTTGGCGCCGTGCCGGATGATCCCCTGCTTCTCGACCGGCGGAGCCGACGATGAACCCGGGCACGTCGTGCAGGAACACGAGCGGGATGCCGTACGCGTCGCACAGCCAGACGAACCGGGCCGCCTTGTCGGCGGCGTTCACGTCGAGGGCACCGCCGAGCACCATCGGGTTGTTGGCGAGGATGCCGACGGGCTGCCCGCCGATCCGGGCGAGCGTGCATGATGATGTTGCGGGCCCACCCGGCCTTGAGCTCGACCGGCTCGCAGTCGGTGTCGACGATCGACGCGACCACCTTGCGGGCGTCGTAGGCCCGCCGCGGCGCGGTCGGCACGATGCCGTAGAGGTCCTCGCAGCGCCGGTCGACGGGATCGGCGGAGGTCGTCGACCGGCGGCGCCTCGGTGTTGTGCGACGGGAAGTAGGAGAGGTAGCGCCGCACCAGGGCGAGGCACGCCTCGTCCGACTCGACCTCGGCGTCGGCCACACCGGACTGGCGGTTGTGGACCTCGCACCCGCCCATCTCCTCCTCGGTGACGTCCTCGCCCGTCGCCGCCTTCACGAGGTGGCGGCCGCCGAGCGCCATCGACGAGGTGCCCTTGACCATCGGGATGAAGTCGGTGAGCGCAGGGATGTACGCCGTGCCGGCGGCGCAGTGGCCGAGCATCGCCCCGACCTGGGGCACCACGCCCGACAGCGTCACCTGCTCGCGGAAGAGGGCGCCGGCGCCGGCGAAGGTCGAGCCGCTGGTCGCCTGGATGCGGGCGCCGCCCGAGTCGAGCAGCCAGACGACGGGGATGCGCTGGCGCAACGCCAGCTCGCGCATCCGGGCGGTCTTGCGCTCCCCGACCTCCCCCATCGAGCCGGCGAGCACGGTGAAGTCGTAGGCGACGATGGCGACGCGCCGGCCGTCGATGTCGCCGATGCCGGCGACGACGCCGTCGGCCGCGAGGTAGCCCTTGGCGGCGAGGCCGGGATCCATCGCGTCGGCGAGCTGGCCGTACTCGACGAACGTGCCCGGGTCGACCAGCAGGTCGATGCGCTCCCGGACCGGGAGCTTGCCCATGCTGCGTTGGCGGGCGACCCGCTCGGCGCCGCCCATGGCCGAGGGCGGCGGCGCGTCGCTCCCCGAGGTCGTCGACCAGCGGCTTCCAGTCGTGCAGGTTCGGGTCCGGCGTCGTCATCGAGCGGCGAGCCTGCCACAGGTCATTTCGCAAGCCCACGCTTGACAAATAGACGGACGAGCGCTGATCGTGAGGGCATGAGGTACGTGCCCTACGAAGCCGCCACCGAACCGAACGTCGTCGTCGACGGCTCCCCCAACCCGTCCACCGTGCTGACGCTGTCGCACTGGCCCGGCATGCCGACCCCGCTCGACCTCGGGGCGGACACGTCGGCGGAGATCGTCCTGCGCTACCTCGACGCCGGCGCCGACCGGCACGGCGGCGCCGACGTCGTCACGAACAACCACTTCGACCAGGACGGGCTCGCCGGGATGCTCGCCCTCGTCGACCCGGGAGCCGCGCTCGAGCGCCGCGCCCTCCTCGAAGACCTCGCCCGCTCGGGCGACTTCGCCACCTACGACGACCGGCGCGCGGCACGCGCCTCGATGGCCATCGCGGCCCTGGCCGATCCCGAACGGTCCCCGCTCGGCGCGGCGGCCTTCGGCGACGGCTACCCGAAGCTGTGCGCGGCGCTGTACGACGAGGCGCTGGGCCTCGTCGTCGAGCTGCTCGACCATCCCGAGCGGTTCCGGCGGCTGTGGAAGGACGAGGACGACGAGTTGGCGGCAGCTGAAGCTGCCGTTGCCGGGGGGCGCGTCGAGGTGCGCGAGATCCCCGAGCTCGACCTCGCGATCGTGCGGGTCGACCCGGCGCTGAACCCCCGCGGCGGGCACCGCTTCGGGAGCGACCACGCCGACGGCCTCCACCCCATGGCCCTCCACGCGGCGACGTCGTGCGTGCGCCTGCTGGTCGCCTCCGGCGACCACTACACCTACACGGACCGCTACGAGACGTGGGTGCAGTACCGGTCGCGCCCGCTGCCTCGCCGCGTCGACCTGGTGCCGCTCGCCACCGAGCTGAGCGCGCTCGAGCGCGGGGGCGCGGTCTGGACGGCGACGCCACCGGACCGCATCGTGCCCCAGCTGCGCCCGGCGGACGGCGCGCCCTCCTCGATCCCGTTCGACGACGTCGTGACGACCGTCGAGCGGACCCTTCGCTCCGCGCCCCGGCGTGGAACCCCGACGACCGCTCGGGCCGCGGCGCTCTAGCGGTCCTTCCAGCTCGGCGCGCGCTTCTCCGCGAAGGCGGCGATGCCTTCGGCCGCGTCCTCGAGCCCGGTGTGGACGGTGAGCATGGGGTGCAGCAGCCGGAGCGCGTCGGCCGCGGCCTGATCCCACACCGCGTAGAAGGCGTCGCGCCCGAGCCGGACCACGGCCGTCGACTTGGCCGCCAGCGTGGCGGTCAGCTCGGCGACGGCCGCGTCGAGTT
>CAWIZW010000016.1:0-28078 GCA_963840695.1 uncultured Acidimicrobiia bacterium
TTGATGTACTGCATGGTGTCGTAGATGGCGAAGAGCGCCGTGATGTCGCCGCCGGGGCTGTTGATGTAGATGTTGATGTCCTTGTCGGGGTTCTCGGACTCGAGGTGCAGCAGCTGGGCGCACACCAGGTTGGCGATCGTGTCGTCGATCGGCGTGCCCAGGAAGATGATGTTCTCCTTGAGCAGCCGCGAGTAGAGGTCGAACGCCCGCTCGCCCCGGTTGGTCTGCTCGATGACCGTCGGGACCAGGTAGTTGCGGATGGGCTCGATCACTCGTTCGTCCTCGTCGGCTGGTTCGGTCGGCTGGTCTCGTGGACGTCTAGTCGGGGTCATCGTCGGCGTCGGTGTCGTCGACTGTCGTCGTCGGCGTCGGTCGGCCTCGTCGCGAGCTCGAGGTCGGCCCGGTCGATGGCGTTGCCGTCCTCGTCGACGATCTCGACTCGCTCGATGAGCCACTCGAGCGCCTTGCGCTTCTTGATGTCCGAGCGTACCGCCGGGATCTGGTCGGCGCGCTCGAATTGCTCGGCGGACCTTGTCGGGCTTCTGCTCGACCCGCTCGGCCACCCTGCGAACTCGGCGTCGAGGTCGTCGTCGGTGGCCTCGATGCCCTCGGCGTCGGCGACGGCCCGCAGGGCGAGGTCGACCTTGACCGCCGCGGTGGCGGTCTCGCGCAGCTCGGCGACAACTCCTCCTGCGCTGGCCGGTGCCGCGAGGTACTGCTCGAGCGTCATGCCCTGGGCCTGCGAGCCGCATGGCCAGGTCCTCAGGCGCTCCTGCATCTCGCTGTCGACGAGGGCGTCGGGGAGCTCGTCCTCGACCAGCTCGGCGAGGCCTCAGCCGCTTCTCGCGCAGGGCCATCTGGGCCTGGACCTGCTTGACCGGTGCCGATGCGCTTGGCGAGGTCGGCGCGGAGCTCGTCGAGCGGTGTCGAACTCGGACGCCTCGCTGGCCCACTCGTCGGTCGAGCTCGGGCAGGACCTTCTCCTTCACCTCCTTCACGAGCATGCGGAACTCGACGTGCGTCCTCGTCGGGGTCGCCGGGTGCGTCGGCGTCGAACTCGAGGATGTCGCCGCCTTGGCGCCCGCAGCTGCTCGTCGAGCTCGGGCACGATCGCGCCGGCGCCGACCTCGTAGAGGTAGTCGTCGGCGGTGAGGCCGGCGAGGGGCTCGCCGTCCTGCGTGCCGGCGATGTCGATCGTGACGTGGTCGCCGTCGACGGCCGGGCGGTCGACCGTCTCGAGCTCGGCGAACTGCTTGCGCAGGCGGTCGATCTGCGCGTCGATCTCCTCGTCGGTGGCCTCGGCGTGGGCGATCGTGACCCGCAGGCTGTCGTAGCCGCCGACGCTCGACCTGCGGGCCGGATCTCGACGACGGCGTCGAACGCGACGTCGCCGTCCTCCTCGCCCGCCGGTGATGTCGATCTGGGCGGCGGCGATGACGTCGACCTCGTTCTCGCGGACCGCCTGGGCGTAGTACTCGGGCAGCGCGTCGCTGCAGCGCCTCGCTCGCGGCCGACGTCCGTGCCGAGGCGAGCCTCGAGCAGCTTGCGGGGCGCCTTGCCGGGACGGAACCCGGGGATGCGGACCTCGCGGGCGATCTTGCTTGAAGGCGGCGTTGACTCGCCTTTTCGAACTCGCTCTCGTCGACCTCGACGGAGAGCTTCACCTTGTTGCCCTCGAGGGGCTCGACGGTGGACTTCATGAGGGGCGCGAGTGTACCGGCGGGGCCCTGCACGTTTCTCGCAGGCTGCCGAGTACCCTCGCGGACCCAACCGGGGAGTAGCGCAGTGAAGCGCACCTGCTTTGGGTGCGGGAGGTCGGGGGTTCAGCTCCCCCCTCCCCGACACCCCCGACCAGCCAGCCCCGCGCCGGATCGGCACCTACAAGTCCCGGCGCTGAGCCCGCCTTCACTCGGCCCGCCGGTGCTCGGTTCCGTGGTGACCGATTCGCAAGCCACGACGGTCGACCCGAGCGATCGAGCGCCCTGCCCTCCCACGAGGTGCACGAGGCCGCGCCGCCGACGCGGGTCAGAGCGGTGCGGTTCCTCGATCCCTGGGCATGCGTTGAAGAGTGTCAGCCGCCCCGCGCCGAGGGCCTGCCGTTGACGAGCGCGAGAGCCGGCGAGGGCGATGGCACCGAACGCCGCGGACACGGCGAGGGCGGCGAGGCCGTCTCGGCGGCGCCGGTGCCGAGCACGTGCCGCGCAGGGCGTCGGCGGCGTGGGCGACCGGGTTGAGGGCGGCGAGGGCTTCCATCCAGCCGGGCATGGTGTCCAGCGGCGCGAAGGCGCCGGAGATGAACATGAACGGCATCATCACCATCATCCCGGCGAACTGCACGACGTCGGGGCGGCGCAGCCGGTCGCCGATGCGGCCGAACAGGGCGCTCATCGCCGCCGGCCAGCACGACCAGCACGAGCAGCGCCGGCCGCGGCGTCGACGACGCTGCCGTGGAACCGGAACCCCAGCAGCGCGGCCCCGGCGAGCAGGACGGCGACGCGGGCCACGGCGAAGACGGTCTCGTTGATGGTGCGGGCCAACCCGGGAAGGCCGGCGGCATGGGCAGGGTGGCGAAGCGGTCGTGCAGGCCGTTGGTGTGGTCGATGGCGGCGGCGACGCCGGCGTTGGTGCCGGCCATCACGGTGGTGACGGCGAGCATGGCCGGGGTGAGGTAGTCGATGTAGCTGACCCCGGCCGGGAAGGCCGGGCCGTCGGCGACGCTGCGGAACACCTGGCTGAACAGCACCAGCATGGCCATCGGCATGGTCAGCGAGAACATCAGCAGCTGCGGGACGCGCGCGGTGGTGCGCAGGCTGCGGGCGACGAGGACGGCGAGCTGGTCGCCGGTCGCCGGCCGGTCGCGTGGCGGTGTGGTGGCGGTCATGCTGGGGCTCCGGTCGGGGTGAGGTGGGCGAAGACGTCGTCGAGGCTGGGGGAGGTGACCTCGAGGTCGGCGGCGGCGATGCCGGCGTGGTGAGGCGGGCGACCAGCTCGGCGGCGCCTTCGGCGTCGGCGGTGCTGAACGTCACCGTGACGTGGCCGGGCCCGGCGGTGGCGCGCCGGTCGGCCGGTCGAGCGAGGCGGTCGAGCGGCGCGGCGGGGATGGTGGCCGTGACGACCTTGCCGCCGACGAGCGCGCTTGAGCTCGGCCGGGGTGCCCCGGGCGGCGATGCGGCCGTGGTCGAGGACCACGATGTCGGTCGGCCAGCCGATCGGCCTCCTCGAGGTACTGGGTGGTGAGGACCACGGTGGTGCCGGCTGGCGGTGAGCTCGGCGACCACGTCCCACAGCCCGGCACGGGCGGTGGGGTCGAGCCCGGTGGTCGGCTCGTCGAGGAACAGCACCGACGGCGAGCCGACGAGGCTGGCGGCCAGGTCGATCCCGCCGGCGGACCCGCCCGACAGCTGCCCGACCCGGCGGGCGGCGAGGTCGCGCGAGGTCGAGCCGCTCGATGAGCGTCGCCGGCCTGGCGCCGGGCGCGCTCGGCCGAGCCCGGTGAGGCGGCCGATCAGCTCGAGGTTCTCCCGGCCGGTGAGGAACTCGTCGAGGCCGGCGTACTGGCCGGTGACGCCGATGCGGCGGCGCACCTGGTCGGCGTCGGCGACGACGTCGAAGCCGTCGACCGCACCCGTCCCGCTGTCGGGCGCACGAGGGTGGTGAGCGACCCGGATCAGGGTGGTCTTGCCGGCGCCGTTGTGGCCCAGCACCCCGAGCGTGGTGCCGCGGGCGACCTCGAGGTCGACGCCGTCGAGCGCCCGGTCGCGCCGTAGGCGACGTGCAGGTCGTCGACGACGACGGCGAGCGAGCTCATCGTCAGGCCTCCCGCCGCCGCCGCAGCAGGCGCTGGCCGTGGCGGCGGCGCCGCCGCAGCAGCACGCCGAGTCGGCTGCGCCGGTCGTCCTGCGGCGGGGTCATCGGCCAGGACGGTGTAGAACTCCCAGCCGCCGAGGGGGACGTCGGGGGCGTCGACCCACACCTTGTCCTGCACGGCGTGGCAGCAGCGGTCGGACTCGGTGAACGAGTGCGCCATGCCGGCGGCCTCGAACCGCTGCGGCGGCGGCGACGACGTCGGCGGTGGAGGCGACCTCGACGCCGAGGTGGTTCAGCGGCGACACCGCGCCGGGGTTCTCGAACAGGACCAGCTTCAGGGGCGGGTCGGCGATCTCGAAGTTGGCGTACCCGGGGCGCTGCTTGGCCGGGCCGACGCCGAAGAGGTCGGTGTAGAAGGCGGTGGCGGCCTCGAGGTCGGTGACGTTGAGGGCGAGCTGGACACGGCTGGTGGTCATGGGTTCCTCCTGCTCTCGGCCCGAGCCGTCTCGGGCGCGTGGCAGCAACGACGAACGGACCGCGGAGGGACGCACGCCGCGATCAGTTGCGTCCCATCGGGTGCGCTTCGTCGTTACGGTCGGTGATCCCTGGGAGAGCACGGGAGGGGCCGGGCAATGCCGACGCCGCGTTGCCCGCAGCTGGTCGGAGACGAGGCGCTCGCCTCCGCGGCTACGTCGCGCCCGGGTCGGGGACCCCGAAGTGGCGGCCGACCTCGCGCAGGACGTGTTGCTCGCAGCCTCGCCGCTGGCGCGCTGGAATGCGCCGACAACCCGATCGCGTGGCTGCACCGCTCGGCTCGGAACGCGGTGGTCGACCACTACCGGACCCGTCGCGACGAGCACGGACTCGCCGACGGGACCGTGGCGCGAGCCCGAGCCGGCCGACGCGGGCCCAACGACGCCACCCGGGAGCTGGCGCGTTGCCTGCAACCGCTCCTCGAGTCGCTCCCGGTCAAGTACCGCGACGCGCTCGTCGCCGTCGACCTCGACGGCCGGACCCACCACGACGCCGGCCGCCGAGCTCGGCATCTCCCGTCGGGCATGAAGTCGAGGGTCCAGCGGGGCCGTCGTCAGCTCCGGCGCTGCTCACCGTTGCTGCGCCGTCGACCTCGACCGGCGGGGCGATCCGCTCCTACGCCCCGCGCCGACGCGGACGCTGCGTGTGGGTGCGCCGACTGACTCAAGCCGGCACAAGGTCGCCGAGCACGGCGTCGAGGTCGAACTGCGACGTTAAGAGCGGCCCCGCCTCGGCTGATTGCTGCGGCAGTGAACGCGATGGAACCGCCGCGGTCACCAGGCTTCGGGATCCGCCGCACGGACGGAGCTCTTCCGGACAGGCGACCGCACGGCTGCGACGGCCGCAAGACGAAACGGGCAGGCGGTCGAGAGCCACTATCCGATGTATCAGGGATGTATCAGTTCGGCGCGCCGCGGGCGGTGTCGACCCGTATCGGGCCGTCCAAGAACGTGCTGCTCAGCGGCACGATCCGGGATACGGTGACATCGGCCGAATGACGGCATGCATCCTTTGGGGGCAGGCGGTCGAGGGTTCAAATCCCTCCTCCCCGACCAACGGAACGGAACCGAACGGCGGCGAACGGTGTCATGGGGGCAAAGGGAGGTCACCCCATGCGACACCGGATCTTGCTCGCGTCGTTCTTTGCCGTCCTGGCGTTCGTGTCGGCGGCCCCGCCGGCGGCCGCGAAGGGGCCCTCCGAGGCGGAGGTCACGTGGGAGGGGCAGGCCGTCCCCATTCGGCTCGGGCTCGGACGCGGCGGTCCCCCCGGCGTCGACCAGCTGGGCCGCGACACCGGGCTCATGGCCGCGATGTGGCGAGAGACGCCGGATCCGCGGCTCGACTCGGCCCCGACCGACGACCTCGGGTCGCCCGTCACGATCTCCTGGACCGTGCCCGGGCCCCTGCCCGCCGCCGACACGATCGTGCAGACCGTGTATCCCTACGCGGCCGGCGGTCCGCTCGTCTTCACCGAGCCCGGCCAGCCCTTCTTCGGGACCGAACAGACGGTGGGCGGCTGGCTCCGTGCACCGGCCCGCCTCACCACGACGCTCCAGGACCTCGGCGCCCCCTCGCGCACCGTGTCTCCCTCCGACGGCGGCTTCCCCGTCCCGTGGGTGGCCATCGGTGCGACGCTGGGCGGCATCGCCCTCGCCCTGACCGCCGCCAGGACCGTCGTCCGCCGCCGCGTCGCGCCGGCGGCGGCGCCGACCTGAACCGGCCGCGCCGTCGGTGGAGGGCCGCCCACCCGACGACGCCTTGCTGGTCCGCCGGGCCTGCGGTGGCGACGCGGACACGTACGAGTGCCTGCTGCTCGCGCACGAGGACCGCGCCCGCCGCCTGGCCGCGGTGCTGTGTGGCGCCGACGGTGACGATGCCGTCCAGGAGGCCTTCGTCAAGGCCTGGATCCACATCGGGTCCTTCCAGGGCGACGGACCGTTCGCGGCGTGGCTGCTCCGCATCGTCGCCAACGAAGCTCGCAACCGGCGGCGAGCCGCCGGACGGCGAGCCGGGTACGAGCTGCGCGTCGTCGAGGACCGCGCCTCGGGTGCGGCGGCCCCCTCACCGGAGTCCGCGGTCCTCGACGCCGAGCGGCGGCGGGCGACCGTGGCTGCCGTGACCGCACTGCCGCCGCGCCTGAACGAGGTGGTCTCGTGCCGATACCTGCTCGGCATGACCGAGGCCGAGACTGCCGCGGTGCTCGGCCTGCCCGCCGGCACCGTGAAGTCACGGCTGTCCCGGGCCCTCGACCGACTGCGCGCCGACTTGCCGGAGCGCCCCAACACGTGGTGCGCACCGTGACCGAGCACGTCCTCGCCGTCCTCGACGATCTGCGTCGCCACCTCGAGTCTCCGTCAGGGGACGCCGATCCCGTTGCCAGCGCCATGGCGACCATCAGGAGCTCGGTCGCGGACACTCGGCGGGGTCGACGGCGACGGGTGAGGCGAGCCGCGGTCGGCATCGCAGCGATCGGCGCGTTCGTCGCACTGCCACCGGCGCGTGCGGCGGTGGCCGATCTGCTCGGTCTCGGCGGCGTGAGCATCCAGCGCACGGAGTCGCTTCCCGCGGACGTCGCCGACGAGCTCGACCTCGGCCGGCCCGTCTCGATCGAGGACGCCGGTCGGCTGGCGACGGGTCCGCTCCCCCTGCCCGACGTGCTCGGAGATCCGGCCCAGGCGTTCGCCGGTGTGCCGACGGGCGCGGTGACGCTGGCGTGGAGCCCCGGCGGTGAGCTGCCGGAGGTCGCCGACACGGGCGTTGGGCTGCTCATCAGCGTCTGGGAGGCGTCGCTCGACGACCGGCACGTCATCAAGGAGGTCGCGACGGCCACCACGGTGGAGCACGTCAGCGTCGACGGAGCCTCCGGCTACTTCATCAGCGGCGCGCCGCACGCCTTCCTGTACCTCGACGAGGACGGCAACGCCCGGCCCGACCACACCCGGCTCGCCGCCAACACGCTGCTGTGGTCCCGCGCCGGCGTGACCTACCGGCTCGAGTCCGGCGCTCGACCTCGCGTCGGCGCTCGCGATCGCCGCCTCGCTCCCCGGATGACGGTGGCCGGCGTCCGGCGCGCTTCGTGAACGGTTCGCCGTCAACGAGGCTGAGTCACTACGTTCGTGCGAGCTCCCTGCGGCCGTAGCTCAATGGCAGAGCCTCTGCCTTCCAAGCAGATGACGCGGGTTCGATCCCCGTCGGCCGCTCCAGTCCCTCATGCACGCGCCGCTTAGGAGGGCGCTCGCACCTCGATCGACTCGATGTCGTGGGCGGGGCCGAACCGGACCACGACGTCGGCGTCGCCCACCTGCGGTCGTACCTCCTCGTGGAGCACGACGAGGTTCACGGAGCGCCACACGTCGAGGGCCATGCCCTCGATGACGTCCGCCGGCATGTCCCGGTACGGGTGCAGGAACGCCGCCGGCTCCCCGGCCGCTTCGGCCCGCAGCGACCGGAACCGCTCGAGGAACCAGCGCTCGAGGTCGGCGTCATCGGCGTCGAGGTGGATCACCACGTCGAGCAGCTCGCGGACCCCGAGGGCGGGGTGGGCCAGGTGGAGCCCCTCGACGATCACGACGTCGCCGGAGACGTCCTGCCGCGCGTCCGCCACGACGTCGTAGGCGAGGTGGCTGTAGACGGGCGCCTCGGCGCGGCCGCCGGCCCGGAACGCCTGCAGGAACCGACGCAGGGCGGCCGCGTCGAAGCTCTCCGGGAAGCCCTTCCGCGCCGTCAGTCCCCGGCGGTCGAGCTCGTCGTTCGGGAAGAGGAACCCGTCGGTCGCCACGACCGGCACGCCGAGGACGCCCAGCGCGCCGAGCGCGCCGGCGAGCGCCGCGGCGAAGGTCGACTTGCCGGCGGCGACGCCACCTGTGACCGCGACCGTGCGGGCGCGCCGCTTCCGGACCTCCTCGGCGAGGGCAGCGACCGTCTGCACCCCCTGATCATGACCGCGCTCAGATCAGGCCCTCCTCGGCGCCTACGGGTACGTGATCTCGTTCAGCTGCCGTAGCCCTTCTTGCCGGCCTTCTTCTCCTTCTCGCGTCGCGCTTCTCCTTGAGCGACTTGGTCGCCTTCTTCTTCTCGCTGGGTTTCTGCGGGGCTCGATCGGGCATGCCCCGACTGTTCTACGGATCCGGCACCGGCGCCAGCGGCAAGAAATTCCGTGGACGTGTCGATCGGGCCGCGGGCGTTCGTGGACAGGGTGAAGGGCCGGTACGGTGCCGGCCCGTTCGAGAGGAGATCCCCGATGAAGCAGTACCTGCTGTCCGTGCACATGGTCGAGGGCGAGCCGAGCCGCCGACCGAGGAGATGCAGCAGGCCTACAAGGACGTCGACGCGTTCAACGCCGAGGTCCAGGCGCAAGGGCGCCTGGGTGTTCGCCGGCGGCCTGCACCCGGCCGACACCGCCACCGTCGTGCAGGTCGAGGACGGCGAGGTCCTCACCACCGACGGTCCGTTCGCCGAGACCAAGGAGCAGCTCGGCGGCTTCTGGGTCATCAAGGCCGCCGACCTCGACGCCGCGCTGGCGTGGGCCGCCAAGGGCTCGGCCGCCTGCAAGGCGCCGGTCGAGGTGCGGCCCTTCCAGGACGAGCCGAGGACTAGACGCCGTGCCGACCGACGACGCCGCGCGAGTCGAGCGGATCTTCCGGCAGGAGTTCGGCCGGGCCGTGGCCACCCTGGTCCGCCTCTTCGGCGACATCGACATCGCCGAGGAGGCGGTCCAGGAGGCCTTCGTCGTGGCCGTGCAGCGCTGGCCCGACGACCGGCGTGCCGCCCGAACCCCGGCGGCTGGATCATCACCACGGCCCGCAACCGGGCCATCGACCGGCTGCGCCGGGAGTCGTCCCGCCACGACCGCCACGCCCAGGCCGCCGCTGCTCCACCACCGCGACGAGCCACCGAGGAGGTGGGACCCGTGCCCGACGACCGCCTCCGCCTGATCTTCACCTGCTGCCACCCGGCGCTCGCCCCGAGCGCCCAGGTGGCGCTGACCCTGCGCCTGCTCGGCGGCCTCGAGACGCGCCGAGATCGCCCGCGCCTTCCTCGTCCCCGAGGCGACGATGGCCCAGCGCCTCGTGCGGGCCAAGCGCAAGATCCGCGCCGCCAACATCCCCTACCGGGTGCCCGACGACGCCGAGCTGCCCGACCGGCTCCGCCCGGTGCTCGCCGTCGTCTACCTCGTCTTCAACGAGGGCTACACCGCCACCGCCGGCGACGAGCTGGTGCGGGCCGACCTGTGCGCCGAGGCCATCCGCCTGGCCCGGCTGCTCGCCGAGCTGATGCCCGACGAGCCCGAGGTGCTCGGCCTGCTCGCCCTGCTGCTGCTCACCGAGTCCCGCCGGCCGGCCCGCACCGCCGCCGACGGGTCGCTCGTGCTGCTGCCCGACCAGGACCGCTCGCGGTGGGACCGGGACCTGATCGCCGAGGGCCAGGCCCTCGTGCGCGCCTGCCTGCGCCGCAACCGGCCCGGGCCGTACCAGCTCCAGGCGGCCATCAACGCCGTGCACAGCGACGCCGCCGACGGCCGCCGACACCGACTGGGCGCCAGATCCTCGCGCTCTACGACCAGCTGCTCGCCGCTCGCGCCGACGCCGGTCGTCGCCCTCAACCGGGCGGTGGCCGTGGCCGAGGTCGACGGGCCCGGCCGCCGCGCTCGCCGCGGTCGACGCCGCTCGACCTCGACGGCTACCACCTCTTCCACGCCACCCGGGCCGACCTGCTGCGCCGCCTCGGCCGCGACGACGAGGCGGCCGCCGCCTACGACGCCGCCCTGGCGCTCGCCGGCAACGCCGCCGAGCGCCGCTTCCTCGAGGAGCGGAGGCAGTCGCTGACGGTCACCCCGTCCCCTGGCCAGCGGCCGCCATCCCTGCCATAATAATCATGAGGAATTGTCTTCGGCTCGAAGGGGACCCCGATGACCATCTCGCCGGCGCCGCTGCGTTCGTGGCGGAAGAAGGTCGCCGTCGTCACCGGCGCAGCGAGCGGCATCGGCCTGGCCATGGCCCGGAAGTTCGCGTCCGAGGGGATGGTCGTCGTCCTCGTCGACCGCCATCCGGATCGCCTGCGTTCGGCGGCCAGTCTGGTGGGTGCCGACGGTGCCGCCGACGTCCTCGCCGTCGAGAGCGACGTCACTCGGGCGGAGTCGGTCGAGGCCCTCGCCGACCAGGTCGCCGAGACCTTCGGAGCGGTTCACGTCCTGTGCAACAACGCCGGTGTGATCCGTCCCGGGAAGGTGTGGGAGCTCTCCGACGAGGACTGGTCGGGGATCATGGACGTCAACGTTGGTGGTGTGGTCAACGGCATCCGAGCTTTCGTCCCGCGCATGCTCGCCCACGGCGGGGACGGCCACGTGGTCAACACCGCTTCGGCGGCGGGCCTGTTCACCGCGCCCTCCTTCAGCGGCTACTGCGTGTCGAAGGCCGCCGTCGTCGCCCTGACCGAAAGCCTCGCCGCCGAGGTCGCCCAGATCCCGGGGTCGAAGCTCCGGGTCTCGGTGCTCTGCCCCGGCGGCATCGCGACGGAACCTTTTCCGCGACGAGGTCGACCGCCGGCCCGCTGACGTCCCTCTCGGCGAGGAGACGGCCCGCCTGTGGGCCCTCAGGTCGGACCCGGACAGGACCGACCAGATGGTCTCGGAGGTCGTCGCCGATCACGTGTGGCGGGCGCTCCAGGACGGGAGGTTCTGGATCCTGCCGATGCAGGCCGACATGAAGCGCGCCGCCCGGGCGCGGCTGCGAGGCGTCGAGGCCGCGCTGCGTGCGTCGGACGTCGGAGCCGACACGCCGGACCCTCGCGGCATCCTCGCCGCGTACTACGAGCGGGTCGACGGGCCTGACCCCAAGTCGGCACTCGATCTCGTGGCCGACGACGTCGAGTTCTGCCTGGCCCGGGGCGAGCTGCGCATCGAGGGGACGTCCCAGGATGGTCTCGCCGCCTACATCGCCGAACGAGCGCCGCTCTCGCACCGGCTCATCCGCCTCGCCGGCGAGGGCGACGTGGCCTTCGCCCTCGGCGAGAGCGTCGACGGCGACCGTTCGCTCGGCACCTTCATCGTGTCGATCCGGACGGACGACTCCGGCCGTATCGATCGCTACGTCGCCGCCTTCTACCCCGACCGGCACTTCGACGCGACCCAGGACGGTGCAGCATGACGACGACCACGCGCCGACTCGACGGACGACGTGCACTCGTCACCGGCGGCGGCAGCGGCATCGGCCGGGCCGTCGCGGATCGCCTGGCGGCGGAGGGCGCCGCTCCGCGGGCATGAACGGCCAGCCCGGTACCCTCCGGTGATGGCCATCCCTTCGGCGAGCGTCGTCAGCGGCGAGCTGCTCCCCCTCGCGCCGGCACGCCGACGCGGCGTCCACAGCGCGGTGGACCGGCCGTTGAAGATGTCCGAGACGGTCGCCCGCGACATCGTTCACGACATCATTTCGCGGGGCCTGAGCACCGGCGACCGGCTTTCGTCGGAAGCGGCGATGCTGGAGCAGTACGGCGTCAGCCGCGAGTCGCTGCGCGAGGGATTGCGGCTGCTCGAGGTCCAGGGCTTGATCACCATCCGGCGAGGCCCCGGCGGAGGCCCGAGCGTGGGCCACGTCGACCCCGCCAACCTCGGGCGCATCTCGACGCTCTACTACCACCTCGCCGGCGGCACCTATGCCGAACTGTTCGAAGCCTGGGTGGTCACCGAGGCGATCCTCGCCGAGCGTGCCGCTCGCAACGACGACCGCACCCTCGTGCGCGACGCGATGGCGCCGTTCTCGGCACCGGTGCAGCACGCCGAGGACATGGCCGAGTTCGTCGACTCCCACGCCCACTTCCATTCGGTCATCGGCCGGCTGGCCGGCAACCGTGTGCTCGAATTGACGCTCCAGGCCATGGCGCAGATCGTCACCCATCACGTCGTCGTCAACACCGACCCCCGCGAGCTCGAGGGCGAGATCGACCGCGATCACATGGAGATCGCCCGTCCATCGCCGCCGGTCACGCCGCCAAGGCGCGCACGCTGATGGAGGAGCACATCCTGAGCATGGTCGAACATCTGACGGGCCAGATCGGCGATCTCGACGACCTCATCGAGTGGCGCTGAGATCGCCGCCCTCGGACGGCGGTCTATGTACGACATCAAGGCTCCCTGGCCGGCTGCCGCGACCTGGCAAGGCTCGAGCCCCCGAGGCTGATCCGCCGACCGGTCCGCTCAGGCGGCCTTGAGGAGCTCCGCGAAGGACTCGGAGATCCCGTCGCACATCGTCCAGAGGTCGGGCACGAGCTCGCGGCAGGCGATGAGCCCGAAGTCGAGGTTGTCGAGGTAGCTCTGGACGGTCATGTTGAGGCCCTGGCCGTCGCGACCGCCGACACCGGGTAGAAGTGCTCGCATCGCCGCACCGGAGAGGTAGAGCGGCTCGCGCGGGCCGGGCACGTTCGAGATGAGCACGTTCACCGGCGGGTTCATGCGGTCGCGCCATGCGCACCCGGCTCGCCAGCCGGGCGGCCTGGGCCATGAGGGCCGGGGGTGCGAACTGGGTGATGTCGCTGAGGATGTCGGCCGGGATCGCCTGCTGGAGCTCCTTGGCCGCGTTCATCGACGCGTGGATGGCGAGCAAGCCGCTCGACCGGGTCGTCGACGTCCGTGTGCAGCGGCGACACCACCCCGGTGACCCGGTTGGTGAACGCGTCGTCCGTCACCCGGCACCCGCACCGATACCGGGACCATGCGCGTTCAGCGAGGTCGTCGGGCAGCGCATCATGGTCGAGCAGGTAGCGGCGGAGCGCGCCGCGCACAAGGCCATCACCACGTCGTTCACGGTGACACCGAACGCCCGCTTGACGGTCTGGGCGTCGCTGAGCGGAAGCGTGCGGAAGGCGAAGCGGCGGTGGCGGCGTGATCGCGCGGTTCCACGGCGTGCGAGGCGCGGGGCGGGTCGGAAGCGTCACGCTCGCCGCCTCGTCGCTGTTCGGGAGCAGACCCACCCGTCGCAGCCCGGGCATCGCGCTCGCCGACCATCTGGCGGGCCGCGGGGTTGCCGGTGAGCGCGGCCATCGTCCGGAGCAGGCGCAGCTGCAGCTGCAGCGCCTTGCGCGGCCGGGAGGCGTAGTTGACCAGCGTGCGGCCGAGCAGCTCGAACGGCGCGGGCATGCGCTCGGCCTCCAGCGGCTGCGCTCGGCGGCTCGACGACGCGACCCTCGAGCGTCGGTGTCGAGCAGGATCTGCAGCAGCTCGACGCCGGACACGCCGTCGATCGTCGAGTGGTGGATCTTGGTGAGCAGGCCGACCATGCCGTCCTGGAGCCCGCTGATGACGTACAGCTCCCACAGCGGGCGCGACCGGTCGAGCGGTCGCGCCATGATGCGCGCCACTTGCTCGCCGAGCTGCTCCTCGTCGCCGGGTAGGGGAACGGCGATCTCGCGGATGTGGAACTCGAGGTCGAGGTCCGGGTCGTCCACCCAGTAGGGATGGTCGAGGTTGAACGGCACCTCGACGAGCTTGCGCCGGTAGACCTCCAGGAGGTGCAGGCGCTCCTCGAAGGTGCGACGGAGGTTCGCGTAGACGTTGCCGTCGCCGGCCTGCGTGGGGTCGAGGATCACCAGCGACGCGACGTGCGTGTGGGCCGTCGGCGTCTCGACGTTCAGGAAACTGGCGTCGAGGCCGGAGAGCTGCTTCATCGTGTCCTCCTTTCGTGGGTGTCCCGGGATCACGCGCCGGCTCGTTCGAGGATCAGCATGGCCCGCCGCGCCTGCGGCGCGATCATCGGACCCCGGTCGGCCATTCGTGGATCGGTGGACTCTCCCCGGAGGTAGCGCGTGTACAGCTGCTGCAGCACGACCGCCGTCTTCCAGCGCGGCGAACGCCTCGTACCAGTACACCTCGCCGACGTCGAAGCCGGTGCCGCGCCGCATAGCGCTCGACCACCTCGGCCCGCGTGGGCAAGCCGAGCGCCTCCATCCCCGCGTTGTACAGCGGGCGGTCGTCGTCGGTGTCGGAGGGGTCGGGCCAGTAGTTCAGCAGGATCCCGAGGTCGACGAACGGATCGCCGAGCGTGGCCATGTCCCAGTCGAAGATCGACTTCACCCGGTCGGGGTCGCGCGGGTCGAACTGGCAGTTGTCGAGCTTGTAGTCGTTGTGGAGGATCGCGGCCCGGGGCGCCGCCGGGACGGCCGCAGCCAACCGCCGGCCGATCTCGGGCATCGTCGGATCGGACTCCGGCTGTGCGGCGAGCTCCCAGCGCTTCGTCCAGCCGGCGACCTGCCGAGCGACGAAACCTTCGGGACGCCCCAGTTCGGCGAGGTCGACCGACGCCGGATCGACGAGATGCAGGTCGGCCGAGCGCGTCGACGACCGCGAGGCCGATCCGGCGGCCGACGTCGCGGTGGTGCTGCATCGACGGCGGGAACGCTCCCCCACACGACAGTCCCGGACCGGTACTCGATCACCAGGAAGTCGGACCCGATCACCTGGTGGTCGTCGCAGAACAGGTACGCCCTCGGGGCCCGGTCGAAGCCTCGCCACAACCGCGAGAGTGTGCGGAACTCCCGGCTCATGTCGTGTGCGCCGGGTGCGAGGACCCCGAACGGCGGTCGCCGCACGACGAGCTGTCGACCACCGAACGCAACGAGGTACGTCAGGTTGGCCGAGCCGTTCGGGAACTGGAGGACCGCGCAACTCGCCCTCCAGGTCGGCGATGTTGGCGCGCGAGGTAGGCGGCCAGCGCGTCCCAGTCGAGCTCCTCACCGGGCCGGACTTCGGCCACCTCGGGAGGGGCGGCGCCGGGGGTCGCATCCATCGCTATCGACTCACCGGGTGAGGACCGTGCAGGCGCTGATGCCGGGCGCGCCGTAGACGTGGGTGAACGCGGTGCGGGGCGAATCCGGGCACCTGCCGGGCGCCGGCGTCGCCCCGGAGCTGAAGGACGCTCTCGTAGACCTGGCGAAGCCCCGACGCACCGATCGGTTCGCCGTTGGCGATGCAGCCACCGTCGGTGTTGATCGGCATCGGCCCGCCGATCTCGGTCGCGCCCGACTGGATCAGGGCCTCCTGCTCGCCGTGCTTGCACAGGCCGGTCTCGGCCATGTGCATGATCTCGGCACCGGCCTCGGTGTCCTGGATCTGGGCGACGTCGATGTCGTCCGGCCCGATGCCGGCCTGCTCGAAGGCGGCGCGGGACGGCGTCGACCGTCGGGCTGTCGGCCCGCTCCACCGCCAGCGACGGGGCTGAAGACCTCGAACGAGCCGAACCGGCGCGAGCGCAGCGTGGCCGCCTTCGAGGTACACGGGCCGGTCGGTGTAGCGACGGGCGTCCTCGGCCCGGCACATGCACGAGGGCGACGGCGCCCTCGCCCGGTGAGCAGAACATGTACTGGGTGAGCGGGATGGCTGAGCATCGCCGACGCGGCGATCTCGTCCTCGGACAGCGGCGTGCGCCGCCAGGCGTTGGGGTTCCGGGAGCCGTTGCGGTAGGCCTTGGCCGCGACCTTCGCCAGGGTCGGCGCCGTGATGCCGTAGTCGTGCATGTACCGCTGGATCTTCAGGGCGAAGAACTGCGTCGTCAGCATCAGGCCGGTCTCGCCGTACCACTGGCCGAGCCCATCGTCTCGGGGTCGACGTTGAAGGCTCCCCGCGGGTGCTTGTCGAAACCGATCGCGATGCCCACGTCGATGGCGCCGGCGCGGATGCTGGCGTCGACCATCGTGAGCGCGCTGCCACCGGTGGCGCACCCGTTCCAGACGTTGACGAACGGGACGCCGGTGAGTCCCAGCTCCGCCGACGAGCGTGTCGGCGTCGCCGCCGTCGCGACTCCCGCCGAATGCGCCCTGCACGTCCTGCCAGCCGATGCCGGCGTCGGCGAGCGCCTCGCGGGTGGCGTGGATCGCCTGCTCCCGACCCGACGCGTCGTGCCGTCCGAAGGGATGGATGCCGATGCCGACGATGGCGACGCCCATGTCGGTCACTGCCCGGCCCGGGCCCCGACGACCGGCCGGAACGCGAACGTCACGACCTCGTTGCCCTCGGCCCGCCGGTTGAACGGGACCACGACCAGCTCCATCGGCGCGCCGATCTCGAGCCGGTCGGGATCGTTCTCGGTGAGCAGCGACTCGACGATGACCTCACCTTCCAGTTCGACGTAGCCAACCCCGTAGGGCTCGAACGGCTGCGGGCCGGCGTACGGCGACTTCGGTTCGAACCCCTGGACCGTGAACGACCAGAGGGTTCCGGTCCGGCTCAACAGCCGCTCCTCGGTCTCGCCGCCTGTGCACTTCGGGCACGACGCTTGACTCGGGAAGGTCGTCGTACCGCAGGCGGCGCACGAGCTGCCGATCAGCCGCGGTTCGTCGGAGGGCCACGTGAACAGGCCGTCGGCGACCGGGATCGCGCGAGTCGATCGCCCCGTGCTCGTCATCGCGGACATCTCACAACAGCGGCCACGACCCTGTCAACTTATTTCTCATGAGGTTTGACTCCGGAGCCGCCACCCGACGCTGGTCTTCCCAGGGACGGCAGTTTGAGTATGATGATCCTGATTATTTGCTCCCGGAGGCGAAATGCCCACGCAGGATCGCGAACTCACGGCTCCGAGGCGGACCCCGGGCCGACCCGAGATGACCGTCGGCCACGTCCAGCGCGACGACCGCCGTCGCACTCCCAAGACATCGGAGCGGGTCGCCCTCGACATCGTGCACGACATCGTCGCCCTCGGTTTGCGATCCGGCGCGAGGTTGCCGCTCGAGGCGGCGATGGCCGAGCAGTACGCCGTCAGCCGCGGTTCCCTGCGGGAAGCCCTCCGCCTGCTCGAGATACAGGGGCTCATCTGGCTCAAGCCGGGCCCCGGCGGCGGGCCGGTCGTGGGCACGGTCGAGCCGGCCAACCTCGCCCGCACCGCGGCGCTGTACTTCCATCTCGGCGCGGCCACCTACGCGCAGGTGATGAGCACCCAAGTGATGCTCGAGCCGATCTGCGCCGCGGTTGGCCGCCGAGCACCCCGACCGGCAGACGATGATGGCGCCCTTCCTCACCCCCGGCGTCGAACCCGAACGCGAGGCGGAGTACCGAGACCACACGACCGACTTCCACGGCGCTGTCTACCAGCTCGCGGCGAACCCCGTCCTCACGTTGTTGACCCAGGCCGTCACGCACATCGTCACCCACCACGTCGTCGAGACGATGGATCCGGTCGAGATGCGGCCGGCGATCCTCGAAGAGCACTCGCAGCTCGCACGGGCCATCTCGGCCGGTCACGGCGAGAAGGCAGCTCGCATGATGGCGGACCACTTCCAGTCCCAGCACGACTACTACACCGAGCACTGGCCGGCCCGCCTGGCCGAGCTGATCGAGTGGCGCTGACGCCCGCTCTGATCGGCCTGGACAGATCCTCATAATTATCAGTATAAATATGGTCGTGAACACGAACTCGCAGTGGTGCCTCGACGGCCGGGTGGCACTGGTCACCGGCGGGAGCCAGGGGACTCGGGCGTGAGATGGTGCTCGCCCTCGCGGAGTCCGGCGCCGATGTCGTGATCTCGAGTCGGAAGCAGAGCGCCTGTGAGGAGCTCGCGGCCGAGGTCACGCGGACCACGGGGCGGCGTGCGCTGCCGCACGCCGCCCATGTCGGTCACTGGGACGAGCTCGAGCCGCTCGTCGACGCTGCCTACGGCGAATTCGGACGGGTCGACGTGTTGGTCAACAACGCCGGCATGTCGCCCCTGTACGCGAGCCTCGGAGAGGTCACGGAGGACCTCTTCGACAAGGTCATCGGCGTGAACCTGAAGGGACCGTTCCGATTGACCGCGCTCGTCGGCGGCGCGCATGGCCGAGGGCGACGGTGGCTCCGTCGTCAACATCAGCAGCGTGGCCGCGATCCGCCCGACGCCGGGCGAGCTGCCGTACGCGGCGGCCAAGTCGGGCCTCGACGTGCTCACGGTCGGTTTCGCACAGGCGTACGGCCCGAAGGTGCGGGTCAACACGATCATGGCGGGCCCGTTCTTCACCGACATCTCCAAGTCCTGGGACATGCCGGCCTTCGAGCGGGCGGCGTCGGCCTACCCGCTCGGCCGAGGCGGCCGCCCGGGCGAGATCGTCGGGGCCGCCCTCTACCTCGCGAGCGACGCGTCGAGCTTCACGACCGGCTCGATCCTCAGGGTCGACGGCGGTCAGGCCGTTGCGCTGCGGTAGCGGATCGGGGTAGCGCGCGAGTGAGCAGCGCGGTTCCGGCGGCGAACACGATTCCCGTGACGTAGATCGCCACGAACGCCCACTCAGCTGGGTAGCGACCCGACGGGAACGATTCGAGTGACGCCGCGAGGATGGCGCTCGCCACCGCCGCGCTGAGGACCGAACCGATCACACGGCTGAGGTTGTTGACGGAGTTCGCGGCAGCCGTCTCGGAGACCGGCACGTTCGCCATCACGAGCATCGGCAGCGCGCGAGTAGGCGAGACCGACGCCGCCGTAGATGAACGTGGCGCTCACGGGCAGATGTGCCAGAGCGCCGCGTGCCATACCGCTCCCACCGCGAAGCCCACCGCGGCTGCACCGCAGCCGACGCCCAGGAGCGCGGGCGCTCCGCGGCGGCGAGCCAGCCGAGCCGCGACGGGGGCGGCGAGCACGATGGCGATCGCCCCGGGTATCTGCGTCGCTCCGGCGACGAGCATCGAACGGCCGAACCCGTGACCGGTATCGAGGGAGAGGCTGACGAGGGTGAACGCCACGATGTACTGGAGGAACACGGTGAAGCCGACCGTGACCCCCGCGAGGTGGGTGATGAGCACCGGCCGGTGCAGCGTGACGGCGAGGTCGACGAGCGGGTCCGGACGCCGGCGCTCCCAGCCGACCCACACCGCGGTCACGGTGCCGAAGGCGACGAGCAGCGACAGGATGACGGGTGACGTCCAGCCCCAGTCGCCACCCCGCGTGATGGCGAGGAGCAAGAGGACGATCGCCACGGAGAGCCCGACGGCGCCCGGGAAGTCGAAGCGGGCGGGCGTCCGCACGCGAGAGTCGTCGACCAGCGCGACGACGAGGAGGAACGACAGCCCGCTCAGGACCGTCACCACCCAGAACACCGCGTGCCACCCGAACTCGTCGAGCACGCCGCCCATGAGCAGAGGTCCGAACCCGGTGCCGAGGCTCAGCGTGAGACCGTTGAGGATCGCCACGCCGCGGCCGAGCTCGGCGGCGGGCAGCAGGTCGCGCAGCAGGCTGATGGACAGCGGGATCACGCCGATGGAGAGCCCCTGCACGGTGCGCCCGACGAGCAGGATCGGCAACGAATTCGACATCGCCGCGACGAGCGACCCGATGAAGGCGAACACCAGGCAGACGAGGATCATCCCTCGCTTGCCGTACATGTCGCCCATCCGACCGACGATGGGGACGGACACACCGCCGGCGACGAGCGTCGCCGTCGCCACCCATGACGTGGCCGGGATGCTCGCATCGAGCAGCTCGGGAAGTTCGGGCAGGAGCGGCACCACCAGGGTGTGCAGCAACGACATGGCCGAACCGGCGAGGCCGAGCGACACGACCGTCGCCGTCCGGCGACTGGCGAGGACCTCGCGGGTCGGCAGGGCCTGACTCGCGTTGGCCGCGACCCTCACCAGAGCGACTCACCACCGTCGACCACCAGGTTCGCGCCGGTGACGAAGGCGGCCGAAGGCCCGCAGAGGTACAACGCACCTGCGGCCATGTCCGACGGCAGACCGGCCCGCCCCATGGGGACGTCCTCGATCCGCTCCTTGAACAACTCCGCGTTGCTCTCGAGGGCGAGCGGTGTCGCTGTGATCCCCGGCGAGAGCGCGTTCACGCGGACGCCGTGCGGGGCCAGGTCGTACGCAGCGGCCCGCACGAGCTGGTTCACGCCGGCCTTCGAGACCGCGTAGGGCACGAGCGAGGGTCGGATGCCCAGCCCACGGATCGACGACACCACGAGCAACGCCTTGTTCGCGCCGGTCGGGCCCTCGGTCATGAGCCGGGCTCCCTCCTGCAGGCAGAGGAAGGTGCCGGTGAGGTTCAGGTCGATGGTCCGGTCCCAGTCGTCCATCGTGAGGTCGAGGAACGGCTTCAGCGCGCCCGTGCCGGCGTTGGCGACGAGCACGTTGAGCGACGGCACGACCTTGCGAGCCTCTCTGAACAGCTCGGCGATCGCATCGCGATCGGAGGTGTCGGCCGCGATCGTCAGGACCTCCTGACGATCAGCGGCCCGGGCCCGGAGGTCGATCGCGGCGGCCGCGAGGGCCTCGGCGCCCCGTGCCACGAGGACCACGTTCGCACCCGCACCGACGAAAGCTTCGGCGATCCCCAACCCGATGCCCTTGCTCGCTCCCGTGACGATCGCCCACTGGTCGGCGAGAGCCTGACTGCCGTCGGCGCCCGACTCGTTCCCCGTCATGGCCTCGCTCCTCCGTTGCCAGCGCACGAACCCTGAGGTATATTATCATGAGGAATTGGAGGAAGCCAGGCCGGCGCGGTCAGGCTGTGATTATCATGAGGATTCGTGGGGCACGCATGAGTTCGCGACCGGACCTCGGGGCCTTCCGGGCCGAGTGCCGCGAGTGGCTGACCGCGCATCTCTCCCCCGCCGTGAGGCCAGCGCCGAGCGTCGCTCCGGCCTGGGGCACCGGACCCTTCGATGTGTCGGTCTTCCACGACCTCTCCCATGACGAGGAGGCCGGGCTGCTCGAGCGGGCCATGAAGTGGCAGCAGACGAAGTACGACGCCGGCTACGGCGCGATCACCTGGCCCACCGAGTTGGGCGGAGCCGGGCTGCCGAGCGCGTTCGAGGAGGCGTTCACCGAGGAGGAGGCCGAGTTCGAGGTCCCGGCCTCCCACGAGACCTTCAGCGTCACGGTGCGGCTCGTCGCGCCCACGGTACGGATCTTCGGTACCGACGAGCAGCGGCGGCAATTCGTTCGACGGTTCCTGCACGCCGAGGAGCTCTGCTGCCAGCTCTTCTCGGAGCCCCACGCCGGCTCCGACCTCGCCGGCCTCGGCACTCGAGCCGTGCGTGACGGCGACGATTGGGTGGTCAACGGTCAGAAGGTCTGGAGCTCCGGCGCCCGCTTCGCGGCGTGGGGTGAGCTGATCGCGCGGACCGACCCCGACGTCCCGAAGCATGGCGGCCTCACGGCGTTCCTGCTCCCGATGGACACCCCCGGCATCGAGGTTCGCCCGATCCGTCAGATGTCCGGAGGTGCCTCGTTCAACGAGGTCTTCTTCACCGACGTGCGCATCCCCGATGCGTACCGGCTCGGCGAGGTCGGCGACGGGTGGCGCGTCGCGCTCACGACGCTCGGGTTCGAGCGCGGCGACAACACCCAGTCGTCCGTGGGCGGCCGCTGGGAGCAGGTGCTCGGTCTGGCCCGATGGCTCGGACGCACGGATGATCCCGTGATGCGGCAGAAGCTCGCCGCGCTCTACGTGAACCGCTCGATCACTGCGCTCGTCTGGCGGCGCGCCGTGGGGGCCGCGGCCACCGACGGAGGGACGCCAGGGCCCGAGGCATCGATCGGCAAGCTGCGGTGGACCCGCGACCTGGCGCAGGTCTCCGAGATCGTCGCCGAGCTGCTCGGCCCGCGCCTCGCTGCGAACACCGGTGAGTGGGGCACCTATGCCTGGACGGCACACGTGCTCGGCGCGCCCGGCTACCGGATCGCGGGAGGGAGCGACGAGATCCAGCGGACGATCATCGGCGAGCGCGTGCTCGGGCTGCCCCCGGAGCCTCGTATCGACCGCGACGTACCGTGGCGCGACGTGCCCACCTAGCGCTGCAATCGACCGAGGTGTCGGTCCACCACGTCGACGAGCGCTGCACCGCCTGGCGCCAGCGCCGGTAGTAGGTCTGCTGCTCCTTGTGGAGCCGCGGGCTCGCGTAGGCCGCAGTCGTGCCTCGGATCCACGCGGCCCTCGCCGACCACCGGGGGCAGGACTGACCGGGCAGTCGCTCGCTCGGTAATCCTCATGAGTAATATGGCGGGAGCGCCGGACCGAGTGAGGAGTCACATGTTTGCCGTCTACGCATCGGGGCCGAACCCGGAGGATCCTCTCAGCGCCGTGCAGACAGGCCCGCGGCCGGAACCCGACATCCCGAGCGGGTGGGTCCGCGTCCGGGTTCGAGCGGCGAGCGTGAACATGCACGACCTGTTCACCCTGCGGGGCATCGGCATCCGGGAAGAGGCCTTCCCGATGATCCTCGGCTGTGACGGCGCCGGCGTCCTCGACGACGGCAGCGAGGTCGTCGTGCACGGCGTCGTCAGCTCGGCCGACTGGCGCGACGACGAGACCCTCGATCCGAAGCGCAGCATCCTGAGCGAGCAGCACCAGGGGACCTTCGCCGAATTCGTCGCCGTTCCGGCACGCAACGCGGTCCCGAAGCCGGCCGAGCTGAGCTTTTCCGAGGCGGCCTGCATGGGGACGGCCTGGCTCACCGCCTACCGCATGCTGTTCACGAAGTCGGGCCTGCAGCCGGGCCAGACCATGCTCGTCCAAGGTTCTTCCGGCGGCGTCGCGACCGCGCTCATCACCCTCGGGCGGGCGGCCGGCATGCGCGTCTGGGCCACCGGACGGAGCGAGGAGAAGCGCGCCCTCGCGACGGAGCTCGGTGCGCAGGCCGTCTTCGAGCCCGGCGCGCGCCTGCCGGAGCGGGTCGACGGCGTCTTCGACACCGTCGGCGGCTCGACGTGGCCTCACTCGGTCAAGGCCCTGAAGCCCGGAGGGGTCATCGTCACCTCCGGGGCAACGGCAGGCGAGCCGTCCTCGACCGAGCTGCAGCGGATCTTCTACCTCCAGCTCCGGGTGCTCGGCTCGACGATGGGCACCCGCCAGGAGCTGGCGAACCTCCTGAGCTTCTGTGCCGGTAACGGCCTGTCCCCCCGCATCGGCCTCGAGCTGCCGATGACCGAAGCCCGCGAGGCACTGGCGGCCATGTGGAGCGGCGACACCGCCGGGAAGATCGTCCTCTGCGGTTGACGATGGGCCCGGTGCGCACTATAGTTCGCAGCACCAACCACCCCACTTGCTGAAAGGCAGGCACCCCCCATGCCCACGCCCGTCGAAACCCTCGCTTCCATCAACGAGAAGAGCCTCGAGGTCCTCGAGACCGTCCAGGACCGCATCCTCGAGGCCTACAAGGGCGCTGCGTCCGCGGTGCCCACCGACAGGCTGCCGGCCATGCCGGCGGTCCTGCCGTACGACTCCGGCGACGTCGTCGACCTGGTCAAGGAGGCCTTCGCCTTCCAGTCCAAGGTCCTCGAGGCCGATCGTGCGTTCACGCTCGGGCTGCTCGAGGTCCTCACGCCGGCCGCCCCGGCGAAGCCCGCCGCCAAGTCGGCCAAGTAGCTTCCGCGGGGTGGATCCCGCCGAGTCGTTGCTCAAGCAGAACCTGCAACGGCTCGGCGAGTTCATCCGCTCCCAGCGCCAGGTCAACCAGCTCTCGCAACGAGAGCTCGCCAAGCTCGCCGACCTGTCCGACACCTACATGAGCCAGCTCGAGCGGGGCATGCACGAGCCGTCGATCCGGGTGCTGCGATCGGTGGCCGACAGCCTGGGCATCCGACCGAGCCAGCTGATCTCCTACGCCGCCGGCCTGCCGATCGACGACCCCGGCGAGGTCACAACCGAGGAAGCGATACGGCGCGACCCGCGGTTCTCCGAGAGCCAGCGCCGGGCGCTGCTCTCGGTCGTGAAGAGCTACCTCGAAGCCAACGACGCCTGACCCGGCACGCCGCCGCGGGGAGAGGGAACGCAGATCCAATGGCGCACGACCTCGGCCGCTTCGCTACGACCCGACCCGACGAGGTCGCGCTGCGCGACGACCGCGTCGTGCTCGGTTGGGCAGAGGTCGACCAAACGCTGATCGGGTGGCGGGTGGAGATGCACGACGGCGTGGACGACTGGGATGCCTGGCGCGCTGAGCGAGGGGCTTGACGCCGATGCAGGCTTCCTCGATCTCAACGCCGGCGGGCCACCTCACGTTGCTCGAGCCGCTGTCGGTGCCCGAGCACGCCATGTTCCTGAGTTTGGCGCCGGTGCTGTCGTGCGTGACCAAGCGCGGCGACGGCCACCCCGTGCTCGTGGTGCCCGGGTTCATGGCGTCCGACACCTCAACGGCACCGCTGCGAGCCCTCTTGCGCAGCAAGGGCTACGACGTGTTCGGCTGGGGGCTCGGGACGAACACGGGTCCGGAGCGTCGGTTGGGGCGTGGGCTCGAGCGTCGCCTGCTGGACCTTCGCGACGCCTCCGACCGGCCAGTGAGTGTGATCGGCTGGAGCCTTGGCGGCCTCTACGCGCGCGAACTGGCGCGCGCCGTGCCCGGCGCGGTCCGGCAGGTCGTCACCCTCGCCAGCCCCTACCGGTCCCACACCGGTGACCAGCCTCTGCCGGTGCCGACGACGTCGATCTACACGCGCACCGACGGCGTCGTGCGGTGGCAGGCGTGCGTCGAGAGCGACGGGCCCCGGCGCGAGAACGTCGCCGTGTACGGCACGCACTTCGGCCTGGCGGTCAACCCGGCGGCGATCATCGCCATCACCGACCGGCTGGCGCAGCCAGAGGGCACGTGGACGAGGTTCCGCCCGCCCGCCGCCGCCCGCCACCTCTATCCGGACATCTAGCGACGCTCCTCCTCGACGACGTGCTCAGAACTGCACGTTGAAGTCGATCCCGATGCCGGGACGCACCTTCTTGCGCACGTCGTCATCGCCCGGCTCGTCGCTACGCACGACGAGGCGCACGCCCTTCTGGCGGAGCTCATCGAGAATCGGGTCGCGTGGGATCTCGGGAAAGACGTTGATCGGGAACACCGACGCCACCGCGGCGTCGAGCTCACCGCCCACGAGCGACTCCACGAAGCTCACCGGCGTCGCGTTGTGGCTCCCGTGGTGGCCGATCTTGAGGAACGTCGTCCGCGCCAGGAGATCGGAAGCCACCGCCAAGGCCTCCTTCCACGTCCCCCACTGGGCATCACCGGGGAAGGTGAGGACGGCGTCGCCGAACTCGAAGACGAGCAGCAGGCTGGTGCCGTTGGCCGCCTTGTCGATGGCCACCGCCGCCGCGAGGTCGTCGTCGCGCATCATCGAGGCGGCGGCCGCCTTGATCTCGGGATCGAGCGCAACCCCGTAGGTGGCCTCATCGAGGACGAAGTGGCGACCGAACGGCACGAACTCCCCGTCTTTGACGCAGCCCGGAACACCACTGTCAGCCGGCAGGAACCGCAGGTACGACTCCCCATCGGGCGGATCCATGTCGCGGATCACCGACTCCTCGCGCGACGGCCCCAGCACGTGCACCTTCAGCCGCGGGCAACCCGACGGCCGGAGCACGGTGAGCGGATCCGTCACCGACAGGAACAGCCGATCGTCCGGCCCGGCGGCGAAGCGCTCGTCGTCGAGCAACGTGCCCATGGCCTTGTCGTTCTTGAGGCTGTTGCGCACCATCGCCCGCAACGCGTTGGCTCGCTCCGCGTCGGCCCACCGCCGGGCGAAGCCCTCGGAGGCGAAGGCCCGGTCGAGCGCGAGCGTGCTTCGGTAGATCCGCTTGCGCAGTTTCTTCGCCTTCGCGTCGTCGCCCTCCGTCCACGGCAGCCACACCTCGCCGACGTGCACCTGGTTCCAGAGCTCCGATTCGAAGCCCTCGACGTGGTCCTGATGACGATGGGAGATGACGATCACGTCGAGCGTCGGGTCGCCGTGATCGGAGATGTCCTCGATGATCTGGCCGACCACCGCGTCGTACGACCAGCCGTCGATCGGAGGATGGCCGAGGAAGTGCGATCCGCAGTCGACGAGCACCCGGAACGGTCGGACACGGGTGGTCGGGAACTCCAACAGGAAGGCGTCGCCGAACCCGACGTCGTACATCCGGACCCGCAGACGCTTAGCCATCGTCGTCCTCCCAATCGCGGACCGCTTGGCGATGGGCCGCGGCGAGCGCGGCCCGCCGCACCATCCGTTGCCGCGCGTACTCGGGGCCGGCCCACGCGAGCCGCGCGTCGTCGGCGTCCAGCTCGTCGACGTAGGCCTTGAACGCGGCGACACGCGCCTCCGCCGTCTCGCGGTGGGTCTCGAACGTGAGGTGCGGACCGGGCAGCGGCTTGGCCGCGACGTAGCGCACGGTGCCGTCGGACCCGAACACCGCGGTCGTGCCGGCGCGCAGCACCGTGCCGCCGAGCTCGACGCGGCGCTGGTCGCCCTCGGGGTAGGTCTGCACCCACTGCGCCACCATCTCGACCAGCAACTGCCCGTTCTCGTCGGAGTGGAAGCTCGGATGGAACCCTTCCAGCTCGATCGGCGCGTCAGGATCGAGCTGGAGCGCGAGCGCGTTGCGCACGGCGAACTCGTGCAGCTCGGGTGGTCGCACGCTGTCGCGCCGCTGGCGCACGCCGTTCTCGATGAACTCGAACTGGCTGGCGAGCACGGCGGTGACGATGTCGGGCGAGATCGTCGTACCCTCCGCGCCGATCGCCAGCGCGCTCGGCCGCTCCAGCCGCAGCGCTTCCTCGGCCAGCGACGTCACGTTCGGCGCATAGATGCCGCGCTCGCGGAAGGCGTCGATGAACGACGCCCGCCGCCCGGCGTCGTCTCGCGGGTTGAGCTCGAAGTCGGCGGTGATCACCGCCCGGAGGTAGTCGCCGAACGTGACGTCGACCGGCGGCAGGTACTCGAAGGCGCGCAGGCACATGGTGAGCACGTCCTGCGCAGCATCGGCCGCCTCCCGGGTGACGAGCTCGGCGAGGTCGGCCTGCAACTCGCCCGCCGGCAGGATGCCGCTGCCACCGGTCACCGCCCGGATGAGGTCGGCCGTGCGCGTGCGGTAGATGCGGAAGAACGCGTCGAACACGGCGGCGACCAGGATCGAGCCCCGCTCGTGCGGCTCCAGGACCGTGCGGTACAGCGACGGGTCGGGGTGCTCCGCATTGGCCTTGCGCAGCGACTGGCCGCTCCCCGTCGCGAAACCGAACTGGCGCGCCAGCTCGAGCAGGCGACCGGGTTGGCCGAGGTCGGTGCGCGTCGCCCGCACCTCGCTGCGCAACACCTCGGGGAAGCTGAAGTGCTGGAAGATCGCCACGATGTCGGCGATGCCCTCGTGAAAGGCGAGCACGTCGCGATTGGTCGCCGCGTTGAAGTGCTGGCGGAGCCGCTCGATGACGGCATGGGTGGTCTCGTGGGCGACGATGTCGTGGCTGAGGCACGTGAAGATCGTCTGCCCGGGCACGTTGGCCCCAGGGTTGTCGAGGTCGGCCGCGAAGTAGCCGAACTGCAGCGAGTTGGTCTCCGAGTCGAAGAAGGCGTTGCGGCCCTCGAACGCGTGCGGCAGGACCGTGAGCACCTGCGGCTTTCCCTGCACACTTCGCCACCGGAAGGGTCGACCGAGCGCCCGCTCGAAGTTCTCGATGACCTTCATCGTCACCGCGTAGACCATCTGCTGGTGAAAGCGCGGGTCGGAGTCCGACGGGTCCAGTCCGCGCTGCATCAACACCTCGGACGCGTCGAGATCGACGGGCGCGTAGTACACGTCGTTGGCGGCGTCGTAGTCGACGACGCGCACGAGTCGCCCCGACGGCCCCGGCTCGACCGCTTCGTTCACCACGTCGACGACGGCGAGGTTGCCGGCCGAGCGGCGGAAGCTCGGGTCGAAGGCGAAGATCTTCAGCGGCCGCCGCGACGGAGGCTGCACACCAGGAACGCTGCCCTCCGACGCCGCCGGACCCGACTTGGCCTGCTGGTACTCCACGGCGCCCCCCTCTCAGCAGGGGCTCTCC
>CAWIZW010000017.1:0-327419 GCA_963840695.1 uncultured Acidimicrobiia bacterium
TGCAGCTCGTCGAGCGTGTCCCACAGCACGGGGAACGCCGCCCGCGTGGCGGACTTGTCGCCCGGCGCGCCCTTCGTCGAGCCCGGGTCGACGTCGCTGAGGCTCGCCTTCGAGCGGGGACGGACCCGCCAGCGTGCTCGGTCCGACGCCACGGTCGGGGCACCGTAGTGTCACCGAACCATGTCCGTGCTGCTCGTCGCCACCGGCGGGACCATCGCCAGCCGGCCGACCGACGCCGGCGTCACCGTGGCGCTCGACGGCCCCGCGCTGCTCGAGCGGGCCGGGATCTCCTCGGGCGTCGAGGTCCTCGAAGCCGGCCGGGGCCCGTCGTGGAGCTTCGACCCGGCCGGTGTGGAGCACATCGCCCGCACCGTCGTCGCCCGAGCCGCGTCCGGCGAGCACGACGGCATCGTCGTGACCCACGGCACCGACACGGTCGAGGAGACGATGTTCCTCGCCTGGCTGCTCGGTGGTGCCGCCGCCAGCGAGCGGAGCCCGATCGTCTTCACCGCGGCGATGCGCAACGACGGCGATGCCGATCCCGACGGTCCGGCCAACCTCCGCGACGCGATCACGGTCGCCCGTGCCGGCCCGACGGCCGGTCCCGTCCTCCGCTTCGGCGGCCGCAACTACCACGCCCGCTGGGTCACCAAGACCGACACGTCCGCGGTCGACACGTTCCTCGCCCCCGCGGCCGGCGACGGCCCGCCAGCCGCCCCGCCCGCCTACGGCGAGTCGGTCGAGCCGCGCGTCCTCCAGGTTCAGTCACACACCGGGGTCGACCCCGACGTCCTCGGCTGGCACCTCGACCGCGGCGCCCGGGGCCTCGTCGTCGAAGGGACCGGTGCCGGCAACGTCGAGGGTGACCTGGTCGACGGCATCGAGGCCGCTCTCGCGGCCGGCGTGCCGGTCGTCGTCACGTCGCGCTGCTGGACCGGCTCGGTCGCCCCCATCTACGGCGGCCGGGGCGGAGGCCGGCACCTCGCCGAACTCGGGGTCATCAGCGGCGGCGACCTGCCGACGCACAAGGCCCGGCTCGCCCTCGTCGGTCGCCCTCGGCGTCGATCCCGGCCTCGACGCCGTCCGCGCCTGGTTCGCCGAGTTGCTGGGACCGGTAGGGCCGTGACCGACCGCGACACTCCGGGCGAGCTCGCCGCCCTCGCCCCCGGCGTGCTGGCGTGGATCTCGGCGGCGACCGGGCACGGCGCCGCCAACGCCGGCGTCGTCGTCGACGAGGACGGGCTCACGGTCATCGACACCCTCATGGTCCCGAGCGAGTGGGAGCCCTTCGGCGCCGCCGTCGACGCCCTCGGTCCGCCGGTACGGCGGGTCGTGCTCACGTCGTCGAACGTCGAGTTCGCCGGCGGCACCTCCCGCTTCCGTCTCGGCGCCGTCTTCGGGCGGGCACAGGCCTCCACCCACCTCGACCAGCCCGCCGATCCCGAGCTGTTCCGCCGCCTCCACCCGCGGTTCGCCGGCGAGTTCGACGACGACTTCAGGACCCGACCGGTCAGCCACGTCGTCGACGCGCCCGTGCAGCTCACGCCGGCGGTCGCGCTCGTCCCGATGACGGGCCAGCAGGAGGAGAACCTCGTCGCCGTCGTGCCCGGTGCGGCCATCGCCTTCGCCGGCGCCATGTGCAGCTTCGGGGTCACCCCGAACGCCGGCCAGGGTGACCCGGCTCGATGGGCCGACGAGCTCGACCGCCTGCTCGATCTGGCGCCGATCATCGTGCCCGGTCACGGCCCGATCGGCGGCGCAGAGGAGGTCGCCGACCTCCAGGCCTACCTGCGGGCGGTCGTCGCCGCCGAGGGCGATCCGGCTCGCATCGGCGACGGCCCGTGGCGGACGTGGACCGACCGGGAGTGGGACGAGGTCAACGTCGAACGGGCCGCCCTGCTCGCCGCCGGTCGCGACGAGCCACCCCCATCGCTGCTGCGACGTCTCGGTATCGCTCGGTAGCCGCGCCAGGATGGCGCCCGAACCCGCTACTCCGTGACGACGCGCTGGAACGACTCGGCCAACGACCCCGCGGGCAGACCGGCGAGCGCCGCCATGCGGGCACCCCACTCCCGGACGAGGGGCTCGATGCGGGCGGGGTCGGGGAGCTGGCTCCCGTGGCGCAGCAACGCCGCGACCTTGGCGTCGACGGTGTCGGTGATGTCGACGTAGGTATCGGGACGCGGCGTGGCCATCAACCAGACCTCGGGAACGGTCCACGCCTCGATCCCCTCGGCCGCGAGCTCGGGATGGGCGAAGGGGTTCCTGGCGTCGGGGTACACCGCGCAGATCGCCGCCTCGCCGGTCGCCAGGTGGTCGGGGTGCGAGGCGAAGATCCGCTGCCAGTTCCGCTCCGGCGACTGGGCCACGACCCGCAGCGGGCGCACCTCCCGGATGACGCGGGACAGGTCGCGCCGTAGCTCGATCGAGGTCGTCAGCCGCCCGTCGGGGTAGCCCAGGAACCGCACGTCGGTGACGCCCACCTCGCCCGCCGCGGCCGTCTGCTCCCCCCGGCGGATCGACGGGATCTCGGCGCGGTCGATGGCCGCGTCGAACCCGCCGGCGTCGCCGTCGGTGACGACGCAGTACGTGACGGCGGCGCCGGCCTTGGTCCACGCCGCCACCGATCCCGCCGCCCCGAAGTCGACGTCGTCGGGATGAGCGGTGATCACGAGGATCCGCTCGGGCACGTCCACGACTGGCTCCATGACCGGCGAGGCTACGAGGGAGCCAACGTCACCTGTCGCTCGGCCACGTCGACCGCCTCGACGCGGACCCGCGCCTCCGCGCCGAGCGGTACCACGGCCGTGGTCCGCGCCCGCACGGGTGGCTCGAGGAGCTGAAGGTCGGACCCGCGGCGCTTGTCGCTGTCGACGACCACCGCGTCGAGCACCTCGCCGATCCGAGTCGAGAGCACGACCGCTTCGGCGAGGTCGACGACGGCCCGGTCGATGTCGCTCTCGCGGCGTCGCGCCAGACCCATCAGGTCGGGCAGCTCACCGAGCGCCGCCAGCGCCCACGCCGGCACGTCGACCCGGGTCGCGACCGCCAGCGCCACCTCGGACGCGGCTCGGTCGACGAGTCGCCGCAGCGGCGCGGTGACGTGGGCGTACGGCGCGGCCACGGCGGCGTGGCGGGCCGCCTTCCCCTTGGGTGGTGGGGCGATGCCGGGCCCGAACGCGACGTAGCCCGCGCCCCGCATGGCCCGAGCCGCCTGGTTGAGGAGCGCGGCGCCGGCGGGCGTCGAGGGGTCGAGGGACCGGATGAACGCTGGGTACGAGCCCGGCCACGCGACGCCGAGGGCGGCGGCCGCCCGGCGCAGGCGGCGCACCGCCACCGGGTCGAAGGGCGGCAGGGTCCGCAGGATGCCGACGCCGCCCTGGAGCATGAGGTTGGCGGCGGCCCGGCCGCAGAGGAGCGACAACTGGGCGTTCCAGAGCTCGACCGGCAACGGCCGCCGCCACGCCAACCGGTACCGCTCGGGTGCGCCGGGCACCGGCTCGACGACCTGGTCCGGCAGCGGCAGCGACACCCCGCCCCGCGCCGTCTCGGCGCCGATCAGCAACGTCCCGACCTCGCGCAGCGCCGCCGCCAGACCACCGCCGTCGGCGCCGCCGTCGACCTCGGCCTGGACCGAGGGGTAGTCGAGCTGGGCCCGGCTCCGGACGACGGCCCGACGGACGCGCCCGGAGGTCAGGCGCCCGGACTCGTCGATCTCCAGGCGCCACAGGAGCGCGGGCCGGTCCTCGTCGGGCAGGAGCGAGCCCGCCCCCTCGGACAGCGGTGTCGGGTGCAGCGGCGCCCGGCCGTCGGGGAGGTACAGCGTCACGCCCCGCCGCCGGGTCTCGGCGTCGAGCGCACCGCCCGGCTCGACGTACGACGCCACGTCGGCGATCGCGTACCAGACGGTCCACCCTGGACCCCGGCGCACGAGGGCGAAGGCCTGGTCGAGGTCGCGGCTGCCGGGCGGGTCGAGCGTCACCAGCGGCAGGCCGCGCCGGTCGTGGCGCTCGGCTGCGTCCAGGCCTGGATCGGGGCCGCGCCGGGCGGCCGAGGCCGCCGCCCGCTCGACCTCGACGGAGAAGGCCGAGGGGACCTCGAACTCCTCACGGATGCGCGCCAGGCCGAGAGCCATCGGGTCGGGGGCCGCCAAGCCCGGAGACCCTAGGAGCTGCATTCACTTGACCCACCGGTCAAGTCGACGGACTACCTTGCGACACATGAGCGAGCACCGCGAGCGAATCATCAGCACAGTGCTCTCGCCGCGGAGCGGCGATCGCATCCCGTCGCCGCCGAAGGCGGCCGTCTGATGCGTACTGCCGTGTGCGACCAGCTCGGGATCGAGTTCCCGATCCTCGCGTTCAGCCACTGCCGCGACGTCGTCGCCGCCGTCTCGCGGGCCGGCGGGTTCGGCGTCCTCGGCGCCGTCGCCTTCACGCCCGCCCAGCTCGAGGTGGAGCTCGACTGGATCGAGTCCCACATCGGCGGCCGGCCCTACGGGGTCGACATCCTCGTGCCCGCGAAGTACGTCGGGGTCGAGGAGGGCGGGCTCGACGCCGCCAAGCTCGCCGCCATGATCCCCGAGGAACACCGGCGCTTCGTCGACGACCTCATGGCCAAGTACGACGTGCCGCCCCTGCCCGTCGAGGAGGCGCTCCCCCGCGACGTGGGCCTGCTGTCCTGGTCGCACAAGGGCGCCATGCCGCTCCTCGACGTGGCCATGTCGCGACCCGGCATCAGGCTGATCGCCAACGCCCTCGGCCCGGCACCGGAGTTCATGGTGACCGCGGCCCACGAGCGCGACGTCCTCGTCGCCGGGCTGGTGGGCAAGAAGCAGCACGCCGAACGGCAGGTCACGGCGGGCGTCGACATCATCGTCGCCCAGGGCTACGAGGCCGGCGGGCACACCGGCGAGGTCGCCACCATGGTGCTCGTGCCGGAGGTCGTCGACGCGGTCGCGCCGACGCCGGTGCTCGCCGCCGGCGGCATCGCCACCGGCCGCCAGATCGCGGCGTCCATGGCGCTCGGCGCCCAGGGCGTGTGGTGCGGGTCGGTGTGGCTCACCACCGAGGAGGCCGAGACCCACCCCGTGGTCAAGGAGAAGTTCCTGACGGCGACGTCGTCGGACACCGTTCGCAGCCGCGCCTCGACCGGCAAGCCGGCGCGCCAGCTGCGCACGGCCTGGACCGACGAGTGGGACGACCCGGCCAACCCCGACCCGCTGCCGATGCCGCTGCACGGGATGCTGATCGCCGAGGCGCAGGGCCGCATGCGCCGCTCGGCCGGGTCGAACGAGGGTGCCCGCCAGCTCGTCAACTACTTCGTCGGGCAGGCCGTCGGCCAGATGAACCAGGTGAAGCCGGCGGCCCAGGTCGTCCTCGACATGGTGGAGGAGTTCATCGAAGCGGCTGAGCACATCGCCAGCCTCGTCGACCTGGGCGGCGAGTCGTGACGGGCCCGCCGTTCGCGTCGACGATCGGGTCGGTCGAGGAGCTGCGCGCCCTGTACCGCGACCCGAGCGGCCTGGTCCGGTCGAAGAAGATCGACCACCTCGACGCCACCGCCCGCGCCTTCGTCGCCGGCGCGCCGTTCTGCCTCCTGGCGACGGCGGACGCCGAGGGGAACTGCGACGTGTCGCCGCGGGGAGGCCCGCCCGGGTTCGTGCGGGTGCTCGACGAGCGCCGTCTGGCGGTTCCTGACCTGTCGGGCAACAACCTGCTCGACTCGCTGAGCAACATCGTCGCCAACCCGCGCTGTGGCCTGCTGTTCATCGTGCCCGGCCGCGACGAGACCGTCCGCGTCGACGGCCACGCCTGGCTCACGACCGACCCGGAGGTCCTCGGCCGCTGGGACGGCGAGCTCCGCCGACCCAAGCTCGCCATCGGTGTCGAGGTCGCCCATGCGTTCATCCACTGCGCCAAGTCGTTCCGCCGGGGCCGTGTGTGGGACCCGTCGTCGTGGCCGGAGCTCGACGCGCCCGACGCCTGCGAGATCCTGATCGCCAACCTCGGCCTCGACATGGACGTGGCCACCATGCGCGAGCAGCGAGAGGCCAGATACGCCCGCGACCTGCAGGCGGACCGACCCGAGCGCTGATCCCCGGGCGAGACACCGGTCACACCTCCCTTCCTGGAGTGTGGACTCCGGTACGTTCCCCCCGGTGGGGGTCGCAAGCGGGAGGGACAGCGGCCAGAAGCCGGTCGTGCTGATCCTCGCCCGCGAGCTGGCCGCCAACGTCGCCACGCCGATGCTGGTGCTCGACCGCAAGGGCACGCTCGTCTTCTTCAACGAGCCGGCCGAGGTCATCCTCGGGTCGACGTTCGCCGACACCGGCGAGATCCCCGTCGAGGACTGGGACCGTCGCTGGCAGGTCTTCGATCGTGACGGCGCGCCGATGTCCCTGCTGTCGTCACCGCTGGCCGTGGTCGCCTCCGAGCTCCGGCCCGCGCACGGCGAGCTGTGCATCCAGGGCCTCGACGGCGTCCGGCGCTGCTGCGAGGCGACCGTGTACCCGCTCTTCGATTCGGCCCGGAAGCATCAGGGCGCCGTGGGGGTGTTCTGGGAGAAGCCGTCGTGAAGGTCGAGATCTGGGGCTGCCGGGGGTCGCTGGCGTCGCCCGGTCCCGACACGGTCCGCTACGGCGGCAACACCTCGTGCGTGTCGGTCACCCTGAACGACGGCACGACGGTGGTGCTCGACGCCGGGTCCGGGATCCGGGAGCTGGGCCGCCGCCTCGGCCCTCGGCCCGTCGGTCCGGTGCACATCCTGCTCACCCACCTCCACCTCGACCACCTCCAGGGCCTCGCCTTCTTCGAGCCGCTGTGGGAGAAGGACGTCGAGCTGCACATCTGGGGACCGGCGTCGGCCAGCCACCCCCTCGCCGACCGGATCGCCCGGTACCTCGGCCCGCCGCTCTTCCCGATCCACCTCACCGACGTCCCCTCGACCATCACCTTCCACGACGCGGTCGACGACGTGGTCGAGATCGGATCGGGCCGCGTGCGGGCCGAGAGCGTGCCGCACCAGGGACCGACCGTCGGGTACCGCGTCGAGGACGGCGGGCGAAGCGTCGCCTACCTGCCCGACCACGAACCGTCCCTCGGGATCGACCTCAGCACGCTCGACGTGAGCTGGCTGTCGGGCTACGACCTGATCGACGGGGTCGACGTGTGCTTCCACGACGCGCAGTACTTCGACGAGGAGTACGCGGACCACCTCGGCTGGGGGCACTCGTCGGTGACCCACACGGTGACGATGGGGCGCCGCGCCAACGTCGGCCAGCTCGTGCTGTTCCACCACGACCCCGCCCACACCGACGACGACCTCGAGCGGCTCCTCGAGCGGGCCGTGGCCCTGTGGGGCGGGGCGCCCGGACCGCCGATCCTCGCGTTCGAGGGCATGGTGCTCGTCCTCGAACCCGACGAGGGCGAGCTCAGTCGTCCCAGTGCTGTGCGCAGTACGCGTCCCGAACCGCCCGACGACCCAGGATGACGTCGAGCGGGTTT
This sequence comes from uncultured Acidimicrobiia bacterium, assembly GCA_963840695.1. Taxonomy (GTDB): domain Bacteria; phylum Actinomycetota; class Acidimicrobiia; order Acidimicrobiales; family JACDCH01; genus JACDCH01. Next base: position 7,506 of record CAWIZW010000017.1, read on the forward strand.
TCCGTGGTCCCTCAGCTCAGTCGAAGGTGATGACGCTGCGGGCGACCTCGCCCGACTTCATGGCGTCGAAGCCGTCGTTCACCTCGTCGAGGGCGATGCGGCGGCTGACGAGCTCGTCGAGCTTGAGGCGGCCGTCGAGGTAGAGGTCGATCATGCGCGGCATGTCGACGCGGAAGCGGTTCGAGCCCATGTTCGAGCCCTGCAGCTTCTTCTCGTAGAGCAGCTCGAAGCCCTGGATCTCGACGGTCTGACCGAGCGGGATCATGCCGATGACCGTCGCCGTCCCGCCCCGGCGCAGCATGGCGAACGCCTGCTCCGCGGTCTGCTTCAGGCCGATCGCCTCGAAGCTGTAGTGGACGCCGCCGCCGGTGAGCTCCTGGACCTGCGCCACGGCGTCGCCCTTCGACGCGTCGACCGTGTCGGTGGCGCCGAAGGTCCGGGCGAGGTCGAGCTTCCACGGCAGCATGTCGACGGCGATGACGCGACCGGCGCCGGCGATGGCGGCGCCCTGGATGCAGTTGAGACCGACGCCGCCGGCGCCGATCACCGCCACCGTCGTCCCCGGCTGGACCTTGGCCGTGTTGAACACGGCGCCGACCCCCGTCGTGACCGAGCACCCGATCAGCGCAGCACGGTCGAGAGGCATGTCCTTGCGGATCTTCACGATGGCGTGCTCGTGCACGAGCATCGCCTCGGCGAAGCTCGACAGGTCGAAGAACTGCCACACCGGCGCGCCGTCCTTGGTGAGGCGCTGCTCGCCTTCGAGCGGGCGCTGCACCGAGGCCTTGTCGTCGCACAGCGACAGGTGGCCGGTCAGGCAGTGCTCGCACGTGCCGCAGTACACCGAGAGGCAGGTGATGACGTGGTCGCCGGGTTGGACGTAGGTCACCTGGTCGCCGACGGCCTCCACCACGCCGGCCGACTCGTGGCCGAGCACGACCGGCGTCATCCACGGGTACTTGCCCTCCATGAAGTGCAGGTCGCTGTGGCAGAGCCCGGCGGCGGCGGTGCGGATGAGCACCTCACGCGGGCCGGGCGACCCGACCTCCACCTCGTCGATCTCGAGCTTGCCCGGGATCTCCCTGAGCATCGCAGCGCGAACCTTCATCTGTCCCCCTGAGCGCGGCTGGTGTCGGCCCACCCTTCCTAGCGCGACGGGGATCGCTCTGCGCCCAGCACGGCTTCGGCCTCGATCTCGACCTTCCACCGCGGGTCGAGCAGGGCCTGGACGACGAGACCGGTGGACGCCGGGCGCACGTCGCCCATCAGCTCGCCGTGGACCCGCTTCACGGCGTCGAAGTCGGCGACGTCGGTGAGGTACATCCGCGTGCGCACGACGTCGGCCAGCGAGCCCCCCGCCTCGTCGAGCGCGGTGGCGATGATCTCGAAGCACCGCCGGGTCTGCACCTCGACGTCGGGGTCGACCGAGCCGTCGGGCCACTGCGGCGACGTGCCCGCCACCCAGATGCGGTCGTCGATCCGCACCGCCCGGCTGTAACCCACCACCAGCTCCCACGGGGACCCCGACGAGATCAGTTGCCGCTCCACGACGGCGACCGTACCCGCGAGGAGGCAGACTCTCGCCGCCATGCACGACACCTCACCCCTCCCGCGTTGGGACACGACCGCCTTCTTCCCCGGGCTCGCCGCCCCGGAGTTCGCCGCCGCCCACGAGGCGCTCGGCGCGTCGCGTGGCCCGGCTCGGCGCCCTCTACGACGACAAGGGGGTACGGGCCACCGATGCGCCCGATCCGTCCGTCGCCGACGAGGTCCTCACGGCGACGAACGAGGTCCTCGACGAGCTCCGGGTCGTCTCGGCCTACGTCCACGCCTTCGTCACGACCGACGCCCGCGACGACCTCGCCGCGGCGCTGGCCTCGGAGCTGCGGGTCCTCGCCGCTCCGCTCACCCCGCTGCGGATCCGGCTCGACGCCTGGCTCGCCAGCTTCGATGCCGACAGCCCTGGCGGCGGCGTCGCCGGTCGCCGCCGATCACGCCCACGCCGTCCGCCGGGCGCGCGTCGCCGCCGAGCACCAGCTGAGCGAGGCCGAGGAGATCCTCGCCGCCGAGCTGAACCTCTCGGGCGGGTCGGCGTGGAACCAGCTCCACGGCGACGTCTCGAGCCGCCTCACGGCGGAGGTCGACGGCGAGGTCCTCCCGATCACGGCGGTCCGCAACCTCGCCTTCGACGGCGACGCCGAGCGTGCGCCGCCGTGCCTACGACGCCGAGCTGGCGGCATGGGACACGGTGGCGGTCCCGCTCGCCGCGTGCCTCAACGGCGTGAAGGGCCAGGCGTCGACGCTCAACCGCAGGCGGGGCTGGTCCGACGACCTCGCGCCGGCGCTGTTCTCGAACGCCGTGGAGCGCCGAGGTGCTCGAGGCGATGCAGTCGGCCTGTGTCACCGCCTTCCCCGACTTCCGCCGCTACCTCCGCGCCAAGGCCCGCCTGCTCGGCCAGGCCGAGCGGCGCGGCTCCCGTGGTGGGACCTCTTCGCCCCCGTCGGCGACCCGGCCGCCTCGGCGGTCTCGTGGGACGAGGCGACGGCGATGGTCGGCGACGCCTTCGCCTCCTTCGCACCGCCGCTGCGGACGCTCGCCGAGCGAGCCATCGCCGAGGGCTGGATCGACGTCGGTCCCCGCGACGGCAAGCGGGGCGGCGCCTTCTGCATGTCGGTGCGCGGCGACGAGAGCCGCGTGCTGCTGAACTTCGGGGGCACCGTCGACGGCGTGTCAGCACCCTCGCCCACGAGCTCGGGCACGCCTACCACAACACCCAGCTCGCCGATCGGACGGCCCTGCAGCGCCAGACGCCGATGGCGCTGGCCGAGACGGCCTCGATCTTCTGCGAGACGATCCTGCTCCAGTCGCTGCTGCGCACGGCCGACGACGCCCGCCGCCTCGTGCTGCTCGAGACCGACCTGCAGGGCGCGTGCCAGGTCGTCGTCGACATCCACTCGCGGTTCCTCTTCGAGCGGGCCGTCTTCGAGCAGCGGGCGCACCGGGCCCTCTCGGTGGCCGAGCTGCGCGACCTCATGACCGGGCGCGCAGCGCGAGACCTACGGCGACGGGCTCGACCGAGCACCTCCACCCCGACATGTGGGCGGTGAAGCCGCACTACTACGCGACCGCCTTCTACAACTGGCCGTACACGTACGGTCTCCTCTTCGGCATCGGGCTGTACGCCAGTTACGTCGAGGAGCCCGACCGCTTCCGGGCCGGCTACGACGACCTCCTGTCGGCGACCGGGCTGGCGACGGCGGCCGAGCTGGCGGCCCGGTTCGGCATCGACGTCGCCGACGAGGCGTTCTGGACGGCGAGCCTCGACGTGATCCGGGCCCGCATCGACGACTTCGTCGCCCTCGCCCGGTAGCGTTGCGTCGGGCATGGCCGACACCCCGCCAGCCCCCGAGGGCCAGGAGATCCTGGCGATCGTCCTCGACAAGCCGACCCGGGCGGAGCAGGTGCTGCTCGCCCTCGCCCACCTCCAGGGCGAGGGCAAGCTCCGGATGCACGATGCCGTCATCGTCGCCAAGGACGCCGCCGGCCACAGCCGCGTCGTCGAGACCGTCGACGTGACGCCGGCCAAGGGGGCGCTCGCCGGTTCGTGGTTCGGCCTGCTCGGCAGCCTCCTCGTCGCCGGCCCGGCCGGTCTCGCCGTGATCCTGGGCGGCGCCGCCGCCGGCGCGCTGTACGGCAAGCTCGTCGACCGCGGCCTCGAGGACGAGTGGGTGAAGCAGATGGCCGACTGGATCGACCCCGACTCCTCCGCTCTGCTCCTGCTCGTCGAGCAGGGCTACGACCCCGCGGTCGTCGAGGAGCTGCGCCGCTTCGAGGGCACCGGCGAGGTCGCCTACACCACCCTCCCCGAGGGTGCCCGGGCCGACATCGAGGCCGCCCTCGCCGGCCACGACCCGGCCTAGACCTCGAATTGGCGGCAGCAGATCGCACGATGCGCAATCTGCTGCCGCCAATTCACGGTTCTCGGCGCATCGGGACGTGGAGGATGCCGTCGTCGAGGTACTCGGGGCCGCTGACCGCGAAGCCGAAGGTGGCGTACCAGCCGGCGAGGCGGGCCTGGGCCTCCATCACCCACGGGCCGGACGAGGTCGCCATGGCGTGCTCGAGCAGCTGCGCCGCCAGGCCCTGGCCGCGGGCCTCCTCGGCGGTGACGATCCGTCCGAGGTGGCGTACGTCGCCCTCGTCGATGAGCCGAGCCGTCGCCGGGACCAGGCCCGTCTCGTCGTCCTCCAGCCAGAGCAGGCGGCACTCGGGGTCGAGGTCGCGCCCGTCGAGGTCGAGGAACACGCAGTCCTGCTCGACGACGAACACCTGCGAGCGGAGTTGCAGGATCCGGTAGAGCGAGGCCGCCGGCACCGACCCGAGTGGGTGGTCGTGGAGCGAGAGCACGGGACCGAACCTACGCTCGGAGCGCCAGATGGCGCTCCCGACCCGGACGGCGCCGGAGCGAACCGGGAATACGCTCGGGAGCCATGTCGACCGAGCACGCGCTCCACGAGGTGGGCGACGGCGTCTGGGGGTACGTGCAGGGCGACGGCGGCTGGGGCTGGTCCAACGCCGGCCTGATCGTCGACGGCGACGCCTCGCTCCTGGTCGACACGCTCTTCGACCTCCGGCTGACCGCCGAGATGCTCGAGTCGATGCGGCGGGCGTCGGCGGCGGCCGAGCACGTCGACGTCGTCGTGAACACCCACGCCAACGGCGACCACTGCTACGGCAACCAGCTCGTCGCCTCGGCGGAGATCGTCGCCTCGAAGGCCGAGCGCCGAGGAGATGGAGGCGGTGCCGCCCTCGCTGCTGGCCGGGTTCGTCGCCGCCGCCCCCGAGCTCCCCGACCCCCTCGGGCGGTACCTCACCGACATCTTCGGCGGGTTCTCCTTCGACGGCATCGAGCTGGTGACGCCGACCCGGACGTTCGAGGGCACGCTGTCGCTGCGGGTCGGCGACCGCACCGTCGACCTCCACGAGCTGGGGCCGGCGCACACCGGCGGCGACGTCGCCGTGCACGTGCCCGACGCCGGGATCGTCTTCACCGGCGACCTCGTCTTCCATGGCGGGCACCCCATCGTCTGGGCCGGGCCGGTCGCCAACTGGGTGGCGGCCTGCGACCGGCTGCTCGCCCTCGAGCCCGCGGTCGTGGTCCCTGGCCATGGTCCGATCAGCGATCGGACCTGCGTCGAGGCGATGCGGACCTACCTGTCGTGGCTCATCGAGGAGGGCACACCCCGCCTCGAGTCGGGGCTGAGCCCGATGGAGGCGGCGAAGGACCTCGCCGCGCCCGGCGCGTCGCCCTACGAGCGCTGGAGCGAGGGCGAGCGCCTCGTCGCCAACCTCACCGCCCTCGCCCGCGACCTCGGCCAGGCGCCGGCGACCGATGTGGTCACCCTGTTCGGCCAGATGGCCGAGCTGCGGGCGACGCTGGCCTGACCCCACCCGGCCGCCGTTGACCGGCAGTCAATAGGCTGGAGGCGATGTCGACCACGGGCCGCACCCGCCTCTCCCCCGAGGAGCGACGGGCCCAGCTCGTCGCCCTCGGCACCGAGATGCTGTCGACCCGGCCCATCGACGAGGTCTCCGTCGACGACATCGCGGCGGCGGCGGGCATCTCGCGTGGGCTGCTCTTCCACTACTTCGCCACCAAGCACGACTTCCACGTCGCGGTGGCGACGGCCGCGGCGGAGGAGATGCTCAGCCACCTGCCGATCCCCGAGCCCGGCGGCGACGGCCTCGAGCAGCTCCGGGCGAGCCTGGCGGCGTGGATCGACTACGTCGACAGCCACCGGGCGCCCTACCTCTCGCTCGTCCGCGGCGCCATGAGCGGCGATCCGGCGATGCAGGCGCTCTTCGAGTGGACCCGAGCCCGGGTGACGGCCCGCGTCCTCGAGGGATTCGGCTACCAACCCGACGGCCCCTCCATCGTGGTGCTCGCCGTCCGCGGCTGGGTCGGCTTCGTCGAGGACACGGTGACGACCTGGCTCCAGGGCGACGGCATCGGCATCGAGCGCGACGCCCTGCTCGAGCTGCTCGAACGCTCGCTCCTCGCGCTGATCAGGTCGGCGCTGGACGTCGCTCGTTGAGGTGGGCGCGCCGCGGCTCCGCGTGACAACCTGACGGCCCGTCAGATCAGGAGAGAGGGACGGGCCGGTGGAGCCAGCGACGGAGATGCACCGATCGAGCCGCGATCCCGAACGGCTCCGGGCCGGGCTCGAGGGGTGGCTGGCGCGCCGGCTCCCCGGCGGCGCCCGGCCGCTCGTCCCCGCGGTCCAGGGCACGTCGGCCAACGGCATGTCGAGCGAGACACTCCTGTTCGAGGCCGAGTGGCAGCGCGGCGCAGAACGGGAGAAGCGCTCGCTCGTGGCCCGGGTGGCACCCGACGCCGACGACGTGCCCGTGTTCCCGAACTACGACCTCGAGCGCCAGTTCCGCATCTTGCAGCTCGTCGGGGAGCTCACGCCCGTCCCGGTGCCGCCGGTGCTCTGGTACGAGGCCGACCCCGCGGTGCTGGGCGCCCCCTTCTTCGTGATGGAGCGGATCGACGGGCAGGTGCCGCCCGACGTGATGCCCTACAACTTCGGCGACAGCTGGCTCTACGACGCCTCCACCGTCGACCAGCGCCGGTTGCAGGACGGCACCGTCGACGTGCTGGCCGCGCTCCACCGCCTCCGCGGCGACGACGAGCGGTTCGCCTTCCTCGCCGACGACCCGGCCACCGGCGCGTCGCCGCTGCGGCGGCACCTGGCCCGGACGGCGGCGTGGTACCGGTGGTGCGCGGGTACCGACGACCGCTCGTCGGTCATCGAGCGCTGCCTGGCCTGGCTGGAGGACCGACTGCCCGCCGTCGAGGGCGACGCGGTCGTGTCCTGGGGCGATTCCCGGATCGGCAACTGCATGTACCGCGACTTCGAGCCGGTCGGGGTGCTCGACTGGGAGATGGCCTGCCTCGGTCCCCGCGAGCTCGACGTGTGCTGGCTGGTGACGGCCCACCGCGTGTTCGAGGACTTCGCCACGGCGTTCGAGACCGGTGGGATGCCCGAGTTCCTCCGGCTCGACGACGTCGTCGCCCGCTACGAGGCCGCCACCGGCGAGCCGCTGCGCGACCTCGAGTGGTTCTGCACCTACGCCGCCGTGCAGTTCGCCATCGTCTTCCTGCGCACAGGCCAGCGCCAGGTGCACTTCGGCGAGAAGGAGAAGCCGGCCGACGCCGACGAGCTCGTGATGAACGCCGCCGCTGTCGAGTCGATGCTCGCCGGCACGTACTGGTGAAGGAGCCGACACCCCATGCAGCCCATCCCGTTCGACGAGTACCCGATCCACCAGACGCCGCTGTCGCTCCGTCACGTCGGGACGAGCGACCGCAACTTCTACGACCGCTGCTACTTCAACGCCCATGACCGCACCGGTGACGTGTGGTTCATCTCCGGGCTGGGGGTGTACCCGAACCTCGGCGTGACCGACGCGTACGCCACCGTCCGCCGCGGCGATCGCCAGCACGTCGTGCGCTTCTCCGACGCCCTCGCCGACCGCTCGACGACCGCGACCGTCGGCCCCTATCGCATCGAGGTCGAGGAGCCGCTCGAGCGCATCCGCCTCGCTCTGCGACGGCGACGAGCACGGCCTGGGCTTCGACCTCACGTGGCAGGGTCTGTTCCCTGCGGTCATGGAGCAGGCCCAGCTGTTGCGCAACGGTCCCCGCGCCATCCTCGACACGTCGCGCTTCGCCCAGCTCGGCTCGTGGTCGGGGACGTTGCGGGTCGACGGCGAGGAGATCGCCGTCACCCCGGACCGGTGGATCGGCAGCCGCGACCGGTCCTGGGGCATCAGGCCGGTCGGCGAGGCGGAGCCGGCCGGGCGCCTCGCCGACGAGCCCCGCGAGGGGTTCTGGTGGCTGTACGTCCCGATGGCCTTCGACGACTTCGCCGTGATCGTGATCGTGCAGGAGGAGCCCGACGGGTTCCGTTCGCTGAACGACGCCACCCGCGTGTGGCCCGACGGCCGGGTCGAGCAGCTGGGATGGCCCGAGGTCGAGCTGGCGTACCGCTCGGGCACGAGGATCCCCGAGCGCGCCCTCATCCGCCTCACCGAGCGGGGCGGCAAGTCCCTCGACCTCGAGGTCGAGGCGCTCGGTCACATCGCCCTGCACGTCGGCTGCGGGTACGGCGGCGATCCCGAGTGGAGCCACGGCCAGTGGAAGGGCCGGGCCTTCGCGGAGGGCGCGGTGTACGACTACACCGATCCGGCGGTCACCGGGCGCGAGGCGTTCGGCGTGATCGACCACGTCGGCCGGGCCACGCTCGACGGCGCCGAGGGCTGGGGCCTCTTCGAGCACGCCAGCATCGGTCGCCACGACCCGAGCGGCTTCACCGACTTCCTGTCGGTCGCTCCGTGACGAATGTTGCGATGTGGTCGGCAGCCTCGTCGGGGGTCAGGTCTGCGAGGGCCACGGTGAGGTCAGCGGCCTCGGCGTAGCGCGGGCCGTGCTGTTCGCGCTGGCGGGTCAGCTGGCCGAGGACGTCGTCGCCGAGGGGACGGTGCGGCTTCTCGGCCACCCGCTCGGCGAGCTGGTCGACCGGGGCGTCGAGCCACACCGCCGTCGCCGCGTCGACGAGGGCGGCGGCGACCCGAGGATCGTCGACCACCGAGGCGGCCGCGCCGATCACCGACGGCTCGTCCCGGGCGAGCAGGTCGAGGAGGAGGTCGGCCTCCTGCTCGTGGAGCCGATCGAGGCCTTCGGCCTCGGCGATGTCGGCGGCGGTGGCGCCTGCGTTGCGCTCCTCCAGCACCTCGTCACCGTCGAGGTAAGGGAGGCCGAGGCGCTCGACGAGGAGTCGACCGATCGTCGACTTGCCCGTGCCCATCAGCCCGAGCAGGACGAGGTGACGCCGCCGACCTACCAGCCTTCCGCCTCGAAGCCGTTCTTCTTGTGGGTGCCGTCGCAGAACGGCTTGTTGGACGAGCCGCCGCACCGGCAGAGGAACGGCGCGGTCGGTGACCTCGAGGACCTCGCCGCGCGCCAGCTCGATGCGCACGGGGCCCTCGACGACGAGCGGTCCGGAGGGGCGCAGGGCGATGACGACCGGGGTGGAGGGGGACGTCGTCGGGGACCGCGGGGTCGAGCCGGCGTGCGGCGGGGCCCTCGGCACCCCCGTCGAGTCGGGTGTAGGTGAGGGCGCCGCTCGGGCACGTGTCGACGGCGGCGGCGATCTCGTCGGCACTCGCCGCCGCGATCCGCACCCAGGGCCGGCGGCGCACGTCGAACACGTCGGGCAGCGCCTTCAGGCAGTTCGCCGAGTGGATGCACCGGGCGCTGTCCCAGTGCACGACGATGGCGTCGGTGCCGTAGTCCTTGCGGACGTGGGCCTTCTCCGTCATGCATCCAGCCTGTGCGCCATGGCGTCGACGCAGACCGTGATGGCGAGGATGAGCGCCACGTCCTCGTCGGCGTCGATCTCGACGCCGTAGGTGTCGCGCAGCCGGAACCACTTCTTCGAGACCTTGGCGATCGTGTCCCGACCGCGCTCGATCTCGTACTCGTGGTCGGTGAGCCGGCCCTTGACCGACAGGTCCTGGCCGCCCTCGACGTCGACGACGAATCGGTCGCGGATGCCGATGAGCCTCTTCTTGACCGTGGCGATGTCGTGGCCGTCGCGGGAGATCTCCATCTTGTCCCGCACGGTCAGCTTCTTCTCCTGGATGCGGACGACCTCCTCGCCCGACCGATCCTCGATGACGAACGTGTCACGGATCCGGAAGGCCTTGCCGTTCACCCGGAAGACCTTGTTGCCCTGGGAGTCCTCGATCCAGTAGTCGTCGCCGATCGACAGCGCCCGCTGCCGCATCTGGAACTTCTGGGTCGGCGGACCCTCGTCACGTCGAAGCAATCCCATCGAGCCCTCCTGGGTCCGGTCGCTGCGCTGAGTCTGCCCGCACCACGACGGCGCTGCCGATCGGCGTGAACCCCGATGCGAGGAACGCCCGCAACGAGGCGGCGTTGCCGGGAGCCACGCGCGCGAACACGGGCTCACCCGCAGGGCGCAGCGTGCGGGCCGCGCCGATGAGGCGGCGTCCACGACCGCGGCCCTGCAGATGCGCCGGCACCTCGATCCCCAGCTCCCACAGCCCCCCGATGCCCCGCCCGAGCGTCACGATGCCGCCGTCGTCGCCGTAGACCTCGACGTCGCGCCGGATGGCGCGCGCCGCGACGACCCGGGGGTGGTCGTCGAAGGCGGCGGTCCGCCTGATGGCCTCGCCGCCCGTGCCCGGCGCCCACAGCACTGCATCGAGCGAGCCGATCCGCCCGCCGGCCGCCAGCCAGAGCAGGAACGCCGGCGAGGTCGCGCCCCCGAAGCCGTCGGCCCCGGCGGCCAGCACCTCCTCGACACTGACGTCGGCCTGCACGAACGCGTGCCCAGTGAGGGCGAGGACGGCCTCGGTCTCGCCGTCGGGCACGGGCACGACATCGACCCTGCCGTCGGCCGGGGGGAAGCGCCCCGCGGTGGCGTCGAGGAGCACACCGCGAAGCTCAGGCATGCGGACGCGTCACCACCCCGACGTCCGGTGGCGGGAACCGGGCACCGGGGTGGTGAGCGATTGGACGGCGCGTCGTTCGCTCAACTCCGCCGCCCTGATCTGCACACACATTCCCACACTTTCCGGCGACAGGCGAGACCCTCGGTGACGCTCCCGCTACGCATCGAGCTGGAATGGCAACGAAGGCACGACGCGAAACGTACAGGCGACGGTGTCAGCAGGGCTTGAAGTGGGGGTTGTGGATCAGGCCCAGGATCGCACCGCTCACGGTACGGCGGCGTCCGTCAACCAACGGGCCCTTGCATGACCCGGCTGTGGATCTCGGTCGCCAGGACGTGGATAGCTCGCGTCAGCTCGGTGTTGGTCTTGAGCTCTTGCTCTTGCTCGAGGAAGTCGTGGTCGGCCTTCGCTTGCTGGAACGAGGCCTGACGGTTCTGGCCGATCATGACGAAGGCCGACAGGAAGATCGCCTCGAGTGACACGACGAGTGTCAGCTTCGGCCACGGATCGGACTCGACGAACACCATCCACATGGCGAACAGGACGGCATGGAGGTAGACGAACGGCATCGAGCCTGCGAACCCGGTGATGCCATCGGCGACCCGCAGCTGGGCGTCGGCGGCTCGGCGAGCGCGATGGGCGACGACGACAGGGTGGTGCTCTGCCGCCGGGTCGGGGTTGGTCACTTCAGTTCCTCCTGCCGTGGGCGACCGAAGTCATCGCTCGAGATCGGATTCGCCGCTGAACAGCGTGAGCTGCAGACCGGCCGGTGCCTCGAGGCGCGGATTCAACGAGCCCCACGGCGTGGCCGTTGGCCCGGCCAGTACGGTCGCTCCGGCGGCGGCGACCCGGCGGGTCATGGCCTCGCTGTCGGGGACCTCGAAGGCCACACGGATGTGGCCGGCGACCCCCCGACCGACCTCGACTTCGTCGACGTACCGGGCGTTGGCCGGGTCGGTCAGCTCGAGCGTCGCCCGGCCGGCCCCGAGTACGGCCACGCGGCCCGCCGGTGAATCGAAGACCGCGATCTGGGGCAACCCCAGCACGTCGCGGTAGAAGCCCAAGGCCTCCTCGTAGTCCTCGGTGGTCACGACGAGCCGCATCTCGGTCACCGTGGGTTCGGAGTGCGTGGTCATGGCGACCATGCTGGCGCCTACGGCCAGCCGGTCTCACTTCCGGTCACCTCGACGGAACAACCGGGCGAGCTCCGGGACTGGTTCAGCTGCAGCCGGAGGTGCTGCCGCAGCTGGGGCAGGCGTGGCAGGAGCCGGCCCGCTGCATCTGGACGCCGCACTGCATGCACAGCGGGGCGTCGCTCTGGCGGACCTTCGGCGGTGTCGTGGCGCGGGCCGAGGCGGGAGGCTCGACCGGTGCCGGCGCGTGGTCGGCGAGGTCGAGCAGCGTGGCCGCCGACTCGATCGACGGCGGGTCGGCCACGACGTCGGAGCCCTGGCGGGTCTCGACGGTGGTCTCCTCGACGCCGGGCAGCGTCGGTTGGGTCCGCTCGTCGATGGTCAGGATGCCGAGCTCGGCCCGCTCCTCGTAGGAGAGGTACTGCACGGCGAGGCGCCGGAAGATGTAGTCGACGAGGCTCGAGGCGAAGCGGATCTCGGGGTCGTCGGTCATGCCCGCCGGCTCGAACCTCGTGTTCGTCAGCGTCTCGACGTAGGCCCGCAGCGGCACGCCGTACTGCAGGCCGTAGCTCACCGAGATGGCGAAGGCGTCCATGATCCCGGCGAGGGTCGAGCCCTGCTTGGAGATCCGGATGAAGATCTCACCGGGCCGGCCGTCGTCGTACTCGCCGACGGTCACGAACCCCTTGCAGTCGGCCACGCGGAAGTCGAAGGTGCGCGACGCCCGGCTCTTGGGCAGCTTCTGGCGCACCGGCTCCTTGACGGTGACGACCCGCTCGACGATCCGCTCGACGATCTCGCCGGCGCTCGCCGTCGCATCGGGGGCTGCGGCGGCGGGCTCCTTCTTCGCCGTCGAGAGCGGCTGGCCGACCTTGCAGTTGTCGCGGTAGATGGCGACGGCCTTGATGCCGAGCTTCCAGGCCCGCAGGTGCAGCGCCTCGACCTCCTCGACCGTCGCCTCCTCCGGCATGTTCACGGTCTTGGAGATGGCCCCGGAGATGAACGGCTGCACCGCACCCATCATCTCGAGGTGGCCGAGGTAGTGGATCGTGTTGTCGCCCATCGAGCAGGCGAACACGGCGAGGTGGTCCTCGCTCAGGTGGGGGGCACCGAGGATCGACTTGTGCTCGTCGATGTAGGCGACGACGTCGGCGATCTGGCCGGGGTCGTAGCCGAGCCGGCGCAGCGCCCGCGGGATCGTCTGGTTGACGATCGACATCGTGCCCGCCGCCGACCAGCTTCTTCAGCTTCACGAGGCCGAGGTCGGGCTCGATCCCGGTCGTGTCGCAGTCCATCATCAGCCCGATCGTGCCGGTGGGCGCCAGCACGGAGGCCTGCGAGTTCCGCACGCCGGAGACCTGGGCGATGTCGCAGGCCGTGTCCCACGCCGTCTGCGCCGCGGAGAGCAGCTCGGCGGGTACGAGCTCCTCGTCGATGTCGGCCGCCGCCTGGCGGTGCTGGTCGAGCACGCGGAGCATGTGCTCGCGGTTCTCGCCGTACCCGGCGAAGGGACCCATCCGGCCCGCGGTCCGGGCCGACACCTCGTAGGCGTGGCCGGTCATGAGGGCGGTGATCGCCCCGGCCCAGGCCCGGCCCGCGGCCGAGTCGTAGGGCAGCCCGAGGGCCATCAGGAGGGCGCCGAGGTTGGCGTAGCCGAGGCCGAGCTGGCGGAACCGGCGGCTGTTCTCGGCGATCGCCTCGGTCGGGTAGTCGGCCCGGCCGACGAGGATCTCCTGGGCGGTGAACACGACCTCGACCGCGGCCTCGAAGCCGTCGATGTCGAAGGCGTCGGCATCGCCGTCGCGCAGGAATTTCAGCAGGTTGAGCGACGCGAGGTTGCAGGCGGAGTTGTCGAGGTGCATGTACTCGCTGCACGGGTTCGAGCCGTTGATCCGGCCGGTGGCCGCCGCCGTGTGCCAGTGGTTGATCGTCGTGTCGAACTGCATGCCGGGGTCGGCGCACTCCCACGCGGCGATGGCGATCTCGCGGAACAGGTCGCGGGCCCGGACCGTCTTGACGATCTCGCCGTCGGTCACGGCCCGCAGGTGCCAGTCGGCATCGGCCTCGACGGCCCGCATGAACTCGTCGGTGACCCGGACCGAGTTGTTGGCGTTCTGGTACTGCACCGACGCCATGTCGCGCCCGTCGAGGTCCATCTCGAAGCCGGCGTCGCGCAGGACGCGGATCTTCTTCTCCTCCCGGGCCTTGACCCAGATGAACTCCTCGACGTCGGGGTGGTCGACGTCGAGGATGACCATCTTGGCGGCGCGGCGGGTCTTGCCCCCGCTCTTGATCGTCCCGGCGGAGGCGTCGGCGCCCCGCATGAAGCTCACCGGGCCCGAGGCGGTGCCGCCGCCCTTGAGGCGCTCGGCCGAAGACCGGATGCGGGAGAGGTTGACCCCGGCGCCCGAGCCGCCCTTGAAGATCGTCCCCTCCTCCTTGTACCAGTTGAGGATCGAGTCCATCGTGTCGTCGACGGACAGGATGAAGCACGCCGACGCCTGCTGCGGGACCCCGGCGACGCCGATGTTGAACCACACCGGGCTGTTGAAGGCCGCCTTCTGCGTGACGACGAGGTGCTTCAGCTCGGCGTTGAACGTCTCGGCCTCACCGGCGTCGGCGAAGTAGCCGCCCTCGACGCCCCAGCGCGTGATCGTGTCGACGACCCGGTCGGCGACCTGCTTGAGGGACCACTCCCGCTCCGGCGTGCCCAGTGTGCCCCTGAAGTACTTCTGGGCGACGATGTTCGTGGCGTTCAGCGACCAGTCGACCGGGAACTCGACGCCGAGCTGCTCGAAGGCGACCGCGCCGTCCTTCCAGTTCGAGATCCGGGCGTCGCGCCGCTCCCATTCGAGCTCGTCGTAGGGGTGGACCCCCGTCGTCGTGAAGTAGCGGCGGATGCCGATGCCGGCCTGTTCCGGGGCGAGTGCCATGCGTTTTCCTCCGCACAAGATCTTGTGGGCAGACCGCCCCCCGACGGCCTGGCGGCACAACAGCTCGGGGCTGGCGTACCGAATGACGAGGTTGGAATTACACCACCGTGATTCGCGGTTCGTCAAGGGTCATCGTCGGACGTACTGGGAGCCGGGGCAATGGCGGCGCAGGTTGAGGAACACGTCTTGCCCCCAAGATGTCGACCACCCACCACGCTACGAGGACGCCATCACCGTCCACGTCGCCACGCCCCGGTCCCGATGACGCGTTGACAAGGTAGGGAGCGCGCCCCTGTGGAGAGGAAGTGCACTAACCCTGTGAATTCATCGGGGATTCGCCTGTGGGTTGTGCACAGGATGAGCCGGGTGACATCAGATCGTGCTCTCCGTCCACCGGCGGGTCACGCGGCGGACCGGAGCCCGGCGATCGGCGACCCGTACCCTGGGAGGCCCTCCGCGGCCCCGAGCTCGTGCAGCACCGACGGCAACCAGGCGCCGCGACAGCAGGATCGACACGTGGCCCTCGTCGCGGATGCACACGTTCGCCGCCCGCAGCGCCGGCTCGACGATCCGGGCCCGGTGCCCGGCGACGAGCAGGTCGAGGTTGGACCAGTAGGCCACGAACCGGGTCGAGCCGGGGTGGCCGGCGGCGGCCATGCGACGCAGCACAGCGGACCCGGGCCGCAGCTGGCGGATCGTGCGGCCCAGCGCCGACCCTGGCGCCGGGGACGCCCTGGTGCGGCGATGCCACCGTGATGCACGTCGCCGCCTCGGTCAGGCCCGCCGACCTGGACGGCATAGCGGGCCACGATCCCGCCCAGGCTGTGGCCGACGAGGTGGACCCGGTCGGTGCCCGTCGCCGTCATGAGGTCGCGGGCCCGGGCGGTGCACGCCGCCGCGATCTGCGGGATGGTCGCCGTCAACGGGTTGTAGTTCAGGGCGTGGACGTGGCCGAACCCGGCGGCGCGGAGGTCGCGCTGGAGGAACATCCAGTTGGACTTGTTGGCGGCGAAGCCGTGCACGAGCAGCACCGGCGTCGGCACCGTCGGGCTCGCGGACCCGACCATCCGGCGGATCTCCTCCGCGCCCCGATCGGCGAAGCCGAACGGCCAGAGCGCGGCCGTGACGCCCAGCGACACCGCCTCACGCGTGAGCCCGCCAACCGTGGCCCGTGCCCCATCAAGCACCGCGATCCCCCCTTGCGGGCCCCACGACGCGCCAGGGCCGCCGCGACACCATCGGTCACGGCGACCCTGAATTGGTGGATGGTCAGAACTTCGTCATCCAGGCGACATGTCAGGCCTTGACGAACTCGGCTTCGATCTCGAGCTGGACCTGCTTGCCGACGACCACGCCCCCGGCCTCGAGGGCCTGGTTCCAGGACAGGCCGAACGCCTCACGGTCGAGCTCGCCGCTCGCGGTGAACCCGATGCGCTCGTTGCCCCACGGGTCGGTCACCCCGCCCTCGAAGGCGACGGCGAGGGTGATCGGACGGGTGACGCCGTGCAGCGACAGGTCACCGACGACCTCCCAGCGCTCGCCGCCGAGGTGGCGGACGGCCGTCGAGGCGAAGGTCATGGTCGGGAACCGCTCGACGTCGAAGAAGTCGGGGCTGCGGAGGTGGCCGTCGCGGCCCTCGTCCTTGGTGTCGATCGACGCCAGCTGGACGGTGACCTCGACGGCGCTCGCCGTCGGGCTCCTCGGCGACGGTCAGGGTCGCAGCGACGTCGCTGAAGCTGCCCCTGACCTTGGAGACCATCAGGTGGCGCACCTTGAAGCCCACGTGGGCGTGGGTGGCGTCGAGGGCGTAGGTGCCGGCGGTGGGAACGGTGGTGGTAGCGGTTGGTCGTAGCGGTCATGGTGACTCCTTGCGAGCATGATTATTGCGGACGCAAGTGATTGTAGACCATGGTCGTTGCGCGCGCAACCTTTTCTTGGCACACTGCGGTCGTGCCGGACATCGACCACTCCGCGCTTGACGACGATGGGCCTCTTCTTCGAGACCCACGCCGGCCTGACGCGGGAGCTCGGACGGCGCCTCGAGCGCGAGTGCCACCTGTCGGTGCAGTGGTTCGAGGTGCTGATGCGGCTCGTCCGTACCCCCGGCCACCGCCTGCGGATGTCCGACCTGGCGGCGCAGACGACCCTCACGGCGTCCGGGCTCACCCGCGTCGTGGACCGGCTCGTGGACGCCGGCCTCGTCGTCCGCCAGACCTGCCCGGAGGACCGCCGTGTCGCCTACGCCGCGCTCGACGCCCGAGGGCGAGGCCAGGATGGCGGTCGCCCTCCCGCCCACCTGGCGCACATCGCCGAGGTGGTGGAGTCGGTGGTCCCACCCGACGAGCTGGCCGCGTTCAGCGACACGCTGCGCAAGCTGCGCGCCGCCCTGAACCCCTGCGCCGCCGCCGCCTCGTGGCGACGGCGGCCTACCCGGCTGCTAGGCGGGCACCACCGACACCGGGATCCCGTTCAGGACGGCGTTGCCACTGACGGGGTCGAACAGCTCCTCGTCGGCCAGCAGGTTCGAGTTGACGCCTGCGTGCTCGGACGCCACCCGCATGCGGGCGCCGGGCGCGTCGTGGCCCCAGCCGTGGGGGATGCTGACGACGCCGGGCACGATCCCGTCGGTCACCTCGACGGGGATCGTCACCTCGCCGACCCGGCTCGCCACCCGGGCCGGATCGCCGTCGGCGAGACCGAGGCGCTCTGCGTCGTCGGGGTGGACCTGCAGGGTGCAGCGGGGCTTGCCCTTCACGAGCACGTTCACGTTGTGCATCCAGGAGTTGTTCGAGCGCAGGTGCCGCCGCCCGACGAGCAGGAACGGCCGCTCCGCGGTCGCCGGTCCCGCGCCCGGCGCCAGGCTGGCCTGGAGCCGGCCCACATCGGCGAGGATCAGCTCCGGGGCCAGCTCGATGCGGCCCGACGGCGTGCGCAGCACCTCGGGGATCCTCGGCTCGAGCGGGCCGAGGTCGATGCCGTGGGGCTTGGCGATGAGGTCGTCGAGGGTGAGCTCGTACGGACCGGTCCGCAACATGAGGTCGAGCAAGCGCTCGGGACCGCGCCGGACCGACACCGCCTCGACGAGCGCCTCGGGAGCGTCCTTGGCGATGGCGGCGAAGCTGAGGTCGTCGACGATGGCCGGATCGGCATCGGGGCCCATCCCCTGGGCGATGAGCGCCAGCTTCGCCAGCACCTCCCACTCGTCGGGCTGGTCGTCGTCGAGGGGCAGGAGCGCCTCGGAGTAGTTGGCGACGTTGTGGAGCGCCAGCTGGAGCAAGGCGACGTCGTAGTGCGGCTTCTGCAGCGCCGACGGCACGGGCAGGATCACGTCGGCGTGGCGCGTCGTCTCGTTGACGTAGATGTCGACCGACACCATGAACTCGAGCTGCTCCATGGCGGCGTCGAGCCGCGCCGCGTTGGGTGTCGAGAGCACCGGGTTGCCGGCGATGGTCACCAGGGCGCGGATCTGGCCCTCTCCTGGCGTGTCGATCTCCTCGGCCATGGCCGCGACCGGCAGCTCTCCGAGGGTCTCGGGTAGGGAGCGCACGCGGCTGTGACGCCGGTGGATGAGGACGCCGCGACCGGTGCCCGGCGTGCCGCGCGTGTTGCTCTGCCCGGCGGCGGCCTTGGAGAACATCGCACCACCGGGCCGGTCGAGGTTGCCGGTGATGGTGTTGAGGACGTCGACGAGCCAGCTCACGAGGGTCCCGTACGACTGGGTCGTCGTGCCGATGCGGCCGTACACCGCCGCGGTCGGCGCCGCCGCCAGCCGGCGGGCGAGGTGGCGGATGTCCTCGGCCGACACGCCGACGATCGGGGCGACGGCCTCGGGTGTGAACGGCGCGACCGCGGCCGGCCACCTCGTCGAGGCCGGCGATGTGGTCGCCCACGGTGCCGAGATCGACGAGGCCATCGGCGAACAGGACCTGGGCGATCGCGGCGAGCAGGTGGGCGTCGCTGCGCGGGCCGGATCGGGAACCACTCCCCCGCCTCGGCGGTGCGGCTCCGGCGGGGATCGACGACGACGACGTCGCCGCCGCGCTCGATGATGGCCTCGATCCGCCCCGGCCAGTCCGGCGCCGTCGCCAGGCTGCCGTTGGACGCCCACGGGTTGGCGCCGAGCATGAGGAGGAAGTCGGTCCGGTCGACGTCGGGAACCGGCACCGTGAACCCGCCGAACATCAGGCCCGTCGACACCTCCTTGGGCCGCTGGTCGACGGTGCTGGCGGAGAAGATGTTCGTCGTTCCCAGCGCCTTCAGGGTCGGCTTGGCGAAGAGCAGGGCGCCGAGGTTGTGGGCGTTCGGGTTGCCCAGGTAGGCACCGACGGCGTCGCGGCCGTGGCGATCGATCACGCCGTTGAGGCCGGCGTCGACCGCCCGCCACGCCTCCTCCCAGGTCGCCTCGGCGAGCTCACCGTCGGCGCCGCGGACGAGCGGCCGACGCAGCCGGTCGGGGTCCTCGTGCAACTGCTTCAGCGTCGAGCCCTTGGGGCAGATGTAGCCGTGGCTGAAGACGTCGTCGCGGTCGCCGCGGATGCGCGCCACCTCTTCGGTGCCGTCGTCGCGCTGGCGCAGCGTGATCTCCAGGCCGCACCCCGCCTC
The DNA here is from genome assembly GCA_963840695.1 of uncultured Acidimicrobiia bacterium. GTDB lineage: Bacteria > Actinomycetota > Acidimicrobiia > Acidimicrobiales > JACDCH01 > JACDCH01. The sequence goes on from CAWIZW010000017.1 coordinate 26,720, forward strand.
GCACAGCGGGCAGGTCCGGTAGGCGACGCGGGTCGCCGCTCCGCCGGTCGATGCGTCGTCTACGGCGATCTCGGTCACGATGTCGGGCCCCCGGTCATCCTGCGATGCTGCCAGAGTGCGCCAGCTCCTGCCCGAACCCGACGCCGAGACCGATCCGATCGCCGCCTACGTCGGCGCGCCGCGTGCCGGCGCCGCCGGACCGTCCCTGGGTGCTGGTCAACATGGTCACCAGCGCCGACGGGGCCACCGCCGTCGACGGGCGCGCCTCGGGCCTCGGTGGGCCCGCCGATGCCGCGCTGTTCCACGCCCTGCGCACCGTGCCCGACGTGATCCTCGCCGGCGCGGGAACCGTGCGGGCCGAGAACTACGGCCCGGCCAAGCCCCGGGGCGACCGCCCCCCGCCGCGGATCGCGGTCGTGACCGCCTCGGGCAACCTCGACCCCTCGCTGCGACTGTTCGCCGAGGCCGATCCCGAGCAGCCGCCGCCGATCGTGATCACCGCCGACGCCTGCCCCAACGAGGCGCTCACCCGCTGGAGGAGGTCGCCGAGGTCATCAGGGCCGGCGAGGTCGTCGCCGACCTGGCCATCGCCCTCCGGGCGCTCCGGGCCCGCGGGTGCCGAGATCGTGCTGTGCGAGGGCGGACCGACGCTCAACGGCCAGCTCATCGCGGCCGACCTCGTCGACGAGTGGTGCCTCACCCTGGCCCCGCTCCTCGTCGGTGGGATCTCGTCGCGAGCGGCGGTGGGCGACGCGATGGCCGTCCCCCACCGCCTCGACCTCGACCGCCTGCTCGAGGAGGACGACGTGCTCCTCGCCCGCTACCTCCGCGCCGGCCGCGCCCCCAGCTAGCGCGTGCGTTTGGAGAGCTCGGTGACCTCACGGGCGAAGTCGGCAGGGTCGTCGAAGCCCTTGTAGACGCTGGCGAACCGGACGGCCGCCACCTGGTCGAGGCGGCGGAGCCGCTCGAGCACCTCGATGCCGATCCGCTCGGCGTCGACGACGGGGCCGCGCATGCGCAGCTCCTCCTCGACCTCCCCGGCGAGCGCCTCGAGGTCGGCGTCGGTGACGGGGCGGTCCTTGGCGGCGATGCGCACGCCGCCGACGACCTTGGCCCGGTCGAACGGTTGGCGGGACCCGTCGCGCTTGACGACGAGCGAGCGGCACCTCCTCGACCCGCTCGTAGGTCGTGAACCGCGAGCCGCAGGCGAGGCACTCGCGGCGGCGACGTACGGCCGCGCCGTCGTCGGCGGCGCGGGAGTCGACCACCTTGTCGTCGTCGGCGGCGCACGCCGGGCAGCGCACGGCGGGGCACGGTAGCGGGCGGCGCCGTGGGCGTCAGGGCACGTCGAGCACCAGCCGCTGGCCGACGACGAGGCCGGCGCCGCCGTTGGCCTCCACGATCGCGTCGACGAGCGGGCGAGGGTCGGCCTCGGGGGCGAGCGCCTCGGCGATCGACCACACGGTGTCGCCCGGCCTGCACCACGTAGGTCACGGTGGCGGCCGGGCGCCCGTCGAAGCCGCCGGGCGCCGACTGGAGCGAGGAGAGGCCGGCGAGCAGGAGGGCGGCGAGCACCAGGGCGACACCGAGACCGAGGAGCCGGCGCCGGCGGTACACGACGTCGGGCAGCCGCACCGGGCGGTCGAGCGGGAGGAGGCGGGGCTGGGTGATGGCGACCATGCGGGGATCATCTCCAGGGGGTGTGTCCAGGTTCGGCGCCGCCCGACCCCGGGACCGAGCGAACGCCTGTTCCCCGCCACCCTGCCACGAACGCCCGTTCGGGTCAAGGCCGTCAGTCGCGCACCGGTTCGACGAACGGGTGTTTGCCGGATGCGCCGACGGTTCGATACAGTTCCGTCGAACGCACGTTCGCCCGCCGTTCGTGCACGACAGGAGCACGCCTTGACCGACCACCAGCTCACCGGCCGTCAACGGGAGATCCTCGACATGATCGACCGGTCGATGCGCGACCGCGGCTACCCCCCGTCGGTCCGCGAGATCGGCGAGGCCGTCGGACTCACCTCGCCCTCGACGGTGCACACGCACCTCGTCGACGCTCCAGCGCCTCGGCTACATCCGGCGCGATCCCGACCAAGCCCCGCGCCATCGAGGTGCGGTGGGACCCGAACTCCGGCGCCACCCTCGAGCGGCGCCCGGTGCGCCACGTCCCCCTCGTGGGCGACGTCGCCGCCGGGACCGACGTCCTCGCCCAGGAGAACGTCGAGGAGCTGCTCCCGCTCCCCGTCGACTTCTGCGGCGACGGCGACCTGTTCATGCTGCGGGTCCGGGGCGACTCCATGATCGACGCCGGCATCCTCGATGGCGACTTCGTCGTCGGCGCGAGCCCAGGAGACCGCCGAACGGGGCGACATCGTCGTGGCCGGCATCCACGACGAGGAAGCGACCGTGAAGACCTACGAGCGCAAGGGCGGACGCATCATCCTCGTGCCCGCCAACGACCGGCTCGAACCGATGGACTTCGCCCCCGACGACGTGCACATCTTCGGTCGCGTCGTCACGGTCCTGCGCCGCTTGTAGCCCGCTTCGACCTTCCCGCCCCGGCTACGGGGCGTTCGTCAGCAACGACGCCAGGGTCGACCTCGTCGACTCGAGCGAGGCGCGGTCGACCCGCTCCTCGGCGGTGTGGGCGAGCAGCGGGTCGCCGGGACCGAGGTTGCAGGCCGGGATCCCGGCGGCGGCGAAGCGGGCGACGTCGGTCCAGCCGAGCTTGGCCCGCACCGGGAGCCCGAGCCGGTCGACGAGCGGCGCCAGCAGGGGGTGCTGCAGGCCGGGCGCGGCGCCGTCGGCGACGTCGACCACCGTGACCTCGTCGCCGGCCTCGAGCACCGGCGAGAGGAGCGCACGGACCGCGGCCTCGGCCTCCGCTGGGGTCCGGTCGGGCGCGAAGCGGTGGTTCAGCGTGACCGTGGCCCGGTCGGGCACGACGTTGCCGGCGACCCCGCCGTCGACGCCGACGGCCTGGAGGGCCTCGCGGTACTCGCAGCCGTCGAGGACCGGGCGACGCTCGGGCATCGCCTCGACCACGGCGAGGAGCCGGCCCAGGCGGTGGATGGCGTTGCGCCCCATCCACGGGCGGGCGGTGTGGGCGCGGGCGCCGGCGAGGGTCACCTCGAGGCGCATCGTGCCCTGGCAGCCGGCCTCGATCACGCCCTCGGTCGGCTCGCCGAGGATGGCGGCGTCGCCGGCGAGCAGATCGGGCCGTTCCTCGAACAGGCGGCGCAGCCCGTTGAACTCACCGGCGACCTCCTCGCCGGCGTAGAACACGTAGCTCACGTCGATCGCCGGCTCGTCGACGGTCGGTCGCCAGGTCGAGGAGGACGGCGACGCCGCCCTTCATGTCGGCGGCCCCGAGCCCCCACAGCACGTCGCCGTCGACGCGCGCCCGCTCGTTGCCGTTGGCGGGAACGGTGTCGAGATGACCGACGAGCAGCAGCCGGTGGGGCTTGTCGCCCTCGGTCCGGGCGACGAGGTTGTCGCCGACCCGGTCGACGCGGAGCCACGGACGGCGCGCAGCCGCTGCTCGAGCAGGTCGCACAGGGCGCGCTCGTCGTGGCTGACCGACGGCACCTCGACGAGCTCGGCCGTGAGCGCGAGCAGGTCGGTCACGCAGACGGTGACCCCGGACTCCCGCAGGATCTCGTTGAGGTGGCTGCGGTCGCCGGGCTCGTAGCGCCGGATGACGAGCACGCACGGCAGGGTGAACTCGCCGCCGGGGAACTCCCGCTTGCGCCCCGCCTGCACGCCGATGCAGTACGGCGGCACGACGCCGCGGCCCAGCTCCTCGCCGGTCTCGGCGTCGATCACGGGGATGCCGGGGTTGAGGATCACCCCCTCGCCGAGGACGGCGCCTCGGCCGACCCGCGCGCCCTGGGTCACCATGCAGCGGCTGCCGACCATGGCGTCGTCCTCGACGAAGACGGGCGCCGCCTGCGGCGGCTCGAGGACCCCGCCGATGCCGACGCCGCCGGACAGGTGGACGTTCGAGCCGATCTGCGCGCACGACGCCACCGTCGCCCACGTGTCGACCATCGTCCCGACCCGACGCGGGCGCCGATGTTCACGTAGCTCGGCATGAGGATGACGCCCGGCTCGATGAAGGCCCCCCGGCGCACGGACGCGCCCGGGACGACCCGGACCCCCGCCGCGGCGAACCCTCGCTTCAGCGGGAGCTTGTCGTGGTACTCGAACGGGCCGAGCTCGACGGTCGGTCATGCGGCTGAGCTTGAACAGCAGCAGGATCGCCTTCTTCAGCCACTCGTGGACGACCACCTCACCGTCCGGGCCGATCTCGGCGACCCGCGCCTCGCCCCGGTCGAGCAGGTCGATGGCCTCGTCGACGGCGCGCCGGGCCTCGGGGTCGTCGGGGTCGAGCTCGTCCCGGCGGGTCCACAGCTCCTCGATGGTCCCCAGGAGATCGGCCACGGCGGCCAACCTACTGTTCGAGGATCCGGCGACCGGTCCGAACGGATCCCCTGGGGGTGCCGACGTGAGCTCCGATGAAACAGACGACGTCGCCGCGACCGGCCGCGCGCCGACGCCTGCCGGGGACGTGTGGCAGGCCCGCATCGACGCCCGGCTCGAACGGCTCGAGGCGATGGTCGAGCCGCTTGCCGGCGGCGAGCGCGGAGCGCGAGCGGACGGTCGCCGGCGCCCTCGATTCGCTCACCGCCCAGCTGAACGAGTTCACCCCGGCGCTGGCCGAGGAGCTCCGCGAGTCGGCGGCGTCGGCGACGGCGGCCGGGATGAACAGACCGCGCCGCGACCTCAGCCTGGCCGAACCGTTGCACGCCGCCCTGGAGCGGCTCGGGCAGCTCGACGTCCCCACGGAGCTGGCCGAACGGCTGCACGTGGACGTGGCGCGCTGCGTGCCGAGGTCAACGGGAGAAGCGGCAGCGTCAGCGCCGACGACCTGCAACCGCTGGTCGACGCGGTCGCCGTCCTGGGCGAGCGCGACCAGGAGGCGCTCACGCAGGAGGTGGCGGCCATCTCCCGATCCGTGGCCACGTGGCGCGTGGCCACGGCGCAGGACCACGAGGCCCTCGTGTCGAGCGTCGGCCACTCCTGGCGCGTCCCGAGGTCGACGTGGCGCCGCTGGCCGAGGCCATCGAGGAGCTCCGGTCCCGTCCGGCACCGGACGCGGCGCCGTTGGGCGACCTGACCACCGCCATGGCCGAGCTCACCGGTGAGCTCGACGCCGTCGGTCGCGTGCTCCAGGACGCGATCGCTTCGCTGCACCGGATCGAGGACGGGACCGTGGGGTCGAACCCGCGCACGATCGGTCCCGCCGTCGGCGATCGCCGCCGTCGAAGATCTCCGTGCGGCGCACCAGCGGCGCACCGGCGCCGACCGAGGGGACACCGACCACGAGGCGAACGACCCCGGCGCGACGGGCTGGACCTGGGCCCGGTCGGTCAGAGGCCGACGTGCGAGGCGGCGAGCTCGATGCGGTCGTCGGGCTGGACGGCGGCGACCCGCACGTAGCCGGCGCCCGCCGGGCCGAAGGTCTCGCCCGGGGTGACGATGATCGCCGGCCCGCTCGGCCAGGCCGGCGCCAGCGCCCACGCGTCGCCGTCGGGCGCCGGCGCCCAGAGGTAGAAGCCGCCGTCGGGCATCGGCGCCGCGGCGCCGCAGGCGGCGAGCACCTGGCGGAGTCGCTCCAGTCGGCGGCGGTAGACCTCGCGCTGCGCGTCGACGTGGGCGTCGTCGTCCAGGCCGACGACGGCGGCGGCCTGCACCGGGCCGGGCACCATCTGGCCGGCGTGCTTGCGGACCTCGCCGAGGAAGGTGACGAGCTCGGGGTCGCCGGCGTAGCACCCGGCCCGCGCGCCGGCGAGGTTCGAGCGCTTCGACAGCGAGTGGACGGCGAGCACGCCGTCGGGCCCGTGCTCGAGGATCGTGCGGCGCCGGCCGTCGTCGGCCCAGGTGAACTCGACGTAGCACTCGTCGGACAGCACCGGCACGCCGTGCTCGCGGCCCCAGTCGGCGGCGGCGCCGAGGTCCTCCAGGGCGCCGTGGGGGTTGGCCGGGCTGTTGACCCAGAGGCACAGCGGCACGGGCGGCGTCGGCGGGGTCGATGCCGTCGAGATCGTCGTAGGCGACGGCGCGGCAGCCGGCGAGCGTCGCGCCCATGGCGTAGGTGGGGTAGGCGATCGCCGGGTGCAGGACCGTGTCGCGGTCGGGCGTGCGCAGGCGGAGGTACTGCGGCGCCGAGGCGACGAACTCCTTGGTGCCCGACGCAGGCGGCGACGGCCGACGGCGCGACCTCGACGCCGTGGCGGCGGGCCATCCACCCGGCGGCCGCCTCCCGGTACGCGGCGGACCCGATCGACGGCGGGTAGCCCCGCTCGGCGCCCGACGAGCCGAGGGCCTCGACGACGACGGCCGGCGGCGGGTCGCACGGCGTGCCGATCGAGCAGTCGACGGCGCCGCCCGGGAGCGCCGACGCCGCGTCGACGAGGCCGGCGAGCCGGTCGTACGGATACGGCGGCGGCACGAAGCCGCGGCGTCATCCCGGGACCACCGCGGTGAAGGTGGTGTCGCCGACCCCGGTGAGGTGGCCGCCGATCTCGCCGACGGCGCGGAGCGCGGTCGGCGTCAGCGGTCGCTCGACGGCGACGAGGTCGCGACCGCCGAACCGGTCCCAGACGGCGCGGGCCGAGACGAACCACCGACTCGGGTCGTCGTCGCCCGGAACCGCTCGAGCGTGCGTGGAGGTGCTCGATGGCGCGGTCGATCGCCTCACGGTTGAGCTCGACCATGGCCGTCGGAAGCGCCGGGTCGCCGGCGGCGACGCGAGCGGCGCCGTGGAGCGAGCCGCGGCCAGCGGCAGGTGCTGCTCGGCCTGCAGGGTGAGCGCGGCCGCCAGCACGTGGGGCAGGTGCGACACCGTCGCCAGGGCCCGGTCGTGGCTGTCGGGGTGGATGGGCACCGGATGGGCCCCGAGGGAGAGGGCCAGCCGGCACACGTCGCCGACGCGGCGCACGTCGGCGCCGTCGGCGACGAGCACGAGCCACGGGGCGCCGCGGAACAGGTCGGGATCGGCGGCGGCCCAGCCCGAGTGCTCCGTGCCGGCCATCGGGTGGCCCGCTCACGAACGCCGGATGACCGGCGGCGGCGTCGAGCACCGGGCCCTTCACCGACGCGACATCGGTGACGGTCGGGCCGTCGTCGCCGATCTTCGGCGAGCACGCCGGCCACCTCGTCGTGGGTGTGCGCCAGCGGCGTGGCGACGACGATGAGATCGGCGGCGCGAGCGGCGTGTCGCACGTCGACGCCGGCCTCCGCCGGCGGCCGCCGATGCGCGCGGCGTCGGCGTCCCAGCCGATGCGTCCCGGCGAGGGCGCGGGCGATCGAGCCGCCGATGTGCCCGAGGCCGAGCACGCCGACGCGCATCAGCGGCTGTCCCAGCGCGGGTAGCCGCCGAGCAGCTTGATCGAGTAGCCGTCGGCCCGCAGGCGCGTCGAAGGCGGCGACCATGGCGTCGTCGGCCAGGTGGGCGTCGGCGACGAGGACGAAGCAGTACTCCCCGAGGCGGACCCGCAGCGGGCGGCTGGCGATCGCCGACAGGTTGATGCCCCGGCCGGAGAGGTGCTCGAACGCCCGCAGCAGCACCCCGGCGCGCTCGTCGGGCGGCACGAGGACGAACATGGTGCGGTCGGCTCCGGTGGGCGGCGGCCGCGGTCGAGCCGACGACGACGAAGCGGGTCTCGGCGCCGGGGAAGTCCTCGACGCCGAGGGCGACCGCCTCCAGGCCCCAGCGCGCCGCTGCCGCCGGCGACGCCAGGGCCACGACGCCCGCCTCGGTGCCCTCGGCGACGATCCGGCACGCCTCGGCGGTCGAGGAGGTCTCGCGCGCCGGCGCGCCCTGGTCGTGCACCCACCGCCGGCACTGGGCCAGGCCGACGGGGTGGCTCGCCGCCACCCGCACGGCGGCGTCGTCACCGGCGCGCCGGAAGGCGCCGAACGTGACGGGCAGGACGATCTCCTCGCAGACCTGGATCCGCTCGGCGTCGTGCACGAGCACGTCGACGGTGAGGTTGACCTGGCCCTCGACGGAGTTCTCGAACGGCACGACACCGAAGTCGCAGTCGGCGTCCTCGACCGCCTCGATGACCGACACGACGGTCGGTCGAGCCACGGCGTCGATCGGCGCCGGCGAGGCAGCGGGCGAGGGCGACCGCTTGGTGGGCGAAGGTCCCCTCCGGCCCGAGGAACGCCACTCGCGTCGAGTCGGCCACGGTCATGCGCTCGGCGGTCGGAGCAGGCGGGCCTGTTCGCGGGCGAGTCGCCCGGACCGATGGAGTCCGTCGGCAGGGCGTCGAACGGCGTCATGACCTGATCGCCGGTCCAGGCCGGGAACGACCCGAGGACCTTCACCCTGGCCCCCTTGTCCCACAGCCGCCGGATCGTCGCCTGCACCGGCGGGTCGCTCACGTGGCCCTCGCAGGTGATCTGGAAGCAGTGGGTCCCGACCGATGCCCGCAGCGGCCGCGACAGCAGCGAGACCATGTTGACGTCGTTCTCGCCGAAGGCGCCGAGGAGGTCGACCAGCGTGCCCGACCGGTCGACGGCGGGGGTGACGACGAGGGTCGTCTTGTCGTCGCCGGTGGGCGGCGCCACCTCGCGGGCCACGACGATGAAGCGCGTCTTCAGGTCGGGCAGATCCTCGATGCCGGCGGCCACGGTGACGAGCCCGAACTCCCCGGCGACGCGTGTCGGCGCGATGGCGACGAGACCCTCGTCGGAGCTGGCGGCGACGAGCCGGCACGCCTCGGTGGTCGTGTCGGCGTACCGGACCTGGAGCCCGTGCTCCTGCACGAACCGGAAGCAGTGCTCGATGCCCCGCGGGCTCGACACGGCGGTGTGGGCCGCCTCGGCGGCGTCGGCGGTGACGGCGAAGGCGTCGAGGCTGTCGGACACGACCACCTCGTCGCGGATGAAGGCGTTCCAGGACTCGAAGACGAGCCGGTCGTACACCGACAGGGCCTCGCCCTCGTAGCTGTCCTCGATCGGCAGCATCCCGGCCGACCCGGGCGTGTGCTCGACGGTCTCGAGCACCTGGGCCACCGTCGGCATCGGCAGCACCTCGGTCGGCGCCACGGTCCGCAGCTTGTCGATGGCCTCGAGCGCCAGGGCGCCATCGGATTCGAGGTAGCAGAGGATCGCGCGTTGGGCCATGGCGGCAGCGGAGACTACGAGATGCCGGTCCACCCGCCGGTGCCACTTGATCGGTGCGGTGGCGCCCTGTTGCATCGTGTCGTGGCCGGCCTCCCCCGCATCCCCGACCCGGCGGAGGTGCCGGCCGAGGCGGTCGAGGCGCTGCTGGCCATCCCCGGCAGCGAGACCCTCGTGTTCACGGCGTCGGCGTCGGCGGGGCCCGACGGCATCGCGTCGCCGTTCGCCGAGGCGTTGCTCACCGCCTGGGGCCCCGAGCGGGCGAGGCTGGCGGAGCTCCTGCTCTTCGGCCTGGCCGTCGACGCCGAGGCGCTCCCCGGCGGCGACGCGCTCGTGGCCTCCGGGCTGGCCCACGAGGTGGGCGGCGGCCGGGTGGCGTCGTCGTTCCGCGCCGTGCCGCTGCTCGGCACCGTCTTCGTCGCCGACGCGCCGACGGGCAGCCCCGACGCCTGCCTGCCGCCGAGCCCGACGACCATGGAGCTGGCCATGGTGGCGCCGCCGACCGCCGGTCGGGTGCTCGACGTCGGCACCGGTGCCGGTGCCCTGGCGGTCGCCGCCGCCCTCGGCGGCGCCGGCGAGGTCGTCGCCACCGACGTCTCGCCCCGGGCGTGCGCCCTCGCCCGGCTCAACGCCGCCATCGCCGGCGTGGCGGTCGACGTGCGTCAGGGCGACCTGCTCGCCCCGGTGACCGGCGATCGCTTCGACGTGGTCGTCTCCCAGCCACCGTTCCTGCCCTGGCCACCGACGGTGACACCGATCGGCCACCTCCACGGCGGCCCGTCGGGCGACGAGGTCGCGCGGGCCCTCCTCGTCTCGGTCGGTGGTGTGCTGGCCGACGGCGGCGCGGTCGTCGTGCGGGCCGACCGGCCGGCGGTCGCGCCGCCGTACCCGGGCGCCGAGGTGAGCTGGCCGGGCGCGGCGCCCGAGGACCTCGCCACCGTGTACGCCGCCGTGCACGTGCCCACCGAGGGGGCCGAGCGCGACTCGGTCGCCGTCGCCTATCGCGCCGTACCTGCCCCCGCAGCGGGGCACGTTCGTGGTCGTCGGCCCCGGCGTCGACCCCGCCGCCATCGAGGTCGACCAACCCCCCCGATCGTGGCCCGTCCTCCTCGAGCTGGCCCGCGCCAGCACCACGCCTAGGGGGTGAGGAGGTCGGTGAACCGGCCGCGGGAGGCGTCGTCGAGGCGGGCGCGGACGCGGACACCACCGTCCTCATGGGCCTCGCTCAACACCTCGCCCTCGCGGTGGACGGCAGCGAGCAGGTCGCCGCGGTCGTAGGGCACGAGCAGCTCGACGACGTCGGTCAGGGCCCGGACGCGATCGGCGACCGCTCGCAGCAGCTCGGTGACACCCTCGCCCGTGTGCGCCGAGATCACGACGGAGCCGGGGTGGCGGTCGGCGAGCACCTTGGCCTCGAGGGCCGCCCGGTCGGCCTTGTTGAACGCCAGGAGCTCGGGCACCCGGTCGGCGCCGATCTCGGTGAGGACGTCGCGCACGGCCTGGATCTGCTCGGCGGGGTTCGCGACCGACGAGTCGACGAGGTGCACGAGCAGGTCGGCCTCGGCGGCCACCGCCATCGTCGACTTGAACGCCTCGACGAGCCCGTGGGGCAGCTTGCGGATGAAGCCCACGGTGTCGGACACGAGCACGGACTCGCCGCCCGGGAGCTGCAACCGCCGGGTCGTCGCGTCGAGGGTGGCGAAGAGGCGGTCCTCGACGAGCACGCCGGCGTCGGTCAGGTGGTTGAGCAGCGTCGACTTCCCGGCGTTGGTGTACCCGACGATGGCGACGTGGGCGAGGCGGCTGCGGTGCCTGGCCTTGCGCTGGGTCTCGCGGTGCCGGGAGATCTCGCGGAGGTCGGCCTCGAGCCGCGTGATCCGGCGCTGGATGCGCCGGCGGTCGACCTCGAGCTGGGTCTCGCCCGGGCCGCGGGTCCCGATGCGCGCACCGCCGGCGGACATGCCGCCCGCCTGCTGCGACAACGCCTTGCCCCGGCCCCGAAGCCGTGGCAGCCGGTACCGCAGCAACGCCAGCTCCACCTGCGCCTTGCCCTCCTGGCTGGCGGCGTTCTGGGCGAAGATGTCGAGGATCACCGCCGTGCGATCGATGGCGGTCCGCCCGAGCAGCTTCTCGAGGTTGAACTGCTGGGCCGGCGTCAGCTCGTCGTCGAAGACGACCGTGTCGCTGTCGACCGCCAAGGAGAGGTCGCGCAGCTCTTCCACCTTGCCCTTGCCGATGTAGAACGCCGGATCGGGCGCGTCGCGCCGTTGCACGACCCGGCCGACCTCGTCGGCGCCGGCGGTGTCGACGAGGAGCGCGAGCTCGTCGAGGGACGCGTCGACGTCGTCGAGCGTGTCGTCGCCGAGGGCGACGCCGACCAGGACGATCTTCTCGCGGAAGGCGCGCTCGATGAGTTGGGACGGAGGAGGCATGGCGGCTGGGCAGCCAATCAGGGCCAGGGGTAGTCGATCGAGCCGATAAACGTGATCGGCGTCGTCATGCGGATCTCCGAGCCGCCGAGGTCGATCATCGTGGCACCGCCGCGCATCGCCACCGACACCCGCTCCCCGGCGAGGCCCCAGCGCTGCGCCGCGGCCGCGGCGGCGCAGGCCCCGGTGCCGCAGGCGAGGGTCAACCCGACGCCGCGCTCGTACACGTCCATGGCCAAGCCGTCGTCGGTGACGGCGATCAGCTCGACGTTGATCCCCTCGGGGATGGCGGCGTTGGCCCGGCGGCCCAGCGCTTCGACCAACCCGCGATCGTCGAGCACGGACTCGTCGGCCACGTGGAGGACGAGGTGGGGGTTGCCCATCGAGACCCGGGTGGCCCGGAGGATCTCGCCGCCGGTCCACTCCGGCTCGTCGTCGCCCATGGTCGCCGCGCCCATCGACATGGTGGCGACGTGGGTGCGGGGCGACTCGCTCCGACGGATGTCGACGGTTCGCCGGCCGGCATCGGTGGTGACCGAGACGACCGGTGGTGCCGCCGCGCCGCTGACGACCGCGGCCTGGGCGAGGCAGCCGAGCCCGTTGCCGGACATCTCGGCCCGACCGCCGTCGGCGTTGTACAGCACCATCGACACGTCGGCACCGTCGCGGCCGGGACCGAGGTGGAGGAGCCCGTCGGCACCGATGCCCCGGTGGCGGTCGCAGGCCGACACGGCGAGAGCGGCGCTCGCCGGCCGCGTGCCGGACGGGTCGCCCAGCACCAGGAAGTCGTTGCCGAGGCCGTGGTGCTTGGTCAGCCGCACCGCATCAGTCTGGCGGTTCGTCGACGATCCGCAGCAACGGCTCGAGGACGCGTCGAGGGGTCCTCGTCGGCGGGGAGCCACCGGATCCGCGGGTCGCGCCGGAACCACACCCGCTGGCGGCGGGCGAAGCGGCGGGTCCGGCGGACGGCGAGGTCGACGGCCTCGTCGAGCTCGAACTGGCCGTCGAGGTGGGCGAGCAGCTCCCGGTAGCCGAGCGCCTGGCGGGCGGTCCTCGACAGCCCGGCGGGCCGGGCGGCCAGGACGCGGACCTCCTCGAGGAACCCGGCTTCGAGCTGCTGCGGCGTAGCGGCGCTCGATGCGCGCTGCGACGACCTCGGGCGGCAGGGTCACCCCGACCAGCGTGAACCGGCTCGGCGGGTGGGTGTCGAGCCCGGGGCCGTAGGAGCTGAACGGTTGCCCACCGCCGACGGTCACCTCGAGGGCCCGCACGATGCGGCGCACGTTGGTCGGTTCCATCCGGGCGGCCGCGACCGGGTCGAGGGCCTGCAACCGCGCGTGCAGCGCCTCGGGACCGGCGGCGGCCGCCTCCGCCTCCAGTTCGGCACGGACCTCGGGCCAGCGCCCGGGGATCCGCAGGCCGTCGACGACCGCCCGCAGGTGCAGCCCGGTCCCGCCCACGAGGAGGGCGCGATGGCCCCGGCCCTCGATCCCGGCGAGCGCGTCGCGCGCCGCCGCCTGGAACCGGGCCACGGAGAAGTCGTCGTCGGGGTCGGCGAGGTCGATGAGGTGGTGCGGCACCTCGGCCTGTTCGGCGGGCGTCGGCTTGGCCGTCCCGATGTCCATGCCCCGGTAGACCTGCATCGAGTCGACCGAGACGAGCTCGACGTCGGAGCGCCGCCGCGCCACTTCCAGGGCGATCGCCGACTTCCCCGACGCCGTCGTACCGACCAGGGCGAGGGGCCGGCGCACGCGGGAAGGATGCCAGGGTCGTGTCGCCCCTCCGGCTGCATCTGACAGAATTGCGGCGGTGCTGGGCCTGATCATCGCCTTCGTCCTGGGCGGCGTCGCCGGATACGCCTACGCCCGCTGGGCCGCGTCGCCCGCCCGGGCCGGCACCAAGACGACGTCGTCGACCGACGCCATGGGGCGCCCGTCCGACCCCGTGCTGCCGCCCGTCACCAAGCCCAACAGGAAGGCCAGGCGGGTCGGTCTCACCGAGGCCGACTTCACGCCGAGCGACGACATCCTCGAACGGCTCCGACGGGCCGAGGCCGGCGAGCTCGACCCGGCCGTGCTCGCCGACGACGACGCCGCCGGCCGCGGCCGCCGCCGACGCCGACGAACCGAAGCCGAGGCTGTCGTCGGCGGGGCGGCCCTCGGAGACCCCCGTGTCGGATCCCCAGGCGCTGGCCGAGGCCGAGCGCCGCGTGCTCGAGCGCCTCCGGCGCATGGCCGGTCAGGAGAGCGAGACGAACGGCGAGGAGTGAGCGCGGATCAGCCGGGCAGCGCCTTGGCGTAGCACCGTGACAGCGGACTGTTCCGGAAGGCGCCGAAGCTCGGGATCGGTTCGTAGCCGGTCGACTCGTACAGGGCGATCGCCTCCTGCTGGCGGAGCCCGGTCTCCAGGACGATGCGGACGTAACCGAGGTTGACGGCCTCGGCCTCGAGGGCCGACAGCAGCGTCCGTGCGATGCCCTTGCCGCGGGCAGCGGGGACGACGTACATGCGCTTGAGCTCGGCCGTCCGACCGGGAGCGTCGTAGGGGCGCAGCGCTCCGCAGGCGACCGGCTCGCCGTCGAGGCGGGCGACGAGGAAGGCGCCCAATGGCGGCGCCACCGACTCCGTCAGCACGTTGAGGTGCTGGTGATCGGGCTCGCCCTCGAGGTCGTCGTCGTCGGCGGCGTAGCGCTCGTCGAGGTCGGCATCGAGGGCGGTGACGAGCGCACGGGCGACGGGGCCGTCGAAGGGCTCCTGCCCGATCGTCAGATCGTCGGGCCTCAACCGGCCGAGACCGGGATCCGCGTGCGATGGCGCGCGGCGTGCGTCGTCGCCAGCAGATCACCACGCAGGTGGTGCGCGCCGGCCGCAGTGATCCGGACCTCGGCGTAGGTGCCCGGGCGGATCACGTCGGGAGCAAGCGAAGTGGACGAGCTTGTTCTGCCGGGTCCGTCCCGTGGTCAGGTCCGTCGTCCTTGCGGGAGGGACCTTCGACGACGATCTCCTCGGTCGCGACCGATCCGCGCTTCGTGCCGGGCGCGGGCGCTGCGCTCGACGACGACACGGAGGCGCTCGAAGCGCTCGGCCGCCACGTCGGGGGCGACGAAGGCGTCGACGCGCGCTGCGGCCTCGGTCCCGGGCCGGGGGCTGAAGATGAACGTGTAGGCGCTGTCGTAGGCGGCTTCGGCGGCCACCTCCAGGGTCCGTTCGAAGTCGTCGTCGGTCTCGCCCGGGAACCCGACGATGATGTCGGTCGTCACCGCCAGGTCGCCGACGGCGGCTCGTGCCGCGGCGAGCCGGGTCAGGTACCGCTCGGCGGTGTACCCACGGTGCATGGCGGCGAGCACCCGGTCCGAGCCGCTCTGCAACGGCAGGTGCAGGTGCTCGCAGAGGGCCGGCACGGTCGCCATCGCCTCGATCGTCTCGGGCCGCAGGTCCTTGGGGTGCGGGCTCGTGTAGCGCACGCGCCGGATGCCCTCGACGGCGCCGACCCGGTGCAGGAGGTCGGCGAACAGTGGCCGCCGACGAGTCAGGTCGCGGCCGTAGCTGTTCACGTTCTGCCCGAGCAGCGTCACCTCCGTCACGCCGTCGGCGGCCGCCGCCGCCACCTCGGCGACGACGTCGTCGGGCGCCCGGCTGATCTCCTTGCCCCGCACGGCGGGGACGATGCAGAAGGCGCAGGTGTTGTCGCAGCCGATCTGGATCGTGATCCACGCCGCCCACGGCACCTCGCGGTGCGCCGGCAGGGCGGAGGGGAACGCCTCCACGTCGTCGGGATCGGTCGACTCGAGGATCTCGACGACGGGTCCGCCGGCACGCGACTCGGCCAGCAGCGGCGGCGGCCCGGTGGACGTTGTGGGTGCCGAAGACGACATCGACGTGGGGCGCCCGCTCCCGGACGGTGGCGCCGTCCTTCTGGGCGAGGCAGCCGCCGACGACGATCTGGAGGTCGGGGCGGCGCAGCTTCTCGGCCTTGAGGTGACCGAGGTGGCCGTAGAGCTTGTTGTCGGCGTTCTCCCGGATGCAGCACGTGTTCAGGACGACGACGTCGGCATCGTCGAGGTCGGTCGTCGGCACCATGCCGTCGGCGTCGAGCAGGCCGGCGATGCGCTCGGAGTCGTGCTCGTTCATCTGGCACCCGAAGGTGCGGACGAGGTAGCGACGGGGCTCCGACACGGCCGGTCAGGCTAGGGCACGGCCGGGCGCGAACCCGCTTGCGCCGGCGCACCGTGCGGTGCGAGCGTGCGGGTTCCGTCGAGGGAAGGGGGCACAACGCGATGACTGTCGTCCGCTCCAGCTGCCCGCCCCTCGCGCCCCTCGCCACCGGCTGAGGACCGACGCGCCGGCGGGCCGTCCCCGCCCCCCTCGCTCCCCCGGAGGCACCGATGGCGCGCCCCGTCCCCGACTGGGTTCTCACCGAATGGTTCTGCGACGCCGACCTCGGCGTCCTCAAGACGGGCAAGGAGGCCGAGATCCGCGTCGTCGAGCGCACCCACCTCGACGGCGGCGGACGGCACCTCCTCGCCCAGAAGCGGTACCGGCCCCGCAAGATCGACCACAAGGGCCAGCTGCAGGAGCTCGGCTTCGAACGGGCGCCGACGTTCCGCAACGACCTCGTCTACCGCGACGGCCGCAACTACGGGAAGCGGTCCCGCGATCGCCGCGCCGTCGAGCGGATGACGAACTACGGCAAGGAGCTCATCAAGCAGAAGTGGCTCGGGCACGAGCACGACGTGCTCCTCTCCCTGTGGGAGATGGGAGTCGCCGTCCCCTATCCGGTCTCCTACGACGACGAGGCCGGGATGTTCCTCGAGTACCTCGGCGATGACGACGGCGCCGCTCCCCGCCTGGCCCAGGCGCGCCTCGACGGCGCGGAACTGGCGTCGGCCTGGGCGCAGCTGGTCGATGCCCTGCACGGCATCGTGGCCACCGGGTGGGTCCACGCCGACCTGTCGGCCTTCAACCTGCTGTGGTGGCAGGAGCGGCTGGTGGTCATCGACCTGCCCCAGGCCGTCGACCTCGTGGCCTCGCCCCACGGGTTCGAGCTCCTGCACCGCGACGTCGCCAACGTGTGCGACTGGTTCGGCCGGCGGGGCGTGGCCACCGACGCCGATGCCCTCTACGCCGACGTGCTCCGCTCCTCCTAGGCCGTGAGGGCCGCCAGGTCGACGCGGGGCAGCGGGTCGGTGCGGCGATGGTTGCGGTCCTCGACCGAGAGGCGGATGGCGGTGCGCCGCTCGCCGTCGATCTCGATGTCGGCGAAGGTCGGGATGCACACGAGGTCGATGCCGGAGGCGGACACGTAGCCCCGGGCGATGGCGACGGCCTTGATCGCCTGGTTGAGGGCGCCGGCCCCCACGACCTGCACCTCGACCGCGCCCGAGAGGCGGAGGGCGCCGGCCACGGCGCCGGCCACGGCGTTCGGGTTCGACCTTGTCGAGACCCTGAGCTGCTTCACCACCAGGGAGGTTCGACAGCCGATGCCCCGAATCCTCCGGATCTGGGCGGGGGCGCAGCGTCAGTCGTCGAGCGTGATGGGTTCGTCGAGCAGGTCGACCGTGTCGGCGGGCACCTCACCCCCCTCGCCCCCCTCGCCCTCGCCGCGGTTGGCGCCGATGCCGACCTGGGTCCGGATCCGCTCGTCGATCTCCATGAGCAACTCGGGGTTCTCGATGAGGAAGGTCTTGGCGTTCTCCCGGCCCTGGCCGAGCTGCTCGCCCTCGTAGGTGAACCAGGCCCCGGACTTCTTGACGAAGCCGAGCTCCACCCCGATGTCGAGCAACGAGCCCTCCCGGGAGATCCCCTTGCCGTACATGATGTCGAACTCGGCTTGTTTGAACGGGGGGCTGCAGTTCGAGGCGACGATGTCGTTGGCGATCAGCGTGTGATGCTCGGCGACCTCGATGTCGTAGATCCGACGCCACTCGGCAGGCAGGACCGCGACGACCTTGTCGTACCAGACCTCCTCGGCCAGGACGCCGTAGAGGAAATCGCTCTCGAGGGCCTCCGCCAGTCGTCCGATCCGATCCCGGCGCAGGCGGGAGATCCCCAGGACTTGCTTCAGCCCCCCCTGCGGGTTCCCGGCGCCATCGCCCACGAGAGCAGCAGCCAGTTGTGCCGTGACACCCCGACCCCGCAGGTACGCGAGCACTGGCTCGGTCGCACTGGCGGGGAGATAGCCCCGCTGCGAGCCGCGGTGCGCGCCGAGGGCGGGGTCCGCGAGCGCTTCGGTGAGCTTGCGACCCTTCGGGCCCCCCATGGGCACGACCTCGGCGAATCGCCGGACGTTGTCGATCCCGGAGACCCGGACCTCCCAGCACAGGCGCTTCGCCTGCACGCGGCGGCCGTTCACGATGCTCGGGCGCTTGGTGGTCGGGTCGTACACCTTGACCGAGGACCCGATCCCGAAGCGCAGCAGGAGCCAATGGAGTTGGTGAGCGAGCTGCTCGGATGTCGTCGTGAACCCGACCCGAATGCCACCGGTTTGCTCCCGGCTGGCGTGACCATCGCTCGCCCAAATGCCGAACAGCAGGTTGGCGACGACGTCTGGCGAGACATCCTCGGCGAAGAACGGCTCCGGGATCCGCTTCTCCCACGCCAGATGGCCAGAGATCCCGGCCCACCGCGCGAGCTCGAGGACGCCGTTCTTCTCTCCGATGCGATGCGACAACGCGAGCTCATAACCCCGGCCGCGGAACGTGGACCGGCATCCGAGCCCGTCGGCGATCGCAGCAACGTCGTCGCAGTACTCGGGCTCGGTGTTGATGAATGCAATCGGCGTCTTGCCGCCGACATACCCATCGCCGATCAGGTAGCCGAGGAGGCGCGCATGATCGATCGACACGGGTTCGACGTCGCCGAACCCGAGGAAGCGGCGAGGCCGCGCAAGCCGATCTCCGACGCCGAGGTCGCCCGCCTCACGCCACCCGCTGTCGGTCATCACGCGGTGATCGGGCGTCACCCACAGCTCGGTGCCACCGCGCAGACGCAGGCCGATGCACTCGGCCTCGCCCTGGTCGAAGCGCTGGATGATGGGACGAACGTGGAGTCCGCCGACCTTGTCGGCAGCCACGACCGAATGACCCTCCCCCTGCTCCACCATGGCTTCGATGCGATGGGTCAGGCCCGTCGTGGGATCGAAGATCGTCGTGCCGGCGGCGAAGCACTTGTTCTTCACCACCTTGCAGCGGGTCCGGTTGCCGACGACCTCGGCGCCATCCTTGATGGATTCGATCCTACGAATATCGATACGAATTGAGCTGTAGAACTTCAAGGCGCGGCCACCTGGCGTTGTTTCGGGTGAACCGAACATCACGCCGATTTTCTCTCGCAATTGATTGATGAAAATGCAGATCGTGTTCGACTTGTTCAGGTTGGCGGTGAGCTTGCGCAGGGCCTGGGACATGAGGCGGGCCTGCAGGCCGACGTGGGTGTCGCCCATGTCGCCCTCGATCTCGGCCCGGGGGGTGAGCGCGGCCACCGAGTCGATGACCACGACGTCGAGGGCGTTGGAGCGGATGAGCATGTCGGTGATCTCGAGGGCCTGCTCGCCGGTGTCGGGCTGGGAGATCAGGAGCTCGTCGACGTCGACGCCGATGGCCCGGGCGTAGACCGGGTCCATGGCGTGCTCGGCGTCGATGTAGGCGCAGATGCCGCCGTTGCGCTGCGCCTCGGCCACGACGTGCATGGCGAGGGTCGACTTGCCCGAGGACTCGGGGCCGTAGATCTCGACCACCCGACCCCGCGGGAACCCGCCGATGCCGAGGGCGAGGTCGAGGGCGAGGGCGCCGGTGGAGATCGCCTCGATCCCCAACGTCGTCTTCTCGCCCATCTTCATGACCGAACCCTTGCCGTACTGCTTCTCGATGCTGGCCAGGGCCATGTCGAGGGCCTTGTCACGATCCACGGGGTGTCCTCCTCGTCGCTGGGGGCCCGGATGCGGGCGTGCCGTCGATCATCCCCGGGGGGTGTGTCCAGGATGTGCGCCCCCGGTCGAACGACAGGAGCGTAACTTCGAACGAGCGTTCGCTTCAAGCATCTCTTTTCCAGATAGTGACATCAGTCACGATCGCTAGCATTCGCGAGCAAACGGCGCTTGAGTAGAGCCATGACCACCGCCACGAACCGGGACGAAGCACTCGCCTGGCTCGTCGGTCGCCTCCGCTGGGAGCGCCTCCTCCTGGAGCTCCACGAGCGCACCGCGGCCGCCATCCGCCACCCCGACCTGCGGGTCGAGCCGCCGGCGCCCGCCCGCGCCGCCTGACCGCCGACCCGGGCGCTCCTCCCCCCCGGAGCGTCCGGGTCGCGGGTCGCTCAGGGCGACGCGAGCGGCACCGTCGCCAGCGTCGTGTAACGGGCCGGACCGCCACCGAGGTCGCTGCGGACGAGCGCGACGCTCGTCACCGGCCAGCGCACCGGGGCACTGAGACCACCCACGCCGACCGCGGGCCAGCGTGCCGGCCGACGCATCCGGGCGAGGGTGACGTGACCGTGGAAGCGGCGATCGTCGCCACCGAAGCCCACCAGGGCGCCGGTGACCGCGGCGGCGACGCCGTCGAGCCCGTCCACGTCGAGCACGACCGCGGTTGGCCCGAGGCGGCGGGGCGTGGGGCGGAGCTCGGCCTCGGCCGGCGCGCAGGCGCCCACCGCGGCGAGCGCGGTGACGACCTCGTCGAGGTCGGCGTCGTCGACCGCGCCGAGGAACCGCAGCGTCACGTGCCACTGGTCCTCGGACGTGAAGCGAACCCCCTCCTGCACCGGCCGTTCGACCCGTCGCAGCACGTCGACGACCGCAGGCGGCGGCCAGGCGGCGACGAACAGCCGCAGGTCAGGCTCCGCGCTCGAGGAGGCGCTTGCGGAGGAGGTCGACGGCCGAGATGGCCGAGAACTCCCGGACGCGGCGCCGGTCGCCGGGCAGGCGCAGCTCCATCGACTCCGGCTCGTCCTCCCCGATGGCCAGGCCCACGAACACGGTGCCGACCGGCATGCCGTCCTGCTCGGCCGGGCCGGCGACGCCGGTGATGGCCAGTCCGACGTCGGCCCCGAGGACGCGCCGGGCACCGGTCGCCATCTGCTCCGCGGCGCGGGCCGCGACGACGGGCCCCTCGTCGACGCCGAGCAGGTCGAACTTCACCCTGCTGTCGTAGGCCACGATCGAGCCCCGGAACACGCCGGAGACCCCGGCGACGTCGGTGAGACGACTGGCGAGCAGCCCGCCGGTGACGGACTCGGCGAGCGCGAGGGTCAGGCCGTGCGCCTCGAGGAGGGCGGCGACGGCGAACTCCATCGTCTCGTCGTCGACGCCGAAGACGAGCGGGCCGAGCACCGCCCGCAGCGCCTCCTCCTCGGCACCGAGGACCTCGCGGGCGATCGCCGCGTCGGCCGCCTTCGCCGTGATGCGGATCTTGAGGCCCTCGATACCGCTGGCCAGGAAGGCCAGGGTCGCCACGCCCAGCCGGTCGAGCTCGGCGATCCGCGGCGCCAGCCGCTCGGCCAGCCCCGACTCGGACTCACCCCAGGTCCGCAGCGTCCGCGACAGGATCACCGCCGTCTCGCCGGAGCGACCGCGCAGGTCGGGCAGGATCGCCTCGCTCACGATCTCCCGCATCTCGTGCGGCACGCCCGGCACCGCGTAGATCACCTTGCCGTCCGGAGTCGGGCAGATCAGCCCGGGCGCCGTGCCCGGTTGCGGGTCGTGGATGGCCGACGCGCCGACGGGCACCTCGGCCTGGCGCAGGTTGTTCATCGGCATCCGGCGGCCGCGGCGGGCGAACATGGCCTCGATCCGGGCGGCCACCGCCTCGTCGAGGTCGAGCCCGACGCCGAGCACCTCGGCGATCGCCTCCCGGGTGATGTCGTCCTGGGTCGGACCGAGCCCCCCGCACACCAGCACCGCGTCGGAGCGGTCCAGGGCCTCGCGCAGCGCCGCCACGATCCGGGGCCCGTTGTCGCCGACCTTCTGCTGGCGGAGGCAGTCGATCCCGGCGAGGGCGAGCTGCTCGCCGATCCACGCCGAGTTGGTGTCGACGATCTGGCCGAGGAGCAGCTCCGTCCCGACGGCGACGACCTCGCAGATCACGAACGTCGTGATCGTAGCAGCTGCCGGTGGTGCGGGTGGCGCGGCGGCCGTCGATGAGGTACTGGATGCCGGTCGCCATGGTGAGCGCCACGGCGATCCACAGCGCCGTGTCGGCCACCCACAGCTCGTCGGCGAAGATGGGGACCAACGCCAGCCCCACGGCGACCTCCTGGGTCACGGTCTTCACCTTCGCCCACCCGGTGGCCGGCACCGCCAGACCTCGCCGCACCCAGTACGAGCGGAAGAGCTGGATCACCAGCTCGCGGACGGTGATGAGGATGACCGGGACCACGGCGAAACGGTCGGACATGACGAGCGCCCACATGGCGCCGAGCACGAGCACCTTGTCGGCCAGCGGGTCGAGGAACGCCCCCGAGCGGGTCGTGCCCTGGCGGCGAGCGAGCCAGCCGTCGATGCCGTCGGTGATGCACAGCACGATCCAGAGGAGGGTGGCGGCGTAGGAGAGCGGCGTCTCCGCGATCAGCATGAAGAACGGCACCGAGACGAGCAGCCGGATCACGCTCACCGCGTTCGCCGGCGTGGCCAGCGCCGACGGACCGAACGTCGACGGCGGCACGACCACCGGCACGGGCGGCGTCGCCTTCACGCCGGCACCGCGACCAGGTCGGGCCCGGCGGCGCCGGTGACGACGAGGTCGACGAACGAACCCACCGTCAGATCGGTCGGTACCTCGATGATGCCGTCGATCTCGGGCGCCTCACGATGGCTGCGAGCGATGCCAGGGGCGTCCACGAGGGCTCCGACCCGCGAACCGATCAATTGGTCACGCCTCGCGGCGATGATCTCGTCCTGGCGGGCGCGCAGCTCGAGGAGCCGTTCGGCGACGAGGCCCGCCGCCACCTTCTCGTCGAGGCCGGCCGAGTAGGTGCCGGCCTCCTCGGAGTAGGCGAAGAAGCCGCACCAGTCGAGCTGCGCCTCGTCGACGAAGGCGAGGAGGGCGTCGTGGTCGTCCTCCGTCTCGCCCGGGTAGCCGACGATGAAGTTCGAGCGGAACGCCGCGTCGGGGCGTCGGGACCGGATCGACTCGATCCGCTCGAGGAACCGCCCGCCGTCGCCCCACCGGCGCATCCGGCGCAGCAGCGGCCGCGACACGTGCTGGAGCGACAGGTCGACGTAGGGGACGGCGACCTCGCACAGCACCCGCTCGAGCTCGTCGGTCAGGTCGACCGGGTACACGTACAGGAGCCGGACCCAGGGGGCCAGGGCGGCGACGGCTTCGACGAGCGGGACGATCCGCCGCTCCCCCACACCCTGGTCGCGCCCGTAGGCGGCGAGGTCCTGGGCGACGAGGACGATCTCGCGGGCGCCCCCGTCGACGAGGCCCTCGACCTCGGCGACGAGCTCGTCCACCGACCGGCTCCGTTGGGGCCCTCGGAAGGACGGGATGGCGCAGAACCCGCAGGCGCGGTCGCAGCCCTCGGCGACCTTGACGTAGGCCCACGGCGCGGTGGGCGCCGGGCGGGGCAGGTGGAGCAGGTCGAGGGACGGCGCGCCCGGTTTGCGCCCGAGGCTGACCGCCACCGACGTGGCGAATCCGGCGACGGCGTCGACCTCGGGGAGGGCGGCGGCGAGCTCGGCGCCGGAGCGCTCCGCGAGGCAACCGGTGACGACGAGGCGAGCGCCGTCACGGCGGCCCTCGGCGAGGGCCAGGATCGTCTCCACCGACTCGCGGCGCGCCTCCTCGACGAAGGCACAGGTGTTCACGACCACGAGATCGGCGTCGGCCGGGTCGCCGGCCGGAGCCAGGCCGTCGGCGAGCAGCGCCCCGGTGAGCTTGTCGGAGTCGACCTGGTTCTTGGGGCAGCCCAGGGTCTCGATCCAGAACGTGCTGCCCACGGGGATTCGAGGCTAGTGCCGGGGGTTCATTCTCCGGGCAGTCGCGGCACCGCGCCCGGGGCCTCGGCCAGCGACGTCGGCAGGCCCCGCAGGTAGCCCTGTTCGACGAGCATGGCGACGTAGTAGGCGGCGGGCGGGTCGGGCATCGGCGCCTCGACGCCGAGCACCTCGTCCAGGACCGAGGCGACGACCGGTGGCGGCGTCGCGCCGGGGTCGAGCAGCAGCGAGGCGAGGGCCCTGGGCGCGAGGGCGGCGACCAGGGCACGCACGACGAGGCTGACCGGCGGTACGCCGGACGCGAGCGGGAACCAGCGCAGGGCGCGATCGGCGCTGTCGTAGACGACGTCGAACGGGTCCAGCGGGCCGGGGAGACGGTCGGCGATCCAGTCGATGACCGGCTCGAGCGGAAGGTCAACGAGGTCGTCGATGCGTCGGGCGAGCACTTCGCGGGTGCGTCCGAGGAGGCGAGCGAGCGCCGTCGGGTCGAGGTCGCCGGTGATCCGGCCGAGGAGGGCGCGGCTGCTCGCCGCGACGCACCGCGCCGCGGTGGACGTGAGCGAACCGGACGAAGGCCTCGAGGTCGGGGCCGTAGCGCAGCCCGCGCCGCCCGGCCACGGCCTCGCCGTAGCGCACGGACTGCTCGTGCGCGTCAACGCGAACGCCGAGTCGCGCTCGGCCGCGTCGCCGGCGCTCGTCCGATAGTCGACCCACGCGGCGACCGCGGCTGCGCGCGGGTCGCCGGCCGGCGGCCGCCACGCGCTGCGTGACGCGCCGGCGAGCAGACCGAGTTGCAGGGACTCCAGCGCGGCGGCGTCGGCAAGGGAGAAGGCGTCGTCGTCGAAGAGGCCGCCCCGGCCCGTCGCCGACGCCGCCGCCAGGAGACCGGCGACGGCGCCGAAGTTCGCATCGTCGGGTACGACCGCACTGTGCAGCAGGCGACGGAACCAATGGAGGCGCTCCGCATACGGCATGGCTGCCAGCTCGGCGAGGGTGCGCGCTCGGCCGTCGGGGAGGTCGGTGGCAGGCGGCGAGGAACCGGTCGTCGACCTCGATCAACGCCTTCTGGCCGCGCCCGCCACTGCCGCCGCCGGCGAGGGCGAAAGCGTGGGCGGCGTCGGCGACCGCATCGGCGAGGGCGAGGCCGCGGTCGGCGTGACGATCGAGACGCCGGCCCAGCGCGCCGAGGTCGATGCCGACGAGCCCGGCCGAGCGCGAGGCGGCGAGGAGGGCCGCGGCCCGGTCGACGGCACGGCCGGAGGCGCTCGACGCGCCGGCGGCGGCTTCCGCGGTGCGGGCGAACCTGGCCAGGTCGGCCGGGACGGCGCTGCTCGTGCTCGGCACGCACCAGACTGTATGAGATTACATGAAACGCTGTAAAGCCGAACGGTCAGTGGTCGTGCCAGCGGAACGACACCAGCTGTCCCGTGCCCGACAGCGTGGCGAACGCCATGGCGCCGTCGGCGGAGAAGCAGATGTTCGTCGTGAGCGGGTCGGGCAGCGGGACGTGCTCGACGATCGAGCCGTCGGGCGAGACGCAGGTGATCCCGCCCCGCCCGAGCGTGGCGACGCACACCCAGCCCGCGGCGTCCACGGCGAGGGAGTCGAACAGCGTGAAGTCCCCAGGGTCGGCGAGCAGGGTCGCGCCCCCGGGGCCCATCGGGTTCGGACCCGAGAGCCGGCCCGGCCCGTCGACGTCCCACGCCCAGAGCCGCCCGGTGTGGGTCTCGGCCACGTACAGCCGGTCGCCACTCGGCGACAGGCCGATGCCGTTGGGCGCCTCGAGCGGCCGCGCCACCTCGGCGATCGACGACCCGTCGGGCGCGGCGTAATAGGCGGCGGTGCGATCCGACGTCCGCTCGGTGCGCACGCCGTGGTCGGTGAACCAGATCCCACCGGCGGAGTCGATGACGAGGTCGTTCGGCGCTCGGAGCGGGTGCCCGTCGCACGCCTCGTAGAGATCGGTGACGGTGCCGGTGTCGAGGTCCACGCGCTGCAGGGCCCCGTGGCCGGGGTAGTCGTCCGGGGGCGGCGGCCCGGGAAGGTGAGTCCCATGCGTTCGCCCCAGGTGAAGCAGCCGCCGTTGTTGGTGACGTAGGCGGCGCCGTCAGGACCGATGGCACACCCGTTGGGTCCGCCGCCGCAGTCGGCGACGACCTCGACGTCGCCGTCGGGCCGGACCCGCGAGAGCGCGCCGCGGGCGATCTCGACGAGGAGCACCGATCCGTCGTCGAGGGCGACCGGGCCCTCGGGAAACCGCAACCCCGTGGCGATGACGCGGAGGTCGGCGGGCTCGACGGTGCGGGGGACGGGCGGCATGGGGCCGTTTCCTACCATCGGCCCGGGGGAGGTGGGGCCAGCACCACTTCGCGACCGCCCGCTGGCAGGCTGTGAGGTCGCGGGAGCCAGGCGTAGCGTCGAGACGATGCGAGAGGTGGCGGGCGGCGCCGGGGGCCGGATGTGGGCCCGCGCCGAGCTGCGCCGCCGCTGGCGCTCGTTGCTCGCACTCGGGCTCCTGGCCGGCATCACCGCCGGCCTCGCGTCGGCCGCCGTCGCCGGTGCCCGCCGAACCGACGCCGCCTGGGACCGGTTGCGTGCCGACAGCCTCGCGTCCGATGCCATCGTGTTCGCCAGCCAGGCCGGCATCGCCGATCCCGACTGGGACCCGATCGTGGCCCTCCCCTACGTCGACGCGGCGGGGGCCTTCTCCTTCGCCGACGGCATCGTCGTCGACATGTCGACCGGTTCCCAGCACGACGGCGAACACGCCGGACTCGTCGTCTCCCAGTACGGCGACTGGCTCACCGAGGTCGACCGCCCCCGCATCATCGACGGACGCCTGCCCGATCCCGACGACCCCACCGAGATCGTCGTGGAGGGCGCCTCGGAGGCGACGGACCCGGGGATCCCGCGGTTCGAGGTCGGCGACGAGTTCACCATCCGCTTCTTCACCAGCGACCAAGGCCTGACGTCGTCGGGGACGCCCGACGGGCCTGAGGTCACCTTCACCGTCGTCGGCATCGCCGAGTCGCCGCTGACGCTGGCCGCCATCCCGGCCCTCGCCGGGTCGCCCCTCGCTGGACCGGCGTTCCGCGAGGCCTACCCGGAGACGATCGCCGGGTTCAGCAACCTGTTCGTCCGTCTGCACGACCCCGCCGGCGACCTCCGGCGGCTCGAGTCCGACGTCGCCCGCCTCTTCCCGGACCGGGGCGTGCCGGTCACCGACCTGCACACCGCCGCCAAGCGGGTCACCAACGGCACCGACCTCGAGGGCACGGGCCTGCGGCTGTTCGCCCTGGCCGTGGCCGCCGCCGGCACCGTCATCGTCGGACAGGCCCTCACCCGCTCCGTCCGCGCCGCCAGCGGTGATCTCCCCGCCCTGGCGGCTGTCGGGTTGGACCGCGCCGGCGGCACGGGCGCTCTCGCCCTCCCGCATCTGCTGTCGGCGGCCACGGCGGCCGTGGTCTCCGTGGTGCTGGCGGTGGCGCTGTCGCCCCGGTTCCCGATCGGGCTCGGCCGACGGGTCGATCCCGATGTCGGTGTCCACCTCGACGCGCTCGTCGTGCTCGGCGGCGCTGCGGTGATAGCGGCGCTGCTGACCGCAGCCGTCCTCCTCACCGCCTGGCGCGCCGCGGGGCCATCGGGCACGAGGACGGCCGACCGTCGCTCCGGCATCGTCAGCGGGCTCCAGGCGCTCGGTGCCAGGGTGACGATGGCGTTCGGCGCCAGCCTCGCTCTCGAGCCCGGCCGAGGCAGCCGTGCGCTCCCCACCCGTTCGGCGATCGCCGGTGCGGTCGTCGGCGTCGTCGGTGTCGCCGGTGCGCTCGTGTTCCTCGGCGGGCTCGACGACGCCGCCAGCAATCCGGAGCGCTTCGGGGCGGCGTGGGACCTCGAGGCCGGGTTCACCGGCTTCGAGCCCGACGCCGCCTTCGAGGCGCTCCCGGGAACGCTCGCCGAGGATCCCGACGTCACCGGCGTCACCCGCGTCGGTCGCATGGTGGGGACGCTCGACGACCTGGCGATGCCGATCTATGCCATCGAGCCGGTCTCCGGCGCACCCCTGTCGTTCGTGACCCTCAGCGGTCGGGCCCCAGCGGACTCGGGCGAGGTCGTCCTGGGGCCCGACACGGCCGCGGATCTCGATGTCGTGGTGGGCGACGACGTCGAGCTCGGTGACGGTGTCCCGTTCCGGGTCGTGGGACTGGGCCTCTTGCCGACGACGCCTCACTCGTCGTTCGACCAAGGGGTGTGGGTGGTCCCTGATGACATCGGCTCGGCCATCCCGACCGCGCTGCGAGAAACCGTCGCCGAGGCCTACGGCGTCGACCTCACCGACGAGGAGGCGTTCGAGTCGTTGTTCTACTTGAGCGGCTTCCTCGGTGCGACGGTGCGCGACGGCGTGGATCCCGAGGCGGTGGCCGGACGGGTGGCCGGAGCGGCCGGTGACACCGTCTTCATCACTCCCCCCTCGCCCCCGGCCGACCAGATCGCCATGCGCAACGTGCGGTCGCTCCCGATCCTGTTCGCCGTGTTCGCGCCGCTCGTCGCCCTGGGCGCCCTGCTGCACGTCACCTCGAGCGTGCTCCGCCAGCGCGGCGCCGACCTCGCGATCCTGCGCACGCTCGGGCTCACCCCCTTCCAGACCGGCACCTGCCTCGTGTGGCAGGCGACCCTGCTCGCCGTGATCGGCCTGATCGTCGGGATCCCGCTGGGTGTCGCCATCGGGCGGGGCACGTGGCAGCTCGTCGCCGAGCACATCCCGATCGTGCAGGTCACCGCAGTCGCCGCCGTACCGCTCCTCCTGCTCCTGCCCGCCGCGATCATCGCCGCCAACGTCGTCACGCTCCGCCCGGCGTGGCGGACCTCGCGGCTCTCTGCGGCTGACGCCCTGCGCGCCGACTGACGAGCCCGGTCAGCCGCGCTGGTCGAGGAGCTCGTCGAGCTCCGGCGTGGTCATCAGGACCGCCCTGGCCTTGGAGCCCTCGCTCGGCCCGACCACGCCACGCTGCTCGAGCAGGTCCATCAACCGCCCGGCGCGGGCGAAGCCGACCTTGAGCTTGCGCTGCAGCATGGAGGTCGAGCCGAGCTGGCTGCGCACGACGAGCTCCATCGCCTGCCACAGGAGCTCTTCGTCGTCGTCGCCGCTCCGGTCGACGAGCCGCCCCCGCCGAAGCCGTGGTCGTCGGCGGCGCCTTGGACGTCGTCGTCGTAGGTGACCGCCGGCGCCTGGCGACGCCACTGGGCCACGACGGCGCGCACCTCTTCCTCGCCCACCCAGCTGCCCTGGACCCGGCGCGGGATCGAGGTGCCCCCTTCGAGCAGGAGCATGTCGCCCTTGCCGACCAGCTTCTCGGCGCCCATCTGGTCGAGGATCACGCGGCTGTCGGTGGCCGAGGAGACGGCGAAGGCGAGGCGGGCGGGGACGTTGGCCTTGATGAGCCCGGTGATCACGTTCACCGACGGGCGCTGGGTGGCGATCACGAGGTGGATGCCGACGGCCCTGGCCATCTGGGCGAGGCGGCAGATCGAGTCCTCGACGTCGCGGGCCGCCACCATCATGAGGTCGGCGAGCTCGTCGACCACGACGAGGATGAACGGCAGCCGCGGGTAGTTGCACTGGCTGCTTCCCCGCTCTCGGCCGCTCGGGCCATGGGCTCGCTGGCGAGCTCGCCCCGGTCGTGGGCGGCGTTGTAGCCCGGTGACGTCGCGGAAGCCGACCTCGTGCAACAGGTCGTAGCGGCGCTCCATCTCCTTGACCGCCCATGCGAGCGCGTTCGCCGCCTTCTTCGGGTTGGCCACGACCTCGGTGAGCAGGTGCGGGAGGCGCTGGTACTGGCCCATCTCGACGCGCTTGGGGTCGACGAGGATGAGGCGCACCTGCTCGGGCGTCGACCGCATCAGGATCGACGTGAGGATCGAGTTGAGGCAGCTCGACTTGCCGGCGCCGGTCTGGCCGGCGATCAGGAGGTGCGGCATCGTCGCCAGGTTCATCATCACGGCCTTGCCGGTGATGTCGCGCCCGACCGCGACCTCGAGCGGGTGCGTCGCCCGGCGGGCCTCGCTGCTGGCGAGGATGTCGCCCAGGGCGACCATCTGGCGGACCTCGTTGGGCACCTCGACGCCGATGGCCTGCTTGCCCGGGATCGGAGCGAGGATCCGGACATCGGGGGTGGCCATCGCGTAGGCGATGTCCTTGTCGCGCGACGTGAGTTGCTTGACCTTGACGCCGGGCGCGAGCTCGAGCTCGTAGCGCGTCACGGTCGGACCGACGACCATGCCGGACAGTCGCGTCTCGACCTGGTGCTCGGCGAGGGCCGACTCGAGGAGGTGGCCGCGGGCCTGGACCGCGGCGCGGTCGATCTCGGCGGTGTCGCTGCGCTTGAGCAGGCTGAGCGACGGCAGCTTCCACGGCGACCCGGCCGCGCCGGGACCGAGGTCGATGGCGAGCTGCTCGGCGTCGCCGTCGAGCTCGTCGGCGGCCGGCAGCGCGACCTTGGGCTGGCGCGGCCGTCGCGCTCGGTCGGGATCGGCGTCCTGGTCGTACAGCGGCGCGCCACGGAGGTCGATCGTGCCGGGGACGGTCGGCTCGGGTTCGTTCGTGCGCGGCGTCAGCTCGAAGAGTCGCCCGCCGACGTCGCGGACCCAAGCGAAGGCGCCGGACGTGCCGGCGGCGAAGGCGCGCACCGAGGTGCGGGTGAGCACGACGAGGCCGATCAGCCCGACGATCGTCAGGACGAGGACGGTGCCGGTGATGGCGGTGACGGCAGCGAGCGGGCCGCCGACGGCGAGACCGAGGGCGCCGCCGGCCGCGCCCAGCGCATCGATCCCGTCGTCGAGGCCGGGTTGGTCGCGCGCGACGTGGAGCAGGCCGCAGGTGGCGACGAGCAGGATGCCCGAGGCGAGCAGGAGACGGGCGCCTCGGTGGTCGAGGTCGTCGAGGTCGTCGACGGGATCGTCGGCGCGGAGCACGAGGATCCCGGCGGCGACGAGTGCGGGCGGCAGCCCGAGCTTGACGAGACCGACGGCGGCACCCACGGTGTGGTCGACCACGTCGCCGACC
This sequence comes from uncultured Acidimicrobiia bacterium, assembly GCA_963840695.1. GTDB lineage: Bacteria > Actinomycetota > Acidimicrobiia > Acidimicrobiales > JACDCH01 > JACDCH01. The sequence goes on from CAWIZW010000017.1 coordinate 57,335, forward strand.
GGACCGGCGAGATCGACGTAGACGCCGAGGGCGACGAGCAGCCCGAGCCCGATGAGGCCGAGCCCCCAGGCGTCGGCGTGGTGGCCTTCCATGGCGACGGCGGTGAGCCGTCGCCGAGAGGCAGTGACTCCTCGCCGGGGCGGCCGGGGTGGGGCGTGCCTGGCCAAACCCTTGGCCGGGCGCTTGGCAGGGGCGCGCTTCTTGGATCCCGCGGACTTCGTGGCAGCCACAGTGGCCACAACGGTACCACCAGCCCCACCAGCCACACCGGGAGTCAGGTCTCGAGGATCACGGGGACGATCATCGGGCGGCGGCGGGTCCGCTCGCTGACGAACTTGCCGGCGGCCCTGCGGGCGTGGCGGGCGAGGTCCTCGAGCGCCAGCGCGTCGTTGGCGAACGCCTCCTCGAGGGAGGCCCGCACGGCAGCGGCGCACTCGTCGAGGAGGTCCTCGGCTTCGGCGGCGTGCACCCACCCGCGGGTGATGATCTCGGGGCCGGCGATCACGCTCTTGGTGGTGATGTCGACGGTGGCGATCACCACGACCACCCCCTCCTCGGCGAGGACCCGGCGGTCGCGGAGCACCCCGTGCCCGACGTCGCCGACGATCCCGTCGACGTAGAGGTACCCGGCCGGCACCGCCCGCTCGACCCGTCGCACACCGTCGTCGGAGAGCACGAGCTGGTCGCCGTCCTCGCACACGAGCACACGGTCCTCGGCCACACCCATCTGCACCGCCAGTCGGCCGTGCTGGCGGAGGTGGCGGTACTCGCCGTGGACCGGCGTGAACCACTCCGGCTGCGCCACGTTGAAGAGCGTCTTGATCTCCTCGGACTTGGCGTGCCCGCTGGCATGCACGGGCGCGATGCCGGAGTGGACGACCTCGACACCGACACGGGTCAGACCGTCGATCACCCTGCTGACGTTCGACTCGTTGCCGGGGATCGGGTGCGACGACAGGATCACCGTGTCCTCCGGCCCGAGCTTCAGCCACCGGTTCTCCCCGGCCGCCATGAGCGCCAGCGCGGAGAGCGGCTCGCCCTGGCTCCCGGTGGAGATGACGCAGACCTGGCCGGGGTCGAGGTCGCCGATCTCCTCGATGTCGACGAGGCTGCGGTCGGGGATCCGCAGCAGGCCCATCTGCCGCGCCAGTCGGACGTTCTTCTTCATCGAGAGACCGAGGGTGGCGACGGTGCGGCCGCGTTCGATGGCGGCGTCGCAGATCTGCTGGATCCGGTGCAGGTGGCTGGCGAAGCAGGCGATGACGATGCGCCGGCCCTCGTGGGCGTGGAAGAGGTCGGCGAGGACCTTCCCGACCGAGCGCTCCGACGCGGTGTGACCCGGCTCCTCGGCGTTGGTGGAGTCGCCGAGGAGCAGCCGGATGCCGTCGCCGCGCGCGATGGCGCCGATCCGGGCGAGGTCGGTGAGGCGACCGTCGACGGGCGTGAGGTCGAGCTTCCAGTCGCCCGTGTGCATGATCGTCCCCTGGGGCGTGTGGAACACGGTGGCGAACCCGTGGGGCACCGAGTGCGTGACCGGGAGGAACTCGATGTCGAAGGGACCGATGCGTCGCCGCTCGCCGTCGCGCACGGGGACGAGCTCGGTGTGGTCGAGCACCCCGGCCTCCTCGATGCGGTGGCGGGCGAGGCCGAGGGTGAGGGCCGACCCGTAGACCGGGAACGAGAGCTCCCGCAGCAGGAACGACAGCCCACCGACGTGGTCCTCGTGGCCGTGGGTGGCGATGCACCCGTCGATGCGCGCCGCGTTCTCCCGCAGCCACGTGAAGTCGGGCAGGACGAGGTCGATGCCGAGCATGTCGGCGTCGGGGAACATCAGGCCGCAGTCGAGGAGCAGGATCCGGCCGTCGACCTCGATCGCCGCGCAGTTGCGCCCGATCTCCCCCAGCCCGCCGAGGAACGTGATGGTGACGGGGGCCGGCACTAGACCTCGCGGCCGAGCGCCCTGAGGACCTCTCGGGCGCGGTCCTCGGTTCCGGCCGGGGCAGCTCCGAGCGGTAGTCGGCACTCGCCGGCGGGAAGCCCGAGCACGCGGAGCGCGGCCTTGGCCGACTGCGAGTACACGCACGTGTCGGTGTTCTCGAAGGCGAAGGACGGCAGCAGGCGGGCGTTCACCTCACGGGCCGTCGTGACGTCGCCCTTGCCCCAGGCGTCGAACAGCTCGCGGAATTCGGGCGTCGTCCAGTGGGTGGCGACGCCGATCACGCCCACCGCGCCGCAGGCGAGCAGCGGGAGGGTCATGGCGTCGTCGCCGCTGTAGACGTCGATGCGGTCGCCGAGGTCGGCGACGAGTCGGGCGCACCCGGGCGCGTCGCCGGTGGCGTCCTTGAACCCGACGATGTTGGGAACGTCGCGGAACAGACCGACGAGCACCTCGCCGGCGATCCGCCGCCCGGTGCGCGCCGGGACGTCGTACACGACGACCGGGAGGTCGGTGGCAGCGGCGACGGCGCGGAAGTGGGCGTCGAGCCCGGCCTGCGTGGGGCGGTTGTAGTACGGGCCGACGACGAGGACGCCCGCCGCGCCGCACTCGGCCGCGGCCCGCGTCGTGGCGATCGTCTCGGCGGTGTCGTTCGAGCCGGTGCCGGCGACGAGCGGGATCGTCACCGCCTCGCTCACGGCGCGCCACAGGTCGAGCTTCTCGGCTTCGGTCAGGGTCGGCGCCTCGCCGGTCGTGCCGGCCACCACGAGGGCGTCGTTGCCCTGGTCCTGCAACCACCGGGCGACGGCGGCAGCGCCGTCGAGGTCGAGGGCGCCGTCGGCGTCGAACGGCGTGACCATGGCCGTCAGCACCTGCCCGAACACGCCGCTGCGCAACTGCGTCATGTGGTTCGCTCGCTTCGCTCGCTCACGTCACACCCTCCTTGCTGCGCTCGAGGCCGAGGGTCGAGAGCAGGTCCTCGTGCAGCTCGAACCAGACCGTGTGGTACGAGTCGATGAGCGGTTTGGTGAACCACTCGAGCTCACCGGCTTCGAGGCGGGCGAGCGCCGCGGCGAAGCGCGGGGCGTAGTGGCCGTACCGGTCGAGCGCCCCGGCGAGGTCGGCGACGACGGGGCGGATGGCGTCGTCGATCGCCCGGAGGCGCCCGATCACGGCCGCGTCGTAGCCGGCGTCGGCATGGTCGTTCGGCACGCCGTCACGCACCTGCCAGTCGGTGCAGACGCCGAGCAGGTCGGCGTTGACGGCGAGGAACCGCTCGTAGCCCTCTCGGACCACCGCACCGGCGCCGGCGGCGGCGAGGTCGAGCTGTGCCAGGCGCTCCTGCTCCTCGCGGCCGAGCGGCTTGAGCGCCCAGCCCGCCAGGCGGCCATCGCGGCGCAGCACGAGGTCCTCGGCCTGCAGCTTGGCCAGGTGGTCGGCGACCACATCCTCGTCGAGACCCACGACGGCCGCGATCGGCCCCGGCTCGCCGAACCCCCGCATCCGGAGGCCGTGCAGCACGAGGAACCGCTCATCCGACGGGTGGGCCATCGGGAGGACGTTAGTTGCCGAGGTCGGCGAGCAGAGGCGGGAGATCGACGAGGCTGCCGACTTCGCGGAAGCGCGGGTGAGCGCGGATCGAGCCCTCGTCGTCGGGGTGTTCGAGCGCCCACGTGAGCTCGTGAGGCACGTGGACGGCCCAGCCGCCGAGACCGAGGACCGGTGCCGCATCGGACCGCAAGGAGTTCCCGACCATGCAGAAGCCGCCCGGCTCGAGCCCGTGACGGCGCAGGACCCGCTCGTAGGTGGCGGTGTCCTTCTCGGCGACGACCTCGATCCCGTCGACGAGATCACCGAATCCCGAGCGAGCGACCTTGGACTCCTGGTGGAAGAGATCGCCCTTCGTGACGAGCAGCACCGTGAGCCCGGCGGCGGACGCCGATTCGACCGCGGCGCGGGCGCCGGGCAGCAGGTCGACCGGGTGCGCCAGCAGCTCCTTGCCCAGGTCGAGCAGCGCCTGGACGTCGGCGACGGTGAGGTCGTCGCCGGCGATGTCGATGGCGGTCTCGATCAGCGAGAGGGTGAAGGCCTTGGCGCCGTAGCCGTACAGCGCCAGGTTCGACCGCTCGACGTCGAGGAGACGGGCGTCGAGCGTGGCCGCGTCGACATGGGCGGCCAGCAGCCGCCGGACCTGCGCGTGCACGACGTGGAACGCCGTCTCCGACTGCCAGAGCGTGTCGTCGCCGTCGAACCCGACAGCCTCGAGACCGGTCACCCCTCGCATTCTGGAGGGTGGCGCGACACGGGGCAGGCTTGGGGTGTGCGGCGGGTGAACGAGGAGCGCCATCGACAGGCCGAGCGCGCCCTCTGGGAGGCCGTCGGCGCCCGCCCGACCGAGCGGTACGTGCCCCTGGCGCGCACCGGGACGACGGTGCGGATCCAGGAGGTCGGAGCGGGAAGCCCCGTGGTCTTCGTCCACGGTGCCTCAAACGGGGGCACCAGCTGGGCCTCGCTCGCCGCCCGGCTGGACGGCTTCCGGTGCATCCTTCTCGACCGACCCGGCTGCGGCCTCAGCCCGCGCCTCGACGGCGGCTGCTCCGACATGGCGCAGCTCGGCGCCTTCGCCGACGATCTCGTCGTCGACGTCCTCGACGCCATCGGGCTCGGGCGCGCGCACGTGATCGGCACGTCGTTCGGTGGCTACTTCGTCCTGCGCGCCGCCGCCGCGCACGCGGACCGGATCGACCGCCTCGTCGCGCTCAGCTGGAGCTTCGGCGCGCCGATGGACGCCACGCCGCTCGTGATGCGGATCGCCATGCAGCCCTCCCTCGGCCGGCTGGCGACGAGGATCCCACCGACCGAGCGGATGGCCCGTTCGCTGCTGAAGCAGATCGGCCTGCGCAACGCCCTGGAGTCGGGGCGGTTCGGCGCCGTCGAGATGGCGTGGTTCCTGTCGTTGCTGCGCGACACCGACACCATGCGCAACGAGATCGACGCCGCACCGCGGGTCGTGACCATGCGGGGGTTCAACGCCGACACGCTGCTGCCGGCCTCGTTGCTCGCCCGGATCACGGCGCCCGCCTACTTCCTCTGGGGCGACGAGGACCCGATGGGCGGCGCGGAGGTGGCCCGCCGGTTCGTGGCGCAGCTCCCCGACGCCGAGCTCGAGCTCATGCCGGGCGCGGGTCACGCTCCCTGGATGGACGACGCCGACTTCGTCGCCCGACGTGTGGGCGCGTTCCTCAGCGCGGCCGGGCGATGGCGAGCAGGTGCGCGCTGAGGCCGAGCACGGCGGGCTCGGCCTCGATCAACCGAGTGGCGCGGAGGATCACCTCCCGGTCGGCGTCGTCGGCCCAGCGCGGCTCGAGCTGCGAGAGCCAGCCTGCGAGGCCCTCGACGCCGACCAGCTCGACGAGGGCCAGCCCGGCGGAGCCGATCTCGTCGGCGAGCTGCTCGGGGCGATGGAAGAACGCCGTCGTGAACCAGTGCGGCCGGTTCTCGGGGTTCGCGTGCCGGCCTTCGGTGAGGTCACGTTCCACGATGTCGCGGAACTGGGCGTCGAAGAGGAACCCGCGTACCAGGCCGTCGAACAGCGAGGCGAACCGGCTGATCGCGGCGACGGCGATCAGGCCGTCCGGCCGCGCGACTCGTCGCGCTTCCTCGAGCACTCTGATGCGGTCGGGGCGCTCCTGCAGGTGGTAGAGGGGGCCGAGGACGAGCACGACGTCGAAGCTGGCATCGGCGAACGACAGGTGGCGCCCGTCACCCACCTCCGCCGTCAGCCCGCGTGCACCCAGGCCCTCCAACGCGGCGCGCACGTGGCGCGGTGTGATGTCGAGCAGGTGCACGGCGTGGCCGTCGGTGAGCAGCCAGTCGGCGTGCACGCCGGTCCCGCCGCCCACATCGAGGACGCGGGCGGGCGCCGGCGGCAGGTGCCGGCGAAGGATCTCCTGGGTCCGCAGCAGTTCGAGCGCCGCCAGCCCGCCGGAGAGCCGGGCCTCCTCGAGGCTCGCTTCGTAGTGAGCGACCACATCGGCGACGTCGCCTTCCACCGCGTTCACGGTATGAGCCGGCCGCCTCCGAGGACGCACGAGTTGGCGCCGCCGTCAGCCCTGCGATCGTCGAGTCGGCCTGCGCACGAGGCCGTCATGGCCTCGCTCCCGGAGCAGACGGAGCCAGCGGTTCCCGGGTGTGCCTCCCAGCTCGGGATGGATCGTCTGATCGGAGTGCTGGCACCGTGCTCCGTAGGCGACGAGGAACAGGTTCGCGGCGTCGAGCGCCTCTCGTTCGACGTCGTCGAACTCGCGACCGCGGGCCCGTTCGTAGTCCTCGACGAACCGCTGCATGTCCGAGAACGTCGGGAGCGGGTCCTCCTCGCCGCGGCCCCAGTCGGCGCAGAACTGGCCGGCGACGCTGCCGACGAGCACGGGTTCGGTCGACGCCGCCACCGAGTCCCAGTCGTAGATCGCGGCGATCGCACCGCTGCGGAAGCCCAGGTTCTCGACCCGCCAGTCGAAGTGGCCGACCAGTCGAGGGCCGTCGTCGTCCGCGAGCCGTTCGCGAGCGCTCGCCGCCAGCTCGTCGATCCACGCCGCCCCGGCCGACGTGGCGTCGAAGTCGAACCTGAGATCGTGCGGCTCCGGCCAGAGCGGCGCTCCCGGCGGCCGTTCGATGAGCGGCTTCCCGACACCGTGCTCGAGCTCGAGGGAACGGCTGGCGCTCACGAGATCGAACAGCCCTGCGGCGAGCACCATGCGCACCTCGGGATCGCGGCCATCGCCACGGATGTCGCCGGATCGGTACTCCTCGACGGTGGCGATCCCGTGACCGAGGACGGTCGGTGCGAGCAGCGGGCGGGGGGCGGGCAACCCGGCGTCATGGAGTTGGCGCTGCACCGATTGCACGGCGGTGAGGCGCTCCGTCGACGCGTTCCAGCGGTGGATCTTCACCAGCACGTCCCGGCCGTCAGCCAAGCCGAGCCCGACGACGAGACCGACGCCGGGTCGATACAGCAGCGACTCGACGGGTGGAGCGAGGTGATCCGAGGTGAACTGGACGATCAGCCGAGCGAAGTCGTCAGCCGCTCCGGCGCCGAAGAGGGCGACCTCGAGATCGTCGTTCCAGCCCGTGATCGAGCGACGGATCAACCTCGCGAGGCTCTCCACGAACGCGATTCTGTTCGACCCTCCTCAGCGGGCATCGCCGTCGTCGGCGGACTCGCGCGCCTGGCGCCGGAGGAGGAACGGGTAGGCGAGCACGCCGACGGCGGCGAACAGGAACCACTGCACGGCGTAGTTGAGGTGGGGACCCTCACCCAGGTCGGGCACCGGCACCGGCGTCAGGTCGGCGATCTCGGTGGGCGAGCTCACCTCCGCCTGCACGACGACCGGCGCCGCCCCTGGGACCGTCTCGACCAGACGGTCGACGGCGGTCTCGGCGGTGTGCCCGAGCCGGCCCATCGGGATGGCGATGCCCTCGACCTCGACCTCGCCTTCAGGGGGAGGTGGGGCCGGCACGGAGCCGTCGAGCTGCGTGCCGACGAAGCCACGCAGCACCACGACCGGAGCGTCGGCGTCGTCGAGCACGGAGAACACCCACGCCCCGGGCACCCCGTCCTGGGTCGTCCGGACGGCGACGGTCTGATCCGGGCCGTACGTTCCGGACGCAACGACGGCCCGGAACCGCACGTCGTCGGGATCGTCGGGCAGGTCGCCGACCGGGACCGGTGTCGACGTGGAGCGGGCCTGCACGAGCTCGTTGCGGTCGCGCCGCTCGTCCAACCGCCGCAGCTGCCAGAGCCCGAGGTTCACGAACACGACCACGAGCACGAGCACGAGCACGTGGGCGACCAGCCACCGAGGACGCCGGGCGAAGGCGTAACTGGGTCGACCCATGACCGCGGCGAACCCTACGGAGGGCATGCCGTGCCGTGGAAATCCCGAGATCAGCGCGGGCCTGAGTCCGACGGCCGTGACCGCCCATGCCAGGATGACCCGCCGTGGACGAGGCGCCCGCCGACGACCCGCCCGCCGACCGGGCCGACGACCAGCAGCGCCCCCGCCCGAGCCGCGGGAAGCTCGTCGCCACGATCACGCCGATCATCGCGCTGATCATCTGCTCCAACATCGGCGACGCGCTGACGACGACGTGGGCGGAGGAGCACCCGTTGGCGCTGATCGCACTCAACAGCCGGAACCGGGTCCTCGTCCTGACGACCAACCAGCTCGACGCCGTCTCCTACTACGTCGTCGGCACCATCCGCCTGCTCCTCTCCGACCCGCTCTTCTTCCTCCTCGGGCGCTGGTACGGCGACACGGCCATCCGCTGGATCGAGGAGCGCTCCCCCACCTACGGCCAGCTCGCCCGACAGGCCGAGCGGGGCTTCAGCAAGGCCGCCTACCCGCTCGTGCTCGTCGCCCCGAACCAGTGGATCTGCCTGCTGGCCGGCGCCGCCGGGATGTCGGTCGTGGCGTTCTTCGCCCTCAACATCATCGGAACCGCTGGGGCGGCTCTACCTCATCCGGGTGCTCGGCGAGACCTTCGAGGCGCCGATCGACGACGTGCTCGGCTTCTTCCGGGACTACCGCCTGCCGCTCCTCATCGGGTCGGTCGTGCTCGTCGTCGTCATCGGCTGGAACGAGGCCCGCCGCGGCAAGGGCGACATCGGCGCCATCCGCGACCTCGAGCACGAGATCGAGGAGGCCGACGAACCCTGAATTGGCGGTGGTTGTACGCGCCATGCGCCGGTAGCCACCGCCGATTCGGAGAAGGGTCAGATGCCGAGGAGCCCTTCGATGCCGAGGGTGAGGCGGTCGGGGAGGTCGGCGACGGCCTTCGTCGCCAGGAGCACGCCGGGCATGAAGCTCGACCGGTCGTAGCTGTCGTGGCGGATGGTGAGGGTCTGGCCCGTCGTGCCGAGCAGCACCTCCTGGTGGGCGACGAGCGCCCCGCAGCCGCACGCTGTGCACCGGGATGCCGTGGGTGCGCGCCGCCCCTGGCGCCCGGCACGACCTCGTCCTCGGTCGGATCCGGCGCCCACCGGTCGGACGCCGCGGCCATGCGGGCGATGGTCGTCATCGCCGTCCCCGACGGTGCGTCGCGCTTGGCGTCGTGGTGGAGCTCGATGACCTCCGCGGTCTCGAAGAACGGCGCCGCCAGCTCGGCGAAGCGCATCATCAGCACCGCGCCGATGGCGAAGTTCGCCGCGATCAGGCAGTTGCTCGTGGAGAACGCCGACTCGAAGGCCTTCAGGTCGGCGTCGTCGAACCCGGTCGTACCGACGACGGCGTGGATGCCGTTGGCGGCGAGGAACGGGAGCGTCGTGCGAGCGGCGGGGGCGATCGTGAAGTCGACGACGACCTCGGCGCCGGCCTCGACGAGGCCGGCGAGCTCGGCCTCGACCTGGCACACCACCGGGCGCCCTCGGCTCCGGCGTGCTCGGGGTCGACGGCGGCGACGAGATGCAGGTCGTCGTCGGCGTCCACGGCTTCGCAGACCGTGCGGCCCATGCGCCCGCCGGCGCCGACGACGCCGACGCGCAGCGCCACGGGCGTCAGTCCTCAGGCGGCGGCGGCGGGCCCGACGCGGCGACCGACGGCGGCGGGGCGCTGGACGCCGTCCGCCGGCGGCGGGGGCGGCGGCGGCGGCGGTGGGCGGCGTCGGCGGCGGCGAGGCGGCGGCAGGCGGGGGCGGGGCGGGGTCGCCGTCTCGGCGGGAGGCGCGGGGCGGCGGCGGCGCCTCGGCCTCGGCCCTTGGCCTTCTGGTCGAGAGGGCCGTGCTCGGCCTCGTGGGCCTGGAGCTCGGCGACGAGCCGCTCGACGTGGCCGGCGGCCTCGCCGTTGTCGCGGCCGGTGCGCCCGGCGTAGTACCAGGCGCCCAGGTCGTGGAGGAGCTGGTCGGCCTTCTTGTCGGCCTGGACGTCCTCGAGCTTGTCCTTGCCCTTGTCGAGCGTCTCCTTGGCGGTCTTCTGCATCTTGTCGAGGAAGCCCATGGAGCAGGACCTTAAACCCTCAAGAGCGCAGCCCGGGCGGCCGATCTGAGGGAGATGCACACAAGCGGCGCGATCGGGTCCGGGCTCGGCGGAACGGCGAACTGTGTCCTACGACTCGACCTCCGGCACGCTCGTCGTCGGCGCCAGGAGCGTGACGGTGCACTGCGCGCCGGGCGACAACGAGTGCCTGCTGCGCACCTACCTCGACCTCGTCGCCGAACAGCGTGACGTCCGGCTCGACACCGCCGTCCACCTCCGCCGCGACGACGTCGACGGTGCTCGCCCAGCTGCTCGACCTCGACGACGACTCCCTCGAGATCCGGCTGCGACGCCTGCTCCGCTTGTCGGAGCGGGAGGCCGCCGCCTTGGCCCGCCGGCTCCGCCGCAACCGCGTCGCCGCTCGCCTGGGCCTCGGCGTGCTGACCGCCGTGCCGGCGGTCGAGGCGCTGGTCGGCGCCGACCGAGCCGTCGCGTCGCCCGACTCCGCCGGCGCCGTCGCCGAAGCCGTCGACGACGACGACCACGGTCTCGACGTCCACGACGGCGGCGCCGCACCACCGTCACCGTCGCCGGTGCCGGCACCCGCGCCCGAGGCGACGGTCGCCGATGCCTCGGAGCCGGCGCCCGCGCCGGTGGACGTCGGTTACGCGGTCCGCTACGAGCGCGACCCGGAGTTCGTCCCCCCGCCCGGCGTCGACATCGGCGACGCCATGTTCATCGAGCGCGACGCCCCACCGCTCCGTAGTCGGCGGAGGATGGCACGCGGTGCGCCCCGGCCCCACGGCGCTGGGCACGACAGGAATCCGCGTGAGCGGAGCGCCATGGATGGCGCACCCGACTCGAAGCGCCAGGATGGCGCCCCCGACCCCACGGCGCTCCGGGCACGACAGGAATCCGCGTGAGCGCAGCGCCATGGATGGCGCGGAGCGAACTCGAAGTTACGGCAGCTTGTCGAACGGTCCCACGGCGGCGAGGGACCGCGGGCCGCCCAGCACCCGGCGCAGGACGCGGTGCACGTCGTCGACGGTGACCGCCCGGAGCTGCTCGACGTGCTCGTCGACCGAGTCGACGACGCCGCGTGCGAGCAGCCCACGACCGAGGCGGCCCATGCGGCTCCCGGCGTCCTCGAGGTTGAGCAGCAACGAGCCTTCGAGGTACCCGAGGGCGAGCGCGTGCTCGGCCTCGGTGATGCCGTCCTCGACCAGCGACCCGACCTGGTCGTCGACGATCGAGAGGACCTCGGCGAGCTTCGCCGGCGACGTCGCCGCGTAGATCGTCAGCGAGCCGCGGTCGACGTTGAGCGACACCGAGGAGAACACCGTGTAGGCGAGCCCGCGCTCCTCGCGGACCTGCTGGAACAGACGGCTGGCGGTGCCCCCGCCGAGGACGTAGTTGGCGAAGGCGAGCGGGTAGCGGTCGGGGTCGTCGTGGCCGCCGACCCACCAGCCGAGGGCGAGGTGGGCCTGCTCGATCGGGAGGCGCTCGACGACCTCGGCGACCGGCGCGGCGTCGGGCGCGACCCGGACGGGACGCTCGCCGCCGGGCCCGGCCGCCACGAAGCCGTCGAGCGCGGCGCACGGCCTCGTCGTGATCGACGTCGCCGGCGAGGGCGACGACGACGTTGGCGGGCCGGTACCAGCGGTCGTGGAAGGCGGCGATGTCGTCCCGGGGCATGGCGGCGATGGACTCCTCGGTCCCGAGCACCTCCCGCCCGAGCGGGTGGCCCGGGTAGAGGGCCTCCGCCAGCCGCATGTGCACCACGTCCTCGGGGTTGTCCTCGGCGGCCGCGAGCTCCTCGAGGATGACCTCGCGCTCGGCGTCGACCTCGTGGGGCCGCAGCGCCGGCTGGGCGAGGACGTCGAGCAGGAGCGCGAGCGTCTCGGCCCGGTCGCGCCCCGGCACGCGCGCGTAGAACGCGGTGTGCTCCCGCGACGTGTAGGCGTTCATGTCGCCGCCCGTGGCGTCGATGCGCTCGGCGATCTCACGCGCCGAGCGCATCGCGGTCCCCTTGAACAGCAGGTGCTCGAGGAAGTGCGACGCGCCGGCGACCGGATCGGGCTCGTCGCGCCCGCCGACCCCGACGTAGGCGCCGATGGCCGCCGAGCGCGCCTCGGGCATCCGCTCGGTGACGAGTCGGATGCCCGAGGGCAGTTCGGAGATCCTGATCAAGGACCGGTTGCGATCGGGTTGGTTACCGGCGACCCCGACCGCCGCCACCGCCGCGACGGCCACCGCCGCCGCGACGCTCGCCACCGCGGTCGCCACCGCGGTCGCCACCGGTGTCGCCGGCCGGGCCGAGGTCGCCGAACTCGGCGCGCAGCTCGGCGTCGAAGGCGTCCTCGAACGACACGACGTCGCCGCTCGAGCCCGAGCCCGAACCGGAACCGGCGTCGGATCCGGTGTCGCCGTTGGACCCGCCGGCGCCGTCGCCGGCCCCCAGCGGGTTCACGGGCGACAGCGAGACCTTGCCGCTCGGGTCGACGTCGTCGACCCGGACCTCGATCTCCTCGCCCAGCTCGAGCACGTCCTCGACCCGGTCGATGCGCTTGCCGCCACCCATCTTGGAGATGTGCAGCAGGCCGTCGCGGCCCGGGAGGATGTTGACGAACGCGCCGAACTTGGTGATGTTCACGACCCGGCCCTCGTACACCTGGCCGACGTCGGCCGTCGGCGGGTTGAGGATCAGGTGGATCTGGCGCTTGGCCTCCTCGACGGCACCGCCGTCGACCGAGCCGATGGTGACGGTGCCGACGACGCCGTCGTCGTCGACGGAGATGTCGGCGCCGGTCTCCTGCTGGATGCTGTTGATGACCTTGCCCTTGGGCCCGATGACCTCGCCGATCTTGTCGATCGGGATCTCGAAGCTGATGATCTTCGGCGCCGTCTCGCCCACCTCGGGACGAGGCTCGGCGATGGCGCCGCGCATCACGTCGAGGATCTTGAGACGGGCGTCACGGGCCTGCTGGAGCGCCTGGGCCAGGACCTCGGCGGGCAGGCCGTCGATCTTCGTGTCGAGCTGGAGGGCGGTGACGAAGTCGGCGGTGCCGGCGACCTTGAAGTCCATGTCGCCGAAGGCGTCCTCGGCGCCGAGGATGTCGGTGAGCGTCGTGTACTTGCCCTCGGCGTAGATGAGGCCCATGGCGATGCCGGCGACCGGGGCGTGGATCGGCACGCCGGCGTCCATCAGCGACAGCGACGAAGCGCACACCGAGGCCATCGACGTCGACCCGTTCGACGCCAGCACCTCGGAGACGAGGCGCAGCGTGTAGGGGAAGGTCTCCTTCGAGCGGGACCACCGGCAGCAGGGCCCGCTCGGCGAGCAGGCCGTGGCCGATCTCGCGCCGCTTGGGGCTGCCCACGCGCCCGGTCTCGCCGTTGGCGTGGGGCGGCATGTTGTAGTGGTGCATGTAGCGCTTCTTGTCCTCGGGGGCGAGGGTGTCGAGGAGCTGGTCCATCTTCGGCATGCCGAGGGTGCAGACGTTGAGCACCTGGGTCTCGCCCCGCTGGAACAGGCCGGAGCCGTGGGCGGTCGGCAGGACGCCGACCTCGGCCGACACCGGGCGCAGGTCGGCCGGGCCGCGGCCGTCGATGCGCACGCCCTCTTCGACGACGCGCTTGCGGATCAGCTTCTTCTGGAGCGAGCGAGCCGCTTCCTTGATCTCCTTCTCGCGCCCTTCGAACTCGGCGCCCGGCCCGGCCAGCTGGGTCAGCAGACCGGCGACGGCCTCGTCGGTCGCCTCGTTGCGCTCGGCCTTGACGGCGATCTGGCCGGCTTCGGCGAGGGCGGAGGAGCCGAGGGCCTCGACCCGCTCGAGGACGTCGTTGCCGTAGTCGAGCATCGGCGTCCACGACAGCGGCGTACCGACGCCTGCGGCCTTCACGAGCTCGAGCTGGAGGTCGATCGCCTCGCCGATCCAGGTCTTGGCCGCCTCGAGGCCGCCGGCGAGCACCTCCTCGGTGACCTTCGGAGCGCCGGCCTCGTAGTACTCGACGGCCTTCTCGGTGCCGCCGGCCTCGACCATCATGATGGCGATGTCGCCGGCGTCGGTGCGGCGCCCGGCGACGACGAGCTCGAAGGTCGAGGCGTCGCCCTCGGCGTAGGTGGGATGCGGGATCCAGGTGCCGTCCTGGCTGAACGCGACCCGGACGGCGCCGATGGGCCCGTCGAAGGGGATGCCCGACAGCATCAGCGCCGCTGACGCGGCGTTGATGCCCAGGACGTCCTGGGGGTTCTCCATGTCGGCACCCATGACGGTGATGACGACCTGGGTCTCGTTGCGGAAGCCGTCGGGGAAGCTCGGCCGCAGCGGGCGGTCGATGAGCCGGCAGTTCAGGATGGCGGCGTCGGTCGGCCGGCCCTCCCGGCGGAAGAACGAGCCGGGGATGCGGCCGTTGGCGTAGGCCCGCTCCTCGACGTCGACGGTCAGGGGGAAGAAGTCGATGCCCTCGCGCACGCCCTTGGCGGCGTTGGCGGTGGCGAGCACGACCGTGCGGCCGATGCTGGCCACGACGGCGCCCTGGGATTGCTGGGCGAGCTTGCCGGTCTCGAAGGTGATGGTCTTGTCGTCGGCGCCCGATACGGGTGCCGAGACCTTGATGGGGTCAGCCACAGTGGCTCCTCTGCTTGTGAGGGCTGCGGCGGGGTCGGTTCCCAGTTGGCGGCGTCCCGACAGGTGCAGCGCACCTCTGCCCGGGCGGTTCCAACTGGCAGCCGACCTCCGGCCGCAGCCCGTTGTTGGTCCCTGCGCTACCGGCGGAGGCCGTTGGCGGCGACGATGTCGCGGTAGCGCTGGATGTCGTTGTTGCGGACGTAGTCGAGCAGCCGACGCCGCTGCCCCACCAGCTTCAGCAGGCCGCGCCTGCTGTGGTGGTCCTTCTTGTGCACCTGCACGTGCGCCGTGAGGTGGTTGATGCGTGCGGTGAGCAGCGCGATCTGCACCTCGGGCGAGCCGGTGTCGGTGTCGTGCAGGCGGCGCTCGGCGATGAGGCCGGGCTTGGCAGCGTCGATCTTGTCGGACATGGGATTCTCCTCGATGGGCAGCTCGTGCACGGGTGCACGGGCTGGTGGGGCTGGGGCCCAGCCCCTCAGCGTGGAGATCCGTCGCCAGGAGCGGTCGAGTCAGGGTAGCAGGACGGGCCCAGAATGCCCTGATCGGCCCTAGGACTGCTCCCGGTGCCAGCGGTAGCGGGGGGCGCGGTGGAACTGCTCCTCGTCGCGCCACACCTGGTGCGGGGTGAGGGCGACGACCAGCGAGTCGGCGGTGTAGAAGGCCGGGTTCGCGTCGATGTCGGCCCGCGCCGACGCCGCCGTCGAGGCCGGCCCGCAGACGGGCCTTGAGCACGGCCGTGCCCAGCCGGCCCCGCATCAGCTCGTGCACGATCGCCGGCATCGCCTCGGGGTCCTTGAGGACCCAGGAGTGGGTGGCGCCGTGGACGACGACGAGCTCGCCGCCGGCCCGTCGGGCCGCGTCGCGGCCGGTCGACAGGGGCACGACGACGTCGCGGTCGCCGTGCACGGCGAAGAGCGGGAGCCGCTGCCATCCGGATCTTGTCGAGCATCGGCCCGCTGCCCGGGCTGCGGATGATCGAGACGGCCGGGCCGAGCAGCCGCCACGGCCGGCGGGCGTGCCCGACGAGCGTCGGCGCCACGAGCCGGCCGAGCTTGAGCGGCCTGGGTCCGGTCGCGGAACAGCGGCACCGTCGAGAGGGTGTCGAGGACGAGGACCGCCGCGACGCCGCCGAGCAGCGGCGGGAAGAGCCGCGACAGCCAGACGAGGCGGTCCCAGGTCTGCCGACGATGGCGTCGACGAGGACGACGGCGATCACCCGCTCGGGACGCTTCGCCGCCAGCTCGGTGACGAGGCGCCCGCCCATCGAGTGCCCGGCGAAGACCGCCTGCTCGATGCCGAGGGCGTCGAGCACCCGGCCGAGCAGGTCGGTGTAGTCGGCGAAGTCGCCGCCGCCCGTCGGGAGGCCCTGGGTCGCCGCCGTGGCCGGCGGTGTCGATGGCGACGACCTTGAACCCATGTCGACGAGCCGCCACAGCGCCTGGGCGTAGAGCATCCCCTCGGCCGAGAAGCCGTGCACGAGCACGAACGGCACACCCTCGCCGCACACGGCGACGCCGACCTGGTGGCCGTCGGCCAGCTCGATGGAGTGGCGGGCGAGCCGCGGCAGCCGGACCTGCGTCGACCGTTCCCGGCGCGGCGCGTGGGGCCGAGCAGCGCGACGGTGTCGCCGCCCGTGACCTGACGCACGCGTCAAGGGTCGCAGATCGTGCCGACCGGGGCGCGCACCGGTGGTCATCTGCCGTCCACCGTCGCCGTCACCGTTCGAGCACGGCGCGGGCGTCGGCGCAGTCGCTGCCGGATCTGCGCGACGAGCTCGTCGACGGTGTCGAAGCGCTCCTCGCCGCGGAGGCGCTCGACGAACCGGACCGCGACCCGCTCGCCGTAGAGGTCGTCGTCGCCGTAGGGCCCGTCGAGGAGGTGGACCTCGAGCAGCCGGAAGGGCTGGTCGTCGTAGATCGTGGGGCGGCGGCCGAGGGACGCCGCGCCCGGGTGGACCGACCCGTCGGCGCGCTCGTACCAGACGGCGTAGATCCCGTCGGCCGGCAGCTGGACCCGGTCGGGCACGGCGACGTTGGCCGTCGGGAAGCCCCACTCCCGGCCCCGGTGGTCGCCGTGCTCGACGACGCCGCGCACCTCGTGCGTCGCGCCCGAGCATCTCGTTCGCCGCGGCGAGGTCGCCCGCCTCGAGGGCCCGCCGGATGGCGGTCGACGAGACGCGGTCGGGCCCTTCGGCCGGCGCGCCGTCGACGCCGACGAGGTCGAGGCCCTCGACCTCGAAACCCGAGGTCGGCGCCCATGGCGGCGAGCAGGGCGACGTTGCCGCGGCGCTCGTGGCCGAAGTGGAAGTCGTCGCCGACGATCACGAGCCGGGCGTTGAGGCAGCCGACGAGGACCTCGTGCACGAAGTCCTCCGCCGGCTCCTTCGACCGGGCCTCGTCGAAGGTGAGCACGACGACGTGGTCGACGCCGGTGGCGGCGAGCAGCTCGACCTCCTGGTCGAGGTCGGTGAGCCGCTGCGGCGCCGACGTCGGGCCGCACGACCTCGGCGGGGTGGCGGTCGAAGGTGACGACGGCCGATCGCCAGGCCCTCGCTCCTCGGCCCGGCGCCGGAGCTCGGCGATCACGACCCGGTGGCCACGGTGCACGCCGTCGTAGGTGCCGATGGTGACGGCGCAGCCCTGCGGCGGGTGCGGGCACTCGTCGTGCGGGATGCGCACGACGGCGGCCATGAGCCGCCACGCTACCGGGCACCTGTTTCGCACTGATCGGCCCAACGCGATCAGGCCGAAACGCGGTCAGGTCAGGACGACGCTCGGCTTGACGGTCGCGTCCTTGTGGGGTTCGTAGACGGCGAGGAGGTCGCCGGCCGGCGTCGAGCACCCGCCACGGGCCCTCGCCGCTCGCGCCGAGCGTCGCCGCGGGCAGGACCTTGCCGTGGCCGACGGCGGCGGCGAGCTCGCCGTCGGCGGTGACCGCGGCGAGGTCGCGCAGTGCCTCCGCCGGCGTGAGCAGCCGCTCGACCGACGCCGCCTCGAGGGGCACGGCCTCGTCGAGGCCGAAGGAGCCGACCGCCGTGCGGCGCAGGGCCCGGAGGTGGGCGCCGCCGCCGAGCGCCGCTCCCGAGGTCGGCGGCGAGCGAGCGGACGTAGGTCCCCGACGAGCAGTCGACCTCGATCCGGTACACGAGCGGGTCCGCGGTCGCGCTCGACGTCGAAGCGGTCGACGTGCACCGGCCGCGCCTCTCGCTCGACCTCGATGCCGGCCCGCGCCAGCTCGTGCAGCCGCTTGCCGCCGACCTTGACCGCCGACACCATCGGCGGCACCTGGTCGATGTCGCCGACGAAGCGCCGCCGCGGCGGCGCGCACCTCGGTCGGCGGTCACCGCGGACATGTCGTGGGTCGCGACGACCTCGCCGGCGGCGTCGAGGGTCGAGGTCTCGACGCCGAGCACGACCTCGCCCACGTACGTCTTGGACGTCGCCGAGAGGAACCGCAGCAGCCGCGTCGCCTTGCCGACGCCGACGAGCAGCACGCCGGTGGCGTCGGGATCGAGCGTGCCGGCGTGGCCGACCTTCCGGGTGCCGAGGACGCCGCGCAGCTTGGCGACGACGTCGTGGGACGTCCACCCCGCCGGCTTGTCGACGACGAGCAGCCCCGGCAGGCCGTCAGTCCGCCCCTAGTCCTCGGTCGAGGTCACGAAGGATGCCCTCGACGCGGTCGGCGCCCCGTTCGACGTCGTCGGGCCGGAAGACGACCAGCTCGGCGTGCGCTTCATGCGGGCCTGCCGGCCGATGGCGGCCTGCAGCCGCACCCGGTGCTCGGCCAGGGCGGCGAGGACGTCGTCGTCGCCCTCGGCGCCGGCGAGGCTGTCGAAGTACACGGTCGCGGTGTGAGGTCGGCGTCGACGACGCACCTGGGTGACGGCCACCAGCTCGAGGCGCTCGTCGTCGATGCGCTCGAGCTCCTCGGCGATGATCTCGCGGAGCAGCTCGTTCAGGCGGGCCGTCCGCGGGTACCTGGCGTTGCGGTATCGCGGCCATCAGTACTCCTCCAGCCACGATCGATGGGAGTCCAGCACCTGGACCTCCGGGAAGGACCACACGAACCGCTCGACCTCGCCGAGCACGTCGAGCACGTGCGCCTCGGTGCCGGCGACGACCGCGACGCCGATGTCGGCCCGCTGCCACTTGTCGAGCGCGCCCGACCTCCGCCGACGCCACCCGGTAGCGGCGCCGCAGCCCCTCGACGATCGGCCGCACGATGGCCCGCTTCTGCTTCAGCGAGTGGCAGTCGGGCATGAACAGCTCGAACTTGAGGGCAGCGACGACCACGACGGAGCGAGCCTAGAGCCGGCAGGATGCCGGCCTCCCGAGCTCAGGTGCGCGCCACCTCGCGCTCCTCGTAGGTCTCGATGACGTCGCCCTGCTTGAGGTCCTGGAAGTCGGTGAGACCGATGCCGCACTCGAAGCCCGAGCGGACCTCGGTGGCATCGTCCTTGAACCGCTTGAGCGACGAGATGGCGCCCTTCCAGATGACGGTGCCCTCCCGCAGGAAGCGGACCTTCGAGCCGCGGGTGATGACGCCGTCGGTGACGTAGCAGCCGGCGACCTTGCCGACCCGCGGGACCGAGAAGATCTCCCGGACCTCGGCGTCGCCGGTGACGACCTCCTCGAACTCCGGGGCGAGGAGGCCGAGCATGGCCTTCTCGATGTCCTCGAGGATCTGGTAGATGATCTCGTAGAGCCGGACCTCGACCCACTCCTGCTCGGCCAGCTCGCGCGCCTTGCGGTCGGGGCGGACGTTGAAGCCGATGATCGTGGCGTTCGACGCCGCCGCCAGCTGGACGTCGTACTGGGTGATGCCGCCGACGGCCCGGTGCACGAACGCCAGCTTCACGTCGTCGCGCTCGAGCTTCTGCAGCGACTCGGTGAGCGCCTCGAGCGAGCCGGTCACGTCGGCCTTGAGGATCAGGTTGAGCGACGCCGCCTCGCCCGCCTGGATCTGGGTGAAGAGGTCCTCGAGCTTGGCGCCGGTGGCCGACACCTTGGCGTCGCGACCGAGGGACGCCACCCGCTGCCAGTGCTCCCGGGTGCCGGCGACGTCGCGGGCGGTCTTCTCGTCGGGGGCGACGACGAACGGGTCGCCGGCGTCGGCGACGTCGTCGAGGCCGAGGACCTCGACCGGCGTGGACGGGCCCGCCTCCTTGAGCTGCTCGCCGCGCTCGTCGAGCAGCGCCCGCACGCGGCCCCACGCGGGGCCGGCGACCAGCGGGTCGCCGACGCGCAGCGTGCCGCGCTGCACGAGGATGGTGGCGACCGGGCCACGGCCGATGTCGAGGTGCGACTCGAGCACGACGCCCTGGGCCCGACCGTCCTCGGGAGCCCGGAGGTCCTCGACGTCGGCGACGAGCAGCAGGGTCTCGAGCAGGTCGTCGATGCCGAGGTTCTGCAGAGCGCCGAGACCTGCGACCATCTCGGTGTCGCCGCCCCAGGCCTGCGGGATGAGGCCCTGCTCGGAGAGCTGCTGCATGACGCGGTCGGGGTTGGCCTCCTCGCGGTCGATCTTGTTGATCGCCACGACGATCGGGACCTCGGCCGCCTTGGCGTGGTTGAGCGCCTCGATCGTCTGGGGCATGACGCCGTCGTCGGCGGCGACCACGAGCACGACGATGTCGGTGGCCTCGGCGCCGCGGGCCCGCATGGCGGTGAACGCCTCGTGGCCCGGCGTGTCGATGAAGGTGACCTTCCGGCCGTCGTGGTCGATCTGGTAGGCGCCGATGTGCTGGGTGATGCCGCCCGCCTCGCCGGCGACGACGTTGGCGTTGCGGATCTGGTCGAGGAGCTTGGTCTTGCCGTGGTCGACGTGGCCCATGATCGTGATGACCGGGGGCCGGCTCGGCCAGTCGACGTCTTCCTCGTCGTCCTCGCCGGGGAGCTGGAGGCGCTTCTGGAGCTCGACCTCCTGCTCCTGGCCGGGATCGACGAGGCGGACCTCGGCGCCGAGCTCGGCGGCGAACAGCTCGATCTGGTCGTCGGTCAGCGACTGCGTCGCCGTGACCATCTCGCCCATGCCCATGAGGAAGCGGACGACGTCGGACGCGGTGCGGCCGAACTTGGGACCGAGGTCCTGGGCGCTGGACGCCCGCTCGACGACGATGACGCCCTCGGGGACGGGGGCGTCGACCGGCGTGTAGGTCGGCACGTCGAGCGGCTGCAGCTCCTCGCGGTTGCGACGGCGACGACCACCCTTGCGGGGACGGGGCCGGCCTCCGGGACCGCCCGGGACCACGGCCGGGGCCGCCGAAGCGGTGCCGCCGCCGGGGCCACCGGGGCCGCCGGGACCACCGGGACCGCCCGGGCCTCCGGGGCCGCCAGGCCGCCGGGGCCTCCACCGAAGCCGGTGCGGAAGCCACCGCCACCGGCGGGACGGCGCCGACGCCGACGCCGGCCGGACGGCCGGGGCTGCTGGGCCCACGTCCGGGACCACCGGGGCCGCGCTGGGGCGCCATCGGGCCGCGCCCGCCCATGCCAGGGGGCGGCGGGATCGGCTTGCCGGACTGCGAGGTCGGCGGGATGCGGGAGCCGGGGGGCGGCGGGATCACCTTGCCCGAGGCCGACAGGGGCGGCGGCCCGGTCCGGCGGCCGGCGCGGCCGGCTGGCCCGACGAGCCAGGGCCGGTGGCCCGGCGAGCGGGCAGGTCGGGCGGGCGGGGCCCTCCGGGCAGGGGGCCGCCCGGGCGCGCCGCGGCGGCCGCGGGGCGGTCGGCGGCGGGGCTCGGACGGTCGCCGAGCGGGCGAGGCGGCTCGGCGCGGCCCGAGCTGCGCACGGGCTTGCGGGCCGCGGGTGCGGCCGCGGCCGGTTCGGCCACGTCGCCGACGGGCTCGGCGGCTGCGGCCGCGGGACGCTCGGCCGGCGACGTCGGCTCGGCGGGTGCGGGCTCGGGGGGAGCGACCTCGGTGAGGGCCGGCTCGGGCGGCGCGGCGGGCGCCTCGGGGGCCGCCTCGGCGGCAGGCGCCTCGGCCACGGCGGCGGCCTTGCGCGCCGGCGCCTTCTTGGCGGGGGCGGCGGCCGGCGCGGGTGCCGGCGCGGGCTCCGGCGCCGGCTCGGGCTCGGGGCCCTGCAGACCGAGCTGCTGGGCCTTGCGACGGACCCGGTCGGCCTGGGCCTCGACGATCGAGGAGGAATGGGTCTTGACGCCGATGCCGAGATCGGCGCACAGGTCGAGGACCTGCTGGTTGCTGATGCCGAGTTCCTTGGCCAGCTCGTGGACCCGAGGGTTCTTGGGCAAACCGCTTCCTGTCGTTCGTCGATTCGGGGGGCTCCCCCGGGACCGGGGCAGCGTTCTAGTCTCGCGCGGGCGGCGTCACCGCCGGAAAGCGGTCGCGCAGCTCCTGCAGGGCGGCGGCCCCGACGTCGGCCCGCAGCGCCCGCCCGAGCGCCCGGCGCTTCAGCGCCAGGCCAGGCAGTCGCCGGTGCCCCCGCAGAGCCACGCACCCCGGCCGGGCAGTGTAGGGCCGACGGCCAGGGTTCCCTCCGCGGTCCGGACCACCCGCACGAGCCGCCCGTCGGCGACCGGGAACCGGCGCGCGGCACCCGACGCAGGTCCGGACCGGTTCGGCTACGAGCTCGCTCCGTCGCTCGGCGGGCGTGACCGCCACCTCGGCGGTCGGCTCGCCGGGCGCGCTCGGCGGCCGGCGCCTCGGCGCCCGGGCCTCGTCGGCCTGCTGGCTCCTCGCCGGCGTGCTCCCACTGGTCGGCGGTGAGGGCCGGGCCGCCCTCGGCCGGGTGCCACTCCGAGCTCGCCGGTCTCGGCGTTCTCGATCCACTCGCCCTCGGCGTAGTCCTCGTCGGCGTAGGCGCCGCCGCCGGCCTCCTCGTCGGCGAGCATCGTCTCGCTCTTGATGTCGACCCGCCACCCGGTGAGCCGGGCGGCCAGGCGGGCGTTCTGGCCCTCCTTGCCGATGGCGAGGGACAGCTGGAAGTCCGGGACGATGACCGTGGCCGTGCCGGTGTCCTCGTCGATCCGGACCTCCTTGACCTTGGCGGGCGACAGGGCCTTGGCCACGAAGTCGGGCGGATCCTCCGAGAACGGGACGATGTCGATCTTCTCGCCCCGCAGCTCGTTGACGACCATGCGCACGCGGGCGCCGCGGGCGCCGACGCAGGCGCCGACGGGGTCGACGTTCACGTCGTTCGACCAGACGGCGATCTTCGTGCGGTGCCCAGGCTCGCGGGCGCACGCCCGCAGCTCGACGATGCCGTCGGCGATCTCGGGGACCTCGAGCTCGAAGAGCCGCTTGATGAGACCCGGGGTGGGTGCGGGACACGACGATCTGCGGGCCCTTCGCCGTCCGGCGCACCTCGACGATGTAGGCCTTGACCCTGGCGCCCGGCTCGGGCCGCTCGTAGGGCACCTGCTCGGCCTGGGGCAGCAGCGCCTCGACCCGGCCGAGGTCGAGCAGCGTGTAGCGGCTGTCGTTCTGCTGGATGATGCCCGGTGACGATGTCGCCCTCGCGGCCGGCGTACTCCTCGTACTTCTGCTCGCGGTCGATCTCGCGCAGGCGCTGGCCCATGACCTGCTTGGCCGTCTGCGCCGCGATGCGGCCGAAGTTCTCCGGCGTGACGTCGAACTCGTCGCCGGCGGGCTCGCCGTCCTCGTCGACCTCCTGGGCGTAGACCCGGATCTCGGCGGTGTCGGGGTCGATCGTGACCCAGGCGTACTCGTAGGCGCCGGGCATGCGCTTGTAGGCGGACTCGAGCGCGTCGGCGAGCGCCGACAGGAGCGTGTCCAGCGTGATGCCGCGCTCGGCGGCGAGCGCCGACGAGCGCCTCGAAGAAGTCCGGGTTGCTCATCGCGTGCAGTGCTTCCTGTCGCTTGCCGAGGTCTTGCGCTTGCCGGGGCGGGGGGCGGGGCCCCACGCGAAGACGGTGCGCGCCCGTTCGATGTCGTCGTAGCGCAGCACCCGGGTCGAACCGTCGTCGAGCCGCACCGTGACGTCGTCGTCGTCGGCGCGCTCGAGGGTGCCCGTCACCCGCCGGTCGCCCTCCGTGCCGGGGCGGGTCTTCACGTTGACCGTCGAGCCGACGGCACCGGCGAAGTGGCTGGGGATGCGCAGGCCGCGCTCGAGGCCAGGGCTCGACACCTCGAGGGTGTACGGGTCGGCGAACGGGTCGAGCTCGTCGAGGGCGCGGCTGATGCGGCGCGTGGCCTGGGTGATCACCTCGAGGTCGATGCCGCCAGGGCGGTCGACGAGGATGCGCAGGGCCGGGCCCTGGTGCTCGATGTCGTAGAGCTCGAGGCCGAGGTCATCGACCACGGGCGCGACGACGGCGGCCACTCGCTCGGCCACGGTCGTCACGCTCCTCACCTCCGTCGACATCGAAGTCCGTACATGGTTCTGGCGTGGGTGCGGCACCCACGCCAGGGGTTGGCAAGGTTACCAGAGGATGCGCCGCAGCCGCCTTCGGCGGCGAGCTCAGTACGACCTCCCGACGTAGGCGATCGTGTCGGGCTCGTCGTCGGCGTCGGGGACGCTGCCGTCGGGCCGTTGCAGGCACCGCACGCTGACGGCGTCCCGGGCCAGCTGGGCCTCGCCCTCGCCCCGCACCGTCGCCCACGGGATCCGGGCCCAGCCCGTGGCCGCCGCCTCGAGCGCCTCGTCGACCGTGCTGACCTCGGCGATGTTGGCGTCACGGGCGGCGGTGGCACCGGCCAGGAGCTCTCGCTGGATGCGCTCCAGCAGCTCCGGGACGCGCCCGGCGACGGCGGCGACCGGGCCGGGCTGCTTCTCCCCGGTGTCGCGCCGCACGACGGTGACCTCGCCGTTGGCGAGGTCGCGGCGGACCCACCTCGACCCGCACCGGGACGCCCTTGAGCTCCCAGTCCGTGGCCCGGCGGCCGAACCCGGTCGCCACGCGGTCGTCGAGCTCGACCCTGACCCCGGCGCCGAGCAGCTCGTCGCGCAGCTTCGTCGCCGCCTCGCCGGCGCCGCCCTCGTCCTTCACCAGCAGCACGACGGCCTGCACGGGGGCGAGCACGGGCGGCACGACCAGGCCGTCGTCGTCGCCGTGACCCATGATCAGGCCCCCGACCATCCGGGTCGACGTCCCCCAGGAGGTCGTCCACGCCAGCTGCTGCTGGCCGGCAGCGTCGAGGTAGGTGATGTCGAAGATGCGGGCGAAGTTCTGCCCCAGCTCGTGGCTCGTGCCCATCTGGAGGGCTTTGCCGTCGCGCATCATCCCCTCGCAGGTCATCGAGTTGATGGCGCCCGGGAAGCGCTCGCTCGGCGGCTTGCGCCCGACGACGACCGGGATGGCGAGCACCGACACCATCAGGTCCTCGTAGGCGTCGTGCAGGATCCGGCGGGCGTAGGCGGCGGCGTCGGCCTCGTCGACGTGAGCGGTGTGGCCTTCCTGCCACAGGAACTCGCTGGTGCGCAGGAAGAGCCGCGGCCGCATCTCCCAGCGCACGACGTTGCCCCACTGGTTCAGCAGGAGGGGCAGGTCGCGGTAGCTCTGGGTCCACTTCCCCATGTACTCGCCGATCACCGTCTCGCTCGTGGGGCGCACCACGACCGGTTCGTCGAGCTCCTTGCCGCCGGCGTGGGTGACGATGGCGAGCTCGGGGCTGAAGCCCTCGACGTGCTCGGCCTCGCGCTCGAAGTAGCTCATCGGGATGAACAGCGGGAAGTAGGCGTTGCGGGCACCGGTCGCCTTGATCCGGGCGTCCATCTCGGCCTGCATCCGCTCCCACAGGGAGAAGCCGTACGGCCGGATGACCATCGTGCCGCGGACCGGCCCGTTCTCGGCCAGCTCGGCCTTGGCGAGCACGTCCTGGTACCACCGGGGGAAGTCCTCGGCCTGGGGGGTGAGCACGGCAGCCATGGGGGTGGCACGGTAGTTCCTCGCCCCTTCGCCCAAGTGGGGCCGTCGGAGGCGCGAGCGTGGGAGCGATGGTGGACCGATGACGGAGATCAGGCGGTTCTTCGGGGCCGTCCATGCCGCCAGCCCTCGCCTGAGCACCGCGTGGTGGACGCTGGTCGTGCTCCGCGGCCTGCTGCCCGCCGCCTTCGCCGTCGGCATGGGCGTGCTGGTGGCGGCGATCGACGGACGGCGAGCCGCTCGGGCCCGGCCTCGCCGCCGTCGGCGCTCGTGTTCGTCGCCATGCAGGTCGCCGGGCCCGTTCCACGACGCCGTCTCGGCCAACCTCGGAGCGACGACGTCGTCGTGGCTGCACGAGCGGCTCCTCGAGGCCTGTGACGGCGCGCCGGGGCTCGCGCACCTCGAGTCCCCGAGCTGGCCACCGAGCTGTCGGCGGCGCGGGACTTCGACCTCGGCCTGGCCGGTCCGAACCTCACCGTCTCCATGCCGAACATCGGCGGCGGGTTCGCCGCCCTCGCCGCCGGCGGGGCCCAGGTCGCTCCTGCTCTCCGGCTACGGTGGTGGGCGCCGATCGTCGTCGGCGGGGCGTGGCTGTCGACCCACCACTTCCTCAAGGCCGGCGGCGATCTGGCACGCCCGCACCGACGACGGACGTCATGGAGCAGCAGCGCCGCGCCGACTACGCCTACCGGCTCGCCGTGTACGCACCGGCGGCCAAGGAGGTGCGCCTCTTCGGTCTGCGCCGACTGGGTCGTCGGCGGGTTCGCGACGCTGCGCCGCCAGCTGCTCGACCGGTCGTGGGCGGATCGGCGCCTGCGCTTGCCGCCCGACGTGGTGGGCCGTGGTCCTCGTCGACCGGGGCGAACGTCGCCTTCTTCTGGCTCGCTCGCCGCCGACGCCCGCGCCGCGCGTCGTCGACGTCGGCGCGCTCGTCGTGTTCGCCCAGGCCGCCATCGGCGCCAGCACCCTCGCGTTCGGCGAGGTCGACTGGTGGCTGCGGGTGAGCGCGCCCAGCCGGTGCCGCTCGTGCTCGACCTCGCCGACCGAGATGGCCGCCGGCTGGGCACGCCTCGACCGCGGGGCGACCGCCCGGCCACCGGCATGCCGGTCCGCGAGATCCGCTTCGAGGGCGTCGGTTCGCCTACCCCGGCACCGAGCCGGCCGGTGCTCGACGGGTTCGACCTGACGATCCCGGCCGGGCCGGTCACTCGCCATCGTCGGGCCAGAACGGCGCCGGCAAGACGACGCTGGCCAAGCTCCTCTGCCGGCTCTACGACCCGACGACGGGCGCCGTGCTCGTCGACGGGCGTCGACCTCCGCGAGCTCGACCTGGACGTCGTGGCGCGGCCGGGTCGCCGCCGTGTTCCAGGACTTCGTCCGCTACGAGCTGACCCTCCGCGACAACGTCGTACCCGGCGGCGGCGCCCGACGACGTCGTCGACGGCCGCCCTGGCGCCGCCCGGGCCGAGGCGCCTCGCCGACCTCGACACGCCCCTGGCCAAGGCTACCCCGGCGGCACCGACCTCTCCGGCGGGCAGTGGCAGCGGGTGGCGCTGGCCCGGGCCGCTCGCCGCCGTCCGGCTCGGCGCCGGGGTCGTGCTGCTCGACGAGCCGACGGCCCAGCTCGACGTCCGCGGCGAGGCGGAGGTGTTCGAACGGCTCCTGGCCGCGACGCGGGGGTGCACGACGATCCTGATCTCCCACCGGTTCTCGACGGTGCGCCACGCCGACCTCATCTGCGTCGTGGAGGCGGGTCGGGTCGTCGAGCTCGGCTCCCACGACGAGCTGATGGCCGCCGGCGGCCGCTACCGGACGATGTTCGAGCTCCAGGCCTCCCGCTTCGGCGACGAGGACGGCGACCGGACGTCGAGGCTCGAACCGCTGGAGCGGGCTCGACGTCTGATGCGCGTTCCGCACCGGAGCCCGACGACACCGACCTCCCGCCGGTGCCTCGCTCGCTGCGGCCGCTCGCTGCGGCTGGCCTACGAGGCCGAGCCGCGGCTGCTGGTCGCGTCGTTCACTCTCATGACGGCTGTCGTGGCTGCCCGACGCCTTCGGCGCCCTGTGGCTAAGGTGCTCGCCGACGCCGTCGAGCCGACGGCGACGACGAGCGCCATCCGCTGGGCGGCGGCCGGCCTGGCCGCGGCCGCGGCCGCCGGCTGGCTGCTGCGGACGATCGGCAGCCGGGTCGAGATGCGCTTCCGCGACCGGGCCACGATCGAGCTCGAGGCCCACGTCGCTCAGCCTCCAGGCGGTCGATCCCGACGCTCGAGCACCACGAGCGACCGGCCTACCTCGACCGGCTCCAGCTGCTGCGCGAGCAGGTCTTCCTCCTCAACCACCTCTACCCGTCGCTGATGGGCGCGGTCGGGTCGGCCGGCCGGCTCGTCGTCACCGTCGCCGCTCCTGGTCACCGTCAGCCCGGTGCTCGTGCTGCTGCTCGTGCTTCGCCGTCCCGACGATCGTCGTGTCGACACTGGCGAGCGTCGGTCGAGCGCAGGCCAGAGGAGGCGGCGCTCGCCGGACCGCCGCCTGGCCCGCCACCTGTTCGAGCTCGCGACCGCCGCCGGCCCGGCCAAGGAGCTGCGGGTCGGCGGCGTCGGTCCGGCGGTCGCCGACCGGCGCCGCCGAGGTGTGGGGTCGCTGGTACGACGCAGTGTCGCCGGACCCGTTGGGCCACGCGCGGCGTGGTACGCCGGCGGCGTGGGCCGTCGTTCGGGCTCGGCTACGTCGGCCGCCGTCGTCTGGGTGGCGATCGGGCTCGACGCCTCCGCCGGCGACGTCCTGCTCGTGCTCGCCGCCGGCGCCAACCTGTCGCCGCTACGTGGGCGTCACCGTCGGCCAACGAGTCGGAGTTCCTGCGGTGGACCCTCGACGCCGTCGCAACGGCTCGTCTGGCTCGAGGACTTCGCCGCCGCCCACGACGAGGCAGGCCGACGCCAGGTGCCGGCACGGCTCGACCGACGGCATCGCGCTTCGAGGGCGTGTCCTTCGCCTACCCCGGGACCGACCGGCTGGTGCTCGACGACGTCGACCTCACGCCTGCCGGCCGGCTCGGTCGTCGCCCTCGTCGGCGAGAACGGCGCCGGCAAGACGACGCTGGTCAAGCTGCTGTGCCGGTTCTACGAGCCGACCGTCGGGGCGGATCACCGTCGACGGCACCGACCTGGCCCGCATCCCGGCCGACGAGTGGCGCGAGCGGCTGTCCGGCGCGTTCCAGGACTTCTTCCGGTTCGAGTACCTCGTGCCGCCGCAACGTCGGCGTCGGCGACCTCGCCGCGGATCGACGACCGCGAGCCGGTCCTCGTGGCCGTCGGCCGCGGCGGCGCCGACGACGTCGTCGAGCGCCTCCCCGAGGGCATCGACACCCAGCTCGGCGTGTCGTGGCGTGACGGCGTCGAGCTGTCGGTCGGGCAGTGGCAGAAGCTCGCGCTCGCCCGCGGGTTCATGCGGGACCGCGCCGCTCGTGTGCGTGCTCGACGAGCCGACCGCCGCGCTCGACGCCGAGACCGAGCACGCCCTGTTCGAGCGGTTCGCGGCGGCGTCGCGGGCGGCACGACGACGACGGGCGCATCACCGTGCTCGTGTCGCACCGGTTCTCGACGGTGCGGATGGCCGACCTCATCGTCGTGCTCGACGGCGCCAGGGTCGTCGAGCACGGCACCCACGCCGAGCTCCTGGCCCGGGCGGCCTCTACGCCGAGCTCTACGGCGTCCAGGCGTCGGCGTACAGGTAGTCGAGGCAGAGGTGGCGGGAACCGCCGGCGACTGCCTCGACCTGATCAGTTCGACCCGCTCCTCGCTGGCGTTGGCGTCGTCGCCCTGCTCGGCGAGCAGGGCGGCGCGGTCGGCTTCGGCCGCCGCCTTCGCCGCGCGCAGGTCGGCCTTGGCCAGCGCCCGCTCGACGCCGTGCTCGTGGATGAACTCGGCCCACTCGACGAGGGCGTCGACCATCTCGGTCCTCGGGCACGACGGCGACGTTCGTGCCCCGCACGAACAGGTGCCCGCGGCGGTTGCCGGCGGCGATGCCGATGTCGGCGTCGCGCGCCTCGCCGGGACCGTTCACGACGCAGCCCATCACCGCCACCTGGAGCGGGATCTGCTTGCCCTCGAACGCCTCCTGGGCCCGGCGGGCGACGTCGATCACGTCGATCTCGGCGCGGCCGCACGACGGGCAGGCGATGAGGTCGACGTTCTTGCGCTCGCGCAGGCCCATCGCCTCGAGCAGCTGCCGGCCGGCGCGCGCCTCCTCGACCGGGTCGGCGGTGAGGCTGTAGCGGATGGTGTCGCCGATGCCCTCGGCCAGCAGCGTGGCGATGCCGGCCGTCGCCTTCACGATCCCGGCCGGCGGCGGGCCCGGCCTCGGTGACGCCGAGGTGCAGCGGGTGGTCGGTGACCTCGGCCAGCATCCGGTAGGCCTCGATCATCAGCGGCACCGACGACGCCTTCACCGAGATCTTGACGCAGGTCGAAGCCGACCTCGTCGAAGTAGGCCATCTCCCGCTGGGCCGACTCGACCATCGCCTCGGGGGTGACCGCCGCCGCTCGGGGTCGTAGAGGTCGGGGTCGAGCGAGCCGCCGTTGACGCCGATGCGGATCGGCACCTTCCGGTCGAGCGGCCTCGGCGGCGACGGTCTTGATGTGCTCGGGACGGCGGATGTTGCCCGGGTTCAGGCGCAGGCAGGCGACGCCGGCGTCGAGGGCGGCCAGCGCCATGCGGTACTGGTGGTGGATGTCGGCGACGATCGGCACCGGGCTGCGGGGCACGATCCGGGCCAGGCCCTCGGCCGCCTCGATCTCGTTGCACGTGCAGCGCACGATGTCGGCAGCCGGCCGCGTAGAGCGCGTAGATCTGGGCGAGCGTGCCGTCGACGTCGGCCGTCTTGGTGATCGTCATCGACTGCACCGAGATCGGCGCGCCGCCGCCCACGTCGACCGGGTTCGTCGGGTGGTCGAGGGTGATGCGGCGGGTCGGGCGGCGGGGGAACCGGCCTTCGACGAGCATCAGCGCATCGCTCTCAGCCGCCGATCGGGTCGGCGATGTCGAGGTACACCGTCGAGATGCCGAGGAAGACGAGCACGAGCACGACGGCGTAGGTGATCGGCAGCAGCTTGGTCACGTCGACGTGGTACGCGCCGCCGCCCCGGAGCATCGAGCGGATCTTCTCGTAGGTGGCGATCGCCACGTGGCCGCCGTCGAGCGGCAGCAGCGGCACGAGGTTGAAGACGCCGATGAACACGTTGAGGATGGCGAACAGGAACAGGAAGCGCGCCCAGTCGCCGTCGCCCACGATGTCGGCGCCGATGTCGGCGACGCCGACGACCGAGATCGGCCGGTCGTCGATCGCCTCTCGCCGCCGCCGCCGCCGCCGCCACCGCCGACGGCGGGGCCCTCGTCGGCTCGCTGGCGTCGACGACCGGCCGCCGAGGTCGGACAGCCCGGCCGGCGAGAGCACGTGGGCGAGGCCGCCGAAGGTCTGCCCGACCGCCGTCCGCGAAGCCCTCGATCGACTCGCCGGGCCGCGGTCAGCGGCCCGACGGTCTCGACGGCGGGTCGTCGGGGCCGACGCCGAAGTAGCCGACGCGGCTCCTCGGGAGACGGGGTTGCGCTCGCCCAGCGTCAGCTCGAACGTCATGGGCTCGCCGTCGCGCGACGATCGAGACCGCGACGGTCTCGCCGGGGCGCGCCGCGACGACCTCGCGGAAGTCGTCGAAGGACGAGGTCGGCGACGCCGTCGATCGGACGACGATCTCGTCGCCGCCCTGCACGCCGGCGCGACCGGCGGGGCTCTCCGGGCGTCGACCTCGCGGTCGGCCACGACCCAGGCCTCGCCGGGGAAGGCGCCACCGGGGGCACCGGCGAACGCGAACATGGCGAAGAGCGGCGACGATGGCGAGCAGGAAGTGCATCGCCGAGCCGGCGACGGCGACGGAGAGGCGCCGCCAGTAGGGCTTGGACATGTAGGTGCGGTCCTCGTCGGCGGGGTCGAACTCGTCGAGGTTGTGCATCCCGATGATCTTCACGTAGGCCCCGGCGGGGATCGCCTTGACGCCGTACTCGGTCTCGCCCCTGCGGAACGACCAGATCCGGGGACCGAAGCCGAGGAAGAACTCGGTCACCTTCATGCCCGGCCGACTTGGCCGTGAGGTAGTGGCCGAGCTCGTGCAGGAAGATCATCACGACGATCGCCCCGATCATCACGAGCAGGGGCCAGCCGCCGCCCCAGGCGGCGAGGACGATCAGCCCCACGAGGACGGCGAGGCCGGTCGCGCTGCCCCCGGCGCACCTCCTCGGGCGCAGCGGGCACCGGCACGGGGGGCTTCGTCGCGGGGTTCTCGTGCTCGTGCATCAGGTGAAGGCTCCGGTGGCCAGGAGGGCGTCGGCTGCCGCCCGGGCGCTGCGGTCGGCATCGACGACCGCCTCGACCGAATCGGCCTGCGCACCATCATGGCCTTCGAGCGTGCCGCGGAGGACGTCAGGGATGGATCGCCACCGCAGGCGCCCGTCCAGGAAGGCGGCGACGGCGACCTCGTTGGCGGCGTTCAGCCAGGCCGGAGCGGTGCCGCCGAGCCGGCCGGCCGCGTAGGCGAGGTCGAGGCACGGGAAGGCCTCGTGGTCGGGGGGCTCGAAGTCGAGCCGCCCGAGCGTCGGTCCAGTCGATGCGCCCGAACGGCGGCGTGCAGCCGCATCGGCCAGGCGAGCGCGTACCCGATGCGGCAGCCGCATGTCGGGCATCGACAGCTGGGCGAGCGTGGCCCCGTCGGTGAACTCGACCATCGAGTGGACGACCGACTGCGGGTGCACGACGACCTCGATCTGGTCGTACGGCGTGCCGAACAGCTCGTGGGCCTCGATCACCTCGAGGCCCTTGTTCATCAGCGTCGACGAGTCGACGGTGATCTTCGGCCCCATGGACCACGTCGGATGGGCGAGGGCGTCGTCGACGGTGACCTCGGCGAGGTCGTCGGCGCTCCGGCCCGCGGAACGGCCCGCCGGACGGCGGTGAGCACGATGCGGGCGACCTCGGCGTCGGGGTCGTCGCTGCCTCGGAGGCACTGGTGCACCGCGCAGTGCTCGCTGTCGACGGGCACGAGCTCGGCGCCCGGCGTGGCGCGGGCCCGCTGCACGACGGGGCCACCGGCGATCAGCGACTCCTTGTTGGCGAGCGCCAGGCGCTTGCCGGCCGTCGAGCGCGGCGAGCGTGACGGGCAGCCCGGCGAAGCCGACGACGCGCGTTGAGCACCACGTCGGCCGCCGTCGCCAGCTCCTCGAGGGCGCTCGTCGCCGGCGAGGACCTCGGTACCGGGCGGCACGGCATCGACCAGAGCGTCGCGCTTGGTCGCGTCGGCGATGGCGACGAGCTTGGGCCGGAACTCACGGGCCTGGGCGGCGAGATGCTCGACCGACGAGGCGGCCGCGAGGGCGACGACCTCGACGGCGTCGGGTTCGGCGCGCACGACGTCGAGCGTCTGGGTCCCGATGGAGCCCGTCGAACCGAGCAACGCCAACGTGCGCATGACCGGCCAAGGCTACCCAGGGCCGGGCGGAGGACCTCAGTAGAGCAGCACGCGAGCGAGGTAGTAGACGGTGGGGAGGACGAAGAGGAGGGCGTCGAAGCGGTCGAGGAAGCCGCCGTGGCCGGGGAGCAGGCTGCCCATGTCCTTGACGTCGAGGTCGCGCTTGAGCAGCGACTCGCACAGGTCGCCGAGCGGCGCGGCGACGGCGACGGCGAGGCCGAGGAGCAGGGCGTCGCCGAACTCGGTCCACGGGTTGATCCGCAGGGCGCGCGAACGTGACCAGGATGCTCACGAGCACGGCGCCCAACATGCCGCCGACCAGGCCCTCGATCGTCTTGTTGGGGCTGGCGGCCGACAGCGGCCGGCTGCCGGCGTTGCGGCCGATGACGAACCCGCAGACGTCGTAGCCCACGGTGGCGATCACGGCACCGAGCAGGACGCCGATGCCCGGATCGGCGGTGTCGGTGAGCGGGCTGTCCGGGCAGCGCCAGCATCAGGGC
Source organism: uncultured Acidimicrobiia bacterium (assembly GCA_963840695.1). GTDB lineage: Bacteria > Actinomycetota > Acidimicrobiia > Acidimicrobiales > JACDCH01 > JACDCH01. Next base: position 90,730 of record CAWIZW010000017.1, read on the forward strand.
GGCGAAGGATCCGAGCAGGCCGACGTAGCCGACGCCGAGCAGGGTCGAGGACGAGGCCGATCACGGGCCGGTCGTTGCCACCAGCACCGATCAGGTACCAGAGCATCCCGAAGACGACGGTCAGGAACAGGACGACGGGCAGCCCACCCTCGCCCTTCCAGTAGCCGGCGAGCGGGAGGGCGACGCAGGCGGCCAGGCCGAGCAGCGTCGCCGGTTGGTAGCCGGCTTGGCGCAGCACGTTGAAGAGCTCCGCAGCCGCGACGGCGAGGACGACGACGACGAGGGCCACGGCGAACCGGGGCCCGGCGGCGAAGGCGATGAGCGCGATGGCGGCGAAGGCGACGCCCACGCCGACGGCGAGGGGCACGTCGCGCCCGGCGTTCGAGGGTCGGTCGTAGGAGCTGCGAACCGCGCCCGCGGCGCGGGGTCGACGAGATCGGGCGCGTCTGGACGCGCCGGCGCCCTCGTCGAGCCAGTCGTCGTCCTCGCCGACGGCGGCGGCGGGGCCGCCGACCCGGGAGGATTGCGCCTCGTCCCCGCGATCGTCGTCTTCGTCCAAGGCGAACCAGTCCTCCGGATCGGGGCGATCGTCGTCGGCGAGGGCCCCGATGCGGGTCTCGTCGTCGGCGAGCCGGGAGAAGTCGGCGAGGTCGTCGTGCCGTTCGGGGCCCTCGCCTCGCCAGCGGGGCTGGCCCGACGTGAACGAGGACCACGTCGACGCGTCGTCCTCGAGGTCCTCGGCGGCGAAGATGCGCGGCAGCTCACCGGTGGGCGGATCGGTCCAATGCGGGAGCGAGGTGTCGCCGGGGCTGCCGGCGGCAGGCGGCGGTGCCGGGCGGGCGGTCGCCGATGACTCGGGCGACTCGTCGGCGTCGAGCGGGAAGCGGATCGTCGTGCGCGGCTCGGCGACCTTGGGCGACTCCGGACGATCGCCGAACTTGGGCTCGTCGTCGCCGCGGCGCTGCGCGACGTCGTCGCGCTCGAGGGCCTCGGCGGCCTCTTCGGCGCCGATGATGCGAACGCCCTCCTTGTCGGGCACGCGTGCTGTCACCCTGCCTGGTTGCGTCGTCGTCCTTGGGCACGGGGCACATCCTCCCGGACGCCGGCTGCCGAGGTGTCACACCTCGAGCAGCTCGGCCTCCTTGTGGTCCAGGGCCCGCTCGATGTCGGCCTCGTGGGCGTGGGTGATCCTGTCGAGCTCCTTCTCCGCCCGTACGACGTCGTCCTCGCCTGCCTCACCGTCGCGTGCCAGCGCCTCGAGCTCGCGTCGGGCGTCGCGGCGGGCGTTGCGCACGGCGACCTTGCCGTGCTCGGCCATGTCCTTGACCTTCTTCACGAACGCCCGCCTGCGCTCCTCGGTGAGGGGCGGGAAGGCCAGGCGGATGACGACGCCGTCGTTGCTGGGGTTCAGGCCGAGGTCGGAGTTCCGGATCGCCTTCTCGACCGCGTTGAGCGAGCCCTTGTCGAACGGGTTCACGACGAGCAGGCGAGCCTCGGGCACGCTGAAGCCGGCGAGCTGCTGGAGGGGCACCTCGGAGCCGTAGTAGTCGACCGGCAGCTTCTCGATGAGGGCCGCAGACGCCCGGCCCGTCCGGATGGTCGAGAACTCGTGCTTGGCGTGGGCGACGGCCTTCTCCATCTTCTCCCCGGCCTCCTCGAGGACGAGGTCGGTCAGCTCCGTCACGGCGCGACCACCCAGCCCGGGACCCGGCGACCTGGGATCATCGGACCAGCGTACCGATGCGCTCGCCCTCGAGGATGGACCGCACGTTGCCCTTGGTCATGAGGTCGAACACGACGATCGGGAGCTTGTTCTCCATGCAGAGCGTGACCGCGGTGGGGTCCATGGCCTTGAGCCCGAGGTTGATGATCTCGACGTAGCCGATCTCGTCGACGAGCTTGGCGTCGGGGTTGGTCCTGGGGTCGTCGTCGAAGATCCCACCGACGCCGCTGTGGGTCCCGCGCAGCATGACCTCGGCGTCGATCTCGACGGCCCGCAGGGCGGCGGTGGTGTCGGTCGTGAAGAACGGGTTGCCGGTGCCGGCGCCGAAGATCACGACCCGGCCCTTCTCGAGGTGCCGGATCGCCCGGCGCCGGATGTACGGCTCGGCGACCTGGGACATGGCGATCGCCGACTGCACCCTGGTCGGCTGCCCGAGGCGCTCCAGGGTGTCCTGGAGGGCGAGCGCGTTGATGACCGTCGCCAGCATCCCCATGTAGTCGGCCTGGGCGCGGTCCATGCCGGCGCTGGCGCCGGTGATGCCGCGCCAGATGTTGCCGCCGCCGACGACGACGGCGATGTCGACACCGAGGTCGGTCCGGACCTCGGCGATCTCGGCTGGCGATCTGCTCGACGGTCGGCCCGTCGATGCCGTAGCCGGCGCTGCCGGCGAACGCCTCGCCCGACAGCTTGAGCAGGACGCGGGACCAGACCGGCTTCGGCACGGGCCCTGGTCTAGCCGCCCACGACGACGAGGCCGAAGCGGACGATGCTGGCGTTGGCGTCGCCGAGGAGCTTGGCGATGGTCTGCTTCTCGTCGCGGACGAACTTCTGCTCGAGGAGGACCCGCTCCTGGAACCAGCCGCCGAGCTTGCCCTCGACGATCTTCTCCAGCGCCGCCTCGGGCTTGCCCTCGTTCCTCGTGATCGAGGTCAGCATGTCGCGCTCGGCTCGGCGACGGACTCCGCCGGGACCTCGTCGCGGCTGAGGAACTGGGGCTTGGTGAAGGCGATGTGGATGGCGAGGTCGTGGGCGAGCTCGGGGTTGCCGCCGGCGAGCTCCACGGCCACGCCGACCTTGCCCCGGCCGTCCTGGCGGTGCAGGTAGGTGTCGAGGACGTTGCCTTCGGCCGCCTCGATGCGGACGACCTTGCCGACCTCGATGTTCTCCTTGAGGGTGACCTTGAGGTCGTCGACCCGGTCCTTGAGGGAGTCGACGGCGCCGTCGCCGTCGTGCGGCGCACGGCGTCGGCGAGCGCCTGCGCGATCGCGATGAACTGCTCGGACTTGGCGACGAAGTCGGTCTCGCACTTCAGCTCCACGAGCGCGGCGACGTTGCCGTGCACGCCGATGGCGACGGCGCCCTCGGTGTTCTCTCGGTCGGTGCGGGCCGCCGACTTCACGAGGCCCTTCTCGCGGAGGCAGCTTGGCGGCCGCCTCGGCGTCGCCACCGGTCTCCTCGAGCGCCTTCTTGGCGTCCATCATCCCCGCGCCGGTGCTCTGACGCAGGTTCTGGACGTCCTTCGCGGTGAACTCGGCCATGGGGGGTCTAGGCCTCCTCGGTCTCGGTCGCGTCGCCGCGGCGGCCGGTGCCGGCTCGTGCGCCTCGGCCTCCTGCTCCATCAGCGCCTTCTGGCGGGCAGCGGCGAGCTTGGCGTCGCGCTCGGCCTGGGCCGCGGCCGCCTGGCGACGAGCCTCGGCCTGCTGGGCGGCGATCTTCTCCTCGTCCTCGGCGGTGCGCGGTGCCGGGGCCGGGCCCCCGCCACCGCTGCGGCGCGAGGCGATGAAGCGGCCCTCGTCGACGGCGTCGGCGATGATGCGGCACAGCAGGTTCCCGGAGCGGATGGCGTCGTCGTTGCCGGGGATCACGTACTGGACGACATCGGGATCGCAGTTCGTGTCGACCACGGCGACGATCGGGATGCCCAGCTTGTTCGCCTCGGTGACGGCGATGTGCTCCTTCTTCGTGTCGAGCACGAAGACGACGTCGGGCAGCCGCTCCATCTTGCGGATGCCGCCGAGGTTGCGCTCGAGCTTCTCGAGCTCGCGCCCGATGAGCAGGGCTTCCTTCTTGGGCATCGCCTCGAAGTCGCCGGCGTCGCGCATGCGCTGGTACTCGGTCATCTTGGCGATCCGCTTCGAGATGGTCTCGAAGTTCGTGAGCATGCCGCCCAGCCAGCGCTGGTTGATGTAGGGCATGCCGCACTTCTCGGCGTAGCTCTGCACCGGGTCCTGGGCCTGGCGCTTCGTGCCGATGAACAGCACGGTGCCGCCGTCGGCGACGGTGTCGCGGACGAACGTGTACGCGGTCTCGATCCGCTTGAGCGTCTGCTCGAGATCGATGATGTAGATGCCGTTGCGCTCGCCGAAGATGAACCGCTTCATCTTCGGGTTCCAGCGGCGGGTCTGGTGTCCGAAGTGGACACCGGCCTCGAGCAACTGCTTCATGGTGACGACGGGGGCCATGGCCCTTCCTTTCCCTCGGTTGATCGACCCGGGCGCAGGCACGGCGAGGCCTCGAGTGGCCGGTCCGCGACCGTGGGACGGCCCGGGCAGTGGGATGGCTGCCGGCCCGACGGGGTTGTCAGGCCGGCGGAGCAGGCTAGCAGCGGCGCCCAGGAACCCCCCAAGTGCTCAACACGGGCGGCTGAGGGCCCAGGCGGCGGCGCACGCGGCCACCGGGGCCCGCGCCGGACCGGAGCGGCGGGGCGACGTCGTGGCGACGAGGTGCACGTCGCGGTGGCCCGAGGCGGCCAGGAGCACCGCCGGGTCGACGTAGGCGTCGCCGATCCGGGCCGTCCACAGGAGCCGGCCTGCCGTCGTGCCGACGACGCTCGCCGGCGTCGACCTCGCCCCCGACACTGCACGTCGACCCGGGCCAGCGGCCCATAGGCGGTGCGGACGCGGTCGGCGTGCAGGAGCGTGACGTACCGGCGCCCGGCGACGTGAGCCGGCGAAGGCGACCGTGCCGGCCGCCGCCGCCGCGACCTCGACGCCGGGCCGGTGTCGTACTCGATGCCGCGGTTGCCGGGGCCGTACGGCGTGGCCGGGGGGCGGAACGGGTCGCTGACCGGCGCGTCGACCGGCGGCTGCGTAGGTCGACCGGCGCCGGGTCGTGCGAGCGGGGACGACGGAGCAGCGAGCAGGGACACGAGGGCGCGCATCGGCCACCTCCCGGGAGTCGGGGACCGGGGGCCGCCGGCCGGGTTACGCGGGTTCGCGCTCGGAGGCGGCGAGGCGCGACCGGAGCTGGAGCACGGCCTTGGTGTGGATCTGGCACACCCGGCTCTCGGTGACGCCGAGGACCTGGCCGATCTCGGCCAGGGTCAGGCCCTCGTAGTAGTAGAGGGTGAGCACGATCTTCTCGCGCTCGGGCATGCGGTTGATGGCCTCGGCGAGGATCTGGCGCATCTCCTCGACCTCGTAGGCGGCCACCGGGCCCTCGCCGGCTGTCGGCGATGGTGTCGCCGAGGGTCATCGACTCGCCCCGGTCGCCGCCGCGAGAGCATCTCGTCGAGCGCGACGAGGCCGACGAAGGAGATCTGGTTGAGCGTCGTCTGGAGCTGGTCCTCGCTCATGCCGAGCTCGGCGGCGAGCTCGTCGTCGGTCGGCGTGCGGTGCAGCTCGCCCTCGAGCTTGGCGTAGGCCTTCTCGATCGCCCGGGCCTTGGCCCGGACCGAGCGGGGCACCCAGTCGATCGAGCGGAGCTCGTCGAGGATGGCGCCCTTGATGCGGGCGATGGCGTAGGTCTCGAACTTGTAGCCCGCGGCCGGGTCGAACTTGTCGATGGCGTCGATCAGCCCGAAGATCCCGTAGCTGACCAGGTCGGCCTGCTCGACGTTCTGCGGCAGGCCGACGGCGACACGGCCGGCGACGTACTTCACCAGCGGCGAGTAGTGCAGGATCAGGCGGTCGCGCGCGTCGCGGCCCGCGGACGCCTTGTAGTCGGCCCAGAGCCGCTTCGACGTCCGCTCGAGCGTCTGGGTCAACTGGCTCTCCTACGCACGGTCGCTCGCTCAGGCCCGGGGGTGGGTCGCGTCGTACGACGCGCCGAAGCCGCTCGCGGCTCACGTGAGTGTAGAGCTGGGTGGTGGCCAGGTCGGCGTGGCCGAGCAGCTCCTGCACGGCACGGAGGTCGGCACCGCCGTCGAGGAGGTGGGTGGCGAAGGTGTGGCGGAGGGCGTGCGGGTGCGTCGGCGCCGGCGCCCGGCGGTCGAGGATGCGGCGGACGTCGCGGGGCGTGAGGCGCCTGCCCCGCCGGTTGAGGAACAGCACGTCGGCGGGTCGGCGGGTCGCCGGCGGCCGTCGCCGCCAGCAGCTCGGCCCGGCGCCCGCCGAGCCAGCGCGCCAGCGGCGGCGACCGCGGGCTCGCGCAGCGGCACCCGGCGCTGCTTCGACCCCTTGCCCCACACGGTGACGACGCCGTTCGGCGAGGTCGAGGTCGCCGGTGCGGAGGCCGCGCGCTCGCCCACCCGCAGGCCGCTGCCGTAGAGCAGCTCGAGCACGGCGTCGTCGCGCAGCGCGGATGGCCGGCGGGTCGGCGGCGACGCGCGGCCGGCGGGTCGTCGAGCAGCGGTGCAGCTCGTCGGCGCGCAGCACCCGCGGCAGCCGGCCTCGCCCTTCGGCGCCGAGAGGCCGGCGGTCGGGTCGCCGGCGATCAGGCCGTGGCGACGCAGCCAGGCGAAGTAGCGCCGCAGCGACGGACAGCTTGCGGGCGATCGGTGCGGCGAGGCCCGGCGCCGGGTCGCCGAGGTAGGCGAGGTAGCGGCGGACGACGCGGCGGTCGACCGCGGCCGGGCCCGTCGAGGCCGAGCCGCTCGGCCCAGGCGACGAAGGCCGTCGACGTCGTGCCGGTAGGCGGTGACCGTCGCCGGCGACGAGCGAGGTCAGCGAGCCGGCGAACGCCTCGACCGTCCCACGGCATCGTGAGCCGTCCACGCTCGCCATGCGCGAAACCGTAGTGAGCCGGCGACCCTCCGGGGTGATGTCGACGCCTCGCGAGCACGCGCTCGATCCACCGGCCGTCCTGCGCTCGACCAGCCCGTCGCCGGCTCGAGCCGCGGCGAGCGGCGGCGGCGACCTCGCCGAGGCCGAGGCCGGTGCGGGCGACGAGGTCGTCGAGGGTGGCCGGCGTCCAGCCCAGCGGCGTCGAGGACCGCCGCCGCCGAGCCGTCGGGCCGGCGGGCGGTGCTCGGCGGCCGCGCCGCCGCGCCGCGGCGAGAGCCCGAGGGCGACGAGGACGTCGTCGGCGCCGCACGCCGGCGCGGCGCCGTCGCGCAGCAGCCGGTTGGTGCCCGCCGAGGCCGGGCTCGTGACGGGCCCGGGCACGGCCAGGACCGGGCGGTCGCGGCGCACGCGCCTCGTCGACGGTGTGCATGCGCGCCGCCGTGCTCGGCCGACTCGACGACCACGACGACGTCGGCGAGCGCGGCGATGATCCGGTTGCGGGCCGGGAACCGCCAGCGCTCGGCGCGGCGCCGAGCGGCGCCTCGCCGAGCAGCGACGCCCGCCGCCGCCACCTCGTCCCAGAGGCGCGCGGTTGGCCGCGCGGGTAGACGACGTCGAGGCCGGTGCCCACGACGCCGACGGGCGGCGCCGCGGCCGGCGTCGAGCGCGCCGCGGTGGGCGGCGCCGTCGATGCCGAGGGCGAGGCCCGACACGACCGCCACGCCGGCCTCGGCGAGCTCGGCGCCGAGCCGGTGGGCGACGTCCCAGCCGTAGCGGCTGCAGCGTCGGGTGCCGACGACGGCGACCCGCGGCCCGGCGAGCACGTCGGGTCGCCGCGGGCGAAGAGCACCGCCGGCGGCTCGGGGTCGTCGGCGAGCGGCGTCGGGCCACCCCGGCCCGCCCGGGGCGAGCACGGCGATGCCGGCGGCGCGGTGCGCGTCCCAGAGCGCGTCGACGTCGACGGCGCGGCGGCGGCGGACCGCCAGCGCTCGACGAGCGCCGTCGGGTCGGACCGTCCGCACGGCGGTCGGCGAAGCCGGCGTCGACGACGAGCCGGCCCTCGACGAGCGCGTCGAAGGCCTCGCGGGCCGGACGCCCGGCCGCGCAGCGCCGCCAGCCGGGCCGGCCCCACGTCCGGCAGGGAGGCCAGCGCGACCAGCCACGCCACGTCGGGCAGGTCGCGTGCGGTCGGTTCGGCGGTCACCGCGGCGGTCATCCCGCGGCCCGATGTCGGGGTGACCAGCGGCTGGCGCAGGGCGAGGGCGAGGGCGACGTGCTCGGCGCTGAGGACGGGGCCGGCGCGCCGTCGAGGTCGGCGAGGGTGCGGGCGACGGCGCGGACCCGGGCGAGCCCGCGGCCCGAGAGGCGACCCGAGGCGACGGCGGCGCCCGAGCAGTCCGGCGGCGTCCTCGCCGGGCACGGCGCACGCGTCGAGGCCGGCGGCGTCGAGTCGGCGTTGGCCCGACGCCCCGCCCGGCCGCCACCTGGCGCGCCGCCAGCGACCCGCTCGCGGACGGCGGCCGTCGGCTCGCCCGGCGGCGCCGCCGAGCAGCTGGCCGCCTCCGGCCGGGCCACCTCGACGCGCAGGTCGAACCGGTCGAGCAGCGGGCCCGACAGGCGCCGGAGGTAGCGAGCCCTGGCCCGCCGAGCCGCACCGGCAGGCGCCGGGCCGGCCCGCCTCGCCGCAGGGGCACGGGTTCGTGGCGCCGACGAGGAGGAACCGCGCCGGCAGCTCGACGGACTCCCGGGCCCGGGCGACCCGCACGACGCCCTCCTCGAGCGGCGTCCGCAGCGACGTCGAGCACCGAGGGCGGGAACTCGGCCAGCTCGTCGAGGAAGAGGACGCCCCGGTGCGCGCAGACTGACCTCGCCGGGCCGCAGCCAGGCAGTGCCGCCGCCGACGATGGCGGGCATCGACGCCGAGTGGTGCGGCGCCCGCAGCGGCGGGGCCGAGAGCAGGCCGCTCGCCGGGAGGCCCGAGGCCGGCCGCCGACCACACCGCCGAGACCTCGAGGGCGTCGAGCGGGTCGAGGGGCGGGAGCAGCCCGGCCAGGCGCTGGGCGAGCATCGTCTTGCCCGCGCCCGGTGGCCCGACGAGCAGCAGGTGGTGCCCGCCGGCGGCGGCGACCTCGAGCGCCCGCCGGGCGAGCAGCCTGGCCCCGCACGTCGGCGAGGTCGGGGGGCGGCGCCTCGAGCGCCGGGAGCGGCGCCGGCGGCGGTTCCGGCCAGGCGCCACCTCCGCTCAGCACCAGGGCGAGCTCGCCGAGGCTGTCCGCCACCCGGACCCGCTCCGCCCCCGCCACCAGCCGCGCCTCGTGGTAGGAGCCGGTCGCCACCACGACGGTGCGGACCGACTCGACGGCGCGCGAGGGCGGCCACCATCGGCAGCGCGCCGGGAACCGGCCGGACCCGGCCGTCGAGGCCGAGCTCGCCGACGAAGGCGAGCCCGCCGACGGCGTCGGGCGGGACGGCCTCGCCGGCGACGAGCGCCGCCACCGCGATGGCGAGGTCGAGGCCGCTGCCGAGCTTGCGCAGGCCGGGCGGGGCCAGGTTGATCGTGACCCGGCGCGTCACCCCCGGCCACGCGAGACCGGCGGACTGGAAGGCGGCGGTGACGCGCTGCACGCCCTCCCGGCAGGAGGCGTCGGGCAGGCCGACGAGCGAGTTGCCCGGCAGGCCCTGGCCGACGTGGACCTCGACGTGGACCAGGTGGCCCTTGGCGCCGAGGACGGTGGCGGACGGGACGGTGGCGAGCATCGAGGCCTCCTCGGACGCAACACAGCGGAGCGGAGGAGGGCGGGTGACCGCGGCCCACGAGCGGGATGGGAGCAGCCTACGAAGGGGGTGTGTCGGAGTTCTCGGGCCGAGGTGTCGATCCGGCGCCTCCTCGTTCGTCGTGGGTGAACGAGACTGACCACCACTGAGGAGGAACCGATGCGGTACGTGTTGATGATCTGCACGGAGGAAGCCGCCGAGGCGGCCATGAGCCCCGACGAGGGCAGCGCCGAGATGGCCGGCTACATGGCCTTCGGCGAGGAGATGGGCGCCCGGGGCGTCCTGCAGGGCGGCGAGCGGCTGCGGCCGACGACCGACGCCACCACCGTCCGGGTGCGCGACGGCGAGGTCCTCACCTCCGACGGGCCGTTCGCCGAGACCAAGGAGCAGATCGGCGGCTACTACGTCGTCGAGTGCAAGGACCTCGACGAGGCCATCGAGGTGGCGGCGAAGATCCCCGGGGCTCGCCACGGCTCGGTCGAGGTGCGACCGATCTGGGAGATGTAGCCACCGACGCCGAGGCCGCCGTCGCCCGCGCCTTCCGCGAGGAGTGGGGACGGGTCGTCGCCACGCTGATCCGCGTGACCGGCGACTGGGACCTCGCCGAGGAGAGCGCGCAGGAGGCCTTCGCCGCCGCCCTCGAACGATGGCGGCGCGAGGGCGTCCCGCGCCGCCCGGGCGCGTGGGTCACGACGGTCGCCCGCAACCACGCCGTCGACCGGCTGCGCCGGGCCGCGACGGGAGCGGCGAAGCTCCAGGAGGTCGCTGTGCTGTCGGGGGACGACGAACCGAGGGACACCGACACGCAGCGGCGTCACCGACGACCGGCTGCGGCTCATCTTCACGTGCTGCCACCCGGCGCTCGCCGTCGACGCACAGGTGGCGCTCACGCTGCGCACCCTCACCGGCCTCACGACCGCCGAGATCGCCCGGGCCTTCCTCGTGCCCGAAGCCACGATGGCCCAGCGCCTCGTCCGGGCGAAGCGCAAGATCCGCAACGCCGCCATCCCCTACCGAGTGCCTCCCGCGCACCTGCTGCCGGAGCGGACGAGCGTCGGTCCTCGGCGTGGTGTACCTCCTGTTCAACGAGGGCTACGCCGCCACCGCCGGTGCCGACCTCGTCCGGCGCGGGTTGTGCGAGGAGGGGATCCGCCTGGCCCGCACGCTCGCCGCCCTGATGCCCGACGAGCCGGAGGCCCTCGGCCTGCTCGCCCTGCTGCTCCTGCAGGACTCGCGCCGCGATGCCCGCGTCGACGCCGAGGGTGGGCTCGTCGTGCTCGACGAGCAGGACCGGTCGTCCTGGGACCGCGCCGCGATCGACGAAGGCGTCGCCGTGCTCGACCGCGCCCTGCGGCGGGAGCGCCCGGGCCCGTACCAGGTGCAGGCGGCGATCGCCGCCTGCCACGCGACCGCGCCCGACGCGGCGGCGACGGACTGGGCCGAGATCGCCGTCCTGTACGGCGAGCTGGCGCGCCTGGTGCCGTCGCCGGTCGTCGAGCTGAACCGCGCCGTCGCCGTCGCCATGGCCCAGGGACCGGAGCGCCGGCCTCGCTCTCGTCGACGCCCTCGACGCGACCGGCGAGCTCGCCGGCTACCACCTGCTCCCGGCGACGCGCGCCGACCTGTTGCGACGGCTCGGACGGTTCGACGAGGCCGCCGACGCCTACCGCGCCGCCCTCGCCCTGACCCGCACCACCCCCGAACGCACCTACCTCGAGCGCCGCCTCGCCGCCGTGGAAGCAGGTCTTCGCACCTGAAAACGAGAACTCAGCGGCCGCGGAACTCGGGGTCGCGCTTCTCGGCGAAGGCGTTCATCGCCTCGACGGTGTCGGCGGTGCCGAAGTTGACCGTCTGGGCCTGCGCCTCGGCCTCGACGGCGTCGGCGATCGAGGAGTGCAGGCCGGCGTTGAGGAGCTTCTTCGTCATGGACAGCGCCAGCGGCGGACCGGCCGCCAGCCGAGCAGCCCAGTCGGCGACGAAGGCATCGATGTCGGCGTGGGCGACGACCCGGTTCACGATCCCGAGCTCGAGGGCCTCCTTCGCCGAGATGATGTCGGCGAAGAACGCCAGCTCTTTCGCCTTGTGCAGCCCGACCAGCCGCGGCAGGACGTACGAGCCACCGAAGTCGATCGACAGCCCACGCCGGCTGAAGATCTCGCTGAACCGGGCATCCTCGGCGGCGACGATCAGGTCGCAACCCGAACGCCAGGTTGGCTCCGGCACCGACGGCGACGCCTTCGACCTTGGCGATGACGGGCATGGGGAGCTGGTGCAGCGCGACGACGGTCTCACCGACCTGGCGCATCCACGACAGCTGGTGCATGTGCACCTCGCCCACCTCCGAGAGGTCGGCGCCCGAGCAGAAGTTGCCCTCGGCGCCGGTGACGACCACGACCCGGTCGCGCTCGGGGTCGGCCGAGATGGCGCGGAACACGTCGCGGAGCTCGCCGAACATCCTCGGGCTGGCGGCGTTCTTGCGGAACGGTCGGTTCATCGTCACGGTGACGATGCCTCCGGCCCGCTCGACCTGCAGTGTCTCCATGGCGGCGAACATACTCACGCCCATGGGCTTCGACCCGTACCGCCAGCAGAAGCGACGGACCTCCGACTACGTGATGGTCGTGGCCGCCGTCGCCGTGTGCGTCGCCCTGCTCCTCTGGGCCCTGCTCGGTTGACCTCCCCATCCATGACGTGGACGGAGGACGACGGCCACGGGCCGTTGGAGGTGCGCCGCATCCAGCCCTACGAGGCGACGAAGGCGTACCTCTGCCCCGGCTGCAACGGCGAGATCGGACCGGGCACGGGCCACCTCGTCGTCGTGCCGGTCGAGGAACCCGACCTGCGCCGCCACTGGCACCGCTCCTGCTGGGAGCACCGCCACCGCCGCCGCCCCCGCTAGGTGATCGGGCGGAGCGAGGTGCCGATGGTTCGCTCTGCGCCATCCATGGCGCTCCGCTCACAACCGATTCCTGTCGTGCCCGACGCTGTGTGGACTCGGGAGCGCCATCCTGGCGCGGACTCCCTAGAACGCGCCCTCGTAGACCTCGACCGATCTGCCGACGACGGCGGCGACGTCGAACCGGACGTGGTCGGCCCGCAGCCGGTGCGTCCGCAGCCAGGCCGCGGCCAGGCGCCGCAGGCGGCGCTGCTTGTCGCGCCCGACGGCGAGCGCCGGTGATCCGTAGGCCGTCGAAGTTCGCGTCTTGACCTCGCAGAACGCGACGAGCCGGCCCTTGCGCACCACGAGGTCGAGCTCGCCGTCGACCTCGCCCCGCACCCGCCAGTTGCGGTCGAGCACCTCGTACCCGTGCGCTGCGTACCAGGCGGCCGCGGCCGCCTCGCCACCGGCCCCGAGCGCCAGGCGCGCCGCGGTCAACCAGGTTCGCCGGTGATCTGGCTCGCCGGACCGAGGAGGTCGGTCTTCGGCAGCTCCTCGACGTTCACGTCCTTGAAGGTGGCGATGCGCACCGAAGGGACGAAGCGACTGGCCCGGTACATGTCCCAGACCCAGGCGTCGTGGAGCTCGAGCTCGATGAAGGCGCGGCCGCCGATCTCGCGCACCTCCTGCCGGACGTCGTTGGCGAGGTAGAAGCGGCGCTCGGTCTCGACCACGTAGGCGAACATCGGGCACACGTCCTTGTACTCCCGGTACAGCTGGAGCTCGAGGTCCGCCTCGTAGTGCTCGAGATCCTCGGCACTCATCTCGTCGCCGCCATGGGCGGCCAGGCTACGCCGCCGGAAGTCACAACCAGGCCCACCGCCACGGGGGCCAGGCCCTGACGATGGCCCGGCCGACGATCGAGTCGATCGGCACCGGGCCGATGACGCGGCTGTCGGCCGAGTCGCCGCGGTTGTCGCCCAGGACGTACACGGTCCCGTCGGGAACGGTGATCGGCCCGAAGTCGGAGGTCGCCACATCGGGCGGCAGGTACGGCTCGCGCAGCTCGCGGCCGTCGATCACGATCCGGCCGCCCCGTGCTTCCACCACCTCGCCGGGCAGGCCGATGACCCGCTTGATGAGCTCGGTCTCGTCCGGTCGCCGCAACCCGACCCCTTCGAGGACGTCCTCGACGAGGCGGATCGGGAGGATCGGCTCGTCGACCTCGGGCGCGTCGGGGGCGTCGAAGACGACGATGTCGCCCCGCCGGGGGTCGTGCAGTCGGTACGCGATGCGGGACACGACGACGCGGTCACCCGGCTGGAGCTGGGGCTCCATCGACGCCGACGGGATGGAGAACGCCTGGGCGACGAACGCCTTCAGCAGCAGGGCAGCGATGGTGGCGACGGCGACGAGCACCGCCGTCTCGACGAGGAGACGGCGAGAGCGCGGGCTCACCGCGTTCGCGCTTCTCCTTGATAGCTCCCGTTCGGAATCTCCTCGTTCTGTTGCTCAACGGTCGCCACTGCTGGCGTTCCCGTTCGACCCGGCTGCAGACGGGCAAGGGACGTTGCTGAGGTGCTCGCCCACGGCATCATGCGCACGAGAAGGTCTCGGGCGCGTTCGGCGTCGGCCTTGGCGCCCGCGACGATCACGGCTGACACCTTCATGGGCGTGCTCGCTGCATCCGGCTCGACGTCGACTCCCGCGTTCGCCGCCGCCGGGACTTGGAGACCGCTACGACGTCGCCAATGCTCGAGGAGGATCAGACCGGTGACCAAACCACACAACCACACGATGAGGTACGTCTTCATCGACTCCATCGAACGCTCCATTCCTCGGTGAACGCTGGCTTAGTGCGCGCCGACCTCCGGCGCCACGGCGTCGTCCAGCAGACGGATCGCTCCGACGGCACCGAGGGCCGGTAGAGCTACCGCTTCTCCTTGATCTTGGCGGCCTTCCCGACGCGATCGCGGAGGTAGTACAGCTTCGCCCGGCGGACGTCGCCCCGGGTGACGACCTCGATCCGGTCGATCGTCGGGGCGTGCAGCGGGAAGGTCCGCTCCACGCCCACGCCGTAGCTGACCTTGCGGACGGTGAAGGACTCCCGCAGGCCGTCGCCCTGGCGGCGGATCACGACGCCCTGGAACACCTGGACCCGCTGCTTGTTGCCCTCCACCACCTTGACGTGCACCTTCAAGGTGTCGCCGGGGGCGAAGTCGGGGATGTCGTCACGGAGGCTGGCGCGGTCGACGAGGTCGGTGGGCTGCATGATCACGTGCTCCGGTCGGGGTCCGATGGGGCCGGGGCACGGTAGTGCAGTCCCAGCTCGGCCTTCAAAGCGGCCCGCTCGGCGTCGCTCAGGCCACCCCGGGCCTCGAGGAGGTCGGGGCGGTGCTCCAGCGGTGCGCGCCAAGGCGGCGGCCCGTCGCCAGCGGGCGACGGCGGCGTGATCACCGGAGCGCAGGACCGCCGGGACCTCCCAGCCGCGGAAGATCGCCGGCCTGGTGTACTGCGGATGCTCGAGCAGCCCGTCGGCGAAGGACTCCTCGCCGCTCGAGGCCTCGTTGCCCATGACGCCTGGCACGAGGCGCGTCACGGCCTCGAGCACGACGAGCGCAGCCGCCTCGCCACCGGCGAGCACGTAGTCGCCGACGGACAGCTCGCCGTCGCAGAGGTGCTCGGCCACGCGGGCGTCGACCCCTTCGTACCGCCCGCAGAGCAGGGAGAAGCCGGTGCCGGCAGCGAGGGTGGCGGCCATGGCCTGGTCGAACCGGCGACCTCCGGGGCCGAGCAGGTACAGCGGGCGCGGTGGGGCCGCGGCCTCCACCGCCTCGAAGAGCGGTTCGGGCCGCAGGACCATGCCGGCGCCGCCGCCGAACGGCGCGTCGTCGACGGAGCGGTGCGCGTCGGTCGTGTGGTCGCGCGGATCGTGCACCCGCAGGTCGATGAGCCCGCCGGTCCGAGCCCGACCGAGGAGGCTCTCGGTCGGCGAAGGCGTCGACGAGACCCGGGAAGATCGTGAACACGTCGATGCGGAGCGTCACGACAGCTCCAGCAGGCCAGGGGGCGGGTCGACGACGAGCTGCCGGCCGCCGGCGCGGCGGCTCCCTCGTCCCAGCCGACGACGAAGGTGACCGGCACGAGGGCACCACCATCGAGCTGCAGCAGGTCGTTCGCCGGGTTCGGGAGCACGGCCTCGATCGTGCCGAGCACCTCGCCGGCGGTGTCGACGACGGTGGCACCCAGCAGGTCGTGGAGCCAGAGCGCGTCGGGCACCTCGATCGGCTCGGCCCGCAGCTCGGTCCCGCGGAACGCCTCGGCGGCCTCCCGCGTGCTCACGCCGTCGAGGACGACGACCCACCGGTCCTGGTGGGGCGCGCCGACACCACGGTCACGGGACCGTCGTCGGTCTGCAGGACCGAGCCGGCGGCGAGGCGCACCGCTTCCCCCAGGAGATCGACGACGACCTCACCGCGCAGGCCGTGGGCCCGGGTGATCCGGCCCACGACGAGCATCCGGGTTACTCCAGGAACTCGATGTTGACGTCGACGGAGTCCTTGGCCGCCGCCGCTCGGGTCACGGTGCGGATCGCCTGCGCTGTGCGTCCGCGCTTGCCGATCACGCGACCCATGTCGCCGGGCGCGACCCGGACCTCGAGCTGGACGCCGCGGCTGCGGTCGACGGCCTCGACCTCGACACCGTCGGGCTCGTCGACCAGCTGGCGCACGAGGTACTCCAGTACCGCCGCCGCGGTGGGGGCGGGTCGGCGGTTGCCGTCGACCTCGTCGACGGCATCGCTGTCGTCGTCGGCGGCATCGCTGTCGTCGTCGACGGCATCGTCGTCGTCGCCGTCGTCCTCCTCGTCGTCGCCGTCGAGCTCCTCGACGTCGTCGAGCTCCTCGGGGGCGTCGTCGTCGGTCACTCGGCGGGCGCCGTCTCGGGAGCGGCCGGCGTGTCGGCGGGGGCGTCGTCGCTGGGCGCCGGCTGGTTGCGGGCGATGCCGAGCAGGGTCCGCACCCGGTCGGTGGGCTGGGCCCCCTTGGCGATCCAGGCGTCGGCCTTGGCGACGTCGATCTTGACGACCGAGGGCTCCTGGCGCGGGTCGTAGCTGCCGAGGATCTCGATGAAGCGGCCGTCGCGAGGCGACCGGCCGTCGGCCGCGACGACGCGGTAGGTGGGCTGCTTCGTCTTGCCCATCCGCATGAGGCGGAGCTTCACGGCCACGTCAACATTCCCTTCTGGTGCCAGAGCGGCCTGCGAGTCTGCCCTTCCCGAGGGCGTCAGTTCAAACCCGGCAGCTGGAACGGCGGGGGCGGCGGCGGCGCCACGACCCTCCCACCAGGACCTTTCTTGCCCTTCTTCTTCGCCTGCTTCTTCTGCAGGCGTTTCCCGACGCCGGGCATCGCCGTCATCTTCTTCATCATCTTCTGCATCTCGGCGAACTGCTTCACCAGGAGGGACACCTCCGACACCGTGACGCCGCTTCCGGCGGCGATGCGCGCCCGCCGCGAGCCGTCGATGACCTCCGGGTAGGCACGCTCCTGGGGGGTCATGGAGCGGATGATCGCCTCGACCCGGTTGAGCTCCTTGTCCTCGATCTCGACGCCGCGGAGCTCCTTGGGCATGCCCGGAAGCATCCCGACCAGGTTGCCGAGCGGGCCCATCTTCCGCACCTGCTGCATCTGGTCGAGGAAGTCGTCGAAGGTGAAGCGGCCCTCGAACAACTTGGCCGCAGCCGCCTCGGCCTCTTCCTTCTCGTAGACCTGCTCGGCCTTCTCGATCAGGGTCAGGACGTCGCCCATGCCCAGGATGCGACCCGCCAGCCGGTCGGGGTGGAACAGATCGAAGTCCTCGAGCTTCTCGCCGGTGGACGCGAAGGCGATCGGGCGCCCGACCACCTCCTTGACCGAGAGCGCGGCACCGCCACGCGCATCACCGTCGAGCTTGGTGAGGATGACGCCGTCGAGCTCGAGGGTGGCGTGGAAGGCCTCGGCGGTCGTCACCGCGTCCTGGCCGGTCATGGCGTCGATCACGAGGAACGTGTAATCGGGCGACACGGCCTCGCTGATGCGGCGGACCTGGTCCATCAGCTCGGCGTCGATGGCCAGACGTCCTGCGGTGTCGACGATCACGACGTCGCGCCCGGTGTCGCGCGCCTTGGCGATGCCGGCGGCCGCCGTCGCGACGGGGTCGCCGTTGCTCAGCCCGCCATGCACGGGAACGCCGAGCCGGTTGCCGAGCGTCCGGAGCTGCTCGACGGCGGCCGGCCGTTGCAGGTCGGCGCCGACCATGAGGGGCTGGCGACCCTGCGCCTTGAACCAGCGGGCGAGCTTGGCGGCGTTGGTCGTCTTGCCCGAGCCCTGGAGGCCGGCGAGCAGCACGACCGTCGGCGGCTTCGAGGCGTACGTCAACCGCATCGCCTCGCCGCCGAGGGTGTTGACGAGCTCGGCGTGGACGAGCTTGACGACCTGCTCGCCGGGGTTGAGGGCTTTCGACAGCTCGGCGCCGACGGCGGCCTCGCGCACCCGGTCGACGAAACCACGGGCGACGCGGACGTTCACGTCGGCTTCGAGCAGCGCGACCCGGACCTCGCGCAGGACCTCGTCGACGTCTTCGTCGGTCAGGCGACCCTTGCCCCGGAGGCGACTGAAGATCCCCTCGAACCGTTCCGACAGTGACTCGAACATGCGGCGGGCGATGGTACCGGCGGCGTTCGTCCAACCCCGAACCCTCGAATCGGGGCTGGGCGGCGAGCCGGCTAGTTCGAGGCGGTGGCGATGCGGAGGCGGTTGTCGACCTCGTGGACGCCGCGCACGGCGCGCGCCGCCCGCTCCAGGTCGGCGGCGGCCGTGGCGTGCGGCACCTCACCCGAGAGCGTCACGCGGCCCTCGGCGGCGGTGACCGCCGGCTGCGGGAGGTGCCAGGTGCGGGGCGACGACGCCAGCTCGTCGCGCACCGCCGAGGCCACGTCGGCGGGCGCGCCCACACCAGGGCCGCCGAGGCCCAGCTGCTCCAGCGCGTCGCGGAGCTTGGCGCGGAGCTGGTCACCCGGCACCGGGGCGAGGAGCAGACCGACGCCGACGCCGGCCGCGAACACGACGATGCGGCGGTAGCCGACGACGCGGACGGTGCGGTGCGTGACCTTCGCGGAGCCGGCGCCCAGCCGGAAGCCGAGGCCGACGAGTCGGAACGGGAGCGTCAGCAAGAACCAGATCACACGGCAACCCCCACAGTCAGGAGAGCAGGGCCTCGACGAACTCCTCGGGGTCGAACTCGACGAGGTCGCCGGCGCTCTCCCCCAGTCCCACCAGCTTGACCGGAATGCCGAGCTCGTGCTGGATGGCGAGCACGATGCCGCCCTTGGCCGAGCCGTCGAGCTTGGTCAGCACGACCCCGGTCACCTCGACCGCCGACGTGAACTCCCTCGCCTGGACGAGCCCGTTCTGGCCCGTCGTCGCGTCGAGGACGAGCAGGACCTCGGTGACCGTGCCGCTGCCCTTTTCGGCGACCCGGCGAACCTTGCGCAGCTCGTCCATGAGGTTGGACTTCGTGTGGAGCCGGCCGGCGGTGTCGGCGAGCACGAGCCCGGCCCCCCTCGCCGTGGCCGCCTCCACCGCGTCGAACACGACGCTGCTGGGGTCGGCGCCCTCCGCGCCCCGCACGAAGTGGGCGCCGCATCGCTCCGCCCACGTGCCGAGCTGCTCGGCGGCCGCGGCCCGGAACGTGTCGCCCGCCGCCATGACGACGGCGCGGCCGTCGTCGATCTGCTGGCGCCCGACCTTGCCGATCGTCGTCGTCTTGCCCACGCCGTTGACGCCGACGAAGAGCCACACGTTGGTCGTCCCGGAGTCGAAGCGCAGGGTCCGGTCAGCCGCCAACCGGCCCTTCAGCTCGCTCTTGAGGGCGGCCGTCATCGCCGCCGGGTCGCTGATGCCCTCCTCCTTCACCCGGGCCCGCAGCGCGTCCAGCAGATCGCCGGTCAACCCGACCCCGACGTCGGCGAGGATCAGGGCGTCCTCGAGCTCGTCCCAGGTCGCCTGGTCGACGGTGGTCCGCCCCAGGAACCCGGCGAAGGCGGTGCGGGCCTTGCTGAGCCGGTCGCGGAAGCGTGGGCGCTCGAGGACCTCGCGGCTCGCCAACCTCTGGCGGGACAGCCACCTCGAGGGTGGGCGCCTCGAGCTCCTCGACGACGGGGGCCAGGGCCTCCTCGACCTCGGCGACGATCTGCTCGTCGACCTCCGGCTCTCCGATCTCACGGACCGGCGCAGGCCCGGGCGGTGGCCCGAGGTCGGCGATGTCGTCGCCGCTCCGGCGACGCATGACCACGACCGCCGCCGTGATGCCGGCGACCACGAGGATCGCCAGGAGCAAGAGCACGATCTCCATCAGGCGGCCACCTGCGGTGGCGAGGGGATGTCGAGCTCGCTGCTGCGCAGCGAGACCCCAGTGCCGATGGTTCGCTTGCTGTGCTCGCTCACTGGCTTGACCCTAGAGGGAAGGTCCCGCGACGCCCCACCAGGGCCAGCGGTGCGTACGCTCCCTCGCCCATGGCTCCTCCTGGCCCCGCCACGCCCGAGGCGAAGCTCCTCGAGACGGCGTTGTTCGAGATCAAGAAGGTCGTCGTCGGGCAGGACCGGGCCATCGAACGGCTCGTCGTCTGCCTCCTCGCCCGTGGCCACTGCCTGCTCGAGGGCGTGCCCGGCCTGGCGAAGACCCTCGCCTGCGAGACGCTCGCTCGGGTCAGCGGCGGCTCCTTCGCCCGTTTGCAGTTCACCCCCGATCTGCTGCCCGCCGACCTGATCGGCACCCGCGTGTACCGGACGTCGAGCGAGAAGTTCGACGTGGAGCTCGGCCCGGTGTTCGCCAACGTCGTCCTCGCCGACGAGATCAACCGCGCGCCGGCGAAGGTGCAGTCGGCGTTGCTCGAGGTGATGGCCGAGCACCAGGTGACCATCGGCGGCATCACCCATCCGGTGCCGGAGCCCTTCCTCGTGCTCGCCACGCAGAACCCGATCGAGAGCGAGGGCGTCTACCCGCTGCCGGAGGCCCAGCGCGACCGCTTCCTGATGAAGGTGCTGATCGGGTACCCCAGCCGCGAGGAGGAGATCGAGGTGGTCCTGCGGATGGGCGTGAACCCGCCGACCGCCGACGCCGTCCTCGGCTCCGAGGAGCTGCTCGCCCTGCAGAAGGCGGCCGACGCCGTGTACGTCGACCGGGGAGTGGTCGACTACGCCGTGAACCTCGTGCTGGCGACGCGCGCACCAGCGAGCGCCGGGCTGGCCGACCTGGCCGACCTCATCCAGTACGGCGCCAGCCCCCGGGCGAGCCTCGGTCTCGTCGCCGGCGCCCGCGCGCTCGCCCTGCTCCGTGGGCGCGGCTACGCGCTGCCCCAGGACGTCTTCGACGTGGCGCCCGATGTCCTGCGGCACCGTCTCGTCCTCTCCTACGAGGCCCTGGCCCGCAACCTGACCTCCGACCACCTCCTCGCCCGGATCCTCGGGACCGTGCCTGCGCCGCGGATCGCTCCGTCGATGTCGCCCGTCGCCGCGACGGTCGTCAGTACGCCGGTCACCGCCCCCACGCCCGTCAGCACCGTGCTCCCACCGTCATGAGCGAGCCCGCAGGGCGACCGAATCATCGGCGTATCCGACTCGGCACCCCGCCTGCAGCCCTGGGCGGCTCACGCCCGCGCCGATGACCGACCACGGCATCGACGTGGGCAGTGCCGCCGAGGTGCTGCGCCGACTCGAGCTGACGATCACGCGGCGCCTCGACGGCCTCCTCCACGGCGACCACCGCGGTCTCGTGCCCGGCCACGGCTCCGATCCGGGCGAGGCTCGCGTGTACCAGCCGGGCGACGACGTCCGCCGGATCGACTGGAACGTCACCGCTCGCACCCAGTCACTGCACGTCCGGGAGACGATCGCCGACCGCGAGCTCGAGACGTGGATCCTCGTCGACCTGTCGGCCAGCCTCGAGTTCGGCACGGCGCTCACGACGAAGCGATCGCTGGCCCTCGCGGCGGCGGCCGCCGTCGGCTTCCTGACCGCTCGCGGCGGCAACCGGCTCGGTGCCGTGCTCGCCACCGGCGGGCCGGAGCCGGCGACGATCGTTCCCGCCAAGGGCGGTCGGGATCACCTGCGCGCCATCCTCCACCGCATCATCACCGCCGAGGTGGCCGACGGCTCGGGCGCCACCGACCTGAACGCCGCCCTCACGCGCCTCGACCGCTCGATGCGCCGGCGGGGGCTGGCCGTGATCATCTCGGACTGGCTCGACGACGACCCCGGGGCGAAGGTCCCCGGCGTCACCCACCCGTTGCGCCGCCTCGCCGTGCGCAACGACGTCCTCTGCGTGGAGGTCGTCGACCCTCGGGAGCTCGACCTGCCCGACGTCGGCGTGCTGGAGGTGGTCGATCCCGAGACGGGCCGCAGTCGCGAGGTGCAGACCGGCGACGCCCGCCTGCGATCCCGCTACGCCAAGGCCGCTGCGGCTCGCCGCGACGCGCTCGCCGCCGCCATCAGGTCGGCCGGCGCCGACCACCTCGTGCTGCGGACCGACCGCGACTGGCTCGGCGACCTCGTCGCGTTCGTTGCCACCCGTCGCGACCGCGCCGCGGCCCTGGCCCGATCGACGGGGATGGGCAAGTGACCGCGCCGGTGAACTTCGCGCTCGAGTTCAGCGCACCCTCGCGCCTCTGGTTCCTCGCCGTCGTGGTCGCCCTGCTCGTCGCGTACGTGGCGTTCCAGCTCAGGCGCCGCCCGGTGTACGCGGTCCGCTTCACGAACCTGGCCCTGCTCGACGTCGTCGCGCCGAAGCGGCCGGCGTGGCGCCGCCACGTCACCGCCGTCGCCTTCGTCATCGGCGCCGGGCTGCTCGTCGTCGCCCTCGCCGAACCGACCCGCGCCGTCGAGGTGCCCGTCGAACGGGCCACGATCGTGCTCGCCATCGACACGTCGTTGTCGATGGAGGCCACCGACATCGAGCCGTCACGCCTGGCGGCGGCGAAGGACGCAGCGACGAACTTCGTCGAAACCGTTCCCGACGACCGTGAACGTCGGGCTGGTGCAGTTCGCCGGGACCGCGTTGGTCGCGGTGGCACCGACGACCGACCACGGCGACGTCCTCCGCGCCATCGACGACCTCGAGCTGGGCGAGGGAACCGCCATCGGCGAAGCGATCTTCGCCGGTCTGGAGGCGCTGTCGACGGTGCCGGAGGCCGACGATCCCGACGAAGCCGTGCCGGCGACGCTCGTCGTGCTCTCCGACGGCGAGACGACGGTCGGCCGGTCCAACCAGGACGCGGTCGCGGCGGCGCAGGAGGCGGAGATCCCCGTGTCGACGATCGCCTTCGGGACGGATTCCGGCGTCATCTCCATCGAGGGCGAGATCGTGCCCGTCCCGCCGAACGTCGACGCCCTGGCCGAGATCGCCGACGAGACCGACGGCGTCAGCTTCGCCGCCGAGGACGAGGGTGACCTCGCCGCCGCGTACGACGACCTCGGCTCGTCGATCGGGTACGAGACCGAGCAGCGGGAGATCTCCGAGTGGTTCGTCGGCGCCGCGCTTGTCGCCCTCCTCGCCGCCGCCGTCCTCAGCCTCTGGTGGTTCGCCCGCCTGCCCTTAGCGGTCCCGACGAGCTACCGACGTGGCCGGGTGGGGTTGCGCTACACAGCTGTAGCGTTCGCCCGATGACCGTCGCCGAACCGGCCGCGCCGACCGAGTCCGACACCTTCGGCATCGACCCGGCGATCTACGCCCGGCGGTGGTGGATCCTCGGCTCGCTCTGCGTGAGCCTCGTCATGATCGTGGTGGCGGTCAGCTCGCTGAACGTCGCCCTCCCGACGATCCAGACCGAGCTGGGGGCGAGCGGCACCGAGCTGTCGTGGATCGTCGACGCGTACGCGCTCGTCTTCGCCGGCATGCTGCTGCCCGCCGGCGCCCTCGGTGACCGCTTCGGCCGCAAGGGCGCCCTCCAGTTCGGCCTCGTGGTCTTCGGCGGCGCCGCCGTCGTCGCCAGCTTCGCCGACGACCCGACACAGCTCATCGCCGCCCGGGCCGTCATGGGCGTCGGCGCCGCCTTCATCATGCCGGCGACCCTGTCGATCGTGATGAACAGCTTCCCGTTCCACGAGCGACCGAAGGCGGTGGCGGTGTGGGCCGCGTTCGCCGGCGTCGGCGGCGCGCTGGGCCCGATCTCCTCGGGCATCCTGCTCCAGCACTTCTGGTGGGGATCGGTGTTCTTCATCAACGTGCCGCTCGTCGTCCTCCTGCTCGTCCTGAGCTGGCGCATCGTCCCGACGTCGAAGGACCCCGACGGCCACGCCCTCGACCCGGTCGGCGCCGGCCTGTCCATCGTTGGCCTGGTCGCGCTCGTGTTCGGGGTGATCGAGGGACCGGAGCGGGGCTGGCTCGACCCCGTGACCGTCGGCTCCTTCGTCCTCGCCGCCATCGTGCTGATGTCCTTCGTGCGCTGGGAGCTGCGCCGACGGCGCCCGATGCTCGACCCGCGGCTGTTCCGCCTCCCCGGGTTCGGCGCCGGCTCGGCGACGATCACCATCTCCTTCTTCTGCCTGTTCGGGATGTTCTTCCTGCTGACCCAGTACCTGCAGTTCGTGAAGGGCTACTCCCCCTCGAGGCCGGCCTCCGCGTCCTCCCGAACGCCGCCGCGCTGATGATCGTCGCCCCGCGCGGTCCTGCCCTCATCGGCCGCTTCGGTGTGCGCAACGTGCTCCGCACCGGGCTTCCTGATCATCGCCGTCGGGTTCGCGCTCCTCGCCACGGTCGATGCCTCGACGTCGGACCTCGTCGTGATGGTGGCGCTCGCCTGCACCGGCTCGGGCATGGCCCTGGTGATGCCCGGCGCCAGCCAGCACATCGTCGGCGCGCTGCCCCTGGCCAAGGCGGGCGTGGGCTCGGCCGTCAACGACGTCACCCGCGAGGTCGGCGGCGCCCTCGGCATCGCCGTCGTCGGATCGGTGGTCGCGACGGTCTACCGGTCGGCCGACTTCCTGACCGTCCTCCCGGATCAGGTGCGAGACGCCGCCAGCCAGTCGATCGGCCAGACGGTGGCGATCGCCAACCAAGGCGTGCAAGACGGGCATCATCACCCCCGAGCAGTCCCAGTCGCTGATCGCGGCGGCCGGCGAGGCCTTCAACGACGGGACCCGCATCGCCTTCGGCGGCATGGCCGTCGTCGCCATCACGGCCGGCCTCCTCCTCAGCCGGTGGATCCCGGACCGGTTGCCCGACCGCCAGGCGGTGCACGCCAGTGCGGACTGACCCCCGCGTCCGGCGCTCCAGGGAGGCCGTGCTCGACGCCGCCGCGCGGCTCCTCGCCGAGGAGGGCGCCGCCGGGTTCAGCGTCGATGCGGTGGCGCGCCGTTCCGGCGTGGCCCGCTCGACGATCTACCGGCACTGGCCCGAGGCGCCGGCGCTGCTGTTCGACGCCTTCCGGCACGGGGTCGAGGCGACGCCGGTGCCCGACTCCGGTTCGCTGCGCGACGACCTGGTCGCGCTGTACACGCACCTGAGCGAGAAGCTTCCCGGCACCTGCGCCGGACGGTTGCTGCCGGTGCTGCTCGACGCCGTGTTCCGCGAGCCGGCCCTGCGCCCGGTGCACCGGGAGTTCATCCACGAGCGCCGGCAGCCTGCGCGCGAGGTGATCCGTCGAGGCGTGGAACGCGGCGAGTTGCCCGGCGACGTCGACGTCGAAGCGTTGATCGACCGCCTCGCCGGGCCCGTCTTCTACCGCCTCCTCGTCGTCCAGGAGCCCTATCGCCGCGCCGACGTCGAGCACCTCGTCGACACCACGCTCGGTTCCTTGGTGCTCAGTCGCTGTAAGGCGGCGGGTTCGGCGGGAAGCCCGGGACCAGGTGGTCCCGGGCTCGCCCAGCGTGATGCAACCTCCGTCAGCGTGCGACGCACATCGCGGTCACCTTGAGATCCTGGAACGAGAGGGCCTGCACGTTGACCCCCACCACCCAGTAGTCGTAGCCCGCCAACGGAGCGTCCCGCTGGACCTGCACCGGGTACCTGGTGCCGTTGCTGTACCTGCCGGGCACGACCTCGAAGCCGCCGCCGACCACCGTCATTCCGACTGGGCACCCGGCCCACGCCTCGAGGTAGGTGCCGTAGTAGTTGCCCGAACAGGTGCCCGCGCAGGCCGTCCCCCGCCCGACGCGGTTGTACCCGCCGGCCGGACCAGCGGGACCCTGCGGCCCCATGGGACCGGCAGGGCCGGCTGGGCCGGTGAGACCGACAGGTCCCTGTGCACCCGTCGCACCCGTCGCCCCGGCCGCACCCGTCGCGCCGGCCGGACCAGCGGGGCCTTGAGGTCCGGTCTGGTTCCAGTTGAGCGCCCTCTCGGCTGTCGTGCAGGTCTGCCCGAGGGCAGTGTCGACCACCCGCACGTAGGCAGCCCGCGGGTCGTAGCAGCCCTTGATCATGCCGTTGGCCTCCGGGATGCTCGCCGTCGCGATGCCGGTGACGGCGGCGACGGGCAACATGAGCCCGAGCACGACGAGCGAGCGCGAACCGGCCCGCCGGACGATGGACGTCGTCTTCTCATGGTTGCGCTTCATGGTTGGCTCCTCGTGTCCTTGGTTTGGTTGGTCTGGGTCGGAGACATGGCGGCCCTGAGGCGCTCGACGACCTGGCGCCGGAGCTCCCGGGCAACCAGCGGGTCGGCGAGCAGCATCGGCGAACGCCGGCGCGTCGAATGCGATGACCTGCATCGGTGACACCGCGACGACCGACGCCGAGCGGAGACCGTGATCGATCAGTGCCATCTCGCCGACGAACTGGTTGGGACCCAGCTCGCCGATGAGGCGCCCGTCCCTCGTCACCCTGGCGACGCCCTCGATCACGATGAAGGCATCCCGACCAGGCGTGCCCTGCGTCGTGAGCACGCATCCGGGCCGGACGGAGGTCACAGTGCCGAGGCCGTGAGCAACCGCGAGCTCAGCGAGCGATCGGCCTCTGCGGCCGTCGTCCGGCTTCGTCATGGTCGCTCCGCTCCCCTGCTCCGGCTGCACAGGAGGAGCGTGCGGGAGGTCGATTGCGATCCGACTGCGCGGCCGTCCAATGGCCCGCCCGACGTGGGCGATACTCACCGTCGGTGGACGTTCACCTGCGCCTTCTCGGGCCCCTCGAGGTGTGGGACGGAACTGCGCTGAGGAAGGTCGGTGGGACGAAGGAGCGGACGCTCCTCACCCTCCTCGCCCTCCATGCCGGCCGCGTCGTGTCGGTCGACGGCATCACCGACGCCTTGTGGACCGACGACCCGCCGCCCTCGGCGGCGAAGGGCATCCCGATCCTGGTGACCCGGATTCGCAAGGTCCTCGCCGCGACGCCGCCCATCCCGCTCGAGATCGATCGCGTCGGTGACGGCTACCGGCTGCGGCTGCCACCGGGGTCGGTCGACATCGCCCTCGTCGAGGACCTGACCCGCGCCGCCGACCTCGCCGCAGTGGCGGGTGAACTGGACCAGGCGGTGCAGTCGCTGGAGCGCGCCGAGTCGCTGTGGCGCGGAGCGAGCCTCGCCGATGTCCGCGACCTGGCGTTCGCCGTCCCCGACGCGCAGCGGCTCGACGAGTTGCGCGTCCGCTTGC
This sequence comes from uncultured Acidimicrobiia bacterium, assembly GCA_963840695.1. Lineage (GTDB taxonomy): Bacteria > Actinomycetota > Acidimicrobiia > Acidimicrobiales > JACDCH01 > JACDCH01. Next base: position 117,664 of record CAWIZW010000017.1, read on the forward strand.
TGGAGGAACGCGTCGACGTGGAGCTGCGACGAGGCAGGCACGACGCGGTCCTCGCCGAGCTCGAAGCGGCCTGCGCCGCGCACCCGCTGCGGGAGCGGCTGTGGCGGCTGCGGATGCTCGCTCTCCATCGGGCTGGCCGCACGGCCGAGGCTCTCCGCGCCTTCCACGCCTTGCGGACGCTGATGGTCGACGAGGTCGGGTTCGAACCGAGCGAGGAGCTGCGCGATCTCGAGGCGGCCATCCTCCTCGACGACCCGTCGCTCCGGCTCACGAGCGGGGTCGGGCGGACGCTGCCGGAAGGCGAGATCACCTTCCTGCTCACCGATGTCATCGGGTCGACGAAGCTGTGGGAGCGGATGCCGGGTTCCATGGCAGCGGCGCTGGCCCGCCACGATCAACTGGTCGACGCGGTCGTCGGGAACCACGGCGGCGTCGTGCTCAAGTCGCGGGGCGAAGGCGACTCCACGTTCTCGGTCTTCGAAGATCCGGTACGGGCGGCTGAGGCATCGGTGGAGCTCCAGCGGGCGCTCACCCACGAACCGTGGCCCACCGATGTGCCGCTGCGCGTGCGGATCGCGCTGCACACGGGCCAGGCCGAGCTGCGCGACGGCGACTACTTCGGCCCGACCGTCAACCGTGCCGCTCGTCTGCGAGCGGCGGGGCACGGCGGCCAGATCCTCGTGTCCGACGCCACCGCCGCCCTCGTGCGAGAGCGGCTTCCCGACCGTGCGGGTCTACGCGACCTCGGCGTCCGTCGCCTCAAGGACCTGTTGGAGCCGGAGCACATCTCCCAGCTCGAACACCCCGATCTCGTCTCGCGCTTCCCACCCCTGGACACGCTCGACGCCCGGCCGAACAACCTCCCGGTCCAGCCGACCGCGTTCATCGGCCGTGACGACACCGTCGCCACGGTGAGGGGCCTGCTGCGCCGGGACGAGGTGCGGCTCGTGACGCTCACCGGGCCGGGCGGCATCGGCAAGACCCGGCTCGCCCTGCGTGTCGCGGCCGATCTCGTCGACGAGTTCGACGACGGCGCGTGGTTCGTGCCGCTCGCTGCCGTCGCCGCCCCTGAGGCCGTTCCCGGTGCGATCGCGATGGCGCTCGGCGTCCGACTCCAGGGCGAGGACCCGACCGACGCGCTCGTACGCCACTTCCAGGACCGTCATGTCCTGCTCGTCCTCGACAACTTCGAGCACGTGCTCGACGCCGCCGAGTTGGTCGCCCAGATGTGGGCCCGTAGCCCCGGGCTCTCCATCCTGGTGACGTCTCGGGAGTGGCTGCACCTGCAAGCCGAGCGCGAGGTGCGGGTCGAGCCGCTCGACGAGCCCACGGCGACGGCCCTGTTCTTCGAGCGGGCCCGCGCCGTGCGCATCGATGCCGACGATTGGCTCGATGCTGCCGTCGTCGGCCGGATCTGCCGCGGCCTCGACGGCCTTCCCCTCGCCGTCGAACTGGTCGCCGCTCGCCTGCGTACGTTCACCCTCGACGACCTGGTCGCCCAGCTCGATCTCGTGCTCGACTTGGCCAGCGACGGGCCCCGAGATCAACCGCACCGGCAGCGGACGCTGCGGGACACCGTGCGCTGGAGCATCGGGCTGCTCGGTCCCGAGGAGCGCGAGTTCGTGCTGGCGCTGTCGGTCTTCCGCGGCGGATGGGGCCTCGCCGGCGCGGCGGCCGTCGCCGAGGCCGACGACGTGGACGCCGCGGCGACGTGGCTGACGTCCCTGGCCGACAAGTCGCTCGTCACCCAGCGCGGGCCGGATCGGTACGACATGCTCGAGACGATCCGGGCCTGTGCGGGCGAGCTGCTCGCGGCACAGCCGGGCGCGCTCGACCGCGCTCGTCGTGCCCACCGGAGCAACATGGCACGGTCCGCGCACGCGGGACTCGCGACCGGCCTCGGCGAAGGCGCGCTCGGTGACTTCCCCGAGGTCGAGCCCGAGGTTCGGGCCGAACTCGACAACCTGCGGGCCGCGCTCGATGTCGCCGCGCCCGTCGGCGACGCCGACACGGCCCCACTGGCGGAATGGACCGCGTTCCTTCTCCTCGACGTGGATTTCGCGGAGGCCCTCGGTCGCACAGACGCTGCGCTGGCGACCGTCACCGACGAGACCTGGCGCTACCGGCTGCGAGTCAGCCGCCTCCGAATCAACTGGGCACTGGGTCGCTCGGCGGAGGTCGAGACCGACGCTCTCGACCTACTGGCCGGACCAGCCGTCAAGCCCGACCAGCTTCCCGTCCTATGGAATTACGTGGGCATCGCGCAGTGGCGGACGGGCCGACTCGACGACGCCGACGCCTCGCTCGAGCGCGCCGCGGCGAGCACCGACGACGGTGGAGCGAGGGCGCTGCCGTTGCACAACCGGGGACTCGTCGCCCTCAAGCGAGGCGACCTGCGCGCCGCGGTGAGATGGTTCGGCGACGCGAAGGCGGCCGCCGGAGACGACGGCGCGTTCGTCTGCGTCCTCGATCTGCGCCTGGCCGAGATCGCGCTCGAGCAGGGGCGTTCGGGGGACGCGGTCGAGGGTGTACGAACAGTGCTCGGCTCGGAACACACACGATCGGTCACGGGCGCCATGGCGACCGAGCGTCCTCGTCTACGCCTTGATCGCGACCGGCGATGTCGCGGCGAGCGTCGACGCCGCAGAGCGCTTCGTCGCCGAGGCACCCGTGGACGACCCGTTCTCGCGCATCCTCGGTGGCACTGCCCTGGCGCACGCTCGCCTCGCCGCCGGTGATGCCGCTGGCGCCGAGGAAGCGGCCCTCGATGCCGACGCGCTCGCGCTGCGGATGTCGGAGGTCGACCACCGCCGGCGTGTGCTTCAGGCCCTCGGCCTCGCCCGGCAGCGTCGCGGCGATCTCGCCGGGGCGGTCGAGGCGTTGACCCACGCGCTGGACCTGATGGAGGGCTTCGCCCCACCAGACTTCTCCGGCGATCTCGCCGTCGTGGAACGCGCCGCCGGCGACGCTGCGGGCGCATGGCGACGACTGCACGACGCCCTCCGACAGGCCATCGCCGTCGGGAGCGGACCGTCGAGCGCGACCTTGTGCTGCTACCTGGCCGACGCCGCCGCAGCTCGGGGTGATCTTCCGGTCGCGGCGTCGCTGCTCGGCGCAGCCGACGCGCTCCGGTCGAACGCCGGCGTCGAACGGGGACAAGCGAGAGCCAGGGGCGACGACGCCGAGGCCGCGCTGGCCGAGCTCGACGGGACCGAGGCGAGCGAGATGGCGCGACATCGCGACGAAGGCCGGTCGATGGACTTCGACGCGATCCTCGCCCTCGCGCAACAAGGCGATTGATGGGCTGGCGGCGTTCAGGCGCCGGCGGACACCCGCTCGCTGACGACCTTCGACGAGCCGCCGGGCTGCATCGTGACGCCGTAGAGGAAGTCGGCCGCCTCCATCGTGCGCTTCTGGTGGCTGACGATGAGGAGCTGGGCGTCCTCGCGGAACTCGTGCACGAGGGCGAGGAACCGGTGCAGGTTGACGTCGTCGAGGGCGGCCTCGACCTCGTCCATCACGTAGAAGGGCGACGGCCGGGCCCGGAACACGGCGAACAGGTAGGCCAGGGCGGTCAGCGACCGCTCGCCGCCGGAGAGCAGCGAGAGCTTCTTCACGTTCTTGCCCGACGGCTTGGCCTCGAGCTCGATGCCGGTGTTGAGGAGGTCATCCGGGATCGGTCAGCGCGCAGCCGGCCCGTCCCGCCGGGGAACAGCGTCTCGAAGAGGATCTCGAAGTTGGCGGCGACGTCGGCGTAGGCGGCCGCGAAGACGGTCACGATCTCCTCGTCGACCGCGCGGATGACCTTGCCGAGGTCGCGGCGGGTCGACTTCACGTCGTCGAGCTGCTCCTCGAGGAACTGGTTGCGCGCCTTGCAGCGCCTCGAACTCCTCGAGGGCGAGCGGGTTGATCGGCCCGAGCAGCCGCAGCTCGCGCTCGAGCTCGCGGACACGGCCGTTGGCGGTGACACCGTCGGGGAGCGTCGGGCGCGACGGTGGCCATCGCGACGTCGGGCTCGCAGTCGAGCTCGCGCCGGCACACCTCGACCGCGGTCTCGAGCCTGAGCTTCGTCTCGGCCTCGTCGAGCTCGGCGCGGCGGCTGCGCTCGCGGCTCTCCTCGAGCGACCGCTCCTCGGCGGCCCGCTCCCGGCGCAGGACCGTCGAGACGGGCGGCGACGGCGCGGGCGGCGTCGGACTGGCGGCGGCGACGCTCGTGCAGCTCGCCCAGCTCCGCCTCGACCGCCGTCAGCCGGCCGCTCGACGACGACGGCGAGCCGGTCGACGGCGACGGCGCGGCGCTCGAGCTCGACGCGTCGAGACTCGGCCGCCCGCCGGTCGCCGACGTTGCGGGCCAGGCGCTCCTCGACCTCGCTCGGCGCGCTGGCGGAGGTAGCCGCGACGCTCCTCGAGGCCCGCCGCCCGCACCTCGAGGTCGGTGCGCAGGGCGGCCACCGCGGCGGCCCGCTCGTCGATCGACGCGCGCGGGCCGCGGCGAGGGCGCGGCGCTGCTCGGCCGCGCCCGCCTCCTCGGCTTCGAGGAGAGGCAGGCGGGCCTCGAGCTCGGCGATCCGCGCCGCCTCGGCATCGGCTCGCGCCGAGAGGTCGGCGAGATGCGACCGGAGCCCATCGAGCTCGGTCTCGGCGTCGCGACGGTCGGCCTGGAGTCGGGTGATGCCGTCGGTGGCGGCGACGAACCGGCCGTCGTTCTCGTTCAGCGCCCGGGCCAGGCCGTCCTCGTGCGCGGCGGCCTGCATCACGGCGTCGCGAGCGGCGGCGAGCCTCGCCTCGGCCGCTTCGGCCGTCGCCGTGGCGGTCGTCGCCCGTTCGGTCGCCTCCTCCAGCGCGGCACCGGTCGCGCCCGTGCCGGGGCCGCCGACCCGCCAGCCGGCGAAGCCCGAAGCGGTCGCCGTCGACGGTCACGACGAGGGCGTCGGGGTGGGCGACGGCGACGTCGACGGCCACCTCCCAGCCGGCTCGCACGTCGTCACCGGCGACGACGACGGCGTGGCCGAGCAGGGCGTCGAGGAGCGCGTCGACCCCGGCGCCGCGGCCCCGGACGTGGTGCCGGAGCAGCTCACCGGCCGACGGCACCAGCGGCACGCCCGTGCCGGGCCCGGCGCCGAGCGCCACGACGGCGCCGGCGACCTTGCCCGCCCTGAGGTGGGCGAGCGCCCGGCGACCGGCGTCGACGGACTCGACGACGACCGCGGCGAGCGCCTCGCCGGCGGCGGCCTCGAAGGCCGCTTCCCAGCCCTCGTCGACCTCGACGAGGTCGAGCAGCGTGCCCGACCACCCCGTCGATCTCGGCGAGGTGCTCGGCGCCGGCCCGGGCGCGGGCGGCTTCGAGGGCCTGGGCCAGGGCGTCGGCGCGGGCCACCCAGGAGTGCCGTTCGGCGTCGGCGACCCGCCTGGCGCTCCTCGGCCGCGGCCAGCTCGCGCCGAGCGGCGGCGTGGACGGCCTCGGCGGCGGCGACGCCGTCGGCGAGCGGGCCCTCGGCTTCCTCGGCGGCGGCGGCCTCGTCGCGGAGGCGGTCGGCGTCCTCCTCGAGGCGTGCGACCCGGGCGACGAGCAGGTCCTCGCGCTGGCGGAGCCGAGCGAGCTCGGCCGGCGAGCGCTCGCCACCGGCGCGGAGCGCGGCGAGCTCGCCGCGCACCTCCGCCGCGCCGCGGCCCGGCGCCGGGGCAGCGGCGATCACTGCGTCGCTCCCGCGAGCCGCCAGCCGATGGCGCTCGTCGGCGAGCGCGGCCTCCTCGGTCGGCCAGCCGCTCGGCGTCGGGCGCCAGGTGCGCTGCGGCCGCCTCGACCTCGACCAGCTCGGCGGCGCAGCCGCGCCGCCTCGGCCTCGAGGGAGGCCACGACGGCGGCGTCGACGGCTGCGCCGCGCTCCCGCTCGATCGACGGCCTCGCTCGGCGAGCACGGCGGCCAGGCCGCGGGCCTGCTCGACGACGCGCTCGGCGCGGACGAGCCGGTCGCTCGAGATCACCGAGGTCGTCGGCGCCCGGTCCGGCCGACAGCTCGGCCTCGGCGGCCAGGACGCCGGCGTCGAGCTCGGCGAGGTGGGCCTTGAGCGCGAGCCTCCTCGGCGGCCAGCTCGGCCCGGGCGCTGGCGCCGTGCCTCGAGGCGGCCGCGGAGGGCGGCGAGCTCGCGCCCGGCCAGGTGCCGGCGCAGGGCCTGGAGCTCGCCGACGAGGTCGCCGTGGCGGCGGGCGGCCTCGGCCTGGCGCTCGAGCGGGCGCAGCTGGCGGCGCACCTCGCGCAGCAGGTCCTGCAGGCGCAGGAGGTTGGCCTCGGTGGCGTCGAGGCGGCGCTCGGCCTGCTCCTTGCGCCGGCGGTACTTCAGGACGCCGGCGGCCTCCTCGATGACCAGCCCGCCGGTCCTCGGGCCGGGCGTTGAGGATGGCGTCGAGCTGGCCCTGGCCGACGATCACGTGCTGCTGGCGGCCGACGCCGGTGTCGCGACAGCAGCTCCTGGATGTCGAGCAGCCGGCAGGGCACGCCGTTGATGGCGTACTCGCTGTCGCCGCTGCGGAACAGCGTGCGGGTGATCGTCACCTCGGTGAACTCGATCGGGAGCAGCCCGGCGGAGTTGTCGATGGTGAGGCTGACCTCGGCCCGCCCGAGGGCGGGACGCTTGGCCGTGCCGGCGAAGATGACGTCGTCCATCTTCTGGCTGACGCACCGTCGGGGCGCCTGGGCGCCGAGCACCCAGCCACGGCGTCGACCACGTTGGACTTGCCGCTGCCGTTGGGCCCGACGACCACGGTGATGCCCGGCTCGAGCTCGAGCGTGGTGGTGTCGGCGAAGGACTTGAAGCCCTTCAGGGTCAGCGACTTGAGGAACATCCGAAGTTCGAAGGTAGACGCCGGGACCCGACGGATCGCGAACCCTCCGGAGGCCGCAGGCCGCCGCCGCTCAGGCCGAGGTCAGACCTGGCAGGACGGGCAGAAGAAGGTGGAGCGGCCCTGGGCACTTGTCGCGGACGATCGTCGCCCGGCAGCGGCGGCAGGCCTGGCCCGCCCGGTCGTAGACCGGTGCTGGATGCTGGTAGTCGCCGGGCCGGCCGGAGAGGTCGACGTACTGCTGGTCGGCCAGCGACGAGCCCCGGTGCTTGATGGCCTCGTGGAGGGTCTCGACGATGGCCCGGTACAGCCGGCGGACCTCCATGGTCGAGAGCGAGCCGGGGCGTGCGGTCGTAGCGCAGGCCCGCCTCCCACAGGATCTCGTCGCTGTAGATGTTGCCGATCCCGGCGATGAACGTCTGGTCCATCAGCAGGGTCTTCAGCTTCGTGTCGCCGCCGGCCAGGAGCCGCTGCCGAACGCCGTCACGGCGATGGGGCTGGTCGACCGGGTCGAAGCCGAGGTCGGCGAGCTCGGGCACCTCGGCGTCGAGCGCGTCCGGGCGCCGTCACGAACAGCTCGCCGAAGGTGCGGGGGTCGACGAAGCGGAGCTGGCCGCCCTGGGTGAAGGTGACCACGACGTGGGTGTGCTTCTCCATCGGGTCCTTGGCCTGCGCCCGGCAGCAGCTGCCCGCTCATGCCCAGGTGCACGACGAGCAGCTCGCCGGCGTCGAGGGCGAGCACAGGTACTTGCCCCGGCGGCGGGCGGTCTTGACCTTGGCGCCCTCGAGCCGGCTGATGAACTCCTTCTTCGTCTGTGGCGGCGGATCGAGCGCAGGCCCGTCACCTCGACGGACTTGATCCGCTTGCCCACGACCTCCCGTTCGAGGCCGCGGCGGATCGTCTCGACCTCGGGGAGCTCAGGCATCGGCCGGTTCCACCGACGCGTCGCCGCTCCGCAGCTGCTCCCACGCGTCGCGGGCGGCGGCCTGCTCGGCCTGCTTCTTCGACCGGCCCTCGCCTGCGCCCCGGACCTGCGCCGTCGACGCTGCACCGGGCGAAGAAGCGCTTGGCGTGGTCGGGGCCGTCGTCGTCGACCTCGTAGCGCGGGACGGCCTCGAACATCCGGGCCGACAGCTCCTGGAGCCGGGTCTTGTAGTCCTGGCCCCCGGGTCCGGACGCCGCCTCGGCGATGCGGTCGCCGAGCAGGCGCATGACCAGCTCCGCGGCCGCCTCGCGGCCGACGTCGATGTAGACGGCGCCGATCACCGCCTCGAGGGCGTCGGCGAGGATCGAGGGCTTCTCGCGGCCGCCGGAGCCGTCCTCGCCCTTGCCGAGCAGGAGCGCCTCGCCGAGGCGCAGCTCGATGGCCACCTCGGCCAGCGCGGCGGCGCGACACGACCGACGCCCTGACCTTGGCCAGCTCGCCCTCGGGCAGGTCGGGGTACTCGCGGAAGAGGTGGTCGGTGACGACGAGGCCGAGCACGGCGTCGCCGAGGAACTCGAGGCGCTCGTTGGACTCCCAGCCGGCGTGCTCGGCGCACCAGGACCGGTGGGCGATCGCCGGCGCGAGCAGCGCGGGGTCGTCGACCGGCCGCCCGAGGCGGTCGTTCAGATCGGCGAGCCGATCGACCGGGACCAGAGGAACGTCCCCCCTCAGCCGTTTGGCGACGACGTAGTCGACGGCGTCGCGCACGGTCTTGAGGTCCTCGAGGTCCTCGTCCTCGATGCGGAAGCCGACGGAGCGCTCGCCGAGCTCCTCCTCGAGCGCCTCGACCAGCTCGATGAGGGCCAGGGAGTCGGCCTCGAGGTCGTCGGTGAACGAGTCGCCCTCGTCGATCGCGCCGGGGTCGATCTCGAGGATGTCGGCCAGGCGGTCACGGATCAGCTCGAAGACGGCCTGGCGGTCCATCGGTGCCGTGCTCGACGTGCGTCTCGGCAACCATGACGGCGACGGAGTGTACGACCCGAGCCGCTCGTGCGCTTGTGAACGAGGCGTCCTGCCTGCACGGTCGACGCCGCGGCACGCAGCTGCGCCGACCAGGTCGGCTTCGACGGCCTCGGCCGCCACCCGCACGGCGTTCACGATCGCCGTGCCGTCGAGGAGCCGTGGCTGATGATGCAGACGCCGTCGACCCCGAGGAGCAGGGCCCCGCCGGTGTTGTTCGGGTCGAGGACGCCGTAGAGCGGCAGCAGGTGCGGGACCAGCACCTCGGCGGCCGCCTTGGTCTCCTCGGTCGCCCCGAACACCGCCGAAGATCGCCGTGACCAGCTCCTTCAGCGCCCCCTCGAGGGTCTTGAGGGCGACGTTGCCGGTGAACCCGTCGGTGACGACGACGTCGGCGGCGTCGGTCAGCAGGTCACGACCCTCGACGTTGCCGACGAAGGTGGCGCCGGCGGCCGCCAGCGCCGACCCCCCGTCGGCGGCGAGCAGGGCGTTGGCCTCCTTGACCAGCTCGTTGCCCTTGGACTTCTCCTCGCCGATGGACAGCGTCGCCACCAGGGGTCGCTCCACGCCGAAGCGATGGCGGGCGAAGACCGCCCCCATCTGGGCGAACTGCACGAGCCAGGCGGCCTGGCACTCGGCGTTGGCGCCGGCGTCGAGCAGGACGGTCGGGTTCCCGCCGTTCGGGCGGGGCATCGGCGTGGCGATGGCGGGCCGGGCCACCCCGCTGATCCGGCCCATCCGCAGGAGGGCGGCGCCCATCGTGGCGCCCGTGTTGCCGGCGGAGACCATCGCCGACGCCTGCCCGTCGCGCACGGCGTGGGCGGCGACGTTGAGCGACGCGTCCTTCTTCTGGCGCACCGACGACGCCGGGTCGTCGTCCATGGTGATGACGTCGACGGCGGCGATGACCGGGAGGTCGCCGGCCCCGCCCGCCTCCTCGATGGCGTCGGGGCGTCCGACGAGGACCACCGGAACGCCGAGCTCGACGGCGGCGCGCTTGGCGCCGGCGATCACCTCGTCGGGGGCACGGTCGCCGCCCATGGCATCGACGGCGACGGGCAGCATGGGGTGCGGGGTGGCGCTACTCGACGTCGAGGGCCTGGCGGCCGTGGTACCAGCCGCAGTTGCCGCACACCACGTGGGGGACCTTGGCGGCGCCGCAGCGCGGGCACAACGACCGGCCGGGCGGTGCGCAGCCGCCACGCGCTGGCGCGCCGGCTGCGGCTCTTGGACTTCGAGGTCTTCTTCTTGGGGACGGCCATCGTCAGCGTTCCTCGTGCGACCGGGTGGCGGAAGCCAGGTGGGGCCGGGGCACGGTAGTGGACGCAGCCGCCGCGGCTCAATCCAGGCTGAACGGCGGGTACTCGTCGCGCAGCAGGCAGTAGGCGTAGACCCGCACGGCCCAACGCTGGTAGCCCGACGACGAAGGCGCGCATGCCCTCGGGCCACGCACCGGTGAAGATCACCGCGAAGAAGGCGATGAAGACCACGACGCCGGCCACGATGCTGAGCACCCAGAGAACAAGGAAGTGGGGGATGGCGAGGATCCACTTGTAGAGCGGCCCGAACCGCTTGAGCTCGTCGGCGTGCCTGATGGTGAGCCGGGCCGGGTCGACGCCAGGGTCGACGAAGCCGGCCTGGCTGCCCCAGACCGGGTAGTCCTCGCGCATGAAGTACGTGTACGACGTGATCTGCCACCCGTAGCGGTAGGCGCGGACGATCCAGTCCTCGATGCTCTCGGAGATGCGCCGGGTGAACAGGATCTGGAAGAAGGCGATGAACGAGCACACGCCTGCTACCAGGAAGACGAAGAGGGCGACGAACAGGTGCGGGATCACCAGGAGCCAATGGACCAGCGGCCGCCAGCGGTCGACTTCGGGCGGCGCCACGAGGTCGACCGCCACGGGCTCAGATCCGCCGACGGCACCGGGCGGCTGCGCGACAAGAGCGCCGCCCCCGTCCGTGGGCGGGTACCACAGCCCGTCGGAAGCCTGGTACCAGCCCGGCCCCTGTGGTTCCTGTGCGCCCCATGCTCCAGTGGTCATGCGGCGAGTCTCGCACTAGTCGAAGCGCAGGTCGCGGAGGCTGGCCCATCGGGGGTCGACAGGCGTGTCCGTGCGTTCCTCGCTTCCCTCGAGGACGACGGGGTGCTCGGGGTCGGGCCCCGGGCAGTCCGGGCGGCACAGCGGCGCGAGCGGCAGCGCCAGGAGGGTCGCGTCGCGGATCATCGGCTCCAGGTCGACCCGGTCCTGCTCGAGCCGGTAGGTCTCGCCGTCGGGGTCGGGGTGCGACTCGAAGACCTCGCGGACCGCGGCCTCGGCGACCCCGCGCACGTCGCCCAGGCAGCGCCGGCAGCTCCCCTGCCACGGGGCCCGGATCGTCCCGGTGGCGGTGAGCCGGCCGTCGACCAGGAGCTCGAGGGTCAGCGATGCGATCACGTCGTTGTCGGCGCCGCCGTCGTCGGGCACGTGGGCGGAGGAGAGCGCCAGCCCGGGCAGCGGGCCCCGCACCTCGACGTGGTGCTGGGTGGCAGGCGTGCGCCGGAGCTCGGCGATCGGGACGACGAACGGGGCTGCTCCCCGGGTCACGAGTCCTGGTCGAACATCGGGTTGGCGCCGCGCCGGGTGTCGTCGTCGTCGCTGCGCACCGCGGGGACCTCGCCCGTCATGGGGTTGCCCTGGAGCTTGATGCGCCCGGCGGCGACCATCTTCTGGGTCCGCTCGAGCACGATCTCGAAGCTGGCCAGCTTCTGGTCGCAGAAGTCCTCGCACTCGAGGCGCATGCGGCGGGCATGGTCCTCGGCCCGCTCGACGATCTGCCGGGCGCGGGTGTCGGCGGCCTTCACCACCTCGGTCCGCTGCACCATCCGCTCGGCGCGGGCGCGGGCCTGGTCGAGGATGTCCTCGCCCTCCCGCCGCACCTTGGCGAGGAACTCCTCGCGCTCCTTGAGGAGCCATCGAGCCGCCCGCAGCTCGTCGGGCAGCCGCTCCGCCGCCTCCTCGAGCAGCTCGAGGACCTCGTCGCGGTCGATCATCACCGACTTCGACAGCGGCATCGGGCGGGCGCCGGCGACGATGTCGAGGACCCGACGCAGCAACTGCTCGGCGTCGGGCGACGGCCCGCCGGCCCGGGTCCGGGGCGGCGGCGGTTCGTTCGTGGGTGCCGAATCGTCGGCCGTGCCGTCGGCTTCGTCGTCGTAGAGATTGGTCATGGGCGTTTGTCCCCGAGCTTGTCCTTCAGGCGTTTGGCGACCGGATCGGGGACCATCGAGCTCACGTCGCCACCGAAGCGGGCCACCTCCCGGATCAGCTTGGACGACAGGAAGGAGCTCGCCGATGCCGACGGCAGGAAGATCGTGTGGACCCCGGAGATGGCCAGGTTCATCTGGGCCTGGGTGATCTCGTTCTCCGCGTCGGACACGGCCCGCAGGCCCTTGACGATGACGTGGGCGCCGACCTCCTTGGCCACGTCGACGACGAGCTTGGAGAAGTGGACGACGCGGACGTTCGGAAGGTGCAGCGTCGACTCCCGGATCATCTCCTCGCGCTCCTGCAACGAGAAGAGCGAATCGCCCTTCTGCGGGTTGCGGATCGCCCCGATGACGACTTCGTCGAACAGGAACGACGCGGTCTCGACGAGCTCGCGGTGACCGTTGTGGAACGGGTCGAAGGACCCCGGGTACAGCACGCAGGTCACGCGTCGGCCTCCGTCGGGTGAATCGGCTGGTGCACCACGATGCTGACCACCGTACCCCCGTACGCCTTCTCCCTTGCCAGCCGCCAGCCGGTCGGGCGGATCGAGCGGGCGGCCGGATTCGCACACCGCGATGCCGGCATCCAGCCCGGTGAGGAGGTCGTCCCATCGGTCGAAGGCGTACGGCGGATCGAGGAGCGCGAGGTCGAACCGGCCGGCACCGGGGCGGGCGCCGTCGCCGACGACGACCACGGCGCGGTCGGGACCGAGCCTGCAGGCCTCGAGGTTGGCCCGGAGCACGGCCAGCGCCTCTCGGTCGCGCTCGACGAACGTGCAGCGGGCGGCGCCGCGCGACAGCGCCTCGATGCCCATGGAGCCGGATCCGGCGAAGGCGTCGAGCACGGTTGCGCCCTCGAGCGCGTCCATCGATCCCAGCGCGTTGAAGGTCGCCTCGCGCACCCGGTCCGACGTCGGCCTGGTGGCCGTCCCCCGCGGGGCGAGGAGCCGGCGGCCCCGCAGCTCCCCGGCGATCACGCGCACCCGTGGAACCTAACGTCGGCCCATGGATCCGCTCGACCCCGTGGTGCGCATCGTCCGCATCGACCAACCGCACGTGCGCAACGCCATCAACGGGCCGACGGCAGAGCGCCTCCACGACGAGCTGCTCGCCTTCGACGCCGACGCCGACGCCAAGGTGGCCGTGCTCACCGGCGACGAGAAGGCGTTCTGCGCCGGCGCCAACCTCAAGGACCTCCCGACCCTGCGCCCGTCCGGTCCGCTCGGACCGACCCGCCTGCAGCTGAGCAAGCCGGTGATCGCCGCGGTCGAGGGGTGGTGCGTGGCCGGCGGGTTGGAGCTGGCGGCGTGGTGTGACCTGCGGGTGGCGGGGGAATCGGCGCGGTTCGGCTGCCTCGAGACGGCGCTGGGGCGTACCGCTGGTCGACGGCGGCACCTACCGGCTGCCGAGGATCGTCGGCCTCGGGCGCGCCCTCGACCTGATCCTGACCGGGCGAGCGATCGACACGGACGAGGCGCATCGCATCGGCCTCGTCGACCGGGTCGTGCCGGATGGGACCGCGCTCGAGGCCGCTGTCGCCCTCGCCGGGACGATCGCCGCGTTCCCGTGGCGATGCGTCGTGAACGACCGGCGCTCGGTGTACGAGGGCCTCGGGCTGGGTCTCGACGCGGCGCTCGCCAACGAGGACGGGCTGGGGCGCGACACGATCTTCGCCGAGGAGTTCGCCGAGGGCGTCTCCCGGTTCACCGACCGACCCGTCCCGGGGATGTAGCGCGCGTGTCCGGCCCGCCCGACCGGATCACGTGCATCGACTGCGGCGGGATCTGCTCACGCCTCACCGAGCCCCCCGAGCTCGGCTGGCAGCCCGGCGATCTCGTCGTCTACCGCTGCCGCGACTGCCGCGACCGCTGGGACCTCATCGTCGAGGACGACGAAACCGACGAGGACGGTTTTCGCACCTGATTCGGTCGTCAGTGCAACCGAATCAGGTGCGAAACGGAGGGCGTCGATCGCGAGGCAGACGCCGGCGGTGACGAACAGGGCGAGGCCGGCGAAGGCCACGCCGGCCACGACGGCGCCGGGGTCGAGCACCGCCAGCACGGCGCACAGCACGGCTCCGATGAAGCAGCCGATCCCGGCCGCGACGCGCAAGCCGGCGCGGGCGGTGGTGGCCGCCACCGCGAGGGCGAGCACGCCCAGCGTCGCCGCCAGGGGGACCAGCACGGCGGCGGCGTAGGCGGCGACGTTGTCGGCGGCGGCGACATCGGCGGGGACGAGGACACCGGCGAGGGGGCCCTCGGGATAGCCGGTGCCGGCGGCGAGGTCGATCCGCTCGGCCCGCATCCCGGTGGCGAACACCACGACGAGGGCGACGACCACGCCGGCCGCGGCCGTACCGAGGAGCACGGCTGCTGCCCGCCCCCAGAACGACACCGGCGAGCGAAGCAGCGAGGCGCGGACGAGGTGGGCGCCACCGACGACGGCGACGAGCCCGGCGGCGACGCCGGCCGCCACCCACTCTGCGGTCGTCGGGTCGGGTGGGAGCACGCCGGCGATGATGGCCGCGTCAGCTCTTCTGGAGGAAGTCGCGCTCGTCGTCGTCGAGGAACAGCTCCACCTCGCCGAGAAGCTCGGGATGGCCGGCGAGGCCGGGATCGGCCCCGACGAGCTCGAAGGCCACCTCCCGGGCCCGCTCGACGACGGCCCGGTCGCGCAGGAGCGAGGCCAGCCGCAGATCGGTCCGTCCCTTCTGGCGGGTGTCGAACAGCGTCCCCTCGCCGCGCACCTCGAGGTCGACCTCCGCCAGCTCGAAGCCGTCGTCGGTCTCGACCATCGCGTCGAGGCGGCGCTGGCCGTCGGGCGACGTGCCCGCGCCGACCAGGTAGCACCAGGACCGCTCGGCACCGCGGCCGACGCGGCCCCGGAGCTGGTGCAGCTGGGCGATGCCGAACCGATCGGCGTCGAGGATGACCATCACCGTCGCGTTGGGGACGTCGACACCGACCTCGATCACCGTGGTGGCGACGAGGACGTCGAGGCGCACCACGACGGAACAGGTCCATCGTCGTCTCCTTCTCCTTGGGCCGGACCCGACCGTGCAGCAGCCCGAGCCGCAGCCCGGCGAGCGGGCCGGCCTCCAGCTCCGCGTAGGTCACCTCGGCCGACCGCACCTCCAGCTTCTCGGACTCCTCGATCAACGGGCACACCACGTAGGCCTGGTGCCCGGCCTCGACCTCGGCCCGCACCTTCGCCCACACCGCCAGCTCACCGAGCGACAGCTGCTCGCCGGCGCCCGCGCCGTCGTCGCGTGAGCTGCGCTCCCACACCGTCTCGACCGGCTGGCGCCCGCCGGGCTTCTCGCGCAGCGTCGTCACGTCGAGGTCGCCGTACACCGTCATCGCCGCGGTCCGCGGGATGGGCGTCGCCGTCATCACGAGGACGTCGGGCACCGTGCCGTCGCGCCCCTTCTCCCGGAGCGCAGCGCGCTGCTCCACGCCGAAGCGGTGCTGCTCGTCGATCACGATGGCACCGAGGGAGCGGAAGGCGATGCCCTCCTCGATCAAGGCGTGCGTGCCGATGACGAGGTCGACGCTGCCGTCGGCGAGGCCGGTGAACAGCCGCTCCCGCTCCTTCGCCGTCGTCCGGTTCGTCAGCAGCTCGACCGCGAGCGGACGCTCGTCGAACAAGGTCCCCTCGTCCTCGCCGGCGCTCACGGTGAACCCGTCGAGCAGGCTCCGCACGCCGAGGGCGTGCTGCTCGGCGAGCACCTCGGTCGGTGCCATGAAGGCGCCCTGGTGGCCGCCCTGCACCGCCGTCAGCAGCGCGGCGACGGCGATGACCGTCTTGCCCGCGCCGACGTCGCCCTGCAGGAGGCGATGCATCGGGTGTGGCCCCGCCAGATCGGCCTGGATCTCGGCGATGGCGCGGCGCTGCCCCGCAGTCAGCTCGAAGGGGAGGCGGTCGACGAAGCGCGACACGAGGTCGCCGTCGACCCGGTGGCGGATGCCGCGTGCCGTGCGTTCGAGGGCCTGCTTGCGGAGCACGAGGGCGAGCTGGATGCGGAGCAGCTCGTCGAACACGAGCCGCTTCCGGGCGACCTGCATCTCCTCGAACGTCTCGGGCCGGTGGATGCCCCGGAACGCCGCGTCGCGATCGACGAGGTCGAGGGCGTCGAGGATCTCGTCCGGCACCGGGTCGACGAAGGCGCCGGCCCGCTCGAGGGCCTCGCCGACCCAGCGACCGAGGTCCCAGGTGGTGACGCGGTCCTTCTCGGACTGCGGGTAGACCGGCACGATCGTCCCGGTCTTGTCGCCGAGCAGGTCGACGATCGGGTTCGTCATCTGCTTGCGTCCGCCGTACAGCTCGAGCTTGCCGAACAGGAGCACGTCGAGGCCCGGGCGCAGCTGGCGCTCGCGCCACGCCTGGTTGAAGAAGGTCAGCCGCAGGTGGCCGGTGCCGTCGGTCACGTCGGCGGTCACGAGCGCCTTGCCCGAGCGGGCCCGCCGGCTCGACGTGCGCAGGACCTCGACGAGCACGGTCGCGGCGTCGCCGATCCGGAGGTCGGCGATCTTCGCCTCCTTCGTGCGGTCGAGGTACCGGCGGGGGTAGTGCGTGAGGAGGTCGAGGACCGTCGCGATCTCGAGGTTGGCCAGCGCTTTGGCCCGCTCGGTGCCGACACCCTTCAGCTCGGTGACCGGGATGCCGGCCAGCTGGCTGAGCCGTCGGGGCACTACTCGATCCCGAAGAGGTACGGGTACAGCGGCTGGCCGCCGTGGTGGACCTCCGCCTCGACGTCGGGGTGGTGCTCCTCGAGCCAGTCGCAGATCCGCCGGGTCGTCGCCACGCCGGCACCTTCGCCCTCGATGACGGTCAGGATCTCGTGGCCGTCGGCGATCAGCCGGTCGAGCAGACCGCAGCACGCGGCGGCGAGGTCGGCGTCGATCACCTCGATCCCCGACCGGGAGATCCCGAGCCAGTCGCCCTCCCGGATCCGGCCCGCGTCGGCGGAGGAGTCGCGCACCGCCGCGCGTCACCTCGCCGGCGACGACGTTCGACGCCGCCCGCAGCATGAGGCTGGCGTTGGTGTCGGCGTCGGCCTCGGGGTCATAGGCCAGCAGGGCTGCGAACCCCTCGCTCACGCCACGCGTCGGCACGACGCGCACGACCTTGGCGGTGTTCGCGCCGACCTGCTCGGCGACCGGGATGATGTTCTTGTTGTTCGGCAGGATCACGACCCGATCGGCCGGGCACGCCTCGACCGCGGCCAGCAGGTCGGCCGTCGACGGGTTCATCGTCTGCCCGCCGGTGACGACGCGCTGGACCCCGAGGCTGTGGAAGATGCGGCGCACGCCGTCGCCGACGGAGACGGCGACCACCGCGGTGTGGACCGGTTCGGTGGCGTGCGGCGGCTCGTCGACCGATCCGCCGCCGGCCGCCCCCTCGCGCACCCAGCGCTCCTCCTCGACCTGGTCGAGCAGGTCGGTCACCCGGATCTTCCGGGGGCGGCCGACCTCGACGGCGGCCTCGATGGCAGCGCCGATGTCGTCGGTGTGGATGTGGCAGTTCCAGATCCCGTCACCACCGACGACGACGATCGAGTCGCCGACCCCGGCCCAGACGTCCTTGAACGCCGGGATCGTCTCGTCGGGCGCCTCGAGGAAGTACATGACCTCGTAGCGGAGATCGGCGAGGCCGCCGTGGTCGTGCTCGTCGTGCGCCATGGCGGCCAGGCCCTCGAGGTCGGCGCCGACGAGGATGTCGGGCTCGGGCACCTTGCGGCCGTCGGCGACGTGGAGGGCGACGTCGAGGAGGAGCAGGAACCCGGCCCCACCGGCATCGACGACCCCGGCCTGGGCCAGCACCGGAAGCATCTGCGGGGTCCGGGCGAGGGCGTCGTCGGCCCGGTCGCGGGCGGACTCGAGCACCGTGACCAGGTCGCCGCCGCCGGCGGCGGCGTCGCGCGCCGCCTCGGACGCCTCGCGCACGACCGTGAGGATGGTGCCCTCGACCGGCTTCATCACGGCGCCGTAGGCGGCCGAGGAGGCCTGGGTGAGGCCACGGGAGAACTCGGCGGGCCCGGCGGTCTCCCCGTCGCGCAGCACGTCGGCGAGCCCGCGCAGGATCTGGGAGAGGATCACACCGGAGTTCCCACGCGCGCCCATGAGCGAGCCGTGGCTGATCGCCTTGCAGGTCGCCGCCATGCCGGCACCGTCGCCGGTGGCGGCCAGCTCCTCGCACACCGAACGGACGGTGAGGGCCATGTTGGTGCCGGTGTCGCCGTCGGGGACCGGATAGACGTTGAGCCGGTTGATCGCCTCGCGGTGGCCGGCGAGGGCGTCCCGGTAGCCCTCGACGATCGCCCGCACGGCGGCGGCGTCGAGTCGATCGAGCGGCGGCGACATCGGGCCGGGATCGTAGGCGGCGACGCCGTGGCGGCCGGGGTGGGCTGACCAGCGGTGATTTCCGTGCCCCGAGGACCCGCTGGTAGCGTCACGCCCCCTATGGCAGCGGTCTGCGAGATCTGCGGGAAGAAGCCCGGCTTCGGGATGGCCGTGAGCCACTCGCACCGGCGCACCAAGCGGCGATGGAACCCGAACATCCAGCGCGTTCGTGCCATCGTGAACGGCAGCACGAAGCGCCTGCACGTGTGCACCGGCTGTATCAAGGCCGGCAAGGTCGTCAAGGCCGGTCACTAGACCCGTGCCCAGAGGCTGACGTGCAGGGCGTGATCAGGTCGTACGACCCCGGGAGCGGCGACGGCGTGATCCTCTGCGACACCGATTTCCGCGACTACGAACTGGCCGTCGACGCGCTGGCGGGTTCGGCGTTCCGCATGCTCCGTCAGGGCCAGCGGGTCATCTTCGACCTCGACCAGGCCGGCAACGCGACCCGCTTGCGGGTGGGGAGCGAGGTCGACATGGGTACACCGGGCTTCGGACCACCCACCCCATCGACGACGGAGTCGGAGGCATCGTGAGCACCCCCGTCACTCGACCACCACCAACGCCGAGCTGCTGGCCTTCGTCGAGGAGTGGCGCCAGCTGCTCGAGCCCGACCAGGTCCACTGGTGCGACGGATCGGCCGAGGAGTACGACCGGCTGTGCCAGACCCTGGTCGACGGCGGCACCTTCGAGCGCCTCTCCGACGCCAAGCGGCCCAACAGCTACC
The DNA here is from genome assembly GCA_963840695.1 of uncultured Acidimicrobiia bacterium. Classification (GTDB taxonomy): domain Bacteria; phylum Actinomycetota; class Acidimicrobiia; order Acidimicrobiales; family JACDCH01; genus JACDCH01. The sequence goes on from CAWIZW010000017.1 coordinate 136,829, forward strand.
TCGCCCTGTCCGACCCCGGTGACGTCGCCCGGGTCGAGGACCGCACGTTCATCTGCAGCGAGCTGGAGATCGACGCCGGGCCGACGAACAACTGGGCGCCGCCCGAGGAGATGAAGGCGAAGCTGCGGGGCCTGTTCGCCGGGTCGATGCGGGGCCGGACGATGTACGTCGTGCCGTTCTCGATGGGGCCCCTCGGCTCCCCCATCGCCCACATCGGGGTGCAGTTGACCGACTCCGCCTACGTCGCCGTCAACATGCGGATCATGACCCGGATGGGCGCCAAGGTGCTCGACGTGCTGGGCGACGGCCCGTTCGTGCCCTGCGTCCACTCGGTCGGCTACCCGCTGGTCGACGGTTCCGGCGCCGCCCGGCCCGACGTCTCGTGGCCCTGCGACGCCGAGAACAAGTACATCGTCCACTACCCCGAGACCCGTGAGATCTGGAGCTACGGCTCCGGCTACGGCGGCAACGCCCTCCTCGGCAAGAAGTGCTTCGCGCTCCGGATCGCCTCGACGATGGCGCGTGACGACGGTTGGATGGCCGAGCACATGCTGATCCTCGGCGTCACGCCTCCCGCCAAGGACGGCAAGCCCAGCGAGAAGCGTTACGTCGCCGCCGCCTTCCCGTCGGCTTGCGGCAAGACGAACATGGCGATGCTCATCCCGACGTTGCCCGGTTGGAAGGTCGAGACGGTCGGCGACGACATCGCCTGGATGAAGTTCGGCGCCGACGGCCGCCTCCACGCCATCAACCCCGAGGCCGGGTTCTTCGGTGTCGCACCGGGAACGTCGGTGCAGACGAACCCGAACGCCATCGCCGCCCTCCACGCCAACTGCATCTTCACGAACGTCGCCAAGACCGACGACGGCGACGTCTGGTGGGAGGGCCTCACCGACGAGCCGCCTGCGCACCTGATCGACTGGAAGGGCCAAGACTGGACGCCGGCGTCCGACTCGCCGGCCGCCCACCCCAACGCCCGGTTCACGGCGCCCGCGGAGCAGGCCCCGTCCATCGCGCCGGAGTGGGAGGACCCCGCCGGGGTGCCGATCTCGGCCATCCTCTTCGGCGGCCGGCGGGCGACGAACGTGCCCCTCGTCACCGAGGCCTTCGACTGGGAGCACGGCGTGTTCCTCGGCTCGATCATGAGCTCGGAGACGACCGCCGCGGCCGGCGGCGCCGTCGGCAAGCTCCGCTTCGATCCCTTCGCCATGCTCCCCTTCTGTGGCTACAACATGGGCGACTACTTCGGCCACTGGCTCGAGATCGGCGAGCGCGGCGACACCGCCAAGCTGCCGAAGCTGTTCTGGGTGAACTGGTTCCGCAAGGGCGAGGACGGCTCCTACCTCTGGCCGGGCTTCGGCGAGAACAGCCGGGTGCTCAAGTGGGTCCTGGAACGGGTCGAGGGCGAGGGTGAGGCCGTCGACACGCCGATCGGCCGGGTTCCGACGGCCGACGCCATCGACCGCAGCGGCCTCGACGTCGACGCCGACGTGCTGGCGAAGCTCGTCTCCGTCGATGCCGAGGGCTGGCGGGCCGAGCTGGCCCAGCTCGAGGCGCACTACGCGTCGATCGGCGAACGCCTCCCCGCCGAGCTGCGCGACCAGCTCGCCGCCCTCGAGAAGCGCCTCGCCGACTCCCGCTGACCGGCGCGGTGGCCTCGCGTCCGACCGTACGTCGCCACCGGCCGGCAAAGAGCGCGGCGACGGCGGACGGGTACCAGTGAGCGGCCGGCCTCGGCGTGAATCCGTCGACGAGTGTGCATCGAGCACCGGTTTCCGAGGGTCGCTGCACGATCGTTCAGGACGGGCTCGACGAGTGTGCATCGACCGCCGGTTTCCGATGGTCGCTGCACGATCGTCCGACAGCGTGTGCGCCGACGGACCCACCGTTCGCCATCGGTTTGCACCGTTCCTGCCTCGTTCGGGCGCGGCGGTGGCCGTCCGCGTCTACGCTCCCGCGCCGATGGACGTCAGCGCCTACATCCTGATCCAGACCGAGGTCGGCAAGGCCGCCCAGGTCGCGTCCGAGGTCGCCGACATCGACGGCGTCGTCGCCGCCGAGGACGTCACCGGCCCCTACGACGTGATCGCGCGCGCCGAAGCGGGCTCGGTCGACGAGCTCGGGAAGATGGTCGTCTCGAAGGTGCAGATGATCGACGGGATCACCCGGACGCTCACCTGCCCCGTCGTGCACCTGCGCTAGACGTCCGGCGCATCCGCCGGCTCAGGTCGCACCGACCAGCAGGGCGCGGATCCCGAGGCCCATCAGGAAGAAGCTGCCGAGCCCGTACACGAGGTACTGGCGCTCGCGGACCCACGGCGACGTCGATCGGTAGCTGTAGAGGATGCCGACGGCGATGATCGCCACGAAGCCGTAGAACAGGTGGAACTGCGGCGGGTCGATCCCTTCGCCGGCGACCAGCCACACGCCGAGGCCGACCTGCACGAAGATCGTCAGCTCGGCGATCACCACGTACCACCACAACGCCCGCGAGCGCAGCGCCGGCAACCAGTGCGCCGCCGTCACCCAGATCCCGGCGAGGGCGTTGCCGAGGATCACGACCCAGGCCCAGCCTTCGTGGAGGTCGAGCCAGAAGGCGAGGTCGGCGAGCACCGCGTTACGGGGTGCGGCCGAGCAGGCCGAGGAGCTTGTCCTTCGCAGGCGCGTCGGACGGCACGTCGACCTGGTCGCCGAACACACCGCTGCCCCGCACCATCGCCTCGAGCGCGGTCCAGTGCTCGAGCAGCAGCCGCGCCGTCTCCTCGTCGATCGCCTCGTCGGCGCCGATGGCGCGAGCGAGGTCCCAGCCGTGCACGGCCGCGTCGGTGAGCATCTGGACGAGGTACTCCTCGGTCTTCTCGTCGCCGTAGGACAGGTGCACGGTGCCGCCGAGGTCGGCGCCCTCGAACGCCCGCACCGACGGTCCGATCGCCGCGGCCCACGCCGCCGTCGGGTCCTCGCCGAGGACGTCGCCGTCGTAGCGGTCGCCCACGTCGGCGATCGTCTCTCCGGCCACGAGGTGCGGCGCCCACAGCTGCTCCCCGACGACGTGGTTGACCAGCTCGCGCACGTCCCAGTCGGCACACGGCGTCGGATCGCCCCACGCCGTCGCGGGGACCGATCCGACGAGCTCGCCGAAGCGATCCGTCGAGCGCCGGAACAGATGCACGAGATCGGCCATGGCCGGTCTCTCTAGCAGGTTGCCCGCGGACCCTGCCCGATCGGGTACACGGCCCGACCCCTTCGCCGAGCGGTTCTGCCCGCGGCGGCCGGCGAGGTCGTGCGAGGGTTCGAGCATCGGGCGAACCGAGCACAGGGAGCGTCGATGGACGACAACACCAAGAACGTGGCGGTCGCCGTCCGGCACCAGGACGCCGGGCAGGCCTCGCAGTGGTACGAGACGATCAAGCAGACGGTGTACAGCGAGGACGGCCAGGACTGGGAGACGTTCAAGTCGAAGTTCGGCCAGGAGGCCGCCAGCCACTTCGACTCCGGCACGATCCAGGAGTTCTTCCAGGCCACCGAGGCCTACGCGACCGATCCCATGGCGACGATCGTCGACCTCGTGAACGCCTCCACCGACGAGCTCGTGCTCCTCTACCAGGAGGCGATGGGCGAGGGTCAGGAGAGCGAGGGCCAGGAGGGCGAGGGCCAGGAGAGCGGCGACGGCTCCGGCGTGGATCCTGCCGCCTGGGAGCAGTTCCTCCAGCAGTGCAACGGGGTCTGGGACGGAGCCGAGGAGACCTGGGCGCAGTTCACCGAGTGGCTCCGCTACTACGCCCCCGAAGAGATCAAGTCCGCCATCGAGGACCTCATCAACTACGTCGAGTCCTCGGGCGACAAGGTCGGCGCCCTCTACCAGTACGGCGTGACGACCGGGCAGCCGGCGACGTAGCCGCGCGGTGGGGCTCCGCCGGCCGCCGACCTAGTAGGCGGCGAGCAGGATGCCCTTGGCGTCCTCGACCGACACCGGCCGCGGGTTGAGCGACACGTTCCGGTTCGTCGGCGCCTGCTGTGCCACGGCGTCGACGTCCTCGAGGGTGACGCCGCAGTCGCCGAGCCGGGACGGGAGCCCGAGCCGCTCGACCAGGGCCGCCACCGCGCCAGCGGGATCGTCCGGCGCGCCGATCGCCTCGCCGAGCCGACGCACGGCGTCGGGCACGGCGTCGGCGTTGAACCGGATCGAGTGGGCCAGCAGCACGGCGTTGGCGAGACCGTGGGGGATGCCGGTGCGCCCGCCGATGAGCTGCGCCAGGCCGTGGTGGACGCCCATGGAGGCGTTCTGCAGGCACCGCCCTCCGAGCACGGCGCCCTCGAACATGGCGGCCCGGACGGTCACGTCGTCCGGGATCGTCGACGACGAGCGGCAGCGCGGCGGCGATCCGCCTGGCCCCGGCGACGGCGATGCGCCTCGGCCTCGGGCGTGCGGCTCGGCGACCACAGCGCCTCGACGCAGTGGGCCAGCGCGTTCATGCCCGGTCTCGGCCGACACGCGCACCGGCGTCGACAGCGTGAGCTCCGGGTCGTAGACCGCCGCGACCGGCGCGCACGTCGGTCCGCCGCCGCCGGACTTCGCGTGCGTCGCGGGGTCGGTCATGCCGAAGAACGGGGTGAGCTCGGCGCCGGAGTAGGTCGTCGGGATGGACACGTGCGGCAACGCCGGGCGGTCGACCCACGCGGTCGACGGGATGCCCGACTCCTGCTCGGTGAAGAAGCAGACGGCCTTGCCGAGGTCGGCGCAGCTCCCGCCGCCGAAGGAGACGACGGCGTCGACGGCGTCGGCGCGCGCCTGGAGCAGTGCCTCCTGCACGATCGGCGTCGGCACGTGCGACTCCGCACCTCGGCGAAGGTCGACGCCAGGTGCGACCCGATGGCGCGCGGCAACCCTGGCGCCGCCTCGCTCGGACGCGGCGCGACCCTCGGTCGTCACGAGCAGCACCCGACGGGCGCCGATCGTGCGGAGCAGCTCCGGCAGCTTGCCGGACGGCGCCGGCGCCGAAGACGATCTGCTGGGCGTAGCCGGTGTGGGTCCAGGCCGCGTTCACCGTCGCGCCGTCACAGGAGCTCGGTCTCGGTGATGCCAGGACCCTGGCCGTCACGGATGAACCACTCCGTGCCGAAGGCCTCCTCGAAGGCGTCGTCGGGCATGGTCAGCATGAAGTGCTTCTCGCCGATCTGGCTGGCGTGGGCCCGCATCGCGTCGCGCTTGCGCGGCGACGTAGGCGCGGACGTCGACCGCGCAGGTGATGACCGCCTCGGGCATGCCGAAGTCGGGTGACGACTCGAAGTCGGGCACCTCGACCGGCCTCGAGCATCCGCTCGCGACCGCTCTCCATCAGTCGGATGAGCGCGGTCGCGGTTGATCGTCGACTGGAACACCTTCGGCGTGCCGGCGAGCTCGGCGGCCCGGAGGCCGACGCGGTGCACCTGGATGTGGTCGGGGTGGCCGTAGCCGCCGATCTCGTCGTAGCAGGTGAGGACGTCGGCGCGCTCCTCGTCGAGGATCGCCGCCAGCCGCGCGGCCGCCTCCTCGACGTCGGCGGTCCAGAAGGAGCCCGGCAGGTCGTTCTCGGGCGTGTCGACCATGCCCGGAGTCGACGTAGCCGAGGAACTCGACCCGGTCGACGCCGAGGACGTCGGCCGCGGCCGTGGTCTCGACGACCCGCCGGTCGGCGAGCGACTCCCCGTGCCCGAGGAAGCCGTCGGCGACCTCGCCGTGCTCGCCCCGGGTGGCGACGACGAGGACGACCCGGTGGCCGTCCTCCTTGGCCTTCGCCATCACCCCGCCGGTCGGCGATGCACTCGTCGTCGGGATGGGCGTGGAAGCAGACGAGGGTCGCCATCGGCGGCGGGACGCTATCCGCGTCGATGCGACCCCGAACCGGTTGGGGCTGGCGTCCGCGGCGACGGTACGGTCGCCCGCGTGGCGGAGCGGGGCGCGCAACCGCGCCGGCGTGGCAGCTCATGCGCCGGCGCGATCCGACCCCAGCGCGGCTGGGTGCTCGTCGGCGTCGTCCTCGGTCTCGTGTGGACCGCGGCCCGCGTGGTCGTCCCGCTCCTCGTCCGGGGCGCCATCGACCACGGCATCGAGGCCGACGACCAGCCGCGCGCTCGTCGCGCTGGACGCGTCGCCCTCGCCGTCGTCGGCACCGTGCAGGCCGTCGCCACCGGGCTTCCGCCGGTACGCCGCCTTCCGCGTCGCCCGGCGGGCCGAGACCGACCTGCGCGACCGGATGTTCGCCCACCTCCAGGGCCTGCACTTCGCCTACCACGACCAGGCCCAGACCGGGCAGCTGATGAGCCGGGCGAACACCGACCTCAACCAGGTGCAGGCGTTCCTCGTGATGATCCCGCTGACGCTGTCGAACGCCGCCGCCGTCTCGCCGTCGTGGTCGTGCTGCGTGTCGATCGACCCGCGTGCTCACGCTGCTCGCGGTGGGCACGCTGCCGCTGCTCAACGTCGTCGCCCGCCGCTTCGGCACGCGCCTGCACCCCGAGGTGCTGGCCATCCAGGCCGAGTCGGCCGAGCTCGCCGTCGGTCGTCGAGGAGACCGTGTCGGGCGTCCGGGTCGTGAAGGGCTTCGGCGCCGAGGACGTGCCAGCGCCGGCGGTTCGGCGTCGAGGCCGACGACGTCTACGACGCGTCGATGCGGGCGACGACGGTCCGCGCGCACTACTGGCCGCTGCTCGAGCTGCTGCCGACGATCGGCCTCGTCACCACGCTCGGCTACGGCGGCCACGCCGTGCTCGACGGCGCGCATGACGATCGGCACGCTCGTCGCCTTCAACGTCTACGTCGTCATGCTGATCTGGCCGCTGCGGATGCTCGGCATGATCCTCGCCCAGGCCCAGCGGGCCGTCGCCGCCGCCGCAGCGGGTGCACGAGGTGCTCGCCGCCGAGCCGGTCGTCGTCGACCCGCCGCAGCCGCGTCGCCGCTGCCCGGCGCGCCGGCCGGGCCGTGCGGCGAGGTGGCGCTTCGAGGCGGTGCGGTTCGCGCTACCCGGGCACGCGGCGCCGGTGCTCGACGGCCTCGACCTCGACGATCGCGCCCGGCGAGTCGGTCGCGCTCGTCGGCGCCACCGGCTCGGGCAAGTCGACCGTCGCCCGCGCTGCTCCCCCGCTTCTACGACGTCGACGCCGGCACCGTCCGCCTCGACGGCGTCGACGTGCGCGACGCTCGCGCCTCAGCGAGCTCCGGCGCGCGCGTCGGCATCGTGTTCGAGGAGACGTTCCTCTTCGCCGACACCATCGCCGCCAACATCGCCTTCGCCGATCCCGAGGCCGCCGGTCGAGCCGATCGAGCGGGCCGCCCGGCTCGCCGGCGCCCACGACTTCGTCGACGACGCTGCCCGACGGGCTACGCGCACCGTGGTCGGCGAGCGGGGCTTCTCGCTGTCGGGCGGCCAGCGCCAGCGCATCGCCATCGCCCGGGCCATCCTCGCCGACCCGCGCGTGCTCGTCCTCGACGACGCCACCTCCGCGGTCGACCCGACCAAGGAGCACGAGATCCGCGACGCGCTCGCCGAGGTGATGCGCGGCCGCACCACGCTCGTCATCGCCCACCGGCCGGCCACCATCGCCCTCGCCGACCGGGTCGTGCTGCTCGACGAGCGGCCGGGTCGCGGCCGAGGGCACCCACGCCGAGCTGCTCGCGACGAGCGAGCGCTACCGCGAGGTGCTCGCCAGCCGCCGCCGCGGCCGACGCCGGCGCCGCACGAGCCGAGCGTCGAGGCGTCACCGAGGAGGTGGCCGCCTGATGTGGTCGATGGCCGCGCGTCGAGGAGGAGGACCGGCTCGACCGGGCCGAGGCCGTCCACGTCCTGCGCCGGGCCGGCCGGATGCTGCGGCCGTACCGCCGGCAGCTGCGGCGCGGCGGTCGGCGCTCATCGTCGTCTCCACGTTGTGCGTCCTCGCCGGGCCGTTCCTCGTCCGCTACGGCATCGACCACGGCATCTCCGCCGGCGACGCCGGCGCCCTCAACCTCGCCGTCGTCGGCTACGCTCGTCGTCGCCGCTCGTCGCCTTCGTCGTGCCTGCGCGTCCAGGTCGCTGCTGGTCGGGCGCATCGGCGAGGGGTTCCTCCGCGACCTCCGCCGTCCGCGCCTTCGACCACCTCCAGCGGCTGTCGCTCGGCTGGCACGACGACCAGAAGGCCGGCGTCGTCGTCAGCCGGCTCACCTCCGACATCGACTCGCTGGCCGAGCTGGTGCAGATGGGCCTGCTGATGTTCGTCGCCGAACACGCTGCTGCTCGTCGGCGTCGGTCGTCGTGCTCGGCGTGGTGTCGTGGCAGCTGCTGCTCGTCGCCTTCGTCGCCCTGCCGATCGTCGATCGCTCGCGTCGGTGAAGTTCCAGCGCGACTCGAACCGGGCCTACCTCGCTCGTCCGCGACCGCATCGGCGCCACGCTGTCGTCGCTCCAGGAGGGGCTGGCCGGCGTGCGGGTCATCCAGGCCTACGGCCGCGAGCAGCGCCAGGTCGCCGAGTTCGAGCGCACCAGCGGCGAGCTCTACGACGCCCACATGGACTCGGTGCGGATCTCGGCGTGGTACCTGCCGGTGATCGAGGGCGCCGGCGTGCTCACGACGGCGGCGACGCTCGCCGTCGGCGGCTGGCTGGTGCACGAGGGCTCGGTCACCCTCGGCACCGTCACGTTCTTCGTGCTGACCCTCTCGAACCTGTTCGAGCCGCTGAACCAGCTGAGCCAGCTGTTCAACATCGTGCAGTCGGCCGGCGCCGGGCTGAACAAGCTCTTCGACCTGCTCGACACCGAGCCCGAGGTCGCCGAGCCCGCCGCCCCGGTGCCGCTCCCGACCGGCGGCGCCGTCGAGCTGGTCGACGCGTCGTTCCGCGTACGGCGACGGTCCGATCGTGCTCCACGACGTCTCGCTGCGGATCGAGCCCGGCGAGCGGCTGGCCGTCGTCGGACCGACCGGCGCCGGCAAGTCGACGGTGGCCAAGCTGGTCGCCCGGCTTCTACGACCCGGCCGACGGGCTCGGTGCGCATCGGCGGCGTCGACCTCCGCGACGTGTCGCGCTCGCCGACCTGCGCCGCCACGTCTGCGTCGTGCCCCAGGAGGGGTTCCTCTTCGCCGGGTCGATCCGCGACAACGTCCGCATCGGGCGGGTCGACGCCACCGACGCCGAGGTCGACGCCGCCCTCGACGCCGTCGGCGCCCTCGAGCGGTTCCAGGCGCTGCCCGAGGGGCTCGACACGCCGGTGCGCGAGCGGGGCTCCCGCCTCTCGGCCGGCGAGAAGCAGCTCGTGTCGCTGGCCCGGGCCGCGCTCGCCGACCCCGAGGTGCTCGTGCTCGACGAGGCGACGTCGTCGCTCGACCCCGGCACCGAGCGCACTCGTGGAGCACGCCCTCGAGGTGCTGATGGCGGGCCGGACCGTGATCGTCATCGCCCACCGGCTCTCGACCGCCGAGCGGGCCGACCGGGTCGCGGTCGTCGACGGCGGCCGGCTCGTCGAGCTCGGCCCGCACGCACGAGCTCGCCGCCGGCCGACGGCCCCTACGCCCGCCTCCACGCCACCTGGATCCGAGGCCTCGCGGCGTAGCGTCAGGCGTGGGTGGTCAGAGCGAGATCACCCGGTCGGCCCGCTCCACGAGCCGGGCGACATCGGGAGGGGCCACCCACTCGCCCCCGACGGCAGCCAGGTCGTCTTCGGTCGCCCCACGGGCGACGGCGCACGCCTTTCAGACGAAGACCGGCACCTCGTGCTGGCGGAGCTTCGCGAACAGCTCCCGGGCCGGCGGCACCCCCATCCCCTCGAGCGTGTCCCGGGTCGCTGCGTTCACCAGCTCGGTCGCGTCGCCGGCCAGTACGAGGCCGCACCGAGTGGCCGACCTCGAGTGAGCCGTTGACGGCCAGATGGATCGGGATCGACGCGCGGGTCGGGTCCGAGGAGCCGCTCGTCGCCAAGTAGAGGAACTCCATGCGGCGACGGTATCCCGACGATCCGCCTCGTTCAGCCGACGATGACGGCTTCGATCTCGTCGACGGCGTAGGGCTCGGTCGCCGTCGCCGTTGCCGTGCCGAGCGGGCGGCTGTCGATCACGACACCGCCGAAGGTCATGGTGAAGTCGGCCTGCCACCGGACGCCGGCGGTCACGTCGTAGCCGCCCTGGCGGGTGTACGGGTGCTCGGCGGCCGGGTGCTGCCGGCTGCCGGGGTCGACGAGTACAGGCGGGTGCTGCCGTCGCCCGGCTCCCACCACCAGCCCACCGCCCGGGCGATGACGGTCACCACGTACCCGCGGATCACCACCGTCGCCGAGACGGGGCCGACGGCAGGGTCGGCCCAGTACCAGGCCTCCAGGCCGACGAGGCCGGGCGTGTCGGGGTTGACGTGCACGGTCGGCCGAGGCAGCGGCGTCATCGCCCAGACCTCCTGCGGCGTGGGCGGGGGTGGCGGCGCCGGGTTGGCGAGCGTGCAGTCGATGAACGGCTCACCGGCGGCGGCGCCGGTCGTCGGGTCGATCGGCGTGAAGATCATCATCGTGCCCGTCTCGTGACGACCGGCGGCTGGGGCGCCGGCGGCTCGACGACCAGGCCGTCGGCACCTCGCCAGCACGGGATGTCGAGCTGGACCGGGATCCAGATCCACAGGAACAAGGGCAACGGGATGACGATGGGGTCGACCTCGTAGACCAGGTCGGGTCCGTCGTTCCCCCGCCGGGCCCTCCCGGCACCTGCCCGCCGACGTGGATGCTGCCCTGGGAGATCGAGCCGTCGCCCGACGAGGCGGATCCTGGGCGCCGACCGGTGCCCCGCCCGGCGAGCAGCCCGACGGCGGCGACGAGCGCGGCGAGCACCTTCATCCGACGGCTCCGAGGACCGTGCTCGACTCGATGCGCCACCGGCCATCCTCTGCCCGTCGGAGCGTGTAGATCACACGCACCGCAGGATCGTCCCGAGGCGGCTCCACCACTTCACCCGATCCGTCGACGACCTCGGCATTCGGGTTCACGGTCTCGATCGCCTGGACGAGGGCGACGTCGCGGTCGAGGTCGGTCGGCGGCTGCGTGACTCGGACATCGCTGAACGTCAGTTCCGGCTCCGTGTATCGGAGCCCCTCGGAGACCTGACGCTCCTGGATGGCGAGGATCGTCTCGTACAGCTCGCTCCCCACGACGACGACGTCGGCGACCAGGGCGGGGTCCGGCGAGGTACCGAGCGAGAGCTTGTACGCCTGGAGGCTCGTGAACACGGCCACGAGATCCTCGCCGGTCGTGGCCAGCGTCGGGCGCTCGGCCTCGGCCCCGGCGGTGGTGGTCGTCGTCTCCCCAGCGGCGCGGTCGTGGTCGTCGCCTCCTCGACCGCCTCGGTCGTCGTGGTCCCGGCCTCGCCCGCGGCGTCGCCGTCGTCACCGCAGGCGCCGAATCCCAGGCACCCAGCAGCCAGCGCAGCGGCACCCCAGCGGCGCAACACGCTTCGATCTTCGCGCACCGCCTCGTTCTTTGGCGGCTCGGCTGGAACTGTTCCAGCCCAGCCGCCAAAGAACGGGTCTCAGGCGACGGCGCCGGCGGCTCGGAGCTTGGCGATGGCGTCGGCGTCGAGGTCGAGCCACTCGGCGAGGACCTCGTCGGTGTGCTGGCCGGCGTGGGCCGGCGGGCGCTGCACGGCGCCGGGGGTCCGGCTGAAGCGCGGCGCCGGTGCCGGCTGCACGACCCCGTCGAGCTCGAGGAAGGTCTGCCGGGCGACGTTGTGCGGGTGCTTGGCCGCCTCGCTCATGCGGAGCACCGGGCGCGAAGCACACGTCGCTGCCCTCCATGATCTCGCACCACTCGTCGCGGGTCTTCGACCGGAAGATGCGCGGCCAGCCGCTCCTTCATCGGGCCCCCACTGGGTCTTGTCCATCTGCCAGGGCAGGTCGTCGTCGCCCTCCAGGCCGGTCAGCCGGAGCAGCTCGGCGTAGAACTGCGGCTCGATCGACCCGATCGAGACCCACTCGCCGTCGGCGGTCTCGTACACGTCGTAGAAGTGGGCCCCGGAGTCGAGCAGGTTCGTGCCGCGGTGCTCCTCGTCGTGGATGCCCATGGCGCGGAAGGCGTGGAACATCATCATCAGGGCGGCGCTGCCGTCGACCATGGCGGCGTCGACGACCTGACCCTCGCCCGACCGGTGCGCCTCGAGCAGCGCGCACGACCATCCCGTAGGCGAGCAGCATCCCGCCCCCGCCGAAGTCGCCGACCATGTTCATCGGGAAGGTCGGCGGCTCACCGGCGCGGCCGAAGTGGTACAGCGCGCCGGCGAGGGAGATGTAGTTGATGTCGTGGCCGGCGGTGTGGGCGTACGGGCCCTCCTGGCCCCAGCCCGTCATGCGCCCGTAGACGAGCTTCGGGTTCCGGGCGAGGCAGGCGTCGGGACCGATGCCGAGGCGCTCGGCGACGCCGGGGCGGAACGGCTCGAACAGCCCGTCGGCCGCCTCGACGAGGCGCAGCACGGTCTCGACGCCCTCGGGGCTCTTGAGGTCGACGCCGACCGACCGCCGCCCCCGCTGGAGGGTGTCGGCGGGCGGCGTCGCCGGGTCGCCACCCCGCACCGACTGGAGGCGGTCGACCTTCACGATGTCGGCGCCCATGTCGGCGAGCATGAAGGCGGCGAACGGGCCGGGACCGATCCCGGCGATCTCGATGATGCGGATGCCGGCGAGCGGCCCCTGTCCCTGTGCCATCCGGCGATGCTGCCACACCGACCTGACCGCACGGTCAAGTGCGGTCACGGTCGCTCAAGTACGGTCCGACCCTCGATGACGACCTTCGGCGTGCACACGGGGCTGCAGCGCACCGGCATGGACGAGCTGCGGCGAGTTGTGGCGGCGGATCGAGGCGCTGGGCTTCGACTGGATCTCGATCTGGGACCACTTCTACGCCGCCGACCTCAGCGACTTCCACTGCCACGAGGCGGTCGCCGCCCACGCCGCCCTCGCCTGCAGCACCGAGCGGGTGCGGTGCGGCTCGCTCGTCTACTGCGCCGCCTACCGGCATCCCGGCCGTCCTCGCCAACGCCATCACGACGATCGACCACCTCTCCGGCGGCCGCGCCGACCTCGGCCTCGGCGCCGGCTGGTCCGAGGCCGAGTACCACGCCTACGGCATCCCGTTCCCCGGCCCGAAGATCCGCCTCGACATCCTCGAGGAGGCGGCCCGCGTGGTCCGGTCGCTGCTCCGCAACGAGACCACCGACTTCCACGGCGCGCACTTCGACCTCACCGACGCCCGCTGCGAGCCCAAGCCGATCCAGGCCGAGCTGCCGATCTGGATCGGCGGCGGCGGCGAGAAGCGGACGCTGAAGATCGTCGCCGAGCTCGCCGACGGCTGGAACGTCCCGTTCGTCGCCCCGGAGGACTTCGCCCGCAAGCGTGCGGTGCTCGCCGGGTACTGCGAGCAGATCGGGCGCGACCCCGCCGACATCCGGTGCGCCGTCAACGTCGGGCTGGCGTGGGACGACGACAGCCTGCGGGCCCAGTTCGGCGGGCTGGCCGAGTTCGTCCGCCCCGGCGTGCTCCACGGCAGCGACGACGAGGTCGTCGACCGGATCGGCAGCTACGTCGAGGGCGGAGCCGACCAGGTCAACATCGCGATGCGCGCCCCCTTCGACGCCGACGCCCTCGAGCGCCTGGCGCCGCTGCTCCCCCGCTGATGGCGGACGCGCTGCGGGTCGACGCCCTCACCGGCGCGACCGTCGCCGTCGCCGCGCACCGCCAGGACCGACCGAACCTGCCCGACACCGGTTGCCCGTTCTGCGTCGGCGGTTTGGAGGCGCCCGAGCCCTACACGGTCAAGGCGTTCGCGAACCGGTGGCCGAGCCTGCCGGACGGCCGGTGCGAGGTCGTCCTGTACAGCCCCGACCACGACGCCACCTTCTGGTCGGTGGGCCTCGAGCAGGCCACCGCGGTCGTGGACCTCTGGGCCGACCGCACGACGGCGCTCGGCTGCCGCGACGACGTCGCCTACGTCCTCGTCGGTGAGAACCGAGGCCCGCAGCGTCGGCGCCACCATCGCCCACCCCCACGGGCAGATCTACGCCTACCCGACGGTGCCCGACGCCCCGGCGGCCGAGCTGACGCGCGCTGCGACGCACGGGTGCCCGCTGTGCGCCGAGGTCCCCGGCGACCGGCTCGTCGCCGAGCACGACGGCTGGCGGGCGTGGGTGCCCCACGCCGCCGTCCACCCCTACGGCCTCGTGCTCGCGCCCACCGAGCACGAGCCCGACCTGCCGGCCCTCGGCCCCGGCTCGCGCCGCGCTCTGGCCGCCTGCCTCGCCGAGGTGCTCGGTCGCCTCGACCACCTCTGGCCCGGTGCTCCCGATCGCCTCATGCCGTCGATGCTCTGGATCCACCAGCGCCCGACCGACGGCGCCGCGTGGCCGCAGGCGCACATCCACATCGAGGTGGCGGTGCCGATGCGGGCGCCGGGCGTGCCGCGCTACGTGGCGGCGATGGAGCTGGGCAGCGGCCAGTACGTCAACCCGGTCGTGCCCGAGCAGGCGGCGTCCGACCTCCGCGCCGTCGAGGTGCGGTGGTGACCCGGGTCAGCGTCCGGGCCCCCGGGCGCGTCAACCTCATCGGCGGTCACAGCGACTACACCGGCGGCCTCGTCCTCCCCATGGCGATCGACCTCGCCACGACGATCGAGGGCGTCCGCGGCGGCGACCGGATCGAGCTCCGCAGCGAGCAGGAGCAGCAGAAGGCCGTCGTGTCGCTCGCCCGCCTCGACGAGCCGCATCCCGTCTCCGGGATCGAGCCCCGCTGGGGGCGCTACGTCGCCGCCGTCGCCGTGGCCACCGGGCTCCGCACCGGGTTCACCGGGACGGTGACGACGACCATCCCGGTGGGGACCGGCCTCTCGTCGTCGGCCGCCCTCGAGGTCGCCGTCGCCCTCGCCCTCGGGGCCGACGACGACGGCAGGGCCGACCGGCCCGCGCTGGCGGAGCTGCTGCGCCAGGCCGAGCTGGTCGCGTCGGGCGTGCCGTGCGGCGTGATGGACCAGCTCGCGTCGCTGTGCGGCATCGACGGCCACGCCATCCTCCTCGACTGCACGACGTTGGCGGTGGAAGCCGGTGCGGCTCCCGGACGGCGCCGAGGTCGTCGTCGTCGACAGCGGCGAGACGCGGTCGCTGTCGGGTGTGCCGTACGCCGAGCGCCGCGACGAGACCGTCGCCGCCGCAGCACTGCTCGGCGGCACCGGCGCGCCGAGGACGGCGACGCGCGCGGAGGTCGAGGCGATCACCGAACCCGTGTTGCGCCGCCGGGCCCGGCACCTGGTCACCGAGAACGAACGGGTTCGCGGCGTGTGCGAGGCCTTTGCCCGCGGTGACCTCGCCGGTGCCGGCGCGCTGATGACCGAGAGCCATGCCTCCCTGCGCGACGACCAGGAGGTGACGACGACCAGGCTCGACGAGCTCGTCGAGCGGCTCGTGGCGACGCCCGGCGTGCACGGCGCCCGCCTCACGGGCGGCGGCTGGGGCGGCTGCGTCGTCGCCCTGAGCGACGCCCGGCGCCCTCGCCGGCCAGGGCCGGCACGTCCGCGCCGCGGGCGGGGCGACCGTGTCGCTGTCGGGGTAGACCGACCGCGCCAGGATGGCGCCGCCGTCGCGCCGGGGGCCGACGATCCCGGGATCGGCCGAAAGGCGCTGCCTACACTGCTTCAGTGAGGGGAGGGAGCGGCGTGAGCGATCCGTCGTTGCCGACCACGCGGCGGTCGGCGGAGCCGGACGCCGCCTCGCCGATCGGCGTCCGGCTCTTCGCGTCATCCACCTCCGACGAGCCGCGCGTCCGCCGGCCGACCGACACCATGCTCCTCGTCGTCAGCCTGGTGCTCCTCGGCGTGCTCGTGCTCGTCGGCGACAACGCCTCCGACGACCGAGACGCTCCTCCTCGACTTCTTCGCCCAGAGCCCGGACTTCCTCCACGGCGTGTGGCAGATGCTGTACGACCTCTCGCTCCTCTGGGCCGTCGGCCTGTTCGTCCTCGCCGCCGCCGCCCACGGTCGGCTCTGGCTCGTCGGCGAGCTCTGCCTGGCGATGGTGGGCGCGGCGCTCGGCGCCGCGATCGCGTACTGGATCGTCGAGGAGGCGTGGCCCTCGATCCGCGATCAGCTGACGGTGTCCGGCGGCCCTCCCACCTTCCCGGCCTTCCGGCTGGCGATCGCGTCGGCGGTGATCGTCACCGCCTCGCCCCACCTCGGGCGCCCCCTCCGTCGCGCCGGGCGTTGGATCCTCTTCGCCGCCGGTGTGGCGACACTCTTCCTGGGGGTCGCCACCGTCGGTGGCGTCATCGGCAGCCTCCTCATCGGCAGCGTCACCGCCGCCGTCATCCACCTCGTCTTCGGCTCTCCGGGTGGCCGTCCGAGCTTGCGCCAGGTGCAGCAGGCGCTCGCCGAGCTCGGGGTGGAGGCCGCTGACCTCCAGCCCGCCGCCCTCCAGCCCGAAGGTGTCTGGACGGTGCTGGCGACGGGTCCAGCGCGGGTCCCGATCACCGTCAAGGTGTACGGGCGCGACGCCTGGGACGGCCAGCTGGCCATGTCGGCGTGGCGCGCCCTCTGGTACCGGAACACCGGGCTCTCGTTCGCAACCTCCCGGCTCCAACTGGTCGAGCACGAGGCGTTCCTCACCCTGCTGGCCGCGACCGGCGGCGTCCCGGTCCCCGCGGTGCTCGCCGCCGGCCGGTCGCGTGTGGGCGACGCACTGCTCGCCCTCAGCGCCGACGCCGTCCCGCTCGAGCAGTCGGGGGAGCCGAGCGACGCCCTCATCGCCGACCTGTGGAGGAGCCTCGACCGGGCCCACGACATCGGCATCTCGCCGGGTCAGCTCGACCCGACCCGCGTCGGTGTCGACCGGCACGGACGCGGGATGTTGCTCGACTTCGTCGCCGGTGAGACGGCCCCGTCGCCGGAGCAGATGCTGCAGGACCGCGCCCAGCTGCTGGTCTCCGTCGCGCTGTTCGCCGGCGACGAACGTGCGATCGCGCTCGCATCGGAGCGCGCTCGGCGCCGACCGCTTCACCGAGCTGTTGCCCTATCTCCAACCCGCCAGCCTCTCCCCCGCGCTGCGACGCATGATCCGCGAGCACGACCACGATCTCAGCGCTCTCCGGACGAGAGCCGCCGCAGATCTCCGACGTCGAGATCCCCGAGCTCGTGCGCCTGCGCCGCGTCACGGTCGGTTCGATCCTGCAAGCCCTCCTCCTGTTCCTCGCCACCACCGCGCTGATCAAGGGCCTGACGAGCCTCGACTTCGCGGCGGTCAGCGACGAGCTCCGGAGCATGAGCATCTCGCTCGTGATCGTCGCCTTCGCCCTCACCCAGCTGGCACGGGCGTCGGGCGCGATGTCGAACATCGGCGCCTCACCGGTGACCCTCCCGGTCGGTCCGGTGATCCAGCTGCAGTTCGCCATCGCCTACATCAACATGGCGGTGCCGTCGACCGCCGGACGCCTGGCGATGGTGATGCGCTTCTACCAGCGGGTCGGGTCGACGGCGCCGACGGCGCTGGGCGCGTCGGCGCTCGACAGCTTCGCCAACTTCATCGTCCAGGTGGTCCTGATCGGCGCCATCCTCCTGTTCGGGCTCGGCTCCCTCGACCTCTCCATCAGCGGGACCGCCGACGACCTCCCGTCGAACCTCGGCCGCCTGGTCGTGATCACGATCGTCGTGATGGTCGTGGCCGCCGCCGTGTCGATGTGCATCCCGAAGGTGCGCAACAAGGTCATGTCCGACGGTGCGGCAGTTCCGCGACGGCCTGCGGGTGTTGCGGTCGCCGGCGAAGATCGCCTTGCTCTTCTTCGGCAACCTGACGACCCAGGTCCTCTACTCGCTCGCCCTCGGCACGTGCGTCCTGGCGACCGGCGACAGCGTGGGCCTCGTCGACCTGCTCCTCATCATCAACCTGGTCGGCACGTTCGCTGCCATCATCCCGGTGCCGAACGGCATGGGCGTGCAGGAGGCCGGCCTCACCGCGGGGCTCGTCGCCGCCGGCGTCCCGGAGGAGCCCGCCTTCGCCGCCGTGCTCGTCTATCGCGTCCTGAGCGCCTACCTGCCGCCCGTGTGGGGCTTCGTCGCCATGCGCTCGCTGCAGAAGCAGAACTATCCTCTGAGCCTCAGGCGGTCCGTCTCGCCACCGACGAGGTCGTACACGACCGGCACAGCGATGCTGAGCGCTGGCGAGCGAGGACGAACACGAGCAGACGCCCCACGATGGCCTCGCTGCCCGTCACCCCGGCCTGGGCGAGGCCGGAGCCAGCGGCGAACGACAGGAGGCGATCCAGGCCCGTGTGCCGTCGTGGAGGCCGGACCGCGGAGCGCCACGCCGAGATGTTCGAGGTCGGCAGCCAGTCGGTCCATGACGGCTAGGGCGTTGACGTCGATGTTGGGCGACGCCGACAGGTCGATGACGAGCATGCGTTGATGCGTCGTGGCGTGTCTCGACAGGCCGCGACGTCCGAGGGCGCCGTACACGAGCATCGGCACGAACGCGTGACAGCGTCGACCTGAACGGCAGGCCCCCAGGCGGCGTACGCCATCGTCTGGGGAACGACGACGGCGGCCGTGGTGAGCCCGGCGAGCACCGCCAGTCCGCGTCGCGTCGGCTGATCGTTCACGTGTGGTGAGCACGCTGACACTTCGGTGGCGCTCCGGTCGTCACCCCGCGGGGGTGACGACCGGACGAGGCGCACGCCGTACCGTCGGATCGGACGGCATCGACCTCCGTCGCGCCGGTACATGCAGACCGATCCCACCACCGATCCCAACGTCCGATCCCGCCGACGATTCCGCCGCGGCGGACGCCAAGCCGGGCTCGCTCGCGCGGATGAAGGGGACCGTCGTCGCCGCCCGGCAGCGGGTCGAGACGACACGGCAGACCCTCGAGGCCCAGCGACCGACCCAGCCCGTCGTCGACGTCGCCTTCTGCACGATCGAGCGCGACATCCAGCGCGGCGGCGGCCTCATGGCCGGCGCACTGGCCTACCGCTTCTTCTTCTGGCTGCTTCCGTTCTGCCTGGTGCTCGTGGCCGGCATCGGCTTCCTCGCCAGCGCCGACGAGAGCGCCCCCCAGGACCTGGCCCGGTCCTTCGGCGTCGTGGGGTTCGCGGCGCAGTCGATCTCGGACGCCGCCGAGACCAGCTCGCGCAGCCGGTGGTGGGCCCTGGCCGTCGGCCTGCCCGGCCCTCTACCTGGCGAGCGTCGCGTTCGTGAAGGCGCTCTCGCTCGCCCATTCGCTGACCTGGGGCGTGCCACGCGCAGAGCTCGCGAGGAAGCCGCTCGCCGCCCTCGTGATGACTGGCGTGCTCGTCGCCGTGATGGCCTGCATCGGCCTCGAGAGCCGCATCCGCTCGGAGTCCGCCGGGACTGGGCCTGCTCGTCGCCCTGTTCTTCGTGGTGATCGTCGCCGGGCTGTGGCTGTTCGTCTCCTGGCACATGCCGCGGGCGGCGACGACCCTGCGCGACCTCGTCCCCGGCGCCATCGTGTTCGCCGTCGGCGTGCAGCTCGTCCACCTCGTGACCGTCTACTACGTGTCCCGCAAGGTGGCCGGCGCTTCGTCGACCTACGGCAGCCTCGGCGTGGCCACCGGCATCCTGCTGTCGCTGTTCTTCCTGGCGCGCATCGCCGTCCTCGGGGCGGCGGTGAACGCCGAGCTGTGGGCCCGAAAGCAACCGGCGCCCGAACCGGCGGCGACGTCGGAGACGCCGCCTCAGGCCAGTGAGTGAAGGCCGTAGGCGACGGCGAAGCCGAGCGTCGTCACGACGCCCACCAGGGGCCCGCCGAACTCGAAGGCCTCGGGCATCATCTCCGAGGCCAGCATCGTGAGGATCGCCCCGCCGGCGAAGGCCAGCACGAAGGCGATCGTCTGCACGGAGGCGCCGTCGAGCAGCGTGTAGCCCGCCAGCGACGACAGGGCGCAGGCCAGCGCCACGACCGACCAGAGCAGGACGACGTGGGCCTTGCTCCAGCCCGCCACCAGCAGGCCCTGCGTCGCACCGATCCCCTCGGGGACGTTGGAGAGGAACACGGCGGCGATGTAGGCGGCCCCGACCTCGCCGCTCTGCAGCAGCGTCAGCCCGATGACCATCGACTCCGGGATGCCGTCGAGCACCGAGCCGAGGACGATGCCGAGAGGGTTGCCCGCCCCTCGGCATCGGACGCTTGCTCGTCACCCGCACTGCCGAACCGGTCGATCAGCCGGTCACCGAGGAAGAACACCAGGCACCCGGCGAAGAGCCCAACGCCCGACGCCCCCGCTGCCGTCGGAGATCTCAGCGCCCTCTTCGACGAGGTCGAAGGCCACAGCACTGATCAGCACGCCGGAGCCGAAGGCGAGCGTGAGCCCGACAGTTCGCCGGCTGACCTCGAACCGGATGGCGACGAGGGCGCCGATCAGGAGCGACGAGCTCGCGAACAGGCCCCAGGCGAACGAACCGCCGAACCGGGGGTCCATCGTCGTCCCCCGGTCCGAACGGGGAGCTCAGGAGAGGATCTTGCGCCTTGCCCGACTCGTACTCGGCCTCGGTGATCGCGCCGGAGTCCCGGAGCGTGACCAGCTGGGCCAGCTGGTCGGCGGGACCGCTCGTGGCCGTTGTCTCCTGCACGTAGCTCTGGAAGGCGGCCTGCTGGGCCTGCGGCCCGCGCCGCGTGGTGCTCGGCCATGTTGTCGCCCGGGCGATGAGGTAGACGAACACGCCGAGGAACGGCAGGAACAGGATGAACAGGATCCAGATCGCCTTCGAGAACCCACCCATGTCGTCGCTGCGGAACACGTCCGCGAGCACATAGAAGAGCGCCATCAGCCAGGCGAAGAGCAGGAAGAACCACAGCATCGACCAGAAGAAGCCGAGCAGCGGATAGTCATAGGCAGTGATCATGGGCTGAGTGTCCGACGTGCGCCGGCCGCCGTCGTCACCCGTGCGGGGTGAAAGGGACGCTCAGCTGCGGTCGGTCCTCGGTACGGCATGGCGCTGGATCGTCCAGGTGAGCAGCCGGAGCGACGTCCCGATGTAACACCGCGCCCATCAGCATGTTGATCGTCACCAGGATCCTGGCGCCCTGCGTCGCGGCGGTGATGTCCCCGATAGCCGACCGTCGCCAGCGTCGTCACCTCGAAGTAGATCGCGTCGAGCTTCGTCGCCATCCCGTGCATCGCCGCCGGATCCCGCTCGGAGAGCACGTGGTAGCAGGCGGCGAAGGAGACGACGAGGGTCACCAACGATGATCAGCAAGCGCGCTGACGGCGTCGCCGACCGGGTGCTCCGAGTGGAGCACCCGGCGGAACCGCTGTGACCGCGAACGGGAACAGCCCGAACAGCACGAACCCCAGGAGCAGGGCGGCGACGAACCAGTTGTGCGCAAAGGGAAGGACGAAGTAGGCGACGACGATGCCGACCGCCCGGAGCCCAGCGCGCAGGATCTCGCGCCGTGCGTACGCCGATGGCACGGGTTCGAGGTCCATGGGCGCCGGCCCGGCCCGCTCAGGCCAGGATCTTGGCCTTGCCCGACTCGTACTCCGCTTCGGTGATCGCTCCGGCGTCGCGAAGCGCGGCGAGCTGGGTCAGCTGGTCGCCCGGGCCGCTCGTGCCGGCGGCCTGCTTGACCTGGCTCTGGAACACCGCTTCCCGGGCTTTGGCATCGGCCATGGCGTGCTCGGTCATCTTGTTGCCCCGTGCCAGGAGGTAGACGAGTACACCCAGGAACGGCATGAGGATCACGAAGATCACCCAGATCGCCTTGGCGAACCCGCCCATGTCCTTGCTGCGGAAGATGTCCCCGAACACGTGGAAGAGCGCCACGATCCAGGCGAAGAGGAGGAAGAACCACAGCACCGACCAGAAGAAGCCGGCCACTGGATAGTCATACGCAGTGATCATGACGTGAGTGTCGGATGGGACGAAGCGGCCGTCGTCACCCTCGCGGGGTGATCGGTGCGCTCCGTCACTTCGTCTCGGCTGTCGCGGCGGCCGGCTTGGCGCCACCGATGAGCTGCACGGCGGCGAAGCCGAGGGCGACCAGGATCGCCAGCAGGAGGACCACCTTGCCGGTGGGCCGGTCCCAGAGCAGGAGGGCCACGACGCCGACAGCAGCGATGGCGGCTCGCAGCTCGGTGGCGTGGCCGGCGACCCACGCCGACCCGCCGCTCTGTGCCACTCCTTCGCCTCGATGCCCGGTCAGAGCGTTCCAGCGGGCCCGCACCCACGCGGCCGACGACGACGGACCGGCGAGCCATGCACCGACCCAGAGCACGACGCCGAGGGCGAGGAGGGCGCGGAGCCCCTGCTTCACGTACCGGGTGAGCTCGTCGAAGATCGCTTCGGCGGCGTCAGGGTGCTCGACCTCGGCGGGGAGGTTGGTGAGGTAGCGGTCGCGGGCGAATGCGTAGAGCAGCAGGGTCACCGACATCGACGCGGCGATGCCGATCCCGACCCGCTGCAGCCCGGCCCGGCGATCGGGTGCGACGAACACGGCGGCGACGAACGCCGCCACGGCGAGCGCGATCAGGAGGTAGGTCAGGCGGTTGCCCCACTCGACCACGGACTGGACGCTGGCGAGGTCCTCGGAGTCGATGAGCACGAAGCGGACGTTGAGCCGCTCGGGGTCGATGTTGCTCAGGTCGATCGGCACGACCTGGCTGACCCGCTCGAGCAACCGCTCGGCCAACGGCCCGAGCAGCACCACGACCTGCCCGTCGTCGCGTTCGATGCCCTCGGTGCTCTTGCCCTCCAGGATGTCGACGATCTGGTCGTGGGCGACTCGATTGGCCTCGACCCACAGTTGCTCGAACTGGTCCGACGCCAGCAGCTGGGCGGCGAGGTCGTTCACGACCCGCTCCATCCCCGCCGCGATGGGGGCGGCGAGGAAGGCCGCCCGCTCCGGGAGGGCGGCGGCCGCTCGGGCCTGGATGTCGGTGACCTCGACGATCACCTCGCTCAGCCGGTCGGCCAGCGCCGCCTGGACCCTCGGGTCGGAGGCGAGCGGCTCCACGGTGTCGACGTAGCGGTCGGTGTCCAGCACCATGTTGCGGGCCCAGAAGCTCAGGCCGGCGATGGGGAGCAGGATGGCGCCGACGATGACGAGGGCCATCGCGGCGCGGGCCCGCCGCCGCCGGGACCGGGCCGGGCCGGCGGTCTCGGTCGTGTCCTCGGCAGCGTCGTCGGCAGTGTCGTCGGCAGTGTCGTCTGCGGCCATGTTCCTGCGAGGTTCCCCTTCATCGGCCGTCACGTCATCACCCCACGCGGATGATCGCCCTTCGGGACTGCGTGGATGGCATCGCGGAGCTCGCGCAACCGGGCCGGGTCGGCCTTGTAGGCGGTTCGGGTCGCCCCGGCGAGGTACTCGGGATGGAGGCGGTCGAGTGCCGAGGCGAGCTCCGCGGGGTCGACTGCCCCACGGGCGGCGGCAACGGCCCGGTCGACACCCACCTGGAGGCTGGTCGAGGCGAGGAGCTCGGCGAGGTCGGTGGCGAGCAGCACGTCGGACGCGGCCAACTCGCTGAACCCGAAGTCGATCATCCACACCTCCTCCCCGTCGGCGAGGAAGAGATTGGCCAGCCGGAGGTCGCGGTGAGCGATGCGGTGACGGCGCAGCAAGGCGATCTGCTCCCAGACGGCTGCGAGGATGGCGTCGGTCACCTCACTGGCGTCGAGCCGATCGAAGGACTTGCCCGAGATCCCCTCGTAGGCGAGCACGCACGCGTCGGGCTCGGCGGTCGCGAAGGCGACCAACCGCGGGGTCCGGACGCCGATGTCGCGGGCGGCCAGCGCCACGAGCGCTTCGTGCTCGACAGCGCGACGCAAGGTCGAGAACGCCTTCTCGTCGCCGAGGTCGCGGGGTTGCAACCGTCGGTACATCCGGAAGAGCAGGTCGGCTGACCGCTCGTCGGCGCCGAGGGCCTTCACGAACAGACGGCGCCCCTCCGGATCGGTGCCGAAGTACGGCGTCGACCCCCGGGCGTCGACGCCGGCCTTCTCGAGGGACGCCAGCGGCACGCCGACGGCTTCGAGGCCGTCGATGACCTGTTGGGTGGTGGGCCGGCGGCTCGGCGCGCCGAGCACAACGATGGCCGCGGCCCCGCCGACCCAACCGGCGGTCACGGCCAGCACGGTGTCGAAGGAGACGTCGGCCACGAGCAACCTGGTCGCGGCGAGCAGCAGCACGAGCGCCCAGCCGGCGCGCCGCCACCGTCGAGCGACCCACGGACCCGCAGCCGTCACGCCGGCGGCCACCACCGCGACCGCGACGGCGCTCGGGAACCCGGGATCGCTGAAGATGCCGGCCTCGTCGGGCAGGTCAGCGGTGGGCAGCTCGGTGTGGTCGACGTGCGGGTCGACGAGCAGGAAGAGACCAGCGCCGATCGCCGCGGCCAGCGCCAGCATCGCCAGGAGCCGCCAGCGCCCGGTGACGAGCGCGCCCGCCAGACCGCCGACGAGCACCACCAGGATCAGCAGGCGCAGTACCACACCGAGGGCGACGAGCAGCCAGTCCGGCAGCGCCTCGAGCCCGGCGAGGAGGTCGGCGGCGAAGCCCACGATCGCCTCGTCGAACAGCACACCGATGACCACGAGCCCGATGAAGACGACGAGGGACACGACCAGGCGCAGCACATCGCTCGGGGCGCGGGTCACGATCTCGACGGGTGGCTCGTCGGTGCCGCTGGTTCGCTCGCTTCGCTCGCTCACTGTTCGCCTCCAGGGGCATCGGCGGCGCCAAGACGGGCGGCGCAGTCGCGGACCGCCGCCCGGATGGTCCGACAACGGCTGCCGCCCAACATCACCCGGTCGGGGTGATCTGGATCGCCGGCTTACAACAGCCCGAGTTCGGCGGCCCGGTCGACGGCGGCGTCGCGGTCGACCACCTCGAGCTTGCGGTAGATGTTGCGGACGTGGGTCTTGACCGTGTTCAGCGACACGTACAGCTCGGCCGCCACCTCCGCGTTGGAGAGGCGCCCGGGCAGGTAGCTCAGCACCGCGAGCTCGCGATCGGTCAACGGGTCGACGAGGCGCCGGGCGGCGTCGCGCCGGGTGCCGGCGGCCGCCTCCGCGTCGAGGATGGAGCGGGCGAACGGCGACGGCTGGCGCCGATCCAGATGCCGGAGGAGGCGTAGGGCGGTCGGTCCGGCGTCGAGGAACGGCCGCCGGTGCTGCTGTGGCTCGGCGAGCGCGAGCGCCCGCCGAACGCACTCGGTCGCCTCGGCCCTCTCCCCTTCGCCGTCGAGCACCACCGCCTTCCACACCATCCGCTCGACCGCCGCTCCCGGCGCCTCCGGCGGCGCGTGCCACTGGTCGAGCGCCCGCCGCGCCTCGGCGATCTCACCGGAGGCGACGGCCACGACGACGGCCGCGGCGTGGATGCGGTGCGCGGCGACGCCGGCGGCGCGCGCGTGAGCGAGGGCGCCGCGGGCGAGCGCCAGCTCGCCGGAGGCGACGAGGAAGCGCACCTCGAGGACGGCCTGGGACTCGGCGGTGCTCGGCTGCGTGTATGGGCCCGCGGACGGCTGGCGCAGCGTCGCCAGCGCCTCGCGGTTGCCGACCGTGGCCGCGTCGAGGTGGGCATTGAGGCGCCCGGTGGATATCGAGGTTGGCGAACCGACGCGAGCGTTCGCAACGGGTCCGCCCCTCCCTGAGGTGCAGGGCGGCCGCTTCGAGCTCGTGGCGTTCCAGCGCGACGGCGCCGAGGGCGAGGTACGCGTCGGCCATGGCGACGTGGGCGAGCACCCCGGTTTCCCGGGCGATGGCGAGCGCCTCGGTGGCCTCGTGGTGGGCGGAGACGAGGTCGCCGACGCCCGCGTGCAGCTGGGCCGCCGCCCCAAGGACGTGGATCCTCCAGAGCGGGTAGCGAACCCCTTCGCTCGTCGCCGCCGCGTCGAAGGCCGCAGCGGCCTCGACGTTCCGCCCGAGGAATGCGAGGGCCTTGGCCCGCATCAGCCGCGCCAGAAACTCGAGCGACGCCCGGTCGGTGAGGCCGTAGAGATCCGGCACCTCGTCGGGGGCGAGCGTCGACAGCCGGGCGAGCCCGCTCTCGGCGGCGGCGAGCGCGTCGGCCCCGGGGACGTGGAACTGGAGGAGAGTCGAGTGCAGGACTTCGGCACAGGCTCGTTCGCCGGCACGGAGATCGTCCCGTCGCAGCAGCCGGTGGTAGGTCTCGTCGGCGGCGAAGGCGTGGTCGGACATGGTCTGGGCCGCCATCAGCGCCAGTTGGGTTCGGGCGTCGCCCCCGGCCGGGCCTCCGGCGATCGCGGTCAGCCAGCGCACGAGCGTGCCGGCCTCGGACCGCTCGTAGAGCTCGCGCCCGTGGTCGTCGACGATGTCGAGCGCCAGCTCCCAGGCCTCCGACGCCAGCAGGTACTCCTCGGCCGCCCGCCAGTCTCCGCGTTCGAGGTGCCAGACGGCGGCTCGGACGCGCACCGCCCGCTCCAAGCCGGCAGCCTCGGCGCGCGCGTGGTAGCGCAGAAGGTCCTGGAACAGGTGGTGGTAGCGGAACCACCCTCGACGGTGAGCGACGGGGACGACGAACAGCGCCCGGCGCTGCAGCTCCTCGATCAGGTCGGCAGCCCCGTGCCCGCCGGTGACGGCGTCCGCGAGCTCGGCCGAGAACATCGTCAGCGTGGACGTGCGCAGCAGGAAGTGCCGCACCGTGGGTGACTGCTGCGCGAGCACCTCCTCGGTCAGGTAGTCGGCGACGAACCGGTCGTCGCCGGCGAACTCCGCCACGAACTGGGCGGCATGGGGTGCCTCACGGAGCGACAGGCCCGCCAGCTGCAGCCCTGCCGCCCAGCCTTCCGTACGGGCGACGAGCGCCTCGACGCCGGGCTCGTCGAGCATCGGAGCGCCGACGGCGGCAAGCAGCGCGCGCGCCTCCGGCACGTCGAACGCCAGCGCCTGCTGTCTGAGCACGACGACCTCGCCGCTGACCAGCAGGCGCTGCAGCGACAACCCCGGGTCGGACCGAGACGCGATGACGACGTGGCACCGCCCCGGAAGTCGCCGGATGAGCTGGCCGACGTCGCGGACGAGCGGAGGGCTGGCGAGCACGTGGAAGTCGTCGAACACGACGACGAACGGGGTGGTTCCCTCGCCCAGCTCGGCCGCGAGTACCTCGACGAAGGGGTCACCGAGATCCACGCCTCCCGAGGCGAGCTCGTTGAGCACCGCCTCGGTGTCGAGGTGCGGCAACACGGCGGCGAGCGCGTCGAGCAGGTCGCGGGCGAACCGTCCCGCATCGTTGTGGCTCCGGTCGAGGGAGAGCCACGCCGCCGGCAGTTCGGGATGCCGCTCGAGCCACTGGGTGAGCAGGACCGTCTTGCCGCTCCCCGCCGGTGCCACGACGAGGCCGAGTTGGCGGTGGAGGCAGTCGTCGAGGCGGGCGACGAGGCCCGGTCGGTCGATGACGCCCGCGGGCAGCGAAGGCGCGCGCTCGCAGAGCTTCCCCCTTGCCGCCGTGACACCCATGGGTGTGAGCGTCGTCCAACTCGGGCGTGAAAGGCAACTCGCGACGACGAGCGAAACGTCGAGGTCACCAACTGTTCACCTGTCTTGATCGAATCTGACCGATCAGTCGGCGACGTCGATGCGGTGGACCTCCCGGAGCTCGACGTTGAGGTCGCGGAGGCGCTCGAGGATGGCGTGGAGGGCGGCCTGGTCGACGACCCAGCCGACGAGCCGGGTCTCGCCCTTTGGCGACTCGGCCGGCTCGAAGCCTTCGAGCGCCGCCATCACGGCCGCGCCACCCCTCCCCTTCACCACGATCTCGTAGCGCATCGGCTGGCCCATCGGCGTGCTGTCCTCGCTCTCGGCCGGCTCGGCGCCCGCCGGACGGCAACGACCACCATCCGCCCGGCGATCGACCCGGAGGTTCAGATCCCGAGGATCTGCGCCTTCTTGGCTGCGAACTCCTCGTCGGTGAGGATGCCCTGCTGGTGCAGCTGGGCCAGTTGCTGGAGCTCGGACGCCATGTCCGGTGCCGCCGGAGCGGCGGGCGCCGGCGCGGCGTACTGCGCCTGCGCGGCGGCCTGCTCGTCGTAGGCCGCTTGGTCCTTGGCCGCGTACCGCTGGTCCTGGCGGTGGCGCACCGCGCCGGCGGTCCCGGCGACCACGGCCGTCGTCGCCGCCGCCCGAACCAGTCCTCCACGTCGTCTCATCATCTCGTTCTCCTCGTCTCGTCGTTCGTCCGGTCAGCTCAGGGCGCCTTGTGCCTCGACAGCCTCGACCACCTCACGCGGGATGCGGATGCTCGTCACGAGCACGCCCCCAGCGTCGGCGACCGCGTCGGTGAACTCGCCGGCCCAGGTGTGCTCGAAGAGCAGGATGGCGGCCGAGCTGTTCGGAGGGAGATCCTCGGCGAGGTCCTCGACGTCCTCGTCGGAGATCAGTCCGGTCAATGTCTCGATCACCGGCTCGAACGCGACGCGGGTGTCGTTGTCGACATCGCTGAGCTCGATCGCCACCACCTCGCCCTCGCTGTTCTTGCCCACGAACACCAGGTCGATGACGCGGATCTGGCCGGCCTCGACGAGCCGCTCGAGCGCGGGCGCGATCTTCCCGGTGAACTTGTTCTCGGGAAAGCCCAACACGATCATCTCCACCGGCCCCAACGTCACGGCGCACCTCCTCGATCTGGTCGACCTCGACCGTACAGCCAGCCACGTCATGGTCGGATCACCCGGTCAGGGTGATCTGTCGACGATGCGCGCCGAGTCCGGCCAGCGCGGCCGGAGCCCATTCACCCCTCCGGGGTGATGTCGGATCCGCTCGACCGGATCGCACACTGCTCGAATGGCGAACGCGAACGGCGGCCCGGTCGCGGACGAACCTGCCCATCCCCGAGGCCTCCCACGTCGGTCCGGCGTACTACGACGCCAAGCAACCAGGCGTGTCGTTCCCGCCCATCACACCGCTGCGGCCCCCGGCGGGCGCACCCAACGTCCTGATCGTGCTCCTCGACGACGCCGGCTTCGCGGCGTCGAGCGCCTTCGGCGGGGTGATCGACACGCCCACCGCCGATCGGCTGGCCGCTGACGGCATCCGCTACAACCGGTTCCACACCACCGCGCTCGTGCTCACCGACGCGCCAGGCCCTCCTCACCGGCAGGAACCACCACTCCGTCGGCATGGGCGGGATCACCGAGATCGCCACCTCGGCGCCGGGCTACACCTCGGTCCGTCCCAAGGCCACGGCGCCCCTGGCCGAGACGCTGAAGCTCAACGGCTACTCGACTGCGCAGTTCGGCAAGTGCCACGAGGTGCCCGTCTGGGAGACGAGCCCGATGGGTCCGTTCGACGCCTGGCCGACGGGCTCGGGCTTCGAGCACTTCTACGGGTTCATCGGCGGCGAGACCAACCAGTACGCCCCGGCCATCTACCGCGACACCGTGCCGATCGAGCCCGACCGCACGCCCGAGGAGGGCTACCACTTCACCGAGGACATGACCGACCACGCCATCGACTGGATCCGCCAGCAGAAGGCGCTCATGCCCGACAAGCCGTTCTTCGTGTACTTCGCGCCGGGCGCCACCCACGCGCCGCACCACGTCCCGATCGAGTGGTCCGACAAGTACAAGGGCCGCTTCGACGCGGGCTGGGACGCGCTGCGCGAGGAGATCTTCGCCCGGCAGCAGGAGATCGGCGTGATCCCAGCCGACGCCGAGCTGACCGCCCGCCCCGAGGAGATCCCGGCGTGGGACGACATGCCCGACGACCTCAAGCCGGTGCTCGCCCGCCAGATGGAGGTCTACGCCGGGTTCCTGGAGCACACCGACCACCACGTCGGCCGGCTCATCGACGCCGTCTCCGACCTCGAGCTCCTCGACGACACCCTCGTCTTCTACATCGTGGGCGACAACGGCGCCTCGGCCGAGGGGACGCCGCACGGGACCTTCAACGAGTTGCTCGTCCTGAACGGTGCCGCCTTCCTCGAGACGACCGAGTTCATGGCGTCGCGCATCGACGACTTCGGCACACCGAAGGCGTACAACCACTACGCCGTCGGCTGGGCCCACGCCATGGACACGCCGTACCAGTGGACCAAGCAGGTCGCCTCGCACTGGGGCGGCACCCGCAACGGCACGATCGTGCACTGGCCCAACGGCTTCACCGCCAAGGGCGAGATCCGCACCGCAGTTCCACCATGTGATCGACGTCGCCCCGACCATCCTCGAGGTGGCGGGTCTCCCCCATCCCGCCTTCGTGCACGGCGTGGCGCAGCGGCCGCTCGAGGGGACGAGCATGGTGTACTCGTTCGACGACGCCGGCGCGGCCGACACCCACACGACCCAGTACTTCGAGATGTTCGTCAACCGCGGCATCTACCACGAGGGCTGGACGGCGGTGACCCGCCACAGCACGCCGTGGGACATGTCGAAGCCGATGCCCGCGCTCGACGACGACCGGTGGGAGCTCTACGGGCCCGACGACTGGACCCAGGCCAACGACCTGGCGGCCGAGATGCCCGACAAGCTCCACGAGCTGCAGCGCCTGTTCCTGCTCGAGGCGGCGAAGTACAACGTCCTTCCCCTCGACGACCGCAGGGTCGAACGGTTCAACTCCGATATCGCCGGCCGACCCACGCTCATCCACGGCCAGTCCCAGATCCTCTTCGGGGGCATGGGCCGGCTCACCGAGAACTGCGTGGTGAACACGAAGAACAAGTCCCACGCCGTCACCGCCCAGGTGGAGGTGCCCGAGGGCGGCGCCAACGGGGTGATCGTCGCCCAGGGCGGCGCCTTCGGCGGCTTCTCCCTCTACGTGGCCGACGGCAAGCCGGCCTACTGCTACAACCTCTTCGGCCTGCAGGAGACCGTGGTCCGCGGCGAGGAGCCACTGCCCGCGGGCGAGCACCAGGTGCGCATGGAGTTCGCCTACGACGGCGGCGGCCTCGGCAAGGGCGGCGACATCACGCTGTTCGTCGACGGGACCGAGGTCGGCGCCGGCCGCATCGAGGCGACGGTCCCGATGCTCTTCTCGGCCGACGAGACGACCGATGTCGGCAGCCGACAGCGCCACGCCGGTCAGCAGCGACTACGGCACGAAGGACAGCGCCTTCACCGGCCGGGTGCGCTGGGTCCAGATCGACATCGACGAGAAGGCCGAGGACCTCGACCACCTCATCACCGCCGAGGAGCGCATGCGCATCGCCATGGCGCGCCAGTAGGGGGCTGAGACGACGACGGGCGAGCCCCCGGCATGATTCGTCACTAGAACGAGGCGACCCATGCTCCGCGCCCTCGGCCTCGGCACGCTCGCGCAGATCTCGCTCCTCCTCAGCGGGGTCCTCGCCTACACGGTGCGAGTTCCCGCGAAGGTCGTCGGCTTCCTCGCCGGCTTCGGCGGTGGGGCGCTGATCAGCTCCATCGCCTTCGACCTCGTCGATGAAGCGCAGGGCCTCGACGATTGGGAGCTCGTCGCCTGGATGCTCTCCGGCGCCGCCGTCTTCCTCGTCGGCGATCGCATCGTGGAGAAGCGCTTCGGGGACGAGGGGGCCGGCCAGGCGATGGGCATCGTCGTCGGCTCGGTCGTCGACGGCGTACCCGAGTCGATCATCTTCGGCATCCAGATCGCGGCCGGCGTCCCGGTCAGCGCGAGCTTCCTCATCGCCGTCATGGTGTCGAACGTCCCCCAGGCCCTCGCCCCGTCGGCCGACCTCAAGGACGACGGGTGGAGCATGGGGCGCACGACTCGCCTGTGGGCGTTCGTCGTGGCCGCGTGCGGTGTCGCCGCCGGGCTCGGCTACCTGCTGTCCGAGGTCACGGGAACCGACGGCGCCGGTTTCGCCGCCCTCGCCGCCGGAGGCCTGCTCGCCATGCTGACCGACTCGCTGCTGCCGTTCGCCTACGAGCGTGGCGGCGAGATCGCCGGCGTGGGCACGGTGCTCGGCTTCTGCTTCGCCCTCGCTACCAGTTGAGGCGCTCGGCGAGCCGGAGC
This sequence comes from uncultured Acidimicrobiia bacterium, assembly GCA_963840695.1. Classification (GTDB taxonomy): domain Bacteria; phylum Actinomycetota; class Acidimicrobiia; order Acidimicrobiales; family JACDCH01; genus JACDCH01. The sequence goes on from CAWIZW010000017.1 coordinate 168,733, forward strand.
AGCGCGGCAGGAGTGCGCACGCCCCACCAGAACAGGTCCTGGCCGTCCACGAGCAGCGCCGGCGCGACCGTCGACAGCTCGGCGAGGTGCCGTTCGCGGAACGGGTAGGGCTCGCTCGGGGCGAGCACGACGTCGGGGCGCAACGCGCGCACGGCGTCGAGGTCGACCTCGGGGTAGCGGCCCCGTCCGGCCAGCACGTTGTCGACGGCGAGGGCGCGGAGCACCGAACTGGCGTAGGTGCCGGTACCGAGGCCGATCCACGGCCGCCGCCAGATCGGGACGAAGGCGGAGCGTCGATCCGACCGCTCCGGGCGCTCGAACGCCAGGGTCTGGCCGGGATCGATGCCGAGCCGGCCGGCGAGGGCGCCGAGCTGCACCTCGACGTCGTCGAGGGCGCGGATGGCGAGCGCGTGCACCTCGAGGCCCGCGGCCCGCAGGGCCTCGGCGTCCTCCCCGCGGTTCTCCTCCTCGTCCATCACGACGAGATCGGGCGCCAACCCGACGATCGCGGCGACGTCGGGGTCCTTCGTCCCCCCGACGTGCGGCAGGTCGGGACGCTCGCAGAAGCGGGTGCAGGCGACGGGCTCGATCCCCCACGCCGACAACGTCTCGGTCGCCGAGGGCACCAGGCTGACGACCCTCACATCCGGCGCAGCAGCTCCGCCTTCTTCTCGGCGAACTCCGCTTCGGTGAGCACGCCTCGCTGGCGCAGCTCGTCGAGCTTCTCGATCTGCTGCGGCACCGTCAGGTGGTCGGCGACGGCGGCGGGCGCTGCCGGCGCGGTGGCGCCCACGCCCTGGCGACCGGCGTACATCCGGGTGTTGTTCGCCTCCATCTGGCGGTAGATCTCGTGCTGCACGACCGCCGGCTTGCGGATGTCGGAGAAGGTCTCCTTGCCGGTCTCGCCCCCGGATTCGATGGCCACGTCGCCGCACCCGATCATGCGCTCGAAGATGGACTGGTTGAAGAACACGGTGTTGATGCGCTCGAGCGGGATCTCCATCCCCTTCTTCGCCACGACACCGACACGGAAGATGACGCGGTCGGACGTCACGACGAAGTTGGTCGTCACCCACTTCGCGTACCGGGCGCCGAACCACAGCAGGCCGCCGACGATCAGGATGACGCTGCCCCAGCGAACGCCGTCGTTGACGCCGCTGTCGCCGTCGAGCTGCGATGCGACCACCACGCCGAGGGCGATCGCCGCCAGCAGTGCCAGCGTCGACTTCGCCATGTACCACCAGTGCGGCCGAAGGTCGAGGATCACCTCCTCGCCTTCGTTCACGAGCTTCTGCGGGAACGCCACGCGCGCGGAGCGTACTGCTACGCCCAGCCGAGCTCGCGGAGGCGGGCGTCGTCGATGCCGAAGTGGTGGGCGACCTCGTGGACGACCGTGATCGTCACCTGGCGCACGACGTCGTCCTCGGTTCGGCAGCGGGCGAGGATGTTCTCCCGGAAGATCGTGATCCGGTCGGGCGAGCCGCCGCCGATGCCGTAGTGGTTGCCCCGCGAGGTCAGCGGAACTCCCTGGTAGAGGCCCAGGAGGCCGCGCTGGCGGGCGCGGTCCTGCACGAAGACGGCCACGTTGTCCATGCGCCGGGCGAGCTCGTCGGGGATCAGGTCGAGGGCGTCGGCCACGAGCTCCTCGAACCGCTCCGGGGTGATGTCGAGCACGACGGGCGACTCTAGGGTCGGCAGCGATGGGATCCGACGCCAACCCGTCTCGTGAGTCGGACGCCCTTCTCGTCGGGCTCGACCCGGCCCAGCGCCACGCCGTGACGACCGACGCGGCGCCCTTGTGCATCGTCGCCGGGGCCGGATCGGGCAAGACCCGGGTGCTCACCCGCAGGATCGCGTGGCGCGCCGCCACCGGCCGGGAGGACCCCCGCCGCGTGCTCGCCCTGACCTTCACCCGCGGCGCGGCGACGGAGCTGTCGGTCCGCCTCCGAGCCCTCGGCGTGCGCGACGCGGTGCGGGCCGGGACCTTCCACGCCGTCGCCTGGGCCGAGCTCCGCGACCGGTGGGCTTCGGAGGGACGTCCGGCGCCGACGCTGCTCGAACGTCCGGTCCGGCTGCTCGCCCGGGTCGTGGAGGCCGACCGCCCGACCCTCGCCGGGATCGCCTCGGAACTGGCCTGGGCCCGAGCCCGGCTCGTGGACCCGGACGACTACCCCGCGGCCGCGGTGCGCACCGGTCGGCGACCGCCGATCGAACCGTCGAGGATGTCCGGCGTCGCGCTCGACTACGAGCGCGAGAAGCGGCGGCGCGGCATGGTCGACTTCGACGACCTGCTCGAGCAGCTCGTCGCCGCCATCGAGCGCGACCCCGAGCTCGCCGCCGCGCAGCGGTGGCGGTTCGAGCACCTGTACGTCGACGAGGTGCAGGACCTCAACCCGCTCCAGCTCCGCCTGCTCGAGGCGTGGCGGGACGGGCGCCCGACGCTCTGCTGTGTCGGCGACCCGAACCAGGCGATCTACGCGTGGAACGGGGCCGACCCGTCACTCATCGAGCGGTTCGACGAGCGCGTCCGCGACGCGACCGTCGTCGCCATCGACACCAGCTACCGCTCGTCGCCCCAGATCCTCTCGCTCGCCAACGCCGTGCTCGATGCCGGGCGGCTCGGCGGCGTTCGCCTCCGGGCCGTCCACCCCGAGGGGCCGGTTCCGCTCGTGCATCGCTTCCCCGACGACGAAGCCGAAGCCGTCGGCGTCGCCCGGGCCGTGCTCGACGCCCACCTGCCTGGCGCGCCGTGGTCACACCAGGCCGTGCTGGCCCGGACGAACGCCCAGCTCGACCCGGTGGCGGCCGCCCTCGACGCGGTCGGCGTGCCCGTCCGGCGCGACGGCCGGGGCCGCTTCACCGAGCTGCCGCCGGTCCGGGCGGCCTTGCGTGAGCTGGGCACGACGGGCAACGACCTCGCCGAGGCGGTGGCACGGCTCGACGGCCGCCGCGGACGACGACGACCGCCGAGGCCGACGACGTCAGGGCGCTCATCCGCCTCGCCGAGCTCGCTGACGAGTACCGCAGGACCGATCCCCGTGCCGACGCCGCCGGGTTCCGATCGCTGGCTCGTCGCCAACCGCGACGAGCTCGACGGAGGCGATGCCGTCGCCGTCCGAACGTTCCACGGCGCCAAGGGCCTCGAGTGGCCGCTCGTCCACGTCATCGGGGTCGAAGCCGGGCTCGTCCCCCTCGCCCGGGCGACGACGTCCGAGGCCGAGGCCGAGGAGCGGCGCCTCTTCTACGTCGCCGTGACCCGCGCCGAGCGCACCCTCCGCCTGTCGTGGGCCTCGACGCGCCGCTTCGGCGCTGGCGAACCGATGGCGCGCCGCCCGTCCCCGTACCTGGCGGAGGTCGCGCCCGTCCTGCACGAGCTCGTCGACGCCGCTCGTCCCGTCGACGGGCGCGCCCACCTCGCGGCGATGCGCGCCGTGCTCGGCGGCGCGCCGTCCGGAGCCGGACTAGACCCGGCCCGTGCGCTTCCGGATCCGGATTCCGTACGAGGCGCCGGCCGACGCCGTTGCCCACGCCTACGCCGACCCGGCCCTGTACGAGGCGTTCGCCGGCCTCCCGCGCGCCGACCGGCCCGAGGTGCTCGATCACCGGGTCGACGGCGACAGCGCAGTGCTGCGCGTGCGTTGGCGGTTCTCGGCGAACCTCTCGCCGGCGGCCCGAGCGGTCATCGACCCGGATCGGCTGACCTGGGTGGAGGAGTCGACCCACGACGTCGCCCGGCGGCAGGTCACGTTCCGCATGATCCCGGACCACTACCGCGACCGCTTCACCTGTTCGGGCGGTTACCGCTTCGAGCCCGACGGCGCCGGCAGCGTCCGGATCGTCGAGGGTGACCTGCGCATCAAGGCGCCACTGATCGGCGGAACCGTCGAGAAGGCGATCGTGTCGGGGTTGGAGGACCAGCTCATCAGCGAGGCGCCGCTCGTCGAGGCGTTCGTGGACGCCGGGGGTTGACCGGTCCCGCCGCCCGGCGCGAGAAGGGGACATGGCCCGCTCGATGTCCTTCCTCGACACCGACGGGGCCTGGCCGAGCGACGACGGCTGGCCCTACGCCGACGACGACGCCGATGTCGACGAGATCGACCTCGCCGACCACGACGCCGACGTCGACGTCGACCTCGTCTCCCTCCACGTGACCGGCACGCACCTCCTCGACGACCTCGACCCCCTGCAGCGGCGGGTGGTCGCCGCCCGCTTCGGCCTCGACGGGCACCCGGCCCGCACCATGCGCGAGCTGCAAGCCGAGCTCGGCCTGCCGCGCGACGACCTGCGTCACGCCCTCGGCGACGGCCTCGCCAAGGTCCGCTCCCACCTCGCCTGACCGAGCACGTCAGCGCGCGTCAGGTGGGGGTGCGGCGCTCGCGGGCGGCGTGGAGCTCGGCGAGCTTGGCGAAGTCGACGGACACGAAGAGGCCTTCGGCCTCGGCCGTCAACTCGTCACCGTCCCACATCCGGCCCGTGCACATCGTCTTGCGACCGTCGACCCGTTCGAGGGTCCCCTCCATTCGCAACTCGGTGTGTAGCGGTGTCGGTCGCCGGTAGTGGACGGTCAGGCGGCCGGTCATCCCGGGGTGGCCGCCGAGGTGCTGGGTGAGGCCGAGCAGCTCGTCGAAGGCGGCGGCGACGAACCCGCCGTGGACGCAGCCGGGCGGTCCTTCGTAGGCCGAGCCGAACCGCACGGTACCGACGACGCGATCGCCGGTCTCCTCGAGGAGCAACGGCGGCGCCAGCGGGTTCGCCCGACCGAGGAGCGGGCTGTTGTCGAACGGGCCACCACCGTCGCTGGCGATCGCGGTCTCCGCGAACCCGAAGTAGAGGTGGTCCTGCGGGTACGGCTCGAAGCGGGCGGCCGCCTGCTCGGAGCTGGTCGGCCACGCCGGCGAACACGTCGAGGGGCGCCGACGTCGCCACCATGCGCTCGACGAGCTCGCGCACCGCGTCGGCGAGGTCGCGGATCTCCGCGGCGCGCTCACCCTCGGTCATGGCCGGTCGAACTCCACGACGAGCGGCGCGTGGTCCGACGGCGTCGGCTTGCCCTTGCGAGCGTTGCGATCGACGAGCGACCACGTCGCCGCGTCGGCGAGCGGACGAGTGGCGAGCATCAGGTCGATGCGCAAGCCGCGGTGCTCGTGGAAGTCACCGGCCCGGTAGTCCCACCACGAGTAGAGGCGATCCTCGTCGTGGTGTCGGCGGAAGACGTCGACGAGGCCCCAGTCGACCAATTCCGCGAGCGCCTCTCGCTCCGCCGGTGTCACGTGGGTCGAGCCGACGAACTTCTTCGGGTCGTACACGTCGCGGTCTTCGGGCGCGATGTTGAAGTCGCCGCACACGATGATCGGATGGTCGGGGTCGCACGCCGCGGCGAGATGAGCGCGGAGCGCCGCGAGCCACTCCAACTTGAACTCGTACTGCTCGTGCTCGGGCGAGCGGCCGTTCGGCACGTACACGCTTGCGAACCTGATGCCAGCGCACGTCGCCGACACGATGCGCGCTTCGTCGCGCAGCACCACATCGTCGGGCGAGAAGCCGACCGCGGGCGCGTCGAGACCGACCGCGACTCAGGATGGCGACACCGTTCCATCGGCCCTGCCCGTGGTGCACCGACTCGTACCCCAGCGCGGAGAAGGTCAGCGCGGGGAAGGCGTCGTCGGCGAGCTTCGTCTCCTGCAGGCACAACACGTCGGGCTCGCACTCGGCGATCCACGCCTCGACGCGCTCCAGCCGCGCCGACAACGAGTTCACGTTCCAGGTGGCGACACGCACGGCCTGCGAACCTACCCGCGCCTACGTTGCGTCCGTGGTGCTCGACGTCACCTGTTGGAGCGGCCGGCTGGCGGCCGTGCTCGCCGGCAGATCGACGCCGGCCACGCCCACGCGCGGCTCGAAGATGCCCTCTACCAGGCGGTTTGGGTGGACGGCCTCGCCATCGACGATCCCGACCTCCTGGATGACCTCGTAGCGGACAGCGGCGCGAGCGCGACAGCCGTGCGCGCTGTCGTCGACGACGGCGGCGGCGCCGCTGCGCTCATGCGCTCGATGGCCGATGCCCATGAAGCCGGGGTGGCTGCCACCCCGGCCTGGGCGTTCGGGGAGTTCGTCCTCGCCAGGCGTGCAACCCCGCGCGTTGTACGAGCGGATCCTGGCCAAGCTCGGGTGAAGGCGTGCGGGTCCGCCGTTGTCGGACCCGCCCGCCTCAACGCTTCTTGGCCGGCAGCCTTCTTCTTCGCAGCCTTCTTCTTGGCCGGAGCCTTCTTCTTCGCAGCCTTCTTCTTGGCCGGAGCCTTCTTCGCCGCGGTCTTCTTCTTGGCCGGAGCCTTCTTCTTCGCAGCCTTCTTCTTCGGCCGGAGCCTTCTTCGCCGTGGACTTCTTCTTCGCGGTCGCCTTCTTGGCCGGAGCCCTCTTGGCGGTCGCCTTCTTCTTGGCCGGAGCCTTCTTGGCTGCGGTCTTCTTCCTGGCCGGAGCCTTCTTCTTCGCAGCCTTCTTGGCTGGGGACACGGGCGCCTCCTCGGCGTCGGGTTCAGGTGTTCCGGTGATCGCCTGCAGCGGTCACCGCCTCGTCGCTCCGTGCTCGAGAGCCGCGGATGCGGGAGGTCATTAGAGCACCGATGCCGAGCGGGACGACATCGATGCCGCGAGTTGTTGGATCGAAGCGGACGACAGTGAACGTCCGTTGGTCACCCAGGGTCAAGACCTCGCGTGCACTTCTTGGTGGCGGATCACCGAGCGACTTGAGTGCGACGTAGCCAACAGCACCACCGTCGAGGCCGACATAGGCGCCGTGCGAAGAGAAGCGATCGACCGTTCCCTTCACTTCCGAACCCACCGGATGATCGATCACGAAGATCGCGTACGCCGCCTGATCGTTCACCGCGGACGCGCGTCACCACCACCACCGCCACCACCGCGTCGTCGACGACGACGACTCGTCGTCGTCGATTCGTTCGCCGCGACCGCGGTGTCGTCGGCGCTGACGGTCGGAACGGGTAGCGCCGCGGGAGGCGCCGGCGCCGGCTCGCGGCTTCGGCGCGCTCTCCTTCGACGCGCTGCGCTTGGTCGCGCTCTTCTTCGCCGTCGACTTCTTCGCTGCCTTCTTCACTGGTGGCGCGGCCAGTGCCGTGGTCGCAGCCGCTTTCTTGGCGGCTTGCACCGCCCTCCGGCTCGTGAGGCCGCGCACGGGCGCCCGCCCGACGAACACCCATCCGACCGCGGGAACGGGTTTGCCGCCCCACAGCCGCCCGGGCTCGAACAACCACGGGTGTTCGGCGTGCAGCTCCTGGAAGCTGTCGTTCGACAACACGTCGGCATCGGCTTGGCGCGCGACCTGCAGGATGAACGCGTCGCCGCGCCCGATCGTGCCGGCCGGCGGCGTCACCATCTCACCGGCGAGCACGGCCTCCTCGAACGTGGCTCGTTCGCTCGCGTCGATGCGATGACCGAACGTCGCGTCGACGATCACGGTGACGTGCTCGTAGCCCTGCTGCGCGATGAACGACTGCACCGCTTCGTCGAGTTGGGCGAGGCTGGGCGCGGTTCGGCCTTCGGTGGCGATGTTGGAGCCATCGACGACGAGGTGCGCGCGAGCCATGTCCGCCGCGAAGTCAACCAGCTTTCCGTGGTCACGGAGCGGATACCTTGCCCTTCGTATGCGATGACGACCCCACCGCAGAGGTGACCGACCTCCTGCAGCAACTCATCCGCAACGCATGCGTGAACGATGGAGATGTCGCGAGCGGTGGCGAAGCGCGAAGCGTCGACGTGCTCGCTGCAACACCTCGACGGTTCGGGGCTCGACGTCGAGGTGCACGAACCGCAGCCGGGGCGCGCCAACCTCGTCGCTCGCATCGAGGGTTCCGACGCCGGCGCGCCGACCTTGCTGCTGCTCGGCCACACCGACGTCGTCCCCGCCAACGCGGCACGCTGGCAGCACGATCCGTTCGGCGGCGAGCTCGTCGAGACCGCCGACGGCGTCGCCGAGGTGTGGGGCCGCGGTGCGGTCGACATGCTGAACCTCACGGCGTCGATGGCCGTCGCGGTCCGAAGGCTGGCCAACGCCGGCTTCCGCCCGCGGGGAACGCTCGTCTACGCCGCCGTCGCCGACGAGGAGGCGCTGGGGACCTGGGGCGCCGAGCACCTGACGCAGCCCACCAGGCCGACGCCGTGCGATGCCGACTACGTCATCACCGAGGCGGGCGGCTTCCCGCTCGACTCACCCGACAGGCACGAAGCTGCCGGTCATCGTCGGCGAGAAGGGCAGCTACTGGTGCACGCTGCGCGTCACGGGCACGCCGGGTCACGCGTCACAGCCGTGGCGGACCGACAACGCCGTCGTCACCGCAGCCGAGGTCGTCCGGCGGCTGGCGTCGTTCCGACCACCGACGGTGCTGCACGACGTGTGGCGTCGCTTCCTCGAAGGCGATGGCGCTGCCCGACGAGGTCGCCGCACCGTTGCTCGACGAGTCGCGCTTCGTCGGTGCGCTCGACGCGCTGCCGATCGGCATGGCGCGCCAGTTCCACGCGTGCACGCACACCACGATCGCACCGACGGTGGTCCACGGCGGGACGAAGACGAACGTGATCCCCGACACCGCGACATCGAGCTCGACATCCGTACGCTGCCGGGCCAGATCGAGCGCCGACGTCCGACGCCTCATCGACGAGGCGCTCGGCGATCTCGCCGAGCGCGTCGAGATCGTCGTCGGCGCACGACGACCCGTCGACCGCCTCGCCGGTGGAGACGCCGCTGTGGGACTGCGATCGCTCGCGTGACCAAGCCCTTCTACCCGGATGCCGCGCTCGTGCCGTTCCTCACCGTCGGCGCCACCGATGCCCGCTTCTTCCGCCGCCGCGGCCAGACCGCCTACGGCTTCGGGTTGTTCAGCCGCCACCTGACCCTCGAGGACTACGGCACGATGTTCCACGGCGACGACGAGCGGGTCGACGTCGATCGCTGCGGCTGTCGACCGAGCTGTGGGAAGCGCTGGCCCGGGACCTGTTGGACCCGTGACGCTACCGGGCCGTGCTGTGGGACTTCGGCGGCGTGCTGTCGTCGTCGCCGTTCGAGGCGTTCGCGCGGTACGAGCTGGAGCACGGCTTGCCGGCGGGCTTCCTGCGACGCGTCAACGCCACCGACCCCGACACGAACGCGTGGGCGCGCTTCGAACGCAGCGAGCTCGACCTCGACGGGTTCGCCGCCGCCTTCCTCGCCGAGTCGGAGCGCGCTCGGCCACGCCGTCGACGGCCGGGAGGTGCTCGACGCTGCTCGCCGGCGACCTCCGTCCGGCGATGGTCGACGCTGTGCGGGCCTGCCGGCGCGCCGGGCTGCGGACGGCGCTGCTGACGAACAACGTCTTGCGCTCGATGGACGCGCCGACGGCTGGCACGGTCCTCTGTTGCTCGACGAGCTGTTCGACGTCGTCGTGGAGTCGTCGAAGGCCGGCGTGCGCAAGCCTGATCCCGCCGCCTACGAGCTGGTGCTCGAGCACCTCGGCGTGCCGGCCGAGCGAGGTCGTGTTCCTCGACGACCTCGGCATCAACCTGAAGCCGGCGCGGGCGATGGGGATGACGACGATCAAGGTCGAGGATCCCGACGAGGCGTTGGCACGAGCTCTCGGCCATCCTGGGTCTTCCCCTCGGCGCTGGCGGACCCTGACCTTCCGAGGATCGAGCGGGGCGCCGGTGCGACGGTCGACGAGCACGGGTTCGACCGGCTCGCCCGTCTCGCGGTCGAGAGAGCTCGAGCGGCGGGCCGTCGGGCCAGTCGAGCCACTCGTCGCCCCATCGCATCATGGCGATGATCACCGGATAGAGGGCGACGCCCTTCTCGGTCAGGCGGTACTCGTAGCGCACCGGTCGATCGTGGTACGCCCGCTTCTCGAGGATCCCCTCGTCGACGAGGGTTCTGAGCCGCTCGGTGAGGACGTTGCGGGGGATGCCGAGGCTCTCCTGGAACTGCTCGAAGCGCCGAGCACCGAGGAAGGCGGCCCGGACGACCATCGGCGTCCACCAGTCGCCCAGCAGGTCGACGGTGCGGGCGATCGAGCAGTCCCAGTCGTCGAAGCGGGTGCGACGCATGTCACGAGCTTAGTGGGTTGCATGAACGAACGGAAGGCGCGAGAGTCGGTTTCATGAGAGAACGCACTGGAATCTCCGGGCGGCACGCGTTGGGAGATCCGGGCGATGGTCCCGGGGGACGGACGCCGTGGTCGAGCCGCCGGTTTCAACGCGTCTGTCGGACGCGTCGACTGCGGTCCCGCTTCTTCACGCCGACGCCGGCGATCTCGCGCGGGGGTGCTCGACGACCTCGTCCGCACCGACCCCGGTCGCATCGTGCTCCTCGCCTTCAACCGCAGGAACGGTCGGCTCGAGGGCGGGGCGCGAGCGGTGCGCCTGCCGCGGCGAGCCGACGGCAGCCGACGTCGCCGTCACCGTCGGCGACCCGTTCCAACGCCGCGGCCTCGGCACCCGGCTGCTCCGGGAGCTCGCCCATGCGGCCCGGGCCCAGGGCATCGAGCGGTTCACCGGTCACGTCCTCGTCGACAACGCCGCCGCCCGAGGCCTGCTGATCGGCGCCGGCGCCACCCTCAGCTTCTCGGAGCCCGGGGTGTTCGCCTTCGACATCCCCCTGGGCCGCCGCGTCGGACTCGCGTCGTAACGCTGGTTCGCTCCGGCGCCGTCCTGGCGCCTCCGACGGACGGCCTGGAGTCGGGCCCCCGGCATCCCGGAGCTCGCCTCGGGCGCCGGTGCCGGCGTCGGCGCCGTGAGCTCGGTCCGCAACCTCCGGTTGCGGACTGATCAGTCGACCGTGAGGGCCTTGGTGAGCAGGCGCTCCTGCTCCTGGTCGTGGATCGCCTTGGAGCCGGTGGCCGGGCTGCCGGACTCGAAGCGGCTCACCCGCTTGATCTGAAGCGGTCGCCGAGGGCCTCGTACAGGCGGCCCTTCACGAAGTTCCAGGGGCCCATGTTCTCGGGCTCCTCCTGGAGCCACACCAGCTCGGCGGCGTTCGGGTACGCCGCCAGCGCCTCGGCCAGGTACTCGTAGGGCCACGGGTAGAGCTGCTCGACCCGCAGCACCGGCGACCGGGACGCCCTGCTCGTCGCGGGCGGCGATGGCGTCGTGGCCGACCTTGCCCGACGCGAGCACGACGCGCTGCACGTCGGCGGCGTCGCCGGCGAACGTCGGGTCGGCGAGCACCTCGAGGAACGACCCCGACGTGAGCTCCTCGACCTTCGACCGCGCCGCCTTGGCCCGCAGCAGCGACTTCGGCGTGAAGACGACGAGCGGCTTGCGGACCTCGCGGTGCATCTGGCGGCGCAGGAGGTGGAAGTACTGGGCCGCCGTCGTGGCGTTGGCCACCTGGATGTTGTCCTCGGCGCACAGCCGTCAGGAACCGCTCGATGCGGGCCGAGCTGTGCTCGGGCCCCTGGCCCTCGTAGCCGTGCGGGAGCAGCAGCACGAGCCCGATGTCTGGCCCCACTTGTCCTCGGCGGCCACGAGGTACTGGTCGATGATGATCTGGGCGCCGTTGACGAAGTCGCCGAACTGCGCCTCCCAGATCACGAGCGCCTCGCTGGTTGGCGACGGAGTAGCCGTACTCGAAGCCGAGCGCGGCGTACTCCGAGAGCAGCGAGTCGTAGATGCAGAACTTGGCCTGGTCGGGGTCGAGGTTGGCGAGCGGCGCCCAGTCGGCCTCGGTCTCGTTGTCGACGAGCACCGCGTGGCGCTGGCTGAACGTGCCCCGCCGGCTGTCCTGGCCCGACGACCCGGATGTCGGTGCCCTCGAGCAGCAGCGTGCCGAAGGCGAAGGCCTCGCCGAGGGCCCAGTCGACCTCGCCCTCCTCGCGGAACATCTTCGTGCGGGTCTCGAACTGCTTGGCCAGCTTCGGGTGGACGGTGAAGCCCTCGGGCGGCGTGGACATCACGTCGTAGATGCGGTCGAGCACGCGCGCGCGTCGACGCCGGTGTCGACCCGGGGCAGGACGCCGACCGGCTGCCGGCGGCTCGGCCGCTCGGACCGCCCTTCGGCGGCGCGTCGTGCCGGGTCTGGTCGAGCGCCTCCTGGAGCCGGGCCTGGAAGTCGTCGAGCGCCTGCTCGGCCTCCTCGAGGGAGATGTCGCCCCGCTTGACCAGCGCCTCGGTGTAGAGCTTGCGGACCGAGCGCCGGGCTTCGATCCGCTTGTACATGAGCGGCTGCGTGTAGCTCGGGTCGTCGCCCTCGTTGTGACCGAGGCGCCGGTAGCAGATCATGTCGATCACGACGTCCTTGTCGAACCGCTGCCGGTAGTCGAAGGCGAGGCGGGCGACGCGGACGCAGGCCTCGGGATCGTCGCCGTTCACGTGGAAGATCGGCGCCTGCACCATCTTGGCGACGTCGGTGCAGTACTCCGAGCTGCGCGCCGACTCGGGCGGGGTGGTGAAGCCGAGCTGGTTGTTGATGATCAGGTGGACGGTGCCGCCGACGCGGTAGCCCTTGATCATCCCGAGCTGCAGCGTCTCGGCCACGACGCCCTGGCCGGCGAAGGCGGCGTCGCCGTGGATCGAGCAGCGGCAGCACCGAGAAGCGACCCGGGCTGGTTGATGAGGTCCTGCTTGGCCCGGGCCATGCCGACCACGATCGGGTCGACGGTCTCGAGGTGGCTCGGGTTGGCCGACAGCTCGACCTCGATCTCCTTGCCCGGACGCGGCTGACGTACTTGCCGACCTGGCCGAGGTGGTACTTCACGTCGCCCGAGCCCTGCGTCGACTCGGGGTCGACGCCGCCCTCGAACTCCTTGAAGACCTGGTCGTAGCTCTTGCCGACGATGTTGGTGAGCACGTTGAGGCGGCCGCGGTGCGACATGCCCATGACGACGCCGTCGAGGTCGTGCGTCGGCCGCCGCCTCGAGCACGGCGTCGAGGATCGGGATCGCCGACTCGGCGCCCTGGAGGCCGAAGCGCTTCTGGCCGACGTACTTCGTGCCGAGGAACGTCTCGAACGCCTCGGCCGCGTTGAGCTTGGCGAGGATGTGGCGCTTGTCGTCGAGCGTCGAGCTCGTGTCGACACGCCCTCGACCTGCTCCTGGATCCAGCGCTGCTCGTCGAGCTCCTGGATGTGCATGTACTCGATGCCGATCGTGCGGCAGTAGGCGTCGCGCAGCATGTGGAGGATCTCGCCGAGCGGCGCTCGGTCGAGGTCCCGCCGAGCCCGCCGGTGAGGAACTCGCGGTCGAGGTCCCAGATGGTGAGCCCGTAGGTGGCCGGGTCGAGCTCCGGCTCCATCTCCGGTTCCTTCCACGCCAGCGGGTCGAGGTCGGCGATGAGGTGGCCACGCACGCGGTGGACGCGGATGAGCGTGTCGACGGCGACCTGCTTGGCGAGCATCGCCTCCTCGCGGTCGACGGGGTTGACGTCGCGGCGCCACTGCACCGCCTCGTAGGGCACGCCGAGGGCGCGGAAGACCGAGTCGTAGAAGCCGTCGCCGCCGAGGAGCAGGTCCTGGACCTTCTGGAGGAACAGGCCCGACTCCGCGCCCTGGATGATGCGGTGGTCGTAGGTCGAGGTGACGGTGACGACCTTGGAGACGCCGAGGTCGGCCAGGGTGGCAGGGTCGGCGCCCGAGGTAGGCGGCCGGGTGGTCGATGCTGCCGACGCCGACGATGACGCCCTGGCCCGGCATGAGCCGGGGCACCGACTGCTTGGTGCCGATGGTGCCCGGGTTCGTGAGGGTGACGGTGGCGCCGGCGAAGTCGTCGGGGCTGAGCTTGTTCGAGCGGACCTTGCGGATGAGGTCCTCGTAGGCCCCGAGAAGGCCCGGAAGTCGAGCTTGTCGGCGCCCTTGATCACGGGCACCAGGAGGGTGCGGCTGCCGTCGGACTTCTCCTGGTCGACGGCGAGGCCGAGGTTGACGTCGGGGTTCGTCACGACCGCGGGCTTGCCGTCGTCGCCGGTGACGAACGTGCGGTTCATCACCGGCGACGTGGTCGGCGATGGCCCGCACGACGGCGTAGCCGATGAGGTGGGTGAAGCTGACCTTCCCGCCACGGGTGCGGCCCAGGTAGCCGTTGATGACCTTGCGGTTGACCTCGAGGAGCTTGGCCGGGACCTCGCGGAAGCTGGTGGCGGTCGGGACGTCGAGGCTGGCCTCCATGTTGGCGACGATCCGGGCGGCGGCGCCGCGCAGCGGCGTCGGCGTCGGGCGGTCGCTGGCGCCGGTTCGCGGCTTCGGCCGCCTCGGCCGCGGCGGCGACGGCTCGGGCGTGGCCGCGGACGGCGTCGGCGCGGGCGGCGCTGGCGGCCGGCGCCGGCGGCCGGCGCGGCGATGTCGCGCTGTAGTCGGCGAAGAACTCCTGCCAGCTCTCGCTGACCGACGACGGGTCGGCCAGGTACTGCTCGTACATCTCGTCGACGAGCCACTCGTTCGGCCCGAGGGTCTGCGGGGACGGGGCGTCGGCCACGTCGCCCGATCCTACGGGTCCCCGCCAACTCCGCGTTCGAGCCGACTCGTCGCCGAACTGGGCACGGGTAGTGTCGACGCCCCATGTCGACGAGCGCCGCGCAGTTCATCTTCACCATGCACAAGGTCGAGCCGGTTCCACCCGCCCGACAAGGAGGTGCTGAAGGACATCACGCTCGCCTTCTACCCCGGCGCCAAGATCGGCGTGCATCGGCCCGAACGGCTCCGGGCAAGTCGTCGCTGCTGCGGATCATGGCGGGGATCGACGACGGCTACACCGGCGAGGCCCGCCTCTCCCCCGGCTTCACCGTCGGCCTGCTCGAGCAGGAGCCCCACCTCGACCCGGACAAGGACGTCAAGGGCGAACGTCATGGACGGCGTCGGCGCCGTCGCCGACCTGCTCGCGCCAGTACGACGCCTGCCTCGCCAAGTACGCCGACCCCGATGCCGACTACGAGAAGATCGGCGAGGAGCAGGCCCGCCTCGAAGCCGAGATCGCGGCGAAGGGAGCCAACGACCTCGACCGCCAGATCGAGATCGCCATGGACGCCCTGCGCCTCCCGCCCGGCGACGCCGACGTGACGACGCTGTCGGGCGGCGAGCGGCGCCGCGTCGCCCTCTGCCGGCTCCTGCTGGCCAAGCCCGACCTGCTGCTGCTCGACGAGCCCACCAACCACCTCGACGCCGAGTCGGTGGCCTGGCTGGAGCGGACCCTGCAGCGACTACCCCGGCACCGTCGTGGCCATCACCCACGACCGCTACTTCCTCGACAACGTCGCCCGCTGGATCCTCGAGCTCGACCGGGGCCGCGGCATCCCGTTCGAGGGCAACTACTCGAGCTGGCTCGAGCAGAAGCAGGACCGGCTCCGCCGGGAGCAGAAGGCCGACACGGCGCGGGCGAAGACCCTCGAGCGAGAGCTCGAGTGGGTCCGCATGGCGCCCAAGGCGCGGCAGGCGAAGTCGAAGGCCCGCCTCGGCGCCTACGAGAAGCTGCTCGCCGAGGCCAAGGCCGCCGAGGGCGGCCGGCAACCGTCTCGAGATCCAGATCCCACCGGGCGACCGGCTGGGCGACACCGTCATCGAGGTCGAGCACCTCACCAAGGGCTTCGGCGACCGCCTGCTGATCGACGACCTGTCGTTCTCGCTGCCGCCGGCCGGCATCGTCGGGATCATCGGTCCGAACGGCGCCGGCAAGACGACGCTGTTCCGGATGCTCACCGGGCAGGAGCACGCCGACGCCGGCGCCGTGCAGATCGGGCCCACCGTGCAGCTCGCGTACGTCGACCAGAGCCGCGACGCCCTCGACCCGGCGAAGACCGTGTACGAGGAGATCACCGGGGGCCAGGAGTTCTTCAGGGTCGGCACCAAGGAGGTGAACGGCCGGGCCTACGTCGCCTCGTTCAACTTCACCGGTTCGGACCAGCAGAAGGCGGTCGGCGTCCTCTCGGGCGGCGAGCGCAACCGGGTGCACCTGGCGAAGATGCTGCGCGCCGGGCGGCAACGTGCTGCTCCTCGACGAGCCCACGAACGACCTCGACGTCGACACGCTGCGGGCGCTGGAGGACGGCCTGGAGTCGTTCCCGGGCTGCGCCGTGGTGATCAGCCACGACCGCTGGTTCCTCGACCGCATCGCGACGCACGTGCTGGCCTTCGAGGGCGAGAGCCAGGTGCGCTGGTTCGAGGGCAACTTCTCCGAGTACGAGGCGTGGCGGCACAAGGAGCTCGGCGCCGCCGCCGATCAGCCGCACCGGATCAAGTACAAGCCCCTCGTCCGGTGAGGCTCAGGGGCCGGCGTCCGTGATCCCGGCGTCGGTGCACGCCTGACGGAAGTCCGCCTCGGTGTAGCCACCCGCACCGGCGTGCTGCAACGCGAGCTCCATGTTGCCGAGACGGGCGAAGCACATGCCGATGTTCCAGTGGGCCTCGTCCATCCCGTTGTTCGGGAAGCCGGGCATCAGCAGGAGCTCGGTGAACGCATCGGCGGCCTGCTCCCAACTCTGTGACTGGTACAGCGCCGTGGCATGGTCGAACTGGCGGCGAGCATCGGCCTCAGCGTCAGCTCCCGCGATCCCGGCCTCCGCCGCCGCCTGCCGGAAGTCCGCCTCGGTGTAGCCACCCGCCACGGCGTGCTGCAGCGCGAGCTCCATGTTGCCGAGACGGGCGAAGCACATCGCCACGTTCCAGTGCATCTCGTTCGACCCCGACAGCGCTTCGGGCTCGAGGAGCAGCTCGGTGAAGGCATCCGCTGCCGCCTCCCACTGCCCGCCCTGGTAGAGGGCGGTCGCGCTGTCCATCGCCTCGCGGACCTGCTCGACGGTCATGGCCATGATCCGACGGTACCGAGGAGCCTTCACCGCGTCCTGCCCCGGCGGGCAGACCTTCGGTCAACGAGCCCGGAACTGGCCCGAACCCTGCGGTGCGATCGCTTCGACGGAGACGGCCGTCACCTCGGCCCGGGGTGGTCCGATGCGACACCAGGCGACCATGGCGTCCACCGCCGCCGCGTGGCCCTCGGCTTCGACGAGCACCGACCCGTCACGCTCGTTGCGGGCGAAGCCGGTCACGCCAAGCCGTGCCGCCTCCCGCTCGGCGGTAGCCCGGAACCACACGCCCTGGACGCGACCCCGGACCCGGATGCGGGCGCGCACAACGCCTCCGTCGTCGGTCACCGCCGTTCGGTCACGACGCCGCCGGCGACCTGGATCGTCCGCGTCGTCGTGACGGCCTCGAGCAGCCGGCGGTCGTGGGTGACCAGCAGCACGGTGCCGGCGAAGGCCTCGACCGCCTGCTCGAGCTGCTCGATCGCCGGCAGGTCGAGGTGGTTCGTCGGCTCGTCGAGCACGAGGCAGTTCACGCCTCGCGCCTGGAGCAGCGCCAGGGTCGGCCCGCGTCCGCTCGCCGGGCGACAGCGACGACGCCGGCCCGGCCGACGTGATCGGCCCCGAGGCCGAACTTGGCGAGCAGCGTCCTGGCCTCGGTGACACCGCCGGGAACGGCGTCGTACCCGCTCGCCCTGACCATGGCGTCGAGCACCGGCCGATCGTCCTCCAGGAGGTGCGCGAGCCTGGTCGATCTCGCCCACGACGACGCCCGGGCCCGATCCAGCGGGTGCCTTCGTCGAGGGGCAGCCGACCGAGCAGCGCGCCGAGGAGCGTCGACTTGCCCGAGCCGTTCGGCCCGAGGATGGCCACCCGGTCGGCCCATCCCACCTCCAGGTCGACCGGCCCGAGGGTGAACGTGCCCCGGCGGACGACGGCGGCCACCGAGGCGGGCGACGACGGCACCGCTCCGCGGCGCCTCGGCGATGGTGAGCCGGAGGTCCCACGGCTCCCACGGCTTCTCGACGACGTCGAGGCGGTCGAGCGCCTTCTCCGACTGGCGCACCTTCGACGCCTGCTTCTCGGTGCGGTTCTCGAAGAACTTCCGTTGCGCCTTGTCGGGGTCCTTCGGGTTCTGCTTCGACTTCTTCACGCCGGTCTCGGCCCACTGCCGCTGCCGGCGGATCCGGCCCTCGAGCTCGGCGCGGGTCGCGGCGTAGTCCCCGTAGGCCTCCTCGGCGTGACGGCGCGCCGTCGCCCGCTCGTCGAGGTAGGCGAGCCAGCCGCCCTCGAAGCGCGGTCGCCCGCCGGTCGCGCTCGTCGAGCTCGACGACGCCGGTGATGGTCCGCTCGAGGAAGGCCCGGTCGTGGCTGACGACGAGCAGCGGGGACTCGAGGGCGGCGACGAACGCCTCGAGACGGTCGAGGGCCGTCGAAGTCCAGGTCGTTCGTCGGCTCGTCGAGGAGGAGGATGTCGTGGCGGGAGAGCAGGATCGCGGCCAGCTGGGCGCGTGCGGCCTCGCCGCCGGACAGCGACGCCGTCGGTTGGTCGAGCAGGCGTGCCGCCAGGCCGAGCTCGGCCCACACCTCGCCGGCGCGGTGCTCGAGATCCGCGCCGCCGAGGCCGAGCCAGCGATCGAGGGCGGCCGAGTATTCGTCGTCGGCCCCTGGCATGCCCTCGGCGAGGGCGGCGGTGGCGGCGTGCAGGGCCGCCGACGCCGTCGGCGACACCGGTTCGCCGCGCCAGCGCTGCGCGCACCGTCTCCTCTGCGCTGCGGGCCGGCACCTGCGCCAGGTAGCCCACGGTGGCGGTCGGCGGCGTGACGACCACGGAGCCGGAGTCGAGAGGCTGCAGCCCCGCACACGCGCGGAGGAGCGTCGTCTTTCCGGTGCCGTTCGGCCCGACGACGCCGAGCCGGTCGCCGGGGGCGACCACGAGCGACACGCCGTCGAGGACGGCGGTCGGGCCGAAGCTGACGGTCAGGTCGCGGGCGACGAGGGTGGCGAGGGGGGCGGCGGCCACAGCGTCACGTCGTTCCTATCGGAACTTGTCGAGCTCGACCTCGGCCTGGTCGTCCACGAGTCCGAGCACGGCGGCACCTGCGCTCGTGCGGAACGGGCTGGTCGGGAGGACGACGGACTCGGGGCTCAGCCGGCCCATGTTCCAGGCGAAGCGCACGGCGTCGACGAGGGACATGCGGTCGTCGATCCGTAGCCCGTCGGTCACCGAGCGGGCCACCCGCATCAGGGTCAACGGGTTGCGGCTGGCGCCGGCTTCGGACAACACGGCCCGCAGGAAGCCCTGCTGGCGAGCGACGCGGCCGAGGTCGCCGGTCGGGTCGGCGCCGTTGCAGTCCTCGTAGTGGCGGCTGCGGACGAAGGCGAGCGCGGTCTGGCCGTCGAGCTCGATCGGTCCGCCCGAAGGGAGCACGAGCCCCGAGGAGGGATCGACGGCTGCGCACGGGATCACGTCGGCGCCGAGGGTCACACCGCCGAGGGCGTCGACGAGGGAGGAGAACGTGACGAAGTCGACCTCGACGTAGCGATGGATGGGGATCCCGAGGTTCTGCTGGACGGTGCGGATGAGGTTCTGCGGTCCGCCCCGGTAGGCGCCGTTGATCCGGCCCTCCTGGCCGGTGTCGGCGATCGTCACGAAGAGGTCGCGCGGGATCGACATGATCTTCGCCCCGTCGCGCTGGATGCGCAGCACCAGCATGGTGTCGGAGCGCTCGCCCGAGGTCTCGTCGCCGGCGGGCTGCACGTGGGGATCGGTCGATCCCGCTTCGGCGACCACGTCGCGGGAGTCGGACCCGACGATGAGGAAGTTCGTGCCGCCGCCGCCGATGGGATCGAGGACCGACGCCACCGGGACGCGCTCGATCTTGCTGAACTGCTGGTTCGCGTACCACCACCCGGCGAGGACGAGGAGCAGGGGCACCAGCGTCACGATGAGCAGGACGTGGCGGAGCTTGGGGCGGCGCAGGAACCGGCGACGACGCCCGGGCCGGCTCGGCGCCGGGCGCGGCAACGCCTTGGGCGGCTCGGCTCGGCGTGGAGGCGCCGCAGCCGTCGCCGGCCGAGCGGCCACGGGACGCTCCGCCGCCGGAGGCGCCGCCGAGCGGGGCGATCGGCGGCGCGACCACCGTGCCGTTCACACCGACCTCACGCGGCGGCGGCGCCTTGCCGACCGCGTCGGCGCCGACGAACCACTGCTGGGTGCCCCGCGAGCTCCCGACGGTCCTGGCGCTTGACGCCGGGACGAAGTCACGCGACTTCGGGTCCCAAACGACCGGCTCGTCACGTTGATCGGGGACGGAGAAGGAGGGGGGGCGGTCGTTCACGGCGGGGTCCAAGGCTAGGGGTTCGACGCCGCCGGACCGCGAACGGTTCCCTCGCGGGGGCGGGCGATTCCTCGCGTGGGGCGGGCGGTTCCCTCGCGGGGCGGGCGGTTCGCTCCCGGGGCGGGCGGTAGGTTCGTCGGCCCGATGTCACCTCGCTGGATCCGCCGCGCCGTGCTCGCCACCTTCGTCCTCGGCATCGCCGGGATGATCGTGGCGTCCATCGCCGAGCGGACCGGCGCCGCGATCACCGCCGGGCTCGTCACGGCCGTCGCCATGCTGTGCCTCGTGCTGGTCACGTCGGTGGCACCGCGACGGCTTCGGCTCCCGCGTCGTCGACGAGGAGACGGCCGCCGAGGTCGAGCACCGGGTCGCCGACCTGGTCAGCGCCGGTGCCGACGAGGCCGAGGTCCGCTCGTTGGTGCGGGCCGTCCGCCGCCTCGAGCGGAGGACCTGACGCTCGCCGACTGAAACCGCTCACATCGCCTCACCCCGGTGCCGATGAAGACGCATGGCGACACAGCGCTGGACGAGCCGGGCGGTCGCCCGCTACATCGAGGCGGGCAACAGCGCCCTGTGCGCCGAATGCGGGGTGCAGGTGCAGTTCCGAGCTCGACTCAAGGTCCAGCAGGTGATCTGCAACGTCTACGAGCGCGGCCGGTGGGATCGGGTCGAGCACTACCACCGCGAGTGCTACGAGACCGCCGGTCAGCCCTTCGGGCCGCCCGACGAGAGCCAGCCCATGCGCCCGAAGCACCGCCCCACCGCCGCGGCCTGACGGTCGGCGCCTCGGCGAGCGGTCAGCCCGTCGTGGTGGACGTGGTGGTCGTGGAGCAGCTCAGCTCGGACATCGTGTCGTCCCACGCCGTCGCGAAGTCGGCGGCCGCCGACTGGACTGCGGCTCCCGCCTCCTCCAAGGTGTCGGCCTCGTTCGGGATGTCTTCGATCGCGGACTCGAAGCTGTCGAAGGCATCCTGGAGCGAGGACTTCACCGAGTCGGCGACGTCGACGGCGTCGCTCTGCACCGCCTCGACCTCCGATCGCAGCGTCCCGAGCGCCGACTGCACGTCCTCCTTCGTCGTCGTGGCCGGGTCGAACTGCGCACCGGCGATCTCGTCGACCGTGGACTGGACCGCGCTCATGTCGGAGCACAGCTGCTGCACGTCATCGGCGGTCGAGTCGTCGTCGTCGCCGCAGGCCGCGACGAGGACCAAGCCTGCGATCAGGCCGCCAAGGGCCAAACGAGCCTTCATGCTGAGCCTCCTCGTCGGTGGGGGGTGGGACACCGCCGTCCGCAAGGCGGCTGGGGCTACGTCCTGGGAGACATCGAAACCGAAGTGTCCGACGCCCGCCTCACCCCGAGGGGATGAACTCGCTACAGGAGCTCGATGACCCGACCCGCCATGGCGGCGGCATCGCCGTCGTCGGGAGTGAGCACCAACTCGGCCGAACGGGGCGACTCGTACGGGTCGTCGACGCCGGTGAACCCGGTGATCTCGCCGGCTCTCGCCTTGGCGTAGAGGCCCTTCGCGTCGCGCGCCTCGCACACCTCGATCGGCGTGGCGACGTGCACCTCGACGAACGGCAGCCCCGCGTCGTCGTGCAGCGGCGCGGACCCGGTCGCGGTCGGCGCGGTACGGGCTGATCAGCGGGACGAGGGCGACGACGCCGGCGTCGGCGAACAGCCGGGCGACGTGGCCGACCCGTCGCACGTTCTCGGCGCGGTCGGCCGCGGAGAAGCCGAGGTCGCCGTTGAGGCCGTGGCGCACGTTGTCGCCGTCGAGCACGTAGGCCGGACGACCGGCGGCGAGCGAGCAGCCGCTCGCACTCGACGGCGACGGTCGACTTGCCCGAACCCGAGAGGCCCGTCAGCCAGATCGTCGCCCCGCGGCGTGAGGCGGGACGCCGCCGTCGGGTGCCAGGTGACGTCGGGCGAGCGGGTCACTGGCGCGTGCTCGCTCACTGCGACGGGCCGAGGATCATCCCGGCCGCGGCGGTGGCGTTCGTGGCCTCGTCGACGAGGATGAAGCTCCCCGTCGTCCGGTTGCGGCGGTACTCGTCGAAGAACAGCGGCGACTGCGTGCGCAGCCGCACGCGGCCGATCTCGTTGAGGCCGAGCTCGGTCGCGGCCTCGTCGCGGTGCAGCGTGTTGACGTCGAGGCGGTAGGTGAGGTCCTGCACGAGCGCCCGCACGACGCGGGTCGTGTGCTTGAGGGTGTACTTCGCCGCCGGCGCGGAGCGCCGCGCGCTCGTCCATCCAGCACACCGTGGCGTCGATGTCCTGGCCGACGTGCGGGCGGTTGTGCGGGCGGGCGATCAGGTCGCCGCGGCTGATGTCGATGTCGTCGGCGAGCCGGATCGTGACCGCCATCGGCGCGAACGCCTCGTCGAGCGGGACGCCACCCGGGCCGTCGATGGCCGCGATCGTCGACGTGAAGCCCGACGGCAGCACGACGACCTCGTCGCCGGGCCTGAACACGCCGCCGGCGACGGTGCCGGCGTAGCCCCGGTAGTCGTGGAGGTCGCCGTTCGTCTGCGCCTGCGGGCGGATGACGAACTGCACCGGGAAGCGGGCGTCGATGAGGTTGCGGTCGGACGCGATGTGGACCTCCTCGAGGTGGTGCAGCAGCGACGCGCCCTCGTACCACGGCGATGTTGGCCGAGCGGTGCACGACGTTGTCGCCGTGCAGCGCGCGCGATCGGCACGAAGGTGAGGTCGTGCACGTCGAGCTTCATGGCGAAGGCGCGGAACTCGGCCTTGATCTCCTCGAACCGCTCCTGGTCCCAGTCGACGAGGTCCATCTTGTTGACGCACAGCACGAGGTGCGGGATGCCGAGCAGCGACGAGAGGAAGGCGTGGCGCCGCGACTGCTCGAGGATGCCCTTGCGGGCGTCGATGAGGATGAGGGCGAGGTCGGCGGTCGACGCGCCGGTGACCATGTTGCGCGTGTACTGGGTGTGGCCGGGCGTGTCGGCGATGATGAACTTGCGCTTCGGCGTGGCGAAGTAGCGGTAGGCGACGTCGATGGTGATGCCCTGCTCGCGCTCGGCCCGGAGGCCGTCGGTGAGCAGGGCGAGGTCCGTGTACTCGTCGCCCCGCTCCCGGCTCGTCCGCTCGACCGCCTCGAGCTGGTCCTCGAAGATGGCCTTCGTGTCGTAGAGCAGGCGGCCGATGAGGGTCGACTTCCCGTCGTCGACGGTTCCCGCCGTCGCGAACCGCAGGAGCTCGCTCACGACGGGCCCTCGGTGCGGAGGCCGAGGTGGGGGGCGATCATCAGAAGTAGCCCTCCTTCTTGCGGTCTTCCATGCCGGCCTCGCTGATGCGGTCGTCGGCTCTCGTCGCGCCCGCGTTCGGTGAGGCGGGTGGCGGCGACCTCGGCGATGACGTCGTCGACCGTCGCCGCCGACGACTCGACGCAACCGGTGCAGGTCGCGTCCCCGACCGTCCGGAAGCGCACGAGCGCCTCGAAGGGCTCCTCGCCGTCGACCATCTCGACGTCGGGTGCACGGCGAGGAGCATCCCGTCGCGCCGGAACACCGAGCGGCGGTGGGCGTAGTAGATCGAGCGGCAGCTCGATCTCCTCCTCGGCGATGTACTGCCAGATGTCGAGCTCGGTCCAGTTCGACAGCGGGAAGACCCGGATGTGCTCGCCCTTCCGGTGGCGGCCGTTGTAGAGGCTCCACAGCTCCGGGCGCTGGTTCTTCGGGTCCCACTGGCCGAACTCGTCGCGGAAGCTGAAGACCCGCTCCTTGGCCCGGGCCTTCTCCTCGTCGCGGCGGGCCCCGCCGAACACGGCGTCGAAGCGACCCTCCTCGATGGAGCGCAGCAGCGTGACCGTCTGGAGCCGGTTGCGCGACGCCCCGGGGCCGATGTCCTCGACGACCCGGCCGGCGTCGATGTCGTCCTGCACGAGGCCGACGACGAGGCGCACGCCGAGGTCGGCTCGACGCTGCGGTCGCGGAAGGCGATGACCTCGTCGAAGTTGTGGCCGGTGTCGACGTGGAGGACCGGGAAGGGCAGGCGGGCGGGCCAGAAGGCCCGGGTCGCCAGGTGGAGCATGACGATCGAGTCCTTGCCGCCCGAGAACAGCAGGACGGGCCGCTCGAACTCGGCCGCGACCTCGCGCACCACGTGGATGGCCTCGGCCTCGAGCGCGCGCAGGTGGGAGAGTTCGTAGGTCGTGGCCACTGGGGCCACAGGCTAAAAGTTGACCTGTCAGGTAAACAATCCGATGCCGCTCCCCGCCCTGCCCGCCACCGCCCCCCACGAGGACCACGTGCTCGCCCACGACCTCGCCACCCGGGCCGGCGAGCTGCTCGTCGAGCTGCGGGAGCGGGCCGGCCTGTCCGCCTACGACCGCTGGAACCTGCGCGACGACGGCGACATGGGGAGCCACCACTTCCTCGTCGACGCCCTCCGCGAGGCGCGCCCGGCCGACCGCGTGCTGTCCGAGGAGGGGGTCGAGGACCGCGCTCGCCTCGGCGCGGAGCGGGTGTGGATCGTCGATCCGCTCGACGGCACGCGCGAGTTCGGCGAGCCGGCCCGGGTCGACTGGGCGGTGCACGTCGCCCTCGTCGTCGACGGGAAGCTGGCGGTCGGCGCGGTCTCGCTCCCGGCCCAGGGCCGCACGTTCTCGACCCTGGAGCCGGCGACGATGGTGCCCGCCGGCGGCACGCCGCTCCGGCTGGCCGTGAGCCGCAGCCGACCGCACCCGGCCACGATCCTCGCCGCCCAGGTGCTGCACGCCGAGCTGGTGCCCATGGGCTCGGCCGGGGCGAAGGCGATGGCCGTCGTCGCCGGCGAGGTCGACGGCTACGCCCACGCCGGCGGCCAGTACGAGTGGGACTCGGCCGCGCCGGCGGCGGTGGCACTCGCAGCGGGCTTCCACGTGTCGGGCGTCGACGGCTCCGAGCTCGAGTGGAACAAGCCCGACCCGTGGCAGCCCCACCTCCTCATCTGCCGGCCGGAGCTGGCCCAGCCCGTGATCGACGCCGTGCGAGCCGCCATCGAGGCGGATTCGGCGTGATCCCCCTGGCCGAGCTGAAGGTCGTCACCTACGAGGTCGACGCCGGCGTCGCCCTGGTGACGCTGGCTCGACCCGATCGTCTCAACGCCTGGACCGGTCGGATGCACGCCGAGTACCGGTCGGTGCTCGCCGCCGCGGCCGACGATCCCACCGTGCGCGCCATCGTCGTGACCGGCGCGGGACGCGGGTTCTGCGCCGGCGCCGACACCGCCGCCCTCGACGGGCACGTCGCCCGCGGCGCCTACGACCCCGGCGTCGACGCCGGCGAGCTCGCTCGTCCCGGCTACGGCGTGCGGGAGGAGTACGACCACAACTTCGCGTTCCACTTCGGGATCCCGAAGCCGATCGTCGCCGCCATCAACGGGCCGGCGGCCGGGGTCGGCCTCGTCCTCGCCTGCTTCTGCGACGTCCGGTTCGCCGCCGCCGGAGCGAAGCTGACCACCTCGGCCCCGCGGCTCGGGCCTCCCGGCGGAGTACGGGCTCTCGTGGGTCCTCCCCCGTCTCGTCGGCATCGGCCGAGCGGCCGACCTGCTCCTGTCGAGCCGGGTCGTCCTCGCCGAGGAGGCCGCGGCCATGGGCCTCGTGAACGCCGTGCTGCCGGCCGAGGAGGTCGCTCCCCCACAGCCTCGGCTACGCGAGGCGGATCGCCACCGAGGTCAGCCCGGCGGCCGCGGCGGCGGCCAAGGCCCAGCTGTACGCCGACCTCCACGGCGACGTCGGCACCGCCGTCGCCCGCTCCGAGGCGCTGCTCGACGAGCTGGTCCGCGGCCCCGACTACGCCGAAGGCGTCCGCGCCTGGCTCGAGAAGCGCCCGCCGAACTTCTAGTCGGCCCGGAGCGGCTGGGCTCGAGCAGGTGGCGGCAGCGGTTTGCCGTCGAGGACGCCAGTGCCGGCGAGGCCGGCGCTCGCTCGGCGCCATCCGGTCGGGCCGAGCTCGTTCAGGATCTGTTGCGTGTGCTCGCC
This sequence comes from uncultured Acidimicrobiia bacterium, assembly GCA_963840695.1. Classification (GTDB taxonomy): domain Bacteria; phylum Actinomycetota; class Acidimicrobiia; order Acidimicrobiales; family JACDCH01; genus JACDCH01. The sequence continues at coordinate 194,822 of CAWIZW010000017.1, forward strand.
GAGGGCGGGGACGCCGCCTCTGCGGTCGAGCGTCGTCGCCGTCGCCGGTCGGGAACGACACCGGCGAGGCCACGGCTCGGTGGGCCTCCGAGCCCGCCGCCGCCGGCACGTCGACGAACGCTCCGGCCGCGACGGCCTGCGGATCGTCGACGACCTCGGCGATCGTGTTCACCGGGGCCCACCACACGTCGTGCTCGTCGAACACGCTTCGTCCACTCGTCCCTGGTGCGGGTGGCGAACAGCTCGTCGAGCAGCGCGACGAGCTCGGCGCCGTGGTGGCGGCGGTCCCGCGCCGTGCGGAAGCGCTCGTCGTCGGCCCAGTCGGGGCGCTCGATGGCGGCGAGCAGCTTCGGCCACAGCCGGTCGCCCTCGACACCGAGCAGCCAGAACCAGCGACCCTCGCTGTCGCGGTAGGAGTTGATCATCGGGTTGCCCGCCTCGGTGCGAGGCCAGGTGGGTCCGGTGCCGCCGAGGCGGAGCTGGAAGCCCATGTCCCAACCGAGGCACCAGATCCCCGTGCGGAGGAGGCTCGTCTCCACCAGGCGGCCGCGACCGGTCTGCTGGCGCTCCAGGAGCGCGCCGAGGATCCCGGCCACGGTCGTGATGGCGGTGACGTGGTCGCCGACGCCGCCGCGGAAGGACGGTTGGGGCTCGTCGCGGCGGCACCGCGAGCGCGGCGAGGCCCGACCGCGCCCAGAAGGCGCCGATGTCGTAGCCGGCCCGGCCGGCGTCGGGGCCCTGGCGGCCGTAGCCGGTGACCCCCGCGTAGACGAGGCGGGGGTGGTCGGCCAGGAGTCGCTCGGGCCCGAGGCCGAGGCGCTCGACGGCGTCGGGACGGAGGTTGGTGAGGAAGACGTCGGCGGTGGCGACGAGCGAGTCCATGGCGGCGCGGTCGGGCGAGTCCGGAGTCGCTCAGGTCGAGCACGATCGAGCGCTTGCCGCGGTTGTCGAGGTCGAACGGCGGGCTCGGCAGGTCGCTGCGTCCACCGGCGGTCACCGCCAGCATGCGCCGCATCGGGTCGCCGGCCGGCGCCTCGACCTTGATCACGTCGGCACCCCAGTCGGCGAGCACGCCACCGGCACCGGGGCCGGCGACCCACACGCCGAGTTCCACGACCCGTATCCCCTCGAGCACGGCGAGGACCCTAGTGACGCGCGACGTGCGCTCAGCCGGAGGGCGCCTCGACGACGGTGATGAGGATCTCGAGGTGGCGCTCCGAGGCGTACGGGTGGTCGCAGACGTTCCCGGTGAAGAGGTCGACGTTGACCGGGTACACGCCGGCGCTCGTGAAGGTGTGCCGGAACGTGCGGGTTCCCGATCCCGGCTGCGCCGGCCGGCGGGGTCCACGGCCCGAACCGCTGCCCGACCGAGCACGGCGCTGCCCACCGACGTGCCCTCGGTGGAGAACGCATCGGTGATCTGGTCGGCGTCGGGATCGGACCAGTCGACGATGAAGGTGACCTCCTCGCCGACGACGGCCTCGGTCGGCGGGTCGACGAACGACGCGGCGAGCGCCTGGTTGGTCCCCGGCGCCGGCTCCCAGCGGAAGGCCCCGCACGCCGGATCGGTGGAGTTGTGGCAGTCCAGGGGCGGCACGGTCGTGCGGGGCACGGCGGACGTCGCCGGGCGGCCGGCGGCGGTCGACGGCGTGACCAGCGTCGTGTCGGCGGCGACGACCGTCGTCGCCGTCGTGACCGTCGACGACGGCGGGGTGGTGGTCGTCTCACGGGCCTCCGTCGTCGAGGATTCGGCGTCGGCCGCGACGGTCAGCTGGTCGTCGCCGTCGTCGGGCAGCAGCGCCAGCGCCGGGACGGCCAGCGCGACGAGCCCGAGGGCGCCGACGACGGCGTTGCGGCGGTGACGGCGCGCCCGGCGGCGGCCGCCCTCGGCCTTGACGGCGGCGAGGACGTCGTCAGACGCGGGCGCGGCGTCGTCGTCCGGAGGGGCGACGACGGCGGTCTCATCGAGGGAGGGCAACGGAGGGCTCCAGTCCGGGGCCGAGCTGCGAGCGCAGCGACGCGAGGCCTCGCTTGAGGTGGGTCTTCACGGTGCCCGGGTTGATGCCGAGGGATGCGGCGATCGTCGACTCGTCGCAGCCGGCGAGGTAGCGCAGCGCCACGGCGTGGCGCTGCTTGTCGGGCAGCGCGGCCAGCGCCGCTCCCAACGCCAGCCGGGTGGCGGCGGCGTCGTCGTCGGCTTCGACGACGAAGCCCGGATCGGTCGATCCTTCGCGGAGGTCGATCACCACACCGCCGTCGGCGACGGGCTGGCGCAGGCGGTCGAGGGCGAGGTTGATCGTGACCCGGAGCACCCAGGCGTCGGGGGCGGGATGCCGCCGCACGGACGGCCACCGGTCATAGGCCCGCGTCAGGGCCTCGGCGGCCAGGCTCTCGGGGTCGCCCCCGGGGCCGAGGATGCGGCGGGCGGTGGCCACGGCGCGTGACCAGACCGACCGGAAGAGGTCGTCGAAGTCCGTTGGCCGAAGCCGGTGTCGCCCGCACCGCACGCATCGCTCTCCTGAACGCCCTGGGTGCCCTGCGCGAGGACACGTTTCCCTGATTTTCTCGTATCGGGCCCGGGAACGCCAGCAATTGCGCGCGGAGCGTGGCCGTGGCGTCATGGAACGTCTCTCAGTCGACGACGATCCCGGTGGACGGATCCGCGGGCAGGACGATGGCGGCGCCACCGTCGGTGGGAACGATCCGGTCCCAGCTCAGCAGGAGCCAGGTGCCGTCCTGGGCCCGCACGACGCGCTCGGCGTTCACCGAGCCGTCGGTCTCGACCGCGGCCGTCGCGACCCGGACCAGGCGCCCGCCCTCGATGCCGAGGACGACGGCACCGGTGCTGCCCCCGCTGAACACGGGCTCGCAGAAGGGCACCGGCTCGCCGACGGCGATGCCGGTCGAACCGGGCGTACCGCCGCCGATGCCGGGATCGACGGGCAGCGGCTCGGGGAGGGGCACGGGCGGCCCGCCGGGCACCTCGGCGCAGCCGGTCATGTCGGGCCAGTCGGTGGCCGGCACGGCGAAGGTGCCGTCGTCGAGGGCGACGAACGCGTGGGAGTCCCACACGATCGTGGAGTCGTCGCCGAGACGGATCTCGTCGCGCAGGCGCGGGTTCGCGGGGTCGGTCACGTCGAACAGGCGAGCGCTCGTCCCGCCCTCGCCGTCGGGGCCGAACCCGACGGTGAGGCCCTCGCCGACGGGGTGGAGGTAGGCCGAGAAGCCCTCGATGGACAGCTCGCCGACGACTCGTGGCGCGCTCGGTTCGGCGAGGTCGACGACCCAGAACGGGTCGGTCTGGAGGAAGGTCACGACGTAGGCGACGTCGCCGACGAAGCGGACGCCTTGGATCGTCTCGAAGTCGCGCCCGAAGCGCCCGGAGCGCCCGACGATGTCGAGGTCGCCTTCGGTGTCGAGCACGAAGACCTCAGCCAAGGCGTCCTCGGCGGCCGCGTCCACGGTCGTCGTCGTCGTGGACTCGGGCTCCGTGCTGGTCGTCGTCTCGGGACCGGTGGTCTCGGTCGTCACCGGCTCCGTGCTCGTCGTGGTGGTCTCCGCCTCGATCGAGGTCGTCGTCACCGGCACGGTCGTCTCGGTCGTCACGGGCACGGTCGTCTCGGTCGTCTGCGAAGGCTCCTCGGACGCGGCGGCGACGGCAGGAGCGGCGGTCGAGCCTTCGACGACGTCGACCGCCGGCAGCTCCGTCGGGCGGTTCAGGACGTCGCCCTCGAGGATCGCCGGGCCGAAGGCCATCAAGCTGGTCGCCACGCGCAGGTGCCCGTCGTGCTCGTCGAGGGCGAAGCGCCCGGCGATGGTGCCGGGGACCGAGCCGGAGCCGGTGGGCGCGAGGGTCTCGAGGTCGAAGCGGTGCACGCCGGTCGTCACCTGGCCGCCGTCGCTGTCCGGCCACGTCTCGGTGGCGATGTACATGCTGTCGTCGGTGACGAGGAGGTTGCCGGCCGACCCGGTGACCTCGGCGGCGGCCACGGGGCTCAGCGTCCCCTCGGCGGGCAGCGAGGCGACGAGCGTGGCCGCCGCGCTCGTGGCCGTCGCCGTCGGGCGCCACACGTCCTCGCACGGCACCGGCCCGCCCTCGAACGGGATCACGCCGACCTCGAAGGGCTGGTCGACGACGACGACGTGCAGGCGGTCGCCGGTGCGACGGGCGTCGAGCAGCCAGCCCGGGGTCGACCACGTGCCGTCGTCGACGAACGTGTCGCCGTCGAGGCGCAGGCGCTGGACCGTCGTGCCCAGGCCGTCGGGCGACGACCCCGCGACCCAGACGACGTCGCCGGCCACGCTGATACGGGCGTCGTACGGGATGCCGGTCAGCGCCGCGACCACCGTCCGGCCGCTGAGGTCGACGAGGGCGAGGGCGCCGTTGCGGCTCACGAGGAGCCGGTCGTCGCCGATCCGGTCGATGACGTCGATCTCGTCCACGCCGGCGACGACGGTGTTCGTGCCGCCCGTGTCGAGCGAGCTGGTGGCGGCGCCGGCGGCCTCCTCGGCTGCCAGCGGCGCCGGGGCGGCGGAGCGCCCGTCGGCCCCGGAGCCCGACGAGTCGATGGCGGTCGCCGCCTCGTCGAACGCGGCGACCGTCGTCGCCGGGCCGCCGCCGATCGTCTCGGTCGTCCACGCCTCCAGCTCGGCGCAGGACTCGAAGCGGACGAGATCGGCCGCCGCGGCCGGCTCGGACGAGCCGAGGACCAGCGTCGCCGTCGTGATCAGTCCGGCGAGGGCGAGGAAGCCGGCCACCCCGGCAACCACCCGTCGCGCCCCACCCGAGCCCTCAGTCGCAGCCATGCCCCCTCAGACGACCCCCGAACCCCCCGGTTCCCGAGCGCAACGTTCGCGGAAGGGTCACGCACCAATGGCGTGGTAGCCGCCGTCGACATGGAGGAGCTCGCCGGTCGTCGCCGGGAACCAGTCCGAGAGCAGCGCCACACAGGCCGCGCGCGGCCGGTTCGGGATCGCGGACGTCCCAGCCGAGCGGCGCGCGGCCCGACCACGCGTCCTCGAACCGTTCGAACCCGGGGATCGACGTGGCGGCGACGGTGCGGAGCGGCCCGGCCGCGACGAGGTTCACGCGGATGCCGCGGGGCCCGAGGTCGCGGGCCAGGTAGCGCGACGTCGCCTCGAGCGCCGCCTTGGCCACGCCCATCCAGTCGTACACCGGCCAGGCCTGGCGCGAGTTGTCGAAGTCGAGGCCCACGATCGATCCCCCGCCCGCCTTCTCCATGAGCGGGAGGGCCACGTCGGCGAGGACCCGCAGCGAGTAGGCCGACACCTGCACCGCCGTGGCCACGTCGTCCCACCCGGCCCGGAGGATGTCGCCGCCGAGGCAGGCCTCGGGCGCGAAGCCGATGGCGTGGACGACGCCGTCGAGCCGACCCCAGCGTCGTTCGAGCTCACCGGAGAGCGCGGGCACGTGGTCGGCGTTGGTGACGTCGAGCTCGAGCACGTCGGGGGGGTCGGGCAGGCGCTTGGCGACCCGTTCGGTGATGCGCATCGGCCGGCCGAAGCTCGTGAGGACCAGCTCGGCGCCCTGCTCCTGCGCGATCCGGGCGACCGTGAACGCGATGGAGGAGTCGGTGAGGACACCGGTCACCACCAGCTTCTTGCCCTCGAGAATTCCCATGGTCCTCCTAGAGCGGCGTGTTGTCGTGCTTGCGCTTCGGGAGGCGCTCGCGCTTGGCGGCGAGGGCCCGCAGCCCCCGGCCCAGGATCCTGCGTGTGTCCGCCGGGTCGATGAGGCGGTCGACGTAGCCCCGCTCGAGCGCCACCTGCGGCGAGCAGTACGCATCGGCGTAGGCCGACTCCAGGTCGGCGCGGCGGGACGGGTCGGCCGCCAGCTCGCGGCGGTGCAGGATCGACACGGCGCCCGGTGCCCCCATGACGGCGAGCTCCGCGCCCGGCCAGGCGACGCACAGATCGTTGCCCATCGCCTTCGCGTCCATGACGATGTAGGCGCCGCCGTAGGCCTTGCGCACGACGACGCAGAGGCGGGGAACGGTCGGCGAGCGCGTAGGAGAAGGCGAGCTCGCGCGCCGTGGCGGATCATCCCGCGCCACTCGTGCTCCACGCCGGGGAGGAAGCCGGGCGTGTCGACGAAGGTCACCAGCGGGAGCCCGAAGGCGTCGCACCACCGCACGAACCGCGCCCCCTTGCCGCGACGCTTCGATGTCGAGCGTGCCCGCGAGGTGCAGCGGTTGGTTGGCCACGATGCCGACCGGGCGCCCGTCGATGCGGGCGAGGCCGGTGACGAGCGCTGCGGCGTAGCCGGCTCGGAGCTCGAGGAAGTCGCCGTCGTCGACGACGTCGACGACGAGCTCGCGCACGTCGTACGGCGCCGTGGGCTCGGACGGGACGAGGGCGGCGGCCCGCAGGCACGGCCGATCGACCGGATCCGACGCCGGCCACACCCGCGGCAGCTCGGAGACGTTGGCCGGCAGGAACCCGAGGATGTCGGCGGCGAGGTCGAGCGCCTCGGCCTCGTCGGCGGCGACGACGTGGGCCACGCCGGCCCGTCCGGTGAGGGCCCCGACGCCGCCGAGCTGCTCGCGCGTCACCGTCCGGCCCGTCATCGCCGCCACCGTGGCCGGCCCGGACACGTAGGCGACGGCGTCGACGGTGGCGATCACCACGTCGGCCAGGCCGAGCAGCAGCGCCGGTCCGCTCACCGCCGAACCGGTCACGACGAGGATGACGGGCACCACGCCGCTGGCCGTGGCCAGCGCCCGGGCGATCGTGCCCCAGGCGTGGAGGGCGGCGACTCCCTCACGGACGTCGGCACCGCTGGTGTCGAGCACGCCGACGATCGGCACGCCGGCGTCGACCGACTGGCGGACGAGTCGCACGAGGACCGATCCCTCCACCGCCCCGATGGCGCCGTGGGCGTCACCGCCCGCCAGCCGGAACCGTCCGACGGTCTGCCCGTGGAGGTCGTCGAGCCCGGCCTCGACCGACGCCCGGCGCCCGCCGGCGATCGCCAGCAGCGGGTCGTCGAGCGCGACCGGGTCGGTGCCGACGTCGACGAGCACGCGGTTCAAGCCGGGCCGAGCACCAGGGTCGCGTTGTGCCCGCCGAACCCGAAGCTGTTCGAGAGCACCGGTCCGACGGCGATGTCGCGCGGCGCCCCGGCGACGACGTCGACCTCGAGCCCGTCGCCGAGCTGGTCGTGGTTCGCCGTCGGCGGCACGCGCCCTTCGCGGGCGGCCAGCAACGACGCGACGGCCTCGAGCGCGCCGGCGGCGCCGACGAGGTGCCCGGTGACGCCCTTGGTCGAGGTGACCGGCACGGCACCGGCGCCGAACACCTTGGCGATCGCCGCCGCCTCGGCCGCGTCGTTCAGCGGCGTCGACGTGCCGTGCGCGTTGACGTGCCCGATGTCGCCCGACGACATGCCGGCGTCGGCGAGGGCGGCCTCCATGCAGGCGACGGCGCCGGATCCGCCCTCTGCTGGCGCGGTGATGTGCGAGGCGTCGCAGCTGCGGCCGTAGCCGAGCAGCTCGCCCCAGATCGTCGCACCGCGTGCGAGCGCAGCCTCTCGCTCCTCGAGGACGACGAACGCCGCGCCCTCGCCCATGACGAAGCCGTCGCGGGCCTCGTCGAACGGCCGGCTGGCCAGCGTCGGCTCGGGGTTGCCCGAGAGCGCGCCCATCCGCCAGAAGGCGGCCAGGGCGACCGGGGTGATGGCGGCCTCGGTGCCGCCGGCCACGACCACGTCGCACGATCCTTCGCGGATGAGCCGGCCGGCCTCGCCGATCGCGTTCGCCCCTGCCGCGCACGCGGTGGCGATGCACAGGTTGGGCCCGGTGAAGCCGTGGTCGATGGCGACGAGGCCGGCGGTCGCGTTGACCATCATCATCGGCACCAGGAGCGGGCTCACGCGCGTCGGGCCCTTCTCGGCGTACTGCGTCACCTGCTCCTCGAGCGTCTGGAGGCCGCCGACGCCTGTGCCGGCGACGACGCCGGCGCGCGCCAGGTCGATGCCGGCCGCCTCGGGGCCCTCGCCGCCGAAGGCCGCGTCGACCGCATCCCCGGCGGCGGCGGCGCCGAGCTGGGCGGCGCGGTCGATGCGGCGCGCCTCCTTGAACCCGAAGCGGGCCTGCGGGTCGAAGCCCCTGACCTCGCAGGCGTAGGGGATCGGGTGACCCTCGGTCGACCACGCCTCGATCGGCGCCGCGACCGAGCGACCGGCGAGGAGCGTGGTCCAGAACGACTCGACGTCGCTACCGGCCGGGGTCACCAACCCCACGCCGGTAACGACGACGCGCCGGCGAGCGGTCGCTCATGCCGACGCGCCGACCTTCTTCTCGAGCAGGTCGATGGCGCTGCCGACGGTGCGGACGTCCTTCAGCTCGGCCTCGGGCACCTGGATGTGGAGCTGGTCCTCGACGGCCATGATGATCTCGACCAGGGCGAGGGAGTCGGCCTCGAGGTCGTCGGCGAAGTGCGCGGCCTCGGTCACGGCCTCGGGCTCGCAGCCGAGCACGGGCACCGTCGCGTCGCGCAGGATCTCGAGCAGCTGGTCACGGTCCATTTGGGGAGCTCTCTTTCCTTGGTGGTCAGGCCCAGCGTAGGAGAGCGCTGGCCCAGGTCATACCGGCACCGAAGCCGGACAGGAGGACGAGGTCACCCGTCGCCAGCCGGCCGGCGGCCGAGGCCTCGGCGAGGGCGACGGGGATCGAGGCGGCGGAGGTGTTGCCCCACCGGTCGAGGTTGACGACGGCGCGCTCGAGCGGGATGCCGAGGCGCGAGCACGCCGCCTCGATGATGCGCACGTTCGCCTGGTGCGGGACGAACACGTCGACGTCGGCGGGGGCGACCCCGGCACGCTCGCAGGCGGCGGCGGAGGAGTCGACGAGCGACGCGCACGGCCCGGCGGAACACCTCACCGCCGTCCATGTGGATGAAACGATCCCCCACCGGCACCTCGAGGATGCCGCGGAGGGACCCGTCGGACCCGGCGTCCCACCCGAGGAGCGCGCCGCCGCCGTCACCGGCGGGCTCGACGATCGCGGCGCCGGCGCCGTCGGCGAAGAGCACGGCCGTCGTGCGATCCGTGAGGTCGAGGATCGAGGTGAGCCGTTCGACGCCGACGACGACGATCGCTCCGGGGGCCGTCGGGACGAGGCCACCGGCGACGAGGAGGCCGTCGACGAAGCCGGCGCAGGCGGCGTGCAGGTCGAAGGACCCGCACCGCAACCCGAGGCTGTCGCACACCGCCGCGCCGGTGTGCGGCAGGGCCTGGTCGGGTGTGCACGTGGCGAGCACGAGGAGACCGACGTCGTCGGGCGTGCGCCCGGCGTCCTTCAGCGCCTCGGCGACCGCCTCGGTCGCCAGCGACGCCGTGGTCTCCGACGCGCCTGCCCAGCGGCGGGCGCCGATCCCCGAGCGCGACCGGATCCACTCGTCGGACGTGTCGAGGACCGCTTCGAGCTCGGTGTTCGTGACCTCCCGCTCGGGCCGGGCCAGGCCCAGACCGGTGATCGCCAGGGGCAGCACGGTCAACTGGCGGCGCGCAGCCAGGCGACGGGCTGGCCCTCGCGCACCCGCTCGCCGTCGTGGGCGAGCAGGCCGGCGAGCACGCCGGTGAACGGCGTCGTGACCGGCTGGGACGTACCCGACGACACGATCGAGGCCAGCAACGAGCCGGCGAGCACGAGCGAGCCCGGTCGGTGCGGGTCGATCTCGTCGTCGGGCACGGCGACGAAGCGCCCGGTGGCCGGGGCCAGGACGATCCTCTCGGTGACGTCGAGCACCTCGCCGTCTCTCATCGGACTGCTACCTCCAGGAGTGACTCGACGGTCACGATCTCGACATCGGGGATGGTGCGCTTCGCCATGGCGGTCAACGTGCCGGCGGGCGCGAGCTCGACGAGCCGCGTGACGCCGAGCCGCTCGACGAGCGCGCGTTGCACGTCGAGCCAGCGGACCGGCTCGACGAGGTGGCGGGCGAGCAGCTCCGGCCAGACCGACGGGTCGGTGCGGGGCTCGGCCTCGGTGTTGTCGACCACCGGCGCCGACGGTTCGGCGAACGCGGTCGACGCCAGGAGCGGGCGCAGCGCCTCGGACGCCGGCCGCCTGCAACGGCGTGTGGAAGGCGCCGCCCACGGGGAGGGGCATCGCCTTGCGGACGCCGAGCGCCTTGGCTTCGTCGATGGCGACGGCCAGCCGCCTCTGGCGTCCCGCCGATGACGATCTGTCCCGGCGCGTTGTCGTTGGCGATCCAGGCCTCGCCGGCCGCCTCGCACGCCGCGCTCGCCTGCTCGAGGCTGGCGCCGAGCAGCGCGGCCAGGCGCCCTGGCCTCTCGTCGTCGGCGGCTCGGGTGGCATCGGCTCGGGCCGCGGCGAGGGCGATGCCCTCGTCGAAGGCGACCGCGCCGCGATGCGACGAGCGCCGTGATCTGGCCCAGCGAGTGGCCGGCAAAGGCGACGACGTCGTCGCCGAGGGCATCCTGCAACGCTTCCCAGGCGACGAGCGACAGGGTCAGCGTCGCCAGCTGGGCGGCGTCGGTGGTGGCGAGCGCGGCCGCGGGTGCGTCGGTGAGCAGGTGGGCGACCGGCCGCTCGGCGGCCGCCTCGACCCGCGCGACGACCGACCACGCTGGGTGCTCGACCCACGGGAGCCCGGCGCCAGGGGCGATCGACCCCTGACCGGGGAACAGCGCTGCGAACGACATCCAGAGACCTCCGACCCCAGTCACCTTGCCAGCGTTACAAGTTTCGTACAATGGTTGTACAAGCCCTTCACAAGGTTTTTACATGGGACAGATGCGCTATCGGGTGGACGAACTGGCCGAACAGGCGGGCGTGAGCATCGAGCTCATCCGCTCGTACCAGTCGCGCGGCCTGCTGCGCGCCGCCCGAGCACGAGGGCCGGGTCGCCTGGTACGACCGGCGCCACCTCGAGCGCCTCGGCCAGATCCGCGACCTGAAGGCCAAGGGGTGGTCGTTGCGGTCGATCGTCGACGCCCTCGACGGCTCCACGTCGGGCCTGCGGGGCATCGTCGACACCGCCACCGAGGCCGACGACGAGCTCTTCACCCTGGCGGAGCTGGCCGAACGTACCGGTGTCCCCGCCGCCGTGCTGCGTTCGTTCGAGGCGTCGGGCGTCCTGCGGCCCCGCCACGAGCGTTCCGGCGACGCCGGCGCGTTCACCACCGCCGACGTGCACGCCATGCGCGCCCTCCTCGCCCTCATCGGGACCGGCGTCCCGATGGAGGAGTTCATGGCCGTGGCCGAGGTGCAGCTCAAGGCGGTCGACGAGGTCGCCGAGGGCACGTTCGAGCTGTTCCTGCGCTACCTGCGCCAACCGCTGCTGGCCCGGGCGCTACCGGCCGAGGTCGAGGCCGAGCGGCTGGCGACGTCGCTCCGGCTCCTGCTGCAAGCCGTGGGGACCCTGCTGACCTACAACTTCCAGCGCACGATCCTCGAGGTGGCCCAGCGCTTCATCGACGCCGAGGGCACCAGCGAGGAGCAGGCCGCTCTCGCTCGCGAGGTGCGCAAGCACTTCGAGCTGGTGCCGCTGCCCGACGGCGTGTAGCTGGTTCGCTCCGCGATCCCTAGGCGTCGTCCACCGCGGCGACCCAGGCGCCGGTGGCGTCGTCCCAGCGCTCCCAACGGCCGTTGACCTCGTTCCACTGCGCGCCTTTGACCCGGGCGGGCGGCGGTGGGCGGCGGTCGACGTCGGCGACGTGCTCGCGTTCGGGGAGCTCGTCGGCGTGGTGCAGCTCGCGGGCGAGCAGCGGCGGGAGCGGGTTCTCCTCCTCGATGGGTACGCCGTCGCCTTCGGTGACGGCGACCCACACGCCGGTGCTGTCGTCCCAGCGTTCCCAGCGTCCGTGCAGCTCGTCCCACTGCGCACCCTTGATGCCCTCGGGCGGCCGGGGCGCCCGAGGGGGGTCACCGAGAGCGTCGGGCCTGATGCGGGGTCCGCCACGAGTGGGGATCCTAGGGGTCGCGTCCGCGATGCTCGCCGCCATGGCCTCGGCCGACACCGCCTTCGGTGCCTTCAGCGACGACGGGCCGTGGGTGCTCGATCTCGACGCCATCTCCTGGCGGCCGATGGTCGAGCGATTGCGGGCCGAGATCCAGGCGTCGCTGCCCGAGCTGCACGCGGCCGCGCCGCTGGCCTCCCGGCGTCCGCGTCGGCACGACGATCCGCCACCTCGGCGGCGGCGTGGGGTTGTGGGCCCTCCAGGAGCGCCGCGCCGAGGACCGCTCGGTGAAGGTCGCCGGCATCTCCCGGCGCCTGCGCGTCGCCGCCGAGAAGCTCGGGCCCACCTACATCAAGCTCGGCCAGATCCTGTCCTCGGGCGAGGGCATCTTCCCCGAGGAGCTCGTCGCCGAGTTCAAGAAGTGCCGCGACCAGGTGCCGCCCGAGCCGTGGCCGGTCGTCGAGCGGGTGGTCGAGGAGGAGCTCGGCCGCCGCCTCGACACCGTGTTCGCTTCGTTCGAGGAGACCGCCCTGGCCGCCGCCTCGATCGCGCAGGTGCACCGGGCCACGCTGCTCGACGGGACCGACGTCGTCGTGAAGGTGCAGCGCCCGTCGGTCGCCAAGCGCGTGCACCAGGACCTCAAGGTCATGGCGTGGGTGGCGCCGTTCCTCGTGGGCCGCATCCCCGTCGCCGCCCTCGCCAACCCGCCCGCGCTCGTCGAGCTGTTCGCCGAGACGATCACCGAGGAGCTCGACTTCCGCCTCGAGGCCGAGAACATGCTCGACATCGCCCGCTCCTTCGCCGAGCTCGGCCAGCGCGGCTACGTCATCCCCCGACCCCACCCGGAGCTGGTGACGCGCCGGATGCTCGTGATGGAGCGGCTCGAGGGGTTCCGCTTCGAGGACGTCGCCGGCATGAAGGCCGCCGGCGTCGACACGGTCGGGGTCGTGCGCACCGGCATGATCGGGTTCATGGAGGGCGCCATGATCCACGGGATCTTCCACGGCGACCTGCACGGGGGGAACCTGTTCGTGCTGCCCGACGGGCGCACCGCGCTGCTCGACTTCGGCATCACCGGGCGGCTGTCGGAGACGCAAGCGGCTCGCCTTCCTGGCGCTGCTCGTGCGGCGCGTCGAACAACGACATCCCGGGCCAGCTGGCGGCGCTCCGCGACCTCGGCGCGCTGCCGGAGGACACCGACCTCGACGCCGTGATCGCCGACCTCGGCCTCGACCGCCCACCGGTCGACCCCACGACGATGACCGGCGACGAGCTCGTGCACGAGATCCAGCGGACGGTGAAGGCCCTCCTGGGCTACGGCGCCCGGATGCCCAAGGAGCTCATGCTGTTCGTGAAGAACCTCGTGTTCCTCGACGGCGCCATCGCCACCCTCGCTCCCGACCTCGACATCTTCGCCGAGGTCGCCGCCGTGTCGATGCACTTCGCCGAGAAGCACGGCGATCGGATCATGGGCGAGCTCGGGCTCACGACGAAGGCCGACTGGGAGCCCGACCTCACCGGGTTCAAGGCGAGCTTCGGCCTCGACGAGTCCGTCGAGACCCTCACCTACCGCGACCTCCAGGCCCGGCGGGAGCGCATCCGCCAGAACCTGGAGGCCTCGTCGGCGGGCGGCCGCGGACGCAGGCGCCGGCGGCGCTGACGATGGGGTCGTCAGGCTCGGCGCCGCCGGGCAGGCCGGCGATCCGGTGGACGAGGCAGGACCTCGCCGGCACGGCGCGCACCATCGAACCGTGGTGGGCGATGCTCGTCGCCGGGATCGACCCGCACCCGGCGTCGCTGACGACGATCCGCGCCGAGCTCGACGAGTTGGCCCGCACCCTCCGCGCCGACGGCGCCCTCGAGGAGCGAGCCGTCGCCGGCACCCGCGTCGTCGACCTGCTCTCGGAGGCAGGACGGGCGGTCCACGAGGCCGGGCTCGCGGCCGGGCCGGCTCGGGGCGTCGTCGCCGGGCTGTTCGCGTCGAGTGGCGGTGTGCCGAAGCAGCCGATCGACCGTGCCGCGATCGGCTGGCGCGGCGTCGAGGGTGACCGTCAGCGGACCCGCTACCACCACGGCCGGATCTGGCAGGCCCTGTGCCTGTGGTCGGCCGACGTCGTCAATCGAGCTCCGGGCCGAGGGGCATCCGATCTTCCCGGGCGCCGCCGGCGAGAACGTGAGCATCGCCGGCGTCGACTTCGCACCGCTGCGCCCGGGGACCAGGGTCCGGTTCGGCACGGTGCTCGCCGAGATCTCGGTGCCGGCCCTCCCGTGCGCCAACAACCGACCGTGGTTCCGCGAGGGCAACGTCGACCGGATGCACCACGAGCGCCATCCGGGCGCCAGCCGCCTCTACGCCTCGGTGGTGGAGCCCGGCGAGGTGCGCGCCGGCGACGAGGTCGTCGTCGAACCCTGACCGAGAGCACTGAATCGGCGGTGGTTGTTCGGCGCATGCGCCGGTAGCCACCGCCAGTTCGGGTTTTCCGTGGGAGGCTGGGGTGGTGATGGAGCAGCGACGGCTCGGGCGCACCGAGCACCGGTCGACGGTGGCGGTGCTGGGGGGCGCAGCGTTCTGGGCGGCGACGCCGGAGCAGGCCAGGAGCGGGTTCGACCTGGCCCTCGGACGCGGGGTCAACCACCTCGACATCGCGCCGCAGTACGGCCAGGCCGAGACGGTCGTGGGCCCCCTCGTCCCGGCGGCCCGCGACCGGCTGTTCGTGGGAGGCAAGACGCTGCGGGCCAACCCCGAGGGCGTCCGGGCGCAGTTCGACGACACCCGCCGGCTCCTCGGCTGCGAGGTGCTCGACCTCTACCAGGCCCACGGCGTCGTCTCCGTCGACGAGCTCGAGCGGCGCTCCGACGCCGTCGAGGCCATCATCGGTCTGCGCGAGTCCGGCGCGACCCGCTTCGCCGGGATCACCGGTCACGACCACGGCGTGCCGGAGGCGTTCCTCACGGCGCTGGAGCGCTTCGATCTCGACACGGTCATGTTCCCGGTGAACCCGTTCCTGTGGGGCGACGACGCCTACCGGGAGACGGCCGAGGAGCTGCTCGCGCTGTGCGCGGCGCGGGACGTCGGCGTGATGGTGATCAAGGCCGCGGCGCGGCGGCCCTGGCAGGACGGCCGGCCCCTGACCGACCGCGTCGCCGGGGATCCGGCCACCGACGACCGCTGGGCCGACACGTGGTACGAGCCGCGGCCGGCCGGCACGTCGCTGGTCGAGGGCATCCGCTTCGCGCTGTCGACGCCGGGCGTCGCCGCCGTCTGCACGCCGGGCGACCTCGGTCTGCTGCCCGACGTGCTGGATGCCTGCGAGCGCGCCACGCCGATGGACGCCGACGAGCGCGCCGCCGCCATCACCGCAGCCCGCACCGACGGCGCCGACATCTTCCCGATCCCCCGCTGAGGGCGGCCCTCCCGTGCGTCTCGTGATCGCCCGCTGCTCGGTCGACTACGCCGGCCGGCTCGAAGCCCACCTGCCCACCGCCACGCGGCTGCTCCTCGTCAAGGGCGACGGCAGCGTGTCCGTCCACGCCGACGGAGGCGCCTACAAGCCGCTCATGTGGATGTCGCCGCCGGTGGTGCTGACCGAGGAGCCCGACCGGTGGATCGTCGCCGGGGTCAAGGGCGAGACCCTCACGATCGGCATCGACGAGGTCCTCTCCGACACCAGCCACGAACTGGGGCCCGACCCCGGGCTCCAGAAGGACGGGGTCGAGGCCCACCTCCAGGTCCTCCTCGCCGCCGACCCGTGCCGGATCCAGGACGGCCTCGTCCTGGTCCGGCGCGAGCACCCCACCGACATCGGTCCCGTCGACCTGCTCTGCCGCGACGCCGACGGCCGCCCCGTGGCCATCGAGATCAAGCGCCGCGGCGAGATCGACGGCGTCGAGCAGCTGGCGCGGTACCTCGAACGCCTCGACCGCGACCCGCACCTGCGCGGCGTCCGCGGCGTCTTCGTGGCCCAGGTGGTCAAGCCCCAGGCGCGCGTGCTGGCCGAGGCGCGCGGCATCGCCTGGGTCGAGGTCGACTACGACCAGCTGCGAGGCGCCGCCGTCGCCGAGCTCACGCTGTTCTGAGCCGCCCCGGTCAGTCCTTGCGGTCCTGGCCGTCCATGTTGGCGTTGGGGCGGGCGCGGGCGACGAGGTCCATGGCGATCGGGCCGATCGCCTCGGGGTCGAGCACCGGTTCCGTCGTCGGGCCCCGGTGCCAGCTCTCGGCGACGGCCAGCAGGCGCCCCGATGCCTCGAAGACCCGACCGGTCACCTCCCGGGACTCCGGTGAGGCCAGCCAGACGCAGATCGGCGCGATCCACTTCGGCGACACTCCGCTCGCGCTGCTCGGCGGTCGGCTGGCGGAACCCGCCGAGGCCCTCGGTCATGCGGGTGAGCGCGCCGGGCGCGATGGCGTTGACGGTCACGCCGTACCGGGCCAGCTCCTGGGCGGCGATGATCGTGAAGGCGCCGATGCCCATCTTGGCGGCGCCGTAGTTCGTCTGGCCGGGGTTGCCGTAGATGCCCGACACCGACGTGGTGTTGATGATCCGGGCGTCGACCTCGTCGCCCGCCTTGGAGCGGTCACGCCAGTAGGCGGCGGCGTGGCGGGACGGCGCGAAGGTCCCCTTGAGGTGGACCTTGATCACCGCGTCCCACTCGGCCTCCTCCATGTTCACGAGCATGCGGTCGCGGAGGATGCCCGCGTTGTTCACGAGGACGTCGAGTCGCCCGAAGCTGTCGATGGCCTGGTTCACGAGCCGCTCGGCGCCCGCCCAGTCGGAGATGTCGTCGGTGTTGGCGACGGCCTCGCCGCCCGCGGCGGTGATCTCCTCGGCGACGGCCTGGGCCGGGCCGGTCGACGCGCCCGTCCCGTCCATGGCGCCGCCGAGGTCGTTGACCACGACCTTGGCGCCGTGTTGCGGACAGCAGCAGGGCGTGCTCCCGCCCGATGCCGCCGCCGGCGCCGGTCACGATGCACACCCTTCCTTCGCAGAGCTTGGCCATGGGCCGGATACTTCCAGACCCGCGCCCTTCCACGGACCCCTGCCGTGGATCGGCCGCGGTCGCCTGCGAGAATCGTCCGCTGTGCCCCAGCACGGTTCCTTCCTCCGAAAGCGGCGCCGCCCCGGCGTCGTCGCGCTCGTCGTCGCCGGCACCCTCCTCGCCGCCGTGACCCTGACCTGGGGCGTCGACGCCGCCGCCGGCGGCGACGTCGTGCGCAACGTCGAGTTGGATGGCACGAGCGTCGGCGGGCAGGAGCGCGCCGAGCTCGACGCCAGCGTCGCCGGCTACGCCACCGAGCTCGCATCGGCGCCGGTGCAGCTCGTGACTCCCGACAGCCACCTACGACACGACGGCCGCCGAGCTGGGGCTCGGCGTCGACGCCGAGGCGACAGCCGAGGCCGTGCTCGACGCCGGCCGGGGCTTCCCGCTGCTCCGGCCGTTCGGCTGGGTCGCTTCGTTCGTCCGGCCTCATGGCCGTCGACCCCGTGCTCACCGTCGACGAGGCCGTCGCCGCCGCCACCATCGTGGCCCTCGAGGGCGACGCCAGGACCCTGCCGATCGAGCCGACGATGGCCGTCGACGGTGACGGCCGGGTCGTGCTCGTGCCGGGCGTGCCGGGTTCAGGGCTCCTCGCCGCCGACGTCGCCGACCGGCTGCCGGAGGCGGTGCTGGCGGGGAGCGACCCGATCACGGTCGAGGTGGCGCCGGCGCCGCTGCCGCCGGCCACGGGCGACGAGACCGTCCAGGCCGTCGTCGACCAGGCCAACCTGATCACCGACGTCGGGCTGGCCGTGACGGTCGAGGACGAGACGACCGACGTCGACGCCCCCACCCTGCGGACCTGGCTGCGCCTCGTCCCCGGCGACGGCGGCGCGCCGACCCTGACCGTCGACCAGGACGCCGCCATCGCCACGTTGGCCGACCGCTTCCCCGGCCTGGGCGACCCGCCCGTCGACGCCTCCTTCACCCTGGAGGACGGCCGCCCCGTCGTCGTCCCCGGTGCCTCGGGCACCGGGTGCTGCGAGACCGACAGCGCCGCCCGCCTCCTCGAGGCCATGCAGGCCGGCACCGGCTCCGTCGAGCTCACGGCGACCCCGCGCGAGCCCGACTTCACGACCGCCGAAGCCGAGTCCTGGGGCATCGTCGAGCAGGTCGGAGGCACGCGGGCCTGGCCCGAGAGCCGCACCGGCGAGGTCGGGCCGGGCTTCACCACCTTCCACGCCGTCGGGCGAGGCCCGCGTGACGAACATCCACCGCATCGCCGACCTCGTCCGGGGCGCGGTGATCCCACCCGGCGGGTCGTTCTCGGTCAACGACTACGTCGGCCGGCGGACCGTCGAGAACGGCTTCGTGGAGGCCGGCGCCATCCGCAACGGCGAGCACGTCTCGGAGGTCGGCGGCGGCGTGTCGCAGTTCGCCACGACGCTCTTCAACGCCGCCTACTTCGCCGGCCTCGACATCGACGAGTACCAGGCTCACTCCGAGTACTTCTCCCGGTACCCGCGGGGTCGCGAGGCGACGATGGGCTTCCCGGCGCCCGACCTCGTCATCACGAACGACACGCCGTACGGCGTGCTGATCTGGACCTCGTACACCGGCGGCAGCCTCACCGTCACGATGTACTCGACGACCTATGCCACCGCGGAGCAGACCGACATCCGCGAGGGCTCGTCGGGCAACTGCGCGGTCGTGACGACGACTCGCACGCGCACCTATCCCGACCGTGAGCCGGAGACCGACGAGTTCCGCGCCACCTACCGGCCGGGCGAGGGCCAGTTCTGCTAGGACTCCTCCCGGTGGCGATGTACATGACGATCCCGGAGGTCACCGAGGCCGAGGATCTCCTGTCGGTGCAGAACGACGCCGACGGCAAGTCGTTCGTCGTCACGACCGCGATCACGGCGACGACGACGGAGCTCATGCAGATCGCGGCCGAGGGCAGGATGCTTCCCCTCGTCGTGCTCGTGACCGACCCGATGATGCTGGCGCTCGACAACGTGTACATCGCGTCCGCGAACATGAGCGGCGGCGGTCCCGATCCGATCGCCTCCTTCGAGCTCCAGGCCGAGGCCGTTCGTCAGGTGTAGCGCCCGGAGCAGCCCGTTCGTCCCTGAGGCAGGATTGGGCCGTGACGGACATGCGGTTCGAGGACCGGATGAGCGATGCCGACGCGCTCATGTGGACGATCGAGAAGGACCCGCTCCTGCGGTCGACGATCACGAGCGTCGCCGTCTTCGACAAGGCGTTCGACCGCCACCGGCTCGTCGAGGCCGTCGACCGGGCGACGCGCCTGGTCCCCCGGCTCCGTCAGCGCGTCGTCTCCAACACCTTCTCGATCGCGCCGCCGCGGTGGGAGGTCGACCCGAACTTCGACCTGGAGTACCACCTGCGCTGGGTGCGCGCCGCAGGCGAGGGGTCGCTGCGCGACGTCCTCGACCTGGCCGAGCCCGTCGCCATGCAGGGGTTCGACCGGGCCCGGCCGCTGTGGGAGATGGTCGTCGTCGACGGTCTCGAGGACGGCCGGGCCGCGCTCGTGATGAAGCTCCACCACGCCATCACCGACGGGGTCGGCGGCGTGAAGCTGGCGATGAACCTGTTCGACCTCGAGGAGAGCGGCACCGATCGCGGGCCGATGCCCGAGGCACCGGTGGCGGCGCCGATGGGCCAGCTCGACCGGGTCGTCGACGCGATCAGGCACGAGCGGCGCCGCCAGGCCGGCGTCGCGCGCCGCGGCTGGCGGCAGCGTCACGAGCGCCGCCGTCTCGGCCGTCGCCGACGCCGCCGGAACGGCGACGCGGGCGACCGAGACGCTCGCATCCGTCGGTCGCCTGCTGGCACCGGCGACCCAGCCCCTCTCCGACGTGATGACCGGCCGCTCGCTCTCGGTGCGCTTCGACGTCGTGCGCATCCCGCTGGCCGACCTCAAGGCCGCCGCCAACGGGGCAGGCGGCAAGCTCAACGACGCCTTCGTCGCGGGCGTCGCCGGCGGCCTGCGCCGGTACCACCTGCGCCACGGCTCGTCGGTGCGGCGAGCTGCGGATGACGATGCCGATCAACATCCGCAACGACGCCACCGCCGACCTCGCCGGCAACCAGTTCGCCCCGGCGCGGTTCGCCGTGCCGTTGACGATCGACGACCCCGTCGAACGGATGGCGACGATCCGCGAGCTCGTCGCGACCCAGCGCGGCGAACCGGCCCTGGCGCTCGCCGAACCGCTGGCTGCGATCCTCTACCGCCTGCCGGCGACGTTGTCGACCGGCGTGTTCGGCGCCATGCTCCGCGGCGTCGACTTCGTCACGTCCAACGTGCCCGGCGTGCCGATCCCGGTGTTCCTCGCCGGCGCCCGCATGGAGGCGCAGTTCGCCTTCGGCCCGATGTCGCGGCGCGGCCACGAACATCACGTTGCTGAGCTACCTCGACGACGTCCTCATCGGGATCAACAGCGACCCCGCCGCCATCCCCGACCCCGAGGTCCTCCTCGGCTGCATCGAGGAAGGCTTCGCCGAGGTCGTCAAGTCCGTCTGAGGCCTCCGGAGCGCGGTCGCCGGTTGTGAACCCCGGCGGCCCCGGCACCATCATCGACGCCGTGCTGCACGCCGATGTCGCCGTCGTCGGCGGCGGGCCGGCGGGCGCCGCGGCCGCGACGCTCCTGGCGCGCGCCGGCCGGCGCGTGGTGCTCGTCGACAAGGCGACGTTCCCGCGCGACAAGTGCTGCGGCGACGGCCTCACGACGGGGGCGTTGCGCGCAGCTCGCTCGTCTCGGGCTCGACCCCGCCGCTGTCGCTTCGTGGCAGACCGTCGACGACGTCGTCGTGCGCTCGCCGTCCGGGCTACGAGGTCACCTTCCCGCTCCCCCGCGGCCGGGGCACCTACGCAGCCGTCGCCCGGCGGCGCGACCTCGACGCCGCCGTCCTCGACGTGGCCCGCGCCGCCGGCGTCGATGTGCGGGACGGCCACGCCGTCGATGGCCTGGCCCAGGATGCCGAGCGGGTGACGCTCGCCGTCGACGGTCTCGGCGCCGTCACCGCGTCCGTACGTCGTGGCCGCGGACGGGATGTGGTCGCCGGTCCGGAAGCTGGCGGGGGCCGGCACCGCCGGCTACCTCGGCGAGTGGCACGCCTTCCGCCAGTACTTCACCGGCGTCGGCCCGCGGGCTGCCCGCGACCTGTACGTCTGGTTCGAGCCCGACCTCCTGCCCGGCTACGCGTGGTCGTTCCCGCTGCCCGACGGCCGGGCCAACGTCGGCTTCGGCATCGCCCGCGACGGCGGCAAGGTCGAGCGCGTCCAGGACATGGCGAAGATCTGGCCCGAGCTCCTGGCCCGTCCGCACATCCGGGCCGTCCTCGGCGAGAGCGCAGCGCCCGAGGGCCCGCACCGGGCCTGGCCGATCCCGGCCCGGATCGACGACATCGCCCGGCTCGACCGGCCGCGTGCTGTTCGCCGGCGACGCCCTGGCCGCCACCGACCCCATGACCGGCGAGGGCATCGGCCAAGCGCTCGTGACCGGCACGGCTCGCCGCCGATGCGATCCTCGCCGCCGGTCCCGACGACCCGGCCGGCGCGGCGCGGCGCTACGGGCGCGACGTCGACCGGGCGCTCGTCGCCGACCACCGGATGTCGGCGCTGCTGCAACGCGCGCTGCGCCACCGCAAGGGGGCCCGGGCCGCGCTCCGCATCGCCGGCGCGACCGGCTGGACACGGCGCCAACTTCGCCCGCTGGCTCTTCGAGGACTACCCCAGGGCGGTGCTGGTGACGCCGCGCCGGTGGCGTTCCCACCGCCTCAGCGGCGACGGCGCCTACCGCCTCCCGGTGCGCCCGTGATCGGCCCGGCGAGCAGCGTCGACGAACTGCTCGACGTGCTCGCCCTCGGCGCCGGCTCCGGCGAGGACCAGGGGGTGACGCACCTCCAGCACGCCCTGCAGTGCGCCGACAAGCTGGCCGCGCTTCGCCCCGACGACCTCGAGCTGCAGGCCGCCGGCCTCCTCCACGACATCGGGCACGTCCTCGAACCCGACGACCGTCGGGGCCACGGAGGGCGTGCCCGGCGGCACGTCGAGCCCTTGCTCGGAACTCGGGTCGGCGCCCTGGTCGAGCTGCACGTGACCGCGAAGCGGTGGCTGGTGACCGTCGAACCGGGCTACCGGCCCGGACTGTCCCGCGGGTCGGCGCGGAGCCTCACCCTCCAGGGCGATGCCCTGACCGCCGGCGAGCGGGCGGCGTTCGAGGCCGACCCGCACCATGCCGACGCCGTCCTGCTCCGGCGGGCCGA
This sequence comes from uncultured Acidimicrobiia bacterium, assembly GCA_963840695.1. Classification (GTDB taxonomy): domain Bacteria; phylum Actinomycetota; class Acidimicrobiia; order Acidimicrobiales; family JACDCH01; genus JACDCH01. The sequence goes on from CAWIZW010000017.1 coordinate 217,035, forward strand.
CGAGGCCGCGAAGGTGCCGGGGGTCGCCGTGTCCTCCCTCGAGCGTTGGCGCCCGGTCCTCGACGCGCTCCGCTGAAACGGAAGGGTTCACAGCGAGGACACGCGGCGGAAACCTGGCCCCCGTAGCGTCATCGATGAGCCGGTGGCGGCCCGCGGCGGTGCTGCCCGGCGGTTGCGGCGTGGACCGTCGTCGTGCCACCCCCCGGTGCGGCGGCGGTCCCGCCTCAAGCCCGGCACCCGGCCGACGCCGGCCGGCCCCGGCCCGAGCCGAGCCGAGCCGGGCGACTTCGGCGTTACGCCGTCCAGGTCTTGAGCTGCTCGACGAGCTTCGGCGGGGTCGGGCGCGACCGGGGTGACGTTGAGCACGGTGACCCCGGCCTCGCTCGAAGGCGGCGATGCGCTCCTTGATGAAGCCCTCGGGGCCGCACAGGTTGGTGAGCTCGAGGAGCTCGTCGGGGACCTTGGCCGCGGCCTCGTCCTTCTTGCCGGCGAGGTAGAGGTCCTGGATCTCGGCCGCCTCCTGCCTCGTAGCCGTAGCGGGTGACGAGGGCGTTGTAGAAGTTCTGGCCCTTGGCGCCCATGCCGCCGATGTAGAGGGCGGCCATCGGGCGGGCGAGCATGTCGAGCACGGCCTTGGCCTCGTCGGGCTCGCCGACGCACGCGATGCCGCCGGCGCAGATGTCGAGCGGGCCGAGGTCGGCGCGAGCGCTTGGCCGCGCCGGCGTCGAGCGACGGCGCCGAACACCTCCTTGGCCTTCTCCGGGCAGGAAGAACAGCGGCAGCCAGCCGTCGGCGATCTCGGCGGTGAGCGCCACGTTCTTCTCGCCGAGGGCCGCGACGTAGATCGGGATCCGCGGCCGCACCGGGCTGGGCGATGATCTTGAGCGGCTTGCCCAGGCCCGGTGCCCTGCCCCTCGGGCAGCGGCAGCGTGGTAGATCGGCCCGTCGTGGGTGAGCGGCTCCTCGCGGGCCCACACCTTGCGGCAGATGTCGATGATCTCGCGGGTGCGGCCGAGCGGCTTGTCGTAGGGCACGCCGTGGAAGCCCTCGATCACCTGCGGGCCCGACGCGCCGAGGCCGAGGACGAACCGGCCGTCGGACAGGGCGTCGATGCCGGCGGCGGTCATGGCGAGCAGCGTCGGCGTGCGGGTGTAGATCGGCAGGATGCCGGCGCCGATCTGGACCCGCTCGGTCTGTGCCGCCGAGGTAGCCCATGAGGCTCACGCCGTCGAAGCCGTAGGCCTCGGCGACCCACACGATGTCGAGGCCGGCCTTCTCGAGCTCGGCGACCTGGCCGGCCGACTCCTTGAACCCGCCGGCGTAGGACAGCTGCATCGAGAGCTGCATGGCCTCCCCCTTCGTTGTCAGGCGCCGAGGAGCTTCGCGGCGCGTCTTGGATCGTTCGAGCAGGTGCGCCGGGACGAGCCGACGCCGGCGACCGTCGACGTCGCCGCCGCCGGCCGCCGGCGCCGCCGTCGGCCGCGGCGCCGCCTCGGCGCGGCGGCCGCCGGTCGACGGCGTCGGCGCGCGAGCTCGGCCAGCTCGGCGCCGTAGGGCTCGCCCGGGCGGACGAGGTTCGTTGCGGTTGATCGAGCCCCGCTCGACGCCGTTCTCGAAGCGCACCCAGTAGCGGATCCAGTCGAAGCCGGCGACCATGATCACCTTGCCGGCGGTGCCGGCCGGGATGCCGGGCAGGTCGACGGCGGCGACGACCTTGTCCTTGCGCTGCGGAAGGCGTCGTCGGGCGGTCGGCGCGGTCGGCCACGGCGGTGCTCATCGGCGCAGCAGCGTACCTGCGGCTCAGCGGGCCGCCGAAGTCTGCGACCTCGGCCCAGGTCTTGCCGGCCTCGACGTCGACGTCGTGGGGCAGGCCGAGCACCCGCTCGGCGACGATGTTGCGCTGCACCTCGCCGGTGCCGCCGCCGATGGTGAGCGCCGGGCGCGAACAGGTAGCCGAAGTCCCACATCGTCCGGCGCCGCCGGCGAGCATCGCCGCGCGGCGCCGGCGAGGTCCTTGGCGAGGCGCCATGACCTGCTGGCCGTGCTCGTCGGCGAGGATCTTGCGGATCGACGCCTCCGGGCCCGGCTGCTCGCCCTTGATCGCGCGCCGATGACCGTGCGCAGCCGGATGAGGTCGAGCAGCTTCGCCTCGGTGTGCAGCGCGGCCAGCCGCTGGCGCAGCAGCGGGTCGTCGCAGCCGCCCGTCGGCCCGCACCTGGTCGAGCAGGTCGACCGCCGTCGGGCCCATGCCCCAGAGCACGCCCGCCGGACGACAGCGACACCCGCTCGTTGCCGAGCGTGACCTTGGCCAGCGACCAGCCGCCGTTCACGTCGCCGACCAGGTTCTCGGCCGGGATGCGCACGTCGGTGAAGAACACCTCGTTGAACATGTGGGCGCCGGTCATCTCGATGATCGGCCGGACCTCGATGCCCGGGCGCGTCCATCGGGCAGATGAAGTACGAGATGCCCTCGTGCTTGGCGACGTCGGGGTCGGTGCGGGCGATGAGGATGCCGAACTTGGCGAGGTGGCCCATCGAGGTCCAGATCTTCTGGCCGTTGACGACCCACTCGTCGCCGTCGCGCACCGCCCGGGTGCGCAGGTTGGCGAGGTCGCTGCCGGCGCCGGGCTCGCTGAAGAGCTGGCACCAGATCTCCTCGCCGGCGAGCAGCGGGAACAGGTAGCGGTCCTTCTGCGCCTGGCGTGCCGGCGTGGAGGATCGTCGGGCCGGCCCAGCCGATGCCGATCATGTTCGTCGGCCGGCGGACCCCGGCCCGCTTCAGCTCGTCGTCGATGATCAGCTGGTGGATCGGGTCGGCGTCGAGCCCCCACGGCGTCGGCCAGTGCGGGGCGACGTAGCCGGCCTCGGCCAGCTGGCGGCCGGTCGGGCGTCGGGTTGGCGGCCAGCCACGCCCGGACCGCGAGGCGGCGGGGGTCGTCGTCGGCGGGCAGCTCGAAGTCCATCGGCCGGCGATCTGAGCCCGAACTTGACCGTTCGGTCAAGCTCGCTCCGGTCGCTGCGACGTCTCGTACCGACCGACCTCGAGCCACGAGGGGGACACGCATGCCGGGTTGGAACTTCGCCGACGCGTGGGAGGTCGTCGCCGCGCAAGGTCCCCGACGCCCAGTGCCAGGTGCAGGGCGACCGCCGGGTGACGCTGGGGCGAGTTCGACCGCCGGGCCAACGGCGTCGCCCGGTTCCTGCTCGACGCCGGGGCCCAGGAGCAGGACAAGGTCGCCCAGTACCTGCAGAACTGCCCCGAGTACCTCGAGTCGATGTTCGCCGCGTTCAAGGCCGGCCTCGTGCCGATCAACACGAACTACCGCTACGCCGACGACGAGCTCGTCTACCTCTGGGACAACGCCGACTGCGTCGCCGTCGTGTTCCACGGCGCCGTTCGCCGACACGCATCGAGCGCATCCGCGACCGGGTGCCCGGCGTCGACGACCTGGCTGTGGGTCGACGACGAGACCGGCGGCGCCGTGCCCCGAGTGGGCCACGCCCTACGAGGACGCCGCCGCCGCCGGCACCGACGAGCACGTCGCAGGGCCCGTGGGGCCGCGACGGCGACCACCTCCTCATGCTCTACACGGGCGGCACCACCGGCATGCCCAAGGGCGTGATGTGGCGCCAGGACGACCTGTTCCGCAACCTCGCCGGCGTCGCTCAACCCGCGCTTCCGCGAGGACCCGCGTCGACTACGGCGCTCGTCGACGCCGGCGTCGGCGGCCCCGGCTTCGTCGGGCTGCCCGCCTGCCCGCTCATGCACGGCACCGGCTGCTTCACCCAGCTGATCCTGCTCGTCGGCCGGCGGCTCCACCGTGCTGCCTCGAGAGCCGCAACCTCGACGTCGAGGAGCTCCTCGACACCATCGAGCGCGAGAGCGTCAACCAGCTCGTGATCGTCGGCGACGCCTTCGCCAAGCCGATCCTCCGGGCCCTCGACGCCAACCCCGGGCAAGTGGGACCTCTCGTCGATGTTCATGATCGCCAGCTCGGGCGTGATGTTCTCCGAGGAGTCCAAGCAGGGCCTGCTCGGCCACAACCCGACGATGATGATCATCGACGCCTTCTCGTCGTCCGAGGCCATCGGCATGGGCCAGTCGATCTCCACGGCCGGCGGCGCGTCGCAGCACCGCGAAGTTCATGCTCGGCGAGAACACCAAGGTGATCACCGAGGACGGCCGCGCCGTCGAGCCCGGCTCCGGCGAGATCGGGCGGGTCGCCGTCGGCGGCTTCCAGCCCATCGGCTACTACAAGGACCCGGAGAAGACGGCGGCCACCTTCATCACCTTCGAGGGCAAGCGCTACTCGTGCCCGGGCGACTTCGCCCGGTCGAGGCCGACGGCTCGCTCACCCTGCTCGGCCGGGGGTCGGTGTGCATCAACACCGGCGGCGAGAAGGTCTTCCCCGAGGAGGTCGAGGAGGTCCTCAAGACCCACGACGGCGTCGCCGACGCCGTGGCCGTCGGCGTGCCCGACGACAAGTTCGGCGAGGCCATCACCGCCGTCGTCGAGCCGGCGCCCGGGCGCCGACGCTCGACGCGGCCGAGGTGATCGCCCACGTGAAGCGCAAGCTGGCCGCGTACAAGGCGCCGAAGCACGTGCTTGCCGGTCGACACGATCGGGCGGGCCCCGAACGGCAAGGTCGACTACAAGCGCCTCAAGGCCTACGCCGCAGGACCAGCTCGGCGTCGTAGCCGAAACCGCCTGCCCGCGGCGTCGTATCCTCGGTTCGTCGCGCCTGGAGGTAGCTGTGCCCAACCCCGCTCTCAACGACGAAGGCCTTCGACGAACGCTCGCCAACGCGGTCGCCGAGACGCAGCCCGGCTGGGGCGCGCCGCCGCAGCGCCGTCCCGCCGGCGGCCGACGTCGCGTCGCCCGTGGGTCCCCGGCCGCCGCCGACGCCGGTCGATGACGGTCAGCGGCGCCGTCACCGCCACCGCCGTGCTGCTGGTCCTGCTCTGCGGCACCGCCGTCGTCGGCTGGAACGCCGTCGAGGTCAACGCCCGTCGGCGGTCGAGCTCCCCGGCTGGTTCGCTCGTGCCGATGCTCGGCGGCATCGGCTTCGCCATCGCCACGATCTTCCAGCCCGCAGTGGGCCCGCATCACCGCGCCGCTCTACGCCCTCGGCGAGGGCCTCGTCGTCGGCGCCATCTCGCACGTCTACGAGAGCCAGTTCGACGGCATCGTCCTGCAGGCCGTCGGTCGGCACCGTCGGCGTGCTCGGCGTCATGCTGTTCCTCTACGCCACCCGGATCATCAAGGTCACCGAGAAGTTCCGCGCGCATCGTGATCATGCGCGACCGGCGCCATCGCCTCGTCTACTTCGTTCGACCTGGTCCTCAGCCTGTTCGGCGCCGACATGCCGTTCATCCACGACACCGGCGCCGTCGGCATCCTCGTCAGCCTGGCCATCGTCGTCGTGGCCGCGCTGAACCTCAGCCTCGACTTCGACTTCATCGAGCGGGCCGCCGCGGCCCGGGCGCCCGAAGCAGACTCGAGTGGTACGCCGCCTTCGGCCTGCTCTCACCCTCGTCTGGCTCTACCTCGAGATGCTCCGCCTGCTGTCGCAAGCTCCGCGCCGCTGAGCCTCGGCCCCGAGCGCGCGTTTCCGTCGGGAGCGCCGGAGCGGCGCTCGACTACCGTGCGCCGGCCATGGCTGATCTCGGGTTCGACGGCAAGGTTGCGATCATCACCGGCGCGGGCGGCGGCCTCGGCCGCAGCCACGCCCTCGAGCTCGCCAAGCGGGGCGCGCTGATCGTCGTCAACGACCTCGGCGGCGTCGATCGACGGCACCGGCGGCTCGCACACCGCCGCCCAGAAGGTCGTCGACGAGATCAAGGCCGCCGGCGGCGAGGCCGTCGCCAACTACGACTCGGTCGCCACGCCCGAGGGCGGCGCCAGGCGATCGTGCAAGACCGCGCGTCGACGCCTTCGGCACGCGTCGACATCATCATCAACAACGCCGGCATCCTCCGCGACACGTCGTTCAAGAACATGACGCCCGGACCAGCTCGAACCCGGTGCTCGACGTCCACCTCCGGGGCGCCTTCTACGTCACCCAGCCGGCGTGGCAGCTCATGCGCGACCAGGGCTACGGCCGGATCGTCAACACCTCGTCGGGCGCCGGCGTCTTCGGCAACTTCGGCCAGACCAACTACGGCGCCGCCAAGATGGGCCTCGTCGGCTTCACCCGCGTGCTCGCCGTCGAGGGGGCCAAGAACAACATCAAGGCCAACGCCATCGCCCCGGTCGCCAAGACCCGCATGACCGAGGAGCTCCTCGGCCCGGTCGCCGACAGCCTCGGCCCCGAGTTCGTCACCCCGGTCGTCACCTACCTGGCCCACGAGACGCTGCGCGGTCACCGGCGAGGTGTACTCCGTCGGCGGCGGCCGCGTGGCCCGGGTGTTCATCGGCGTCACCCCCGGCTACGTCAACAAGGAGCTCACCGCCGAGGACGTCGCCGACAACTTCGACGCAGATCCGCGACGAGGAGGGCTACGAGGTCCCGGCCAACCTCAACGAGGAGATCATGCTCGACCCTGAAGTCCCTGAGCTAGGAACGGCAGGTCAGCGGCTCTGTTTCGCAGGACAGTCCGTGGCGGACGTGACACGCTCGGGACACGCGGCACTTCGCCTCGCCCCGCGATGACACTCCAGAGCGGGCATTCCGTCGCGCCGCTGCAACGTGTCGGCTGAGCGTGCCGGAAACGATGACGCTCAGCCGACACGATGCCTGGCCTGGCAGCAACGTGTCGGCTCAGCGTGCCGACGAGAACGATCACACTCAGCCGACACGTTCGACGAGGTGCCGTCCCCGCGGTGCCGACGCTCACATCGCCACGACGGCGGAGCTACTGGTCGGGGGACCGCCCCCGGTTCCGGCGCCGTTGAGGCGACGGCAGGAACCGGGGGCGGCCGGATAGCTCGGACTACGAGCGGGATCGCGTGCAGGTTCACTCCGGTGTCACCCGAAAGGCCTCACTCTCGAAGGCGGGGTGTGACGCGCCGACGCCGAGGGCAATGTCGACCGCGTCATCGAGGAGGTCCACATGGCACGGCACACGATCGCGGTCGAACCCCGCCCCGATGGCCGCTGGGCGGTCCAGAAGGGCGGATCACAGCGAGCATCGAAGCTCTTCGACCACAAGTCCGACGCGGTCGCCCGCGCCCGTGCGCAGGCCCGCCGTGAGCGGGCCGAGCTCGTCATCAAGGACGCAAGCGGCCGAGTCGACACCAAGGACAGCCACGGGGTCGACCCCCGTGACATCCCGGGCTGATCGGCCGCTCGACCGGAGGTGCACGGTCGGCGCGGTCGACACGGTGTCCGAACCAGCTGATGAGCCGTCAGCAGGAGGCGACGCCGACGCAAGGTGCTCGCCCTCGTCGGCGAGATCGACATGGACACCGCCGCCCCGCGTTCGAGGCGGTGAACGTCGCCATCCAGGCCGGCGACCGTCACATCGTGCTGGACCTGAGCGGGGTCGAATTCATGGACTCGTCCGGGCCTGAGGGAGCTCGTCGCCGCCCGTCACGCGGCATTCGAGAAGGCAATCCGCCTGGAGGTTCGGGCACCCTCGAATCCCATTCGCGACGTGCTGGTGCTGACCGGGCTCGATGTCGTGTTCCTCCCCGACAACGATCCGAGCTAACGAAGGTCCTTTTCGCACCACACGCGCTTGCCGTCGCCCCGCAGGTCTCCACACCCCAGCGGTCGCACAGGGCTTCGACGATGTGCAGGCCGCGGCCGGCGGTGGCGGTCGCCGACATGGCTCGTTTGGCCGGCAGGTCCGGTGAGTGGTCGAGGACCTCGACGCGTACACGGCCGTCGACCTCGACGGCGAGCTCGAAGGGGCTGCCTCCGTGCACCACTGCGTTCGTCGCGAGCTCGCTCACGACCAACTCGACGTGCTGCACGACGGATTCGGTCGCTCGACCGTCGAGCGCCGCGCGTGTGTAGCGGCGGGCGTCGCGGACTGCCTCGGCCGTCGGGGGGAACGTCGCCGTGGCATACCGGAGGATGCCCACTGAGCGACCGCGCTACCCCAGGTCACCCGCGCCGGCCCGGGCGGGAGCCGGCTGTGAGCGGGCGGCGACGTCGAGACGATCGTCCATGAGGGTGACCCTGTTGGCAGTACCTTCCGCGGCGATGCGCCGAGTCCGGACCGTCGTCGTCGCCATCGCCGCCGTCGCCGCCGTCGGCCTCGTGGCGCCGGCCGCGGCCCCGGCGCAGACCGAACCCGCCGTCGCCCGGATGCGCAACACCGTCGTGAACGTGACGCGCAACGGACCGCGCGAGGCCGGCACGGCGGCGGAGGCCGCAGCGATCGAGTTCGTCGCCCAGGACCTGTCGGCCATGGGCGTCGCCTCGACTCGCCGACCCGTGCCGCTCCCGAACGGCCGGACGAGTGCGAACCTGTCGACCTCGTTCGGCATAGGCCCGATCCGCATCCTGCTGGGCGCCCACATCGACTCGACGCCCGTCTCGCCCGGCGCCGACGACAACGGCAGCGGGGTCGCGGCGCGGCTGGCAGAGGGTCGGACCCGGGCCTGGCTCGTCCTCGCCTTCGCCGAGTCCGCCGAGCACCGCGACGCCACAGCGGGCGCCCTACCCGTCGCCGTCGCCTACGCCGGCCTGCTGCGTCGCAGCGCCGACCCCGCGGGGTTGGCGTGGTGGTCGACCCAGCCCGTGGGCGCCCTCGTCGCCGGCATCGTCGCGTCGCCCGAGTACCGCGCCCGTTTCGGCGCATGACCGGCGCCGTGGAGGTGGACGACTTCCGGACCGTGGCCGAACGCTGGCTCGCGGCCAACGCCGCCACCGCGCCTCCGAACTACGGGGCCATCGTGCCGCCCGACGGCGTCGACGCGGCGAAGGCGTGGCAGCGGCGGCTCCACGACGCCGGGTTCGCCGGCATCCACTGGCCGGTCGAGGACGGGGGGCGGGGGCTCACGCCCGACCACACGGCCGCCTGGATGGAGGCATGCGCGCGCGGCCGAGGTCCCGCCGTTCCTCAACATGGTCGGGCACGTCCTCACCGCCGGATCGCTGCTGCTCTACGGCTACCGACGAACAGCGGGCCGAGCACCTCCCGCGGCCTCGCCGAACGGCGACCGCGTGTGGTGCCAGCTCTTCAGCGAGCCCGCAGCCGGTAGCGACCTCGCGTCGCTCACCACGAGGGCCGAGCGCGACGGCGACGGGTGGACGCTCACCGGACAGAAGGTGTGGTGCTCGAACGGTCGGGTCGCCGACTGGGGGATCTGCCTCGCGCGGACACGGCCGGTCGACGACGACTGGCCGAAGCACAAGGGCATCTCGTTCTTCCTCGTCGACATGGCGACGCCGGGCGTCGAGGTGCGGCCGTTGCGGCAGATGACCGGAGGCTCGGAATTCGACGAGGTGTTCCTCGACGACGGTGACCGTCCCGGCCGCCGCCCTCGTCGGCCCCGAGCACGACGGATGGGGCGTCGCCATGGCGACCCTCACGAACGAGCGCGGCCACATCGGCTCCTCGAACCTCTCGCTGCAGCGAAGGCTCGCCTCGCTACCGGCGGCGACGTCCGCCGTGGAGCGCCAGCGCATCGCCGACTTGGTCGTGCGGGGCCGGGCCCTCGCCGCGCTCGGGGTCGCGCCAGGGCTCGGTCGCCTCCGTGGCCGTCGTCGCTGGCGAAGCTGGGCGTCACGGAGCTGTTCTTCGACGCCGCCGTCGTGCGGGCCGATCTGGCCGGCGCCGACGCGATGCTCGCCCATGACGCCGCCGCCGGGCTGCTCGCCGCGCCCGGTGGCCGGATCGCCGGGCGGCACGAGCCAGGTGCAGCGCAACATCATCGGCGAGCGGCTGCTCGGTCTCCCGAAGGAACCCGCACCGCCGGCGGCGCCGCCTACTCGCGCTCGACCCGGAGAGCCGACCAGCTCGCGGACGAGCGATCCGGTGGCGAGCTGCAGCAGCGGCTCGACCTCACCCTCGAGCACGACGACGGCGTCGGGGGCGATGTCGTTGGTCGACCTCGACCACGCCGCGACCGATCCGGAGCGTGGCCGCCGTCCGCCCGGCGCGGATACCGATGGTCGACCGGCACCGGCAGCCGGAGGACGCCAGGCGGACGCCGGCGTTGGCCAGGTAGGCGGGCACGGTCTGGCGCCAGGAGGTGCGACAGGAGGTTCGCCTCGTCCTCCGGGGGCGCCTCGGATCTCCGGCAGGGCGGGGGCGAGGCGCTCGACGGCCCGCATGCGCGCCGGCGACGAGCAGCATCGGCACCGCGAGCGGCAGGGCGACCGCGACCGTCGCCGCCTCCGCCACGCGCCCGGACCGGGTCGAGCGGCCGCTTGCCGCGTGAGCCGGGCGAGCAGCCCGTCGACGGTGTTGCCGACGAGGTTCGACACCTCGATCTGGGCCACCGTCGCCCGCACCGCCGCGACGGCCTCGGGCGGGAGCACGTCCGGCGAGCGGCGCCGGGTCGAGCGGCCGGCCGGCCTCGGCGCAGGCCCGGGCGTAGGCCAGCAGCGCCTCCTCGGCGTCGGCCGGTCCTTCGACGGCCGTCGCCGAGGTAGGCCGCCCACGAGCCGTGGATCCAGGCGCAGTACCGGCACCCGTTGACCTCGGTGACGGCGAGGATCACCCGCTCGCGCGTGCGGGCATCGATCGGGCTCCGGGGAGGTACGACCGGACGAGGCCGCCGGCGGTGACGGCCAGCTCGACCAGCCACGGGGCGAGCACCGCAGGATCGGCCGTCCGGCGACGGGAACGGGTCTCGGCGGCGGCTCCATCGTCGCCGACGCTATTCGTCGACGGGGCGGAGCAGCGGTCCCGCACGATGCGGGCCACGACGGCCGCGGCGGCGGCCTCGTCGAGGCCGACGAGCGTGCGGAGCTGCTCCCACGTGGGCCAGGACAGGGCGACGTCGATCGCGTCGAGCAGCTGCACGTCGTCGCCGAGTTCCGGCGGCGAAGCACCCGCGGCCAGCTCGATCCCGGAACATCGTGTGCCCGACCCGGAGGCGGTCGGTGGCGATCGGCGAGTGCCCAGGCGTTGGCGGCGATCGACCGGCGCAACGGCGTGAGCTCCTCGAGCAGTGCCGTGCGGTGGGCGACGGTGGCGGCGATGCGCTCGTCGAGGGGCAGCCCCGGTTCGAGCTCGAGCGCCCGGGTCTTCAGCCGGGCGCACGGCCTCGTCGCCGACGGCGGTGAACAGCGCGTCGAGATCGGCGAAGTGCTGGAACACCGAGCGCACCGAAACACCCGCCCGTTCGGCGACGCGGGGCGCCGTCGGCCGCAGATCGCCGCTGTCGACGAGCGCGAGGCAGGCGTCGACGATCGCCGCCTTCGTGCGCATGGAACGCGCGGTGCGCCCATCCACTGCCCCGGCCATCACCAAACCCTAGGCCCTGCTACGGCTGCGCCGAGGACGGGTCGCGGTCGACGACCGGCGAGCCGTGGTGGGCGACGAGGCGCCAGCGGCCGTCCGCGCCACGGGCGAAGAGGTTGAGCGCCGTGACCGTGCCGCCGACGTGGTCGCCGTCGAGGAGGTTCTCGTCGACGGTCACCCAGGCGGCATCGCCGTGCACGGCGACCACGGCGTCGGTGAGGATGAACTGCAGCTGCTGGGGCCCGCTGAACAGAGCGAACCACGACCCCGCCACCGGCCCCCAGCCGCGGAGCACCGTCCACCCGGGATGCGTGCAGGTCACCCGATCGGAGTGCTCCCACGTCTCCGACATGCGATCGAGGTCCCTGGCCTCGAACGCCTCGTAGAACGCGGCGTTCGCGGCGAGGACCGCGGCTTCGTCGTCGGACGGGTCGTCGGGGGCGATCGGGCCACCGTAACCTCGCCCGGATGCCGATCCTCGTCCCCTCCATCGACGGCGTCGAGGTCGCCGTGCACGACCTCGGCGGCCCCGACGACCCGTCGGCGCCGGTGGCGCTGTTCGCCCACGCCACCGGGTTCCACGGCCGGGTGTGGGCGCCGCTGGCGGCGCGGCTCGCCGATCGGATGCGGTGCATCGCCCTCGATCTGCGGGGCCACGGCGTGGCGCGGACCCCGGAGGGGCTCGACTTCGCCTGGTCCGGCTTCGGCGCCGACGTCGTGGCCGTCCTCGACGCCGGCGTGTTACCCGCGGGCGCGCCGGTCATCGGTGTGGGGCACTCCCTGGGCGGCGCCGCCCTCCTGCTCGCCGCGGCGGCACGGCCCGGCGCCTTCGGGGGCCTCTGGCTGTTCGAGCCGATCGCACCGCCGCCGGGCGCTGCTCGCCGCCGACCGGCCCAACCCCCTCGCCGACGGCGCCGCCCGTCGGCGCCCGAGCTTCGCGTCGGTCGAGGCCGCCATCGCCAACTACGCCGGCAAGCCTCCGCTCGACGCGCTGCGCCCCGACGCCCTCCGCGCCTACGTCGAAGGCGGGTTCGCGGTCCAGGACGACGGCTCCGTCGTCCTGCGCTGCCGGCCGGAGTGGGAAGCGGCGACGTTCCGGATGACGCGAGGCAGCGGGGTGTGGGAGGCCCTGGCTCGAGCTCGACACTCCCGATCGTCGTCGGCGTCGGCGCCGAGGAACCGTTCACGCCGTCGGCGTTCGCCGGTGCCATCGTCGAGCACGCCCGCGACGGCCGGCTCTCACGGCACCCCGAGCTCGGTCACTTCGGCCCGCTCGAGGACCCCGATGCCATCGCCGAGGAGCTCGCCGCCTTCGCGATCGTCGCGGTGTAACTGGTTCGCTCCGCCTGGCGCGGCCCGTCAGCCGCGTAGCTGGAGGTCCCAGAGCCGGACACACCCCCTGCGTACGATCAGTCCCGTGCCGTACGCGCTGCCACCGACGCTCTCGCCCAGCCGGGTGTCGGCGTTCACCGAGTGCGCCCTGGCCTTCCGGTTCGCCAACCTCGACGGCCTGCCCGAGCCGCCGGCACCGCACCTCACCAAGGGCACGCTGGTCCACGCCGCCCTCGAGCGGCTCTTCGTGCTCCCGGCGCCGCAGCGCACCATGGCGGCCGCCCTCGTGTGCCTCGACGCCGCCGTCGACGCGCTCCGCGACGACCCCGACTTCATCGGGCTCGGCCTCGACGAGGCGGGCGAGGGCGCTTTCGTCGCCGACGCCCGCCGACTGGTCGAGGCCTACTTCGGCATGGAGGACCCGACGGCGGTCCACGCCGTCGGCTTGGAGCTCCGGCTCCGGGCCGAGGTCGGGGGCGTCGCCCTCACCGGCATCATCGACCGACTCGACCGCACTCCCGACGGCGGCTTCGTGGTTGTCGACTACAAGACCGGGAGCAGCCCGAGCGAACGGTTCGAGCACGGCCGGCTCAACGGGGTCGACACCTACGCGCTGCTGTGCGAGCGGGTGCTCGGCGTCCTCCCGACCGCCGTGCGCCTGCTCTACCTCGGCGACGGCACCACGCTCACGTGCGTCCCGACCGCCCACACGACCCGCTTCATCGAGCAGAAGGTCGGCGCCGTCTGGGTGACCATCCAGCGGGCGAACGCCGGCGACTCCTTCCGCCCGAAGCCCGGACGCCTCTGCGACTGGTGCAGCTTCAAGACGTTCTGCCCGGCCTTCGGCGGCGATCCCGACGAGGCCCGCCGCCTCGGCGAGGCGCGGCGGGAAGAGCGCAGGAACAGCCGACGCTAACGTCGCCGGACTCCATGACGAACCTCTTCGACTCGACGACGTTGCCCCCGGAGCCGCTGCCGCCGCCGGGTGAGGCGGCCAGGGCCCTCCATCTGCCCCCTCGCATCGGCGGGCCCGTCGCCGAGTTCGACCGGCGGGTCGACACCGCCCTCGACCGCCTGCGAGGCAACCCGGTCGCCGACCGGGTGATGTACGCCGCCACCGAGCTCGGCGACTTCGCCCTGCTGTGGCACCTCCTCGTCACGGCGCGCGGGTTGCGATCCGACCGCCACGCGGCCGACGCGGTGCGGGTCTCGATGATCCTGGCCGCCGAGTCGGTGCTCGTGAACGGCGTGATCAAGTCGTTCTTCCGTCGCGCGGCGGCCGGAGTGGGAGCAGCACCGCGCCTACCGCATCCGCAAGCCCCGCAGCTCGAGCTTCCCGTCCGGGCACGCCAGCTCGGCCTTCACCGCCGCCGGCGTGCTCGCCCAGCCGAGCCCGGCGGCGCCCCTCTGGTACGGCGCTGGCGGCCGTCGTGGCCACCAGTCGCTCGTACGTGCGTATCCACCACGCCTCCGACGTGCTCGGCGGTGTCGTCACGGGGATCGTCCTCGGCCAGGTGGCGAGGCGCCTGTGGCCCCGTCCGGTCGACGGCAACCCGTTCTCGGGGATCAGGGCCCGCCGGAATCTCCGGCGTGCTTGAGGGGTTGCGACCGTCGCATGCCGAATCGCGCCTTCGCCGTCACCTTCGACTATCGCTGCCCATTCGCCCGCAACGCCCACGAGCACGTGCTGGCAGCACTCGCAGGGGGCGCCGACTGGGACGTGGCGTTCGTCCCCTTCTCGCTGGCCCAGGTCCACGTCGCCGAGGGTGAGCCCCCGATCTGGGAGCACCCGGAGGACGACACGGGCCTGTGGGCGCTCCGGGCCGGCGTGGTCGTGCGCGACCTACACCCCGACGCCTTCCCGGCAGTGCACCGGGGGCTGTTCGCGGCCCGCCACGACCACGGCCTCCACCTGAAGGATCCCGAGGTCGTCACGGCGGTCCTCGCCGAGCACCTGGGCGCCGTCGACGTCCAGGCCGTCGTCGACGCCGTCGAGTCGGGCGACGCTCTCGCCACGGTGCGCAAGGAGCACGAGGCGGCGGCCGCCGGTCCCGGCGTGTGGGGCGTCCCGACGTTCGTGACCGGCGACGACCGGGCCGTGTTCGTGCGGCTCATGGACCGCAACCCGGGTGAGACCGCCGAGCAGCGGTCGCACGGTCATGCCTCCATCGAGCGGGTCCTCGACCTGCTCGAGTGGAGCGACCTCAACGAGTTCAAGGCGAGCCGCATCCCCCGGTGACCGGCTGGGCCGCGAAGCGGTCAGCGGTCCAGGCGAGCACGTCCGACGACGAGACCTCGGGGATGCTGCTGTGGGTGGCCGGATAGGTGCGTAGCTCGGCGTCGGCACCACCGGTGCACATCGCCGGTACGAGCAGCTCGCTGAGCGCGACCGGGATGAGGCTGTCCTCGGTTCCGTGCACGACGAGCGCCGGCACCGACCCGTAGGGCCGGGCGCCGACGGTGTTGTCGGCGAGGAGCTGGCGCACGGGCGGGACGTCCAGCGGCGCGGTCGTCACCAGCAGCTGGTCGAGCGTGAGGTCGCCGAAGGCGTCGAAGACGCCATCGGCGCACTCCTCGTCGAGCAGGGGCAGGCGCTCGAGCGCGGCGGGGGCGAAGAGCGCGGCGAGGTCGAGCTCCGGGTAGGACTCGGGCCAGGTTCCGAAGGCCATGAAGGCGAACGGGAAGAGGGAGGCGGAGCCGAGGGCTGCCGGGCCGATGATCGAGAGGTCACCGGCCGGGGCCATCGCGACCACACCGAGCACGTCGAGGTCCGGCGCGTAGGCGGCGGCGATCTCGCCGGCGAAGAGGGCGGCGTGACCACCCTGGGAGTGACCCCACACCACGACCTCGGGACCGGCGTCGACACCCTCGAGGCGCGCCGCGGCACGGGCGGCGTCGAGCACGCCACGGCCCTCGCTGGCGCCGAGGAGGTACGGGTGGAGCCCGGGAGTCCCAGGCCCTCGTAGTCGGTGGCGACAACGACGTAGCCGGCATCGAGCAGCGAGTCGAGCGACGGCACGGGCGGCTCGGCCGCGGTGGACGGAGCGCAGATGTCGGCCGTGCCCGTCGTACCGTGCGCCCAGGTCACGACGGGGAACCCGCCGGCCGGCGGCTCGCCGGCGGGCCGGATCACGATGCCCGACACGGCGATGTCCTCGTCCTGCAGCGATCGGGAGTGGTAGAGGACCCGCCACCAGGTGGCGTCGCTGGCGCCGGGCACGCCGCCGAGGGCCTCCACCTGGATGACGTCACCGGGGTCACCCGGGGGGAGCGGATCGGGAACCTCGTAGACGTCCTCGACCTCGGCCTCCGCCGCGACCGCCGCGACCTCGTCGAGGGCGACCGCCACGGTCGTTTCCGTCGTCGCGTCGGGGGCGGCGTCGGCCCCGCCGGCGTCGCCGTCGTCGCCCGAGCAGGCCGCCAACAACAGCAGCGCGCTCATCACCCCGGCCACCGGCCACCCGTCTCCGCATCGTTCCAGTCTCCCCCAGGGAACAGCCGAGGTACCGTCGGGCCCGCATGGAGCACCGGATGTCCGACGTCGAGGCCTTGATGTGGACCCTCGAGAAGGATCCACACCTGTCCTCGACCTTCGCCAACGTCACCGTCCTCGACCGCCCCCCCGACGTCGATCGCCTGCGACGGCGCATGGAACGGGCCCTCGCCATCGTGCCGCGGTTGCGACAGCGGGTCGGTCCCGGCCTCGGCCGGCTGGCGCCCCCGGAGTGGCGCGACGACGCCGACATCGACCTCGATTGGCACGTCCGGCGGATCGGCCTCGCCGCTCCCTACCAGGAGCGCGATCTGTGGGACCTGACGACCCAGCTCGCGGCCGAGCCGCTCGACCGGGCCCGACCGCTGTGGCGCTTCACCGTCGTCGACGGCCTCGAAGGGGGACGGGCGGCGATGGTGCAGCAGCTGCACCACACGATCACCGACGGCCAGGGCGGCGTGCGGATGTCGGCCGAGTTCCTCGACGTCGAACGGGACGCCCCGGAGCCCGACCCTGTCTCCGTGCCCGCACCCGAACCGGGGCCCGACAACCTCCTCGACGTCGCGATGACCACCGCCGGGCACGTGGTCCGTCGTGGGGTCGGCATCGCCGAACGGGCCGTGGGCGACGCCGTCGGGCTCGCCCGGCACCCCGAACGGCTGGGCCACCTCGGCACGGATGCGGTGGCGGCGGCCCGCTCGCTGGCGCGCCAGACCTTCGTGACCGATCCGGCCCGTTCCCCACTCTGGGTCGATCGCACGCTCCGGCGCCGGCTCGAGGTGCTCCGCGTCCCGCTCGACGACGTGAAGCGTGCCTCCAAGGCGCTGGGCGGCAGCGTGAACGACCTGTTCGTGGCGGCCGTCGCCGGTGGCGCCGGCGCCTACCACCGCGACCGGGGCGCCGACGTCGACGAGCTGCGCATGGCGATGCCGATCTCGACCCGCGAGGGCAAGAGCATCGGAGGCAACGCCTTCGCCCCGACGCGCACGCTCGTGCCGGTCGGGCCCGATCCGGCGGCCCGCTTCGAGGCGATCCGCGACCGTCTGACCACGACGAAGGCGGAGCCGGCGCTGCGGCTGGCGAGCGGCTTCGCCGGCTTCGCCAACCTGGCCCCGACCTCGGTGCTCGTGCGCTTCGCCCGCCAACAGGTCCACAGCGTCGACTTCACGACCTCGAACGTCCGCGGCGCGCCGTTCGACCTCTACGTCGCCGGGGCGCGCATCGACGCCAACTTCCCGCTGGGGCCCGTCGCCGGGACCGCCTTCAACGCCACGGTGCTGTCGGTCGCCGGCTCGCTCGACATCGGCATCCACATCGACGCCGGCGCCATCGACGCCCCCGAAGCCCTCCGCGACGCCATCGATGCGTCGTTCCAGGAGCTCCTGACCTTCGGGTAGGCGAACCTGCGGTTCGCCGCAGGCTCAGTTCGTCGCCGGTTCCGACGCCGCGGCGGCGAGGATCGAGCGCACGTCCAGGAGGAGGTCGGCGACCTCGTCGGTCGAGACGAGCTCCCGGTTCAGCATGTCACCGAGGCCTCGGTCGATCAGGGCGAGCGCCTCGGTGATCTGGATGTCGAGGTCCTTGGTGTCGGTCATCGGTCCAATCTCCAGCGAGGGGTGCCGGCGCTGTTCCCGACCATCGACGGCAGTAACCACGCTAGGCCGCCGGCCTGGTCCATGCCGGTTTCCCGATGACTGTACCGGGAGGGTGTGACCGATTGACGTCACGATGATGTCCTGGGTGTGAACGTGCCCGGGACCGGGTCCCGCCTCGTGGGCCGAACCCGCACGTCACTACGGTGGCCGGCGTGCCGGGTGTCTACGTCGTCGAGGGCCGCCTCGGCCGGGGCGGGATGGGCGTCGTCGAGCTCGGCGTGGCGCCCGACGGCACCCGCGTCGCCCTCAAGCGGGTCGCCCTGCACGGCTCGGAGGCCGAGCTCGCCGCGGCCCGGGCCCGGATCCGGCGGGAGGCGGAGGTCCTCGGCCGGCTCGACCACGAGGGCATCGTCCGCCTCCTCGACGTGGTCGACGACGGCGACGACCTCGTCCTCGTCATGCCGTTGCTCGCCGGCGGCAGCCTGGCCGACCGGGTGTCCGCCGGCGGTCCCCTCCCCGCGGCCCAGGTGGCCCGCGTCGGCGACCGTTTGCTCCAGGCCCTGGCGGCGGCCCACCGGGCCGGGGTCGTTCATCGGGACGTCAAGCCTGCCAACGTGCTCTTCGACGACCAGGACGAGCCCCACCTGGCCGACTTCGGGATCGCCACCGCCCGCGACGTGACCGCCGGGCTCACCATGACCGCCGCGGCCGTCGGCACCGCCGGGCTTCCTCGCTCCGGAGCAGGCCCGGGGGGAACCGGCCGGACCGGCCGCCGACGTGTTCAGCCTCGGCGCCACGCTGCGCTGGGCGGCCACCGGTGCCGGGCCCTACGGCGAGGGGCCGCCCGAGGTGCTCCTGTGGCGGGCGTCCAAGGGCAAGGTCGACACGGTGCCCCGCTCGGTGCCGGGGCCGTTGCGGCGACGGATCGACGCCATGCTCGAGGCCCGACCCGAGAAGCGGCCGACCGCAGCCGCCCTCGCCGGCGGACCCACCGGGACGGCGGAGCGGCCGACCACCCATCGAGCGCCCGATCAGCGCCAGCGCCGGCGGCGGCTCGTGTCGGCCGCCGCCCTCGTCGTCGCGGTCGCACTCGCCGCCGTCGGGCTGTGGATCCTGGCCCGGCCGTCGACCCGGTCGGCGACGGCCAGCCCGGACGACCCCTCGGCCACGGCGACGACGTTGCCGGCCACGACCACGACGGCCTGCGCGCCCCTCCCGTACCAACCGTGCGGAGCCGTCGCCCCGGCCGCCGGTACCGACGGGCGCGTGTGCCTGGAGGGCTTCGCCGACTACGACGCCGACGCGGCCAACGGCTGCGAGGCCGTGGCGGACACGCTCGACGGCGCGGTGCTCGATGAGGTCCTGACGCCGACGATCGTGCCGGCCGACGACGTCGACGAGTTCGCCGTCGACGTCGGTGACGGGTTCCAGCTCCTCTGCGACGGGGAGGTGCGGCTCACGATCACGGCGCCGGCCGGCATGGCGCTGCGACTGTCGATCCTCGACACCGACGGCACCACCGTCGCCGAGCAGACCTCCGTCGACGGGGACCCCGGCGAGGTCCGCCTGAGCGACCCGAGCTGCTTCAGCGACGACTCCCGGGTGCTCACGGCCGCGCGTCACCCCGTCGGTTCCGACCGCACCGGCGCTCCGTACCGCCTCGAGCGCAGCGGCAGCTTCTAGAACCCGAACTGGCGGTGGTTGTCCGCGCTCTGCGCCGGTAACCACCGCCAGTTCGTGCTTGTAGGGTCGCCCCGATGGTCACGGGCGCGGAGCACGTCGGGGTCACGTTCGCGTCGCTGATGTCGCTGCCGCCGACGCGGGCGCCCGAGGTCGCCGCCCGGGCCGCCGCAGCTCGGCTACGGCAGCTTCTGGACGGCGGAGACGACCGGCCCGGAGGCCTTCTCCGTGCTGGCCGCGGCCGGCGCGGCCGCGCCCGAGCTCGGGCTCGGCACCGGCGTGCTGGCCCTCCAGCTGCGCACGCCGATGGTCGTCGCCATGGCCGGCGCCACGCTGCAGGCGCTGCACCCCGGCGTCGACATCGTCCTCGGCGTCGGCATCTCCTCGCCGGTCGTGACCGAGCAGTGGCACGGCGTCCCCTACGGCGAGGGGCCCCTGGCCCGGGTCCGCGAGTACGTGACCCTCGTGAAGGAGTGCCTCGGCGGCGAGTCGGTCACCTTCCAGGGCGACTTCTACGAGGTGCGCCGGTTCCGCCTCGGCGTGCGGCTGCCCGAGGGTCGGCGCCCGAAGGTCGTCGTCGGCGCCCTCAACCCGAGGATGCTGCGCCTCGCCGGCGAGGTCGCCGACGGGGTGCTCCTCAACTACCTGCCGGCCTCGCACGTGCCGTGGTCGGTCGAGCAGGTGCGGGCCGGCGGCGACGCCACCATCTACGCCTACGTACACGTCGGTGTCGCCGAGCGCGACGACGGCGTCGAGCTCGCCCGCCGCGACCTGTTCTCCTACGCCGTCGTCGACGCCTACGCCGCCAACTTCCGCCGCGCCGGCTTCGGCGACGAGGTCGACGCCATCCGAGAGCGGCACGCGGCCAAGGACCGGGAGGGAGCGCTGGCGGCCGTGAGCGACCGATTCGTCGACGCCATCGACGTGATCGGCGACGCCGGCCACGTCCACGCGACGATGCAGGCCTACGTCGACGCCGGCGTCCAGGTTCCCATCGTGATGCCGCTGCCGTGGGGACCCGGACCGCATGGCGGTCACCGACGCGACGCTGCGGGCCGCCATCGGCGGGACGGCCTGATGGACATCGACGGCGCCGTCTGCGTCGTGACCGGGGGCGGCAACGGGATCGGGGCTGCCCTCGCCCGGCGCTTCGCTGCGGCCGGCGCGGCGGGCGTCGTCGTCGTCGACCTCGACGGCGACGGCGCCGAGCGGGTCGCCCGGTCGCTGCCCGGCGACCGCGGCGTGGCCCTCACCGGCGACGTGACCGACGAAGCGCTGCACGAGGAGGCCGTGCGGCTCGCCGAGGCCCGGTTCGGACCGGTCGACCTCTACGCTCGAACGCCGGCATCGGCGCCGGCGCCGGGCTGGAAGCTCCTCTCGAGACCTGGGACGCCGTGTGGCGGGTCAACGTGCTCGCCCACGTCCTGGCCGCCCGAGCGGTGCTGCCGTCGATGCTCGAGCGCGGACACGGCTGGCTGCTGCAGACGGCTTCGGCCGCCGGCCTGCTCATCAACCTCGGCGACGCGTCGTACACCGCGACCAAGCACGCCGCCGTCGGCCTCGCCGAGTGGCTGTCGGCCACGTACCGCCACCGCGGCATCGGCGTGTCGTGCCTGTGCCCGATGGGCGTCGACACCGACTTGCTGCGCCGGGCGACCGAGGGTGTCGCCGGCAACGTCGTCACCAGCGCCGGCGAGATCCTCTCGCCCGAGGTGGTCGCCGACCGGGTCGTCGAGGCCGTCGCCGCCGAGCGCTTCCTGGTGCTCCCCCACCCCGAGGTCGCCACCTTCCTGGCCGGGAAGGTCGGTGACATCGACGGCTGGCTCGGCGCCATGAACCGGGTCCAGCAGAAGCTCGAGGGCCGCCGGTGAGGCGGGCCCTGGTCCTCGGCGCCGCCGTCCTCGCGCTGCTCGCCGCCACGGCCGGCGCCGCGGTCGCCCAGAGCGAGGAGTCCGAGATCCGCTCGGTCGACATCCACGCCGTCGTGAACCCCGACGGCTCGATGGACGTCCTCGAGCTCCTCGCCTACGACTTCAGCGCCGACCGCAACGGCGGCTTCCGGTTCTTCGAGCCGGGCGGCAGCGACTACTCGATCGAGGACTTCGAAGTCACCGAGGGCGGGGACCACCGCGACCTCGCCGACGGCTACGACGACCCGAACAGCGGCGCCGACGTCCGGTGGTTCGGCAGCGCCGACCATTCCAAGGTCAACGGGCGCCACGACTACGAGCTGCGCTACCACGTCGAGGGCGCCGTCGACGTGTTCACCGACGTCGCCGTCCTCAACTGGCAGTTCATCGGCGACGCGTTCCCGGCGCTGCGCCGGGTCACGATCGACGTCGCCTTCCCGGGCGACGGCACCGGCATCCGGGCCTTCGCCCACGGCGTGCTCCACGGCGTCGTCGGCATCGACGGCAACACCGTCACCCTGACCGTCGTCGACAACCCGGCCGGCGCCATCGTCGAGGCCCGCGTGCTCCTGCCGCCGGAAGCGTTCACGGTGCCGCCGAGCGGGGGCCCGGTGCTCGACCAGATCCTGGCCGAGGAGGGCGCGCTCGCCGACCAGGCCAACGCCGACCGCCTCCTGGCCCGTGAGCAGCTGGCCGAGGCCTTCCGGCTCGAGGTCGAGGCCGGATCGCCAGGGGCCTGCGACGCCCCCGACGGCGACGTGCTGGAGAGCCGATGCGAGGCGCTCGGCTCGTTCCTCGAGGAGGCGCAACCGCGGGTCGGCGCCGAGATCACGCCGGCCGACGCCGCCCTGCTGCTCGACATCCGTGCTGCCCGTGACGACATCGCCGACGAGGTCGACCGCCAGGACGCAGCACAGCGCCGCACCATCGGCAACGTCCTCTCGCCGGCGGTCGCCCTCGTCGGTGCGCTCGCGGGGTTCCTGATCTGGCGTCGCTGGGGCAAGGAGCCGCCGCGAGCCGCCGGACATCGGCGACTACTGGCGCGACATCCCGCCGGAGTCGCCGGCGGTCGTGGCCTCGCTCGACGGCTGGGGGACCGTCGACTCCAAGGCGTTCGCGTCCACGGTGATCGACCTCGCCCAGCGCGGCTGGCTGACGATCACCGACGAGGACGACGACTACGTCTTCACCCGCTCGCAGAAGGCCGCCGGCGAGGACCGCTCGCGACTACGAGAGCCGCGTCCTGTGGCGGCTGTTCCCGCCCGGCCGGGCGGACGTCAGCCAGAACGAGCTCGCCGACGAAGCGACCGACACGCGCACGGAGTCGGCGGCGTGGATGCAGGAGTTCAGGCAGGAGGTGGCGGCCGACTACCAGGCCCAGGGCTACATGCAGCGCAACGGCTGCCTCCCGTGGCTGCTGTACCTCCTCGTGTTCGCCGCCGTCACGCTGCTCGGGGTGCTGGCGCTCGTCGCCGGTGCGTGGCTCGGCCTCGCCGCCCTCGTCGTCGCGCTCGGCCTGCTGGTCTCCTTCCCGCTGCTGCGCCAGCGCACGCCGGCCGGCGCCCGCAAGCGCGCCGAGATCCAGGGCCTCAAGCGGTTCCTCAAGGACTTCTCCCTCGTCGACGACGTCCCCGTCGGCGCCATGGCCCTCTACGAGCGCTACCTCGTCTACGCCGTCGCCCTCGGCGTCGCCAAGGAGCTGCTCGCCGGGTTGCGCGTGCGGTTCCCGCAGCTGGCCGAGCCCGGCAGCGGCTTCGCCCCCTGGTACGTGTACGGCATGTACAGCGACGGCGACCGGTTCGGCAACGGCTTCGACCGCATCGAGTCGATCGGCTCGCTGGGCTCGTTCGCCGACGACTTCTCCCACGCGACCGCGGCGGCGTTCTCGCCGCCGTCCTCGTCGAGCGGGGGCGGAGGCGGGTTCTCGGGCGGCGGGGGCGGCGGGGGCGGCGGCGGCGGCGGCGCCGGCAGCTGGTGACGCGAGCGTGGCTGACGACGCGACCGTCGCGGTCTACGAGGCGGTCGGCCGGCGAGTACCGCCGGCGACGCAAGGCCTACGACCCCGAGCGCTGCGACGCGGTTCGTCGGCGCCGTCGACGACGGTGCGGTCGTGCTCGACCTCGGCTGCGGGCCCGGGCCTCTACGCTCGGACTGCTCCGCCGGCCGCTCGTCGCGTCCGACGTCGCCATGGCCATGTGCCGGGAGGCTCGGGCCACCGACGCGTCGGTACCCGTCGTGCGCCACGACCTCGAGGCCCTGCCGTTCCGGGACCGCAGCCCTGGGCGGCGTGTGGGCGTGGAAGTGCCTGCAGCACGTGCCTGCGGTTCGCCTGCCTCGGGCCCTGGCGGAGCTCCACCGGGCCATGCCGGTCGGTGGCCGGCTGGCGCTGGCGGTGTTCCGCCACGAGGACGGGGGCGTGTTCGAGCAGGTGTCGCCGAAGGACGACGACTTCCCGGGCCGGCTCTTCTGCTGGTGGGAACCGGAGCCGCTCGCCGATCTCCTCCACGGCGCCGGCTTCGACGTCGAGGACCTGACGGTCACCGACCGGACGATCAAGGTCGAGGCCGCCCGGGCCCGGACGCTTCCGGACGTCGTCGGGCCGGGCATGCGCCTGCTGGTGTGCGGGCTGAACCCGAGCCTCTACGCGGCCGACGCCGGCGTCGGCTACGCCCGGCCCGGCAACCGGTTCTGGCCCGGCGCCCTCGCCGCCGGGATCGTGTCGGCCGACCGCGATCCGTGGCACGCGCTCGACCACCACGGCGTCGGGTTCACCGACCTGGTGAAGCGGGCCAGCGTCGGCGCCGACGAGCTCACGGCCGACCGAGTACCGGGAGGGCCTCGGACGGCTCGACCGCCTGTGCGCACTGCTCCGGCCGAGCGCGGTCGCCTTCTGCGGCCTGGCCGGTTGGCGGGCTGCCGTCGACCGGAAGGCGGTGACCGGCTGGCAGGCCAGGGCGGTCGGCGGGGCGCGGGCCTACGTGCTGCCCAACCCGAGTGGCCTCAACGCCCACGCCAAGCCGGCCGACATCGCCGCCCACCTCGCCGCCGCCTACGCAGGCCCGCGCGTGACGGGTCGGCTCCGCGTCCTCCTGGTGCGGACCCCTAGGGTCCCACCCATGGGCATCAGGTTGGAACCGGTCGACGAGTACACCCACGAGGTCACCGCCGAGGAGAACTTCAACGAGTCGATGTACTTCAACGTCGTCGACCCGGCCAGCGGCGTCGGCGGGTTCTTCCGGCTCGGCAACCGGCCCAACGAGGGGCGCGGCGAGATGACCGTCTGCCTCTACCTCCCCGACGGGCGGGTCGGGCTTCATGTTCAAGCGGCCCGAGGTCACCTCGAACGAGCGGTTCGACTGCCGCCGGGCTGCGGTTCGACGGTCGTCGAGCCGTTCGAGGAGCTGCACCGTCGCCTACGACGGCAAGGTCGTCGTGCTCGACGATCCCCTCCAGCTCGCCGACCCGAAGGCGGCGTTCACGCAGAACCCCTACGCCGAGGC
This sequence comes from uncultured Acidimicrobiia bacterium, assembly GCA_963840695.1. Lineage (GTDB taxonomy): Bacteria > Actinomycetota > Acidimicrobiia > Acidimicrobiales > JACDCH01 > JACDCH01. The sequence goes on from CAWIZW010000017.1 coordinate 241,909, forward strand.
CTCGGTCGACCTCACCTACACCCGCGTCTCCGACATGTTCGGCGGCGAGCCCGACGAGCCGCACGAGAAGCCCGGCGAGGAGTTCGCCAAGGGCCACTACGAGCAGCTGATCGCCGGCACGCGGATCGATCCGGGTGGGCGACGAGGAGTGGGCCATCGACGGCTTCGGCCTGCGCGACCACTCGTGGGGACCGCGGTACTGGCAGGCGCCCTGGTACTACCGGTGGCTCACGGCCAACGTCGGCGCCGACTTCGGGTTCATGGCGAGCCGCATCGCCCGGCGCGACGGCGACGGGCACGCGGGGCGGCTTCGTCTGGGAGGACGGCAAGCTCCACCTCTGCGACCACTGCCGAGCTGACGCACGGAGTGGACCGACGAGGACGCCGTACCACGCGGCGGTGTCCGGGCACGCTGCGGTCGTCGCGCAGCGATCGAGGAGTGGACGTTCAGCGGGAAGGTGGCGACGATGGTGCCGCTGCGCAACCGCCGCCAGGACCCCGACGGCGAGTGGCTGCAGACCCGGATCGGCGAGGGCCTCACCGAGTGGACGATCGAGGGCGCCGACGGCGCAGCGGTCGGGCTGGGGCCTGTCGGAGTACCTCGACCAGATCGTCGACGGCCGCCCGGTCGGCCTCGCCGAGTAGCGATCGTCCGCGCCGGCATGGCGCGGAGCGCAAGCCGGCTACACCGTGGACGGAACCGGCCCGACATCGCCCGGCGGGGCCGGCCGGTGAGCAGCGAGCCGCGCTCGCCGCACCAGCACACCCAGTCCACCCTGATGCCGGTGTCGACCTCGACGAGTCGTTCGATGCGACGCTCCGAGAGCAGCACCTCGCATCCGTGGGCGGGGCAGTGGACGGTGAACATGACCTCGATCCTCCTCGTCGGCGGCCGGGTCCACGAGTGGCAGGAAGTCGCATGATCGCTTGGTTTCTGCCATACTGCGGATCCGTGGCGACCACGACGAGAGAACGACGCCGACGGGTGCGGCGTGAGCTGCGGGGCGGAGACCGGCGTCACGTCGTCGCCGCCGTGGCGGGGCCGACCGTCGCCGCCTTCGAGCTCGGCGTCGGCCACGAGGTGTTCGGCCTCGACCGGTCCGAGCTCGTCGACCCGTGGTACGAGTTCCGCGCTCGTCGCCGTCGACCGACGAGCCGATCGCCGTCACCGACGGCGGCTAGACCATCACGACGCCGTGGCGGCTCGACGACCTCGCCGACGCCGACACCATCGTCGTCCCGGCGTGGAAGGACCTCGTCGGCGAGCCCGCCGACCGGAGCTGCTCGACGCGCTGCGCGCCGCCCACGACCGCGGCGCCCGCATCGCTGTCGGTGTGCTCGCGGCGCCTTCCTGCTCGCCGACGGCCGGCCTGCTCGACGGTCGCGCCGGCCACGACCCACTGGATGTACACCGACGCGCTCGCCCGCCGGTTCCCGCGGTCGACGTCGACCCCGACGTGCTCTACGTCGACGGCGGCGACGGCATCTTCACGTCGGCCGGCACGGCCGCCGGCATCGACCTGCTGCCTGCACATCGTGCGGCTCGACCACGGCGCCGAGGTCGCCAACGCCGTCGCCCGCCGGATGGTCGTGCCCGCGCACCGCGACGGCGGCCAGGCGCAGTTCGTCGCCGCGCCCGGTCCCCGACGAGCCCGACGACGACACGCTCGCGCCCACCCTCGACTGGGCCCTCGAGCACCTCGACGAGCCGCTCACCGTCGAGGACCTCGCCCGCCGGGCGCTCGATGTCGCCGCGCACCTTCGCCCGCCGGTTCCGCGACGGCCACCGGCACGACGCCGCTGCAGTGGCTGCTGCGCCAGCGCATCGCCCTCGCCCAGCGCCTGCTCGAGACCACCGAGCTGCCGGTCGAGCTCATCGCGACGCGGTGCGGCTTCGGCTCGGCGACGGCGCTGCGGGTCCACTTCCGCCGGGCCACCGGCACGACCCCGCTCCTCTACCGCCGGGCCTTCCACACCGTCGAGGGCCGCCACTCCATCGCCAGCTGACCGCGCCAGCCCCGAATGTGCGTCGTAGGCGTTCTGACCGACGGGACTACGCGGCCGGTGTCCGACCCTCACCTCAGGTGGCATCCCGTGCCGCGGCCGCCCGATCGCCCGCAGCGGGATCGACGCCGCGATCCCGGCGGCCACGGCGAGGGCGAGGACACCGGCGCGCAGCCCCGCGCCCTCGGCGATGGCGCCGACGATCGGCGGGCCGGCGAGGAAGCCGAGGTAGCCGGCCGCCGACACCCCGCCGACGGCGAGGCCGGGACGGTCCGATGCCCCGGTGGCGACGGCCGACAGCAGCGGCCAGTAGGTGGCCGCGCCGATCGACGCGACGGCCAGCCCGGCGGCGGCGACGCCGGGGAGGTCGGTCGCCGCCTCCACGACGAGCCCGACGGCCGCGACGGCCGAGCCCGAGGCGCGCCGGTCCGGTGCCCCCGAGGCGGTGCCCGGCCCGCTCGGCGCCCGAGGGCGAACCGGGTGATGGTGGCCAGGCTCTGGCCGACCACGTAGGCGCCGGCGCCGGCGAGCACGGCGACCTCGAGCTGGTCGCGGAGGTACAGCACGCCGAAGGTGCCGATCCCGCCCTCGACCATCGCGCCGAGGGCGAACACCACGGCGAGGCGGACGCAGCCGGCTGCGTCGCAGCTCGCCGAGCGCGTCGCGCAACGTGACGTGCTCGCTCGACGGGTTCGGTTCGACGGGGAGGTCGCCGGGCGGCGGTGCACGGCGGCGGCCAGCGCCAGCGCCGGCGATGCCGGCGACGGCGAACGACCAGCGCCACGACCGATCCGGCCGCGAGCACCGCGCCGGTCACCGCCGCGCCGGCGACCGTGCCGACGTTGTAGGAGGCGTGCGCCCGCAGCAGCGGGCCCGGGCGACCGACGAGCAGCTCGGTCGACGCGATGTTCAGGATGACGTCGAGCAGGCCGCCGGCGGCGACGACGGCGAGGAACGCGAGCATCCACGCGCCGCCGTGCCCGATGGCGGCGACGGCGAGGACGAGCGGCCCCCAGATCGTCAGCGCCACGACCATGGCCGCTGGCCAGCCCGTGCCGCTCGGCGAGCGCCCCACCGACGACGTTGGTGACCGAAGTCCCGACGACGGTGGCGGCGACGAGGAGCCCGAGCTCGGCGTCGGAGAGCCCGAGGAACTGTTGGATGTCGAGGGCGGCGACGGCCCAGGTCCCCCAGAACATGCCGAAGAGGGCGAAACCGAGGCGGACGCGGAGCATGCCTGCGCAGTCTGGTCAGAACCGGCGGGCAATGACGATGTGATCACGGCGAGCGTCACCGCACGTTCGCAAGGGCGGCGGCGAATGCTTCGACCCCTGTTTCGATCTCGGGCTCCGTGACGACGAGGGGGGCATCCAGCGCACGACGTTGGCGTCGCTGCCGGCGGTCATCAGCAGGACCTTGCCCACGTCTCGGCAGTGCGTCACGAGCGAGCCGGCCAGGGCGGCGTCGGGCCGGCCGTCGGTCAGCAGCTCCACGCCGACCATGAGGCCGGGTCCCCGGACCTCGGCGATCGCCTCGTGCTGCTGCGCCAGCGCGCCCAGCCGCGCTCGCAGCTGCTCGCCCCGGGCGCGCGACGGCGTCGAGGAACCCAGGCGCCGTCAGCACGTCGATCGTCGCCAGCGCCGCCGCGCATCCCATCGGGTTGCCGCCGTAGGTCCCGCCGTGCGATCCCGTCGGCCACCGCGCCATCAGCTCCGCCGACGCGCCGATGGCCGCAAGGGGGAAGCCGGATGCGATGCCCTTGGCCATCACGAGCACGTCCGGCCGCACGCCCGCCTGCTCGCAGGCGAACATCGTCCCCGTCCGCCCGAACCCGGACTGGACCTCGTCGACCACGAACACCATCTCCCCCGCCCGGCAGCGCGACTCGAGCGCCCTGCAGGAACGCCGCCGGCGCGGGCAGGTAGCCGCCTTCGCCCAGCACGGGCTCGATCACGACGGCCGCGACCTCCGACGGCGCCGTCTGGGTGTGCAGCAGGTGGTCGAACTCGGCCAGCGCCCGCTCGACCGCCTCGTCCTCGGAGCAGCCCCACCGCAGCGGGTACGGGAACGGCGCCACGAACACGCCGGAGGGCAGCGGTTGGTGCCCGACGCGGTAGGCGCTCTTCGACGTGGTCATCGCCATCGTCTGGGCGGTGCGTCCGTGGAAGCTCCCTTCGAAGACGACCAGGCCCGGCTTCCGGGTCGCCTGGCGGGCGAGCTTGACCGCGGCCTCGGTCGCCTCGGCCCCCGAGTTCGTGATGAAGAACGTGTCGATCGGGTCGGGCGTGATCGACGCCAGGCGCTCGGCCAGCGGCTCCAGGAGGTCGTGGCGGTAGCAGTTCACCTGGGCGTGCACGAACCGCGCCGCCTGGCGCTGGATCGCGTCGACGACGTGCGGGTGGCAGTGACCGGTGGAGGCGACGGCGATGCCGGCGGTGAAGTCGAGGTACTCCGCACCGCCGGCCGTCCGCACCGTGCAGCCGGACCCCGAGACGACCTGGAGGTCCGACGCCCGGAACCACACGTCGGCGAGGTGCGACCCCATCAGCCCAGACCCGTCAGCCCAGACCCGGCAACACCTGTCACAGCTTCACCATGACGTGCTTGAGCTCGGTGTAGGCCTCGACCGCGTACATCGACATGTCCTTGCCGTAGCCCGACTGCTTGAACCCGCCGTGCGGCATCTCGGAGCACGAGCGGCATGTGGTCGTTGACCCAGACCGTGCCGAAGCGAAGCGCCCTTGGCCATGCGCATGGCCCGGCCGACGTCGCGGGTCCAGACGCTCGCGGCGAGGCCGTAGTCGACGTCGTTGGCCCACGCGAGCGCCTTCTCCTCGTCGGCCGCCCGCTGCACCGTCACGACCGGGCCGAAGACCTCGCGCTGGACGATCTCCGGCGCCTGGTCGACGCCGGCGACGACGGAGGGCTCGTAGAAGAACCCGGCGCCCGGTCGCGCGGGTGCCGCCGCCGGTGACGACCTCGCCGCCGGCGCTCGGCCCGATCGACCAAGCCGGCGACCCGTTCGAGCTGGTCGCCCGACACCACCGGGCCCATCTCGGTGTCGGGGTCGGCACGGGTCGCCCACCGACGATCGACGGCCACCGTCGGCTGAGCGCCGGCAACAGCGTCGTCGTGGATCCCGGCGCCGGCGACGACCCGGCACGCGGCCGTGCAGTCCTGGCCCGAGTTGTAGAACGCCGGTCCGATCCACGGTCGGCGACGCGGCGTCGAGATCGGCGTCGTCGAACACGACGACCGGCGCCTTGCCGCCGAGCTCGAGGTGCACCCGCTTCAGGGTGTCGCCGCGGCGCGGGCGACCGCCTTGCCCGCGCCGACCGAACCCGTCAGCGACACCATGGCGATATCCGGATGCTCGACGAGCGCCGCGCCGGCGTCGCCGCCCTGACCGCACACCACGTTGAACACGCCCGCGGGCAGCACCTCGCGGCGAGCTCGCCGAGCGCGAGCGCCGTGAGGGCGTGAGCTCCGACGGCTTCAGCACGACGGTGTTGCCGGCCGCGAGCGCCGGGCCGACCTTCCAGTCGCCATCTCAACGGGTAGTTCCACGGCGCGATCGACCCGACGACACCGAGCGGCTCGCGCCGGATCATCGACGTGTAGCCGTCGATGTACTCGCCCGCGGCCTTGCCCTCGAGGAAGCGGCCGGCCGGCGCGAAGAACCGACAGTTGTCGACGGCGAGGTCGATCTCGAACTCGCATGATGCCGACGGGCTTGCCGACGTTCGCGCACTCGATCTGCGAGATCTCCTCGAGGTGGGCCTCGATGAGCGTCGGCCAGCGCGGCGAGTCGCTCGCTGCGCGCTCGCGGCGTCAGCCGGCCCAGGCCGACAAGGCCGAAGCGGCGGCGCCGCACCGCGGCGTCGACGTCGGCCGGTCCGCGACGCCGGGACCTCGCCGATCGACCTCGCCCGTCGCCGGGTCGACGATCGTCGTCGGTGGCGCCGCCGGCGGCCGGCTTCCACTCCCCGCCGATGAGGTTCAGGTCAGACACGCCGCCATCTTCGATCCCTGCGGCTTCGCCCGCAAGCGTTTCGGTCGTAGGATCCGCCCGAGACGAGCGGAACGCTCGTGCCGGGAGATGCCGATGACCACCACCGCCGAGCACCTGTGGCTCCACTTCAGCCGCCTCTCGGAGAGCAACTCCGACGACCTCGTCGTCATCGAGCGGGGCGAGGGCCCGTACGTGTTCGACACGAAGGGAACCGGTACCTCGACGGCCTCGCCGGCCTCTTCGTGGTGCAGGCCGGCCACGGCCGCACCGAGATGGCGGAGGCGGCGGCCGCCCAGAGCCGAGCAGCTCGCCTACTTCCCGCTCTGGACCTACGCGCACCCGCCGGCGAGGAGCTGTCGGAGCGGCTGACGGCCCTCGCCCCTGGCGACCTCAACCGGGTCTTCTTCACCACCGGGGGCGGCGAGGCGGTGGAGACGGCCTGGAAGCTGGCCCGGCAGTACTTCGTCCTGATCGGCCAGCCCGAGCGCTACAAGGTCATCGCCCGGCAGACGGCGTACCACGGCACGACGCTGGGCGCCCTGTCCATCACCGGGCTCGACCCGATCAAGGAGCCGTTCCGCCCGCTGCTGAACGGCGCCACCCGCCACGCGGCCGACGACGAACCGTCTCCACTGCGAGCTGTGCGCCCACGCGCCGGAGTGCACGCTCGCCTGCGCCGACGACATCGAGCGGCTCATCCTGGAGGAAGGGCCGGAGACCGTGGCCGCAGTGTTCCTCGAACCGGTGCAGAACGCGGGCGGCTGCTTCGTCCCGGCGCCCGATTACTGGCAGCGGGTGCGCGAGATCTGCGACCGCCACGGCGTGCTCCTGGTCTCCGACGAGGTCATCTGCGCCTTCGGCCGGCTCGGTGCGTGGTTCGGCGCGGAGCGCCTGGGTTACCTGCCCGACATGATCACCTTCGCCAAGGGCGTCACGTCGGGGTACTCGCCCCTGGGCGGCGTGCTCGTCCGCGACCACATCACCGAGCCCTTCGCCGACGGAGCGACGTCGTTCCTCCACGGCATCACGTTCGGCGGCCACCCCGTCAGCTGCGCCGTCGCCCTCGCCAACCTCGACGTCATGGAGAAGGAGGACCTCGTCGGCGGCGTCGCGGCGCCAGGAGGGCGAGTTCCGCGGCGCCCTCGAGTCGCTGCTCGTTCTGCCGATCGTGTCCGAGGTCCGGGGCATGGGCTACTTCTACGGGATCGAGCTCGCCAACGACGGCGGCGACTTCAGCGACGACCAGTGCGAGTGGCTCATCCGCCGCTTCCTGTCCAAGCGCCTGCTCGAGCTGGGCCTGCACTGCCGCGCCGACGACCGGGGCGACCCCGTCATCCAGCTCGCCCCGCCGCTCGTGTGCGGGCCGGCGGAGTTCGAGGCGATGACGTCGATCATCCACCAGGCCCTCAGCGAGGCGTGGGCCGAGCTGCCGCGTCGCCTGGGCCCGACGCGGCGACATCACCGCCGGCGCGTTCCGGGCGCTGGCGTCGATCCAGCGGAACCACGGTCGTGTGAAGGGGCGATGATCGACCTCGACCCCACCGACAAGGCGATCATCGAGGCGCTCCAGGTCGACGGGCGCCTGCCGTACTCCGAGCTCGGACCCATGGTCGGCCTCTCGCAGGCCGCCGTCCGGCAGCGGGTGAAGCGCCTCCTCGACGCCGGCGTCATGCAGGTCGTCGCCGTGACCGACCCCGCCAGCCTCGGCTTCGGGCTCCAGGCGCTGATCGGCATCACCGTCGAGGGCGACATCCGCGGCGTCGCCGACGCCCTCGCCGAGGTCGACGAGATCGACTACGTCGTCGTCACCGCCGGGCCGCTTCGACGTCTTCGCCGAGGTCGTGTGCGTAAACACGGCCGCCCTTCTCGACCTCGTGAACGGACGCATCCGGTCGATAGCGGGCGTGCGCGCCACCGAGGTGTTCACCTACCTCGACCTGGTCAAGCAGACGTACTCGTGGGGCACCCGCTAGCCCGCACCGGCTCGCTGTGGGCCGACGGGCTCGACGACGCCGACGCCCGCGCCGGTGAGGGGCGTCCGCCACTCGACCGGTTCGGTCGAAGCCGACGTCGCCATCGTCGGCGGCGGCTACACCGGCTTGTGGACGGCGCTGCACTTGCTGCGGGCCGAGCCGTCGATGCGTGTCGTGGTGCTCGAGTCGGAGGTGTGCGGGTGGGGCGCGTCGGGCCGCAACGGCGGGTGGGCATCGGCGTTCTTCGCCGGGTCGCGGGCGGCGACGGCCGCTCGCCACGGAAGGGACGCCGCTGTCGCCCTGCAGCGAGCCATGCACGGCGCCGTCGACGACCTCGGCGCCGCCGCCGGCGACGAGGGCATCGACTGCGCCTTCCACAAGGGCGGCTCGCTGACCTTGGCGACCACGCCGCCGCAGGAGGCGCGGGTGCGGGCCGAGGTCGAGGAGGAGCAGGCCTGGGGTTTCACCGACGACGACCTCCGCTGGCTCGACGCCGACGAGGCGGCGAAGCGGATCGCCGCGGCCGGGGCGCGGGGCGCCGCCTTCACGCCGCACTGCGCCCGCATCCACCCGGCGCGCCTCGTGCGCGGCCTGGCGGCCGCGGTCGAGCGCCGTGGCGCAGTCGTCCACGAGGGCACGCGGGTCACGCGGATCGAACCCGGACGGGCCCTCACGGCGGCGGGGACCGTGCGCGCGCCCGTCGTGGTGCGCGCCACCGAGGGCTACACACCGGAGCTCGACGGCGCCCGCCGGGCCATCGTGCCCCTGCACTCCCTGATGATCGCCACCGAGCCGCTGCCCGACGAGGTTTGGGACCGCATCGGGTGGAGCGATGCCGAGACGCTGACCGACGGCCGGCGGCTGATCATCTACGCCCAGCGCACCGCCGACGGCCGCATCGCCTTCGGCGGCCGTGGCGCGCCGTACCGGTTCGGTTCACGCCCCGGCGGCCGGTGCCGAGCGGTCGCCGCGGGTCTGGGCCGCGCTCGAGGCGACACCCGGGCGCTGCTCCCCGGCGTGGGGGACGCCGCCGTGACCCACCGCTGGGGCGGCGCCCTCGGCGTGCCCCGAGACTGGTACTCCTCGGTCGGGATCGACCGGACCAACGGGCTGGCATGGGGCGGCGGCTACGTCGGCGACGGCGTGACCACGTCCTACCTCGCCGGCCGCACCCTGGCCGACCTCATCCTCGAGCGCACGACCGCGCTGACCGAGCTGCCGTGGGTCGGTCACCGGCAGCCCTCCCTGGGAGCCGGAGCCCCTCCGCTGGCTGGGCATCAACGCCGGGCTGCGACTGACCGCGTCCGCCGACCGCCACGAGGCGCGCACCGGCCGCACCTCGGCGTGGCGCGAGCAGCCTCCGGACCCTCCTCGGATGAGCGACCCCGAGGTCGAGGCACGAGGGGGCGGAAGCCGCGGCTAGTCCTCGACTCCTCGTCCTCGAAGCCTCGGAGGACGTTGACGACGTTCGTGCCGATGGCGTCGACGGCGTAGCCGCCTTCGAGGACGAACAGGGTCGGCCGCCGGAGCCGGGCGAGGGCGGCGCCCACCGCCAGGTAGTCGGGCGTGTCGAGGCCGAACCGGGAGATCGGGTCGCCCCGGAAGGTGTCGACGCCGAGGGGGACGACGACGGCATCGGCACCGAAGGCGGCGACGGATCCGATCGCCGTGTCCAACGCCTCCGCCCAGCGGTCGAACCCCGTCCCCCACGGCAACGGCAGGTTGCGGTTGGAGCCCTCGGCCGCCGACCCTCCCACCTCGCCGGCGTAGCCGGTGAAGTAGGGGTACTCCTGGCGTGGGTCGGCATGGATCGAGATGGTGAGGACGTCGGGCCGCTCCCAGAAGATCGCCTGCGTCCCGTTGCCGTGGTGGTAGTCGACGTCGAGCACGGCGACGCGACGCCCGCCGGCGGCGGCGAGCGCCTCTGCGGCGACAGCCGAGTTGTTCAGGAAGCAGTAGCCACCGAACTGGTCGGCGGCGGCATGGTGGCCCGGTGGACGGCAGAGGGCGAAGGCGACCTCCTCACCCGCCAGCAGCAGCCGGGCACCGGTGAGCGCGACGCGGACCGACCCGGTCGCCGCCGCCCACGTGCCGGCGGTGACCGGGGTGCCGGCGTCGAAGGACCAGTAGCCCAGGCGCCCGTCGATCGCATCGGGCTCGGGACCGTTCAGGTTGCGCGCCGGCCACGCCAGGGGCAGCGCGTCGCCGGTGTGGCCCTCGGCGAGCCAGGCGTCGTGGGCGGTCTCGAGGAACGCCAGGTAGGCCTCGTCGTGCACGGCGAGGAGCGCGGCGCGCACGTCGGGATCGTCCGGATCGGGCTCGACGATCGGTCCGAGCGCGGCCGATCGCACGGCGGCCAGGACCCGTTCGGCTCGTTCCGGGACCTCCACCGGCGGTTCCATGCGTCCGTCGATGAGCTCGGCCACGGCTCGGTGGAGGCGGTGCGTCTCGGAGAAGATCGTCAACACGCGAGGAGCATCCCATGAGGATCCTGGTCGTCGGCGCCGGCGGGGTGGGGAGCGCCTTCGCCCGCATCGCCAGACGGCGCCGGTTCTTCGAGTCCTGCGTGCTCGCCGACCTCGATCCCGGACGGGCGCGCGCCGCGGCGGAGTCCACCGGCGATCCGCGCTTCACCGGCGTCGCCCTCGACGCGTCCGACCGCGCTGCCGTCGGCGCCTGCATCGGGGCCCACCGGTGCGATGTCGTCCTCAACGCGGCCGACCCGCGCTTCGTGCTGCCCATCTTCGACGGCGCCTTCGACGCCGGCGCCACCTACCTCGACATGGCCATGTCGCTGTCGCGCCCGCACCCCGAGCGGCCCTACGAGGAGTGCGGCGTGAAGCTCGGCGACGAGCAGTTCGCCGCGGCCGAGCAGGTGGGAGGCCGCGGGGCGGCTGGCGCTCGTCGGCGTCGGTGTCGAGCCCGGCCTGTCCGATGTCTTCGCCCGCTACGCCGCCGACCGCCTCTTCTCCTCGATCGACGAGATCGGCGTACGTGACGGCGCCGACCTGGCCGTCGCCGGCTACGCCTTCGCCCCCACCTTCTCGATCTGGACCACCATCGAGGAGTGCCTCAACCCGCCGGTCGTCTGGGAACGGGATCGGGGCTGGTTCACCACCGAGCCGTTCAGCGAACCCGAGGTCTTCCGGTTCCCCGACGGCATCGGCGACGTCGAGTGCGTGAACGTCGAGCACGAGGAGGTGCTGCTCGTCCCCCGCTGGGTCGACTGCGAGCGGGTGACCTTCAAGTACGGGCTCGGTGCCGAGTTCATCGAGGTGCTCGAGGTGCTGCACAAGGTCGGCCTCGACGCCACCGCGCCGGTGCGCGTCAAGGGCCACGACGTCTCGCCGCGCGACGTCGTCGCCGCGTGCCTGCCCGACCCGGCGACCCTCGGCGACCGCATGTCGGGGCCGGACGTGCGCGGGTACGTGGGTCACGGGCACGGGTGTGGACGGGCGGCGCCGGGAGGTCTACCTGCACCACGTCGTCGACAACGCCGAGACGATGGGGCTCGACGGTTCGCAGGCCGTCGTGTGGCAGACGGCGATCAACCCGGTCGTGGCGCTCGAGCTGCTCGCCGCGGGCGTGTGGTCGGGCTCCGGCGTGCTCGGGCCGGAGGCGTTCCCGGCCGAGCCCTTCCTCGACCTCCTCGTCGACCACGGCTCCCCGTGGGGCGTCGACGAGCGCTGACCGGTCAGTCCCGGACGACGAGGCATGCCCTCGGCGAGGGCCTCGCCGCCGACGATCGCCGTCGGTCGGCGGTCTCGGCCTTGCGGCGGAAGAACGCCGGGCTCGTTGCCAGCGCTGCAGGACCATCAGGAGGACGCCGAGCACCATGAGCCCGAGCGCGATCACGAGCGGCGGGCCGAGCCCGAACCACGAGTCGCCCGACTCGGAGTTGGCCGGATCGGAGAGGTCGATGACCGACTTCACGAACACCCAGAAGAGGATGACGCCCGCCGAGCAGCGGCAACGAGGCCCGATGAAGAGGAAGTTCTTGACGCTGCCGAAGAGCTCCGCGGTAGTAGATGACGCAGGCGAACCCGGTGAGCCCGTAGTAGAAGGCGATCATCAGCCCGAGCGCCGCGAGCGAGTCGAACGAGGATGTTCTCGCTGACGCAGGGTCAGGCCGACGTACCAGACGATCGAGAGCGATGCCCATCCAGTCGTCGAGAGTGACGGCGTGAGGAAGCGCGGGTGGATCCGCCCGAAGGTGCTCCGGCGATCGCCCTCTACGCGCGCCATCGAGAGCGAGGTGCGCGCCGTCGGCAGGATCGTCGTCTGGCGTCGAGGCCGCCGCCGAGGTGAGCACGGCGATGATCAGCAGCTTGTCGAGCGGCGAGCCGAGCACCTCGTCGCCGAGCGCGGCTGAGCACGTCGTCGGTGCTCGGCCAGGCGCCTCGACCCGCCGTAGGCCTGGGCGGCGACGGAGACGATCACGTAGATCAGCGACCAGCAGGATCGGTGCTGAGCGACCGCCGCCTTGCCCGGCGCTCGGCTCGCGGTCCTCGGTCTCCTCGTTGACCGTCGACCGCCGGTGTCCCAGCCCCAGTAGATGAAGACGGCGAGCAGCGACGCCGGCGCTGAGCGCCTGAGCCGACGACGATCTCGAACGGGTTGAGCCACGACGAGCGACGGGGTGATCGAGCCCCCGGCGTCGCCGAAGCGACCTTGACGAGGGCGACGACGGCGAAGAGCGCGAGGGTCGACCAGCTCCACGCCGAGCAGGAAGTACTGCGTGCTTGCGCCGACAGCTCGATGCCGACGTAGCAGATCCAGGTCATAGCGGCGATCGAAGACGCACGCCGAGGACGGTCGACCCAGAACATGTCGACGGCCGAGGCCGTCGGCGCCGACGAGCAGGAACGTGTAGCTGCCGGCGATCTGCGCCAGGCTCGCCATCACGATGATGTCGGCGACGATGATCGCCCAGCCGCCCAGCCAGCCGCTGCGGACCCATGGCCCGGGTCACCCACGAGAAGGTCGTGCCGCAGTCGGGATCGGCCCGGTTCAGGTAGTAGTAGGCGACGGCGATGAAGCGCCATCGGCATGAACGCGAGCAGCATGATCGCCGGCGCCTGGACGCCGACCGGCGGCGACGACGAAGCCGAGCGTCGCGGCGAGGCTGTAGCCGGGCGCGGTCGAGGACGCCACGACGACGATGCTCAAGCAGGCCGAGGGCGCCGGGCTTCAGGCCCTTGTCGCCGGGGGCGCTTCCCCTGGCGTGGGCCGACGGCCACGATCGGATCCGACATCCCCGTCCCCCTTCGCCTGCTGCGTCGTCAGGATCGCAGCCTGGGCAGGTCGAGAGCAAGCGTTTCGGTGTCATGAGGGGCTGAAGCGAGCGAAACGCTCGTCAGCCTTCGGCGGTGACGACCTCCACCGGGGCGTGCACCAGGTGGCGCAGTCGGCCGGGGAGGTCGGCCTGCAACCACTTCGAGATGCCGGCGGGCAGGGTCGAGACGAGGACGCGGTCAACACACGCGTGGTGGATCGACTTCCCGACGAGATCGACAGGGTCGCCGACGCCGGCGTCGACGGTGAGCTCGATGCCCGGGGCGACGAGCCGTTCGGCGAGGGCCCGGCCGCGCCACAGGGCCACATCGAGCTCCTCCTCCTTGACGACCGGCAGGACGACGTGGATGTCGACGGCGCCGCCCCGCGTGACCTCTTCGAGCCGCGCCCGGAGGCGATCGGAGAGCAGCGTCTGGTTGCCGACGACGACGACGAGCTGCCGAGCCGTCGGCTCCCGCGTCGGCACCGGGTGGGCGCGCACAGCATCAGGGTCGAGCTGGTGGTCGGACACGAGGTGGTCGGCGAGCTCGTACTCTCGCTCGAACCGGAGCTCGCAACGTGGACAGGTGTGGATGGCCATGTCGCCTCCTCTGGTGAGAACGCTAGGGCGCGGCGACACACGGCGGGCCCTTCGGCTCGGTGGCGTCGGTGACGACGCCGAAGGGGATCCCTTCGATCACGGTGCCCGTCTCGATGACGACGCTCCCGTCCTCGATGCGGACGGGGAAGCGGTCCATCCCCCGCGAGGGAGGACCGCCGAGGAGCTCGCCCGTGTGGCTGAACCTCCCGGAGTGGCACGGGCACTCGAACTGCGCCGACGAGACGCACGGCGGCACTCGGCACCCGAGGTGGGGGCACCGCTGGTACAGGGCGACCACGCCGGCCTCCATGCCGGGGAGGAGCCGCCCGTCGTAGTGCTCGGCAGCAGCGGCGACGTCCCCAGCGAAGCGAACGAGGTACATCCGTCCCTCGGGGACGTGCAAGAAGGCTCCGGGTTCGGCGTCGATGCGGTCGAGGACCTCGGCGAGAGGGCCCAGCTCGACGTCGTCGCCGAAGCCACCGACGACGTCGTTCGGGACTCCGTCGGCGACGTCGTCGGGTTCGTCGGTCCCGTTGCAGCCGAGGCAGACGGCGGCCGCACCGAGCAGGAACGAGCGGCGGCGCAGACGCACCGACCGAGCGTATGTGGTGTCAGTTCGCGGCGAGACGGGCGTCGGTGCTCGTCGAGGCGCACAGGTAACGCGCTGGGTCCCCGTGGCGATGTGAGCGTCGGCACTCCGGGGGGACGGGGCGGCAGGTCCCCCCAACGGAGCAAGGACGGGGCGACGCAGGGATAGCGCCGCCCCGTTCGCCATTCGGCGGTCACCACTGAGGGCCGATCCGGCAGGTCAGCTCTAGAAGACGCCCGGTTCCCTGAACATGAGGCTGATGCGTGGCCCGGCGGCCGCACACTTGGGCACGGAGTGCTCGAAGGTCCGCTGGCACGTGCCGCCGAGGACGAGCAGGTCGCCGTGGCCGGGGGTGAACCGGAGGGAGCGGCCGCCGCCCTTGGGTCGGAGGAGGAACCGGCGGGGCGAGCCGAGCGAGACGATCCCGACGACGGTCGTCTCGACGCGGCGTCCTGCGGTGTCGCCGTGCCAGGCCACCGAGTCCTGGCCATCGCGGTAGAGGTTGGCGGTGATGGCGGTCAGGTCGAGCCCGTAGCGCGCCGACAGCGCGTCGGCCATCGCCGGCGCGGGCGGCGTCGGCTCGGCCCAGTGGTGCGTCGAGAGGCGGGGCTCGTCGACGACCTGGTCCCACATCGTGCGCGTGCGGGACTGCCACGGCGCCTCCGCCAGCACCTGCTCGAACAGGGCGTCGGCCCCGCGCACCCAGCCGGGCACGATGTCGAGCCACGCCCCGGCGCCGAGGAACCGCCGCCGGGCGCCGTCGAGCCCGACGTCGAAGCCCGGCGCCTCCCCGGAAGCGAGCAGCGAAGGCTGGAACACGGCGTCAGAGTGTAGCCGAACGGGTGTTCGTCGCCGGCGGAACCGGCGGTGGTTGACCGTCGTATGCGCCGGTGACCACCGCCGATTCAGGGGTTTCGCCGGCGGAGGACGAGGGCGCCGACGGCCAGGGCCGCGGCGGCGACGGCGCCGCCGATCACCCACGGCAGGGCCGAGCCGCTGCCGTCGTCGGTCGTGTCCTCGGTCTCGACCGTCGCCGGCGGTGCGGTCGTTGCGGTGGAGGTCGTGGTCGTCGACGCCGCGTCGACCAGGAAGATCGGGTTGCCGATCGTCGACAGGATGCCGACGGGGTCGCGGGTGTCCACCCGGACGAAGGTGCCGAGCGGGCCCGAGGTCGGCAGGCGATCGACCGCGAAGGTGGTGGAGAACGGATCGGCGTCGACGGCCACCGGTGCGCCCACGTGTTCGCCGTCGACAGTGAGCTCGATCGTGTGCCCGACCCCGCCGGTCACGGTCACGAGCACGCTCACCGAGTCGCCTCCGAGGGCTGTCGCCGAGCCCGCCGGAGTCGCCGTCGGGGGTCGTGGCCACGACGTCGACCTCGGGCCCCTCGTCGGCGCCGCGGGTGCGGATGTAGGCGCGCCCGTGCTCGAGCGCGTCGGTGATGGCGTCGCGCGAGAGCTCGTCGGCGAAGACCGCCGTGGCCGACGAGCCGTAGCCGGCGTGCTCACGGTTGGCCTCGTCGGGCTCGACGCCCTTCGAGTCGGTGCCGGACACGGCGGTCAGGCGGTGTCCGGCCAGCAGGAGGGCCTCCCACTCGTCGATGGCCGTCTGGACGAACGGGTTCTCCGTCGTCGACCCGAGCGCGGCGTCGATGTAGCTGTTCAGCACCTCGTAGGTGGTGACGAGGTCCCAGTCGATGACGTCGTCGAGCGTGAACTCGCACCCGCGGCAAAGGCTGCCGAACTGCGGCCTCCGGGAAGATCGTCGGGTGGTTGACCTGGAACAGGGCGCCGTCGTCGACGGTGGCCCGCTGGATGTCGGCGAGCGACACACCGGGGGCGCCGTGGCGGAAGTCGAGCACCGACGGCGTCTCGCCCAGGGCGTTGGCGTGGCCGAAGTAGGTGATGATCTCCCGGCCGGGCCAGACGAGGACGTCGGGATGCGCCTCCTGCACCGGTCCCAGCTCGGCCCAGTGCTGGCCGGTCACGTAGTCGGTGGCGAAGACGATGTCGAGGCCCTCGCCCTCGGCTCGGCTGACGACCTCGTCCCAGGTCGGCGCGTTGGCGTTCGAGTGGTACCCGTGCATGTGGAAGTCGCCGTAGTAGACGCCGGGCTCGCGGTTGGCGACGTGGTCGGGATCGACAGGCTGGGCCTCGAAGTCGGGGCCGACGGCGGGGTCGGTGCACACCACCGTCACCGTCCACTCCGTCCCCTCGGGACCGAGGGCGGCGAGCCCGAGGTCGACGTTCCACGTACCGGACTCGATCGGTCCCGGCACGTACCCGCGTGCGGCCTCGTCGGGTTGGACGAACACCGGCGCCTGGCCGTCGGTCACGCGACCGCCCCGGCTCCCGGACCAGCCGCGGAACCCGTCGGCGGGACCGACGCCGTCGGGGTCCCACAGGCCGAGGTCGAGCACCGAGTCGGGATCGGTCCAGTCGTAGGTCATCTCGATGCGGGTGGTGCCGTCGGCGACCTCGAACGGGAGGTCCAGGTACGACTTGGCGGCCGAGGCCGCGGCGAGCCCCGCCAACTCGACCGGCGGGCCGCCGGGCGCGCACGACGGCGCCGTCTGTGCCGCCGTGCCGGTCGCCGCGCTCCCGACGGCCGCCGCGCCGAGGGCCACGAGAGCGACGACGCTGCGCGGGACCACGGGTGCATCCTGCCCGAAGCCGAGCCCGACCCTCGTGCACCGACCCCCGGATGGCGAACGGTCGCCGCACACCGGTCGGCGAGCCCGCCGCCGGAGGACGTCAGCGAGGGGCGAGGTCGCGGCAGGCCTGGGCGACGTCGAAGCCGAACGGCAGGGGGGCCAGGGCGAGCGTCGTCACACCGTTGTCGATGTACCGCCGGAGGTGCTCGTGGCAGGCCTCGGGGTCGCCGTGCACGATCAGCTCGTCGACCAGGCGGTCGGGGATCTCGGCGAGGGCGCCCTTGCGGTCGCCTTCCTTCCACTTGGCCCACAGGCCGGCGAGCTCGTCACCCCGCCCGAGCCAGTCGTGGAAGGCGGCGTACACGGGCACGGTGAGGTAGGCGGCGATGGCGAACTTGCCCATGGCCCGGACGGTGTCGGCGTCGGCCGTCGGCGCCACGAAGATCCGGGCACAGATCTCGGGCTCGGGACGCCCGGCGGCAGCCGCCGCGTTGCGGACGACGGGCGCCACCCGCTTCACGTCCTCGGCCGACAGCCAGTTGATGATGGCGCCGTCGCCGGCGCGCCCGGCCAGCTTCAGCATCCCCTCGCGCGAGCGCGGCGATGAGGATCGGCACGGGCTCGGGCGGCAGGGCGCCCAGCTTGAACCCCTTGACCGAGAAGGTCTCGTAGTCCTCGGACACCTTCTCGCCGGCGAGCGCGGCACGCAGGAACGCGACGGTGTCGCGCACCCGCTGGTAGGGCTTCTCGAACGGGATGCCGTTCCACCGGCCGACGATGACGTCCGAGCTCGTCCCGACCCCGAGGGCGACCCGGCCCGGCGCGGCCTGCGCCAGCGAACCGATCGACTGGGCCAGGCACGCCGGTCCGCGGGTGAACGCCGGCACGATGGCCGTGCCGAGCCGCAGGGACGGCGCCCACACCGACGCGAGGGTCAACGGTGTGAAGGCGTCGTGGCCGTTGGCCTCGGCCGACCAGACGTCGGTGTAGCCGAGGTCGGCCAGCTCCACGATGCGGTCGCGCTGGGCGTGCAGCGGCGCGCCGTCGAAGGGGATCGTCATGCCCCAGCGGAGGGGTGGGGAGTCATGTGACGGCTTCCTCCTCGTCGTCGTGGGCCGGGTCGTTGCCTTCGATCTCGAGGCGCATCTTCTCGATGTCCTCGAGCGGCCAGTGGCGCACGATCGTGCTCTGGCTGGCCGTGGCCATCAGCGTCCCGTCCTCGGCGAAGAGGTGGACGATGCCGTGGCCGAACCCGTTGTGGATGGCGTGCACCTTGATGTCGAGCAGCACCCACTCGGTCGGCACGACCCTGGCGACGCGCAGCGTGTTGTCGAGGCTGTTGCCGCCGCCCATGACGCCGAGCGCCTGGCTGATCCCGAAGGGCACGTAGTCGCCGAGGATGCCGAGCGCGGCCGCGGACATGTCGAGGACCTCGGGCAGGCGCGCCCACAGCACGACGCTGCCGTCGCCCTGCGTGCCGTCGAGCTGGGCCAGGTCTCGGCCACGGGCGATCCGGGTCTCGAGCCGTTGCATGAGGGTCTGGCGGTCGTCCTCGGGGATGCGCACGCGGCGCGGCGGCGAGTCCCCCGGCGGCGGGACCTCGGGCATCGCCTCCCACTGGCCCTCGGCCTCGGCGTCGCGGCGGCCGAGGGCGGCGTTGACCGTGAAGATCTCGCGGTCGGCGACGTGACCGACCGCCCTGGCCTGCGTCGTGTTCCGGCCCGACACCGCGACGGTGACGTCGATGTCGAGCACCGAAGGGGCGCTGGCGTAGGAGAGGTACTGCGCCGTCGCCCAGATGACGGGCCGTCCCGTGGTGCCTTCCAGCGCCTCGATGGCCGCGCCGAGGCCGCAGCCGCCGAAGAGGAACCCGCCGTGGGTGCTCACCGCCGGTGTGACCGGCAGCACCCAGCGGTACGGGTTGTGCGTCGGCTCGAGCCCCAGCCAGCTCCGGGCGTCCATCGAACCGACCCTAGTGACTCGTGCCGCAGGATGCTCCTCCTGCTCGCCCTCAGCCGCTGCTCCTCGTGATCGAGCGGCGCGCCATCCTGGCCCCTCGTCTCGCGCCCGGCTAGAGCACGGGGTCCTCGACGGGGCAGCGCGAGAGCTCGGGGGTGCCCGCCGCCGCCGGGCACAGCGACGGGTTCATGGTGGTGAACGGCCCCCAGCGGTTCTCCCAGCCGGGGACCACCCAGGCGTGCGAGCATCCAGAGGTCGGCGCCGCCGAAGTAGTCGCCGGCGCAGACCGCCGGGCTCGGCCGCGCCCTCACGATCGACGAACCCGTTCACGACGCAGATGCCGTGGTGCTGGTGCCAGCGGTCGTTCGGTCCGGCGAACCCGGCGGGCTCGCCGTCGCTCCGGAGCCAGTAGGAGAAGCCGACAGCCGGCTCGGCCCGGTCCGGCCCGTCGCGTTCGTCGAACAGGAGCATCGCCGGCGCGCGCCGGGTCGAAGGGTCGGTCGATGAGCGACCACTGGACGTAGTGGACGCCGACTCCGGCGCCCTGCGCCGCAGCGCGCACGTAGCCGGCGGCCTCCGCCTCGGCCACGGTGTCCGACGACGCCACCGCACCGGCGGCCGCGGCCCACTGCTCGTCGAAGGCGGGCTGTTCGCTCGGGGTGAGGCGCACGACCTCCTGCGGGCCGACCTGGCTGTGGCCGTGGTGATCGCCGGCGGGGGGATCGGGCGACGCCACGGCGGCCAGGCGCGGCGATGGCCTCGGCCGCCTCCGGAGGCAGACGGTCGGGATCGGTCGGGCGTGAAGGGACCGGTGCGAGGCTCGTCCTGGGCTCGCGCCGCCTCGCCTCCCCGCCGCCACAGCCCGGGAGCGCCAAGGCGACCGGCACGACGACGGCCGCCCACGCCGCCCACACCGCCCTGTGAGCCATCCGGCCACCGTAGTCGATGGTACGAGAAAAGGCTGTGACCTGGGCGAACGAGCCGCGGTCGGGGCCTTCGGCCCTGGAGCTGGACACACCCCCTGGGCATGCTCGACCCATGGAACGGCAACTGGCACTGCTCGAGACCGAAGCCGACTGGCACCTCGACGAGCGCACCTGCGAGATCGGCCGCCGCGGCATCGAGAGCGCCCGGGCGTCCCTCCGCGAGGCGCTGCGCCGGGCCGCGAACGAGGATCGCCCCGGCCGCGCGGCCTAGGGCCGGTCCGACGCCCGTGAGTACGCTCGGCCGCCATGCGTGAGGTCGTGATCGTCGAAGCCGTCCGCTCGCCCGTCGGCCGCCGCGGCGGGGAGCTCTCCACCATGCACTCGGTCGATCTGCTGGCCGCGGTGCAGCGAGAGCTCATCGATCGTTCGGGCATCGACCCGACCGAGGTCGGGCAGGTCGTCGGCGGCTGCGTGAGCCAGGTCGGGATGCAGGGGTTCAACATCGCGCGCACGGCGTGGCTCACGGCCGGGCTGCCGATCTCGGTGGCGGCGACGACCGTCGACGCCCAGTGCGGTTCGTCCCAGCAGGCGACGAACCTGGCCACCTCCCTCGTCGGCGCCGGCGTCGTCGACGCGGCCGTCGCCTGCGGCGTCGAGGTGATGAGCCGGGTCCCGATGGGCGCCAGCCTCGGCCAGGGCGTCGGCAAGGCCGTGCCGAAGTCGTACTTCTCCCGCTACCAGTGGACCTCGCAGTTCCAGGGCGCCGAGCTGATCGCCGAGAAGTGGGGCATCAGCCGCGACGACCTCGACCGCTTCGGCCTGCGGTCCCAGGAACGGGCGGCCCAGGCGTGGGCCGAGGGCCGCTACGACGGGCAGATCGTCGAGATCGACGCGCCCGACCTCGACGAGGAGGGCAAGCCGACCGGCAGCACCCACCACGTCAGCCGCGACGGAGGGCTCCGCGAGACCACCCTCGAGGGCCTCGCCGGCCTCAAGACCGTCGTCCCGGTCGGCGACCCGGTCATCCCCGCCGGGGGCCGTCACACCGCCGGCACCTCGTCGCAGATCTCCGACGGTGCCGCGCGCCGTCCTCGTCATGGCCCGGGAGAAGGCCGACGCCCTCGGGCTCCGACCGCGGGCCCGCATCGTCGACACCTGCCTCGTCGGCTCCGATCCGGTGCTCATGCTCACGGGTCCCATCGACGCCACCCAGCACCTGCTCGCCCGCACCGGGCTGACCATGGCCGACATCGCCGTCACCGAGATCAACGAGGCCTTCGCCTCGGTCGTGCTCGCCTGGCAGGAGGAGCTCAAGCCCGACCCCGACACGGTGAACCCCAACGGCGGCGCCATCGCCCTCGGCCACCCGCTCGGCGGCACCGGCGCCATCCTGACCACCAAGGCGCTCCACGAGCTCGAGCGCATCGACGGCGAGCACGCCCTCGTCACCATGTGCTGCGGCGGTGGCCTCGGCACCGGCACCATCCTCCAGCGCCTCTAGCGCCTCGCCCCGCCACGGGGCTCGACCCAACCACCTTCCCGCGGAGGTCGCCGTGTCGCGCCCGCTCCTCCTGTCGCTCCTGCTGCATCCTGGCGCTGCCGGCGTGCGGCCACGGCCAGGCTTCGGGCGCGCCCGCCGCACCCGGTACCGGACGTGGTCGTGGGCGCCGTCGACGGCGACACCCTCGACGTCGACGTCGGCGGCGGCCGCGTCGAACGGATCCGCCTGCTCGGCATCGACACGCCCGAGACCGTCGACCCCGACCGGCCCGTCGAGTGCGGCGGACCCGAGGCCTCGGCGCTGCTGGCCAGCCTGCTCCCGCCCGGCACCGCCGTGCGGCTCGAGCGCGACACCGAGGCCCGCGACCACTTCGGCCGGCTGCTCGCCTACGTCTTCCGCGACGACGGCTTGTTCGTCAACGAGGCGATGGCGACGGCCGGCGCCGCCGAGCTGCTCGCCATCGAGCCCAACGCCGCCTACGACGACCGGCTGGCCGCCGCCGTGGCCGCGGCGCGGCGAGCCGGCGCCGGCATGTGGGGCACGTGCGCCCGTGCGCCGTGACGGGCACCGGCCGGTAGCGTCGGGCGCCCATGACGAGCGCGACCGAGTCGACGGGACCGCCCAACCTGGCCGCAGCGCCTCGGCTACCGCGCCGACGACCGCGTCCTCATCGTCAACTGCGACGACCTCGGCTCGAGCCACGCCGCCAACGTCGGTTGCTACGACGCGCTGCGCGACGGGGTGGCGACGAGCGCGACGCTCATGGTGCCGTGCCCCTGGGCCCGCGAAGCCGCGGCCCGCTACCGGGGCGAGGACGTCGGCGTGCACCTCACGCTCAACGCCGAGTGGGACCTCTACCGGTGGGGGCCGATCACCCGGGCGCCCTCGCTGCTCGACGGCGACGGCGGGTTCCCCCGGACCGTCGAGGACGTGTGGGACCACGCCGACATGGACGAGGTCCGCCGCGAGCTGTCGGCCCAGGTCGAGCGGGCCATCCTGTGGGGCTTCGACGTCAGCCACCTCGACACCCACATGGGCACGCTGCAGCTCCGTCCCGAGTTCTTCGACGTCTACCTCGACCTCGCCGTGGAGTTCGCGCTCCCGCTCCGGCTCGCCGGCGTGTCGACCGAGCGTGTCGTCGGGTTCCCGTTCCGCCGTTTGGCCGCGGAGGAGGGTGTCGTGTTCCCCGACCAACTCGTGCTCCATCGCGGCCCGGCCCGCGAGGCGATCACGAGCGTCCTGCCCCGGCTCCGACCCGGGCGTCACCGAGATCCTGCTGCACCCGGCGATCGACACGCCCGAGCTGCGGAGCTTCGCGCCGGACTGGGAGGCCAGGGTCGACGACCACAGCCTCCTCACCGACGGCAGCCTGCAGAAGCTCGTCGACGAGGCCGGCGTCACCCTGATCGGCTACGAGCCGCTCCGCGATCTCCAGCGGGCCGAGGCCGCGTGAGGACGCTCAGAACTCGGTCTGGGCGGCGACGTCGGTCTGGATCGCCTTGTACTCCGGGCTCTGCGTGAGCGGCATCAGCGACATGAGCTTGCCCATGTTGCCGGTCACCTTCACCCGGCCCTGCATGAACGCGGCGTTCGCGTCGAGCTCGCCCTTGAGGACCTTGACCGAGTCGTCGTAGCCCTGGGTCATGGTGAACTCGGCCTGCTCGTCGGTCCCGAGCTTGTTCTCGATGATCTTCCCGTTCTCGATGATCGTGTAGTAGCTGACGTCGCCGTCGGGCGCGCCCGTGACGACGGTCTGCATCCGAGCGGTGGCGTTCGGCTTCTCGGGGAAGCTCTGCGCCAGCTCGGTCTGCAGGTCGAGCCACTCCTGGGTCAGGTACTTCGCCATCAGGTCCCCCTCGTACGTCGGCCTCGGTCAGCCGGCGGCATCGTAGGCAGGCTGGCCGATTCCCGCGAACAGGTCGGTCTCGGGCAGCTCCACCGGCACGGTCGACCGGGCCAGGTGGTACTCCTCCCAGGGGTGGACCTCGGCGGCGACCTCGTCGGGCAGCGCGAACCAGAACGGCGAGGCCGGGTCGATCTGGGTCTCGTGCGCGAGCAGTGCGGCCTTGCGGCGGCCGTACACGCGGGAGGTGTCGATCCTCGTCGTGGTGCGGAAGTCCTGCCACGGCCGGCGGAACCACGACGGTTCGAACGGCGACTCGAGGCCGAGCTCGAGCAGCTTGTTGTGGGTCGCCTGCATCCGGGCCCGGGTCCAGAGGGTGTAGTAGAGCTTCGGGACGTCCCAAGCCGGCCCGGCCCAGGACAGCTCCGTGCCGTTGGCGGCGACGCGGATCGCCGCCGGCGTGATGTCGTGCACCCGGAGGTGGTCGGGGTGGGCGTAGCCGTCCTGGATGTCGGGATAGGTGATGACCACGTGGGGCCGCTCGCGCCGCAGGATGGCCACCAGCCGGCCCACGGCCTCGTCGAACGGCGCGTTGGCGAAGTTCGCCGGGATCCGCGTTCTCGGGCGACCCGGGCATGCCCGAGTCGCGGTAGCCCAGCCACAGCACCTCGGCGTACCCGAGGATCTCCGCCGCTCGGGCCAGCTCCTGGCGGCGGACGGCGGGGACGTCGGCTCGCACCTCCTCGGTGTCCATCGCCGGGTTCAGGATGTCGCCGGCCTCGCCGCCGGTGCAGCAGACCAGGATGCAGCGCACGCCGGCGTCGCTGGCCAGCGCCACGGTCCCTGCGCCCTTGGAGGACTCGTCGTCGGGATGGGCGTGGATGGCGAGCAGGCGGAGCGGCTCGTCGCCGTTGGATTCGAGCTGGGGGGCCATCGAGGGTCCGACGCTACCGCTCGTGGAACGGAGGTTCGGTCGCTCGGCAGGTGGCCCCGCGTCGACGGCGATGCCGACGCGATGCCCGCGACGACTCCGATGACCAGCCCAGCGGATGACGAGTCGCGTGGGAACCGACGGGGCTGGTCTACCGTTCTTCGAGCCAGCACACAGGGTGCAAACGGCGACAGGGGGCAGGCAGGGCGGATGGACGATCCCGAGGTCTGGCGGTGGATCTGGCTCGTCGCCGCGTTCCTCTTCGCCGTCGGCGAGATGGCCTCGGCCGGCTCGTTCTTCCTGCTCCCGTTCGCCGTGGGCGCCGGTACGGCGTCGGTCCTCGCCTTCGCCGAGGTGGGCCTCACCGGCCAGTGGATCGCCTTCGTCGGCGTCTCGATCGGGATCTTCGCCGCCCTGCGGCCCCTCGCTCGTCGCCTCGACCGGGGCGAGCCCACCGCGGGCATCGGGTCGAAGCGCTTGATCGGCGAGTCGGCGATCGTGATCGAGGAGATCCCCGGCGGCCATGACCTCGGCATGGTCCGCGTGCATCGTGAGGAGTGGCGCGCCGAAGCCGTCGACGGCGCCCCCGTGCCCGCCGGCGTCACCGTCAGCGTGCTCGAGCAGCGCGGGACGCGGCTGGTCGTCTCGGCCGGTCCGACCGACACGCTGCCCCCGTTCCCGCCCGTCGCTCCGCCTACCAAGGAGGCCTAAGTGGTCGCCGTCGTTGCCCTGGTCGTCCTGTTCCTGTTCCTCTTCATCTACGTCGTCATCGGCGTACGGATCGTCCGGCCGTACCAGCGCGGCATCGTCGAGCAACTGGGCAAGTACAAGGAGACCGTCGACCCCGGCCTCCGGATCATCATCCCGCTGTTCCAGAACCTCCGGCTCGTCGACATGCGGGAGCAGGTCGTCGACGTGCCGCCGCAAGAGGTCATCACGAAGGACAACGTCGTCGTCTCCGTCGACGCCGTCGTCTACTACGAGCCGACCGACCCCCAGCGCCTCGCCTACAACGTCGCCAACTTCATCCTGGCGGTCACCAAGCTGGCGCAGACGAACCTCCGGAACCTCGTCGGCGACATGCAGCTCGACGAGGCGCTCACGAGCCGCGACTCGATCAACCTCAACCTCCGCCAGATCCTCGACGACGCCACCGACAAGTGGGGCGTCCGCGTCGTGCGGGTCGAGATCCAGCGCATCGACCCGCCGCCCGACGTCATGCACGCCATGCACGAGCAGATGAAGGCGGAGCGGACCCGGCGAGCGCTCGTGACCCAGGCCGAGGGCGACCGCACCGCCGCCATCACCCGTGCCGAGGGCGAGCGGCAGGCGACGATCCTCGGCGCCGAGGCGAACAAGCAGCAGCAGATCCTGGCGGCCGAGGGCGAGGCGCAGGCCCGGCGGGCGATCGCCGACGCCGAGCGCTACCGCCAGGAGGCGGTCGCCGCCGGCCAGGCCAACGCGACGCGCCTGGTGTACGAGGCGATCCACGAAGGCAACGCCACGCCCGACGTCCTCGCCATCAAGTACTTCGAGACGCTCGCCGCCATCGCCGAGGGCCAGGCGACCAAGATCATCGTGCCGACGGAGATGGCCGCCTTCGCCGGCGGTCTCGCCAGCCTCGCCGAGGTCCTGAACTCGAACGGCAACGAACCGACCAAGTAGGACGACGACGTCCTGGGGGAGGCGCGCATGGCTCGAGAAGGACTGACGGCGTTCCAGGCGGTCAACCTCTACTTCCAGCAAGCCTGCCGGCTGGTCGACCTCGACGACGAGATGTACGCCGTCCTGACCACGACCTATCGCGAGATCTCGGTGCAGATCCCCGTGCGCCTCGACAACGGCGACCTGATCGTGGCCCAGGGCTACCGGGTCCAGCACAACGGCGCCCGCGGCCCCTACAAGGGCGGCATCCGCTACCACCCGAACGCCGACCTCGAGGAGGTGCGGGCGCTCGCGTCGCTCATGACGTGGAAGACGGCGTTGCTCGACGTCCCCTTCGGCGGGGCCAAGGGCGGCATCGCCGTCGACCCGTCCTCCATGAGCGACAAAGAGGTGCAGCGCATGACCCGCCGGTTCGCCAGCGGGATCGGCCACGTGATCGGGCCCTACCGCGACATCCCGGCGCCCGACATGAACACGAACGCCCAGACGATGGCGTGGTTCATGGACGCCTACTCCTCGGCCCACGGGTACACGCCCGCCATCGTCACCGGGAAGCCCGTCGCCCTCGGCGGCCAACCGGGCCGGGAGTCGGCGACTGGCCTCGGCGTCGTGTTCGTCCTCGAGGCGTGGGCCCGGGAGAACGACCTCGACCTCGTCGGGTGCCCGGTCATCGTGCAGGGCTTCGGCAACGTCGGGTCCTTCGCGGCATGGGAGGCGGCGGCCCGCGGCTGTCGCATCATCGGCGTGTCCGACCGGTACGGCGCCATCTACAACGACTCGGGCCTCGACGTGGGATCGCTGTTCGACCTGGTCCGCGCCGGGGGCCAGGTCACCGACTACGAAGGCGCCCACGACGTCCTCACGAACGAGGAGCTGCTCGTCGCGCCGTGCACCGTGCTGATCCCGGCGGCGCTCGACGAGCAGCTGCACGAGGACAACGCCGGCGACGTCCAGGCCCGCGTGGTGATCGAGGCGGCCAACTACCCGACCACGCCGAACGCCGACAAGCTGCTCGGCGACCGGGGCGTCACGGTCGTGCCCGACGTCCTCGCCAACGCGGGCGGCGTGACCGGCTCGTACTTCGAGTGGACGGCCAACATCCAGCAGATGCCGTGGAGCGAGGAGCGCTTCAACGATGAGCTGAGGCGCTACATGGTGCGGGCCTACGACGCGACCTCGGCGTTCGCCGCGGACAAGGACTGCTCCATGCGCGCCGCCGCGTTCGCCATCGGCATCCGACGCGTCGCCGACGCCGTCCGCATGCGCGGCTACATCTGAGGCGGACGCGTGCGGCACGCGCGGAGCGAGGCGCTCGACGAGCTGGAGCCGACGCTCCGACGGCTCCGCGCCCTCCCCGGCTTGCGCGAGAAGAGCCGTGGCACCTTCTACCGGGGCAGTTCGGCGTTCCTCCACTTCCACGAGGACCCGACCGGCATCCACGCCGACGTCAAGCTCGGCGACGACGGATTCACGCGCCTCCGGGCCCAGACCGCAGCCGAGCGGACAGCCTTGGTGAGGCAGGTCGAGGAGGCGCTGTCCGAGCGAACGTGAGACCTCACAGACTCGCCGGAACGGTCGTTGTCCTCCCATGAACGCGCTGCGAACCCGTCTCGGCTTCCGCCTCACGCCCATCGCCGACGAAGAGGCCGACGAGCTCCTCTCACGATCGGACGTGACCCGACGGGTCGCCGACAGCTATCCCGGCTACCCGTGCCGACGATGCCTCCGCGACGCGGAGATCGGCGAAGTGGTGGCGCTCGTGTCCTACAACCCGTTCCGCGGCGAGAGCGAGTACAGCCAGCCGGGCCCGATCTTCCTGCACGCCGACGGCTGTCGCCCGTTCCGCTCGACCGACCGCGTCCCGGCGCAGCTGCTGCGCCGCCCGCTGTCCGTCCGTGCCTTCGACGCAACCCACGCCATGGTCGAGGCCCGGCTCGTCCTCGGGACCAGCCTCGACGCGACGGTTCGCGAGCTGCTCGAGAACGAGCAGGCCGCCTACCTTCATGTGCACAACGCCGCCGCCGGCTGCTGGGCGGCGCGGATCGACCGGGCGTGACCGAGGAGGACGCTTCGATGGCGCAACCACGGATGCGGGTCGCTTCGACCGTGTTGGGCACCGACGACCCGCGGTCCCTCGGTCGCTTCTACGAGCGGCTCCTCGGGTGGACCATCAGGGACGACGAGTCGACCTGGGTCACGCTGGTCCCGCCGGAAGGTCGGCCCGGCCTCTCGTTCCAGTACGAGCCGGAATACGTGCGTCCGGTCTGGCCGGCAAGCCCTGACCACCAGCAGATGACGGCGCACCTCGACATCGCCGTCGAGGATCTCGACGAGGCGGCCGCGTGGGCCCTCGGCGCCGGCGCCACGCTCGCCGAGTTCCAGCCCCAGGACGAGGTCAGGGTCATGCTCGACCCGGCCGGCCACCCGTTCTGCCTCTTCGTAGGGTCGGTCTGATCGTCACGGGGGCGAGGTCCAGTCGGCGGTGAGGGTGACCTCGGCGATGCCGGGCAGGTCACGCGAGGAGCGGCCGAGGTGGATGGCGAAGAGGCCGGCCTCGGCTCGCCAGGCGTGGGCGCGGCGGTCCCAGAAGGCGAGATCGCGCATCCCGAGCGTGAACCCGACGAGCGCGGACTCCCCCGGGTCGAGGGTGACCTTGGCGAAGCCGCGGAGCTCACGATCGGGCCGCCGGACCGACGCCTCGGCGTCGGCCACGTAGAGCTGGACGACCTCACTCCCCCGCCGGTCGCCCACGTTGGCGACCTCGACGGTCACGTCGATCGAGCCGCCCGGGTCGACGGTCGTCGCCGCGACCTCGGGCGCGCCGACGATGAACCGCGTGTACGAGAGGCCATGGCCGAAGGGGAAGGCCGGCTCGACGAGCCGAGCGTCGTACCACCGGTGCCCACAGAAGACGCCCTCCTGGTACCGCAGCACGCCCGGCTCGGGTGGGACGTCGAGGAACGCCGGCGTGTCCTCGATGCACCGGGGCAACGTGCACGGCAGCCGCCCGCCGGGGTCGACATCGCCGAGGAGCACGTCGGCGATGGCGTGGCCTCCCTCCTGGCCCGGGTACCAGCACCACAGCACCGCGGGCACGACGGCGGCCCAGGAAACGTCGACCGGCGAGCCCGCGATGACGACGACGACCGTCCGGGGTTGGGCCGCGACCACGGCTCGGATGAGGTCGACCTGGGCGCCGGGGAGGGCAAGGTCGTCGCGGTCGCGTCCCTCGGTCTCCCAATCGCCGTCGAGGCCGACCACGACGACGGCGGCGTCGGCACCGGCGGCGGCCTCGACGGCCCGCTCGACGGCATCCGTCGGCTCCGGAGGCGAGCAGCGCAGCTCCATGGCGACGCGGAGCCCGGGATCGTCGGATCGGCACACCGCCCGCAAGGCCACGTCGCGCCCTGCCTCCAGCTCGACCGAGCCGCCCGGCCCCACCTCGGCCCCGTCGATGTACAGCGTGGCGGTGGAGTTGGTGCGGAACTTGAAGCGATGGGTGCCCGATCGTGCCGGTCGGAACGTGGCCGTCGCCTGGATCGACCAACCCGCCGTGTCCTCGCCGGGAGCCGGCGTGTCGAGGTACACCACCCGGAAGTCCCGCGGCCGTAGCGCAGCCCGCACGCCGCCGGCGTCGTCGACGATTTCGACGTCCACGCCGGGCGTCCCGTCGGCTCGGCGGAGGACGCGGCCGTCGAGCGCGGGCGTGCCCCGACTCGCGACCACGCCGGGCTCGACCACGACGCCGTCGCCCAGGCGGGCCCGGAGGCCGTCGGCGACCGTGGCCACGTCGGTCGGCGTCACCCGGGCGCTGCCGCCACCCTGGATCACCTCGCGGTCGGCGTTCGGTCCGACGACGGCGACCCGCCGCACGGCAGGGTCGAGGGGCAACGCCGGCCGCGCACCACCGGCCACCAGCTCGTTGCGCAGCAGGACGGCGGCCGCGGCTGCCGCCTCTCGGGCGACGGCCAGCGTCTCGGGCGCACCGCCGGCGCCGTCGGGTCCGGGACGGCGGCGGTCGGCGCCGGTTCGAGCTCCGAGCCGGGCCAGGCGGCCGAGCTTGGCGTCGACCACCTCGACGGGCACCTCGCCGGACTCGACCGCGGCGACGAGCTTCGGGCCCCAGTGGGCCGGCGGCCCCGGCATCTCCACGTCGAGGCCGGCGACCGCCGCCGCCTCCGTGCTCCGAGTGGCGAACCAGTCGGAGATGACGACGCCGTCCCAGCCCCACTCGTCACGCAGGATCGTGGTGAGCAGCTCGGGGTGCTCGCAGCAGTGGGTGCCGTGAAGGCGGTTGTACGCGCCCATCGTCGACCACGCCCCGACGCCGACGCAGCGCGTGCTCGAACGGCAGGAGCGAGACCTCCCGGAGGGTGCGCTCGTCGGGCTCGGAGGAGATCTCGAAGCGATCGGCCTCGACGTCGTTGGCGACGAGGTGCTTCACGCAGGCGGCGACACCGCCGTCCTGGAGCCCCGTGACGTAGGCCGCCGCGAGGAGCGCGGTGAGCACGGGATCCTCGGCGAAGCACTCGAAGTGGCGTCCGCCGAGCGGCGAGCGCTGCAGGTTCACCGTCGGGCCGAGGAGGACGTGGGCGCCCTTGGCGAGGGTCTCCGCCGCCAGGGCGCCGCCCGACCCGCTCGACGAGATCGACGTCCCAGGTCGCGCCGAGGGCGGCGCCGCACGGGAAGCAGACCGACGGTGGGCCGCCGGCGAACAGCTCGCCGCGAGCGCCGCTCGGCCCGTCGGTGACCTTCAGCGCCGGCACGTCGGGCGAGGCCGGGACGTTCCACCAGTCCGCCCCCGACAGGGACGCGATCTGCGGCGGCGAGGTCGTCGTGCTCGGTCACGGGTCCGGCAGGGTAGGGCCGCGTCCGCTGCAGCGCGGCTGGGCGGTTCAGTCCAGGACCGGGCGGCCCTCGACCCGGCGGCGGAGGACGACGCCGGCGACGGAGGAGCGCGCCCCCGGCGCCGGCCCGACGGGCTAGGCCCGGGCCTCGGAGAGGGGCACGAGCTCCTGGTCGCCGGTCTCCTCGTCCTCGACGAGGCGCCACCCCAGCACCTCGGCGAGCATCGGGTGGCCCTCGTCGGGACCGGAGGCGATGACCTCGTCGCCCACGAGCAGGGCGACGTCGCCGGCCGGTCGGTAGACGTAGCGCCCGCCCCGCCGGATGGCCAGGACGTGGAAGCCGGGCTCGATGTCGAGGCGCAGGTGGCCGAGCGTCTCGCCGGCGGCGCGACTGCCGTCCCGGACCGGGACCCGCACGACGACGTCGTCGGACTCGCCGAGGGCGAGGGCGAGGATCGGGTGCAGCTCCTCCTTCTGCTCGACGAGCCACACCATCTGCTGGGCCGAGTCGCCGAGGTCCTCGGCGGCTTGCGACAGGTGGAGCAGCCCGCGCAGCGGCGCCGGGTCGAGGTCGCCGACCGCGGCGCGGAGCACCCACAGCTCGAGTCGGTCCTTCATCTCGTCGAGGCGGTCCTCGAGGTGGCGGACCTCGGCGGCGAGGCCGGCGTCGCGCAGCACGAGCGCGGAGTAGGCCAGCCCTACGGCCGCCTCGGAGAGGTTCTTCATCTCGACGAGGACGTCGACGGCACGGTCGAGGTCGGTGAGGGTCGCCGTCCTCCGGCGGCGTCGGCGGCTCCCACCGCGGCGCCGCCGCCAGCTCGCGCAGGCGGTCGATCCCGGCCGGCGAACCGCGCAGGAACAGGATGTCGCCCGGCGTGCAGAGCTCGTCGCCGCCGACGTCGGTGATCCACTCGCGGCCCCGCCGGATGGCAACGACCCGCATGCCCGTCTGCACCGGCAGCTCCAGGTCGGAGAGCGGGCGCCGCGCCAGGTGGCTGTTCTCGCGCACCCGCACCCGGTGGGAGACCTCCTCGGCGTTCGACAGGTCGGCGACCAGCTCCCGGGGGATGCCGAGGTGGTGGGTGACGATGCGGGCGATGTCGACGGCCGCGTTGGCGATGCGCTCGATGGCCGAGATGACCTGCAGGACCGACGCCATCTCCTCGGCCTCACGGGGCTGGCGGGCGGCGAGGACGCAGACCGCTCGCATGTCGTGCACGAGCACCGACATGGTCTCCTCGAGCTCGCTCGACCTCCTCGGCCATGTCGGGATCGCCGAAGTACAGGGCGGCGTAGGCGAGGTCGACCATCAGCTCGGAGCTGTCCTTCGCCTCGGCGAGCATCGCCCGCAGGTTTCTTCGTCGTTCTTCCATGGCTGGGCTCCCGCAGGGTACTCAGGTCCGTCTCGGACGGGCTCGCTCACGACGATCCCCAGGGCCGTGATGCGTGACGATGAACATGACGGCGCCGACGAAGTCGACCGAGCTGGACACCACGGGGATGCCGTAGGTGTCGGGGTCGAGGCCGGTCCGGAAGGCGAAGACGGTGGCGTAGTAGGCGACGAAGACGACGAAGACCATCGACACGGCCCCGCCGACGACGGCGAGCGCGACCATCTCGGCGAGCCCGGGGCTCCGCTCGCCGAGGGCCTCGGCGACCACGTGGGCGCCGACGCCGTTCAGCACGTAGATCGGGAGGAAGAGCAGGTACACGAAGCCGATGTCGGCCCGGGCGGTCCGTCCCGGGAACGAATCGGGGTCGGCGAGGCCGAGGAAGAGCTTCGAGCCCAGGCGCCCCGACATGATCCCCCCGAGCGCGCCGGCCGAGGACACGAACGCGGGGAGCAGGACGAGCAACGCCGGGAAGGCGTCGAGCTCGGCGAAGCTCTTCTCGAGCGCGATGCCGGCGAGCGCCGACAGCAGGGCGGCGACCGTGAGCACGGGGACCGACTCGCGGACGATGCGGCGGAGCTCGGGCAAGCTCGTCCGGAGGCCGTAGACCAGCGCCGCCACGGCGAAGGCGGCGAGGGCGACCCCGAGGATCCCGGAGACGAAGCGGACGCCGACGAAGAAGGTGGCCAGCCACAGGGCCGGCAGGGTGAGGACGTCGCCCAGCGTGGACACGAGCGGGGCGGTCACGTTGTCGAGGTCCCAGCCGTAGCGGACGGCGCCCGCCGCCAGGGCGAGGGTGGCGACGAGCACCAGGATCGAGCCGAGGATGCCGCCGACGATGGCGATGGTGGACAGGTCGAGCAGCCCGATCGTGCCCTCCAGGCCGAGGCCGACCGCGATCACCTTGACGAGCACGGCGGCGATGAGCGAGATGCCGAGGGTCAGGATCCCGGCGGCGAGGACGTTCTGACCGAGCACGGTGTCGCGCCGGGCCGACAGCGTGAACGTGCCGGCGTGGATCGTCGTCGAGATGCGGTTGCCGAGGCTGCCGAAGATGTTCCCGCGCATCCCGATCGCCGCCGGCACGAGGACGAGCAGGCCGGGGTACTCGGCCAACGTGCCGGTGATGGAGCCGAGGAACGCCCCGGCGACGAGGCTGGTGCTCGAATTGAGGGTCAGCGAGACCAGCGCCTGGCGGGCATCAGGCCCGAGCGCCGAGCGGATTCGTGCGGGCAGCCTCGGGCGACGCACGGTGGCCCATTCTTCCTTGGCAGGATGGTCAGCCATGTCATGCCCACGGCGCCACCTCCTCCTCGCCCTGACCCTGCTCGTCGCCGCCTGCGATACGGGCGACGGCCGGGCGCTCCGGCCGCCGCCGCCGGGCGTGACCGCGCCGACGTCGACCACCCTGCTCGCTGGGACGACGAGCTCGGTCGAGGGCGCCGAGATCGGCACGACGCCGGGCATCGGCGACATGATCCTCTCGAGCCCCGACTTCGTCGACGGCGGCCCGCTGCCCGCCCAGTACGCCGCGTGCGGCGGCGACAACGTGTCGCCCCCGCTGCAGTGGTCGGGCCTGCCCGCCGGCACCGTGGAGCTGGCGCTGACCGTCGACGACCCCGACGCGATCGGCGGCGGCTTCATCCACTGGGTCGTCGCCGGCCTGTCGCCGTCGCTCGTTGGACTCGGTGTCGGCTCGGTGCCCGAGGGCGCCGTCGAGGCCCGCAACGACACATCGGAGTTCGGCTGGTTCGGACCCTGCCCGCCCAACCGCGAGACCCATCACTACGTGTTCACGCTGTATGCCCTCGCGAGTGCGTCGGGTGTGCAGCAGGGCGCCGGCGGCCCAGAGGCCATCGAGGCCATCACCTCGACGCCGGGCCGGGCCGCGACGCTGACGGCCACCTACGCGGTGCCGTAGCGGTCAGTCGTCGTTGCCGTTGCCCCGACCGCCACCACGGCCGTTGCCGTTGCCGTTCCCTCGCTCCTCTGCGTCGTCCGGGGGAGGCGGCGGCGCCGTGGTCGGTACCGCGGTCGTGGCGATCGTGGTCGGGACGGGCGTCGTCGTTGTCGTCGGCCGTTCCCCATCGCCACCGCCGCCCGCGAGGGCGATGCCGATGAACAGCGACGGCGAGGAACCCGGCGACGAAGCAGGCCGCCGGCATGGCCCACCGGGGCCAGGCCCGAGGGGCGGCGGCCACCACCGCCGGGATGATCGTCGTGGGCTCGTCGAGGATCGGCAGCACCGCCGTCGCTCCGGCATCCGGGTCCGCGGTCGCATGCGGGCGCAAGGCAGCGGAGACCTCCGCGGCGGTCGGCCGGTCGGCGGGTTCCATGGCCGTCATGGCCGCGACCGTGGCGGCGAGGTCGGAGGGGAGCGACTCGGGGATCTCGGGCGGGTGTTGGAGCCGGGCCATGGCCGCCGCGAGCCCGACGCCGTCGAACGCCCGGCGACCGGTCGCCGCCTCGAGCACGACGAGCCCGAGGCTGTAGACGTCGGCTTCGGGACCGACGGTCTCGCCCTTCGCCTGCTCGGGGGCGAGGTAGGCGGCGGTGCCGATCGTGAAGCCGGTGCCGGTCAGGGCGCTCGAGTCGCTCAGCCGGGCGATGCCGAAGTCGGCCAGCTTCGGGGTGCCGTCCTCGACGAGCAGGACGTTCGCCGGTTTGACGTCGCGGTGGACGACGCCGCGGGCATGGGCGTGGGCCAGGCCCTCGGCCAGGTCGGCGCCGAGCTCGGCCGCCCGGTCGGGACCGAGCGGTCCGTCGGCGAGCACCGTCGCCAGGCAGCCGCCGTCGCAGCGCTCGAGGACGAGGAACGGGTGCCCGTCGTGGACGCCGTGGCCGCGCAGGGCGACGACGGCGGGGTGGTCGAGCGCCTCCAGGGCGTCGAGCTCCCGCTCGAAGCGCCGCAGGTCGTCGGCGAGCACGGAGCGGAGGACCTTGACGGCGACGGCCTCGCCGGTCTCGGACGTCGACGCCCTCGTAGACGTCGGCCATGGCGCCCCTGCCCAGGCAGGCGCCGCGGCGCCACCGGCCGGCGATCAGCTGGTCGGGCGTGGTCGTCTCGATCGGAGCCCCCTACCCCGTCCCGGTCGGGACCGAACGCATCAGTCCTGCTTCCAGGGCTGGTTGCCGAAGCGGTCGAGGTGGACGACGTCGCCGACGGGCTTGCGCGTCGTCGGCCCGTACCGGCCGCGGGGCCACCCGAGCGGCACGATGCACGCCGGCGTCACCGACACGGGCAGGCCCGAGGAGGCGGCGGGTGTGGACCGCGGAGAGCAGCGGCAGGGTGATGAGCGACGCGCCGAGACCCATCGCCCGCGCCGCCAGCAGCAGGTTCTGCACGCTCGGGTAGATCGACCCGTAGTAGCTGGTGTTGGCGATCGGCGGCAGCGGGAGGAGCGGGACCCGCGCACCGCGCAGGCAGGCCACGACCAGCACCGGGATGTCCTCGAAGTGCTCGCACCTGCCACTCGACCGCGTCGAGGACCTTGCGCCATGGCGTCGTCGCCCCGCACGATCCGGCGCCCGACCCCGCCGTACACCGCCATGCCCGGCGGTACACCGACGCGAACTCGGCCTTGACGGCGCGGTCCTTGACGACGACGAACTCCCAGTTCTGGCCGTTGGAGCCGGTCGGCGCCTTGAGGGCCAGCTCGATGGCCCGCAGCACGATCCGGTCGTCGACGGGGTCGAAGCGCACCTTCCGCACGGCGCGCTGGGTGACCATCACCTCCTCCAACGGTGCGCCCAAGCGGGCCAGCACCTCGTCGAGCGGGTCGTCGGGCTCACCGCGGTCGACGAGCTCGACCGCGGTCGCCTCGTCGTCGAGCCGGCGGACGGGGATCGGCTCGAAGTCGTCATCGGGCATCACGGGTCCTCCTGGTTCCTCCGGCGGATGCGGGCGATCGGTGGGCGCCGGACCCGGATCGATCGGTCCGACGACCCACGGCGCGTACGGCGCCATCGTCAGGGCGGCGAGGGCGATCAGCACGGTGTCGTAGTTGACCCGCCAACCGGCATAGTCCCGCCAGCACTGCTCGCGGTCCTCGTGCACCGGCACGCCTCCGCGGCGAGCTCGCTCGTAGGCGTCGATAGAACTCGTCGCGCGTCACCGAGATCGGATCGGTCGGGGCAGGGGCCGCGTCGAAGGCGATGTCGAAGTAGCGCGGCGATGCGGCGCAGCGAGAGGTAGCCGGCGCGGAGGCAGAGCTCGGCCTGCGGGTTGCGCGGCAGCGCCAGCGTCGAGGCGCGGATGGCGCCGGCGTCCAGCACCACGCCGGCCGAGGTCACCCACGAGCGCTCGTGGCTGATCGAGCGGAAGAACACGAGCGACGGCTGCGACGTGTGGGTCTCCTCGATGTCGGTGAACCAGACCTCCCAGCTCGTCCCAGATGCTCGTCGAGCGCGTCCAGCCGGCTGAGCGCATGGTGCCGCAGGATCATCTGGACCGGCGACGGCGGGTCGCCGGCGCGGGTCGCCAGCCGGGCGACGAGCAGCTCCCGCCGCTGGAACGAGGAGTAGATCGTCGGCAGGTAGCTGATGAGGAGGGCGACGAGGCCGAGCCCGAGCATCGCCTCGACGAACGCGGCGACGTGGGTGGGGACGTCGGTCGGCGGGACGAACCCGAGGGTGAACAGCGAGGAGCCCGGAGATCTCGAACGCCTGACGCGGAGCGGATCGACGCCGAGGCCCCAGAACACGGCGGTGAAGCCGATGACGACGAGCGCGACCCAGGTGACCGGGAGGAGGCCGAGGCTGACGGGCGCGTACCGCGCCATCCGACGGTCCCGCTCCTCGTAGGTGTCGGCCCGCTTGGTCCACAGGTCGAACCCCTTGCGCGTCATCGTGAACACGAGCCTGGTGAGGGCGACGGGATCGCCGCGCGGGAGGACGACCGTGATCATCGCCGAGCCGACGACCCAGAGGGCGAGGCCGGCCCCGGCGACGACGGCGACGATGCGGCCGACCTCGTCCACGGGCGCGGCACTCTACGGTGGCGTTCCATGCCCGGGCGCCACGACCCCCGCACCGAGGCGCTGCTCGATCCCGCCACCTACGCCGATGCCGACGTGCAGCACCACGTGTACGCCGCGCTCCGGTCGACGGACGGGCTGGCGTGGAACGGCACCGCCGGGCTTCTGGGCCGTCGCCCGCCACGCCGACGTGCTGGCAGCCTCCACCGACCCCGGTCGGTTCTGCTCGAGCCGCGGCATCCTCGTCGAGGAGATCGGCCGGAGCTACGACACGCCCGCCGACGATGATGCACACCGATCCCCCGGCCCACACCCGGTACCGGTCACTCGTGTTCCCCGGCCTTCCGACCGAGCGCGGTGCGAGCGCTCGAGCCGTCGGTGCGAGGCGATCGCCTCCGAGCTCCTCGACGCGCTGCCCGTCGGCGAGCCGCGTCGACGTCGTGGAGGCCCTCGCCGTGCCCTTCCCGATCCGGGTCATCATGTCGCTGCTCGGCCTGTCCCGCGGCGACGAGTCCCGCGTCTGGCGGTGGTCGGAGGCGGCCATCCCCGGGGCGACGGACTGGAGCGACGACGAGCGCATGGCCCTGCTGGGCGAGATGACCGTGGAGCTGCTCGGCCTGGCATCCGCCCGGCGGGGCGAGCCTCGCGACGACGTCGTGTCGATGCTCGCCGGCGATCGAGGTCGACGGTGAGCGCCTCTCCGACGACGAGCTCGGCATGTTCCTGATCCAGCTGCTCGTCGCCGGGAACGAGACCACCCGCCACGCCGTCTCGGGCGCCATCGTCGCCCTGGCGACGCATCCCGAGCAGTGGGCCCGCCTGCTCGCCGACCGGTCCCTCGTGCCGACGGCGGTCGAGGAGGTCCTGCGCTGGACCTCGCCGGTGACGTCGTTCCTGCGCACGGCGACCGTCGACACCGAGCTCGGCCGGCACCGACGGTGCGTGCCGGCGACCCGCTCCTGCTCCTGTACGCCTCGGCCGACCGCGACGAGGTCGTGTTCGGCCCCACGGCGTCGTCCTTCGACGTCGGTCGGACCCCGAACCACCACCTCGCCTTCGGGTTCGGCCCGCACTTCTGCCTCGGCGCCGCCCTCGCCCGCATGGAGCTGGCCGTCGTCCTGACCGGCCTGCTCGACCGCTTCACGGGCATCTCGCTCCCCGCCGGCGCCGAGGTCCAGCGGAGCGGGTCGTCGGTGATCGGCGGCATCCGCCGGGCCGAGGTGGTCCTCGACAAGGCCTGACGCAGATGTCAGGTTTGGCTCGTGGACCTCGTCGTGGGCACGCTCGCCGGCCGGTGGTACGTCACCCTGTTCGGCCTCACGTTCCTGTGGCGCGCCGGCCGCCACCTCGGCTGGCGCAACGTCGCCATCTACGTCGGCGTCGCCCTCGTCGTCGGCGGCCTCGCCGAGAACGCCTCGGTCCACCTCGGCCTGCCGTACACCCGGTACGCCTTCAACGACGCCCTCCGTGACGACGAGCTCTTCCTGTTCGACGTACCGCTGATGGTGCCCCTGAGCTACACGTTCATGGCGTACTTCGCCTTCGCATCCGGACGCCTCGTGGCCTCGGGCCCGTTCCGGACCAGGGCGCCGCTCGCGTGGCACGAGCTCCTCGTCGCCTGGATGCTCGCGGTGTGGGCGTTGTGGGTGCTCGACCCGGTGAGCCGGATGGGCGACCGGTTCTACCTCGGCGAGCTGTTCGCCTACGACGGCCCCGGGTTCTGGTTCGGGCTGCCGGCCGGGTCCCAGCTCGGGTTCGCCGTCACGGCGGGGATCCTCCTCCTGGTGCTGCACCGCCTCGACCGGAACGCCCCGGACGTCGAGGTCCCCGGGCCTGGCTGCCCATCCCCACCTCGTCGCGCTGATCACCTACCACGCGCAGGTCTTCCACCTGGCCGCGATCGCCTTCTGGCTCGGCGAGGACACCGTCGGCGGGGCCGCGGTCATCCTCTGGGTTCCCCCGGCCGTCATCACCGCCGTGCACTGGAGCCAGCTGCGGCTCCGACGGCAGGCCGACCTCGCTCCCGGCGCGTCGACGCGGGACCTCAGCGCCGTGTGAACGGGCCTACGCTGCGGGTATCCCAACATCGCGTCCAAAGGGGGGCACGATGCATCGCATCCTCGTCGTCGCACACAAGACACTCGGTGGTCCCCACCTGCTCGAGGAGGTCCGCCGCCGCATCACGAGCGGGGCAGTGCCGGGTGCACCTGCTCGTCCCGGTGAACCACCCGATGGGCGCGTTCTCCGAGGCGTCCGTGCACGCCACGGCCGAGAAGGTGCTCCTCGAAGGCGAACGGCAGATCCGCGAGGTCGACCCGACCGGGGCCACCGACGTGACCGGCGAGGTCGGCGACGCCAACCCGGTCTACGCAACCGAGGTGCTGCGCAACCGCGGCGAGCAGTTCGACGAGATCCTGGTGTCGACGCTGCCCCGTGGGGCCAGCCGGTGGCTCCTCGGCGACGTGCCCCGCAAGATCGCGCGCATCTATCCCGGGGTGTCGGTCGTCCACCTCATCGCCGAGCACGAACCAGCGACCACGTAGTCGGCCTCCTCGGCCTCTCGGGCGCGCCGGCGCACGACGACGGTGGCGGCGAGCACGAGCACGAGCGCGACGACGATGTCGGCCCAGTAGTGGTTGGCGGTGACGACGACGGCGATCGTCGTCATGGCCGCGTGCCCCGCGCCGAGCCACCGCCGGCGGCCCGACCACATCAGGTAGAGGCCGTAGGCGACGATGAACGCCCACCCGACGTGGAGCGACGGCATGGCGGCGTACTGGTTCGCCACGCTCTGCACCCCGGGCCGGTCGTAGATCGACGGCCCGTAGACGGCCACGGTGTCGACGAATCCGGACATCATCCGCGGTGGTGCCAACGGGTAGGCGATGTGCAGCACGAGCCCGGCGGCGGTGACGGCGACGAGGATGGCGCGGATCTGGCGGTAGATCGCGGGCGTCCGCAGGTAGCAGAGCACGAGGAAGGCCGCGGTCACGGGGAAGTGGGCGGTCGCGTAGTAGCGGTTGAGGAGGCGGATCGCGCCGAGGTGACCGAGGGCGATGCGCTGCAAGCTGTCTTCGTTGCCGATCCCCACGGCCTGCTCGAACGCGAGGACCTCGCGGGCGTGGTCGGAAGGCGGCGCAGCACCTGCGTCGCGGCCCAGGTACCGGCCGAGCCGGTACAGGGTCAGGAGCGCCACCATCAGGACGATCTCCACCAGGAGCGCCCGCCCGAACCGCCCTTGCCACCACTTCCGGATCGCGGCCGGCGGCGCGTCGTCGGTGAGGAGGCGGCCCTCCGGGATCCCCATTTCACTCAGCCTGCCCGATCCGGCGCCGTTCAGCCCTCGAGTTCCCCTCCGTGCTAGTGCTCCGGGGATGACGACCTACCCGTTCGAGGACCGAACCGACTTCGACGACGCCGACCGCGGCCTGATCGGCTCGCTCGTGCCCGCCGTGGTCACGGCGGAGGACGGCCGGGTCGTGTGGGACAACGACCGCTACGGGTTCCTCGCCGGGCCGTGCCCCGACACGGCGCACCCGAGCCTGTGGCGCCAGTCGCAGCTGTGCGCCCGAGCAGGGCCTGTACCAGGTCACCGACGGGATCTACCAGGTGCGCGGGCTCGACCTGTCCAACATGACCCTCGTCGAGGGCGACACCGGCGTGATCGTCATCGACCCGCTCGTGTCGAAGGAGACGGCCGCCGCCGCCCTCGGGCTGTACCGGCACCACCGCGGTGAGCGCGCCGTGTCGGCGGTCATCTACACCCACGCCCACGTCGACCACTTCGGTGGCGTGCGGGGCGTCGTCACCGACCCGGTCCCGATCCTCGCCCCCGCCGGCTTCATGGAATCGGCGGTCGCCGAGAACGTCTACGCCGGCCCGGCCATGAGCCGGCGGGCCCGGTACATGTACGGATCGCTGCTCGAACCGGGACCGGCGAGCCAGATCGGCTGCGGCCTGGGGCAGGGCACCTCGACCGGCACGGTCGGCCTGCTGCCGCCGACGATCGACATCACCCACACCGGGCAGGAGGAGACCCTCGACGGCGTCTCCATCCACTTCCAGCTGACCCCCGGTACGGAATGCCCGGCCGAGATGAACTTCGTCTTCCCCGACCACCGCGCCCTGTGCCTGGCCGAGAACGCGACGCACAACCTCCACAA
The DNA here is from genome assembly GCA_963840695.1 of uncultured Acidimicrobiia bacterium. Classification (GTDB taxonomy): domain Bacteria; phylum Actinomycetota; class Acidimicrobiia; order Acidimicrobiales; family JACDCH01; genus JACDCH01. Next base: position 283,217 of record CAWIZW010000017.1, read on the forward strand.
CCTCGTCACGCTGCGCGGCGCGCTCGTGCGCGACCCGCGCGTCTGGTCGCGCTACCTGACCGAGGCCATCGAGCTGTTCGCCGACGCGATCGACGTGTCGTTCGCGTCGCACCACTGGCCGACCTGGGGACGGGAACGGGTCGTCGCCTACGTGTTGGAGCAGCGGGACCTCTACGCCTACCTCCACGACCAGACGCTGCGGCTGGCGAACCAGGGCATGACCGGCATCGAGATCGCCGAGGTGCTCGAGCTGCCGCCCGCGCTCGAGCGGGCCTGGCACACCCACGGCTACTACGGGTCGGTCAGCCACAACGTGAAGGCGATCTACCAGCGCTACCTCGGCTGGTTCGACGGGAACCCGGCCCACCTCTGGGAGCACCCGCCGGTCGAGAGCGCCACGCGGTACGTCGACTGCATGGGCGGCGCTGCCGCCGTCGTCGAGACGAGCCCGTCGGTACGCCGACGACGGCGATCTCCGCTTCGCCGCTCAGTTGCTCAACCACGTCGTGTTCGCCGATCCCGACGACGCCGCGGCCACGGAGCTGCTCGCCGCCACCTACGAGCGCCTCGCCTACGGGGCCGAGAACGCCACGTGGCGGAACTTCTACCTCACGGGTGCGCTCGAGCTCCGGCGCGGGGTGATGCGCCCGGCGGCCGCGCCACGCTCGCTCGACCTGCTCCTCGCCTTGTCGGCCGAGGAGCTCTTCGACTCGATCGCCATCCGGGTCGACGGTCCACGAGCCTGGGACGAGCACCTCACGATCGACTGGCGCTTCACCGACCTCGGTCGCGACTACCGGACGACGCTGCGCAACGGCGTGCTCGTGCAGGAGGCCGATCCCGACCCGGGCGACACCGACCTGACCCTCACGCTGACGAAGGTCCAGCTGCTCGCGCTGCTGGGGGGTGCCGGGTTCGAAGGCATCGAGATGGCGGGCGACGTGGGCGTGCTCGAGCGGCTCCTCGCGTTGGTCGATCGAGGCGGCGCCCACTTCCCGATCGTCACCCCGTGACGCGCTGGCGGTTCTCGTCGTCGGCCCCGTCGTCGTCGTCCTCGAGGTCCTCGGGCCGCAGGTGTTCCCAACCTTCGGGCACCCGGAGCACGATGCCCTCGAAGGGGTCGCCGTCGACGGGACCCCAGTCGCCCGTCGCCACGAGGACGGCGCACCCGAGCAGCAGCAGGGCGGCGAGCAGCAACCCGGCGGCGACGCGGCCGCTCGTCACGTCCGACGCCTGGCTGCCGGCGAGCGACAGCTCCGACACGTTCACCGGGGTCGATGACCCGAGCACCGCGATCGCGCACGGCTGGCTCCGGCGGCACTCACGCCCGTCGGCCCCGACCGGGCCGAGGTGCACCCGGTAGGCGACGACCGCACCACCCTCGTCGTCGACCTGAACTCTGACCTCGGGCGCTGGCGCGCCGCACCGGCCGCCGTCGGCCGGCCCCGGAGGCGTGCACTGGGTGAGCACGACCTCCTCGCCCGGGGCGAAGCCGGCGAGGGTCACCCGGGCGCTCTCCCCCGCGCTGTACGGCGCCGGCCCGGTGACGCTGATCGTCGGCGACGCCCCGGCGCGCGCCGAACACGAGCGGCAGGGACCCGAGGACGTCACCCTCCCCGCTCAGCAGCATGACAGCGCATGTCTCCGACGAGCAGTCCACCGTCCCGTCGGGTGTGTCCAGGTCGGCCTCGACGACGAAGAGGAACCGCGCGATGCCGTCCTCCGGGGCGAGCACGGCCGTCCCGACGCCGCACTGGGCCCGCGCCACATCCTCAGCGGGGCACTGACGCACGACGGCATCGCCGTCGAGCGCCGCCTCGAGGTAGACCGCGTCTCCGTCGGCGAGACCAGCGAGCGGCGCCACCCTCGCCGGGAACTCGCTGTCGTCGGGCCGGCGGAGCTCGCCGTCGATCGGCCGGACGGGAGCGAACTGAACCTCCACCTGCCGGCTCTCCTCCGGCTCCGCGTCGATCGTCGGCGTGGCCCGACCCGAGTCCCCGCCGCCGCCGTCATCGTCGTCTGATCGAGTGCCGGCGAGCAGCCCCAGGGACACGACGCTCAGGACGAACAGGACGGCGACCGCCGCCCCCGCCCACAGCAGGACGTCGCGGCATGCGGACGCCGAGCGCCACCGCCCCGATGGCGGCGATGACGACCAACGGCAGCAGGAGCAGCGCCATCTAGGCGGCAGCCACGTCCCGCCGCTCGAAGACCACCAGTGCCAACCCGACGGCCAGCGCCACGTAGAGGGCGAGGGTGGCGCCGCCGGCGACCATGCTCCGTTCGAACTCCTCGCCGACGAGCTGTTTGCCGGTGATCCACGCAGCGGCGTTCTCCGAGAGGAGCCACCCGGCCCGCGACGGCCAGACGCCCCGCAGGATCTGCTCGAGCACCGCCTCGTAGGCGAAGACGACGACCAGCGCGGCCGTCGTCGAGCGGCCGATGTTGGCGATGGCGCCACCGAGCAACGCGGCGAGACCGATCACGAAGAGGGACCGACCGACACCCCCGGCGAGGCTGACCCACCAGCCGCCGTCGATGTCGCCGACCTCGCCGTGCGCCAGGAAGCCCGGGAGGACACCGACGAGGACGAACGCCACGAGCAGGGCGAGCGCGATCAGCATGGCCAAGGACCCGCAGGCAGCGAGGCGCGCCGCGAGCAGGCGCAGCCGGCGCGGCTCCCAGGTGAGCACCGTCGGGACCGTGCCCGCCTTCCATTCGCCCCCGACGACCACGGCGCCCCCGATGAGCGCGCCGACGAGCAGGAAGATGAGCGGCATGCCCAGCACCGGGTCGTCAGCATTCCACAGGTCGCTGAGCCGGATGAGCGCCGATCCCGAGGTGGAGAGGTCGATGTCGCCGCCGACGAGCACGCCGACGACGCCGGTGAGGAGGGACCCGAGCAGCGCGATGCCGATGAGGACGTGAACGGCCCGCCGCGACAGGCAACGCCGGCGACTCGACGAGGAACAGGTGCCCGAAGGAGCTCATGCTGCCACCTCCACGGAGGCATCGGTGCCGGGGTCGTCCGCCGTCAGATCGAGGAACAGGTCCTCGAGCGAGGCGGCGACCGGCGTCAGCTCGGCCACCCAGTGACCGCGCCGCAGCGAGGGCGCGGGTGATGTCCGGTCCTCGCTCGGGGACAGCGTCGACGTCGATGGCGCCGCCGGCCACCGCCGGCCACGAAGCCGGCCTCGATGAGCCTGCGAGCGCCGGCGACCGGGTCGTCGACTCGCACGCGCATCGACGGCCGGCCGGCGCGGGCCAGCAGCTCTGCCACCGAACCGGTCTCGACGCAGCGGCCGCGACGCAGGATGGCGAGGTGGTCGCAGGTCTGGGCGACCTCGCCGCAGCTGGTGGCTCGACACGAGGACGGTGCGGCCCTCGGCGGCGAGCTCACGGAGCAGGAACCGGACCTCACGGATGCCGGCGGGGTCGAGGCCGTTCGCCGGCTCGTCGAGGACGAGCAGGGCGGGATCCTTCGAGCAGCGCGGCGGCGATGCCGAGGCGCTGGCGCATGCCGAGGCTGTAGCGCCGCACGAGGTCGTCGCCCGGTCGGCGAGACCGACCCGTTCGAGCACGGCGCGGACCTCACGACGGTCCCGGCCGGCGAGCGGGGCGAGCAGCTCGAGGTTGCGACGGCCGGTCATCGTCGGGAACAGGGCCGGGGTCTCGACGATCGCGCCGACGCGGTCGATCACCGACGGCAGATCGTCCGGCACGCGGCGCGCCGAGCAGAGCCAGGGATCCGGCAGTGGGCCGGACGAGGCCGAGCAGGCAGCGGATGGTCGTCGTCTTGCCCGAGCCGTTCGGCCCGAGGAAGCCGAACACGCAGCCCTCGGGAACGGCCAGGTCGAGGCCGTCGACGGCGACGCGTGGCGGCTTCCGGCGGGCGCGCGATACACCTTCCGGAGCCCCTCGATCTCGATGGCGTGCGCGGTCATCGCGCCCTCCTCGTTCGGGTACTGGCCCTGCGGGCCGACGCTGCTCGTCGAGGGCGCGGTTCAGGGTGAGCAGGCGGCCGATGACCGGGAGCGCCAGCAGGTTGAACCCGTGCAGCAGCCCGATGATCAGCACGATGCCGGCGACCCGCGACACCTCGCTCTTCAGCTGGGCGCCGTTCACGACCGTGTCCCAGTCGCTCGGCAGCTCGAAGGTCATCGTGAACAGGATGTACGACAGGAAGATCAGGTAGTAGGCGAAGTCGGTGAGCACGATGAAGCTCTTGCCGGTCCGCGGGTTGGCGCGGAACACGTCGGCCGCGTAGGCCTTGCCGAACCGCTTGATGAACGGTCCGAGCCACAGGGCCAGGCCGACGAGGAAGCGCCGTGGTGAGCAGCTCGAGGATCCACCAGTCCATGAGCGGGTCTCCTTCATTGACGTCGGTCAGTGGCGAACAGGACGGCGACGAGCGCGCCGAGCAGGCAGGCGGCGACGCCGGCGGCCCGGCAGGCGCTGCCGGCGGCGGCGGCGGTCGTCCTCGATGCTCGAGCACGACGCGGGCGAACAGGTCGGGGCTCTCGTGCGACGGCCGCGACCCCACCCACGAGCGCGTCGTGCAGCCGCTGCTCGAGCATGCTCATCGGCGTCACCGCCTCGGGCTCTGCGTCCATCGTGCCGAGGCGGATCTCGAGCGCGGCCATGCCCCGCTTGAGGTGGGTCTTGACGGAGTTCTGCGAGATGCCGAGCGTCTCGGCGATCTCGGCGATGCCGGCCTCGTAGTAGTGGCGCAGCACGATGCAGTCGCGCTGGCGGCCGCGGCAGGGTGCGGAGGGCGTCGAGGACCACGCTGCTGGTCGTCGCGCAGGACGACCTCGTCCTCGGCCGTGGCCGCTTGGCATCGTCCGCGGCATCCTGGTGGCGCAGCGACACGAGGCCGCGGCGGTTGTCGTCGCGGGCGAGGTTCAGGACGATCGAGCGCAGGTACGCGGCCGCCTTGCGCTCGTCATCGGATGCGGTGGGCCGAGCGGGCGAACCGGATGAACGCCCTCCTGGACGAGGTCCTCGGCGGCGTTGCGGTCGTCGACGAAGAGCCGCACGAGCCGGACCAGCCGGTGCGCCTCCTGCTCGAACATCGTGAGCACGAGGGCGTCGACGTCGAAGGCCGCGACCGTGCCCTGATCGACCGGAACGGTCCACCCCTCTGCGCTCGCCATCCACAACGCCACCAACCGGACCGACGAGACAGCCGCCGGCTGCGGGTGACACACAGCCGAGATCGTCCCACTACGGAGGCCTCGGTGCCTGGTGAACGCCCGGGTGCGGACTCAGCCGCCTCCCCAGAGATGTCAGGCGGTGACGACGCCCAGTGAGTCGAGGAGGGCGCGGACGCGTGGCCGATCTCGTCGCGGATGGGGCGGACGGCGTCGACGTCCTGGCCGGCGGGGTCGGCGAGTTCCCAGTCTTCGTAGCGCTTGCCGGGGAAGAGGGGGCAGGCGTCGCCGCAGCCCATGGTGACGACGACGTCGGCGGCTTGGACGATCTCGTCGGTCCAGGGCTTGGGGAACTCCTGGGCGATGTCGATGCCGACCTCGGCCATGGCGAGCACGGCGGAGGGGTTGACCTCGTTGCCCGGTTCGGAGCCGCCCGACCAGGCGACGGCGCGGTCGCCGGCGAGGTGGTTGAACCAGCCGAGCGCCATCTGGGAGCGGCCGGCGTTGTGGACGCAGAGGAACAGCACGATCGGCAGCCGTCGTCGGCCTTGCCTTCGACCTTGGCGAGGGCCTTGAGCCGCTGGCGGGCGAAGCGCTCGGCCATGAGCGGCAGGAAGGTGACGATGCGGGCGTGGTCGGCGAACTGCTCGTAGCTGGTGGCGAGGAACAGCTCGATGGTCTCGGTGCCGAAGACGCCGTCGAACTCGCGGTGCAGGTTCGGCGGCGGCCGAGCGCAGGGCGCGGCGCTGTTCGAGGCTGAGGTCTTCCAGTGAGGGCATGGCGGTCTCCTTCAGGCGGCTTCGGTGTGGTCGTGGGGGACGACGAGGTCGACGGCGGGAGGTCGGGGAACAGGAACCGGGCCAGCACGACGGCGAGCGAGCCCGCCGACGAGCTGGGCGACGATGAACGCGGGGCCGAGGACGGTGCGATGCCGGCGAAGGTGTCGGTGAGGGTGCGGCCGATGGTGACGGCGGGGTTGGCGAAGCTGGTCGAGGAGGTGAACCAGTAGGCGGCGGCGATGTAGCCGGCGACCGCGAACGGGCCGCGGCGGCCTGGCCGGAGCGGACGACGCCGAGGATCACCATCAGCAGCCCGAAGGTGGCGACGACCTCGCCGAGCCACAGCCCGCTCGGGCGCGGGCGTGGGTCGGACAGGTTGATCGGCGTCGAGGTCGAACATCAGGTTGGCGACGATCGCCCCGACGCACGCGCCGGCGATCTGGGCCGGGACGTAGGCGCAGCAGCTCGCGGGTGGTGAGCCCGCCGAAGATGCGGTCGGCGAGCGAGACGACCGGGTTGAAGTGGGCGCCGGAGACGGACCCGAAGGCGAGGATCAGCGCGACGAGCCCGCCGGCGGTCGCGGTGGAGTTCTCGAGCAGCTGCAGGCCGACGTCGTCGGGGGAGAGCCGCTCGGCGAAGATGCCGGAGCCGACGACGACGGCGACGAGCAGGGCGGTGCCGACGCGCCTCGGCGGTGACCCTGCGGGCCAGAGTCGGGCGTCATCGGCTCAGCAGCACGGTCGACGCCGCTCGCCGTCGGCGCGGCGGCGTCGGCGAGGTCGGTGACGGCGCGGCCGAGCGGGCGACGGGCTCGGGCGGAGCCGGTAGTAGGTCCAGTACCGGAACCGCTCCGACTCGACGAGCCCGGCATCGCGCAGGACCTTGAGGTGGTGACTCACGAGCGGCTGCGGTACGTCGAGCGCCTCGACGAGGTGGCAGACGCACAGCTCCTCGGCGGCGAGCAGCTCGCACGATCCGCCACCGCATCGGCTCAGCGATCGCCTTGAGGCAACGCTGGACTACAGACCCGTCTACATCAATCGACATCGGTATGGATTGTCGTGGATGCCGGACATTTGGGTCAAGAGAACGGCCGGTGAAGCCCGGTGCGGCCGCTCGGCGTCTGTCACGCGAGGAATGCCTCGATGATCGGGGCCAGCAGCCAGGTGGTCGAGCAGGGCAACCACGTCGGCCGCGAAGTCGGGGAACGTCGGGGGCACCGGTCACCGGCCGAGGAGTGCCCCCGAGGCCTGCTCGAAGGGCGCCGATCAGTCCCGGGCGAGGGCGGTGGCGGCGACGATCTCGGTCGAGGATCGACTGGTCGGGCAGCGGCGGCGGGTCGACCGAGCGGGAACTCGCGGATCCGGTCGAAGGCCTGTTCGATGAACGGGCCCTCGATCACCGGCGTGTGGCAGGCCGCGATGGTGGTGATGTCGAGACCCTGCACGCGTGTCGACGTACCGGCCGTACTTGTCGTGGTCGAGCATCGTCAGCCACGGACTCACGGCCCCGAAGCGCGAACATCGTCATCCCGAACTGCCAGAACTCCGGATCGAGGTCGGCGATCGCCACGTGCGGGTCGGGCAGCGGCGTCGCGAAGGTGTCGACCGCCCAGTAGACGCCGGTCGTCGGGTCGAACAGGCCTCGGGTCGTCGGCGAGTCGAAGACCGGCGGCCGCACGGCGTGCAGGGTCCGGTCGCCGATGCTGAAGGACTCGTCGTGCATGATCCACCGGCACCGCTCGAGCGGGAAGTCGAAGCAGTTCGTGTGGCGCTCGACCATCGCCCAGTTGCACACGAGCTGGGCCTTGGGGCACGCCGTCATCACCTCGTCGAGGTTGCCGCTGTGGTCGACGTCGTCGTGCGACAGGAAGATCCAGCGAACGTCGTCGGGCTCGACGAGCGAGAAGACGTCCTCGAGCCACTGCTCGCGGTTGGCGGGCGTGCCGGTGTCCACGATGATCGGCTCCTGGCCCAGGATCACCATCGAGTTGAGGTAGACGAACAGCGGCTCGCCGAGCGCCGGCTGCACCTGGTGGATCACGTAGGTGTCGGCCGCGATCCGGCTCGGCGGCACGTAGGTGGTCGGCGCGATCGGTGTGAAGGTCATCTCCGGCTCCTCGTCATCTCGATCGGGGGCCGGTTTCGCCACTCTGCTCTCCGCCGGGCAAGGCGACCACGTTGAACGGCCCTGCGGATCCCGCGCATCCACCCCTGGTGTCGGCGAGACTAGGGGCCGAGCCCACACACGGCAATTGCCCCTGGACAGGGCACGACGCGACGCAACTGCTCGCCCTTCCGTTGCCGCTCGTGCGGGTCAATAGTTCGCGAAGTGGGCGCTGAGATCGGCGACCATGAGGTCGAACGACGGCGCCGCGAAGAGCAAGGGTTGGTAGACGGTGATGTCGTAGTCGGTCGTGGCCATGGCATCGAGGTCCCACGGGCGGATCTCGGCGTCGCGGAAGGACTCGATCTCGCCGTAGCTCGACAGCAGCCCGGCGCCGTAGGCGCGCAGCTGCCCGTCCTCGTGGACGACGCCGAACTCGAGCGTGAACCAGAACACCCGGCTGAAGCGCTCCAGCGCCTCGTCGGTGCCGCACCGCAACGACGCCCGTCCGGCCACCTCGTACAGGTCAGCGAACACCGGGCTGGCGAGCATGTTGGCGTGGCCCACGATCTCGTGGACGATGTCGGGTTCCGGTGTGTAGAAGGGAACCGAGTGGTGGCGGATGTACTGCGTCGACAGGAACCGCCGCTCGGCGAGTGAGCCGTAGAAGTCGCGGGTGGGAACGAGACCGGGCACGGGCTGGATCCGCCACCCCGTCAGGGCGTGGATGCGTTCGTCGACCTCCCGGAGCTGGGGGACGCGGGCGACGGGCAGCCGGAGGGCGTGAGCGCCGGCGAGGTACTCGGAACAGGCGTACCGGCAGTGCTTCTCGGCCAGCTCGGTCGAGACGATCCGCCAGACCTCGTCCTCCTCGGGCGAGTACTCGACATCGGGGATCGGGTCGCCGGGCCGGTAGGCCTCGCCGACGGCCGCGATGGCGGCCCGGCGGGCGCGGTAGGCGGGGTCGGTGAAGCCGGGGTGATCAGCAGGGAGGTCGAAGGTTCGCCGCGGGCAGCCATCAGGGCGCGATCCTGCGCCCACGGCCGCAGAAGGATCAACTCTTCTTCCCGCAGCGCGGCCGGCGTTGAACTGCCGATCGGTGCTCGATGACGGGTGATCTGGAGGACCCGCGAGTCGATGGCTCGACCGCGAAGTCACCTTCGGATGGGACGCGCCGGTAGCGGCACACCTGCACGCCGGTGCCCGCCGTCGTCGCGGAGACCAGCTCGAAGTTCCGAGCCGCGCCGTCGTCGGGGAAGATGGTCTTGCCGCCACCGAGCACGATCGGCTCGATCATGAGGTTGAGCTCGTCGACGAGGTCGGCGGCGATCAGGGCGCGGGCCAGCTGGGCGCTGCCCATGACGTTCACGTCGCGGCCCGGCCGCTCCCGCAGCTCGGTCACGGACTCCACCAGCCCGTCGCCGGGGATGAGCGATGTCGGCGCCCACGTCAGGTCCGACTCCGACAGCGTGTTCGACACGACGTGCTTGTCGACCGTGTTCATCCAGTCGGCGAACGGGTCGCCGGCCCGGCCCGGCCACGCTCCGGCCATGACCTGCCACGTGCGCCGCCCGAAGAGCAGCGCGTCGGTGCGCTTGGACACCTCGTCGATGGCCCCGCCCATGACCTCGGGGTCGAAGAACGGCATCGACCACCCGCCGTGCCGGAAGCCGCCGTCGGTGTCCTCCTCGGCGCCGCCGGGAGCCTGCACGACGCCGTCGAGGCTGATGAACTCGCTGATGACGATTCGCATGCGGCTCTGACGATGCCACACGCCGGGGCTCATCGCGGTCGGCGGTGTCAGCTCCGCGATCGTTGCGGACGGCGGCCCGTCAGGGGGTGGCGGGCCCGGTAGGCAGCCGAGCGGACCGCGGCGTTGTAGCGGACGTTGCCGACCCGCCGCCACTGGCGACGTCTGTCGACGCACTCGGTGCGCCGCTCCACGACCGGGGTGCGAACGCCGAGGCCGGCGGCGAGCGCGGTCAGCGTCGCCGCCCAGAACCGGTCCTCGACGCGGTGGCCGCCGAGGGCCATGCCGATCTCGTAGATCGGGTCGCTCGACCGCATCAGGACCTGCGGCCTGGGCGGTCGTTCCGGCGTCGGCGCCTGCGTAGGCGTTGAAGGTGATCCACCCGGCGAACTGGTGACCTTCGGGGGTCATGAGCGTGAACCCCTCCTCGTCGGCGTAGAGCACCAGCACCCCGGTCGACAGCTCGAGGCCACCCGGCATGGTCAGGTTGAGCAGGGCGACCTCGCCCGGTTCGAGCCCCGTCAGCGGGCCGTAGAACCGGCTGCCCGGGCGGCCAGAACGACCCGAAGTCCCGCCGCCAGGTGGCGATGACCTCGGCCGGCCCGGTCTGGTCCCCCACCGCGACGCGGTAGGTCTTCTTCCAGAGCCTGCCGAAGCCCTGCATCGGGCCGGCCACCCGGCGGCCCTCGACGTTGAGGTTGAGGGCGCCGTCGGGCGCCTCCGGGTGCGCCAGCCGCGCACGTTGGGCGCCCAGCCGTCGCCCTCGGGCACGCTCGGAGGCACCGGGCCGGTCACCGGGTCACCGCGGCGAGCGCCTCGGCCTCGGTCGGAGTGGATGGCGATGGCGTCGTCGAGCCGGGTCAGCTCGAAGATCTCCCGGTAGTGATCGCTGAGGCCGAAGGCGCCGATCCGCTGCCCACTCGGTTGGCCCGCACCAGCAGCGTCACGAGCAGGCCGATCCCGCCGCTGTTGAGGAAGTCCAGGTCGGCGAAGTCCAGCACGATCCCCTTCGTGCCGGGCGCACACGCCTGCGCGTAGGCGGCCATGAGCGCGTCCTCGCACGAAGCGCTCATGTCGCCTTGCACGGCGATGACGCCCGCGTGGTCGTCGAGCACCCGTCCCGTGATCGTGGTCAGTCCTGTGTTCCATCGCCCTCACCCTCTCGCCGGTTTGCTCATGTCGTCTCGGACGCGGCCCGAGCGGACTGCTCGTCCGGCACCACCTCCAGGAAGTCGGCCAATCGGGTGATCTCGAAGATCTCCCGGTAGTGGTCGGTCAAGCCCCACGCCAGGACCGGTCGACCGTCCTTGCGGGCACGGGCCAGCAGCGCGACCAGCAGCGCGATCCCCGTGCTGTTGATGTACTCGACCGCGGTGAAGTCGAGGGCCACGGTTCGGGCCTGCTGCTCGGCGCCCGCCGCGTAGGCGGCGTCGATCGCCGCCTCGGCGGCCTGCCGTCGATGGTGCCGACCAGGCCGATGATGCTCATGCGCCCCGTGCAGTCGGCGCATCCGCATGGAACTGGCTCATGGCGTCCTCTCCTTCTCGCCGTCGAGGCGCATGACCGAGCTCGACCGTCCGCTCGTTGCCGTCGCTCGTGACCGCGAGCTCGTCGACCATCGCCCGCATCAGGAACAGGCCCCAGCCCCGCGGCGTCTGCAGCCCGGCGAGCTTCCGCTCGATGTCGGGTGCCTCGGCTCGGGAGGCTCGAGCGCGCCGCCCTGGTCGACGACCCGGACCTTCAGCTCCGTCGGCGACGCGGTGACCGTCAGCCCCACCGCCACCTCGCTCCGACAGTCGTTGCCGTGCTCGATGGCGTTCATCGTCGCCTCGGCGACGACGGTGTCGCAGGCGATCGACGACCGGGCTCCGCCAACCCGAGCGCGGCGACGGCCTCGACGACACGGTCGGCTGCGACCCGCTCGTTGCCCAGGTCGCTCGGCACCTCGAACGATGCCAACGGGCGCCAGCCGTTCCGGCGCCACCGGCCGACGGGACCGCGGCGCGCGAGATCGACACGAGCGTGATGTCGTCCTCCTGCTCCCAGCCGGGACCGGTGAAGCTCTCGAGGTCGTCGAGGACCCGGCGGGATGACGCGTCGTCCTGCTGTGTCCGCCCGACCAGGGCCCGGATCCTCGGGGAACCCGTAGAGCTCCCGGGCCGGATCGTGGGCCTCGACCACGCCGTCGCTGTAGAGCAGCACCGTGCTGCCCGGGGTCGACGTGACCTCCTGCTCCTCGTACTGATGCCGGTCATCAGTCCGAGCGGCATGCCGGTGGCCCGCGGCTCCACCACGCCGTCGGCGGTGTGGATGCACGGGAGGTTGTGGCCGGCGTTGGCGAACCGGAGCGTGCCCGGTGGCCGGATCGAGGACGGCGTAGAGGCAGGTGACGAACATGTTGGGCGGCATCTCGGCGCACAGGAGGTCGTTGGCCCGGCTGAAGCACGACGCCGGGGTCGACGAGGCGGGGCGCCTCGGCTGCGCAGGATGCTGTGGGTCGTCGCCATCACCATGGCGGCGGGCACGCCCTTGTCGGTGACGTCGCCGACCACGAGGCCGATCCGGCCCTCGGGGAGCGGCGATGAAGTCGTAGAAGTCGCCACCGACCTCGCGTGCGGGCTGGTAGTAGGGAGTGACCCTCCACCCCTCCGGCGCCGGCGCGTCCTGGGGAGGAACTGCTGCTGGATGAGCTGGGCGACCCGCAGCTCCTGGTCGATCCGTGCGCGGGACCGAGCCTGCTGCTCCTGGTGGCGCACGAGGTGGGCGACGCGGATGGCCGCCGCGGCGTTGCCGGCGAGGTTGTCGAGCAAGCGCCGGTCATCGAGGCTGTAGGGCCGCTCGCTGCGCCGGGGCCCGAGGTTCAGCACGCCGATCAGCTCGCCCTGGGCGACCAGCGGCACGACGACCTCACGCCAGCAGCGCGCATGGCGTCGAGCGCCGGCGAGTCGAGGTCGAGGTCGTCCACCGCGACGGTCTCGGCTGGCTGCTGCAGGTGCAGGAGCAGCGGGATCGTCCTCGGCGACGTCGAACGGTGCGGAGCCGTGGCGTCGGCCTCCGGCACCGGCGGGTCGACGCGGAGGCCGACCCGGCGCCAGCGAGACCAGTGCGGCTTCATCCGGCCTCGCTCGATGGGCTGTCGCGAGCCCGGGGTTGCCCTCGCGCGTCGCGGATCCAGAGCGACACCTGCTCGGGATGCATCGTGTCGGACACGACGGTGACGAGCTGGTCGGCCAACTCGTCGAGGTCGATCTCGATCTCGCACGTGGACGGCGAAGGTCTCCAGGGTGCTGATCGTGTCGAGCTTCTCCCGGTAGAACCGCCGGTCGATGATCGTCTGCAGCCGGCGGCGAGCCGGCCGGAACAGCAGCGCGGCGGCGAGGATCCACACGCCAAGAGCTCACCGCGGCCGAAGACCGCCCGGGCACGAGGGCGACGACGAGGGCGCCTCCGGCGTAGACGAGCCCGAGCAGCCGGTGAGGACGCTGTACACCATCGCCCGGTTCGCCAGTCGTTGGACGTCCCAGAGGTGGAAGCGGAGGATGGCGACGAACAGCGCGAGCGGGATGATCACGAACACGATCCGGAACACGCGGAACGTGAAGGTGGCCAGGTCCTTGCCGCTGAAGAGGGACCCGACGAAGACGTCGTCACGCGCGGCACGGTCGCGGTAGATCGACACGTTGTGGGCGGTGCCGTCGGTGTTCGTGAAGCGGATCACCGTCGTCCGTCCCGCCACCAGCTCGAGCTGCTTCTTGTCGAACCGGTCGCCGTGCGTCGGTGACGGCGACCACCGGCACATCCGTGGACGACGAGGTCGAGTCGGCGACGACGACGGTGCCGCTGCATCTGCGTCGACGTGAGGGTCGCAGTAGAAGAAGTAGGTGCCGGCGGCCGGCGCGACGAGCTCGTAGTCGCGGGTGGTCTCGGTGAAGCGGTCGTCGCGCGCGTCGAGCACGGTGGTGACGACGAGCACGGCGACCGCGCGCGGCCAGCGACAGCGCCATCGCCGCCCGGAGCAGGCGGAAGAGGCGGCGGAGCTCGGGGCTCTGCGCGTCCGCGGAAGCGCCGGGACTGGGCGACGAGCGCCGCGGCCGGCACGAGCACACCGAACAGCAGCACGAGCGCGCTCGTGTGGTCCGGGATGGCGACGAAGGAGAAGACGCCGAAGGCCACGGCGAGCGCCAGCAGGTGCGGGCCGCGGGTCCGGTCGATCGCGCCATCGGGGAACAGGAGCAGGGCGAAGACGTAGGCGACGCCGGCGAGCACGTGGACGCCGAGCGTCGTGCCAGACGCAGCGTGAACGGCCGCCGAGGCGATCGCCGATGACCAGCAAGCGCGGCGTGCGACTGGAGGTTGAAGGCGACCGCGGTGCCCGACCATGCCGAGGGCGAGCAGGTTGGAGGTGCAGGTTGCCCCGCACCTTGACGACGAGGAACGTCGCCAGCGCGACGTTGAGCGATGCTGAAGAGGTAGTCGAGGGTCACCTGGATCGCCGCTGGAGGAGTTGCGGGCTGCTCGTCGCCGCGTCGAGCGCCATCCCGGCGAAGACGTCGTCGCCCTGGCCCCAGTCGCGCAACTGGTCGGCGAAGCTCGGGAACCCCGCGGCCAGCGCCGGCACCAAGCCCGAGCAGCAACCAGCCGACGGCGACGGTGGTGTAGGCGGCGAAGGCGGAGACGCAGACGATCCGGTCGATCCGGGCGACCTCCTCCGGCGAGCCGCCGGCGACGCGGCGGCGCACCTGCCACAGCACGGCGCCGGCGGCGGCGAGCCCGAGGAGAGCCAACCGGCTGTGTGGCGAGGCGTTCACGAGCAAGACAGCCAGGACGAGACCGGCGAAGAACAGCGTGAGCGCGATCGCCACCCATGTCCCGGCCCGACCGACCGTCCGCAGCGCCCGCCCCGTGCCTGCCATCCCCGCCATCGACCCACTGACGCCGCGCCCCCGGTTCCCGGGTGACAGCCGGCCCAGAACGAGGGGTGGGGGCGGCAGGCGCGGCCGGGCCTCAGTGGCTGGCGGGGTTCACGCCTGCCACTTGTCCACCATCGCCAGGACGGCGGTGAGGATCAGCGCGGTGTCGACCACGGCGAGGGAGAGGATCCGACGCTGCGCGCCCGCCGCGGTCGTGCCGTCGCCGGACTCGAGCGCCGCGGCCCGTCGCTTCGCCAGCGGGCCGAAGAAGGCGCCGCCCAGTACGCCGCCGGTGACGATGACGGCGATGCCCACCCAGATGAAGCCCGAGCTCCACGACCAGTTCCCGTCGAGCACGAGCAGGACTCCGGTGATGGCGATGACGGCGCCGGCGACGTTGTAGTAGCGCTCGCCCAGCCAGATCGTCTGTCGGGTCCACGCCGCCGCCACCTCGGCCGGCCCTCGGGCGAACCGGGGGCTGAGGGCGAGTTGCACGAAGTTCGCCCCGAGCCAGGCCGCGACACCGGTGATGTGGAGGGCGAGCAGCAGTGTCCGCGTCGTCATGCGGCGCAGTTTGGCGCGGCGCGGCGTGCACGATGGACGGACGCCGTCAACTACCTGGCCAGCATCGACGGCCTCGCCGGCGACGAGTCCGCGACGCTTGGCTCCCTGGGCGACAGGGTGCCTGGTTTCACGGAGGCGCCGAACGTCACGAACCTCACGGAGCTGCTGACCAACATCGGCGTCGCCGCCCAGCAGGCGGCCCTGAGCCGGCCCGCGACGCCCGAAGCGCGGGCGCCGCTCTTCGCGGCCCTCAGGGCGCTCGACGACGCCCTCGGGGTGGCGATAGCGGCCGGGTGATCGAGGCCGAAGCCGGGCGCACCTCGGCGCGGTAGGCCTCGAGGCGCTCGACGAGCTCGTCGGGATGGGCGAGGGCGGGCAGGTGGCCGCCGTCCATCTCGTCGGGCTCGATCCCGAGCCGCTCCCGTACGACCCGGCGCTGGAACTCGGCCGGGAAGAAGCGGTCGTCGCGGCACAGCAGGAACCGGGTGGGCACGTCGGGCCACGCCGTCGAGCGGCCACGGCTTCTCGAACGGGCGTGCCCGGACTGCTGCGCGGACGTGGTCGAACGACGCCGCCGCCAGCGTCGGGCGGCAGATCGTGCGTGAACGACGACCTCGGGGTCGAACGGGTCGGGGAACACGTGGCCGGTGTTGGCCCACCAGTCCCCCGGCGACTCGCCCGGTCGCGGGCACCATCGCCGCCACCATGACGAGCAGTCTCACCGGCAGGCGCTCGCACACCAGCGGCGCGGTGAACCCGGCCAAGCGACTGGGCCACGAGGATCAGATCGCGCCGGTCGCCGATCGCGTCGACCACGGCGTCGGCGTACTCCTCGAGGCCGGCGGAGTCGTCGTCGCACGGCAGGTCCGACGGCCACGACGTCGTGGCCGAGCTCGTCGCAGCTGCGGCGCGACGAGGTGCCAGTACCAGGAGTCCGAGCCGGCGCCGTGGATCAGGACGTAGGTGGCCATCGCGCTTTGTAGACGAGTCGTCGGGACGCGACTCATCGGGCGGGCTCGAACGGCGACACCGCCCCGAACACGCGACGCTGCCCCGATACCCATCGCCGACGTGCCCAGGCGGTTCTTCCGCAACCCGAAGACGGGCGAGCTCGTGATCGCGCAGCGACCCAACCTCCCGTTGGCGATCTTCCTCGTCGCGACGCTGGTGCGGCTCGCCTTCGAGCCGGAGGGCGCGGTCGGCACCGCCGTCTCGGTGGTCGCCGCCCTCGGCCTCGTCTGGTGGGCACTGGAGGAGATCGTCCGGGGGGACAGCCCCTTCCGCCGCGTGCTCGGCGGTGTTGTCCTCGTGGCGTTCGCGGTCGGCCGACTGATGCAGTGACGCAGAAGTCGCGACAAGCACTGTCTCGTCACGAGCGAGGATTTTCGGGCGGTGTCACCCGCGACGCCCGATCGATGCGTCTGCTCCTGTGGAACACGAACAGAGGGAGTGGGACATGCACATGCGGTTCGGACGGGCGGCGGCGATCGGCATCGCCGGAGTTGCATTCGTGGCAGGCGCGGCGGCCGCGGCGCCCAAGCTCATCCAGTCGAACGACGGCCTCACGGACTTCGCCACCGCCTCCGGGCAGGCGACCGACGGCGCGCGGGCCCATGTCATCGTCGAAGCGACCGACACCGGCGGCACGCACGTACGGCTGCAGGTGACCGGGCTCGACCACGACGCGGTGGGCCGCACGCTGGGCGCGCACGTGCACCGTGGGCCGTGCACGGAGGACAACGGTGCCGCGGCCTCGTCGCACTACAAGCACGGCGACCAGGCGGTGGTGGCGACACCGGCGAACGAGATCTGGCTCGACTTCGTGGTGCAGGATGGCGGGGTGGGCTTCGCCGACGCGATCGTGGACTTCGCCGTCCCGGTCGATGCGGCCGGCTCGGTCGTGATCCACGAGCGGGGCACCGACAACCCCGGCGGCGGCGCCGGCGCCCGGTACGCCTGCATCCCCGTCGACTTCTGACCAACCCGGGGCGGGGGGCTTGATCAGCGGAAGTCGCGGCTCCTGGTCGGGGCGTCGAGCGGGAGCGGTTCGATCTTCTCGGCGATGACGTTGATCACGCCCTCCTCCTGCTCGACCCGGCCGTGGATCAGCAGGGCCGGCGCCGAGCGGGCGGCCCGGCGCCACCGGGCCCAGCATCCCTTGGACACGACGACGTTCACGAAGCCGGTCTCGTCCTCGAGGTTGACGAAGGTGGTGCCGCCGGCCGTCGCCGGGCGTTGGCGGTGGGTGACGACCCCGGCGACGACGACCCGCTCCCCCGACGGCACCAGACGCAGTCCGGCGGCGGTGACGACACCGAGGCGCACCAGGTGCTCGCGCAGGAACCGGGTCGGGTGCCCCTCGACCGACACGCCCGTCGACCACAGGTCGGCGACGGCCTCCTCCCGGGCGTCCATGCCGGGCAGGCAGGGGGCGTCGGCCCCGGTGACGATCCCGGCGAGGCGGTCGGGTGAGGACTGGGCCACGGCGCCCGCCTGCCACAGCGCCTCCCGCCGCGGGAGCCCGAAGCACGACTCGAAGGCGCCGGCGGTCGCCAGGGCCTCGAGGTGGGCCAGGGTGAGCGCCGGCACCCGCCGGCGCAGGTCCTCCATCGAGGTGTAGGGCCGGCCCGCCGCCACCTCGGCGGCCAGGTCCTCGCCGAGACCGCGCACCGACCCGATGCCGAGCCGCACGGCCGGCCCACCCGTCCCCCACGTCGCCGGCGGCGCCGGTGGCGGCGCGGCCATGGCCCGTCCGGCGTCGGTCTCGAGGGTCGCCTTGGCGGCCGAGGCGTTGAGGTCGGGGCCCCGCACGGTGACGCCGTGGCGGCGGGCGTCCTGCACGAGGGAGTGCGGCGAGTAGAAACCCATCGGCTGGGCGTCGAGCAGGCCGGCGCAGAAGGCGGCCGGGTACCACCGCTTCAGCCACGACGAGGCGTACACGAGGTAGGCGAAGGACACCGAGTGGCTCTCGGGGAAGCCGTAGTTGGCGAAGGCGGCCAGCTTCTCCCAGAGCACCTCGATCGTCTCGGGGTCGACGCCCCGGGCCGCGGCTCCCTCGGCGAAGCGGCGGTGCAGCCGCTCCATCCGCTCGGCGGAGCGCTTCGAGCCCATCGCCTGGCGCAGCTGGTCGGACTCCCCCGCCGTGAACCCGCCCACGTCGATGGCGAGCTGCATCAGCTGCTCCTGGAACAGCGGCACCCCGAGGGTCTTGGCCAGCGCTCCCTCGGTGAGGGGGTGGAGGTAGGTGACCGGCTCCTCGCCGTTGCGGCGCCGGATGTAGGGATGCACCGACCCGCCCTGGATCGGCCCCGGCCGGATGAGGGCGATCTCGACGACGAGGTCGTAGAAGCAGCGGGGCTTGAGCCGGGGCAGGGTCGCCATCTGGGCTCGCGACTCGACCTGGAACACACCGACGGAGTCGGCGGCGCAGAGCATCTCGTAGACGGCGTCGTCCTGGGCGATGGCGGCGAGGTCGATCTGGTGGCCGTGGGCGGCGCGGACGTGGTCGACGGCGGCGTGGACGGCGGTCAGCATCCCGAGGCCGAGGAGGTCGAACTTCACGAGGCCGACCGCGGCGCAGTCGTCCTTGTCCCACTGGAGCACCGTTCGGATCGGCTGCGTCCCGGTCCCGTTGCGGCCGGTGAAGCGGGCCCACTCGACGGGGCACACCTCGACCACGGGGCGGTCGCAGATCACCATGCCGCCCGAGTGCACGCCGAGGTGGCGGGGGAAGTGCTCGACCTGGAGGGCGAGGTCGAAGACCGGAGGGGGGATCGTGCGGTCGGGCGCGTTCGCCGTCGACTGCAACGGGCCCCAGGTGTCGACCTCCTTGCTCCATGCGTCCTGCTGGCCCGTCGAGTAGCCGAGCGCCTTGGCCATGTCGCGCACCGAGGACTTGGCCCGGTAGGTGATCACGTTGGCCACCTGGGCGGCGTGCTCGCGCCCGTGCTTGGCGTAGACGTACTGGATGGCCTCCTCCCGTCGCACCGACTCGATGTCGATGTCGATGTCGGGCGGGCCGTCGCGCTCGGGCGACAGGAAGCGCTCGAAGAGCAAGCCGAGCGAGACGGCGTCGGCGTTGGTGATCCCGAGGGCGTAGCAGACCGCCGAGTTGGCGGCGCTGCCCCGCCCCTGGCAGAAGATGCCGGCGCGCCGGCAGAAGTCGACGATGTCCCAGACGACGAGGAAGTAGCCCGGGAACCCGAGCGTCTCGATGAGGTCGAGCTCGTGGTCGATCTGGGCGTAGGCGCCCGGGACCCGCTCGGAGCCGCGGGGGCCGTACCGCTTGGCGGCGCCCTGCTCGGTCAGGTGGCGCACGTACTGCATCTCGGTGAGGCCGTCGGGGCACGGGAACGGCGGCAGGTTCGGCGCCACCAGGCGCAGGTCGAAGGCGCAGGCGAGGCCCAGCTCGGCGGCTCGCTCGACGGCACCGGGGTAGCGGCGGAACCGCCGGGCCTGCTCGATCCCGGCGCGCAGGTGGGCGGTGCCGGCGGCCGGCAGCCAGCCGTCGAGCTCGTCGAGGCTGCGGCGCGCCCGGACGGCGGCGAGGGCGGTGGCGAGCGGGCGCTGGGCGGGGCTGGCGTAGTGGGCGTTGTTGGTGGCGACGACGTCGATGCCCTGGCGGGCGGCGATCTCGGCGAGGGCGTCGTTGCGGGCGGAGTCGAGGGGGTCGCCGTGGTCCCACAGCTCCACTGCGACGTTGCCCGCCCCGAAGAGGGCGACGAGGTCGGCCAGCGCCCGCGCCGCCGCCCGAGGACCCTCGGTGGCGAGGGCGGCGGGGACGGTGCCCTTGCGGCAGCCGGTGAGGACGAGCCAGTGCCCGGCGTGGGCCGCGGCGAGGTCGGCGACGTCGTAGATGGGCTTGCCCTTCTCCTTGCCCCGCAGCTGGGCCTGGCTGATCGTGCGGGCGAGGCGGGCGTAGCCGCCCGGGTCGCGGGCGAGCACGAGGACGTGGTGGCCCTCGGGGTCGGCGATGCCGTTCTGGGGGGCCGAGAGGCCGAGGGACAGCTCGGCGCCGAAGACGGTCGGCACCCCGACCTCCCGCGCCGCCTCGGCGAAGCGGACGACGCCGTAGAGGCCGTCGTGGTCGGTGAGGGCGAGCGCCTCGAGCCCGAGCCGGGCCGCCTCCTCGACGAGCTCCTCGGGGTGGCTCGCACCGTCGAGGAAGCTGAAGTTCGAGTGGCAGTGGAGCTCGGCGTACGGGACCGCTCCCCTGACCCGCTCGACGCCGGCGACGTAGGGCTGGCGCTTGTACGACCACGCCGGGCTGTCGCCGCCGTTGGCGTTGGGGGGCGCGTTCGTGGGACGGCCACCACCGGGTCGGGCGGTGAGCCGGCCGTGCAACTCCGACCACGACATCGCCGGGTTGTTGAACCCCACACGGGCCATCGTACGAACGGATGTTCGGTCGATCAACCCGTTGCGCTGTGGTCAACCTGTGGGTGGCGCGGTGGAAAACCGGCCCCGACTTGTGGGCAGACGAAAAGGTTCGGGGATAACCCTGTGAATCAGGGAATTGCCCCTTGACCTCGCACGATCGCTGGTCCAGAGTCACCCCACTGCAACGGTATGGAGTGGTGCGGTGAACAGAGGTGACCCGGGGGCTTCGGCCAACGAGAACCCTCTCGGAGCGGCCACAACCGCCGATGCGGGAGGACGAGGTTCCATCACGTCACAGAGGAAAGGCCCTCGGGCCGGACCGAAGTGATCGAGTCACCGTTGGGAAGCCTTCACGGGCCGAACAGCGGTGACAAAGGGAACATCGCCCGCCAGAGCTCACGCTCCGACGGGCGATGTGAGTGGTCGCAGAGAGGCTAACGCCCCGACACGATCGCTTGGTGGATGCCTCGGCCGCGGTGGCCCCGCCGCCGTCCGGCTTGCCGGTACGGCACGGGGCCACAACCGTTTTGTCCCTCGTTCGCCGATGCCTAGATCTGCTGGAGGAGGCCGAGGGTCGTCATGCCGACCACGAGGGTGAGCACGGCGCTCTTCGTGCGCCAGCAGACCAGGCCGGCGAGGAGGCCGGCGGCGAGCTCCGGCTGCCACAGGTCGAGCTGGCCGTCGGGGTCGCAGGAGCGCGGGCACCACGATGGCGGCGAGCGCCGCCGGGGGGATCTGACGCAGCACCCGCTGCACGCCCTCGGGCACCTCGGCCAGCCGGTGCGCGGCGAGCAGGAACGACGCCCGCATCAGGAACGTCCCGACCCCGGCGAGCAGGATGGCGGTCCAGGTCGTGCTCACTCCGGCTCCGGCTCCGCGCCGGCGTCGAGGGAGACGTCGAGGATCGGCGGTGGCGGCGGGCGCCGCCGCGGTCTGGCCGAGGTCGGCGAGCGTGCCGGCGATGATCCCGGCGAGCGCCCCCACCATGAGCGACAGCGAGCCGACGCCGAGCTCGGCGGCCGCCACCGCGCCGAAGCCGCCGACGAGCGCGGCGACGACCGCCGGCGGGCCGTTCAGCGCCGGGATGAGCAGGACGAGGAAGACGAGCGGGACGGCGAACTCGAGCGGCACGTCCTCGGGCACCGACGGCCCCGACGAGCGCGCCGACGATCGTGCACAGCTGCCAGCTCCCCCAGAGCAGCAAGGCGCCGCCGAGGTAGTACGGGCACCCGGCGCCTTCGGATCGTCGGTGCCGTCCCACCGGGTGATCGAGACGGCGTAGGCCTGGTCGGTCAGGAGGTACGCGAGCCCGAGCCGCGTTCGTGAGCGACTCCTCGGCGAGGTGGGGCGCCAGCGACGCCGAGTACAGGACCATCCGGAGGTTGATCGTCCACGCCGCGAGCGCGGCGACGAGGGCGGAGCCGCCATCGCCCAGCACGTCGATGGCGGCGAGCTGCGACGCCCCGGCGAAGACGATCGATCGAGAAGCCGACGGCGGCGCCCGGCGCCGAGGCCCCGCTCGGCACGGAGCGGCGCCGGCGACGAGCCCGAACGGGACGACGCCGACGAGCATCGGGGCCACGGCTCTGGCCCCGGCGCGCACCTGTCCCCGCTGCATCCGCCGATCCTGCCCGCAGATCTCCCGAAGGTGCGGTGCTTTTCGTGGTGATCACGCGCGAAGCGCGCCGGTTCTGACGGGGTGTGACAGGAGCTCAGTCGTAGACGGCTTCGACCCACCAGCGGCCGCCCTCGCGGCACGAGCAGGCGGGCGGCGCCGCCGGCGTCGACGACCTGGAGCCGGGCCCGGCGGCTGCTGCGGGCAGGCGTCCCACCACCGCTCCTCGGCCGGCCACGGCCCGGCCCAGGCCGCGATCTCGACCGGGCCGACCGCCGAGCGACGCAGGCGGGCCGGCTCGGCGGTGATCGCGCCCCGGCCGGTGACGCCGACCGGGGCGCCGTCGACGGCGAGGACCTCGACCGCCCGTGGGTCGGCGAGCGCCGCCGGATCGGGTGAGCGGCAGGCGGCCGGGCCAGGGCGGCGACGTCGTGGCCGGCGACGGGGCGTGTCGGGTCGCGCGTCGGCGTCGGGCTTCGGCGAGGTCGACCGCGCCGGCCGGCACGAGCGACGACCTGCTCGGCCGGCGCCGCCCGCCCCGCCACTCGGGCACGGTGACGGCGTCGGGACCGAGCAGCCCGGCCACCCGGGCCACGGCCCGCACCGCCCGCTCGTCGGCGCCGGCGGTGCCGCCCCAGAACCCGAGCTGGCGGCCGGTGGCGGCGACGACCTCGTCGGGCACCAGCTCCAGCAGGGCGATCCCGGCGGTGGGCCGTGCCGCCGTGGCGCTGCTCCCGTTGAGCCACCCGTCGAGCTGCCAGCGGACCCGGTCGGCGATGGCGCCGGCGGTGAGGCGGCCGCGCCGCCGGCGCCGTCGCCCCGCCACAGCCGCTCGAGGCGCTCGCCGTGCTCGGTCTCGGCCGCCGACCAGGAGGCGGGTGCAGGCGAGACCCGGGCGTCGAGGCGGCGGGCCAGCTCGTCGGCGAGGGCCCGGGCGACGAAGGCGGCGGTCTCGACCCGCTCGGCCGGCGGGTCGAGCTCGGCCCGCGCCGCGAGGTCGGGCGGCGGCGCCCGGTGGCGGGCGGGCGCTCGTCGAGCCCGGCGGCCAGGCGGTGGGCGGCGATGCCGTCGGGGCCGAAGCGGCCGGCGACGTCGCCGGCGGGGAGGGCGGCGACGGCGCCGAGCGTGCGCAGGCCGAGGCGGCGCGAGCACGTCGACGCAGCTCGTCGGGCGAGCCCGGCGACGGCGAGCAGGGCGTCGACCGGCTGCAGCGGGGCGAGGAAGGCGGCGCTCCCAGCGGCGGGACCACCTGCAGCCCGCTCGGGCTGTCGACGCCGCGCAGCAGCAGGCGGCGAAGGGGCCGTCGGCGATGCCGACTGCGGCGTCGCCCGGCGCCGAGCACGCCGTCGGCCAGAGCGGCAGCCGCGGGCGAGGGCGTCGTCGCCGCCGAAGTAGCGCGACGGGCCCCGGGTCGGGAAGGCGAGGGGGCCGGGAGCGGCGACCTCGATGCGGGGGCAGATGTCGCTCGCAGCGCGGCGACGACCGGCTCGAAGGCCCGGGCGTCGCGGGCCGGGTCGTGGTCGAGCACGGCGAGCGTCGGGGCAGCGGCCCTGGGCCTCCCGCCGCCGCAGCCCGACGTCGACCCCCTCGGCCCGGGCCGCCGGGGTGACGGCCACCACCCGGTTGGCGTGCACGACCGCCGCCGGCTCGTCGGGCTGCGCCCCGGCGGCCACGACCGGCCAGTCGGGCACCCAGCGACCAGCGTGCGGACGCGCGGTCATCCCGCCAACCGGAGGCCTCGCGCCGCTCGAGCATCAGGGCCGCCGGCGGTGCGCTGGCCATCGAGCTCGCAGGGCAGAGACGACCGTCGGGGCCGGGGAGCCACAGGTCGACCCGGCGGGGGCGGTCGTGGGCCCGGCGGCCGCCGGCCTCGACCGTCGCCCGGCGGGCCCGGAGGTGGCCGTGGCCCTGCCCGAGCCCCTCCCACGCCGTGGCGGTCACGGTGAGGGCGAGGTCGGCGGCCTCGGGCCAGCGCCGACGACGACCCGAGCCGCACCAGCACCGACCCCCGCTCGCGGGCCCGGGCGGCAGCCGGCGGCCGTCGCCGGGCCGGACCCGGCGCCGGCGGGCGGGCGGGCGAGCACGACGTCGAAGGCGTCGAGCAGCGTGGCCACGACCGTCCCCCACTGCTCCGGTGGCGGCGAGCGCCACCAGCACGAGCCGGCCGAGGTCGACGCCGTAGCCGGCCGCGGCCGCGAGCCCGAGCGACGGCACCCCGACCGCCGCCACCCACGACCCGGCCGCCGACGGACCGGCCAGCAGCGCCAGGGCCAGCGAGGTGGAGCCCACCCCCTCCCGCCCGCCGTCGACCTGCACGGTGGTGCCCCGGCGCAGCCCGCCGGGCAGCAGCCGCTGGAGGGGGTCGAGCACGGGCAGGACGTGCTCACGGGCCAGCGCCACCGGACGGGCTCGGTCGGCCACCTCGGCCAATCGAGCCAACTGCTCCGCTCCCCTGCTCCGCACCCGCCCAGTATCGAACGCGTGTTCGCTCGTTGCAAGTGCCGAGCCGGATGGCGCGGAGCGAACCAGTCAGAACGAGGGCGGGCGCACCAGGCTGAGGGCGTTCTCGCGCATGATGAGGCGGACCTCGTCCTCGTCGAACTCGCCGAGGTCCTCGACGAACGACGTCGGATCGGCCAGTCCCTCGGCGTGGGGCCAGTCTGAGCCGAACAGGATGTGGTCGGCGCCGAGCAGATCGGCGACGCCCCGCAGGTTGTCCTCGTAGTAGGGCGAGACCCACAGGTGCTTGCGGAGCTGCTCGACGGGGTCGACACCCCCGAACGAGCTCGGGCGCTGCTTGAACGCCTTCGTCAGCGCGGCCGCCAGCGGCCGGGCCCAGTCGCTGCCCGACTCGATCGTCGCGATGCGGATGCGCGGGAACCGGGTGAAGACCCCGTCGCACACGAGCGCGGCGAGCGTGTCGTGGATCGGCCGGTGCCCGGTGATGATCATGCGGAAGGCGTCGTGGCGGAACGCCTCGAACTCCCCGCCCCGCCCCCAGGCGTCGGGCAGGAAGCCGTAGCCGGACTCCCCCGAGTGGAAGGCCACGACCACACCGGCCTCGTCGAGCCGGGCCCAGATCCCGTCGTGGTCGGGGTGGCCGTGGGTCCGGGCGCCGTTGGGATCCTTCACCGGGCCGCTGCGCATGCACACGAGCTTGGCGCCGTGGGCGAGCACCCGGTCGACCTCGCGCTCGGCCTTGACCGGGTCGAGCAGGCAGAGCATCGGGGCGGCGAACAGGCGCCCCTCGATGTCGTAGCCCCAGTCGTCCTCCAGCCACCGGTTGAACGCCTCGAAGACGGCGTGGGCCAGGCCGGGGTCGTGCTGCACCGCCTCCTCCATCCCCACCCCGAGGGTCGGGAAGAGGAACGCACCGTCGAGGCCCAGCGTCGTCGAGGGCCGCGAGCCGGGCGTCGCGGTCGCGGTACTCGGGGCGGATCGGCTCGAGCTCGCCGAAGGCGGCGCGGATGTCGTCGGCCGGGCCGCTTGCCGCGGAAGTAGGCGTCGAGGACCCCGGGCTTGGCCACCGGGTCGAACGTCGGGTTCGGGATGAACCGGTTGATCCGGCCGTCGACCAGCAACCGCTGCCGGCCGTCGATCGTCGCCCACCGCATGCCCCGCTTCGCGTACTCCGGGGCGATGTGACGGCTGAAGGCGTCGGTCGCCTCGTAGTAGTGGTTGTCGGCGTCGAACGCCTTGAACGGCAGGTCACCCATCGGCCCAGACTAGAACGTGTTCTAGTGTCGCGTCAGGCCTACGGGAACAGGCCGCGGGCGGTCGATCGCGGCCGCCACCCGCTCGAGGGCCAGGGCGAACGCCGCCCGGCGCAGCGACACGTCGAGCGCCTCGGCCTTGCCCACACGTCGGCGAAGGCCCGCTCCATCCGCGTGCGCAGGCGCTCGGCGACGACCTCCTCCTCCCACGCGTAGCCCTGCTTGGCCTGGGCCCACTCGAAGTACGAGGCGGTGACGCCGCCGGCGTTGGCGAGGATGTCGGGCACGACGACGATGCCCCGGTCGTGCGAGCACGGGCTCGGCCTCGGTCGTCGTCGGGCCGTTGGCCGCCTCGACGACGATCCGGGCGGCCAGCTTCTCGGCGACGTCGGCGGTGATGACGCCGCCGAGGGCGGCCGGGACGAACAGCTCGCACGGCACGGTGTAGAGCGTCGTCGGCGTCGATGGGATCGCCGCCGGCGAAGCCGGCGACGGTGCCGGTCAGCGCCACGTGGTCGGCGAGCTCGGCAGGGTCGAGGCCGCCCTCGTTGAGCACGGCGCCGCCGACGTCGCTGACGGCGACGACGCGCATGCCGGCCGAGGCGAGCAGGAAGGCGAGCGGGCCGCCGACCTTGCCGAAGCCCTGGATGACGGCCCGCCTGCCGGTCAGCGGGAGGCCGAGCTCGCCGAAGGCGGCGCGGACGCAGACCACGACGCCGCTCGACGTCGCGCCCGGCGTGGGCGGCGGTGCCGCCGACGGCGACGGGCTTGCCGGTCACGACCCCGGCCTGGTGCTGACCGGTCGTCATGGACGATGGTGTCCATCAGCCACGCCATGACCCGGCCGTCGGTGTTGACGTCGGGCGCCGGGCACGTCGCGGTCGGTGCCGAGCAGGGGCAAGATCTCGTAGGCGTAGCGGCGGGTCAGCCGCTCGAGCTCGCCGAGCGGAGAGCACGGTCGGGTCGCAGCGCACGCCGCCCTTGGCCCCGCCGAAGGGGAGGTCGAGCACGGCGGTCTTGAACGTCATGCCGGCGGCGAGGGCCTTGACCTCGTCGGCGTCGACGTCGGGGTGGAAGCGGATGCCGCCCTTGCCCGGGCCGCGGGTCGTGTCGTGGTGGACGCGCCAGCCGGTGAAGACCTCGACGCTGCCGTCGTCCATCCGCACCGGCACCGACACCTCGAAGCATCCGCTCGCAGCTGCGCAGGATGCGGTGGACGTCGGGATCGAGGCCGACGAGCTCGGCGGCGTCGTCGAGCATGGCCTCAGGCCGAGCACTCATGGCCTCGCCAGCCGTCCGGCCACCGACTGCTCTGGAGTCGGTGGCGCCGATGAGCTGCGCGCTGCGCAGCGCAGAGACCGTGCCTGATTCACTCGCATCCGTGCTCGCTCATGTCGCAGCGAGGGTACCCACGATTCAGCGCTTCGAACGGACCTTGACGACCGCGGGGTTGTAGCAGGCGCCCTTCATGCCCAGCATCTGCGCCGGGACGCAGAGGTTGGAGTTCTGGCACAGGCCGCGGTCGTGATGTCGTCGCCGTGCTCGTCGCCACCGCCGAGGATGCGGCGCGGCAGGTCGGGCTCGGCGTAGAACGGACGGCCGATGCCGACCAGGTCGGCTTGGCCGCCGTCGAGGATGGCGTCGACCTCGGCCCGGCGTGCGGATGCCGCCGACGGCGAGCACCGGGATCGAGACGACGCCGCCTTCACCGCCTCGAACCGCGACTGCGGTTCCACACCGGCTGGAACGGCGCCCGCAGCCCGCCGACGAGGTAGCCGGCCTCGATGCACCTTGCGCTCGAGGCGGTGCGGCGCCGCCTTGGCGAACCGGTCCTTCATGCCCTTGTTCCGCCAGAGCGACGTCGGGATGCCGCCGCGGGTGAGCGTCGTGTCGGGGAAGACCGACACCTCGACCGGCGTGACCGAGTCGTAGCCCAACTCCTCGCACCAGCGGGCCAGCTCGATGCCCTCGTCCCACGTCGTGCGGGGCGTGAGCGGCGGCGCCTTCTCGCCGCACCGGCACCTTCACCGTGCACGTGTAGTCCGCGCCGGCGCGCTCGGCGACCGACCGCCGGATGTCCTCGAGCGATCCGGGCCCGGTTGCGGGCCGACCCGCCGTACTCGTCGGTCGCGCCGGTTCCAGAACGGGCGAGAGGAACTGGTCGAGCAGCTTGGCGTTGCGCTGACGCGAGCTGGATCCCGTCGTAGCCCGCCTCGCCGCGCCCACGCCGCCACCTCGCCGTAGCGGTCGACATCGCCGCGCACCTCGTCGGTGCGTCATCGCGTGCACGGGCGCGCGGCGGAACACCGGCCTCAGCCACCAGCGGGGCGCGCTCGGCGCCAGCAGCGGGCCCGGCGCTCGAGCGTACGGCTCGTGCCACGCCTCCATGGCGAACAGCCCGCCGTGGCCGACCTGGATCCAGATGGCGGCGCCGGCGGCGTGCACGGCGTCGACCATCGGCGCCAGCCGCAGCATCCGCTCACGGGTGTGCACCAGGGTCATGCCCGGGCTGGTGCGGCCCTCCTCGGTAGAGGCACGAGTTGCCCTGGATGATCAGGCCGACGCCGGCCTCGGCGTTGGCGACGAACTGCTTGGCGTACTTCGACGCGCAGTCGGGACCGTCGCCGGCACCTTCGAGCACGGGCGCCCGGTAGAGCCGGTTGCGCACCGTCGTGGTCCCCCCGATCCGCAACGGCGAGTGCAGGGTGCTCATGACCCGACGAGCTTGGCTCAGGCTTCGCCGGCGGGCTCTTCGGTGATGACGGGGTCGGCGGCGGACTCGGCGTGGCCCTCCTCGACCTGCGCCTGCGCTTCCTCGGCGGCGGCCTCGTCGGACACCTCTGCCTCGGCGGCCGCCAACGCCTCGCCGACGTCACCGGCGTCGGCCGGCGCGTCGTCGTAGAAGGTGTAGAGGCTCCGGATGATGTCGGCGATGCCCGTCGGACGTGTAGCCCTTCGCCAGGTCGACGGTGACCATGCCGCTGTTGATGTGGACCGCGGCGATGCCACCGCGGGCGAACAGGCGCCGGGCCAGCTCGTCGACAGGGCGGTTCCCGACGATGTGGTCGCCGGCGGAGAAGCGGTCGTGCCCGGTGCCGGAGAGCACCCGGTTCGTCTCGAAGCGCACGATCCCGGGGCGTGACGACTGCCGTTCGAGGACGTTGACGATCTGGCCCATGGCGGCGCCGACGGTAGCCGGGGGCATCCGCGGCCAGGGAAACCTCTACCCGTACGGTGGCCGCAGTGGAGCGCGCCGCCGGTCCCCTGGCGCACGATCTGGGCGACGATCGCCGCTGTCGTCCTCACGCTCGTGGGGCTGCTGTTGCTGCGCGAGCTGGCGCGGATCCTCGCCTGGATGGTCGTCGCCCTGTTCTTCGCCGTCGTGCTCAACCCGGCCGTCGACTACCTCCAGCGCCGGGCCCGCATGCGACCGCGGCCTCGCCACGACCGTCGTCCTCCTCGTCGGCGTCGCCGCCCTGGCCGGCCTGCTCTACGCCTTCATCGCGCCCCTGGTCGACCAGGGCCAGGAGTTCGCCGACGACCTGCCCGGCTTCGTCGAGGACGCCCGCAACGGCGAGGGGACGATCGGCGAGCTGGTCAAGCGGTACGACCTCGAGGAATGGGTCGAGGAGAACCAGGACCGCATCCGCGACTTCGCCGCCAACCTCGGCACGCCGGCGTTCGGCGTGCTGCGCACCGTGTTCGCCGGCCTCGTGGCGGCGATCACGATCCTCGTGCTGACCGTCCTCATGCTCCTGCAGGGCGAGAACCTGGCCGACGGGTTCCTCAAGCTGGTGCCGAGCCAGCATCGCCCCCGCGTCACGGCCGTCGCCCGCGACTGCATCGCGGGCCGTGACCGGCTACGTCGGCGGCAACCTGCTCATCAGCGTCATCGCCGGCCTGGCCACCTGGGTCATGCTGTCGATCCTCGGCGTGCCCTACGCGGGCGTGCTCGCGCTGTGGGTCGCCTTCGCCGACCTCATCCCGCTCGTCGGCGCCACCATCGGCGCCATCCCGACCGTGGCGTTCGCCTTCCTGCACTCCTCGGCGCCGGCGTCGCCACCCTCGATCTTCTTCATCGCCTACCAGCAGTTCGAGAACCACGTCCTCCAGGTGACGGTCATGAGCCGCACGGTGAACGTCAACCCGCTGACGGTGCTCGTCAGCGTGCTCGTCGGCGTCGAGCTGTTCGGGCTCCTCGGCGCGCTCCTCGCCATCCCCGCCGCCGGTGTCATCCAGGTCGTCGTCCGCGACATCTAGGACGAGCGCCAGGGTCGCCTCAAGCCCGAGCCCACGGTCGGCGCCGACGAGGTCCCCACCGACGGCGACAGACTGAGCCGCCATGCCTTCGGAGACCGTGGAGGTGCCGGCCACATCATCGACTCGCTGATCCTGCCGAAGGTCCTCGACCTCATCGTCGACGCCGGCGCCGACTACCAGCTCGACCGAGGTCGACATCGGCCGGACGAACATCGACCCGAGCCGGGCCCGCATCGAGGTCGACGCACGCCGACGAGGACGTCCTCGCCGCCCTGCTCGAGGCCCTGCGCCGTCCACGGCGCCAGCCGGGTCGGTGACGCCGACGCGGCCGTGGTCCCCGCCGACCAGGACGGCGTGCTCCCCGCGGGCTTCTACTCGACCACCAACCTGGCGACCGAGGTGCGCGTCGACGGGCACTGGCTCGGCGTCGAGAACCCCGAGATGGACTGCGGGCTCGTGGTCAACGACGGGCCGCGACGCGGTCCGCACCGTGCCGATGCACCGGGTCAAGGCCGGCGACCTCGTCGTGGTCGGGCCCGACGGCGTGCGGGTGCCGCGCTCCCGACAAGCCGCGGGATCGGCGGGCCTTCGAGTTCATGGCCTCCGAGGTGTCCTCGGAGAAGCCCAAGGCGCTGCTGGTCGCCGAGGTCGCCGACCGCATGCGAGCGGCGCGGGACCGAGGCGGGCGGATCCTGGCCGTGTGCGGACCCGCCGTCATCCACACCGGGGGCGGTCCCGACGTCGCCCGCCTCGTGCGCGACGGCTGGATCGACGTGCTCTTCGCCGGCAACGGCTTCGCCACCCACGACATCGAGTCGAACGTGCTCGGCACGTCGCTCGGCGTGTCGGTCGCGTCGGGGCACGGAACCGAGGGCGGCCACTCCAACCACCTCCGGGTCATCAACGAGGTGCGGCGTCACGGATCGATCGCGGCCGCGGTCGAGGCCGGGTTCGTGACCGGCGGCGTGATGTACGAGTGCGTGCGGCGCGGCGTGCCGTTCGTGCTCGGCGGCTCGGTCCGCGACGACGGGCCGCTGCCCGACACCATCGCCGACGTGGTCGTCGCCGCCGACGCCATGCGCGACCACATCGCCGGCGTCGGCGTGGCGCTGATGCTGGCGTCGACGCTGCACGCCATCGCCACCGGCAACATCCTGCCCGGCGGGGTGGAGACGTTCTGCGTCGACATCAACCAGGCCGTCGTCACCAAGCTCGCCGACCGCGGCAGCCACCAGGCCCTCGGCATCGTCACCGACGTCGGGCCGTTCTGCCACGACCTCGTCGACGCGCTGGGCGAGCCGCGGTGAGCACCGGCCTCCCGTGGGGGCGGCGCTACCTGATGTGCCCGCCGCAGCACTTCGGTGTCCTGTACGAGATCAACCCGTGGATGCACACCGAGGTCCGGGTCGACCTCGACCGGGCGACGCGCAGTGGGAGCGGCTCGTCGACAACCTCCGGGGCGCCGGCGCCGAGGTCGTGACCATGGAGCCGCAGACCCACGTCCCCGACCTCGTGTTCACCGCCAACGCCGGCCTCGTCTCCGGCTCCACGTTCGTGCCCTCGCACTTCCGCCACCCCGAGCGCCAGCCCGAGACGCCGGTGTTCGCCGACTGGTTCGCCGCGGCCGGCTTCGACGTCGAGCGCCTGCCCGAGGAGGTCGACCACGAGGGCGCCGGCGACGCGCTGCCGTACTTCGACGAGCCGGTCGTGCCGTCCTGCTGTCGGGCTACCGGCCCCGGAGCGACGCCGTCGCGGGGGCGATCCTGTCCGAGCTGCTGGGGTGCCCGGTGCGGTCGGTCGAGCTCGTCGACGAGCGGCTGTACCACGTCGACCTGACGTTCTGCCCGCTCGACGACCGCCGCGCCATCTGCGCTCCGCTCGGCTGGGACGGCTACGGGCGCAAGGTGGTCGAGGCGCTCGTGCCCGAGCCGCTGTGGCTCGACGACGAGGAGGCGCTGGCGTTCTGCGCCAACTCGGTCGTGGTCGACCGCAACATCGTCATGCCGTCGGTGCCGCCGCGGGTCGGGCGCCAGCTCGAGGCGTGGGGCTTCGGCGTCGTCGAGTCGCCGGTCGACGAGTTCCTGAAGGCCGGCGGCGGCTGCCGGTGCCTGACGCTCGCCCTCGACGTCGATCTGTCGGAGCCGACGTAGGGCGCTACGAGATACCGATCTGCCGGGCGATCGACGCGGCGTCGTGAGTACACGCGCTCGCAGACGATGGCGTCGTCGTCGAAGACGAACATCGCCAGCATCGGGCAGCGGAACGCCTTGCCCGTCGGGGCGATGCCCTGGAGCGGTCCGAGGTGGGTGCCGAGGAGGTCGAACTCGACGATGACGGCGTCGTCGGTGTGGCGCAACGCTCGGAGCTCGTTGCGCTGGTCGGGGAACGCGGTGCGGCTGCGGGCGAAGTACTCGCGGACCTCGGCCTCGCCGTCGAACACCTCGCCGCTCGCCATCAACTCGTAGTGCGGGTGGGAGAACGTGGCGATGGTGGCGTCGAAGTCGTGGCGGTTCTCCGACTCCATGTGCTCGCGGACGATCGCCTCGCGGCGGGAACGCTCGTCGGCGGTCAAGTCGAGCTCGCTCGGGGGCGCATCGTGCGCGACGGGTCGGCGTCGGGGGTCACGCGGCCGACGCTAGGCGTCGTGACCGGGCGACCTCTCGGCCGGCGACGACGGCGAGCCCGATCGACAGCAGGCCGATGGCGGCGTGCACGGCGACGAAGCCGGCGCCGTGGTCGGACAGGAAGGCGATGTCGACGAGGCGCACCGGCCACACGACGAGCGTCCACACGACCAGCGCCAGGACCCAGCGGCGATCGCGGCCGAGGGTGGCCAGCACGCCGATGGCGAGGACGAGGAACGACACCGAGACGAGGTAGGGCCAGAGCGAGTCGCCGTCGCGGGCGGCGTTGCGGATGCGGGTCAACCAGACGAAGGCGGTCCACCCGGCGAGGGCGAGGGCGGCGGCGGATCTGCGCACGGTCGGCGAGCGTACTAACTTGACCGGACAGTCAAGTTTCCAGGAACCGCGCCAGTCCGAGGAGTAGGCCGTGACCAGTGCCGAGCAGCCCACCGTCGACGAGTTCCGCGAGGAGGTCACCGCCTTCTTCGACGCCAACGCCGAGCGCAAGGCCGACGAGGACAAGCCGTTCGTCTGGGGCGAGGGCGGCGACGACATGGCGCTGTTCGAGGAGATCGACCGCGAGGCCGAGCGCCAGCAGCTCGCCGAGTCGCCAGAAGTGGCGGGCCAAGCGCTACGACGCCGGCCTCGGCTGGATCACCGGGCCGAAGCAGTTCGGCGGCCGGGAGCTGAGCCAGGCCCACGAGCGCGCCTACGGCACCGTCGAGGCGAAGTACCGGATCCCGAACGGGTCGTTCTTCGGCATCGGGCTCGGCATGGTCGCCCCGACGATCCTGGCCCACGCCCAGGAGCACGTGAAGGAGCGGTACCTGCCGGCCATGTACCGCGGCGACATCGTCGGCGTGCCAGCTCTTCAGCGAGCCCGGCGCCGGGTCCGACCTGGCCGGACTCTCAGACCCGGGCCGAGCGCGACGGCGACGAGTGGGTCATCAACGGCCAGAAGGTGTGGACGTCGGGCGCGCAGTACTCCGACATCGGCGAGATCATCTGCCGGACCGACCCCGACCAGCCCAAGCACAAGGGCCTCACCGGCTTCGTGGTCGACATGAAGGCGCCGGGCGTCGAGGTCCGGCCGCTGCGCCAGATGACCGGCGGCGCCAGCTTCAACGAGGTCTTCTTCAACGACGTGCGCGTCCCCGACGACCACCGCCTCGGCGAGGTCAACGCCGGGTGGACGGTGGCGCTCACGACGCTGCTCAACGAGCGGGCGTCGATCGGCGCCGGCGGCTCCGCCGGCGGCGGCATGGGCGGCATCGGCAACGCGGTGCGGCTCATCGAGATGCTGCGCCACTTCGGGCTCGACCAGGACCCGGTGTTCCGCAACGAGCTGGCGAAGGTCTACGCCGGGTTCCAGGTGGCGAAGTGGAACAACCAGCGGGCCATGGACAAGATCAAGGCGGGCCAGGCTCCCGGGCCGGAGCTGTCGGGGGCGAAGCTGTCGCTCACGCAGAACATGAAGGCGGTCACGGAGTTCGTGGCGAAGGTGCTCGGCCCCCGGCTCGTCGCCGACACCGGCGAGTGGGGCACGTTCTCCTGGAACAAGTTCGTCCTCGGCGTGCCGGGCATGCGCGTCGCCGGCGGCACCGACGAGGTGCTGCGCAAGATCATCGGCGAGCAGGTCCTCGGCCTCCCCAAGGAACCCGGCATCGACACGACGAGCCCGTTCAAGGACCTCCTGCGGAACTGACCGCAGCGCGTCACGATGCGGGCGCCGAGGACGGCGAGCACCGTCACCAGCGGCAGCAGGGCCGGCACGTAGAGCAGGCCGCCGCCGAGCGCCGCTGCCGTCGCGCCGAGCACGAGCGTGCTGATGACACCGATCGTCAGGAGCGCGGCGGGCGAGCCCTTGCCGCCCGGGGCGGGCGCCGGTACCCGCGGCGCCGACCGCACCTTGGCCTCGAATTCGGCGCGGCTCCGCTCCAGGTCATCGTCGGCGGTCAGCACAGCACCTGTTGGCCGCCGACGGGGACCCGTTTCACGCCACCCCAGACGGAGTGGTCCATGAAGACCCAGCTGCGGCGGTGGATCGCGGTGGGGCCGTAGGCGGCCAGAGCGAGCTTGTGGCGGGGGCACGGGTAGCCCTTGTTGAGGTCGAAGTCGTACCCGGGGTGGTTCTCCGACTCCTCCCGCATCATGCGGTCGCGGGTGACCTTGGCCAGGATCGACGCCGCCGAGATCGACAGGCACCGGGCGTCGCCCTTGACCAGCCGGATCGTCGTGCCCCGCCCGACGAAGTCCCAGTTGCCGTCGACGAGGACCCGGTGCGGCTCGCCGAGCCCGAGGCCGTCGATGGCCCGGCGGGCGGCGACGCGCTGCGCCTCCGCCATGCCCAGGGTCTCGCACTCCTCCACCGACGCGTGCCCGACCGACCAGGCCACGCACCACGACGCGATGCGATCGAACAGCGCCTCCCGCTCGGGCTCGGTCAGGGCCTTGGAGTCACGGATCTTGTAGACCCGGCGGTCCTGGGGGATGACGGCGGCGCCCAGGCTGAGCGGGCCGGCCCACGCCCCTCGACCGACCTCGTCGATCCCGACGACGACCTCGTGGCCCGTCGACCAGAGCTCCCGCTCGATCGCCAGGCTCGGACCCGACCGCTTCAGGGCCCCCCGGAGCTTCGGTGCGGTCGGCGCGGTGGGCACGCCGGCGAGGGTAGCCCTGCGGTTCCGCCGCCTCGGACCTCCGTACCTCGCGGATCACCGTCCCGGCCTAGGAGCGGTTGGCCGCCTCGAACAGCTCGAGGGTCCGGGCGACGTCGTAGGGGCTCTCGGCGAGGGTGACGGGGTCGAACTCGCTGCGGGCCTGGGTGAAGAAGTCGCCGCCGTACACGTGGATCGCCCCGGTGTAGGTGCGGCGCGGGTTGGCGACGGCGTGGATCGTGTCGTCGCCCAGGAGGGCGACGTCGCGCTCACGGAGCTCCTTGCCCCCGCTCCGCACGACGCCGTCGGCCGAGCGGCGGAAGAACGTGTTGTTCTCCTGCCCGCCGTAGATGCCGATCGCCGCCCACATGCGGTGGTCGTGCGGGCGGATGTCCATGCCCGGCGCCCAGACGACCTTGATGATCGTGAGGTCGTCGGCGACGTGGAGCCGTTCGATCTCCGCCCGCTCGGCCGGGAGCCGCCGCCCGACCGCCTCCGGGTCGCTCACCGCCCGGGCGAGGACCTCCTTGATCGCCTGCCGGGGCTCGGACTCGGCTCGCGCGGCGACGCACTCGGCGACGAACTCGTCGAGGTCGAACATCACCGTCGAGCGTAGCGACAGACTCCCGCCCGTGGCTCTCCCCGACCTCCGCCATCGCTTCCCCGGGCTCGCCGACGGTTGGGTGCGCCTCGACGGCCCCGCCGGCACGCTGCCGGTCGACACCGCCATCGACGCGATGCACGCCTACCTCTCGAGCCCCGCCCCCGCCAACATCGGCGGCCGGTTCGAGGCGAGCGAGCGCACGGGTGCGCTGGTCGACGAGGTGCGCGGCGCGGTCGGGCGGCTCCTCGGGGCGGCCGCCGACCAGGTGATCTTCGGGGCCAGCGCCACGGCGTTGGTCTTCGCGTACACGCCGCGCCCTCGCCCGCACGTGGACGGGCGGCGAGCGCATCGTCTGCACCCAGCTCGACCACGACTCGAACGTCACGCCGTGGGTGCTGGCGGCGGCCGACGCCGGCGCCGAGGTGACGCTCGTGGCCGTCGACCCCCACGACGGCAGCCTCGACCTCGGCGACGTCGAGTCCGAGCTGGCCAGGGGCGGCGTCGCCTGGGTGGCGCTGTCGGGTGCCTCCAACCTGACCGGCTTCGCCCCCGACCTCCGCGCCGCCGCCGCCCTCGCCCACCAGGCCGGCGCCCGTCTCCACGTCGACGCCGTCGCCCGTGCACCGCACCTGCCGATCGACGTCGACGGCTGGGGCATCGACTCGCTCGTCACCTCGCCCTACAAGTGGTACGGGCCCCACGCCGGGATCCTCGTGCTCCAGCCCGACCTGCTCCGCGGCGTCGAGCCGTACCGGGTGCGGCCGGCCGATTACGACGGCCCCGACCGGTGGGAGACCGGGACCAAGGCCTTCGAGGTGATCGCCGGCATCGGCGGCGCCGCCGAGTTCCTCGCCGAGCACGGCTGGGACGCGGTGACGGCGGCGGAGACGGCCCTGCTCGAGCGCCTCGAGTCCGGCCTCCGCGCCCTACCCGGCGTCGTCGTGCACGCGCCCGAGTCGTCCGAGGGCCGGGCCCCGACCACCGTCTTCAACCTCGACGGCCGGGACCCCGAAGCGGTCGCCGCCGCGCTCGCGGAGCGTCGCATCGCCGTCTGGAGCGGCGACAACTACGCCTGCGAGCTGGTCGACGCCCTGGGGCTCCGCGAGCGCGGTGGCGCGGTGCGGGCCGGCATCGTCCGCCACACGACGAGCGACGACGTCGACGCGCTGCTGGCGGCCCTCGCCGACGTCGTCTGACGAGAAATTCGCTGGTGCGGGGAGGGCCGTGGCGGCGACGGTGGCGCGATGACGATGGTGATGGTGCGCCGTGTCCGCGGAACGACGGACGCGGTGGGGATGGCATCAGCTCACTGACCCCTGGGCCCGACGACTCGTCGCCGACGCGCACCTACGGCGCGGCGATCTCGTCGTCGACATCGGCGCCGGCCACGGCGCCCTGACGGCGCCGCTCCTCGCCGCAGGCGCGCGTCATCGCCGTCGAGCTGCACGAGGAGCGCGTCCGAGCCCTGCGCCGACGGTTCGCCGATGAGCACGTGACGGTCGTCCGTGCCGACGCGGCCGACCTCCGGCTCCCCCGCCGCCCGTTCCACGTCGTCGCCAACCCGCCGTTCGCGGTCGAGGTCGCTCTCGTCCGCCGCCTGCTGGCGCCAGGGAGCCGGCTCGTCTCGGCCCGTCTCGTGCTTCCCCGCCACGCGGCGACGCGATGGGCGGGCGGGCGCTGCCACGGCGGTCGGCGCTGGGCGCAGATCTTCGACGTCCGCGTCGACGGCGACGTGCCCCGCGCCGCGTTCCGTCCGCCACCGCCGAGCGGCGCGGCCGTCCTCGTCATCGAGCGACGCGTGCCGCGCTAGCGGAGCTCGACGCCCGGCGTGCCCTCCTCGACGACGCCGACCTCGACGAACCCGACGCCTGCGGCCACGAGGCCGTGGGCCACCCCGGCGTCGACCGCGGCCAGGAGCCCGCCTGAGGTCTGCGGGTCGTGGGCGATGGCATCGATGGCGTCGCCCACCGCCGCGCCGACCACGACCCGGTCGACGAGGTTGGCGCGGTTGCGGACGTCACCGCCGGTGCGTACGCCCGCCTCGGCGGCCACGAGGGCGCCGCGGTAGAGCGGGAGCGCATCGGCGACGAAGACGAGGCGCACGTCGGACCGCTCGGCCACCTCCCAGCCGTGCCCCGCCAGTCCGAAGCCGGTCACGTCGGTGCAGGCGTGCACGTCGGACGGACCGAGCGCGGTGAGCGCTTCGGCGGCCGGCCGGTTCAGCTCGCGCATGCGGGTGATCGCCTCGGCCCGCTCCTCGGCCGAGCCGCCGGCGAGCACGATCCCGGTGCCGAGCGGCTTCGACAGCAGGAGGACGTCGCCCGGCCGCGCCCCGCCCTTGGTCAGCACGCGGTCGGGGTGCACGACGCCCTGCACGGCGAGACCGAAGATCGGCTCCGCCGAGCGGATGGTGTGGCCGCCGGCGATCACACCGCCGGCGTCGGACACGACCTCGGCGGCGGCGGCCAGGATCGCCTCGACGGCCTCGACGGGCAGCTCCTCGGGGAAGGCGGCGACGTTCAGCGCCAGGACGACGCGGCCCCCCATGGCGAAGATGTCCGAGCAGGCGTTGGCCGCGGCGATGGCCCCGAAGTCCGACGGATCGTCGACCAGCGGGGGGAAGAAGTCGGTGGTGGCGACGATGGCGACGTCGTCGCTCACCCGCCACACGGCGGCGTCGTCGAACGGGGCCAGCCCGACGAGCAGCCCGGCGGGTGCCGTGCCGGCGAGCTCGCGCACGAGCGCGGTCAGCGGCGCCGCCCCCCACTTGGCTGCGCAGCCCCCGCAGGAGGTCCATTCCGTGAGCCGGAGATCGGGCATCGGCGGCAGGCTAGGTGTCGGGCCCTTCGGCGAGGAGCCGAGCCGACGAGCGGGTGCTTGAATGCGGCTGTGCCTCCGACCGGCAGCACGACTCGCCGCCGGGCACCCCTGCGCCCGGGAACCGCGGTCGAGGTCCGCAGCCGGTTCGACGGCTCGTGGGCTCCCGGCTTCGAGGTGGCCGACGTCGACGCCGCCGGCTACATCATCCGGCGCCACTCCGACGGGTCGCTCCTGCCCGTCCCGCTCCCTCTCGACGACGTGCGCCGCGAGCGCCGCCGCGAGACCTGGTGGGTCTAGGGCACGTCGGCCTCGAGCGCGGCGATCAGCTCGTCGATCTCGATCGCCTGCAGCGTCATCGTCTTCAACGTGCCACGGGCGGCCAGGGTCGTCGCCACCTTGGCGATCGTCGTCGCGTCGGGAGCCTCGAGGATGTTGAGGAAGTCCCACTGCCCGAGCAGTGCGTACTGGTGCAGCACCTTCACGCCCATCGCCTCGACCTCGGCGCTGACCTCCCGCAGCCGCTCGGGTGCATCGCGGAGGCGGGCGCTGCCGTCGGGACCGAGGGTCGAGAGCATCACGAATTTCGGCACGGCCGTCGAAGCTAACGCAGCTTGGCGACGTTCTCCCGCTCGTCGACGTCGGGCTCGGTGGCCAGGAAGGCATCGACGATCTCGGCTGCGAGGGCCTCGGTGGTCAGTCGCAGACCGAGGGCGAGGACGTTGGCGTCGTTCCACCGGCGGGCGCCGGCAGCCGTCTCGGCGTCGGTGCACAGCGCGGCGCGCACGCCCGCCACCTTGTTGGCCGCCATCGACACGCCGGTGCCGGTCCAGCAGCACACGACACCGACATCGGCGGCGCCGCCGGCGACGGCCTCGCCCACGGCCCGCCCCACGTCGGGCCACGGATCGCCTTCGGGCCGGACGAGCACCACCTCGTGCCCGGCGGCGCGTGCGTGGGCCTGCACCGACCGGGTCACGGCCGTGGCTTCGTCGCTCCCGAACGCGATCCTCACCTCCCTCATTCTCGTTCACACCGGCCGGACGGCGTCGGCGGGGGCCAGGCGGGCGGCCCGCGAAGCCGG
The DNA here is from genome assembly GCA_963840695.1 of uncultured Acidimicrobiia bacterium. Lineage (GTDB taxonomy): Bacteria > Actinomycetota > Acidimicrobiia > Acidimicrobiales > JACDCH01 > JACDCH01. The sequence goes on from CAWIZW010000017.1 coordinate 323,232, forward strand.
GTAGAGGCCGGCGAGGGCGCCGACGGCGAGGGCGACGCCGACCCCTGCGGCCAGGGCCCCGACCGGCACGGCGATCGTCCAGTCCCTCGAGGACGCGTAGCCGGCGGTCACGACCGATCCGAGCACCACGCCGCCGACGCCGCCCGCGGCAGCCAGGAGGACGGCCTCGACGAGGAACTGGGCCCGGATGTGGCCGCGGGTGGCGCCGAGGGCCCGGCGGATGCCGATCTCGTGACGGCGCTCGAGCACGGAGATGACCAGCACGTTGGCGATGCCGATGCCGCCGACGAGCAGGGCGACCGCGCCGAGGCCGAGCAGGAGGGCGGTGAGCGCCTCGTCGGCCTCGGCCTTGGCGGCGAGCGCGTCGGAGGGCCGGGTGACCGACACCTCCGAGGGCTCCTCGGGGTTCGTCGTGGCGGCGAGCACGTCCCGCACGGCCTCGACCTGGTCGGGGTCGGTGCGGACCCGGACCGTCGAGGGGGCGTCGTCGATGCCGAAGAGCTCGCTCGGCGACCGGGTAGCCGATCAGCGCCGACCGGTCGATGTCGGGCGCCAGCGGCACCGGGTCGAGGATCCCGACGACCGTGAACCACTGGTCGCCGAGCCACACGAGCGGCCCGCCCTCGAGCGACGTCGATGCCCGAGCCGCGCGGCCGCCTCCGAGCCGAGCACGACGGTCGGGTGGGCGCCGAGGGCGTCGTCGAGGAACCGACCGTCGGCGATCGTGCCGCCGAGCGTCGCCAGCAGCTCGGGCTCGGTGGCCACGACGGAGATGCCGCCGGTCACGGCGTCGTCGATCCGGTCGGTGCGGCGCACCGTCGACGGCCGACCGTGCGCGTCGCCGCGGCCGACTCGACCGGCCCGATGCGCCGGATCATGCCGGGCGGCCGTCGGCGGGCAGCTCGGCGTCGCTCGCCGAAGGCCGACTGGCCGGCCGAGACCTGCAGCAGGTTGGTGCCGAGCCGGTCGAGCTCGGCGAGCAGGTCGGCGCGGCTCGACGCCGAGATGCCGATCACGGCGACCATGGCGGCGATGCCGACGGCGATGCCGAGCGCGGTGAGCACCGTCGCGGCCGCGGCGGGACCGCAGGCCGAGGGAGCCGACCGCGGCACGTCGACGGGCCGCAGGCGCGACGAGCGACGGCGCCGCGGTGGAGCCGGCGTGCGCTCGATCGCTGCACGCGCCGCTCACGCCGCGCGGCGCCGGTCGTCGTCGACTCGATGCGGCCGTCGCGGATCGACACGCGGCGGGGCATCGCGCCGGCGATGCGCCGGGTCGTGGGTGATGACCACGATCGTCGAGCCGGCGGCGTGCAGCTCGTGGAGCACGTCGAGCACCTCGGCGCCGGTGCGGGTGTCGAGGTTGCCGGTGGGCTCGTCGGCGAGGACGATCGCCGGCTCGCCCACCACGGCCCGGGCGATGGCCACCCGCTGGCGCTCGCCGCCCGACAGCGTCGGCCGGCCGGTGGCCGAGGCGGTGGCCGAGGCCGACCCGCTCGAGGGCCGCCGCGGCCCGGCGCCGCCGCTCGGCCCGGCCGACGCCGCGGTACAGCAGGCCGGTGGCGACGTTGTCGAGCGCGGTCAGCCCTTCGAGCAGGTGGAACTGCTGGAACACGAAGCCGATGGCGTCGGGCCCGCAGCGCCGAGAGCTCGCGGTCGCGCAGCGCGCCGATGTCGGCGCCGGCGATGCGGGCCGTGCCGCCGAGCTGGGCCGGTCGAGGGCGCCGACGATGTTGAGCAGCGTCGACTTCCCGGAGCCCGACGGGCCCAACGACGGCGACCAGCTCGCCGTCGTCGACCCGGAGGTCGACGCCGTCGAGGGCCCGCACCGGCGGGCGCGCCCGGGTACTCCTTCACCACGTCGTCGAGCTCGAGGACGGCAGTCGGCGTCGTCGTCACCGGCACCACGACCTGGTCGCCCTCGTCGATCGCCCGTCGTCGGCACGACCTCGACGTAGCCGTCGGCGAAGGCGCCGGTGTCGACAGCCGACGAGGCGAGCCGTCGGCGCGCTCGACGGCGTAGCCGCCCTCGGCCAGGGCCAGCAGCGCCTCGACCGGGACCGCCAGGGCGTCGCTCGGCCTGCACCGAGACGATCTGCACGTCGACCGGCGCCTCGTCGAGCCGGCCGGCGGCGCCGGTCGTCGAGCACGACGACCACCCCGATGCTGTCGCTGGTGCCCTGCATCGGGTCGCCGGGCGTCACGACCGAGTCGACCGACCGCACCGTGCCGGCACGACCGAGCCGTCGGGCAGCTCGACCTCGACGGCCTGGCCGACCTCGACGAGCCCCTGCCGGCTCGCGTCGCAGGTCGACGTCGACCAGCCGCTCGGTGCCGGTCACCGAGACGCCGGCGACCGGCCGGCGCCGCCCGGGTCGGCGAGGTGGGCGGCGATGCGCACCGGCCCGGCGGCGAACACCACCGCGCCGAGTCGAGGCGCCCGGTCTCCGCGACGCCGAGGTCCTCCTGCCACGCCTTCACGGCGTTGGTGGTGGCCTGGCTCCACGTCTCGTTCGGACCGAGGGCGGCGGCGGTGCCGTAGCCCAGGGCGATGAGGTTCTCCTCGAGCTGGCGCGATGTCGGGGCCGTCGCCGTCGTCGACGCGCCCTCGCCGATCGGCGCGCCACATCGGCCGGCTGCCGTAGAGCAGCGGCACCGGGTCGCCGTTCACCTCGCCGAGCCGCCGCCCCGCTCGACCACGGTGCCGGCCGCGGGCAGGGCCGTGACCGTGCCCGCCGCCGAAGGCGAGGTCGCGGCTCTCGCCGTAGCCGAGGGTGCCGTCGAGCTCCTCGCGCTCGACGAGGTCGCGGCGCTCGACGGCGGCGGTGGCCGTGGCGGCGGCTCGTCGTCGCCTCGACGCTCGTCGTCGCTGTCCTGGGCGGTGGCCGTCGTCGCCGAGCGACCGCCGGCAGCGACCAGGACCGCCGACGGCGACGCACCGGCGACGGCGAGCCCGCCGATGCCGCGGCGACACGCCGCGACGGCGGCGCCTCACCCGTCCTCCGTCGGCGCTCGCCGACGACGCTGACGGCCCGGCCCGGGTCCGAAGCCGACCTCGTCGCCGCAGCGCCTCCTGGGCCTCCTGGAAGTCCTCGTCGTCGGGTCGATCCCGCCGGCGCCGCCGGGTCCACCGACGCCGATGCCGACTCGACGCGAGCGCCCGCCTCGGCGTCGAACACCGGGTCGGGCATGTCGATGCCGTGCTCCCGCATGCACTCGGCGAACTCGAGCGCCTGGTCGCGCATCTCCTGCTCCTGCTCGGGGTCGAGCTCGGGGAAGCTCGCCCTCGACCTCCTCGAGGATGGGCTGGCAGGCCTCGTGGGCGGCCTCGATCTCCGCGATCTGGGCATCGCTCGGGCCCGGCGTCGCGCCGCCTCGCCGCCGCCCGCCGGGCCCGCTGATGACCACCCCGCCGCCGTCGCCGACCTGCGGGTCGGGCATGTCGATGCCGTGCTCCCGCATGCACTCGGCGAACTCGACCATGGCGTCCTGGAACTCGGCGGTCGATCGGCGGCCGCCCAGCCCGCCGCCGCCGTCGTCGCCGTCGTCGTCGGAGCCGGTGTCGTCGGCCGCGTGCGGCATCGAGGGTGGCGACGTCGTCGCTCGCCGCCGTCGTCACCGCCGGAGCACGCGATCGAGCCGGCGAAGGCGGCCAGCACGAGCGGGAGCAGCAGGAGTCGTGTGGTTCGCATGACCGGGACCATGCCGGGCCGCGACCTGGGAGGCCGCTGAGAGCGGCTGAGGGTGCTCACAGCCGCCGCGTGCGCGCGCGGCGCCGGTCCGCAGCACACTGGTCGCCGTGCGCGTGCTGGTGGTCGACGACGAGGTCCGCCTCGCCGAGGCCGTCGGGCGCGGCCTCACCGCCGAGGGCTTCGAGGTCGAGGTCGAGCCACGACGGCCTCGATGGGCTGTGGCGGGCCAAGGAGCGCGAGTACGGCGCCATCGTCCTCGACCTGCTGCTGCCGGGGATGAACGGCTACCAGGTGTGCCGGGAGCTGCGGGCGGAGGGCGTGTGGACGCCGATCCTGATGCTCACGGCCAAGTCCGGCGAGTACGACGAGGCCGAGGCCCTCGACACCGGCGCCGACGACTTCCTCTCCAAGCCGTTCTCCTTCGTCGTGCTCGTCGCCCGGCTGCGGGCCATCGCCCGCCGGGGCGCCGGGCCCCGACCGGCCGCCCACGTCGTCGG
>CAWIZW010000018.1:0-78575 GCA_963840695.1 uncultured Acidimicrobiia bacterium
GCCGGCCCGGCCCCTGCCGCTCCGGCAGTCGCCGCCCGCACCACCGGCAACGGGCTGATTCCGTCATTGACGCAATGGTAGGGGTGTCGTCGTCGCCGGCCGCGGATCGCCGCGGATCGGTCGCGGGCGGTCGGGGTACGCGGAAGGGCCATGGGCTCGAACACCAAGCAGGGCGACACCCCGACCGAGGTCGTCGGGTACTTCGCCACTCCCGAAGCGGCCCGGGCGGCGCTCGTCGGCCTCGAAGGTGCGGGCTTCGACGCCGATCACATCGTCCTCCACGTCGACGGCGCCACGGTCCCGACCAAGGAGGGCCTCCTCCCCGCCGATCACGACGCCACGTCCGACGTCGCGTCGACCGCGGGCATGGCCGCCGGGCTCGGCGCCCTCGCCGGCGCCGCCGCCGGGATCGTCGGCGGCATCGTCACCGGCGACGTGGCCACCGGTGCCACCATCGGCGCCGCCGCCGCGGTCGGCGGCAGCGTCGTCGGCGGACTGGCCGGGACCTACGCCGGGCTGCCGGTGAACGAGGACGCCTGGACGACCTACGAGCTCGACCCCGCCTCGGAGCACGATCTGACGATCACCGTCCGGGTCGAGGATCGGGACCAGGCCGAGCGGGCCCGCGAGGTTCTCCGCTCTCCCGGCGAGGGTTGCACGGCCCTCCCCCACTAACCTGACCGGCGGGTCGAGGCCACAAGGGGGAGCCCACATGTCGAGCGATTTCCTGCAGCCCAGCGCCGCCACAACGGTCCCCGGCGACCGGCAGCCGCACTCGCTGCCCGAGTTCGCCACCGTCGAGGACGAGCGCCGCCACCGCAAGCAGCGCCTCGCCGCCGGGTTCCGGCTGTTCGGGCAATTCGGCTTCGACGAGGGCGTCGCCGGCCACATCACCGCGCGCGACCCGGAGCTCACCGACCACTTCTGGGTCAACCCGTTCGGCATGAACTTCAAGCAGATCCGGGTCAAGGACCTCCTGCTCGTCAACCACAGCGGCGAGGTCGTCGAGGGCCACTGGCCGGTCAACGCCGCCGCCTTCTGCATCCACTCCGCCATCCACGCCGCCCGGCCCGACGTCGTCGCCGCCGCCCACAGCCACTCGATCTACGGCAAGGCGTTCTCGTCGCTGCACCGCTCGCTCGACCCGATCACCCAGGACGCCTGCACGTTCTTCGAGGACCATTCCGTGTTCGACGACTACACCGGCGTCGTCCTCGACGTCGAGGAGGGCAAGCGGATCGCCCACGCCCTCGCCGAGAACAAGGCCGCCATCCTCACCAACCACGGGCTGCTCACCGTCGGGCACAGCGTCGACGAGGCGGTGTGGTGGTTCATCACCATGGAGCGCAGCTGCCAGGCCCAGCTGCTCGCCATGGCCGCCGGCCAGTACCACGTGATCGACGACGAGACCGCCCGCACCACGGCGAGCCAGGTCGGCTCGCACATCGCCGGGTGGCTCTCCTTCCAGCCCCTCTACGACTGGATCGTCGCCGCCCAGCCCGACCTCCTCGACGAGTAGTCGCCGCCGCTACGCCATGCCGTAGACGCGGTCGACGGGGAGGCGGACGACGAGGCGGCGGTCGCGGACCATGGCGGCCCGGAAGTCGTCCCAGTCGTCGTGCTCGCCGGCCACGGCGCGGTAGACCTCGACGAGCTCGTCGACGGTGGCGTCGTGGGGGTCGGCGGCGACCGGGGTCAACTCGGCGTCGCCCTCGGCCACGGCGTAGGCGTAGAAGTCCTCGCGGGCGACGTGGAAGCTCGCCCGCGGGTCACGCCTGAGGTTCTTCGTCTTGGCCCGATCCTCGGTGACCGAGATGCGGATGACACCGTCGTCGAAGGCGTAGGCCACGTTGGACAGCTGGGGCCGTCCGTCCCGCTTGAGGGTGACGAGCACGCCCCGCTTGTGCGTCGCCAGCAGGTCGCGGAGCGCTTCGTCAGAGGCCATCCACCTAGTGTGCCGCCATGTCCGTCACAACCGACTGGCCGATGCGGTTCGGGATCTTCCTCGCCCCGTTCCACCGCCCCGACCAGGACCCGACCCTCGCCCTGCACCGCGACCTCGAGCTCGTCGAGCGACTCGACGACCTCGGCTACGAGGAGGCGTGGATCGGCGAGCACCACAGCGGCGGCTGGGAGATCATCGCCGACCCCCTGGTGTTCATCGCCCACGCCGCGGCGCGCACGCGCCACATCCGGCTCGGCACGGGCGTCGCCTCCCTCCCCTACCACCACCCGCTGCTGCTCGCCGACCGCATGGTCCTGCTCGACCACCTCACGCGCGGGCCGGGTGATGATGGGCGTGGGCCCGGGCCAGCTGACCTCCGACGCCAAGATGCTCGGGATCGACCCGAACGAGCAGCGCCGGATGATGGAGGAGAGCCTCGAGGTCATCGTCGCCCTCCTCCGGGGCGAGACCGTCACCCGGCAGACCGACTGGTTCGACATCGTCGAGGGCGCCCTCCAGCTCCGCCCGTACACCCACCCGTGCTTCGAGCTGTGCGTCGCCGCCACCTTCTCCCCGGCGGGGCCGAAGACGGCCGCCAAGTACGGCGCCGGGCTGCTGTCGGTCGCCGCCACCCAGGAGAGCGGGTTCGACGCCCTCGGCACCCACTGGGGCGTCATCGAGGAGGAGTCGAAGGTGCACGGCACGACCCCCGACCGCCGCGCCTGGCGGCTGATGGGGCCGATGCACGTCGCCGAGACCGAGGAGCAGGCCATCGCCGAGGTCGGCTACGGCTTCGAGCGGGTCTTCGACTACCTGCGCCACATCCTCCCGATCCCGCCCGAGGAGGGCGACGACTTCGTCGAGCAGATCCGGGCGGCCAACCGCACCGGACGCGTCTGCATCGGGACCCCGGACATGGCCAAGGCCCAGATCCAGCGCCTGCTCGACCAGTCAGGCGGCTTCGGCGCCTACCTGTTCATGGGCGGCGACTTCGCCGCCCCGGAGGCGACGCTGCGCTCCTACGAGCTGTTCGCCCGCGAGGTGGCGCCGCACTTCCGCCACCAGCTCGCCGCGCCGATGGCCTCCGACGTCCGCGTCGCCGGCGGCAAGGGCGCCGAGGAGGTCCTCCTGGCGGTCGCCAAGGCCGTGCAGGACTACGAGGCCGAGAAGCAGGAGCGGGCGACCGGCTGACCCGGCCGCGCATCAGCCGCTCTGGTCGCACTCCTCGGCGACGTAGTCGCTCACGACCGTGCTGGCCTCGTTGAAGTCGGCGTCGTTGAGCGGCTCGATCGCCTCGGCGAACTCCTCGCTCGCGAGGTCGGTCGCGTCGTCGAAGGAGAGCTCGGCGTCCTGGAAGTTCTCGAAGACCTGCTGGTAGGTCTCGACGACGAGCTCGATGGCGTCCTGGACCTCGTCGGGCGCATCCTCGGCGACGGCATCCATCTGGTCGATGACCTGCTCGGGGTCGAACTCCTCACCGCCGGCGGTCCCGCCGAGGAAGGCGAGGCTCGAGCGAGCCGAAGGCCGTCGCGAACTCGACGCAGTCCTCGAGGTTGCCGAAGACGCCGTTGCTGCCCGAGTCACTGTCGCTGTCGTCGGACTCCTCGGTGGTCGTCGTCTCGTCGTCGGACCCCTCGGTCGTGGTCGGCTCGGCCGCGTCCTCGTCGCCGTCGTCGCCGCCGCAGGCACCGACCCCGCCGAGCAGCGCCAGCACCATCGCCGCTGCGCCGATCCGTCGCGTGCCGCCCATGTGGTCGCTCCCTTCGCCGACCCACCCGGGTCACGTGATCGGCCACCGTAGTGGCTAGCCTGCGGTCGTCCGACGACCTCGTGCGGGAGAGATCCCGGCGCGTCGCCGCCGGGGCGCCGAAGGGGCAACCACTCCCGGAAACTCTCAGGCGACCGGACCGCACGAGCGAGGACGAGGCTGGAGCGAGACCGGCGCCGTCGGTCGGTGACAGCGGGGAGCAGCCGAGAACCGACGGCCCGGAGGCCCCCGAATGACCGACCCCACCGAACTGCGGCTCGCCGACCTGCTCGATGACCGGTTCGATCGCCGGCACATCGGGCCCGACGACGGCGACGTGGCCGCCATGCTCGTCGGCCATCGGGTACGCCTCGCTCGACGCCCTCACCGAGGCCGCCGTGCCGAAGGCCATCGCCTCCACCAGTCCCCTCGACCTGCCGGCGGCCGCCGGGGAGCCCGAGGTCCTCGCCGAGCTCCGGGCCCTCGCCGACCAGAACCGACCGGGCAAGGCCATGATCGGCCTGGGCTACGCCCGGACCCACACGCCGCCGGTCATGCTCCGCAACGTCCTCGAGAACCCGGCCTGGTACACGGCGTACACCCCGTACCAGCCCGAGATCTCCCAGGGCCGCCTCGAGGTGCTGCTGCGGTTCCAGACCGTCGTCGAGGACCTCACCGGGCTCGCCGTGGCCGGAGCCTCGATGCTCGACGAGTCGACGGCCGCGGCCGAGGCCATGGCGCTCGCCCGCCGCGTCGTCGAAGGCGCCCGCCGACGCGGCCTTCGTCGTCGACGCCGACGCCCTGCCGCAGACGATCGACGTCGTCCGCACCCGGGCCGAGCCGCTCGGGCTCCGGGTGGAGCTCGCGCCCCTCGCCGACGGTGGCGTCGACGCCCTGCCGGCCGGCGACATCTTCGGCGTGCTGGTCCAGTACCCGGGCGCGTCGGGCCGGCTGTGGGATCCGAGCGCCGTGCTCGCCGCGGTGCGGACGCCGGCGGGGTCGCCGTGGTCGCCGCCGACCTGCTCGGGCCTCTGCCTGCTCCGCTCCCCCGCCGAGCTCGGCGCCGACGTCGCCTGCGGCACGACCCAGCGCTTCGGCGTCCCGCTCGGCTTCGGCGGTCCCCACGCCGGCTACCTGGCCGTGCGCGCCGGGCTGGAGCGATCCCTGCCCGGCCGCCTCGTCGGCGTGTCCGTCGACGCCGACGGCGCCCCCGCCACCCGCCTCGCCCTCCAGACCCGCGAGCAGCACATCCGCCGGGAGAAGGCGACGTCGAACATCTGCACCGCTCAGGTGCTGCTCGCCGTCATGGCCGCGCTCTACGCCCAGTGGCACGGCCCCGACGGCCTCATCCGCATCGCCCGGCGCACCCACCGGCTGGCCGCCTGCTCGCCGACGGGCTGCAGGCCGGCGGTGTCGAGGTCGTCCACGACGCCTTCTTCGACACCGTGCTGGCCCGGGTGCCGGGCGCCGCCGCCGACGTCGTCGCCGCCGCCGACGAGGCCGGGCTCCTGCTGCGACTCGTCGACGGCGACCACGTCGCGGTGGCGTGCGACGAGACGACGACACCGGGAGACGTCGCCTCCGTGCTGGCGGCCTTCGGGTGCCCGGCGCCGGGGCCCGACGCCGACGCCGGCGACCGCCTACCCGCCGAGCTGCGCCGGACGTCGGCGTTCCTCGAGCACCCCGCCTTCACGACGCTGCACTCCGAGACCTCCATGCTGCGCGAGCTGCGCCGTCTCGCCGACCAGGACCTCGCCCTCGACCGCTCGATGATCCCGCTCGGCAGCTGCACGATGAAGCTCAACGCCACCACCGAGATGGAGCCGGTCACCTGGCCAGAGTGGGGCGACCTCCATCCCTTCGCACCGCTCGAGCGGGCCGCCGGGTACCAGGCACTCGTCGCCGACCTCGAGCGATGGCTGTGCGAGATCACGGGCTACGACGCCGTGTCCCTGCAGCCGAACGCCGGGAGCCAGGGCGAGCTCGCCGGCCTCCTCGCCATCCGCGCCTGGCACCGCAGCCGCGGCGAGACCGACCGCGACGTGTGCCTCATCCCGTCCTCGGCCCACGGCACCAACGCCGCGTCGGCGGCGATGGCGGGGATGCGGGTCGTCGTCGTGGCCTGCACCGACGCCGGCGACGTCGACCTCGACGACCTCGACGCCAAGCTGACCGCCCACGAGGGCCGCGTCGCGGCCGATCATGGTCACCTATCCGTCGACCCACGGCGTCTTCGAGGAGGGCATCGACGAGCTGTGCGGGCGCGTGCACGACGCCGGCGGCCAGGTGTACGTCGACGGCGCCAACCTCAACGCCCTCGTCGGGCTGGCCCAGCCCGGGCCGCTTCGGCGCCGACGTCAGCCACCTCAACCTGCACAAGACCTTCTGCATCCCCCACGGCGGCGGCGGGCCCGGCGTCGGCCCGGTCGCCGTGCGTGCCCACCTGGCACCGTTCCTCCCGAACCACCCGCTGGTGGCGACGGCCGGGCCCGACGGACGGCGTCGGTGCCGATCGCCGGGGCCCCGTGGGGGTCGGCGGGGATCCTGCCGATCCCGTGGGCCTACATCCGCCTCATGGGCCCCGACGGCCTGCGCCGGGCGAGCCAGGTGGCGATCCTCTCGGCCAACTACCTCGCCCGCCGCCTCGGCGAGCACTACCCGGTCCTGTACACCGGCCAGGGCGGGCTCGTCGCCCACGAGTGCATCCTCGACCTCCGCCCGCTGACGAAGGCGACCGGCGTCACCGTCGAGGACGTCGCCAAGCGCCTCATCGACTACGGCTTCCACGCCCCGACGATGAGCTTCCCGGTGGCGGGGACGCTCATGGTGGAGCCGACCGAGTCGGAGTCGCTCGCGCGAGCTCGACCGGTTCTGCGCGGCGATGATCGCCATCCGCGCCGAGATCGACGAGTGCCCCGAGGTCCTGCGCAACGCCCCCCACACCGCGGCGATGGTGAGCGCCGACGAGTGGCCGCACCCCTACTCGCGCGAGCGCGCCGCCTACCCGCTGGACGGGATCCGACAGGCGAAGTACTGGCCACCGGTGCGTCGCATCGACGGCGCCCACGGCGACCGCAACCTCGATCTGCGCCTGCCCGCCGGTCGAGGACTACGCCTAGGACGCTTGACGAACGGGATCGGCACGACGGTGCCGGGAAGGGTCTGGCCCTCGCGGACCTCGACCTCGACGGCTGCGCCCTCCTCGACCTCGGGCGGGAGGAAGGCGAGGGCGATGCCGTGGCCGAGCACCGGGCTGAAGTTGCCGCTCGTGACCTCGCCGGCCGGCGTCCCGTCGAGCAGCACCCGCTGGCCGCTCCGCGGCGGGCGCCGTCCCTCGGTGGCGATGCCCGCGGAGGCGCCGGCTGACGCCGCGCTCCTTCTCCGCCGCCAGCGGGTCGCGGCCCCGGAAGTCGCCCTTGTCCCACCGCACGACCCAGCCGAGCCCGGCCTGCAGCGGCGTGATGCCGGGACCGAGCTCGTGGCCGTGCAGCGGGAGCCCGGCCTCGAGCCGGAGGGTGTCGCGGGCGCCGAGCCCGGCCGGCTCGATCCCGGCGCCGAGCAGGTCGAGCCACAGCCCGCCGGCCCGCTCGGGCCGGCACGGCGAGCTCCACGCCGTCCTCACCCGTGTAGCCCGTGCCCGCCACGACGAGCGGGATGCCCGACCAGTCGACCTCGGCGACGCGGAAGCGCCCCACGGCCGCCGCGTCGGGGCTCACCGTCGCCAGTCGCTCGCGAGCCTGCGGACCCTGGACGGCGATCACGGCCCGCGTCGCGGTCACGTCGGCCCCCTCCCCCACCCCGAGCGCGTCGCGCACCCGCGCCGTGTTGGACGCGTTCGGCATGACGTCGAAGCGGTCCTCACCGACCCACCACACGATGATGTCGTCGAGGACCGACGCGTCGTCCTCGTCGAGCAGGTGCGTGTACTGCGCCCGCCCCGGCGCGATGCGCCCGAGGTCGTTCGTGAACGCCCGCTGGAGGCGCTCCCGGGCGTCGGCGCCGGAGACGCGGACCGTGCCGAGGTGGCTCACGTCGAAGGCCACGGCGTCGTTGCGGCACGCCAGGTGCTCTGCGATCGTCCCCGTCGGGTACGACAGGGGCATGTCCCAGCCCCCGAACTCGGTCAGCTTGGCCTCGAGGGCACGATGGGCGCCGTCGAGCGGCGAGGTCCGGAGTCCGGTCATCGCCGGGCGACGCTAGAGCAGGGCCCGGGCGGCGGTGAGGCTGCGGTCCAGGACGCCGACGGGCGTGTCGTCATCGAGGGCCCAGGCCGCGCTCAGGAGGCAGCGAGGGCCGGCGAAGCGGGCGACCGCCTCGGCGTCGACGCCGGCCGCCGCGGCCAGCACGGTCGATGCGCTCGTCGACCGACCCGTCGGGACCGTTGTAGAGCGACGGCGCCAGGTCGAGGGCGGGCGGACCGACGAGGGGCTGGGGGTCGATCGCCAGCCAACCCCGGGCGCCGCCGTCGAGGACGTTGCCGTGGTGCCCGTCGCCGTGCAGCAGCCGCCGCGGGCCCGGACCGAAGCCGGCCCGGAAGGCCGCCGCAGCCGCGTCGGCGACCCGGCGCCCGAGCCGATCGCGCCAGTGCTCGACGGTCGCGGCCCAACCCTCGGCCAGCGCGTCGGCCGTGCGCCACGCCACCCCCGGCGGCGGCTCGATCCAGAGCCGCGCCAACGCCGCGCCCACGACCGCGTCGTGCTCCGTCGGCGTCCCCGGCGCCGCCCGCTCCATCAGCAGCACCCCCTCGGGCGAGCGATCGAGCAACCGCACGGCGCCGGTCCCGCCCCACGCGGCGAGGCCCTCGCCCTCCTGGGCGCTGTCGTCGCTCGGCGGTGGCACCTTGGCCACCGCCGCGGTGCCGTCGGACAGCCGGACGAAGGCGACCGCCGAGAAGTCCGCCGCAGGGCGCGACTCGATCGTCGCCCCCCACCGGCGACAGGCCGCGACGAGCGGTGCTGTCAGACGTTGACCGCGCTCGGGTGCGCCGTGCCCGCGGCCCCATCGGCGTCGCGGATCGAGACGATCCGGGCGTCGAGGTCGGCCTGGCACTGCCCGAGGTTCATCACGTTCAGCACGCCCTGGCCCCGCTTCACGAGATCGAGGAGCTCACCGTCGTCGAGGGCGAGGGCGACCGACGAGCCGTCGATCACGAGGTTCGCCGAGGCGATCTCGTCGCCCACCATCCGCCGCAGCTCGTCGAAGACGTGGCGGACGTTCTCGAGCTTGATCCCGGCATCGAGGAGCTGCTTCACGATCCGCAGCTCGAGGAGGTCGCCGTAGGCGTACTGGCGCCGGCTGCCGCTCCCCTTGGCGTCGGCCAGCGATGGCCGGATGAGATCGGTCCGTGCCCAGTAGTCGAGCTGGCGGTAGCTGATGCCGACGATCTCGGCGGCCCGCTTGCCGCTGTAGCTGAAGCCCTCGGCCATCGAGCCCTCCTCCTGACAGCACCACGTCGCCACGGCGTCACACCGTTGGAACTACACCGATGTGGGGAGGAGAAGGGTACGACGGCGCCCGCGCGGCGTCAACCGGCGGTGACCAGGGCCTGCAACGCCTTCAGCTGGACATCGGTGCCGATGGCGATGAGGACGTCGCCCGCCGCCATCGGCTCGTCGGGGGACGGATTCGTCCGGAAGGCCCCGTCGGCGCCCCGCATGGCGAGCACCAACGCGCCGGTCGCGTCCCGCAGGTGCGCGTCGCGCAGCGACTGCCCGACCACCGGCGAACCGTCGACGACGTCGATCTCGGCGAGGCGGAACTCGAGGCTCCCGTCGTGCATGACGACGTCGAGGAACTCGGCGACGTGGGGCTGGGCCACGAGGGCGGCCATCCGCGCCCCGCCGATGGACTGGGGGTTGACGACGCGGTCGGCGCCGGCCTGCAGCAGCTTGGCCTCGGCCGACTCCATGCGGGCCCGGGCGACGATGAACAGATCGGGCCGGAGGCGGCGGGCCGAGAGCGTCACGTAGAGGTTGTCGGCGTCGGCGATGAGGGCGGCGACCAAGGCTGCCGCCCGTTCGATGCCGGCGGCCCGCAGCACGTCGTCGTCGGTGGCGTCGCCCTCGACGTACCGGCCGGGCACCGTCGCCAGGCGCTCGGGGTCGCGATCGACGACGACGATGGCGCGTCCGCCGAGGTTGGCGGCGATGGCCCTGCCCACGCGCCCCCAGCCGCACACGATCACGTGGCCTTCGATCACCGACAGCTCACGTTCCATCCGACGCCTCCCCCACTGGTCCCCCAGCCTGCCCTCGACGAGCGCCTCCAGCAGGACGCCCAGGGTGTACAGCACGGTGCCGGCGCCGAGGAGCACGAGCACGATCGTGAACACTCGGAAGCCGACCGTCGGCTCGCCCAGCTCCCGGAAGCCCACCGTCGTCACCGTCGTGACCGACTGGTACAGCGAGTCGAGCAACGACAGGCCGAGGAGGGCGTAGCCGATCGTCCCGACGGTCAGGACGGCGAGCAGGAGGAACGCGGCCCGGACGACGCGCCGCCACGGTTCGAGCAGCGACGACGGTGGCCGGCCCAAGCTCGGCTTCAGGGGGCGAAGTCCTCGGGGCTCGCAGCGCGTCGGCGCTGTGCGAGGCGAAGGAATCGCAGCACGACCCGCACCGTAGTGCGCCGGGTTTCGACCGGACCTCGACGCCGGCCCGGCCGAGGGGGATCCACCAGCCGTGGTGCTCCAGCGACGAGCCTGGTGCGGCGCGAGCGGCGAGCGAAGGGCACCCGGAGAGACGACACATGATCCCGCATTGCGACCCTGTCGACCCCGACTCGGAGGCGATCGACCTCCGGTTACACGACGCAGTCCCCGCCAAGGAGCAGGCGCTGGAGTCTGTTGCCAGCGCCGCCCGCGACGTCATGGCCGCCGAGACAGTGCGTGACGGCCTGATCAAGCTGGCCGTGACCGCACACGGTGCGTCTCTACGGGAGGTGTCCCAGGCCGCGGGGCTGGCCCCCGTGGCCATCAAGCGCATCCTGCGGCAGCAGTTGGCAGGAGAGCTCGCGTAGCAGGACGAGCGCTACCCGCCCCTGCCGGTGTTCAGGGAGCGAAGTCCTCGGGGTTGACCCGGTCGATGAACTCCCGGAACTGCTCGACCACGTCGTCGGCCGCCACCTCGGGTGCGCTCGCCGCCTCGGCGAGCACGTCCTCGTCGACGAACATCCGGCAGCCGATCCGCACGGCGAGGGCGACGGCATCGGAGGGGCGGGACGACACGATCTTGGCGCCGCCCTTCATCGTCAGGTGGAGCTCGGCGAAGTAGGTGCTCTCGCGCAGCTCGGTGATGACCACCCGCTCGAGGGTGACGTCGAGCTCGCCGAGGACGTCGCGGAACAGGTCATGGGTCATCGGGCGCGGGGGCTCGTGGCCCTCGACCGCGAGCTGGATGGCGTGCATCTCGACCCCACCGATGAAGATCGTCAGCTGGCGTCCGGCGCCGCCCAGCTCCCGGAGGACCATGCGAGGTACGCCGACCTCGCGGTCGACATCCGCATCGACCAGCTCCACCTCGACCATCGGCCGAGACCCTACCTCCGGGTCCGGTTCATCCCCCGCCCGCGATGCGGCGCAGCGCCTGGCGGACCAGCGCCGCCCGGAGCTGGGCACCCGAGGCCCCCGAGCTCGTCGAGGCGTTCGGCGGCCTGGCGGCGGGACTCGGGGTTCCGCTGCCGCACCAGGGGCGTGACCAGCTGCTCGTAGATGTCGGCCTCCCGGTCGGCGCCGACCTTGAACATCCGCAGGTGGCGCGGCTCGAGGCCCTGGGCCAGGAAGGCCGCGGCGAGGGTGGCGACCAGCAGGCACTCGGCGTCGTAGACGGCGTCGCCCCCGAAGGACCGGGGCGAGAGCAGCCCGAAGGACTCGAGTCGCTCGATGTCGCGGTCACCCAGCGCGGTCGCCGCCGCCAGCTCGGCGCGGGTCAGGCTGACCTCGCTCAGACCCGTGTCGAGGGAGCTCGCCGGCGGGCCCCGCGGGCAGGACCGGGCCGGGCGGCGGAGCCGGCCGTTCGACGCGCTCGGTGGCGAGGCGGTCGAGCGCCTCGGCGAAGGCGGCCCGGTCGGCGACGGGCGGGCGGGGCGCCGCGGCCGGGGCGGCCGGAGGTCTCCGGCGCCGGCTCGACCTCGCCCGCCAGCCGGTCCTTGATGACCTTCAGCGGCAGGAAGTGGTCGCGCTGCTGCTCGAGGATCCACCGCAGGCGCAGGATGTCGGCCTCGTAGAACTTGCGGTAGCCCGACGGTGTCCGCTCCGGGTCGAGCAGCCCCTGGCTCTCGAGGAAGCGGATCTTGGAGATGGTGACGTCGGGGAACTCGTCCTGAAGGAGGGCGAGGACCTCCCCGATCGAGAGGTGGCCTCGCGCCTCCACCTCGGTGCCCCCGTTCGGCCCGCTCATCGGCCGCTGTAGTACGCCAGCTTGTACTTGCCGATCTGAACCTCGTCACCGTTGGTGAGCTCGGCCTCCTCGACCCGTTCCCGGTTCAGGTAGGTGCCGTTGAGCGACCCGACGTCGCGCACGCGGAAGACGCCGGAGTCACGCACGAACTCGGCGTGGCGGCGCGACACCGTCACGTCGTCGAGGAACAGGTCGCTCTTGGGGTGCCGTCCCGCCGTGGTCACGTCCTTGGTCAGGGCGAGCCGGGCTCCCGCGATCGGGCCGCGCACGACGACGAGCAGGCCACCGTCGGGCGGGATGTCGTCGAGGTCGAAGGTGAACTCGTCGGCCGCCTCCTCCGCCGAGGTCTCGATCTGGAAGGCGATGGTGGTGGGGTCGTCGACGGACCGCTCGAGCGGGGCGCCGCACGAGGAGCAGAAGTTGGCGCCGAGTGGGTTCTTGTGCCCACAGTTGTTGCAGAAGACGTCGGCCACGATGGCCTCCTACTCGGCGACCAGCGCCTGGTACTTCGCCGCGTCGAGCAGGTTCTCGAGCTGGCTGGTGTCGCTCGGCTCGATCACGCAGATCCAGCCCTCCCCGTAGGGGTCCTCGTTGAGCCGGTTCGGTGCATCGGCGAGCTCGGTGTTGACCTCGACCACGGTTCCGGAGACCGGGGCGTACAGGTCGGAGACGGACTTCGTCGACTCGACCTCGCCGAAGGCGGCGCCGGCGTCGACCTCGGCGCCGACCTCGGGCACCTGCACGAACACGACGTCACCGAGCGTGTCCTGCGCGTAGTCGGTGATGCCGACGCGGACCCGGTCACCCTCCAGACGCGCCCACTCGTGGTCGGACGAGTAGCGCAGATCCTCGGGCACGTTGGTCATCCGCCGAACGCTAGCCCAACCCTCAACCGGAGATTGAGGGAGCGGAGCGAACCGTCTTACCGCAGCATCTGGCGGATGCGGCGGGCGTACTCCTGGGCCAGGCGGCGCGCCTCCGCGTCGGTCGCCGCTTCGGCCCAGACCCGGGTGACGGGCTCCTCGGGGTCGGGTAGCGCCAGCGCCCAGGCGTCGTCGTGGAGGATCTTCACGCCGTCCACGAGCTCGAGCGGCCGGTCCTTGGTCAGCTCCACGAGCGAGCGCATGACCGAGCCCTTCTGCTCCCACGGGGTCACCACCGACTCGACGGCCAGGTGCGGCGTGGGCAACCGGTCGACGACGTCGGCCAGCCGCATGCCGCTGTGGATCAGCAGCTCGAGCAGCTTCACGAAGGACGCAGCGGCGTCGAAGGCGGGCAGGAAGCCGGGCAGGATGTAGCCGCCGTCGAGGCTGGATGCGAAGCCGACGCCGGGCTGGGTCGCCGCGTCCATCAGCGCCGGCGTCGACATCTTCGTCCAGCGCACGCCGATGCCCTTGGCGGCGAGGATCGTCTCGGCGTGGCGGGTCGTCGCCACGGGCAGCGCCACCTGGTCGCCGACGAGGTGATCGCCGATGAGGGTGAGGAAGGCGAGCAGCGCCTGGGTGTGCGAGAGGACGCGGCCGCTGTCGTCGACGAGGCGCAGGTGCTCGCCGTCGGGGTCGATCACGGCGCCCACGTGGGCACCCGAGGCCCGGACCAGGGCGGCGACGTTGTCGGCCAGGGCGGCGAAGTCGAACGCCATCGCTCCCGCGGTCGAGGCGTAGGGGTTGACCGCGAGCACGTCGGCCCCGACCTTCGACAAGACGTTCGGCATGACGAACGAGGTGCTCCCGAACCCGTAGTCGACGACGACCTTCAGACCGGCCTTCACGAGCAGCGCGCTGTCGATCGTCGCCTCGAGGGCCGCCGTGTAGAGCTCGAGCGCCCGCGGCGGGAAGCCGATGTCGCCGATCTCGCCCGGGAACACCCGCCGGAAGTCCTCCCGGGTGAACAGGCGCTCGATCTTGCGCTGGTCCGCCTCGGAGAGGTCGAGGCCTGGCCGTCGAAGAAGCGGATCACGACCGACTGGGGGTCGCTCTCGACGAGGCGGACCGAGCACCCCGCCTTGCTCCCCGGCTGGCGGGCGACGAACCGCGTCACCGGGACCGACGCCACCTCCAGGTCGAGGACGTTGACGCCGGCGGCGTTGAGCCCCGCCATCATCGCCCGCTTCAGCATGCGCGCCGACCGCGACGCGTCCCGTGAGGTCACGACGGTGTCGCCCTTGCGCAGCGACGTGCCCCACGCCATCGCCAGCTTCGTCGCCAGCTCGGGGCTGATGTCGACGTTGGCCAGCCCGGCCACCCCGTCCCGCCCGAACAGCGACCGGGCACCGCGGCTCTCCCAGACGATCGACGAGTTGACGACGGCGCCCTGCTCGACGGTCTTGAACGGGTACACCTTCACGCCGGAGCCGAGGGAGGCGTTCTCGCCGATGAAGCACTCGTCGCCGAGGACGACACCCTCCTCGCAGCGGACGCCGTTGCGCAGGTCGCAGGCCCGGCCGATCGTCGCGCCCCGCAGCCGGACGTTCTGGCCGAGGTAGGCGTTGTCGTGCACGACGGTCCGCTCGAGGTCGGCACCGGCTCGCACACGGACGTTGTCGCCCAGCACCGTGTACTCGCCGAGCCGGGCACCGGCCTCGACGCGGCAGGAGTCGCCGATGATCGCCGGTCCCTCGACTCGCGCGTCGGGGTGGATCTCGGCTCCCTCGCCGAGCCAGACGCCCTCGGAGAGCCGGAAGCCGGGGATGTCGACCTCGACCTTGCCGTCGAGGACGTCCTTGTGGGCCCGGACGTAGGCCTCGAGGGTGCCGACGTCCTCCCAGTAGCCCTCGGCGACGGCGCCGTACACGGGCTTGTCGGCCTCGAGCAGCGCCGGGAAGACCTCGGCGGAGAAGTCGACCGGCGTGTCGGCCTCGATGAAGTCGAAGATCTCGGGCTCGAGCACGAAGATGCCGGTGTTGATCGTGTCGCTGAAGACCTGGCCCCAGGTCGGCTTCTCGAGGAACCGCTCGATGGAGCCGTCGTCGCGGGTGATGACGATGCCGAACTCGAGCGGGTTCTCGACGGCGACGAGGGCGATGGTGGCGAGGGCGCTGCGCTCCTCGTGGAAGGCCACGACCTTGCCGAGGTCGATGTCGGTGAGGACGTCGCCGGAGATGACGAGGAACCGCTCGTCGAGCTCGGCCATGGCGTTGCGGACCGAGCCCGCCGTTCCGAGCGGGTGCTCCTCGGTCGCGTAGACCATCCGCACGCCGAACTCGCTCCCGTCGCCGAAGTAGGTGCGGATCGCGTTCGGCATGAACGCCAGCGTGACGACGATCTCGTCGAACCCGTGCCGCCGGAGCAGGTCGACGATGTGCTCCATCATCGGCCGGTTGGCCAGCGGCATCATCGGCTTCGGCTGGTTGCTCGTCAGGGGGCGCAACCGGCTGCCCTCGCCTCCGGCCATGATCACGGCCTTCACGCGGCATCCGCTCCCATCAGGGTCCCGAACCTACCCGGCTCCTCGCTCGGCGAGCCGATCGGCCCGCCCCTCGGCCAGGGCCTGGCGGGCCATGCGGTACGTACAGGGCGGCGCCGTACAGGCTGAGGGCCAGTCCCGGGATGGCGGCCACCCAGGCGAGCACCTCGGCGGTGTCGGCCCAGCTGACGGTGCTCGACGCGGTCGAGGAACAGCGGGAAGGCGAACATCAGGCCGAACGTCCCGGCCTTGCCGTACCAGGTGACGTCGATGCGGCGAGCGCCCATCGCCGCCAGCACGAGCGTCGCCACCGCCACGAGCGTCTCCCGGACGAGCACGACCACGGCGAACCACGTCGGCACCGAGCCGTCGATGAGGATGGCGCCGGCGCCGACGAAGAACAGGAGCCGGTCGGCGACGGGGTCGAGCACCTTGCCGAGGTTCGATGCCTGGTCGTAGTGGCGGGCGATCCACCCGTCGAGGAAGTCGGTCGCCCCCAGGAAGGCCAGCAGACCCGGCGGCCGCGGCCCGGTTCTCCCGCCCGAGGAGCAGCCAGAGGAACACCGGCAGCAGGCACAGGCGGATGAAGGTGATGACGTTCGGGACCGTGAGGATGCGGTCCTCGGATGTCGCCGCGGGTGCCGCCACGAGCCGAAATGTACGTTGCTCGGATGCCCTCGCTCTTCTCCCGCATCATCGCCGGTGAGCTCCCTGGCCGCTTCGTGTGGCGCGACGACGTGTGCGTGGCGTTCCTCTCGATCGCGCCGCTACGGCCGGGGCACACGCTCGTCGTGCCCATCGAGGAGGTCGATCACTGGGTCGACCTCGACCCCGACGACCGCCGCCCACCTCATGCTGGTCGCCCAGCGCATCGGCCAGGCCCAGCAGGAGGCGTTCGCGCCCGGCGCGGGTCGGGCTGATCATCGCCGGCATGGAGGTTCCGCACTGCCACCTGCACGTCGTCCCGATCGACGCGCGAGGCCGACCTGCACTTCGCCAACGCCGACACGTCGGTGCCGCCCGACGTCCTCGACTCGGCCGCCGACGCGCTCCGTGCGGCCCTCGGTCAGCCGCCGACGACCTGAACGTCCTCGTCGAGGATCCGCACGAACACAGCGATGCCGTCCTTTCGGCTGAGCTGCGCCATGCCCTGGGCCTCGATGGCCCGCCGGAGGTCGTAGGCCTCCACGGGGTCGAGGCTCGGGTAGTCGTCCTCGTCGAGCACGAGCCCGTCGACGCCCCGGGCCAGCTCCGCCGGGTCGAGGGGGTCGCTCACGGTGTCGGTGTCGTCGGTGTCGTCGATGTCGTCGCCGGTCGCGACCTCCACCGGCGTCAGCAGGATCGTGTCGCGGTCGGCCACGGGCGGCGAGATCGCTTCCGGCACGCGGATCGCGACGACCGGGGGCAGGAGGGCGAGCGCATGGCGTCGCGCCTCCTCGCGTTCGCCCATCCGTTCCCACGGCTCGTCGTACGGAGACAGTCCCGAGCCCACCACGCAAGCGCCCACGGCGGCGGCGACGAGGAGCGCGAGGAGGCGACGGTCGACCACGACGCGCTCGACGTTGCGCCGCCCGAGGCGCGCGAGGGCGAAGGCGGCGGCGACGAGGGAGAAGGCGATGAGTGGCACCGTGCGCCCGCCACCGTCGGGCCCGCGCACGGGTACCTCGGCGACGAAGTAGAGGGCGGTGATCGGCAGCGCCGGGATCAACCGGCGCACGGCGAGGACGGGGAGGAACAGCAACGGAGCGAAGACCCAGATGATGGTCTCGAGGTTCTGCTGCTCGAGGAGGTCGCCCAGTGGCTGGAAGGGGTTCCGGACCATCGAGATGACGACGTCGAGGAAGGAGCCGCCGTAGGAGTCGAACGCTCCCGGACCAACGAGGCCCGTCGTACCGATCGGCGCCTGGATGAGGAGGAGGGCACCGAAGGTCCAGGCCAGGCCGCCGACGAGGGCACGCACGCCGGCCCGTCGCTCCCGCTCGACCACGAGCAGCACGCCCATCGTGGCGATCACCAGGCCGAGCTCGGAGCTGAAGCCGACGGCGAGGATCGACGCCACCGCGAAGCGGCCCCACCGCCGTCGCTCGGCGAAGTAGGCCGCGGCGAGCAGCGGCGCCATGGCCATGGTCGCCGGGTGGAAGTCGGCGAGGTCGAGGTCGATGACCGCCGGGTGCAAGCGCGTAGGCCAGGCACAGCGCCGCCGCCGCGCCGACGCGGAGGCAGCGCGATGTTCCGGCGCCAGCCGCCACAACGGCAGGATGGCGATGGCGAGGGCGCCGGCCTGGGCGGCCAGCAGCGTGGCGCGTGGCCGGCAGGACGCGTGTGACGGCGGCGACCGGCACGAACAGGATCGGGAACCGGTCGGCGAACAGGTTGCCCTGCGTGCCGACGGTCGTCACCGGCGCCCGCCCCTCGGCGAGGTGCCAGGCCGCCTGGAGGTGGCGGGCCAGGTCGTCGCCGGCGTCGAGGCGCGAGCTGCGCGCCAGGGCGATCGACAGGTAGATGATGAACAGCACCGAGGCCGCCACCCATGGTCCGGTGCGGTCGACCCATCGCGCGTCGAGGCGGGCCTGCCAGCGCAGCACCAGCCAGTCCAACCGGTTCCTGCGCCTGCCGCGCAGCACCGTGGACGACGACGAGGTCGCCTGCCGAGCCGCCGTCGTCACAGCAGCGTCGCCTGCCCGTCGGGGTCGAACGGCTCGATCAGCGCCGAGTCCTTGTTGCGGACGTCGTTCACGCGGAGGCTCACAGGGTGGGCGGCGAGCAGCGACGCCGGCGCCGGCACCAGCAGCTGGCCCAGCACCTCGAGGTCGTCGACGTCACCCGACAGCCACGTGCCCCAGGCCGAGGGCGGCAGTTGCACCGGCATGCGATCGTGGATCGGCGCCACGACCTCGTTCGGCTCGCCCGTCACGATCGTGCACGACCGCACCCAGGTCGACTCGTCAGTGGCAGCTGCTGCACTGTCTGCGCCCGCCTCGGCGGGCGCCGGCGGCCGCCACACCTCCCAGAGCCCGGCGAAGGCCATCGGCTCACCGTCGTTGCGGTGGATGAACATCGGCTGCTTCGCCTTCTGCCCCGGCACCTTCTTCCACTCGAAGAACCCGTCGGCGGGGATGATGCAGCGACGCCGCTGGAACGGGCGCTTGTAGGCGCTCTTCTCGGCGAGGGTCTCGGCGCGGGCGTTGATCATCTTCTGGCCGACCTTGCGGTCCTTGGCCCAGAACGGGATGAGGCCCCAGTGGAAGGCGTCGAGGCGCCGCACGCCGCCGGTCTCGACGACGACGTAGACGTCGTTGGTCGGCGAGACGTTGAACGACGGGTCGAGCACCGTCTCGCTCACCTGGTCGACGTCGAAGTACCGCGCCAGCTCGTCGGGCGGTGACGACGACACGAAGCGCCCGCACATCAGCGGGCCCTACCCCTCGGCGGCATCGGCGGCATCGGCGGCATCGGCGGCGTCGCGCCGGGCGATGTAGGTCGCCACCAGCTCGACGGTTCCCGCCAGCACGAGATGGGCGTCGAGGGGCGTCCACTCCGTCGCACCGGAGGCGGTCGTGTGCACGTGGAGGCAGGGGCCGCGCGTGATCGCGTCGGCGAGGGAGATCACGTCCCGGCCGACGGCCAGGTCGACGGTCTCCATGCGTCCGTCCCAGAACCGGGCGAGGTGCATCGACGCGTTCACCGACCTCGGGACCGCGGCCGGGTTCGCCCGGAACTCCGGGATGAGCACGTCGTGGGTGCCGGCCCAGGGCGTCAGCATCGACACCGACCATCCCGACCACAGCACCCACTCCTGCACCTCGCCGGCCTTGCGACCCGGGTACAGCGGGGGGCGGTCGAAGCGCCACCAGATGCGGCCGATCACGCCCGACGGCGTGTGCAGGTTGCCGTCGTGGATGCTGGGCTCGTCGTAGGCCCATCCCCAGCCGGTCCAGTCGGCGATGATCTCGGTCGTCGGAGGCCGGACGGTGAGCAGGCAATTGATCGCGGCCTCGAACGACGGCCGCAGGGCGACCATCGACGTGTCCCAGGCGTCACGCGCCGCTTGGGCCCGTGCGTTCTCGTCCTCGGTGGCCTGGCGGGCGGCGTCCTGGAAGGCGCGAGCCCTGGCCACCTCCTCCTCGAACATCGCCCGGCACGGTACCTCCGGGTCACTCCGGGGTGTGTCACCTGGTCAGCTCGCTCGGCCCCTTCGCTCCAGGATGACGACGGGGATGACACGACTCGTCCTCTGCTCGTAGTCGGCGAACCCGGGCATGGCCTGCTTCTGCTTGGCCCAGATCCGCTCGCGCTCCTCGCCCTCGGCGACCCGTGCCTTCACGGGGATCGTCTCCGTCCCGACCTCCACGGTGGCTTCGGGGTTGGCGAGGAGGTTGTGGAACCAGTCCGGGTTCGTGTCGGCGCCCGCCCTTGGACGCGAACACGACGAAGCGATCGCCGTCGGCCTGGTACACCATCGGGTTCACCCGCTCCTGGCCCGACTTCGCGCCCCGTCGAGTGGAGCAGGAGCATCGGGGCACCGGCGAAGCCGCCACCGACCTTGCCCTCGTTCGCCCGGAACTCCTCGATGATCCCGGCGTTGAAGTCGTTGGGGCCAGCCACGGCGACCGAACCTACGAGCGGTCGCGCGAGATCCCAACGTGGCCGATCGCTACGCGGCGGCGGAATCGGGCGGGTCGTGGTTCGGCGCCGGCGGCGGTCCGAAGTGCCAGCCCCACGGGCCGCCGAGCCGGAACCGCTCGCCGATCCGCGGGCCCTCGTAGGGCCCGGCGGCGGCCGGAGGAAGCGGTGCCTCAGGAGCACTCGTTCGCAGCGGTTCGAGCGGTGTGCCGTCGGCGTGGGCGACGTGCAGGTCGCCGGGCTTCCCGGTGATGCGCAGCCCGCCGGCGTGATGAGCACGGTGATGTCGCGGGCAGAGCGCGATCAGGTTGTCGGGATCGGTCGGGCCGTCGTCCTCCCAGTGCTGCAGGTGGTGGCAGTGCAGCCACCGACGCTGCGAGCAGCCGGGGACGACGCAGGTCTGGTCGCGCTGCTCGACGAGGGTGCGGAGCAACGGATCGACGGTGCGGCTGCGACGGCCCTTGGCGACCGGATGGCCGTGCCGCTCGAGGACCCAGCGAAGGGTGCAGTCACAGGACAGGTAACGCCGCATCGCCGCGGTCAGCGCCGGCCCGAGGTGGAGGTGCGTGTCGTCGGGGCTGTCGCCGTTCACGTGGACGATCACCTGGTGGCGATCGGACGGCAGGCGGTCGGACGCGCCCCCACCGAGGGCGTCGAGGCCGGCGCCGACGAGGCGCAGGAGCGCATCGGCCCATGAGGTGTGCTGTTGGCCGGCGTCGAAGAGCTCGTCGCGTGCGGCGGTGAGCCCCGTCTCGACGAGAGCTCCTTCGTCGGCGGGGACGTTGATCCGCGTCCAGAAGCCGCCGTCGTCGCCGTAGCCGAACGTCACGAGCCGGATCGGGTCGGGCTCCGGCGGCTCCTCGGAGTCGATCGCGTGGGACTCCAGGGACACGCCGGGCTCCAGACCGTGGGCGCGCCGTTCCTCGACTGGCAGCTTGGCGAGCGCCGTCCGGAGCTGCGGAACCGTCGCGTACTGGGCCCACGCGACGTCGCGCTCGCGGTAGGGAGTCACGAACCGAGCGACGACGCCGGCTTGGTCCTCGGTGATCTCACCGCGCTCCAGGCGCCCGATCGTGTCGGGCAACTCGGCGCGGCGGTGTGCGAGACGGACGAGCGTCCGAGCGCGGACCGGCGACATCCCCCAGCGCGCCACGACGTAGTGCTCGGCGTCGCGGTACCCGGGCCCGAACCCGATCGCACACTGCTGGGCCAGGATCTCGACGAGCTCGGCCGTGGCCGCGTTGATCGCTCCCAGGATCGGCGCGACCTGGTCTTCGAGGGCGTGGAACCGCCGGACCGGATGCTCCTCCGGCCACTCCCTCGGCTCCACGACACCCACCGACATCACGCAAATTGTAGCGAACACCAGTTCGATCCCGCAAGCCGTCGTGAAGATTTCCCGAGCGCTACCGTCCGCGGCATGAGCCCCTCCAGTGACGGACCGGTGCTCCTCGTGGGGACGCGCAAGGGAGCGTGGATCCTCACCGGCGACACCACACGGACGAAGTGGTCGAGCGAGGGCCCGATGTTCCTGGGCCACATCTGCCACCACCTCGTGCTCGACCCGCGTGATCGGCGCACGCTCCTGCTCGCGGCCAAGACCGGGCACCTCGGCCCGACCGTGTTCCGGTCGAGCGATCTGGGCCGGACGTGGACCGAGGCGTCCAAGCCTCCGGCGTTCACGACCGGCGATCCGCTCGAGCGCAGCGTCAACGGCGTGTTCTGGTTGAGCCCGGGGCACGCGGACGAGCCCGGATGCTGGTACGCGGGCGGATCGCCGCAGGGCCTCTTCCGCACCGAGGACGGCGGTGACTCCTGGGAGCCGGTGTCGGGATGGAACGACCACCCCCTCTGGTCGACGTGGGCGGAGTGGCCCGACGAGGGAACGCCCGACGGGTCGATGCTCCACTCGGTGATCGTCGATCCGCGCGAGGCCGCACACCTCTACATCGGGTTGTCGGGCGGCGGCGTGTTCGAGAGCACCGATGGCGGCAGCGACTGGAAGCCGCTCAACGCCGGATCGGTCGCCGACTTCCTGCCCGACCCCTACGCCGAGTTCGGCCACGACCCGCACTGCGTCCGCCTCCACCCCCTCCGCCCCGATCGCCTCTACCAGCAGAACCACTGCGGCATCTACCGGATGGAACGGCCCGAGGGCCGGTGGGAACGGATCGGCGACAACATGCCGCGCGACGTCGGCGACATCGGCTTCCCGATCGAGCTGCACCCGCGCGACCCCGACACGGCCTGGGTGTTCCCCATGGATGGCACCGATGTGTGGCCCCGGACGAGCCCCGACGGTCGGCCTGCCGCCTACGTGACCCGCGACGCCGGGGCGTCGTGGACGCGGCTCGATGCCGGCTTGCCGGAGCGCGGCTGGCTCACCGTGAAGCGCCAGGCGATGACCGTCGACGACGGCGATCCGGTCGGCGTGTACTTCGGGACCACGAGCGGCGAGATCTGGGGTAGCAACGACGAGGGCGAGTCCTGGACGTCGCTCGCCGAGCACCTCCCCGAGATCTACTCGGTGGAGGCCGGCGACCCCGAGGACCGGTGAAGGTCAGGATCCCGACGCCGTTGCGCTCCTACACCGACCAGCAGAAGGTCGTCGAGGCGAGCGGCGAGTCGGTGGGCGCCGTCCTCGACGACCTCGACCGCCAGTTCCCCGGGCTCCGCTTCCGCGTCGTCGACGAGCAGGGTCGCATGCGTCCCCACATGAAGGTGTTCGTCAACCAGGAGGCGGTCCGCGCCCTCGGAGAGGCCGTCGCCGCCTCCGACGAGGTGACGATCATGCAGGCCCTCTCGGGCGGGTGATGCTTCAGACGGGCGTCTGCTGGTGGAGGGTCAGCTTCCAGTCCTTGCCCTCGCGCACATACGTGCTGTTGAGCAGCGCTTCGTAGTCGTCCGAGCCGTCGCGCTGGGCCTTCACCCGGTAGGCGAGCACGGCGCTGTCGGGCGTGAGATCGAGCACGTGGTCGTCGGTCATGTCGAAGGACCGCCACTTGGCGCCCCGCATCGAATCGACGACCTGGGCTCGGTCATCGATGACCATGCCACCAGGGAAGAGCATCAGCACGTCCTTGGCGAGCACCTCGTCGTAGAAGGCGACGGCGGCGTCCCCGCCCTCGCAGAGGGCCTCCCAGGCAGCACGTTCGAGTGCGAGCAGGTCGTTCCGGCGTTCCATGTCGGGTACCTCCTGCATCTCGCGGTACCCGACGAGGCGCGATCGGAACCGCTCCCTTCGGGCGGGCCGGGCACAGACGATGGGTCACATGGCCCATGTGCGGCGCGCCGGGTGGGGTGTACACCTACCCGACGAATCGCGGGCAGACCGGCCCTTGCCTTCGGGCGGGGGCCGGTTCGCGTCGTGCGCTGGGCGCCCGTGGCCCTTGCTCCCGGGTGGGTGCCTGCTTAATATCCTGATGATTCACCCCAATAGGCGTGAACGGCGCGCCGAGCATCGAGGGGAACGGTGGGAACAAAGGCCGGGGATCCGGAGATCCCGACGCCCGAGGCCGCAGCCGGAGACTGGCCGGTCGTCGGCTACGACATTCTGTCGACGCGGCCTGCCGGCAGCTTCTTCGCCGAATGCGACGAGCTCCGCGAGCGCCACCCGTTCTACTTCAACACCTTCGCCCAGGGCTTCTGGACCCTCACTCGCTATGACGCCGTGCGCGAGGCGTACATGACTCCGGAGGTCTTCACCAGCGACTCGTTCATGCCGACCGATCCGGACCCCGCGTACCACATGTTGCCGACTCAGGAGCGGGCGCCGAGGCACGTGAAGATTCGCCAGCTCCTCAATCCGCAGTTCTCGCCGGCTGCTGTTGCGCAGCTCGAACCCCTCGCTCGCCGCCACTGCGCCGACATCATCGACTCCTTCATCGACGCCGGCGGTTGCGACCTCTTGGAGGACTTCGGCGGCCCGTTCGCGACGAAGGTGTTCCTTGATTGGGCGGGCCTTCCTCCCGAGGACTCGCCCCAGTTCGTGGCTTGGGTCCGCGCCGTCTTCAACGACCTCGGCGATTCCAGTGCCGCCGCCATGCAGGATGCGATGGCCGGGATCCAGGACTACTTCCGCGTGTTGCTCGCGGATCGGCGGAGCAACCCGCGGGATCCGGCGCGTGACGTCGTTACGCACCTCGTCCAGTCGACGATCGACGGTGAGGCGCTCTCCGAGGGCGACCTGCTGTCCATCTGCGAAGTGCTCGTGCTCGCTGGGCTGGACACGGTGAAGCAGGAGCTCGGCTATTCGTTCCTGCATCTCGGCACCCATCCCGACGACCGGCGCCGCATCGTGGAGGAGCCTGCGATCGTGCCGCTCGCCGTCGAGGAGCTGCTGCGTGTCTACGCCGTCGCCGACCCGGGGCGAAAGCTCTCGCAGGACATCCAGTTCCACGGGTGCCCGATGCGGCAGGGCGACATGGTGTGGCTCCCGCCGTGCACCGCGAACCGCGACCCGCGGGCGTTTCCCGACGCCGACGAAGTGATCCTCGACCGCACGCCGAACCGCCACCTCGCGTTCGGTGCTGGGCCGCACCGTTGCCAAGGGGCGCACCTTGCGCGCCTCCAGATGCAGGTCGCACTCGAGGAGTGGCACCGCCGAATCCCCGACTACCGGCTGGGCGACGAGGACGTCATCCTCGAGCACGGCGGCCAGTTCGGGCTCGAGCGCCTGCGGCTCGTCTGGAACTGATGACGCGCGACGGCGTCGGTCCCATGACCTTCGTACTCGTCCACGGCGGCAACGTGGCCGCTTCCTCATGGGACCGTCTCGTGCCGCTGCTCGACGGCGAGGTGCTCGCCGTCGACCTTCCAGGCCGCGGTGTGCGGGCGGCAATGGACGTCGGTGCCGTTTCGTTGGCCGACCTGGCCGAGGCCATCGTCGAGGACGTCGTTGCCGCCGACGTTCGAGCCGCCGTGGTCGTCGGTCACTCGGTCGGCGGGATGCTCCTGCCGTACGTCGTCCGGCGGGTGCCCGAGCGGGTCACGCGGCTGGTCTACGTATCGGCCGTCGTGCCGCCGCACGGCACGAGCGTGTTGGACCACCTCGACCCCGAGGTGCGGGCGGTGGTCGGCGCCACCGTGGAGGACGGCCGACAGCGGCCGGCGGCGGAGCAGATCGTGCCCTTCATGTGCAGTGACCTCGCCGAGGCCGACCGGGCACTGGTCGGCCGGTCGCTCGTCGATGAAGCGGCCGCGCTGCTGCTGGAGCCCGTCGACCTCTCCGGGATCGAGGGCGTCGCGTCCACCTATGTGCTCCTGCGGCAAGACCGGGCCAACCCGCTGCAGCGCCAGCGCGAGGCCATCGACGGCACTGGGCCACCCGGACGAGGTCCAGATCGACGCCGGTCACATGGTCATGATGAGCCGCCCCGAGGCGCTGGCGGCTGTGCTGCATGCGGTTGCGGCGCGACCGGCAGGTGTTTCATGAGAGACGTCGCCAGTGCCGGCGTCGTCGTGACCGGCGGAGGCAGCGGCATCGGGCTGGCGACCGCTCGCGCCATCGGCCATCGTGGCGCCCGCCTGGTCCTCGCCGACGTCGACCAGGATGCGCTCGACTCGGCGGTCGAGGGACTCCGCAGCGAGGACATCGAGGCGCATGGTGTGACGTGCGACGTCCGCTCGCTCGACCAGCTGCACCACCTGGCCGCGGAGTCGTTCGAGCGACTCGGTGCCGTCCACGTCTTGTTCAACAACGCCGGCGTGGCGGCGGCGGGGCCGGTTCTCGAGATGCGGCACGAGGACTGGAAGTGGATCATCGACGTCGACCTGTGGGGTCCGATCCACGGAGTGGAGGCTTTCCTCCCTCGGATGGTCGAGCAGGGCCAGGGCGGTCACTTGCTGTTCACGTCGTCCTTCGCGGGCCTGGTGCCGAACGTGGGCCTCGGCCCGTACTGCGTCGCGAAGTACGGCGTGGTCGCCCTCGCAGAGGTCCTCTACCGCGAGCTGCGGCCGTCGGGGATCGGCGTCTCGGTGCTGTGCCCGATGCGGGTGGCGTCGAACATCTTCACATCCGAGCGCAACCGCCCTGAGGAGTACGGGCCGTCGAGGGAAGCGGCCCGTGTCCCGGATCCGGAGACAGCCACGAATGTCGCCGGGCGTGTGCTCGACGTTGACGTGGTGGCGGAGCTGACGGTCGAAGCGATCGTCGCCGAACGGCTCTACGTACTTCCGCACGAGGAGAGCAGGGAACCGATTCGCAGGCGGTTTGAGCGCATCGACCGGACCTTCGATGAGCAGCCGGACGTTGGTGGCGACACAGGAGAACAGTGATGAGCCGACTCGACGGCCGCGTCGCGCGTTCTGCCGTGGCTCGGTTCATCGAATAGGCGGGAGGGCCGACGAGGCAGGCGCGACGCCGGACCCCCCCTTGCGCTCTTGAGGGGGAGGTGGGTCCAACCCCTCCGAGCGCACCTACGCCCCCCATCGCACCGCCGCCTCTAGCCGTTACGCCCTGCCGAACCAGGAGGCCGGTCACGTGGCCGCGGTCACTGTGATCCCGTCAAGGGCCGGCCCGCGACGCGGCTCCAGATCGGCAGTTCGGTGTCCGGACTTCTTCGATGCGTCGCCCCCGGCGTGTGGCGGTGTACGAATCCAGAACCGTCGATCGGTCGTGCTCACGGCAGGCAGCGCGAAGCGCGTTCATTGGCCGCGACCGTGCTGCCAAGCCGGCGGTAGGCGAGTGCGCACCCCGTCAGCACGCTGCGCGTTGTGGGACACTGCTCTCGCGAGTGCAGGGAGCATCAGCCAGCACTGGGCGGATCGTGTCGACGTGGGTGCGAAGTCCCGGGCTCGTCCGATGTCGAAGCCCACGTCGTCGACGTAACCCGCCGTGGTCACCACGACCGCCCGGCGTCCGATCGTCGGCGACAGCCGTCACGCGGACGGGGGCCGAGCGACCTTGTCGCCCGGCCCCGCCGACGTGCCGCTCAGCCCTGCCTCAGGGGCACGGGCCTTTCCCGAGCCGGGAGTTGCCCTCGTCAGCCGCGAACGCGGTGCCGATCTCGTCCGCGGGCGTCGTCTCCGGACGAAGGTCAAGGAGCGACCCGTCCGGAAGCGTCACCGACTTCTCCGACCCCACGATGATGCACTCGCCCGAGGGCAAGATCACGTGCGCACGGTTGTGGGCAGAAGCCGCCGAGCTGAACGTCAGCTCCATCGCGGCAGCCGCGGCGACCACCGCCACCGCCGATACCAGTTTCCTCATGACTCCCCCTTGATTGGCCTTTTGTGCTGGTTGGTGCGTGCTCTTCGATGGGCCTAAGTAGACGCCGGCGCTGTGGCAGATCCGTGGCAGCCGACAGCCGCGCACAACCCCTACTCAGGCGGCGCGCAGCCACCAGGGCGGGTCGCGCCAGCGTCTCGTCGCGCCGCTCCGTGCGCGACCGATTGCCCGATCGGGAGCGCTACGGCGGGCCCGCCGAGGTCGTCCAGGCTTTGCCCTGTGGGCGCCCCCGGACCTCGAGCCGCTGCTGGCTGGCTGGGGGGCGCTATTTGTCGAGCCAGTGCATCTCGTCGCTGTCCTGCCGCGCCGCAAGAACCGTTGGGCCGCCGCACAGGCTTCACAGACGGCGTAGCACGGTCGCCAGGCTCGGCCACGAGCGCACCCTAGCCCCGGTCACGAACAGATGTTCGGTACCCGCCGGGCCATGCCAGTGCGACGCACCCGGCGGAAAGTGGCGTCGCACCGACGCCCAACCCGCGGCCGAGGTGGTGGTGCCTCAGAGCCAGGGGGCGATCAGGACGGTGCGCCTGCCGGGGGCAGACTGCACTCCGTGGCGGTATGAGCAGGGTCAGGGCTGCCCTAGCAGCCTAGGGATCCCGCTCCACCCCTAGAAACGGACAGCGGGGGATGGTGTAGGGAGCATCCACCCACTTTTTTCGGAGGCCATATCCCTGGTTGCCGGCGGGGCGGCGGTCGTGGTTGTCGCTGGCGCCGTCGTTGTGGTGGGCAACGTGGACGACGTGGTGGACGTGGTCGTGGTTATTGCTGTCGCCGTGGTCGTCGAGCCAGGCGATGTCGTGGTCGTTGTAAGAGTGGTCGTCGTGTCTCGACATCGCTTCGCGTTCGGGCTCCGGTCGCAGTCTGGTGCCGCGCTCGACGAGGTGATGGTCGCGAGCGTCAGGGCTCCGAGGAGGCCGACGGTCCCGACTGCTGCTGTGATGCGTCGGAGCATGAGGCGCAGCCTATCGCTCCTGCTTTCTCTCTCTCCTATTTCCGGTGGAAATAGGCTTGTCAATCCTTGACCCCGATTGAAACGGCTGGTCACAGACCCAATTTCGACGAAACTTGCCCATCCATGCGCAGAGTCTTTCCACCTAATGTCCGGTTTCCAGGGTGGAGCGGAAAACCCTGCGGTCGCATCTGGCGTCAAGGACGCGGTGCGCTGGCGGCTCATCGGTTTCAACCCGGCCGAGGACGCCGATGCTCCGGCCCCGACCCTGCCCCGTCCGAGAGCGTGGACCCCCGAGCAGGTCGGTGCCTTCCTCGCCGAAGCTGGCGGCGACCGGTGGGCGGCGATGTGGCGGCTGGCGGCGACCACCGGGCTGCGTCGCGGCGAGCTGGCCGGGCTCCGTTGGGAGGACCTCGACCTCGACGGCGGTGAGCTCGTCGTCGCCGAGAACCGGGTGGTCGTCAACCATCGGGTCCACACCGGGACCCCGAAGGGCAACCGGGCGCGGCGCATCGGGCTCGACCCGGCCACCGTCGAAGCGCTGCGGGGCTGGGTCGACATCAAGATCGTCGCGGGTCGGCTGGGACACTCCTCGACCCGGATCACCCACGACATCTACACCGCCGTCGTCCCGTCGATGGATGCCGCCGCCGCCCAGCTCGTCGCCGGGCTCTACGACACCCGGCCGTGACCACGTGACCTTGCTCGTGTGACCACGGATGTGACCACGAGGCCTTTTCGGCCGGCATCCCGAACCTGCGGATCGCCTCTGACCTGCAGGTTCGGTGGTCGGGCTGCCGGGATTCGAACCCGGGACCTCTTGACCCCCAGTCAAGCGCGCTAACCAAACTGCGCCACAGCCCGGGACGTGCGGAGCGGCGACTCTACTGCCGCGCCCGCGCAGGGCCGGAATCCGGATGATCGTGCAGCGGACATCGGCAACCGGCGGTCGTTGCACAGTGGTCGGGCGGCTCGGCCCGGGTCGCCATCAAATCGCTTGACACGCGCGGTGTCGTGGCCCTCGCTAAGTTGACCGGTGGGTCAAGGGGGGGACCATCGTCGCAGCCATCGAAGAGCAACACGTCGCGCCGAGGCAGCTCCTGCGCCGCGCCCAGCCGGCGCTGCCGGCGCTCGCGATCGTCGCCGTCCAGCTCGTGCTGTTCCCGCTGCCCCTCGGCGAGTGGCTCCGCGGGGTGCTGCTCGGTGGGCTGACCGCCCTCATCGCCCTCGGCATGGCGCTGACCTACCGCTCGAACCGCATCGTCAACTTCGCCCACGCCGACCTCGGCACCGCCCCGGTCGTCCTCAGCTTCCTGCTCATCAACTCCTGGGGCTGGTCGTACCTGCTCTCCCTCGCCGCCGGGATCCTCGGCGCGCTCCTCCTCGGCGCGGTCGTCGAGCTCGCCGTCATCCGGCGCTTCGCCAAGGCGCCGCGCCTGCTGCTCACCGTGGCCACCCTCGGCCTCGCCCAGCTCCTCGCGGCCGGCGCCATCCTCCTGCCCAAGGCGTTCGGCGAGCAGCGCTTGCTGGCCCCGATCCTCGACCCGCCGTTCCACCTCGACGTGGAGATCGGCGGCACGTTCTTCCACGCCAACGACGTCATCGCCGCGGTCGGTGATCCCCGCTCGTCTGCGTCGCGCTCGCCGTCTTCCTGCCGCCGAACCCGCGCCGGCATCGCCATCCGCGCCGCCGCCGAGTCGGGCGACCGCGCCCTGCTCGCTCGGCATCCCGGTGAAGCGCCTGCAGACGCTGGTGTGGTCGCTCGCCGCGCTGCTGGCGTTCGTGGCCGTCTTCCTGCGGTCCGGGCATGGTCGGCCTCCCGGTGACCTCGGCCCTCGAGCTTCGGGGTGCTGCTCCGGGCGCTCGCGGCGCTGCTGCTCGGCCGCATGACCAACCTCGTGACCATCGCGTCGGCGGGCGTCGCCCTCGGGCTGCTCGAGGCCGGCATCGCCTTCAACGCCGAGAGCCCGCTCCTGGTCGAGCCGATCCTCGGCCTCGTGATCGCGATCGCCCTGCTCGCTGCAGCGCCGCCAGCGCGGCAGCCGCGTCGACCTCGACGGACGCATCGACGTGGGTGTCGACCGACGAGGTGCGGCCCGTCCCGCACGGCGCTCCGCGGCTGCCGTCGGTGCGGTTGACGAAGTACGTGCGGGCTCGGGCTCCTGACGACGGCCGCCCTCGTCCTCCCCCACCTGCTCCGCGTCGACCGCAACCTCAAGGCCTCGGCCGTGCTCGTCTACGCCACGCTCGTGCTCTCGCTCGTCGTGCTGACCGGGTGGGCCGGCCAGGTGTCGCTCGGGCAGATCGGCTTCTTCGCCGTCGGCGCCGCCGTGGGCGCCAAGGCGACCCTCGACTGGGGACTCGACCTCACCCTCGCCCTCGTCGTCGCCGTCCGTCGCCGGCGCCGGCACGGCGGCCGCTGGTCGGCCTGCCGGCCCTCCGATTGCGGGGCCTCTACCTCGCCGTCACGACGTTCGCCTTCTCCCTGGCGGCCGACGTCGTACCTCCTCAACCCCCGGTTCTTCGACTGGGTGCCGACCGAGCGCATCGCCGCGCCCGCCGCTCCTCGGTCGGATCGACATCGACTCCCCCACCCGCATGTACTACGTGTGCCTCGGCGGGTCCTCGTCATGTACCTGGCCCTCGCCGGCATCCGCCGGTCGCGCACGGGCCGGGCGCTCCTCGCCCTCCGCGACAACGAGCGTGCTGCCCAGGCCTACGCCCTCGACCCGATGCGGACCGCGGCTCACCGGGTTCGCGCTCTCCGGCGGCATCGCCGCCTTCGCCGGGCTGCCTGTTCGTCCACCACCAGCAGGCGATCGACGAGGCGTCGTTCTTCGCCGGCGAGAACTTCGCCGTGTTCACGATGGTGGTCGTCGGCGGCGTCGCGTCGCCGGCCGGTGCGCTGCTCGGCGCCACGTTCGTCGAGGGCATCCGCTTCTTCCTCCCGGTGTCCTGGCAGCTGCTGGCGAGCGGCATCGGCGTGCTGCTCGTCCTGCTGCTCCCGCCGAGCGGGCTCGGCGGCCTGGTGCTCCGGCCGCGACGCGTGGCTGCAGAAGGTGGCGGTGCAGCGCGGCATCGACGCTCCGGGCTTCGTGGCCACGAGGCTCGACACCGGGTCGCTGCCCACCTTCGCCGCCGGCGCCGTCGCGGCCCCCACCGAGACGGACGAGGTCGGCGAGCCCGAGCCGGTGGTGCCGCGATGAGTCGCGATCCGGCGGTGGCTGAGCGGGCATCACCGGCGGCGGTCCGATCCTGCCCCTCGTCGTCCTGTTCGGGCTGAACGCCGTCGACGAGCTCGACCGCACCGCGTTCGCCGTCCTGCTGCCGGAGATCCGCGACGAGTTCGGCCTCGACCTGTCGGGCGTCCTCACCGTCGTCGCGCTCGTCGCCCTCGTCGCCCTGCTCCTCCAGGTCCCGATGGCGTCGCTCTCCGACCGCACAGCCGCGTGACGATCGCCTGGGTCGGCGCGCTCGCGTGGGCGTTCTTCTCGCTGCTGACCGGGCTGGCCTCGACCCTGCTCATCCTCGGCATCGCCCGGGCCGGTTCGGGCATCGGCAAGGCCGTCGTCGACCCCACCCACAACTCGCTGCTCGCCGACTACTACGACATCCCGTACCGGCCACGGGTCTACTCGTTCCACCGGGCCGCCAACGCGGTCGGCGCCTTCATCGGGCCGCTGCTCGCCGGAGTGCTCGCCGCCGCCTACGGCTGGCGGGTGCCGTTCATCGTCTTCGCCTTCCCGACCCTCGTGTTCGTCGTGCTGGCCTGGCGGCTGCAGGAGCCCCAGCGCGGCCACTTCGAGCGCAAGGCGATGGGGGTCACCGGCACCGCCCTCGACACCGACGAGCCGCCGCCGTCCTTCGCCGAGGCGTGGCGCATCGTGTGGAAGATCGAGACGCTGCGCCGGATCTGGTGGTCGCTGCCCTTCCTGGCCGCGTGCCTGCTCGGGTTCGCGTCGCTCGCCTCGCTCCTGTACGAGCAGGTCTTCGACCTCGACGAGCGGGCCCGGGGCTTCGTCGCCGCCGCTCGTCGAACCGGCTCAGCTCGTCGGCCTGATCGTCGGCGCCCGCATCGCCACCCGCCTGCTCGCCAAGGGCCCGGCCGCCGTCCTGGGGTTCCTGACCCACACCGCGTGGTCGTGTCGGCCGGCCTGATCGTCTTCGCCCTGGCGCCCAACCTCGTCGTGGCCATCGTCGCCAACGCCGTCGATCATGGCGGTGCTGGCCATCCTCCTGCCCGGCATCTTCGCGGTGCTCGCCGTCGCCATCCCGCCCCGGGCCCGGTCGATGGGGTTCTCGGTCGCGTCGCTGTGGGTCATCCCCGGGCTCGTGATCCTGCCGATCATCGGCTGGATCGGCGACCAGCTCGGCCTCCGGGCCGGCATGCTGCTGCTCGTCCCGGCCTTCTTCATCGGCGGCCTGCTCCTCGCTCGCACGAAGGAGACGATCGCCGA
Organism: uncultured Acidimicrobiia bacterium; assembly: GCA_963840695.1. Lineage (GTDB taxonomy): Bacteria > Actinomycetota > Acidimicrobiia > Acidimicrobiales > JACDCH01 > JACDCH01. Next base: position 32,748 of record CAWIZW010000018.1, read on the forward strand.
CGACATCACCGACGTCTGGAAGGCGGCCGCGGCCCGGGCCGCAGGACGCCGCCGAGCGCCAGGCCGGCCGGGCGCCGCTGCTGACGGTCCGCGAGCTCGACGTCGGCTACAGCGGCGTGCAGGTGCTCTTCGGCGTCGACCTCGACGTCGCCGAGGGCGAGTGCGTCGCCCTCCTCGGCACGAACGGCGCCGGCAAGTCGACGCTGCTGCAAGGCCATCTCGCGGGATCGTCGAGGCCGACCGCGGCGTCGTGCTCCTCGACGGCCGGGAGACGACGCACGCGCCGCCGAACGAGATCGCCGCCCTCGGCATCGGCCCAGGTGCCGGGCGGGCCAGGGCGTGTTCCCGACCCTGACCGTCGCCGAGAACCTGCGGATGGCGGCGTGGCTCGCCCGGGACCGGGCCGCGGCGAGGCAGCCGCCGGATCGAGCGGGCCACGAGCTGTTCCCCATCCTCGCGGGAGCGGGCCGACGCCGCCGCCGGCGACCTGTCCGGCGGCCAGCAGCAGATGCTGGCCCTCGCCATGGCGCTCGTCGGCACGCCGCGGCTGCTGCTCATCGACGAGCTGTCGCTCGGCCTGGCGCCCGACGTCGTCGCCGAGCTGCTCGCGCTCGTCGCGACGTCGTGCGCGGCCGGGCACGACGGTCGTGCTCGTCGAGCAGTCGGTCAACGTCGCCCTGCAGGTGGCCGACACGCGCCGTGTTCCTCGAGAAGGGCGAGGTCCGCTTCCGCGGGCCCGACCGCCGAGCTGCTCGAGCGGCCCGACGTCCTCCGCTCGGTGTTCCTCGAGGGCGCGTCCGCCGGCTTCGGCTCCGCCGGGACCGGCACCGGCAACGGCGCCGGCCGAGACCGCACGGCGGCCGCCGACGCCGACGGTGACCGATCGGGCCCACCGGTCCTGCGTCACCGAGGATCTCACGGTCTGCCTTCGGCGGGATCCGCGCCGTCGACCGCGTCGACCTCGTCGGTGCGCGCCCGGCGAGGTCGTCGGCATCATCGGCCCGAACGGCGCCGGCAAGACGACGCTGTTCGACCTCGTCTCCGGGTTCCTCGCGGGCCGACGACGGGCGCGGTGCTGCTCGACGGCGTCGACGTCACCGGCGCGTCGCCGGCTCGACGGGCGCCGGCACGGGCCTCGGCCGCTCGTTCCAGGACGCCCGGCTCTTCCCGTCGATGACCGTCACCGAGGCGATCGCCGTCGCCTGCGAGCGCTGGGTCACCACCCGCGACCCGCTCTCGGCCGCCCTGCACCTGCCCGAACGCCTACGACGCCGAGCGGGCCGTGGTCGCGCGCGGGTCGACGAGCTGCTCGAGCTGCTCGGCCTGCGGCCGTTACCGGCCGAGCTTCGTCCGCGAGCTGTCGACCGGCACCCGCCGCATCGTCGACCTGGCCTGCCTCCTCGCCCACCGCCCGTCGGTGATCCTCCTCGACGAGCCGTCGACCGGCATCGCCCAGCGCGAGACCGAGGCGCTCGGCCCCGCTCCTGCGCCGGATCCGCGACGCGACCGGCGCCGCCCTCGTCGTGATCGAGCACGACATGCCGCTCGCTCCGGTCGGTCGCCGACCGCCTCGTCGCCATGGACCAGGGCGCGGTCATCGCCGACGGCCTCCACCGATCGACGTGTTGCACCACCCCGCGGTCGTCGCCTCCTACCTCGGGCACGACACGACGCACGCCATCGCAAAGGAGCGTGTCCACGATGATGCCCAGCACACCGCTCCCCGAGCCGAGCACCGGCTGCGTCGTCGTCGTTGCGCCGCTACGGCCCGATCGTCGCCATCGTCGTGGTGATCGCCGTCGTCGGCGGCCTCGTCCTGTTCGGCGGCGGCGACGACGACGACGGGGACGACACCGCCACCGAAGCCGGGGCCACCACGACGGCGGCGGGTGAGCAGGCGGCGCCCGAGCGGCGCCATCACCTTCAGCCAGGCCGAGGAGCAGGGCCTCGACGTCACGTTCGCGCGAGACGTGCGACCTCGAGACCGGCCGCGTCGCCATCCCGTACTACTTCGCCCCCGAGTGCTTCGCCAACGCCGAGCCGAGCGCCGGCGGCAGCCGTCGCAGGGCGTCACCGCCGACACGATCAACGTCGTCGTGTACCGTCGCGCCGGAGACCGACCCGATCCTCGACTTCATCACCGCGGCGATCGACAACGACGACACCAACGCGCAGGAGACGGAGACGATCCAGGGCTACGTCGACATGTTCAAGGCGATGTACCAGACCTACGGGCGGACCGGTGAAGCTGATCTTCCTGGACGGGCTCCGGGGACGAGCGACGACGAGGTCGCGGCCCGCGCCGACGCCGTGCGGGCCGTCGAGGAGATCGGCGCCTTCGCCGTGTTCGGCGGCCCGGTGCTCGCCAACGCCTGGACCGAGGAGCTCAGCGGCCCGCGACGTGATCTGCATCGGCTGCCCCGGTGGTCCGAGCCGGAGCCGAACATCTTCACGCATCCTGCCGTCAGCTCGGAGCAGAACCGCCTCCAGATCGTCGAGTACATCAGCGAGCAAGCTGGCCGGGCAAGCCGGCGGAGTTCGCCGGCGACGAGGCGCTGCAGCACGCAGGAGCGGGTGTTCGGCCACCTCTACATCGAGGCCAGCGAGGAGTCGGCCCAGAGCGCCGCCGACCTCAGGGCCCGCCTCGAGGCGGAGGGCATCGCGCTCGCCGAGCAGCTGGGCTACACGCTCGACCCGGCCACGCCTGCAGGAGCAGGCGACGCCGGATCATCGCCCGGTTCAAGGACGCGGGCGTCACGACGCGTGGTCATCCAGGCCGACCCGATCGCCCCGTCGGTCTTCACCCAGGAGGCCACCGCCCAGGAGTACTTCCCCGAGTGGATCATCGACCGGTCGACGCTCATCGACACCGCCGCCTTCGGCCGCACCTACGACCAGCAGCAGTGGGCCCACGCCTTCGGCGTCAGCCGCTCGCCGCCCGGACGGCGCCCGGCGTCGACGGACGACGCGCTGTACGAGTGGTTCTACGGCGGGCCGCCGCCGGCCGACGACAGCGACGGCGTCATCATCCCGGCCCGCTGCGATCTTCTTCGCCGGTCTGCAGCTGGCCGGGCCCGAACCTCGACGCCGAGACCTGCGCGAGGGCCTGCTGAGCCTGGCGCCGAGCGACGTCAGGGCGATCACCCAGCCCGGCTTCTCCTACGGCGACCACGGCCTGTACCCGAGGCGATCGACTAGGCCGGCATCGACGACTTCACCGAGATCTGGTGGGACGCCGACGGTCGAGGGCGCCGACGAGCTCGGGCGCGAGGGCAGCGGGCATGTACCGCTACGTCGACGGGGGCCAGCGCTACTTCGCTCGGCGAGTGGACCGAGCGAGCTACGCCGCTCTTCGACCAGGACGGCACGGTCACCGTCTACACCGAGCCGCCGACCGACGGACGGATCCCGCCATCGAGCTGACTAGGCGAGCCCCCGAGCCGCACCGTGTCGGGCACGCAGGTCCGTTGAGCGAGCCGCCGACCGGCGAGCGACTTGATTGACGGTCAGCTCAACACGCCGAAGAGCTGGAGGAAGCGCCAGCACGAGGTAGACCGCAGCGCAGGCGACGAGGAGCTTGAAGTGCCACGGGGCCTTCAGGTACTCGTCGTCGCGCAGCGGGCCCGGCAGCTCGGACCCGCAGGTCGGGCAGCCCGGCCTGTCGGCACCGAGTTCGGGTTCCAGAACTTGGCGCAGTCGTCGCACCAGGGCACGGCTCGGTCAGACGGGCGGGACGCCGTGGCGGCGGTCGCAGAAGTGGCGGTCCTTGCCCTCGGCCAGCGCCAGGCGGGCGACGATCTCGGCCCGGAGGTCGGCCGGGCTGCGACGACGGCGTCGACCACGAGCTCGCGACGCCAGGCGCAGCAGGTCGACGTCCTCCTCGTACAACCGCCGCTGCTCGGCGATGAACGCGGCCCGCTCGTCGGCGATCCTCGATGGCGGCGATCTTGTTGGCGAACACGGCGTTGACCGCCGCCTCCGGGCCCATCACCGCGATCTTCGCCGTGGGCAGGGCGAGGGTCGCCTCGGGCTCGAAGGCCGGCCCCGACATGGCGTACAGCCCGGCGCCGTAGGCCTTGCGCAGGATCACCGACACCTTCGGCACCGTCGCCTCGCGAGACCGCGGTGACCATCTTGGCGCCGTGGCGGATGATCCCCTGGCGCTCGACCTCGGTGCCGATCATGAAGCCGGGCACGTCGGCGAGGAACACGAGCGGCACGTTGAAGGCGTCGCACACCCAGATGAAGCGGGCCGCCTTGTCGGCGGAGTCGACGAAGAGCACGCCGCCCTTGGCTGCGGGGTTGTTGGCGACGATGCCGACCGGCCGCCCTTCGAGCAGGGCGAAGCCGGTGACGAGCTCGGGGGCGAAGAGCGGCTTGACCTCGAAGAACGACTCGGCGTCGACGAGGGCGTCGATGACGTCGTGGACGTCGTAGGCGGATGTGCTCCTCGGCGGGGATGAGGTCGGCGGCGAAGGTCCGCGCCGGCGGCGCCGCCTCGTAGCCCGGCGGCGGCCTGCCGCCACGAGCGACGGCAGGTAGGTGAAGAACGCCTTGGCCTGGTCGATGGCGTCGGCGTCGTCGACGGCGAGGTTGTCGCCGCACCCGGACACGGTGGCGTGCATGCGGGCGCCGCCCATCTCCTCGAGCGTGGTCTGCTCGTTGATGACCATCTCGGCCATGCGCGGCGACCCGAGGTACATCGAGGCGTTGCCCTCGACCATGATCGACGATGTCGCAGAAGCTCGGGATGTAGGCCCCGCCGGCGGCGCTCGGGCCGAACAGGCAGCAGACCTGGGGCACCCGGCCCGACAGCCGCACCTGGTTGTAGAAGATCCGCCCGGCGCCCCGGCGGCCGGGGAACAGCTCACCTGGTCGGTGATCCGGGCGCCGGCGGAGTCGACGAGCCAGAACACCGGCAGCTCGTGCTGAGGGCGTACTCGGTAGCCGCACGATCTTCTCGACCGTGCGGGCCCCCCACGAGCCCGCCTTGACCGTCGGGTCGTTGGCCATGACGCAGACCGGGCCGGCCCTCGATGCGGCCCGACGCCGGTGACGACGCCGTCGGCGGGGAGGTCGTCGCCGGCCATGGTCGCCGCGCGTTGGCCAGGAGGGCGTCCTCGACGAACGAGCCCTCGTCGAGCAGCAGGGCGAGGCGGTCGCGGACGAACAGCTTGCCCTGGCGCTCGAGCTTGGCCGCCTCCTTGTGCAGGTTGCCCTGCAGGGCCCGCTCGGCGGCGGCGGCGATGTCCTCCATCGCGACGTCAGGTCCGCCGGATCGCGAGGATGGCGATGTCGTCGGTGATCGGCGCCGACGAGAAGTCGCGGGCCGCCTCGACCAGCGACTTGCAGAGGACGTCGACGTCCATGCCCGGGATCGCGCCGGATGTACTGGCCGATGCGCTCCTCGCCGAACTGGGCCTGGCCGTCGCGGGCCTCGGCGAGGCCGTCGGTGTACAGCAGCAGCAGGTCGTCGACGTCGAAGGGCAGCTCCCGGCTGTGGAAGCGTCGCCGTCGGGGTCGAGCAGGAGCAGCGGGCCGGTCGACCGCAGGGGCAGGACGTCGCGGTCGTGCCACAGCCAACCGACGGGGTGCCCGGCCGACGCGTAGCGCAGCGTGCCGGCGTTCGAGGTCGAACACGGCGACGAGGATCGAGACGAACTCCTCGGGCCGGGCGTGCAGCGACATCCGCTGGTTGAGGACCTCCAGCGCCTGCGCCGGGTCGCGGTACTCGCCGAGGAAGACCCGCAGCAGCTCCTTGGCCTGGAACGCCGTGATCGACGGCTCGATGCCGTGACCGGTCACGTCGCCGATGACGACGGCCAGGCGGGTCGGGGCGACGGCGTACAGGTCGTAGAAGTCGCCGGCCAGCAGACCGGTGCCGGGCATGTAGATGCTGCCGATGTCGTAGCCCTCGACCGGCGGGCAGGTGCTCGGGCGCCAGGCGCTCGGCCCAGCGACGGGGGGCCAGGTCCTCCTGGCTGAGCACCTCCTCGGCCCGGCGCTCGATGTTCGCCCGGTCCTCGAACAGCCGTGCCTCCCGGATGAAGTCGCGGCCGTACAGGATGGCGATCGCCACCGGGACGAGCACGAAGGCGTAGAGGACGTCGGCCTCACCGCGGTCGGAGAACGACACCGCCAGCGAGGCCAGTCCCACGATCAGGTACAGCAGCGCCGTGTGGAGCTCCTTGCGGAACTGGGCGCGGGCGAGGGCGGTCGCATCGCTGTCGGCGCCGGTCTCCTGCTCGAGGCGCAGCTCGACCTTGCGCAGGTATCGGGCCGAACGGCCCCAGACCAGCGCCGCGATCCCGCATCCGACGGCCACCACGGCCAGGATCGGCTTCTCCATGTCCCTCTCGACTGTAGGGGTTACGAGGTCCGGCGGCGGACCCGGATGCGGATCGGGGTGGCGCCCGAGGTCGAACGCCTCTCGGAGCTGGTTCTCGATGAACCGCAGGTAGGTGCGGGGCAGCTCACGGTTCGTGAACAGCGTGAACGTCGGCGGGTCGGCTGCCCCCTGGGTGGCGTAGAGGATCCGGGCGCCGTCGGGCGCCGGGTGGCGGGACTGGGCGGCCCGCACCACCTCGTTGACGCGCCGGGTCGGGACGCGGCGGTGGTAGGCGTCGATGGTGGCCCCGAGGGCCGGCAGGAGCCGGTGCACGCCCTTGCCGGTGAGCGCGGAGACGGTCAGCACCGGCGCCTCGCCCACGAAGTGGAGCTTCTGGCCGATCTGGTACCGGACCGCGTCGCGCTCGTCGGCGTCGAGCAGCTCCCACTTGTTGATCACGACCACGACCGGGCAGCCGGCGCCGTCGATGCGCTCGGCGAGGCGCTGGTCCTGCGCGGTGATGCCCACGGTGCCGTCGATGACGAGCAGAGCGATGTCGGAGCGGTCGACGGCCTGGAGGGCGCGGACCATGCGAGTAGTACTCGGTGTCCTCGTCGATCTTGCTGCGGCGGCGCATGCCGGCGGTGTCGATGAACCGGATCGGCCCCTCGTCGGTCTCGACGACCGTGTCGATCGTGTCGCGGGTCGTGCCCGGCAGGTCGTGCACGACGGCGCGGTCGTCGCCGATGAGGCGGTTGAAGAGGGTCGACTTGCCGACGTTCGGGCGCCCGACGATGGTCACGCCGAAGACGCGGTCGCCGTCACCATCGGGCCCGTCCTCCGGCGCCTCGCCGGCCTCGGCGTCGTCGGCGGCGGCCGCCGGGAACCCGGCCACGAGGGCGTCGAGGAGGTCGCCGGCGTTGCGGCCGTGGAGGGCGGAGACGGGGTACGGGTCGCCGATGCCCGAGGGCGAGCAGATCCCAGATGATCGCCTCGCGGCCGGCGTCGTCGACCTTGTTCGCCACCAGCAGCACGCGCTTGGCCCGACGCCGGATGACCTCGGCGGCGCGGGCGTCCTCCTCGGTGACGCCGGTGGTGGCGTCGACCACGAACAGGACGGTGTCGGCTTCCTCCATGGCCCGCTCGCTCTGCTTGCTCACCTTGTCGTCGAGGCGAGTTGCCGCCGGGGAGCCACCCGCCGGTGTCGACGAGGGTGAAGTCGCGGCCGCCCCACTCGGCGTCGACCTCCTTGCGATCGCGCGTGACGCCGGGGCTGCTCCTCCACGATCGCCTCGCGCCGGCCGATGATCCGGTTCACGAGCGTCGACTTGCCGACGTTCGGCCGGCCGACGACGGCCACGACCGGCTTCGCGCCGTTCACGGGACCTCGATCGCGGCGCGCAGGGCGACGCCGTCGGTCGGCACGACCTCGACGGGGCGGGGCAGGTCCTCGGGGGCCGACCCGTCGAGGAACCGGCCCTGGGACAGGCAGACGTCGGGGAGCAGGTACCGATGGCCCTGGGGCTCGTCGGCGAGCACACGGCGCAGGTCCTCGCCCACCAGCAGGCCGGCCACGCCGACGTTGCCGCCGAAGTACCGGTTGTCGACCGCGACCACGCGGACGTCGTCGCGCCCGAGCGCGGCGACGAGCGGCGCGAGCACCCGCGCCCCGTAGGTCCCCGTGAGCACCCCGACCGGCGCCGACCGCCGCGCCCGCAACGTCACTACCCCCGAATCGGCGGTGGTTACCGGCGTATGGGCCGAACAACCACCGCCAGTTCGGGGTTGTTCGGCGGTGCGGACGCCGCGGTAGGGCTCGTAGCCGGTCTCGGGGTCGGCGTCGGCCCAGGCGAAGAAGCCGGGCCGGACGCCGGTGACGTCCTCGGCGTGGCCGGCGAACTCGAGCTCGAGGGTGCGGGCCATGCCGATGCCGTCCTCGTGCATGGGGAACCCCTCGTACGACTCGGCCGGCGGGAAGGCCCGCTCGGCCAGCAGGTAGTACTCGTCGGCCGCGAAGGCGAGCCGGCGGCCGAGGGTCGCCCGGAACACGTCCTGCCAGTCCTCGACGCAGTCGACCACGGCCGCGGCCTCCGCCGTCGTGTGGGGCCGGAGATCGGGCTCGGTGTTGTGGCGGCTCACGCCGAGGGGGACCACGGCGACGGTGGCGAGCTCCGGGAAGCGGTCGAGGACGCCGGCCATGGTGTCGTCGAGGACGGCGCCGTCGTTGACCCCGGGGCACACGACGACCTGGCCGTGCACGGTGATCCCGTGGTCGAGCAGGGCGCGCAGCCACCGGAGGCTCGTCGCCCCGCGGCGGTTCCGCAGCATGGCGCTGCGAACCGCGCCGATCGGTGGCGTGGATCGACACGTGCAGCGGCGACAGCCCCTCGGTCACCACCCGCTCGAGGTCGGCCTCGGTGAACCGGGTGAGGGTCGTGAAGTTCCCGTACAGGAACGACAGGCGGTAGTCGTCGTCCTTCTTGTACAGGCTGCGCCGCAGGCCCGAGGGCAGCTGGTGGATGAAGCAGAAGGCGCAGTGGTTGTCGCAGGTCTGGAGGGCGTCGAACAGGGCGGAGTGGACCTCGACGCCGATGGGTTCGCCGGCGGCCTTCTCGATGGCGACCGTGCGGACCAGGCCGCCCCGCTCGATCTCCAGCTCCACCGCCGGGCCGTCGGTGAGCAGGCGCCACCGGATCAGGTCGCGCGGCGGCTCCCCGTCGACGGCCACGACCTCGTCGCCGACCGCCAACCCGGCCCGCGACGCCGGCGACGCGGGCGCGACAGCGACGATCCGGGGCCGGGACATGGCCTACAGGCTACGGGGGAAGCCTCGGTAGCCTCGATTCCCGTGGCCGTCGACCAGGTGCTGCTCGCCGCCCCGCGCGGCTTCTGCGCCGGGGTCGAGATGGCCATCAAGGCGCTGGCCTGGATGGTTCGCACCAACGAGCCGCCCGTGTACTGCTTCCACGAGATCGTCCACAACGCCAGCGTCGTCGACCGGTTCGAGCAGCTGGGGGTCGTGTTCGTCGACGACATCGCCGAGGTGCCCGAGGGTCGGCCGATCATGCTCTCGGCGCACGGCTCGGCCCCCGAGGTCGTCGCCGCCGCCCGCCAGCGGGGCTCGGTCGTGGTCAACGCCGTGTGCCCGCTCGTCACGAAGGTCCACCACGAGGTGAAGCGCCGCGCCGGTGAGGGGTTCCGCATCGTCTACGTCGGCCACGAGGGCCACGAGGAGGCGGTGGGGACCATGGCCGTCGCGCCCGAGGCGATCGACCTCGTCGAGTCGGTCGACGACGTCGCCGCCCTGCCGGTCGGCGACCAGCCCGTCGCCCTGCTGGCCCAGACCACGCTCTCGCACCGGGAGTGGGCCGACGTGGCCGCCGCCGCCCGCGAGCGCTTCCCCGATCTCTGGCAGCCGGGGCGCTCCGACCTCTGCTTCGCCACCACGAACCGGCAGGCGGCGCTGATGGCGATGGCCGAGCGCTGCGACGCCATCGTCGTCATCGGGTCGGCCAACTCCTCGAACACCCGGGCCCTCGAGCGCCTCGGCCGGGAGGCGGGCTGCCCGACGGTGCTGCGGATCAACAGCGCCGACGAGCTGCCCGACGACCTCGGCGGCACCGTCGGCGTCACCGCCGGCGCCTCGGCCCCCGAGGAGCTGGTCGACGCCGTGCTCGCCCGCCTCGCGCCGCGGCGCGGTGTCGAGGAGATCCGCGTCACCGAGGAGGACGAGTACTTCCCGCCGCCGCGGGAGCTGCGCGAGCTGCTCGTCGCCCTCGACGTGGCGGCGACGGCCACCGTCGGCGGCTCGGTGGCCGACCGGCCCGTCCCGCCCGACCGCGAGGTCGGCGCCTCCGACGTCCTCGCCGCCCTCGTGGTCTAGGAGCGGACGCGGCCCTTCGGGCCGGCGATGCGGCTGGCCTCGTCGAACAGGCGCTGGAGCTCGGCCTGCAGGCGCTCGGTCACGTCGTGCACCGCGCGAGCGCGGCACCCGTCCCTTCTCCGTCGGCGGGGGCGGCGCGATCGGGTCACCGATGACGAGCACGAGCCGCGTCGGGTGCAGGAACCTCGCCCCCTTCGGCATCATGCGCTCGCTCCCGCCGATGCCGACCGGGACGATCGGGACACCGGCGCGGGCGGCGAGGTAGGCGGGCCCGTCGAACAGGTCCTCCACCACCAGTCCGGTCCGGCGGGTCCCCTCGGGGAAGACGAGGACGGGCTCGCCGTTGTCGAGCATGCGCTGGCACGCGCGCAGCGCCTCGCGGTCGGCCGTCCCCCGGTGGACGGGGAAGGCGCCCATCGCCGAGACGAACCGGCCGAGCAGCTTCGACTTCCAGATCGAGTCCTTGGCCATGGCCCGCAGCGGTTGCTTCGAGACCAGCGCGGCGAGGGCGAAGTCGACGTTCGAGCGGTGCACCGGCGCGAGGACGAACGGACCCGTCGTCGGCACCTTGTGCCCGTCGACGATCTTCAGGCGACCGAAGGCCAGGGCGACGAGCCGGATCAGGAAGACGACGAAGTGGTAGATCGTCGCCTCCCAGCGCGGCCAGGGGCCCGTACCGGGTCCTGGCGTCGTCGCCCGGGCGCACCTCCGTCGACGCGGCGGCGGTCGAGGCGGGCTCGGTCACGGCGTGCCCGCGTCGGCGGCGTCGACGAGGCGCAGCACCTCGGCGACGATGGCGTCGACCTCGCGGTCGGTGGTGTCGATGGCGATGGCGTCGCCGACCTCGACGAGCGGGCTGGCCGCACGACCCTGGTCGAGCGCGTCGCGACGAGCCAGGTCGGCGGCGACCGTCTCGTAGTCGAGGTCGGTCACCTCCTTGGCCCTTCGCCCGGCGCGGGCGTCCTCCGACGGCGGTCAGGTACACCTTGAGGAGCGGCGTCGGGGAACACGACGCTGCCGATGTCGCGGCCCTCGATCACGCCGCCGCCGCGCCGGCGGGCCCACTCCCGTTGCCGGCTGACGAGCTCCGTGCGCACGGCAGGGTTGGCGGCGACGGTCGACACCGCCCTCGTGACCTCGGGCCCGCGGATCTCGATCGTCGCGTCGACGCCGTCGACGGTGACGACGCCGTTGTCGACGTCGATCTCGAGCCCCGCGGCGAGCTCGCCGACCGCATCGGTGTCGGCCGGATCGACGTCACTGCGCAAGGCGGCGAAGGTCACCGACCGGTACATGGCGCCGGTGTCGAGGTACTCGAGCCCCAGCGCGTCGGCGACGGCTCGGGCGACGGTGGACTTGCCCGACCCGGCGGGACCGTCGATGGCGATGACTCGCAGCTCCATGCGGGAGCCGAAGCTATCGGAGCGCGTCGAGCGCCTCGAAGAAGCGCGGGAAGGTCTTGGCCACGCAGGCCGGGTCGAGGATCGTCGACGCCCGGCACGCGAAGCCCGAGCACGGCGAAGCTCATCGCCATGCGGTGGTCGTCGTAGGTCTCGATGCGGGCGCCGTGCAGCGCGGCCGGATCCGGTCGCACGACGAACCCGTCGTCCTCCTCGTCGGCGTCGACCCCGCAGCGCCGGAGCTCGTGCGACCACCGCACCGATCCGGTCGCTCTCCTTCTTGCGGATGAACCCGATGCCCGTCACGCGAGTCGGCGTCGTCGCGCGAAGGCGGCGACGACGGCGAGCGTCGGGCGCGGTGTCGGAGAGGTCGGCGAGGTCGACGGTGACACCGCGGAGGCTCCCGGAGGACCGCAGCTCGGTCCAGTCGGTCCCCTGCTCGACCGACGCGCCCATCGACCCGAGCAGGGCGGCGAAGCCGACGTCGCCTTGCACGCTGGCCGACCCGAGGCCGGCGATGCGCACGCGCCCCCCGCACACGGCCGCGGCGGCCAGGAAGTACGAGGCCGCGGTGGCGTCGGGCTCGATCCGATGCTCGCCGGCGCGGTAGCGACCCGGGCGCACGGCGAAGGTGCGACCGTCGGGTCCGATGTCGACCTCGACACCGAAGTGGCGCATCGTCGCCACGGTGAGGGCCACGTAGGGCCGCGACACGAGCTCGCTCGTGAGCTCGACCTCGAGGCCGTCGTCCATGGCCGGGCCGGCGAGCAGCAGCCCGGACAGGAACTGGCTCGAGACGTGGCCGGGCAGGGCGATGCGTCCGCCACGGATGCCGCCGGCGGCGCGAACCAGCACCGGGAGGTGGCCGGGCTCACCTTCCTCGACGACTTCGACGCCGAGGCCGCGCAGCGCGTCGACCACCGGGCCCATCGGACGGGCGAGCAGTTGCGGATGACCGGTGAGGCGGCGCTCGCGCCGACCGAGACCGAGCAGAGGCGCGACGAAGCGGGCCGTCGTCCCCGACATGCCGCGCGTCGAGCTCGGCGTCGCCCGGCGCGACGAAGGTCGCCCCCGGCACCGTCGACGGTGAGCCGGCCGGCGGCCCAGTCGGCCTGGATCGGCGACGCCGAGGCCGGCGAGGCACCCGACCATGGCCTCGGTGTCGTCGGCGTGCAGCGCGCCCTCGAGCACCGAGCGGCCCTGGGCCAGCGCGGCGGCGACCAGGGCGCGGTTGGTCAGGCTCTTCGATCCCGGTGGCGTCACGTCGGCGTCGACCGGGTGCCCGAGCGGCTCCACCGCGAGCTCGGCCGGCAGCGTCATTCGGGGAGGTCGTCGCGAAGGCCGCTGGCACCGTGCAGGTACACGTGGTGCAGCTCGTTGCGGCCGCGCTCGCTCATGAGGTGCACGAGCACTCGGATGCACCGCGGCGTGGCGCCGGTGATGTCGAGCTCCCGGGCACAGAGCAGCGGCACGTCACCCCAGCCGATCTTCCGCGCCGCCAGGGCCGGGAACATCGAGTGGATGTCGTCGGTGGCGGTGAACCACACGCTGATGAGGTCGTCGTGGTCGACGCCGTTGCGCTCCATCATCGCCGTCAGGAGCTCGACGACCCGCTCGGTGATCTGCTCGGAGGTGTCGTCGTCGACGGTCGTGGCGCCGCGAAGCGCACGGAAGGACATGGCCATGGCGGTCCGGGAGGCTAGAGGCGGCCGACGACGACTACAGCGGGCTTCGCCGCGGCCGCGGCGAGCGACGCGGACCTCGGTCGGGGTCAGGGGGCGCCACTCGCCCGGCGCCAGCGACGTGTCGGTGATCGGGCCGATGCGCGTGCGCACGAGGCGGACCACGGGGTGCCCGACCGCATCGCACATCCGCCGCACCTGCCGGTTGCGGCCCTCGTGCAGGACGAGGCGGATCAGGTTCGGGGCGAGCAGGGACGCCTTGGCCGGCGCGGTCACGCCGTCGTCGAGCACGACGCCCTCGCGGAGGCGGCGGAGCGCGCCCCGCGACGGCCGGCCCTCCACCTCGGCGAGGTACTCCTTCTCCACGCCGAAGCTCGGATGCGTGAGCCGGTGGGTGAGCTCGCCGTCGTTGGTGAGCAGCAGCAGCCCCTCGGTGTCGGCGTCGAGCCGGCCCACCGGGAAGACGCGGGGCTCGGCCGGGACCAGGTCGACCACCACCGGTCGCCCGTGGGTGTCCTTCGCCGTCGTCACCACGCCGACGGGTTTGTTGAGCAGGTAGTGCACGAGCCCCGACCGCACCGGGACGAGGGCCCCGTCGACCTCGAGGACGTCGACCTCCGGGTCGACCCGGGCACCGAGGGTCGCAACGGCACCGTTGACCGTCACCCGGCCCTCGGCGATGAGATCCTCGCAGACCCGCCGGCTGGCGACGCCCGCCGCCGCCAGGACCTTCTGCAGCTTCTCCGTCGCCGGATCCGTCAGGGATCCTCCGGTCGCAGGCCCTGTTCGAGTTGCTCGACGACATCGGCGCCCGGGACGAACTGGCCGAGCGGTGGGAGGTCGGCGAGGGAGTCGAGGCCCAGCCGTTCGAGGAAGAGCCGTGAGGTGCCGTAGAGCACGGCCAGCCCCGGCCCGGGGTCGCGAGCCAGCTCCTCGATGTAGCCACGGTGCTCGAGGGTCCGTACGACGCCGTCGACGTTGACGCCGCGGATGGCGGCGATCTGGGCCCGGCTGATGGGCTGCTTGTAGGCGACGATGGCGAGCGTCTCCAGCGCCGCGGCCGACAAGCGGGCCGACTGGCCCTCGAGCACGAACCGCTCGACGTACGCGGCCTGCTCGGGGTGGGACTGGAAGCGGTACCCGCCGCCGACGCGGCGGAGCTCGAAGCCCCGCCCCTCGGCCTCGTAGCCGGCGGCCAGCTCGGCGCACAGCTCCTCGACGCGCCCGGGTGCGACCTCCAGCAGCTGGGCCAGCAGCTGCGGCGGCACCGGGTCCTCGGCGACCATGAGGATCGCCTCGATGGCGGCGGTGAGATCAGACGTCATCCGTCGTAGACGTCCACCGCGGCGAGGGCCCGCATCCAGGCACCGCCCTCTTGGGCGGCGCTCTCGCCGCCGGTCCAGATGATCGAGAGCTCGCCGAACGTGCCGGCCTGCTCGAGCTCGACGAGACCGTGCTTGAAGAGCTCCAGCACGGCGAGGAAGCGCACGACGATGTCGAGCTTCTCGACGAGGCCGCCGGTGAGCCGGCGGAACGAGATCCGCCCCGCTCTGGGCAGCTCGTCGAGCAGTTCCTCGACGGCGTCGGTGACGCTGGCCCGGATGGGCGCCACGTGCTCGAGCTCGACCCGCAGCACCGGCTTGGGCGCCGTCGCCCGCAGGAACGCCGTCCGGACGGCGTCGGCGGTGATGCCGTCGAGCAGGTCGGGCGCCACCGACGAGGAACCGGTCCTCGAGTCCGGCCGTCCGTGGGTAGGACCGCCCGGCGTCGGCGGCGAGGACGCTCAGCGCGATCGCCGCATCCTTGAACGTCTTGCACTCGAGGAGCCGGGCCAGCAGGAGGTCGCGCTCCTCCCAGAGGGCGAGCTCGTCGTCGAGGTCGACGTCGTCGTCGCCCGGGAGCAGCCGCCTCGCCTTGAGCTCCACGAGCGTCGCCGCGATCAGGAGGAACTCCGTGGCGACGTCGAGGTCGAGGTTCTCCATCTGCTCGATCTGGCGCAGGTAGGCATCGACGATGCCGGCCAGCTGCAGCTCGTACAGGTCGACCTGTTCGCGCAGGATCAGGTGCAGGAGCAGGTCGAACGGCCCCTCGAACAACGGCGTCTGCACCTCGTACGGACACGGGCCGAGTGTAAACGACATGGGTGTGGTTCCCGGGAACGGGCAGGGCCGGCGGCCCCTGGCCTGCGTACGATCGCCTCCCTATGCCTCGCGTGTTCTCCGGCATCCAGCCGACCGGCGCCGTCCACCTCGGCAATTACCTGGGTGCCGTTCGCCGCTGGGTGGCCGAGCAGCACGACCACGAGGCCCTGTACTGCGTCGTCGACCTCCATGCCCTGACCATCCCGCGCGACGCCGAGGAGCTGCGGGCCAAGACCCGCGAGGTGACCCTCCTGCTCGTCGCCGCCGGGCTCGACCCCGACGTCGTCACGCTCTTCGCCCAGAGCCAGGTGCACGAGCACGCCGAGCTCGCCTGGGTCATGGAGTGCACCGCCGGCTTCGGCGAGCTCCGCCGCATGACCCAGTTCAAGGAGAAGTCCGAGCGGGCCGACTTCGTCTCGGCCGGGCTCTTCACCTACCCGGCGCTGCAGGCGGCCGACATCCTGCTCTACGACACCGACGAGGTGCCCGTCGGCGACGACCAGCGTCAGCACCTCGAGCTCGCCCGCGACCTCGCCGAGCGGTTCAACCGACGGGTCGGCGCCGACGTCCTCGTCGTGCCCCGCCACGTCATCCCCCCCGTGGGGGCGCGCATCATGGACCTGCAGAACCCGACGGCGAAGATGTCGAAGTCCCTCGACTCGCCTCAGGGGACGGTCCTCGTCCTCGACGAGCCGGCTGCCGTCGAGCGCAAGATCAAGCGGGCGGTCACCGACAGCGACGGCGAGGTCCGCTGGGACCCCGAGGGCAAGCCGGGCCTCGCCAACCTCCTGTCGATCCTGGGCGCCGTCACCGGCCAGTCCCCCGAGGCCCTGGCCGGCCGCTACTCGCAGTACGGCCCGCTCAAGGCCGACACCGCCGAGGCCGTCGTCGAGGCGCTGCGCCCGGTGCAGGCCCGGTACGCCGAGCTGGCCGCTGACTCCACGACGGCCGACGCCATCCTGGCCAAGGGGGCCGAGAAGGCCTCCACCATGGCGGCCGCGACGATGGCCCGCGTCCGCGACCGCGCTGGGCCTGGTCCCGGGCGTTGTGAGCGGGCGCAGGATGCGCCCCGAGTCCGTACCAGGTCGGGCACGACAGGAATCCGTGTGAGCGGAGCGCCATGGATGGCGCTGCCGGTGGTGGGCGCAGGATGCGCTCCCGAGTCCGTACCTGGTCGGGCACGACAGGAATCCGTGTGAGCGGAGCGCCATGGATGGCGCGGAGCGAACCGACTCAATCGTCGTCGGCGTCGCGCAAGGCGCGCCCGATGTCGACCGGCACGGTCCACTGGTCCTCCGGACGGTGGTGCTCGCGAGCCCAGGCGACGGTCAAGGGGTCGCTGCCGGCGAGGGCGAGCTGGTCGCCGCCGAGGTCGGGGTGCAGCAGGTACAGCCCCACCTTCCGCGTGAACCCTGACCGCGTCCGCCAGAGCTCGGCGTTCTCGCGACCGGCGAGGGCGCCCGACAGCGTGGCGATCACTCGGCCGTAGGTGCGGAGGTTGGCGTCGACCTTGCCGACGTCGTGGAGGAGCGCGGCGGCGAGCACGGGAGGCCCGGCCTCGTGGCCGAGCGTCCGCTCGACCCGCCGCGCCACGCCGTGGGCGTGCCGCCGGTCGGGCCCGCTCATGCGCCGCCACAGTTCGAGCTCGTCCGGCGAGAGCACGCCGGCGACCCAGGCCTCGGCGTCGGCGCCGGGGCCGCCCGGCCGCAGCGACCCGAAGAAGCGTCGGACCAGATGGGCGGTGGGCACGCCGCTCAGGCGTGGGTGACGCAGAACGGCGTCGCGGGCATCGCCTCGAGCCGGGCCTCGCTGATCGGCTGACCGCAGACCTCGCAGATGCCGAACGTCCCGGCGTCGAACTTGGCGAGGGCGTGCTCGACCTCGTGCAGCAGGGCCCGCAGGTTGTCGGCCAGCACCCGGGCCTCGCCCTGCTCGGCGGCGACCTGGCTGGAGTCGGCGAAGCCCTCGTCGAACGCGTCGCCTCCGCCGAGCCCGCTGAGCTGGCGTTGCAGCGAGGAGCGCTCCTCCTCGAGCTGGACGCGCAGCGTCGACGCCAGGGTCTCGGACATGGGCCAACGATACCTCGTGGGGGGCGCCGCCGGGCCGTCAGTTCACCGGCACCCACCCAGTAGCGTGGCTCGGTGGCCAGGCCGGACCGAGACCCGGCGTCGAGCCCCTGGGTCGGCCGCATCGTCGTCTACGGCCTGGTCGCCCTGCTCGGCGTCGCCGCCGCCGCCGACGCCGAGTGGTGGCCGGTGTCGTCGATGCGCCTGTTCTCCGAGGTGCGGTCCGGGACGGCGGTCGAGTGGGAGGTGCGCCTCGTCGCCGCCGACGGGGCCGAGGAGCTCCTCGACGTCGCCTCGCTCGGGCGCGCCTTCCGGGGCGCCCACCACCTCGTCCCGACCCTCGCGGGCCCTCCCGGCTGCGGAGCGCGACGCCGTCTGCCGCGGCCTGGGCCGACGCGGCCGCGGACCAAGGGCGCCTCGTCGCCTCCGAGGTCCGCGTCGACCGCGTCGTCCGGTCGGTGCCGCGGTCCGCGGACGAGGCGCCCGTCGAGCTGTCCCGCACCGAGTCCGTGCGATGCGCCGGGGCCTGACCCTCCTCCGCCGCGCCGACGCGACGCTCGTCGCTCCCGGGTCGAACCACGCGCTGGGCTGGGTCAGGGTCGGGCTGGCAGCCGTCATCGCCCTCCGCGCCGCGGTC
The DNA here is from genome assembly GCA_963840695.1 of uncultured Acidimicrobiia bacterium. Classification (GTDB taxonomy): domain Bacteria; phylum Actinomycetota; class Acidimicrobiia; order Acidimicrobiales; family JACDCH01; genus JACDCH01. The sequence continues at coordinate 50,885 of CAWIZW010000018.1, forward strand.
GGGCCGTACCGCGCCCTCGCCGGGCAGCCGGAGGCCCTGTTCGTCCCGCCGTGGTGGATGCCCCTCGACCGCATGCCGTCGGCGGAGGTGCTCGTCGGCGTGCAGGTCGCCACCGTCCTGGCCGCCGTGCTGTGCCTCACCGGGAAGGCGCCCCGCGCCGGGTTCGCCGGTGCCTGGTTCGGGCTCCTCCTCCTCGCCGGCTGGCGGGGCAGCCTCGGCAAGGTGCTGCACAACGACGTCCTGCTCCTGCTGTGCGCCGTGCCGGTCCTGTTCGCCCCGGCGTCGGCCCGGCCCGGCGAGCCGAGGTCCTCCCCCGCCGCCGGATGGCCCCGCCGCGGCGCGCTCGCCGTGTGCGCCGCCGTCTACTTCCTCACCGGGCTGCAGAAGCTCCGCCACAGCGGCCTCGACTGGGTGTTCTCCGACAACCTCCGATGGGTGCTGTATGCCGGGGCCGCGTCGGGGCGGGCGCCGACGCCGGTGATCGCCCGCGCCCTCGCCGACCAGGCCTGGCTCGCCACGCTGACCGCCGCCGGGATCCTCGGCCTCGAGCTCTCGGCGCCCGTGTGGCTCGCCGTGCGCCGGTGGCGCCTGGGGTTCCTGGTCGCCGTCGTCGTCCTCCACGTCGGGACCTGGCTCACCCTCGGCCTGGACTACTGGGCTTGGGTCCTCACCGTCGCCGTGGTCGTCCTGCCGTCGCGCGACGAGGCTCGGTCGCCACCGGTCGCCGTCTCTGTTCAGTCCGATCGCCGGGCGCGGGGGTGGGCCGCGTCGTAGGCCGCCCGCAGCCGGGCCGAGCTGACCCTCGTGTACACCTGGGTCGTCGAGATCGAGGCGTGACCGAGGAGCTCCTGGACGGCCCGGATGTCGGCGCCGTGGTCGAGCATGTGGGTGGCGCAGCTGTGCCGGAGGACGTGGGGCCAGACCCGATCGGCGAGCCCGGCGTCGGCCGCCCTCGCCTTCACGACGAGCCAGGCGCCCTGCCGGGTGAGCCGCCCACCGCGCTGGTTGAGGAACACGGCGTCGGCGTCGCCGCGCCTGGCCCACTGGCGGGGCGCGAGCGCCGGGCGGCCGCCGGCATCGAACCAGTGCTCGAGGGCCTGGCGGGCCATCCGACCGAGCGGCACGATGCGCTCCTTGCGACCCTTCCCGAAGGCGCGGACGAGGGCGCCGTCGAGGTCGACGTCGCCGAGGGACAGACCGACCAGCTCGGCGATCCGCAGGCCGGTTCCGTAGAGGACTTCGAGCATCGCCCGGTCGCGACGCGACACGGGATCGTCGCCGGAGACCGCGTCGAACAGCCGCGTGATCTCCCCCTCGGTCGAGCGCCTTGGGGAGCCCGGCCGGGACGCGCGGGGACTCGACGTCGACGGCGACGTCGGCCGGCAGGAGGTCCTCGGTGGCGAGGTACCGGTGCAGGGAGCGCACCGAGACCGTGGCGCGGGCGACGGTGGCCGGAGCCCGCCCCTCGGCGACGAGCGAGCGCACGAACTCGTTCACCTCGGCCTCGTCGACGTCGCGCAGCGCTCGTCCGTCCAGCCAGGCCGCGTAGCCGCGCAGGTCGCGCCGGTAGGCCGCCAGCGTCGTGGGGGCCCGACCCCGTTCGACCGCCAGCCAGGTCAGGAACTCCTCGACCTCGACCGGCAGCTCCGTCAACGGATCCCCAGACGCTCCCGGGCGAGGAGCATGCCGATGCAGGTCTTGGCGTCGCGGAGCTCGCCGTTGCGGATCCGTTCCACCGCCTCGGCGAGCGGGATCCACGACACGGTCATCGACGCCTCCTCGACCCCCTGGCGGTCGTCGGGGACGTCGTGCAGCCGGCGGGCCAGGTAGACGCGGTGCAGCTCGTCGGACATCCCCGGCGAGTTGTGGAACTCGACGAGGAGCTCCCACTCGTCGGCGGCCAGGCCGACCTCCTCGGCCAGCTCGCGCTGGGCGCAGACCATCGGGTCCTCGCCCTCGACGTCGAGCTTCCCGGCCGGCAGCTCCAGGACGAACGCGTCGATGGGGGCGCGGTACTGGCGGACCACGACGGCACGCGTCCTGGTCGTCGACCGCCACCACCGACACGGCGCCGGGGTGGTGGACGATGTCCCGCTCGAACGTGGTGCCGTCGGGGGCCTGGAACGTCCCGACCGCCACGTCGATCATGTGGCCGCGGTGGACGACGCGCTCGCCGAGCTTCGTGAACCTCAAGCGGAGCGGAGCGTCGGCGCCGCCGCCTCGGCGTCGAGATCGAGATCGGGCAGGCGGGGGTTGCGGCCTTCGGCCCGGGCCAGGGCGGCCCCGACGAAGTCCCGGAACAGCGGTGCGGGCCGGTTCGGCCGGCTCTTGAACTCCGGGTGGGCCTGCGTACCGACCCAGAACGGGTGCGACGGCAGCTCGATGAACTCGACGAGCCGGCCGTCGGGCGAGACGCCGGAGCACCACATGCCGGCCGCCTCGAACTTGCTGCGGTACTTGGAGTTGAACTCGTAGCGGTGGCGGTGGCGCTCGCTGACGACCGTCGTGCCGTATGCCTTCGCCACCTGGGACCCTTCGGCCAGCTCGGCGATGTAGGCCCCGAGGCGCTGCGTACCGCCCATGTCGCGGACGTCGCGCTGGGAGTCCATGAGGTCGATCACCGGATGCGGGGTCTGCGGGTCCATCTCCGTGGAGTTGGCCCGATCCAGGCCGCAGACGTTGCGGGCGAAGTCGACGGTCATCATCTGCAGCCCGAGGCAGAGCCCGAGGCACGGGACGCCGTTCTCGCGGGCGAACTGGGCCGCCGCGATCTTCCCTTCGGTGCCGCGCTCGCCGAACCCGCCCGGGATGACGATGCCGTCGAGGTCGGCGAGGCGGCCGGCGGCCAGCAGCCCTTCGACGTCCTCGGCCTGGATCCACTCGATGTCGATCCTGGCGCCGTGGTGGAACCCGCCGTGCTTCACGGACTCCACGACCGAGAGGTAGGCGTCGGGCAGGGAGACGTACTTGCCGATCAGGCCGATCTTCACCTCGCGGTCGAGGTGTTCGACGCGGTCGACGAGGATCTCCCACTCCGACAGGTCGATGTCGCCCTCCAGGCCGAGGTGGGCGCACACGACGGTGTCGAGCCCCTCCTCGTGCAGCACGAGCGGGAGCTCGTAGATGTTCCGAGCGTCGGCGGCGTTGACGACGGCAGCGGGCGGCACGTCGCACAACGAGGAGATCTTGCGCTTGAGGGCATCGGAGATCGGTCGCTCCGAACGGCACACGATCGTGTCGGGCTGGATGCCGCGGGCGCGGAGCTCGGTCACCGAGTGCTGGGTCGGCTTCGTCTTCTGCTCACCGGCGGGGCCGATGAACGGCACGAGCGTGACGTGGATGTAGCAGACGTTCTCCCGGCCCACGTCGAGGCGGAACTGCCGGATCGCCTCGAGGAACGGGAGGATCTCGATGTCGCCGACGGTGCCGCCGATCTCGGTGATCACGACGTCGACCTCGTCACCGGTGAGCCGGCGGAGCCGCCGCTTGATCTCGTCGGTGATGTGCGGGATGACCTGGACGGTCTTGCCCAGGTAGTCGCCCCGCCGTTCGGCGGCGATCACCGCCGAGTAGATGGAGCCGGTCGTGGCGTTCGAATCGCGGGAGAGGCGCTCGTCGATGAAGCGCTCGTAGTGCCCGAGGTCGAGGTCGGTCTCGCCGCCGTCGTCGGTGACGAACACCTCCCCGTGCTCGAACGGGTTCATGGTCCCGGGGTCGACGTTGATGTACGGGTCGAGCTTCTGCATCGTCACCCGGAGCCCCCGCGCCTTGAGCAGGCGTCCGAGGGAGGAGGCAGTCAGCCCCTTGCCGAGCGACGAGGCGACGCCACCCGTTACGAAGATGTGCTTCGTCACGGGAACGACACCATACCCGACCGCGGCCCCTCCTCCGGCGATGGTCCTACGATCGACGTCCGAGGCGGTCGAGGAAGCGCAGCGGCGGGACCTGATCGATCACCTTCGAGAACGAGACGACCTCGCTGGCGACGTTCAGGGCGGCGACGACGACGAGCACGAGCGTGCGCACGTCCGGCGAGCAGGCGAGGACGACACCGACACCGACGGCGGCCCCGAGCGGGTTGGCGCCGGCGTCGCCGAGCATGCACCGTTCCCGCAGGTCGGGTACGAGGAGCCCGAGGCCGGCGCCGACGACCAGGGCCGGGCCGACGAGCTCGGGGCCGAAGCCGGTGGCGATGGCGAGGACGGCGAAGGCGCCGGCGCAGGACTTGGTGACGCGGCCGGGGGCACGGTCGAGGAGGTTGGCCAGGTTGGCGGCGAGGGCGACGAGGGCGGCATCGGCGACCAGCCGCCCGAGCGAGCGACCCTCGGTCCCGGCGGCGACGACGACGACGGCCAACGCCGCGCCCCCGAACAGCTTGACGGCGCCCGTCGTCAGCCGGCCTCGCGCCGCTTCGCGGAGGTGGCCCCGGAACCCGCCGGACTGCCCGGCGCCGCCGAGGTCGTCGAGCAGCCCGAGCAGCGAGAAGCCGACCGCCGCCAGCAGCGCGAGGCGGCGCCCGGGGATCGTGGCGGCGTCGACGTCGGCGCCGAGCGCGTCGGCGACGGTGATCGTGGCCTCGATCACGAGCACCGTGACGGGGATCACGACGCCGGCGGCGGTGGGCAACTGCGACGTCGCGGTAGTTGCGCCGCAGGAAGACCTCGAGGTCGAACGTCGCCGCCATCGCCCGCCACAGGACGAAGGCGAGCGCCGCCGTCGTCGCGGCGGCGAGGACGACGGTCACGCCGGCGCCCGGGACGTCACGAGACGGTGGCCGCGACCGGCTCGGGCTCGCCGGCGGGCTGCGGGTCGCCGGCGACGAGCGCAGGGACGCGGTCGCGATCCACGGCCAGCAGCGTCAGGTACGGGCCCAGGTAGACGAACACGAGCGCCGACACGACGACGCCCGAGTCGTTCACCAGCCAGCCGACGATCCCCGCGAACAGGGTCCCGACCACCCCGGCGCGGAGGGCCGAACCGGGCGGCAGGAGGCTCCGCCACCCGCGGGCGATGACCAGCACGTAGACGGCGAACGCGGCGGCGATGGGCACCATCCACGTCCAGATCGTGCGGCCGAACAGGCGCACGTTCGTCGACCACTTCCGCTGGATCGTCGTGAAGAAGGTCCCGTCGTCGTCGCCGACGCCGGTGACGAACCGCCCGAGGTGGGTGCGGGCGTCCTCCGGCCGGAGCAGGTCGACCGTGATGACGAGGGCGAGCACGACCACCGTGGCGCCGATGGCGAGGGCCACCGCCTTCCACGACACCCGCCGCCCGCTGAGGGCGAGCATCGTGAGCCCGAAGACCGGCACCATCGTCAGCACGCCGCCGACGTCGGCGCCGAGCGTGGGCCACACGTCGGCGACCAGCACGACGGTGAACAGGCCCGCAGCCGTCCACCGGGCCTCGGCGGGGCGCGGGGCGTGGTGCACGTGGAGGGCGGCGGCGACGATCGTGCACGCGGCGAGGACGGCGAAGGCGGTGTTCCCGAAGCCGGTGAACCGGGCCGCGGTGTGCGGCGAGTAGCCGAGGATCGAGGACATCTGCAGGCGCGCGCCGGTCGCCACGTCGGCGACGAGGAGCGCGACCGTCGTCCCGGCGATCCACGACAGGGGGCTCAACGGGTGACGCCGCGACCGTCCGGCGAGCGCGGCGATCGCGACGGCGAGGACCCAGACCGCGGCCTGGCGCCCGTCTCCGAAGTCCTCGATGCCGGGGATGGCCCGCTCGACGAAGGTGGCCAGCGGCCAGGCCGCGAAGGTGAGCACGGCGAGGCGGAGCGGCGCGCGTACCCGTCCGCCCAGGCCCTGGCTCAGCACCACGACGGCGAGGATGTAGGCGAGGGCCTGGACGACGATGAAGGTGACGGCGATCGGGTAGTACACGGCCTCCCGGCTGGCGGCGTGCTCGTCCATCTCGAGGAGGGCGCCGATGTCGGGGCGCTTCCTCGTGGTAGCGCAAGGGCTGGCCGATCATGCCGTCGGGCGTCTCGACCCCGAGGGCGTCGAGGATCGTCGGCGCCACATCGGTCAGGGTGACGAGCCCCTCGCGCTTGGTCGAGGGGGAGTGCAGCGTCGTGCCGGGTGGGACCCCGGCACCCCAGGCGACGGTCGGGGTCAGCGCCCACTCTCGCGTCGTCGGCGTCATGCCGACGACGAGGACGAGGGTCGAGGGCGGGAGCTCCTCGACGACCCGCTCGAGCAGCTCGTCGGCCCGGGCGAGGGCCCGCCGGCGCGCCGCCTCCGAGGCGGAAGCCGACGCGACCTCGTCGTACGCGGCCGCCCGGTCGGTGTCGCCCGTGTCGAAGACGACGACGTCGGCGACGTCGACCGCGCGCGCGGACGGCGGCGGCCATGGCGCCGACGTCGGCGCGGATCCCGTAGGGCTCGAGCGGGTCGGGGACGAGCAGGGCCTCGGCCCGCACCTCGCCGGTGGCGATCGAGCCGATCCGGTCCATGACGCCGAGAGCGGCGGGGCGGTGGATCACGCCGTCGCCGTCGGACTCGACGACATCGGCGTTGCCCACGACCGCGGTGGTGAGGCCGGCGTCGGCGAGCGCGTCGCCGAGGGCCCCAGGTTCGGACGGGACGGTGTCGCCGGCCTGCTCCACCAGCGCCGGGGCCGCCGGCACGACGATCTCCCCGTCGGGCGCCACACCAGCGCGCCGCGCCACGACCTCGGCCGCGGTCGACCCTTCCAGCGGGGCGTCGGCGGGGACGGCGACGTCGGCGAACGGGTTCGTCACCCTGACCCGCGTGCCCGCGCCGAACGTCGCGTACGCCTCGGCCGTCGACGGCCGGGTCGACAGCGTGCGCACGCTCGTCGCGGCCGCCGCACCGTCGGCCGCGAGGCGCTCGAGCGTACGGCAGGTAGCCGGCGTCGAGATCGTCGATTCCGAGGTGGGCGATGCCGAGCACGACGACGCGGTCGGCGCCCGAGCTCGCCGGGACGCTGTCGGGGACGGCGAGGGCGCCGCCGGCCAGGATGGCGAGGAGCACGACGACCGTGCTGCACGCGATGAGCGCCTTGCGCCACGCCGGTGTCGTGCGACGCGACCACAGGGCCCGGACGACATCGACGGCCCTGGCGGCCGCGGTGCACGAAGCCGCGCCAGCTCCGGCCGGTGTGGCGGTGGTCCATCGGGACCTCGACCTCGACGAGGCGAGCGCCCGCTCCGACCGCGTCGACGGTCATCGCCACCTCGAGGCCGAAGCGGTGCGTCTCGGGCAGCCGGCGCAGGAGGTCGGCGCGGATCGCCCGCTGGCCCGACAGCGGGGCACGGACCTCGGCGCCGCAGGCGCGGCGGATCCCCCGGGCGGCGAGGCCCTTCACGAACCCGAAGCCGGCCCGACCACCGGCCGAAGGCAGCACGCCGACGGCGAGGTCGGCATCGCCGTCGAGCACGGGATCGAGCAGCCGGTCGGCCGCGGCCGCGGTCGTCGCCAGGTCGGCGTCGATGAGCAGGAACACGTCGGCGTCGGGACAGGCGGCGACCCCGGCGTGCACGGCGGCGCCCTTGCCCCGGTTGTCGGGGAGCCGGAGCACGTCGGCCCCGGCGGCCGCCGCCGCCTCGGCGGTCGCGTCCGACGAACCGTCGTCGACCACGAGCACGCGATCGACGCCGGCCAGCGCGCGGAGCGCCCGCACCGTGGCACCGACGCTGTCCTCGCGCTCGTAGGCCGGCACGATGGCGACCACGACGGGACTCACGACCGGGCTCACGCCGCCGCCCCCTCCCCCGTTCTCTGGCGGCTCGACTGGAACAGTTCCAGCCCGGCCGCCAAAGAACGGGTGGGATAGGCCACGGCGAGGAGGGCGGCGAGGGCGGCGATCCCGCCGAGGGCACACGCCGCGAGGGCGGCGGCGCGACTCTCGACGTCGATGGCGCCGGCCACGGCCCAGGCAGCTGCGCCGGCGACGCCGGCGCAGAGTCCCGCCCGGAGGAGCCCGGACGCCACGGGGATGGGCTGCCCGGCGCGATGGGCCACCCGGGCGAGCAGCACGGCCGACGCCACGGTCACGACTGCGGCGTGGACGAGGCCCAGGGCGAGGAGACGGTCGCTCCCGTCGAGGCCGCCGGCGACGACGATCATGGCGACGATGCCGGCCAGGCAGGCGGCGCCGTAGACGATCGTCGGCGTGCGAACGTCGCCGCAGGCGTAGGAGCCCCGCGTCAGCAGGAACCCGTAGGAGTACCCGAGCAGACCGGCGCTGTAGGCCGCCAGCCCGGTGGCGACGAGCACCGCGTCGCCGGCACCGAGGGCACCGAAGGACAGGGCACGGAGCAGCGGTTCGGCCAGCGCGGCCAGCACGGCCGCGGCCGGGAGCAACAGGAAGGCGAGCGTGCGCAGGCCCGCGGCCATGTCGTCGGCGAAGGCTGCCATCCGCCCGTCGGCGGCGTCGCGCGCCAGCCTCGGGTACAGCACCGTGTACACGGGGTTGGCGAGCACGGCGTGGGGCAGCAGGAAGAACGTGAACGCGATCTGGTAGGCGACCACGCCGCCGGTCACGCCACCGGCGACGACCACGGTGACGGCGACGAGCACCTGGCTGGCGCCGAGGTGCCCGGCCGCCCACAACCCCCGACCGGCCGAGGTCGCGCAACTCGGCGCGCTCGTCGTGCCGCGGCCACGAGGGCCGGACCACGTCACCGGCCCGGCGCAGGGCCAGCCAGGGCACGAGGGTCATGGCGAGGACGCCCGCCGTCGTGCCGAGCGCGAGCACGAGGAGCTGGCCCGTCGAGGGGTGCAGGTCCGTGCTGCCGTCGCGGAGCGCACGGAAGGCGACCATCGTGGCGATCACGACGATGTTGTTGGCCACCGGTGCCGCGGCGGCGGCCGCGAAGCGGTTCTCGGCATGGAGGAGGGCGGTGGCGACCGCCCCTGCCGCGTACAGCACGATCTGGGGCAGGAAGAACAGGAGCAGGAAGGTGCCGAGCTCGATCTGGCGGTCGCGCACCGCCGCGTCGTCGACGGCTGCGGTCAGCCCGCGCATGATCAGCGGCGCAGCCAGCATCCCGACGGCGGCGACGGCCCCCAACACGACGGCGCCGACACCGACGAGCCGCCCCGCCAGTCGCCGGGCTCCGTCGCGGTCGCCTCCCGTGAGCCGGGCGACGAAGGTGGGGACGAGGACCGCGGACAGCATCCCTCCGGCGAGCAGCTCGAAGAGGACGTTCGAGACGAGGTTGGCGGACTGGTAGGTGTCACCGAGCGAGGTCGCGCCCACGGCCGCGCCCATGGCGAGGACGCGCGCGAATCCGGTCAGGCGGGAAACGAGGTTCCACGCCGACACGGCGACGGCGGCACGCCCCATACGCTCGGCGGCCGGCTCGGGCGTGGTCATGGCGGCGCCGGTCGCGGCGGTCAACCCGGCGCCTCGGCCACGTCGACCGGCGGCGGCAGGAGCGCCTGCGCCCCCTCCCCCAGGCCGTAGTGCCCGTACTGCCCACCGGCGCCGTGCTCGAGGGCGAGCACGAGCGCGACCAGCCCGGGAGCGAGCTCGAGGTCGTCGATGGTGGACACGCGCGCCCTGAGGTCCTCGTCGTCACGGATCGGTCCGACGAACACGATCCGGGCCGCGTCGGGGTCAGCACCCTCCGGTGGCGCGGGATCGAAGGCCGGTCCTCGCTGGGCGGCGACCACGACCGGGCCGGGCCGGCCGGCCTCCGCGGTGCTGCTCACCTGTTCGAGGAGCGGCAGGAGCACCGTCGCGTCGGGCACGAGGGCGCCCTCGCCGGAGATCGCAACCAGCCGCAAGCCGGCGCCCGGCGCGAAGTCCGCCGGATCGGGTGGACCCGACGCCGGCGGCTCGTAGTCGAGGAACCCGGCGTCGACGAGGCGCTGCACGAGGTCGGGCACCGCGGCCTCCGTCGCCTCCGTGGTCGTCGTCGTGTCGGCGGTGGAGTCGGTCGGGTCGTCGGTCGTGTCGGTCGGGTCGTGTGTCGGTCGGGTCGGTGGGAAGGGCCCCGAACGAGGGTGTGGCGGCGCGGGCCAGCAACGTGCCGAGCTGGCGTCGCGCCGTGCGCTGCACGCCTTCGGCCGACGGGTTGGTGAAGCCGAACGCCTCGGCGAGGTCGTCGATCTCCGACTGGTCGTCGAGCAGCCAACGGTCGGTCAGCCACAGGATCCCTGCCGATCGGGCGCCGGCCGCGACCGTCGCCTCGACGGCGGCGGCGACGACGTCCTCGTCGGTCCCGCGGGAGGCGAGGGTCAGCACGGGGACGTCGGTCAGCTGGCCTTCGACGAGCTCGCCGACACCGGCCCGGAAATCGGCGTCCATCTGGTCGAGCTCGTCGAGCCTGTCCTCGAGCTGGGCGTTCTCGTCCTCGAGGGCCCGGTTGTCGTCCTCGATGCGGTTGAGGTTGCGCTCGAGCTGGTCGACCGTCGCCCGGTCGATGAAGGCGGCGCCGAAGGCGAGGCCGATGCCGAGGGCCAGGAAGACGGCGGTGATCGACACGATGTGGTAGCGGAGGTTGATCACGTCAGCTCCACCCACAGCGACCGGAGCAGCAGACGGATCGGCTCGCTGATGATGACGAAGACGACGAACACCAGGGTGGCGGCGGCCACCATCAGCAGCAGGTCACGGGCCCGCACCTGGTTCTGGTAGAGCCGCGAGACGCCCTTGGCGTCGACCAGCTTCGGTCCCAGCATCATGCGGACGAGCACGGTCGACGCCATGCCCGAGCGGCCCTTGTCGAGGAAGTCGACCATCGAGGAGTGGGTCCCGACGGCGACGAGGAGCTCGGCGCCGTGGTTGTCGGCGAGCAGGAAGGCGATGTCCTCGCTCGTCCCGGGCGCCTCGAAGTGCACGTAGTCGAGCCCGAGGGCGTCGAGCCGTTCGGCCCCAGGGGCCCGGCCGTCGGTGTAGGCGTGCACGACCAGGATGGCTCCGCTGCGCAGGGCTCGCTCCGACACCGAGTCGAAGTCGCCCACGATCACGTCGGGCTTCAGCCCCAGCTCGAGCAGTGCGTCGGCTCCCCCGTCGACCCCGACCAGGAGCGGGCGCTGCTCGCCCATGTAGCCGGAGCGCCGGAGCAGCTCGAGGTCTTCGCGGTAGTCGTGACCCCGCACCACGATCAGCACGTGGCGGCCGCGCAGGTCGAGCCCGAGGTCGGGCACCGCGAGCCGGCCCCGGGTGAAGAGGTGGGCCTCCTTCTCGATGAAGGCGACGGTGTTCTCCACGAACTTCTCGAGCGCGGGCCCGACGTTGCGCTCGGCCTCCTCGTAGGCGGCCTCGAGGCTCGCCAGGGTCTGGCGCTGCCCGGTGGCCAGCACCTCGCCGCCGACGAGGAGGTCCTCGCCGACGAGGCTCACGATCTCGCCGTCCTCGAGGCGCTCCAGGACCGTCGCCCCGACCCCGTCGAGGAGCGGGATGCCGGCCGCGGCCACGAGGAGCGGCCCGACGTTCGGGTACGCCCCCGACAGCGACGCCGAGGCGTTGACGACCGCGCACGGACCGGCCGCGACGAGCGTCTCGGCCGCCACCCGGTCGAGGTCGAGGTGGTCGATGACGGCGATGTCGCCCGGCGTGAGCCGCTTCACGAGCGCCTTCGTGCGCCGGTCGACCCGCGCCCGGCCGACGACGACAGCGGCGGCGCTGTCGTGCGCGCCGCCGCTGCGGCGCGGCCGATCGTGCTTCGGCGACGGCGCATCAGCCCGCCTGTCCCCGAGCGGTCGCCAGCAGGTCGAGGGCGGCCTCCCGCGTGGCCGCCGACTCGGGCGTGCCGGCGAGCATCCGCGACAGCTCGACGACGCGGTCGTCGCCGTCGACGACGTCGACGCGCGCGGTGGTGACCTCGCCGTCGTCGCTCTTGGCCACCACGACCTGGGTGTCGGCGCACGCCGCCACCTGCGGGAGGTGGGTCACGACGAGCACCTGGGTGTCGTCCCCGGCGAGGGCGGCGAGGGACCGACCGACCGACAGGGCGGCGGCGCCGCCGATCCCGGCGTCGACCTCGTCGAAGACGAGGGTGGCGGGGCCCTCCGCACCGGCGGCGGCGTCGAGCAGCACGAGGCGGAGGGCCAGCATGGCCCGCGCCAGCTCGCCTCCCGACGCCACCTTGGCCAGCGGGGCGAGCGGGGCGCCGGGGTGGGCCGCCAGCAGGAAGGTGACGGCGTCGCCGGGCGCGGCCGGACCGACCTCGACCGTCACGCGGGCCTTGGGCATGGCGAGGACGGCGAGTCGGGCCTCCACGGCGGCGGCCAACGCCGGCGCCGCCCGCTGCCGCGCTCCGAGCACGACGGCGGCGGCGGCTTCGATCTCCTGCTGGGCGGCGTGCCGCTCCGCGTCGAGGCCGGCCGCCCGGCGTTCGTGGTCGAGCAGCTCCTCGAGCCGGGTCCGCGCCTCGAGGGCGTAGGCCATGACCTCGTCGAGGGTCTCGCCGTACTTCCGTCTGAGCTCGTGGAGCAGCTGGCGGCGGTCCCGCACCGCGGCGAGGCGCTCGGGGTCGTCCTCGACCCGCTCGCCGGTCGCCCGCACGTCGCCGGCGACGTCGGCCAGATCGGCGGTGATCCCCCGCAGCCGGGCCTCGGCGTCGGCGAACGGCGCTCGCCCGGCCACCGCGGCGACGGCGGCGCCGACGACGTCGAGGGCGCCGCCCTCGCCGGTGAGCACGTCGGTGGCCAGCGCCGCCGCCTCCTGGTGGGCCACGGCATCGGCGAGGAGGTCCTCCTCGAGGTCGAGGGCAACCTCTTCCTCGGGGTCCGCGAGGCCGGCGGCGTCGAGCTCGCCGACCTGGAAGCGGAGCAGGTCGATCTCTCGCGCTCTGGCCCGCTCGTCGCCGCCGAGCTCGGACAGGGCGGTGTCGATGCGGTCGAGGGCGTGCCGAGCCTCACTCAGGCGGTGCAGGTCGACACCGCCGGATCGGTCGAGCGCCGCCCGTTGCGTCGCCGCGGCGAGCAGCGACTGGTGGGCGTGCTGGCCGTGCAGGTCGACGAGGCGCTCGCCCCACTCGCCGAGGGCGGAGGCCGGCGCCAGGCGCCCGTTCACGTAGGCGCGGCTGCGTCCCACCCGGGGCACGACCCGTCCGAGCACGACCTCGTCGTCGCCGACGACGAAGCGGCCCTCGACGACGGCCTCGGCTGCGCCGGGGCGGACGATGGTCGGGTCGGCCCGGCCGCCGACCAGGAGCTCGATCGCCTCGACGAGCATCGTCTTGCCGGCGCCGGTCTCGCCGGTGAGCGCGGTCATGCCCGGCCCGAGGACGAGGGACACGCGCTCGATGACACCCAGGTCGCGGATGGAGAGCTCGGTCAGCACTGTGACATCACCGTTCGGGACATCACCGGTCCGAGAGCCCGAACTTGTTCTTCAGGATGCGGTGGAAGTCGCGGGGGCCGAAGCTGACCAGCCGGGCCCGTGTGGGCGAGGCCGTGCAGACGACCGCGTCGCCCTCGTGCAGCAGCCCGACGTTGTGGCCGTCGACCGAGAGCGTCGCCGGACGGTGGCCGAGGACCTCGAGCCGGATCTCGAGCTCGGGCGACAGGACCATCGACCGGTCGAAGAGCATGTGGGGCGACACCGGGGTCAGCACGAGCGCCCGCAGGTCGGGATCGAGGATCGGACCGCGGGCCGAGAAGGAGTAGGCCGTCGAGCCCGTCGGCGTGGCGACGATGAGGCCGTCGGCCGCGTAGGTCGTCCAGAAGTCACCGTCGAGGTGCACGCCGATGCGCACCGTGTGCCCCATGGGCGTCTTCTCGAGCACGGCCTCGTTGAGCGCGAACGGCGGCACCGGACCGAGCTCGCGTGTCGGCCTCCACGCGCAGGGCGACGAGCATGCGCTCCTCGATCCCGTGCCCGCCGGCGAGCACCTTGGCCACGGCTTCGACCGCCTCGGTCGGTTCGACCTCGGTGAGGTAGCCGAGCTGGCCGACGTTCACACCGAGCACCGGCGTGCCCGCCTCGGCGACGAGGCCGACGGTGCGCAGCATGGTGCCGTCTCCGCCGAGGGCGACGGCGAGGTCGAGCGGTTCGTCGGTCAGGGCGGCCTCGGGGACGGCGAGACCGGCCAGGCCCGCCGCCCTGGCGTCCTCGGGCGGGAGCACGACGGCATGGCCGTGCTCGGTCAGCCACTCGTGCAGCCGCGACGCGACCTCGGCGGCCTCCGGCCGCTCGTGGTGCACGAGCAGCGCGACGCGCTGCGGATCGGCGCTGCGCTTGCTCACGGCTCGGTGGCCAGGGCGAGAGCGCGCAGGTCGACCGGCTCCGGCGGTGAGGCCGGACCGGGCGGGGCGACCGCGTGGAGCAGGAACTCGACGTTGCCGTCGGCCCCCCGCAACGGCGAGACCATGGCGTCCATGATGGTCGCGCCGGCCGCTTCGAAGGCGTCACCGACGGCGGCGAGGGCCTCGGCCCGGTCGGCCGGGTCGCGGAGCACCCCTCCCGCCCGTGCGGCGACGGCACGCCCGGCCTCGAACTGGGGCTTGACCAGCACGACGAGATCGGCCGAGGGGACCGCTGACGCCAGCAGGGCGGGCAGCACGGTGCGCAGCGAGATGAACGAGAGGTCGGCGACGACGAGGTCGGCGGGCGGGTCGACCTGACCCGACGACAGCGACCGCGCGTTCACGCGCTCGCGCACCTCGACCCTCGGGTCGGACCGCAGCCTCTCGTGGAGCTGGCCGTAGCCGACGTCGACGGCCACGACCGACGCTGCGCCGCGTTGGAGGACGCAGTCGGTGAACCCGCCGGTCGACGCCCCGACGTCGAGGACCCGGCGCCGGCCGACCGCCACCGTGAACCGCTCGAGGGCGGCGTCGAGCTTCTCGCCGCCCCTGCTGACGAACCGCGGCGGGTCACCGGCGAGCGTGATGGCTTCGCCCGGATCGACCAGCCGCGCCGCCTTGGCCGCCGGCGCGCCGGCCACGAGGACACGGCCGGCGGCGATGTCGGCCTGGGCTCGCTCCCGGCTCGGGGCGAGGCCTCGCCGGACGAGCTCGGCGTCGAGTCGACGGCGGGCGGCCGTGGTGGCCTTCCGTTCAGCCTGCGGTCTTCTTGGCCGCGGCCTTCTTCGCCGGCGCCCGCTTGGCTGCGGCCTTCTTCTTGGCCGGAGCCTTCTTCGCGGTGGCCTTCTTGGCGGGCGCGGCCTTCGTCGCGGGCTTGGCCCTCGGCGCGGCCGACTTCGTGGCTCGGCCGGTCCCGGGGCGCCCACCGGGCAGGAGGCCCTGGACCTGACCCGACAGCTGGGCCACCTGGTCCTCCAGGCGGGCGACGGTCTCCTTGGTCACGACCTCGAGCAGCGCGAGCTGGTTGCGGACCTCGCCCTGGATGAGCTCCACCAGCTGGTCGACGTTGGCCCGCGGCGGTCGACGAGGTCGTCGACGAGCGAAGCCGCCTGCTTGCGCCGGACCTCACCGGCCTTGACCAGGTCCTTGACGATCGCCTCGGCCCGCTCACGGGTCATCTGCGTGAACTGGATCCCGGCGTCGAGGTATTGCTGGATCAGGGCGTTGCGGGCCATCGCGCAACGCTAGGCGCGGGCCATCTGCTTGCAAAAGTACGCACCGCTACCCTGCCGCGGCGTGTTCCCGCTGCACGACCTGAACCCGACGAGGCGCCGGGCGGTCGTCACGGTGGCCTTGATCGCGGCGAACGTCGGCGTGTACTTCCTGGTGCAGGCCCGGCAATCGGGCACCGAGGTCGTCGTCGGCGAGGGCGTCGAGGCGGAGATCCCGGCCGACGTCTCGTTCACCTACGAGTGGGCCGCCATCCCCTGCGAGGTCGTCGAACGACGGCCCCTCGGCATCCGCGAGCTCGAAGCCACCCTCAACCAGGGCGACGACGAGGCCTGCGCGGCCTCGGCGGCGCTGGCCGGTCCCCCGCTCTTCCCGGACAAGCTCGAATGGGTGGCGGTCCTCGTCTCCATGTTCCTGCACGGCGGCTTGCTCCACCTGGGCTGGAACATGCTCTTCCTCTGGGTCTTCGGCAACAACATCGAGGACCGCCTGGGCCCGGTGCGGTACGTCGCCTTCTACGTCGCCGGCGGCGTCGTCGCCACGCTCGCGTGGGTGGCCGCGAACCCGTCCTCGACCGTGCCGGTGGTGGGCGCCTCCGGCGCCATCGCCGCGGTGATGGGCGCCTACCTGGTGTGGTACCCGAACGTCCGCATCCGCACGATGATCTTCGTCCTCATCATCTTCTTCACCGAGGTCAGGGCGAAGTGGCTGCTCGGGTTCTGGTTCGTGCTCCAGTTCTTCACCGGGAGCGACAGCGGGGTCGCCTGGATCGCCCACGTCGGCGGGTTCGTGTTCGGCGCCCTCGTCGGTCTCCTGATCGGCCCCGGTCGGCGCCCGGCACGCCCCGGTCTCGTTCCCGGGGACCCCTACGCCGTCTGAGACGCGCCGAGCAGCTGATCGACGAGGGTGGCGAGGTCGGCGGCGACGAGGTCGGGGGCCGGCTCGACGTCGTGGGGGGAGGCCGTGACGCCGGTCAGCACGAGGGCGAAGCGCCAGCCGAGCGCCGTCGCGAACGCGCCGTCGGTGTCGGGGCGATCGCCGATCATGACGCCGACGGGGCCGCACCGGCGGCGCACCACCTCGGCCAGCGGCCGGTGCGGCTTCCCGGCGACGATCGGCGCCGCGCCGGAGGCCGTGGCCACGGCGGCCAGGATGGCCCCGCCGCCCGGGACCGGTCCGGCGGGCGTCGGGTAGGTGGCGTCGTCGTTCGTGGCCAGGAACCGCGCCCCGGCCCGCACGGCCGCCGACGCGATGCGCATCCGGTCCCAGTCGAAGTCGCGGTGGAAGCCGACGATCACGACATCCACCGAGCCGGCGCCCGGGGCGTCGGCCTCGGCGTAGGTCAGGGGCACGGCGCCGACCGCGGCGACGGCTTCGACGATGCCCGGTCCGCCGGCGACCAGGACGCGATCGCCCGGCTGCAGGAGACTGGCCGCCGCCGCCGGGCTGCTGAGCACGTCGCCCTGGGCGTCGATGCCGAAGCGGGCGAGCTTGGCCTCCTGCTCGGCCAAGGTCGGGAAGGCGTTGTTCGTCACGAACACGACGTCGACGCCGGCTCCGCGCAGCCGGCGCACGGCCTCTGCCGCCCCGGGGATCGGCTCGTCGCCGAGCCACACCACCCCGTCGAGATCCACGGCGACGGCCGCGGGAGGGGACGGCGGCGGCATCGGGCGAGTCTGCCAGGATGGCGGTCGTGCCCCGGTTCCAGCCCTTCGCCGGCATCCGCTACGCGCCGACGCTCCCGCTCGAACGGGTCACCAGCCCCCCGTACGACGTGATCGACGCCGACGAGCGCGCCGCGCTGGCCGCGCTCGATGCCGCCAACGCGGTGCACGTCGACTGCCCGGTGAGCGACCTCGGTTCCGGCGGCCGCGGCACCAGCGGCGGTCACGACGTGTACGACGCGGCGGCGGCGACCCTCGCCGGCTGGCTCGAGGACGGCACGCTCGAGGTCGACGACCGGCCCTCGTTCACGCTGTACCGGATGTCGTTCACCGACGAGCTCGGCCGGGCGCGGTCGACCACGGGGGTGATCGGCGCCCTCGACCTGGAGCGACCGGGCGAGGGCGACGTCCTGCCGCACGAGCGGACGACGCCCAAGGCCAAGAGCGACCGCCTCGACCTGCTGCGGTCGACCAAGGCGAACCTCTCACCGATCTGGGGCCTGTCCCTCGCCGCCGGTCTGTCCAAGCTGCTCGACCCGCCCGGCGCGCCCCTCGCCACCGTGACCGACCCCGACGGCGTGACCCACGAGGCGTGGCGCATCGACGATGACGATGCCTGCGCCGCCATCGTCGAGGCCGTCGCGACCGCGCCGGTCGTCATCGCCGACGGTCACCACCGCTACGAGACGTGCCTCACCTACCGCGACGAGGTCGGGGCCGCGGTCCCCGGGGCCGGGGCCACGATGTGCCTCGTCGTCGAGCTCGCCGCCGAGCAGCTCACGGTGCGCCCCATCCACCGGCTGCTGAGTGGCCTTCCCGACGGCTTCGACGTCCTCGCTGCGCTCGAGGACACCTACGTCGTCGAGCCGATCGAGGGCGCGTCACCGGGCGACCGGGCGGTGCTCACCGCCGACGGGGCGGCCCAGCTCACGCCGAGGGTCGACGACGGCCGCCTCGAGACCGTGCGCCTCGACGACGCCCTCGCCGCCTTCCCGCCGCACGACGTCGCCTTCCAGCCCGGCGTCGACGAGGTCCTCGAAGCGGTGCGTACGGGCCGGGCCCAGGCCGGCGTCCTGCTGCCGCCCGTGTCGGTCGAGGAGATCGCCGCCGTCGCCAACGCCCGCGACCGGATGCCGCCGAAGACGACCTTCTTCTGGCCCAAGCCCCGGACCGGGTTCGTCTTCCGCTCCCTGACGTCGACCTCACCCGTCGCACGCGCGAACGACCGTCGTCCAGCCGGCTGATCGCACAGACGACGAGCGGAGCGGCGCGCCCGGGCCGCGCTACTCGACGGGCTCGAGGTGGCCGTAGAGCACGACTGCGCCCTCGCCGTACTGGCGGTCGAGCGCCGCCTGGACGTCGGGGTCCACGACGTTCACGCCCACCTCGACTCGACCCCCGACCAGGTCGAGGTCGGCCCACGTCGTCGCGACCTGCCCGCTGACCTCGTCGAGGATTCGCTCCAGGTCGGTCCTGGCCACCCCGCCTTCGACGACGCAGAGGGGCCCGCCCCACAGCGCCCGCATCGCCGCTTCGTGCCGCTCGACGTCGTCGGTGAACCGGACGACGGTGACCACCGCGGCGAAGTCGTGCACGTACTCGCCGAGGTGCTCCGGATCGAAGTTCGGGTCGGTGGACGTGTCCACCCAGCTCGCCGAGTACTCCGGTTGCGACTCGACGTAGGCGAGCATGGCGGCGTTGTCGTCCAGGCCCAGCCGCGGGGTGTCCGGGGGCACGGCCCACCCGCCCTCCGGCTCCGGACAGGGCGTGGCGAACCGGTCGACATCGACGGCCGGCACCCCAGCACCCTCGGCCCCCGGTGGCCCGAAGCGAACGACCGCCAACGACTCGCCGTCCCAATGGCCGACGATCTCGTAGCTGCCCCACCGGGTCCCGTTCGCCGACTCGTAGCCGGTCGCCTCCGACCAGTCCCACCCCTGGAGCTCGACGCCGCCGCCGCACTGGGGCGGGTACGAGTCCAGCGTGGAGAAGCACAGCTGCGGCCCGGCGCCCTGCTCCAGCACGGTTCCCGTCCCGCGGTAGAGCGTCTCCTCGTCGCTCGTCGCCGGCGCCGCCCCGGGGTCGTCGGGTCGAGCACCGGTTCGGGTCTCCTCTTCACCCCCGGAGCCACACCCTGCGGCCAGGATCACGCCAGCGAGCAACAGAGCCGGGATGCGTTCCATTGCGCCTTTGGACGACACGGTGACCCCCTCTGGTTCCGATCGGCCCACGGGTCGCCTCAGCCGATGGCCGGGCCGTCCCAGCGCAGCAGGACGATGGTCGCATCGTCGGCGAGCACGTCGTTCTGGTGCTCGAGGACGCTGCGCACGAGTTGGCGCACGACCTCCTCGGGGCGCAGGAGGTCAGAAGCGTGGTTCTGCGCCACGTCGATCAGACGGTCGAGGCCGAACTGCGTCCCATCCGGCGTACGGGCCTCGGTCACGCCGTCGGTGTAGAGGAGCAGGGAGTCGCCAGGCTCGAGGGATTCGGTGGCGACGGTCGGCTTCCCCTCGAGCAGCCCCCACGGCGGGGTCGGCTTGCACTGGAGCTCGCCGATCACCTGCCCGCCGCGGATCAGCAGCGGGAGCGGGTGGCCGGCGTTGGTCCAGGTGAGGACGCCGTTCTCGGTGTCGAGGCGGCACAGCAGCCCGGTCGCGAAGGTCTGTCCGTGGTACTGCTCCTTGATCGTCGACGCGAGGGCTTCGTGCATGACCGGCAGCGAACGCGCCTCGCGCCGGTCGTGGCGGTAGGAGCCCAGGGCCAGCCCGGCGACGATCGCCGAGTCGAGGCCGTGGCCCATGGCATCGATGATGGCGAAGTCGAACACGGGGCCGTTGGCGGAGTAGTCGAAGCAGTCGCCGCCCACGTCGTAGGCGGGTTCGAGGAGCCCGGCGACCGCGACCGTGCCCGTGTTCAGCACGAGCGGCGGCAGCAGGTCCCACTGCATGCTCGCCGCCAGGCTCATGCTGCGGCGCCGACGGTGCAGGTTGTAGAGGTCGGTGCATCGGGCGTGGGCCGCGATCAGGTAGCCGGCGAGGAGGCCGAGCTCCTCACTGGCCTCCAGAAGCGCTTCATCCACGGCGGGGAGGGTGAGCGCGACCACACCGGTGCGGTCGGAGCCTTCGAGGATGGGCACCCACACGCGGAAGCCGCCGGGCCGCTCGGCGGCGACGACCCCCTGGTCGATGAACGCTCGACCGGCCATGGTGGCGGCGACCTCCTCGGTGGCGGGGAGATCGGCGTGCGCGGCACGGTCAGGTAACGGCTCGAGGACGGTCTGCCCGAAGTCGACGAGGTAGACGACGACATCGGTGGCGCCGAAGTCGGCCGCGGCGTTCGCCAGGACCTCCGGGATGGCGGCGGGGTCGGACTCGCGGGCCCGCCGGAGGGACGCGCCGAGATCGATCCGGTTCATGCGGGCGTTGCTCCTAGCCGTCGGAGAGGGAGCGCACGGCCGGCGTCAGTACCCGGACCGGGCCGGGGCGAAGCGTCGGACCGGACGGGACGCCCCCTACGCCACGTCCCACGTGGCGCCGCTGCGGAGCAGAGCGGCGAGGTCGCCCTCGCCCTTCTGGGCCACCGCCGTCGCCACCTGACGGTTGGTCTCGGCGACGTACTCGGCGCGGTCGATGGCTCGGAACACGCCGATCGGCGTCGGCTCGTACGGTCCGCGGGAGAGCCGCGACAGCGCGAAGGCGAGGCCGGGATCGTCGTGCTTCTCGTCGTGTACGAGGATGCGGTCCTCGCCGACATCGGCGACGTCGGCGACGCGGACGTGTCCGTCGGACTCGGCGACGACGCACTTGTCGTTCTCGACGCCGAAGCGGATCGGCTCGCCGTGCACGAGGGGGATGAGCATGTCGGAACGGACCTCCTTGCTCGTGATCCGCTCGAAGGCGCCGTCGTTGAAGACGTTGCAATTCTGGAAGATCTCGACCAGGGCGCTGCCCTTGTGGTCATGCGCCCGTCGCATCGTCTCGATCATGTGGGTCCGATCCAGGTCGTGCGTGCGGGCCACGAAGCTGGCCTCGGCCCCCAGGGCGAGTGACACCGGGTTGAACGGATGGTCGAGGCTGCCGAACGGAGTCGACTTCGTGACCTTGCCGACCTCGGAGGTGGGCGAGTACTGCCCTTTGGTGAGGCCGTAGATCTGGTTGTTGAAGAGCAGGATCGTCAGGTTGACGTTGCGCCGCAGGGCGTGGATGAGGTGGTTACCACCGATGGAGAGCGCGTCGCCGTCGCCGCACACGACCCAGATGTCGAGGTCGGGGCGGGCCAGGGCGAGGCCGGTGGCGATCGCCGGCGCGCGCCCGTGGATCCCGTGCATGCCGTAGGTGTTCATGTAGTACGGGAACCGGGCGGCGCAGCCGATGCCCGAGATGAACACCGTGTCCTCGCGCCGCGTGCCGAGCTCGGGCATGAGCAGCTGCACGGCCGAGAGGATCGAGTAGTCGCCGCACCCGGGGCACCAGCGAACCTCCTGGTCGCTGGACCAGTCCTTCTTCGTCGTCGTCGGCGGCGGCAGGTCGACGGTCGTCATGCGGTCAGCCCTCCGAAGTGGTCGAGGATGGCTTGTTCGAGGCCGCCGGCGGTGAAGGGGGTCCCCTGGATCCGGGTCACCGATTTGGCGTCGACGAGGAACTCGGCGCGCACGAGGCGGTGGAGCTGGCCCATGTTCATCTCGGGCACGAGCACCGACGGGTACCGGTGCAGCACCTCGCCGAGGTTGGCCGGGAACGGGTTGAGATGCCGGAGGTGGGCGTGGGCGACGCGTCGGCCCCGGGCTCTGACGCGGTTCATGGCGCCGTCGATGGCGCCCCACGTCGACCCCCAGCCGAGGAGCAGCAGCTCGGCGTCGTCGACGTCGCCGGTCACCTCGACCGGCGGGATGTCGGCGGCGATGCCCGCCACCTTCGCCGCCCGCAGCCGCACCATCCGTTCGTGGTTGGCCGGCTCGTAGCTGATGTTCCCCGAGCCGTCCTCCTTCTCGATGCCGCCGATGCGGTGCATGAGACCGGCCGTGCCGGGCACGGCCCACGGGCGCGCCAGCGTGTCCGGGTCGCGCTGGTAGGGCCAGAAGACCTCGCTGCCGTCGGGGTTCGTGTGGTTCGGGGCCGTGGCGAACTCGACGCTGATGTCGGGCAGGTCGTCGACGTCGGGCAGCTTCCACGGCTCGGCGCCGTTGGCGATGTAGCCGTCGGAGAGGAGCACCACCGGGGTCCGGTACTTGAGGGCGATCCGCGCCGCCTCGATCGCCGTCGCGAAGCAGTCGCTCGGGCTCCGGGTGGCGACGATCGGCAGCGGCGACTCGCCGTGGCGGCCGTACATCGCCATCAGCAGATCGCTCGCCTCGGTCTTGGTCGGGAGGCCGGTGGACGGTCCGCCGCGCTGGATGTCGATCACGAGCAGTGGCAGCTCGAGGCTCACGGCCAGGCCCATCGTCTCACCCTTGAGGGCCAGACCGGGACCACTCGTCGTCGTGACCCCGAGGTGACCGCCGAAGGCGGCACCGAGGGCGGCACCGATCCCGGCGATCTCGTCCTCGGCTTGCATCGTGCGCACGCCGAAGTTCTTGTGCTTGGAGAGCTCGTGGAGGATGTCGGACGCCGGCGTGATCGGGTAGGACCCGAGGAACAGCGGGACGCCGGCCTGGCGGGAGGCGGCGACCAGCCCCCAGGCGAGGGCGGTGTTGCCGGTGATGTTCGTGTACGTGCCCGGCTGCTGGTGCGCGGGACGGACGACGTACGGGTGGTCGAACAGCTCCGCCGTCTCACCGAAGGCGTACCCGGTCTTGAACGCGGCGACGTTGGCGTCGCGCACGAGGGGCTTGGGCCCGAAGCGACGCTCGATCCAGTCGAGGGTCGGCTCGACCGGGCGCGTGTACATCCACGACACCAGGCCGAGCGCGAAGAAGTTCTTCGACCGGTCGGC
The DNA here is from genome assembly GCA_963840695.1 of uncultured Acidimicrobiia bacterium. GTDB lineage: Bacteria > Actinomycetota > Acidimicrobiia > Acidimicrobiales > JACDCH01 > JACDCH01. The sequence continues at coordinate 73,938 of CAWIZW010000018.1, forward strand.
GTCGCGCGGCTTCACGCCCAGGGGCGCGGCTGCGTCCTTCGTGAGCGAGGTCATCGGGATCTCGTAGAGCCGGTAGCCGGTGAGGCTGCCGTCGGTGAGCGGGTTCGACGCGTACCCGGCCTTGGTGAGGCTGCGCTCGTCGAACGTGTCGATGTTGACGATGAGCGTGCCGCCGCGCTCGAGGAGCGGCAGCTCGGACCGCAGGGCCGCCGGGTTCATGGCGATGAGCACCTGCGGGGCATCACCCGGCGTGGTGATGTCGTGGTCGGAGATGTGGATCTGGAACGCCGAGACACCGGCGACGGTGCCGGCGGGAGCCCGGATCTCGGCCGGGAACTCCGGCAGCGTCACCACGTCGTTGCCGACGAGCGTGCTCACGCTCGTGAAGCGGTCGCCGGTGAGCTGCATGCCGTCGCCGGAGTCGCCGGCGAAGCGGATGATGACCCGGTCGAGCTCGACGGCCTCGCCGCCAACCCGGGGTCGTTCGACGGTGTCGGACACCCTGCTCCCTTCGTGCCGACCCCATTGTCGGCACCCGGCCACGCTACCGGCTGCGCTCCTCGGCGACGAAGCACCGGGAGCGACGACGCCGGGTCAGGCGATCGAGGCTTCGTAGATCGACTTGATCGCCCCGTCGAGGCCGGCGTCGTACTCCTCGTCGCTCTGGTCGGCACGCAGGCCCTCGGTGAGGGCACGCGAGAAGCTGGCGACCACGCCCGGGTTCCGGGCGAGCTTCTCGTTGGCCTCGTCGCGGGAGTAGCCGCCCGAGAGGGCGACGACGCGGAGGACCCGAGGGTGGTTGACCAGGTCGGTGTAGAAGCCGTCCTCGTCCGGCAGGGTCAGCTTGAGCATGACCTGCTGGTCGTCGGGCAGGGCATCGAGCCGGCGCCGGATGGCGCCTTTGAGCAGCGTCTCGATCGCGGCCTTGTCGGAGCTGTGGATGTCGACCTCGGGCTCGATGATCGGCACGAGGCCGGCGTCGAGGATCCGACGGCCGATCTCGAACTGCTGGTCGACGACCGCATCGACGCCGGCCGGGTTGGCGTGCTTGATCACCGAGCGCATCTTCGTGCCGAACATGTGCTTGGCGACCGCTCGCTCGAGCAGCTCGTCGAGGTCGGGCATCGGCTTCATGACCTGGGCCCCGTCGACCTCGTCGGCCAGGCCCTTGTCGACCTTCAGGAACGGGACGACCCCCTTGCGCTCCCACAGGAAGTCGCCGGTGTCCGTGCCGTCGATCTGGCGGTCCATCGTGCCCTCGAAGAGGATCGCCCCGAGGATGCGCTCGCCCCCGAAGCTCGGGCTGGTGATGATCCGGGACCGCATCTCGTGGATGCGGTCGAACATCTCCTCCTCGCCGTCGTACTGGTCCTCGCCCACCCCGTAGAGCTGCAGGGCCTTCGGGGTGCTCCCCCCGCTCTGGTCGAGGGCGGCGATGAAACCCTTGCCCGTCCGGATCTTCTCGAGCTGCTCGCTGTTCATGCTGGGTACCTACCCGGTGGTCCGGCGTTCGACGACGCTCCCTATCTTGTCGAACGACGGCGGGTCCCGTCGCATGCGCCGGCGAGGGTCAGGCCGACTCGAGGGTGCCGAGGGCACGCCGGACCGCGGCTGCCGCACGGCGCCGGTCGGCGGTCGGTACGACCGACGTGGCGACGACCTCCGTCGTGCTCACGCTGGGGCCGGCACCGGGCCGGAACCACCGCCGACGCACCCGCCCGACGACGACGACCTCGTCGCCCCGCGTGAGATCGGCGCTCGGTGACGCGGCCGGCGCGCCCAGCCAGGCAACGGGTACCGAATCGGCGGGGGCATCCTCCCGTGCCACGGTCACCTCGTAGCGGACGAGCACGTCGCCCGATTCCAACGTCGTCCACCGGGGCTCGCTCGACAGTCGGCCCCGCACGATCGCCACGTTCATGTCCTGCTCCTCACCGAAGATCTCCGTTGCTGCGGTGGCCGCGGGAGCGGCGAGGCCGTCGGTCGCAGGAGCACCCTCGGCTGCCCGCCATCGTACGAAGGGGGTGTGTCCGGGTTCGGCGCTAGCGGCGCCGGAGGCGAACGGCAGCGTGGGCCCGGCGCCGCGTCCGTTCGACCTCGCGCCAGCGGGGGCCGTGGCGCGCCAGCAGCTCGACGACCCGGCTCACGTCGGCCGACCGCCCGTGGAGCACGGCGGTTCCCTCCGGCTCGAGGCCGGCGAGCGCCGGAGCGAGCAGCGCGGCGCTGACGGCCACCGGCTCCTTCTCGCCGAGGGCCACCACCGCCGTCGTGGCCCCGGGGGAACGACCGGGTGCGCCACGTGGGCGCAGACCGCCGGCCGGCCGGCTTTCGACGCGGGCAGGTTGGCCGCCGCGATCCGCAGGGCCAGGAGGTCGCGGTCGACCAGGGTGAGGTCGCCGGTCGCGCCGAGCTCGGCGAGCGCCAGCGGCACGTGACCCTGGCCCACACCGAGGACGGCGACCGGGCCGTCCGTCGGCTGCGTGGCGAGGAGCTCGACCGCGGCCGACGTCCCGTGGCCGAGCGTGTCGAACTCCGGGAGCGTGCGCACGGTCGACGCCTCCCACTCGACGCCACCGGCGGCGAAACGGCCCTGGCCCCGCCCGTACACGCCGCGGTCGAACCCGGCGTCCGCGTCGCCGACGTCCGGCCCGTCGAACCGGTAGGTGAGCTGGAGGTAGCCCCGGTTGGCGTGCTCGTCGACGACGGTGATCGCCGGCACCGAAGCCAGCACCGCCCGGACGTCGGCGCCGAGGCCGTCGACGACCACGACGGCGACGATCCCCCCCGGTGCCATCCGGGGACCGGCATCGAGGAGCAGGTGCTCGAGCGCCGGCGGGCCCACCTTGGCGGGCACGTTCGAGACCACGACGTCGTAGGGACCGCCCTCGACGTCGTCGTAACCGAGCGAGGCGCGGGCCCGGACCCGGTCGCCGACGCCGTTCGCCGCCGCGTTCCGGGCCGTCCACGCGACGGCGACGGCGTCACGGTCGACGGCCTCGACCCGACCGGCACCAGCGGCGGCGAGCCACACCGCCAGGGGCCCGTAGCCGCAGCCCAGGTCGAGCACTCGCCTCCCGGCGTCGAGGTCGCCTCGCTGGCCCAGCCAGCGGAGCAGGAACCTCGTGCCCGGATCGACGGTCGTGGCGCTGAAGAGGCCGTGGGCGACCTCGAGCTCGATGCCGATCCCCTGCTGGCGGTACTGCAGGGTCCCGCGGGTCAGCGGGTCAACCGGCGCGGCACGACCCGGGGTCACGAAAAGGGCGCGCCGCCGGGCCGTCGCGTCGCCGAAGCCGGGGTCGGCGGCCACGACGCGGTCGAACGCGGCTCGCGCCCGCGGGACCTCGCCGGCCCGCTCGTAGAGGTCACCGAGCACGTAGAGCAACCGCAGGTGGTGCTCGCGGGCGCTGCGGATGCGCCTGGTCGCCGGCTCGATCACGGCGATGGCGGCCGGGACGTCGTCGCGGTCGGCGAGGGAGCCGGCGTACACGATGCGACCCTCGGCGACGAGCTCCGCCGACGGCGACGCCTCCCGGAGCTCGTTCCAGAGCGACTCGACGGCGTCCCAGCGCCGCAGCGCCCGGTACGAGTCGGCCAGGACGGGATGCTGCTCGGTCGAGCCGGTGAGGGCCCGGAAGGCCTCGAGCTCCTTGATCGCCGCCTCCCACTTGCCGAGCCGGTACAGCGTCAGCCCGTTGAGCTCCCGCACCGCGGCCGAGCCCGGGGCCCGCTTCACGAGCCCGGCGAGGATGCGCTTGGCGTCGAGGTACCGCTCAGCCTCGAAGGCGCGCCCGGCGTCGGCCAGGCGGATCCCGAGCTTCGGTGCGGTCGACGCGCCGACGTGGTCGGTCAGCTCCTCGGCGAGCTTCGCCGACTTCCGTGACGGCCGGCCCGTGCGCTCCTCGGGCGGTCGGGTCCGCTCGCCGCCCCGGCGCACGGCCCCGCGGGCGGCGTCCTGCACGTCGTCGACCCGGACGATCTCCACCGTCTCGCGCTCGTAGCGGGGCTCGGCGTCGGATCGCCCTGGCACCCCGCGCCCGGATGCGACGCGGCCCGACGCCACACGGAACGCGTCGGCGGCGGCGCTCGGCGGGTTGCCGGTCAGGCGGCCGCTGCCGTAGAGGGGGGCGTTCGTGCCTCCCGCACCGGCGGCGCGCCGGGCGAGGCCGCCCCAGCCTGCGCCCCGGCCCTTCGCCGCGGGGACGCCCTTGCGGCCGTCGTCGCGCCGCTCCCGGTCGCCCTCGCCGCCGCCACGGGTCGGGCGATCGGCGCTGCGGGCCCGGTCCTTGCCCGCCCGGTCCTTGCCCGCCCGGTCCTTCCCCGGGGCGCGGTCGTTGCGCTTGCCGGCGCCCGAACCCTGCGAGCGGCCCGAGCCGCTCGGGCGGCCGCCACGGCCGGCGCCGCCGGCGCCCGAGGCGCGGTCGTCGCCCCGTCGGGCCGGTGGCTTGGAACCCCGAGCCGGGGGCCTGGCCCCGCTGCGCCCGCCGCTCGGACGGCCGCCCGTGGGGCGCCCCGAGGACGAACGGCGGCGATCGGGGGGCGGCGGCATGGGGGGTCGACGCTACCGCTCGTCCCGGACCGCCGGGAAAACGGTGCGAAAACGGCGAGCGCCCCGGCCATGACCGGGGCGCTCGAGCCATC
>CAWIZW010000019.1:0-170629 GCA_963840695.1 uncultured Acidimicrobiia bacterium
CCTCGCCAGTTCTGCCGGGCGTCCTGCCGCCAGCAGGAGTACCTGCGCCGCCAACGGGCCGAGGACGCCGGGCTGGCCGAACACGAGCTCGTCGTCACCCGGGCCGAGCTCGACGATCTGCACGACCGGGCCTGTACGTCCTCGAGGCGGCCGTCGAGGACGTCGAGCGTGACCTGGCCTCGGCGACGTCGGTCGCCGAGCACCGGGAGGCGATCGAGTGGCTCCTCGAGGCGGCCCGCCCCGTCCTGCGCAGCCGGATCGGGGGCCCCCGCTCCCGGCTGACCCACGCCAGCACCGCCGAGAATCCTCGTTCTGTCAAGTTGATGATTCTTGTGCTCGCTTCTTGTGACAAACGGAAGGTGGCCCGAATCGCTTCCTGCGAAAACGGGGGACTTGACGAACTACATCGGTGATGTTTCACTGCAGACTCGGAAGCCAACCGTCACGGGCTTCGGGCCGGTGATCAAGCGTGTCGCACGCGACACGGCATCCGGCTGGCTGATGACCTACCGCTCCCCCGCTACTCGCGGGCCGAACGGATCGAGCGAGCGCCGTGGTAGCCCGCCGCCGAGCGGGACGGCCCCCGTCCCGCGTAGAAGCGGGGGGCGTCGCCCGCCTCGTGGCTGCTGCCGACGACGACGAGCGGATCCTGGAGCTGTTCGCGCGCTTGCGTGGTCGAAGGCTGTCCTTGCATCCCGGTGCCACTCGCTCGCGGAAGCGATGTTGGACGAGGGCTGCTCTCCGCAGCTGATTGCGCGATCCCTCGGGATCTCTCGTGGGCGCACGTTTACCGGAGCTTCGTGGTTTCGGGCGCCCCGTCGTCGCAGGAGCGTGCCGCGAATGGGGCCGGCCGCTGAGGCGGCCGGCCCCTTCACTCGATCACAGGACACAACTCGTCACCGGATTGCGCCTGCCTCGTGGGGAGGACGAGCGTACCCAGCGGCGAGAGAGGCCACGGCGTGGTTCAAGCGCCCTGTGCGTGTGAAGAGCGGCCGGCTGCACGACGACGCCCAGGGCGACGGCGACAGCAGGGATGCACGCTGGGCGGACCTCGACGACGAGCGACGAGCGCTCGCCAATCGAGAACGGTCCGCGGTGGGCGAGCTCGAGGACGAGTCCGCCTCTTCTGCGTCGCCAACGAGCTCTTGTACTTCTGGACGCTCACGAACGGCCCGAAGGTCTACGACCAGTCAAGATGCGGCGTCGAGTGCAGGACTTCATGCGCCGGCTCGCTCGGCAATTGGATCCATGCCGCGGCTCTAGTCCTAGAAGAACACAAAGGACGGCGCCTGGCACGCGGACTTCCTCGTCGGTCGTTACCTGCCTCAGAAGACCATAGAGACGCTGTGGGGTTACGGCTGGGTCTTCGTGCAGACGCGACACAAGGCAAGGAAGGTCGGCAATCAACCCGGCTTCGTGCCGTGAAGCGGTCCGCACCGCCGCTGCTTACATCGCCAAATACGTCACAAAAGCCTACGAGTCTGGCGACGGCCGGCATGGCTACGAGGTCGCACAGGGGTACCAGCCGCAGTCGGTAGAGGCTCTTGGGGCGATGCCTTGGGCGACGTGCTCGGGGAGCTGCGGCGGATCATGGGCGGCGGACCGCCAGCCGTCTTGGGACTCCGATGAGGTAGAGGACTGGCAAGGTCCGCGAGCGTTTATGGCGTGTGGCCGTAACGGACGAGCTTGAGATACTCGGCCAGCCAACTTGGAGAGCGTGATGCCCGACGAGAGTTTGGAAGTTCGGAAGCACCGAGTCGCCGTGCTGCGAGGAGCCGGTGCGTCGGTGGACGCCGGGCTTCCGTCAGCTTCAGCCTCACGCAGGCCATAGCCAAGTGGCTTGAGGCAAACGGAGATGACGACTCGCTTCGCATCCTCCGGTTCGTGAGCGGTCAACTAATCGCCGATCTCGCCCGGGGCGGTGGCGACCCATATGCGGGGATCGACGTCGAACGGTGTGATGTCGGCGATCGGTCTTCTAGGCGAGCGCGACGACTTGGAAATATCGCCGTTCGTCTACTCCTGGAATCCAGGGGTCAGCGAGGTCAAGCGGCCGCCGCGCGGGATCCTGCACCATCACCGGTACATCCGGGGGATTAAGCGGGGCGTGGCGAGCAGGTTCGAATCCGACCTTGCGGAGCCCCTGGCGGATTTCATTCGTACGGTCGTCGACACGGGCGGCGATGGTTCATCGTTCAGACAGGCCTACAGACGGCTGCAGAGGTCGCTCGTTGATGTGTTGGCGCGGCCTGGCGACGTCTCCTATCTCGATCCGCTGCTTGACTTGGCCAACATCCAGGGCTCCCTCTATGTCGGGACGCTGAACTACGACCTCACCATGGAGACACGCGCGTTGCAGCGTGGCGTGCCTGTTGACACGGGCGTAGAGAGGTGGATCCAGAGCGGCGAGTGGAACTGGCCGTCCGTCGGCATTCGCCTCCTGAAGCTCCATGGTCCGATCGACTGGGAAGGGCGCACGTCGCGTGACGGCACACTGCCTCAGTACATCCTGAGTACGAATGTCCCCCAAGTACTCGGAGGCGGGACCCGGCTCTGATCTTCGGAGGCCGCAACAAGCTGCTAGCGCCGACGGGCCGTTCTTGGAGCTCCTGGCCCAATTCCGAGGGCGCCGTCGGCGAGGCCGCGTGCTGCGAAGTGGTTGGCTACGATTCCGCGATGATCACGTGAACGAGGTGATTCGACGCTGGATCAACGGCCGTCCTGACTCGCGAATCGTGGCGCTCGATCCGGGATTCGACCCGGGGCGAACTACGGCCGTGGTACTTTGATGCCTTCGCCGCCGAGCTCTGGATAGGTCTTGAGGAGCAGGCCGGCGGCGGCGCGAAGCACGACCTGCCCGATTGCGTGTGATCAAGCAGGGCGCCCGCCTGCGGACTGCCGAGGCCGTCGGATCGCTCGCTCGACTGAGGAGTGGGGGTCCACCTGGGCCTAGGGCTCGACTCCATCGCCGTCAGCGGCGAATGAGAAGCGACGCAGGGCAGTCAAGGGCCGGCGTAGCCGGTCCCGCAGGGACGCCGACAGGCGCCCTTGACGGCCCGGAGAGGCACTGTCCCATCATCGATCTGCCCTCCGGCGGCGCCGGAGGGCTGGGCGCCTTCGGGGGATCGCTCACCCATAACGCAACCGTCACGGTCACCCGTAACGATCCGTCACTCCCCTACCAGTCCGCCCGATGGCTCGGGGTCGGTACCGCCGGCCTGCTCGGCGGAGGCGCCCGGTCTGCGGGGACTGGGCCCGATTGGACGTGCGGGCGACCTACTGCAGCGCAGCTTGTCGACAGGCTGCGTACCGTCGCCGGAAGCGACAGTCAGATGTCCGCCAGACGTCCCCGTTCTGTCAAAGTTTATGATTCTTGTGTCGCTTCTTGTGACAGTGGTGGGCCAGAGCGGCGCCATAGGCGCCGCTACCAGGCACTTGACGAACTACACCGGTGGTGTTTCACTTCCCGGCCAACACGGGCCAGCGAGCCCATGGGCCGAGAGCCCGAGTACCAGCAGCAGCAACAACGACCGGGGCCAAGAGAGCCCTCGGGCCGAGAGCCCGGAACACATCGTGCGGCTTCCAGCGGGAGTGATCCGCGTGGTGTCCGCGCTCGTCCTGGTCGGTCAGTGAGCGTCGGACGCCGCGCCGAGGGTGTCGGCGGCGTGGGCGTTGCGCGTGCCGATCGGGCGGGCGTCACCCTTGGTCGTGTCTCGTGCCGTTTGGCGTTCCAGTTCGCAGTTCAGCTCGGCGCCGAGAATGATGGCGAGCGCCGTCAGCAGCAGCCACAACATCAGCACCACGACGGCGCCCAACGCCCCATAGGTCTCGTTGTACTTGCCGAAGTTGGCGGTGTAGATGGAGAACAGCAACGAGCCGAGCACCCACAGCACAGCGGCGAACACCGCGCCTGGTGAAGTCCACGACCACCTCGGCTCGGCGCGGTCGGGGGCGTAGCGGTACAGCACGGCCAGAGCGACCAGGAGCGCGGCAAACAGCGCCACGAACCGGACGATGCTGACCAGGACACGGCCTGCCGTGCCGAGGTCGGACGACGCGATCAGCGACGGCAGCAGGGCGATCGCGGTGAACGCGACGATGAGGAACAGCATGGCGCCGAGCGTGAACGCCAGCGAGAGCCTGCGCACCTTGAGGGAGCCGCGGGTCTCTTCCTCGTTGTAGGCGGCGTTGATCGCTTCGATGAGGTGCTTCATCCCGCTCGACGCCGCCCACAGGGCAAGCACGATGCCCGCGACGACGGCGACCACGGCGCCCGATGACGCGTCGCCGATGTCACGCACCTGCTGGCTGATGAGATCGCGGGCCTCCTCCGGCGCCGCGGCCAACGCGTCGACGAGTTGCTCGTCGATCCGGTCGGGATCGGCGGCCAGCCCGTAGATCGACAGCAGCACCACCAAGGCAGGAACCATCGCCAGCAGGCCGAAGAACGCCACACCGGCGGCGAGCAGCATGACGTTGTCACGCTTGGACTCGTCCTTCACGCGGACGAACACGTCCTTCCAGCCCCGGACTGGGATGTCGATGGGCGTTTGGGCGTCGCGACCCCGGTCTTCGGATTCGTTCGCGTCCGTGACCGTAGCGCGTGGTGCGACGGCGCTTTCAGCGTGGTTGGTTCCAGCTCAGTGTTCGCCGGTCGCCTCTGAGCGGACGATGTCCGCCGCATCTTCAGGTGTGTCCTTGCTCGCGGCGGCGCCTTTTGGCCGTGTGCGGCCACCCGCTCCGCCGAGGCGCTGGCGTGCACCGGCGCCGTCGCCGACGCTCGGACGCTCGTGTCCGGTCGCCACGCTCGGCGCTCGGAACCGAGCTGAGCTGGCTGCCCTCCTCGCCGACACGTCGGACTCGCCCTCGCCCTGAGCCGCGCTTGTCGAAAGCCTCCGTCACGAGAAGCGGCACCGACCGGCGATCATGTGTCGACGGGATCTGCCGTCGGCCGCCATCCCGCCACGCTGAGTCATACGGAGGTACGGTCCGGGCTTGGACGTGTCTGCCGACAGCGGCTCCGCGCTCGTTTCAGGGAAGGAGGGTCCACCATGAAGGTCCCCCCCGTAACATCCTCCGCCCGCAGACTCCTCGTCGTCACCATCGGGGTGGTGATCGCCTTCGTAGGTTCGGTACCTGCCTCCGCGAGCAAGCACCGGTCGGCCTCGGCACGGCCGCCAGCTTCGCCGTCCTCGCCGGCGAGACCATCACCAACACCGGTCCGACCACCATCACCGGAGACGTCGGCTTGCACCCCGGTACCGCCGTGACTGGATTCGCGTCGGTGACGTTGAACGGTGGCGCTGCATGCGACCGACGCCGTCGCCGCGCAGGCCAAGGTCGACCTGGTCACCGCCTACAACGACGCGGCCGGTCGTACACCTGTAACCACCGTGGCCACGGAGCTCGGTGGCCAAACCCTGACCGCCGGCGTGTACAACTCTGCCTCGGGCACGTTCCAGATCACGGGGACGCTGACCCTGGACGCCCAGGGCAATCCCAATGCCACCTTCATCTTCCAGATGGCGAGCACGCTCGTCACCGCCTCGGCGAGCAGCGTGAACGTCATCAATGGCGGCACCGCCTGCAACGTCTACTGGCAGGTCGGCAGTTCAGCGACGCTGGGCACGGCCAGCACCTTCAGGGGAACCATCATGGCGTTGACCTCCATCTCCCTCACCACCGGCGCCACCATCGAGGGTCGAGCGCTGGCACGAAACGGCGCGGTCACGATGGACACCAACACCATTACGCAAGCGGCATGCCAGGCACCCACCACCACGACCACCACCGCCGCGCCCGCCACCACTACCACCACCACCGCTGCCGCCGCGACGCCGCTAGCCAGAACCGGCTCCCCGCTCACGCTCGTGACGGTGATCGGTCTGCTCATGGCCGGATCGGGCGCCGCATCACTGGTGGCTGCGAGACGGCGGGCCCAGTAGCACTCTCACGCCGCCGCGGTCAGTGACGTCCTCCGTCGGATGCGGCAGGCGTTATGAGGCGAGCGGCGCGCCGTCAGCGTTGGTTCGTTGAACCTCACTGCCGCTGCCGAGTAGCCCGCGCAGGATCAGCAAGCCACCGACCGCCATCGCCAACATGGCGAGGCCGTCGACATTGAACCCGGCGACCACCTCGACCCTCGCCTCCAGAGCGGCAAGGGCAGCCGCCACGATGATGATGATCCCGGCGACGAGCATGGCGACGAATACCCACGCGATCGTCTAAACCAGCCGCGTCGAGCGCCGATAGTCGTGGAGGTGCCCGCCGCCCGGAGGGAATTAGGGGTCGGCGGGCACCTCCTTTGCATCGACCTCAACTTGCGGCCTGGCGAAGGCCTGAGGTCGTGCTGTGATGGGACGGGGGCGGCGGCGGCTCCATTGCGCACCGCCGCCCCCAACACCGTCCAAGCGAGCGATCGAGACAGACCGTCCGTGATCTCTCGTTCGGTTGCCGCTCGCGCAGACATAGCGATACCCGGCACATAACTCGCCAGCCTTACCAAGACGGGTGATTTTGTTGGCTCGCGGTTGCTGGGCCCTCTGGGAGAATCGGCGCTCGGTGCGATAGCACCGGCGGCAGCGGTTGAGCAGCCAGCCGTCGCCGTCGATTGAGCTTCAGCGCACGTCTTTCTCGCACCACACGGACTTGTAGCCGTCGTGGACCTCGACGCCCCACCGATCGCAAATTGCGTCGAGGACGCGCAGGCCTCGACCGGAGGTGGTCGTCGGTGACGCGGGCCGGCGTTCGGGCAGCTGCGGCGACTGGTCGCTGACATCGACGCGGACAAGGCCGTCGGTGTGGACGGCAACCTCGAAGATCGTGCCCGCGTGCTCGACGGCGTTGGTGGCGAGTTCGGACACGATCAACTTAATGTCGCTGATGAGCGCCGGCTCGACCGTCTCCCGGCGTAGCGCGGTAACGGTGTAGGTGCGGGCTGCACGGACCGACGGGGGTGTCGGGGGAAACTTCCGGCGTCGCAGTGTTGCCATCATCCTGGGTGTGCCCGTTCCCGACGATCGGCAGGCTCATTAGGCGACGGGTCACCCCTCAGAGTGAAGTTCGCGAACGGGCGTTCCTGGGCCGTGTTACCGTTTCGCCGATGGCGGACGAGCAGGTCGCGATCGAGGTCTCCGACGACAAAGGGCGTACCGTCATCGTGCTCCGCGGTGAGATCGACATGGTGTCCGTGGAGACAATCCGTGACGCCATTAGCCGCACCTGGGGCCACACCAGGTGATCGTCATCGACCTCTCCGGCGTCGAATTCGTCGACTCTTCGCTCGTGAAGGTGCTTGCCCACGCCCGCACGAGGGTCACTGCCGAAGGCAACCTCATCGTTCGCAACCCGTCCCCGGCCGCACGTCGGGTCCTGACGCTGCTCGAGGTGGAGAGCATCGTTGACGCGATAGAGGACGACGAGAGCTAACTCCTCAGTCCGGGAACGCAGCGCGCGAACGGCCCCGCCCAGATTGCCCGATATTGAACGCTACGGAGAACTCCTGAGTGCGACAGAACAACGCTGAGCCGAGCCAACTAGGGCGGTCAAGGGCCGGCGCAGCCGGTCGAGGGACGCCGACAGGCGCCCTTGACGGCCCGGAAAGGCACTGCCCCATCATCGATCTGCCCTCCGGCGGCGCCGGAGGGCTGGACGCCTTCGAGGGCTCGCTCACACGTAACGCACGCGTCACGGTCACCCGTAACGATCCGTCACTCCCCTACTGTCCGGCCGATGGCTCGGGGTCGGTACCGCCGGCCCGCTCGTCGCAAGTGCCCGGTCTGCGGAGACTGGGCCCGATTGGACGTGCGGGCGACCTACTGCAGCGCAGCTTGTCGACAGGCTGCCTACCGTCGCCGACGGAGACAGTCGGAAGTCCGCCAACCGTCCCCGTTCTGTCAAGTTGATGCTTGTGGCGTCTCCTCCTGTGCTCCTGTCACCCGTCCTCGCGACCGAGCGGCTCTGGCGAGTGCGTCCACCATCGCCTCAGTCACGGTCGATGGGACGTTCCATGGCGATCGCCTCGATGGCCACTCCGTCGGGCATGGTGACCACGAACGGCTCCATCTCTCGAAACCCAAAGGCGCGATACAAGGCCACGCCCGGCAACGTCGCCCCAAGGTCGAGCCGCTGGAAGCCCTCGGACCTTGCCGCGTCGTGGCCCGCTTTCAGGATCGCCCGACCGAGCCCCCGCCGCGTCCAGTCGGGCCGAACGAACATGGCGCGAATGTGGGCGGCATCCGTGGCCGGGTCCAGGAGGCGGTCGTCGCCTTCCCGCTCCTCCGAACCTGTGTAGAGCCGGCCTCGGCGGCTCCAGCCGCCGCAGGCCACGATCTTGCCGCCGGCATCGTGAACGAAGTACGTGCCGTCGGCGACGAGGGTCGGGTCGACGTGGGCGATGTATACGGCCGCGCTCGCAGTCTGGCGCTGGTCGTAGAACTGCGGGAACAGCTCAAGTACTGACGCTCGCATCACCTCAGCGATCTCATCAAGGTCAGCATCAGAGGCGACACGCAGCACGGGAGTCGGGTCGCTCATCCGTGGCCGCGGCTCATCCCAACCATGGTCGCCCCCTGGGCCCAACATCGCGCCATATTTGCCCGATCTCGTATGTCGCGTCCGAACCGATCGGCAGCGACCAGAACTGTCGATCTGGTCGGGGCAACTCGATCAACAAAGCGGCACGGATCTGTCCCGGCGACACTTGACATGGGCGTGAATACGCGCAGTTGATTGTTCCGTCGGGAAGTCGATCTCCGACCGCAAGGGGGAAATCATGCGGATGCGTCTTGTGATTCGTGTCGCAGGTATCGCCACAGGTGCACTCGTCGCCTTCGCCACGCCGGCCGGGGCGTTCGAGTGCTACAACGCCGACCGCTCTGCGCAGGGGAACCAGTCCGCAGCAGGGTCCGCCGCACTGAACTCCCTCGAGGAGATCCTTTCCGATCCGGAGATCGTCGGCCTGTGCCCGGACGGCGTCCAGTTCGTCCTCGCCGGGCTCGAAGACGCTGGCTTCCGCACCGATGTGCTGATCAACTTCCGGACACTGATGGCTGGCGGCCTGGAGGAGCGACACGAGGAGCTGCTGCACAACGACTCCGGGATCGACCACCTCTCCGACGAGTTCTTCGCCACCGCCGGACCGCTGATCGAGCAGGCCTTCGGGATGTGCGTTTAGCCGGTCCCGGTCGCTCTGCCGCGTCCATAGTCGGCGATCTGTCGGTCGGACCGCCCCGGGACCAGCGTCGCCTCAACGTTCGCCACGCTGACGTCGTCGCGGCACGTGCGGCGAAGGTTGAACGGACCGTTGCGGGCGGCGGCCGACGCCGGTTGCGGCGATTGGGCGGTGCCGATCAGCAACGGCCGACCGACGAGGATCAGGAGAGGCAATGGCCGAGCAGTCCTTGATCGCCGACCACGCGATCATCGGAGACCTGCAGACCGCGGCACTGGTGGCGAGCAGCGGCGACATCGATTGGTTCTGCACGCCGCGCTTCGACTCGCCGAGCGTGTTCGCGTCCCTGCTCGACGCCGACCGCGGGGGCCGCTTCGGGATCGCTCCGGAGGGTGACGGCCATATCACCAAGCAGGCCTACCTCGGCGACACGGCGGTTCTCGCCACCCGGTTCATGGCCGAGGAGGGCACCGGTGCGGTGATCGACTTCATGCCGGTCTCCGATCCCAAGGTCGTCCGGGACCGGCACACCATCGTCCGGCTGGTGCGCGGCGTGCGAGGCCGGATGCGGTTTCGCATGTCGTGTGCGCCCCGCTTCGATTACGGCCGTGCCTCCCATGCCGTGGAGGTGACTCCCGCGGGGGCAGTGTTCGAGTCGGGCGGCGCCCGTCTCGTCCTCCACACCGGGGTGCCGCTGGAGCAGGTCGGCCAGGACGTAGAGGCGTCGTTCGAGGTTCGGGAGGGCGATGTCGTCGGCTTCATCCTCGAGACGGCCGGGGACCGGCCACGGCACGCCGAGAAGGGACAGGTGCTCGCGGCGCTCGAGCACACGGTCGGCTTCTGGCGTTCGTGGCTGGCGGGCTCGACCTACCGAGGGCGGTGGCGCGAGATGGTCAACCGGTCGGCCATCACCCTCAAGCTGCTGACCTACGCCCCGACCGGCGCACTGGTCGCCGCGGCCACCGCCGGCCTCCCCGAGGAGCTGGGCGGGGAGCGCAACTGGGACTACCGCTACACCTGGATCCGCGACTCGTCGTTCTCGGTGCGGGCCCTGCTCGGTCTCGGGTTCACCGAGGAGGCCGCCCGACTGGTCGCCTGGGTCGGTGACCGGGCGCGCGAATCCGCAACCGGTGACGGCTCGGTCCCGCTGAAGATCATGTACCGGGTCGACGGCTCTTCCGATCTCGTCGAGGAGACCCTCGATCACCTCAGCGGCTACAAGGGGTCGCGGCCGGTGCGGATCGGCAATGGGGCTGCCGACCAGATGCAGCTCGACATCTACGGCGAGTTCGCCGACTGCGCCCACGAGGCCGACCGGCTGGGGGCGCTGCCCGTCAGCTACGAAGGCGGCGAGTCCCTTGCCCGGGTCATCAATTGGCTGTGCGAGCACTGGGACCAGCCCGACGAGGGCATCTGGGAGACCCGGGGCGGTCAGCAGGAGTTCACGTACGGTCGGGTGATGTGCTGGGTGGCCTTCGACCGGGCGATCCGACTGGCCACCAAGTACGGGCGACCGGCCGACGTCGAGCGGTGGACCGCCGAGCGCGACGCCATCTACCGCCAGGTCATGACCGCCGGCTGGCACGAGAACCGCCGGGCCTTCGTCCAGCACTACGACACCGACGTGCTCGACGCGTCCGTGCTGCTCATGCCGGTCGTGGGCTTCATCTCGTCGCAGCGACCCGAGGTGGACGTCGACCCTCGACGCCATCGAGGAGGAGCTGGAGACCGACAGCCTCGTGTACCGCTACGACCCGACCACCTCACCGGACGGGCTGCGAGGGTCGGAGGGGACCTTCTCCATCTGCACCATGTGGTACGTCGACGCGATGGCCCGCGCAGGGCGAGTCGAGGAAGCGCGGCTGGCTTTCGAGAAGATGCTCACCTACGCCAACCCGGTCGGTCTGTTCTCCGAGGAGATCGCCGTCAACGGTGAGCAGATCGGGAACTTCCCGCAAGCCTTCACCCACCTGTCCCTCATCAACGCCGCGATCACCCTGGACGCCGAGCTCGATCTCGCTCAGCGACGGGCTCACGTGTCCGGCGACGACATCGTCGCCCTCGCGGACGCTCGCCGGCGCGCGGCCAGATGATCGAGACGGTCGTGGCCCAAAAGCGCCTTAGGACCGCCTAGTCCGACAGGACGTCGAGACGCCCGTTGCCGTAGAGCATGAAGCCCTTCTGCAGGGTGATGTTCGCCTTCATGCTCGACATCGAGCCGCGGATCGAGATCGGGATCCGCGCCAACGGCGCCGTCTCCGAGCCCGCGTTCTCGGGGTCCTTGGCCTCGAGGGTGAGCTCGAGGTCATGGAACCAGGCGACGTACGAGTCGGCGACGTCGATCCAGATGTTGGTGATGTAGCGCCCACCGCCCTTGTACGTGGCGCCGTAGGTGAAGCGGAGGATGATCTCGAAGTCGATGACGATGTCGCCCCACGACACCGGCAGCGAGTTCGTCATCTTGCGGTACCACCGTGTCTCCGCCGGCCCCATCGCACCGGCCAGGCTCGTCCAGTCCGGCACATTCGGAACTGCGTTCGCGTGGTGCGGTCGTGATCTGCGACGACGGCTTGTTGTCGTCGATGATCTTCCAGACCTTCTCCAGCGTGTTGACGATCTCGGCCGCGCTCATGCCGTGGCCTCCTCTTCGATCTCGGGCACGTCCAGCTCGGCGGGAAGGCCATCGGCGGAGTCGGTCACGTCGTTGTAGGTGAAGTACTGGTCACGCTGTTCCTCGGTCCACTGGTTCATGTCCGAGGACAGCCCCTCCGCCGGCCCTTGGGTGTCGCCGGAGCCCTGCTGGCCCGCTTCGCCGCCCGTGAGCGCGCCCCACGTCTTCGGGCCGACCCATCCGTCGACGACGAGTCCGTTCGCGTCCTGGAAGCTTCGAACGGCTGCATCGGTCTTCGGACCGAAGTCGCCGTCGATCGCGCCGGGTGAGTGCCCAGCCGCTTCGAGAAGCTGCTGCAGGTACGTCACCCACTCCCCGTCGGCACCCCGTCTGAGATCTGGCTCGTTCGCCATCGACCTTCTCCTCTCCCGGTTGGTTCAGTGCTCGATCGAGCGGACCGTTCAGCGGCCCTGGACGTCGAACTCGGCCTGCACGCTGTCCTCGGCGCCGGGCTCGCCGTCGACCGACAGCTGAGCGAGAACCGCGTACCGGCCCGGTTTGCCGCCCGAGACCCCGCCGATGACGATCTGCAGCTCGCGGGTCGAGTCGTAGTAGTGGAGCGTCGATTCCTTGGCCTCGCTGCCGCCCTCGGGATCTCGGACGTGGGCGACGACATGAACGGCGTCGAGCTGCGGATCGACGGTGCCGACGCTGTAGGCGGTGAGCATGACGGCGTCCTCGACCCCGTACGCCGTGTCCCAGTAGGCGGCGTCGGGGGCGAATCGGAGCTCGACGCCCTGCTCGACATAGTTGCGCCCTGTGCCGGAGTCCCCGACCGCGGCGCGTTCCGGCTCTCGCCGAAGAACTCGACCACGTGGCGTCGCCGACAACTCCGTCGATCGGCTCGATCGACTTCTCGAGCTGGAAGCGGATGACGAGCTCCTCGGTCGCCTGATCGAAGACGCCGTTCGCACCGACGGCATCCTCGCCGTAGTGGTGCTGCAGCAGCTGCTGCAGGTACTCCACCCACCCATCGGCGCTCTGCATGCCCTTCGCCAGGGTCGGCTCGTTCGCCATGCCCTGTAGGCGTGCCATGGGCGTGCCATCCCGTGGCACGGGCACCTCCTGATGGCGCAGAACCCACGCCGTTGGGGCAGGGCCTGAGGGATGTACCCGCACCGCCGATCTCGCCGCATCGGTCGCTGTCGCCTCGGGCCTAGGCGACGTCGAACTCGGCCTGGACGCTGTCCTCTGCGCCGGGCTCGCCGTCGACGGACAGCTGGGCCAGCACCGAGTACCGCCCGTTCGGCTTGCCCTCGGACACCGCACCGACGACGACCTGCAGCTCCCGGTTCGTGTCGTCGTAGAAGAGCGTCGTCTGCCGCTCGCGGCTGCCGCCCTCGGGATCGCTGACGTGGGCAACGACGTGCACGGCGTCGAGCTGCGGGTCGACGGTGCCGACGCTGTAGGCGACCAGGATCACCGCGTCCTCGATTCCGAAGGCGGTGTCCCAGTACTGGGCGTCGGGCACGAACCGCAGCTCAACCCCCTTCTCCACGTAGCCAGGCCCGGTTCCGGAGTCCCCCACCGGCGCCCGGTCCGGCTCGCTGCGCAGCACCGACCACGTAGCGTCGCCGACGACGCCGTCGACGGGCTCCAGCCCGTTCCGCTTCTGGAACTCGACGACCTTGTCGTGGGTGGTGTCGTCGAAGACGCCGGTCACCCTGAGCTCGTCCTCTCCCAGGTGGTGCTGGAGCAGCTGCTGCAGGTACTCCACCCATCCGTCGGCGCTCTGCATCCCTCGTGCCAGCGTCGGTTCGTCTGCCATCCCGTCTCCTTCGTGCGGCGTCCGCCCTGTGCCCTCAGGGCGTGCCGCCGCCGTGCCACACCGTGGCACACCCGCCCCCGCTGGTCAGGCCAAGCTGGTGCGGTGCGTCAGGAGGGGCGGAGCCCCTTCATCGGCCGGGAACAGGAGCTCGCCGCCGCCGAGCGCGCCCTCGGCCGCGCCCGAGCCGGCATCAGCGCCCTGGTCACGATCCTGGGCGACGGCGGCATGGGCAAGACGCGGCTGGCCGAGGAGGTGGTCGCCCGGGCCGAGGGCTTCCTCGTGGCCTGGGGATCGGGGTGGCCCGACGCCGGCGCCCCGCCGCTGTGGCCGTGGCAGGCCGTGCTCGACCAGCTCGGCGCCGCGAGTGCGGTCGAGCTGCTCGACCAGCACGAAGCGAAGACCGAACCGGAGCGGTTCGCCCGCTTCCGCGCCGTGAGCCAGGCGGTGGGCGTGGTGGCCGCCGGCCGGCCGGTGGCGATCGTCCTCGACGACGCGCACCACGTCGACGCCGGCGCCCTGCTCCTGGCCCGCTTCGTCGTCCGCACGCTCCGGAACGCGCCGCTCCTCGTCATCGTCGCCTCCCGGCCCCACGCCGGCGCGACGGCGGACACGCTCGCCGAGGCGGCCCGCGACGGGATCCTCGTCGACCTGGCCGGACTCGACGTCGACGAGGTCGGCGCCCTCGTCGCCTCCGCCGGCGGCGGCGGGCCCGACCGCCTCGGTCCGGCCCTGCACGCTCTCACGGCCGGCAACCCGTTCCTCCTCCACGAAGCGCTGGCGGGGAGCGACAACGACCTCGCCATCCTGGCCCGTGCCGGTCGGCGGCTCGAGGAACGCCTCGCCCAGTTCGACCCCGCGGCCCTGCGCATCCTCGGTGCTGCGGCCATCGTCGGTTCGACCACCGACCCCGCGTTCATCGGGGACGTCGCCGGCGTGCCGGCCGCCGCGCTCCGGGCCACGCAGGACATCGCCGTCAGGGAGGGGGTGCTCCGACCGCCACCGGCCGAGCCGTTCACGTTCGCGCACGACCTGCTTCGGGAGGCCGTGCTCGACCGGCTCGGACCGCGCGACCAGGCCGAGCTCCACGGCCGCGCCGCCGAGGCGCTGTCGTCCGGCGAGGCGCCGGTCTCCTCCGACCGGGCGGCGCGAGTCGCCCACCACCGACTCGCCGCCGCCGACGTCAACGATCCGGTCGCCGTCGCCGCCGCCGTCGAGGCCTGCAGGGCCGCCGCCCGCGTCTACCTCGACGGGCTCGCCTACGAGGCGGCCGCCGGCGTCCTCGCCGACGCCTGCGGCCTCCTGGAGCGGGCCGGCGGGACGCCGTCCGCCGAGCTCCTCGTGGAGCACGCCCGCGCCGAGCTCGCCGGCGGCCGCCTCGCCGCCGCCCGCACGTCGTTCCTCGCCGCCGTGACCGGCACCACGGCGATCGAGCCGGCGGTCCTGGCCGAGGCCGCCCTCGGGCTCGGCGGCATCTGGGTCGCCGAGCACCGCGCCATCGACGCCCGCACCCGGTTCCAGTCGCTGCTGGCCCGGGCGGCACGCGAGCTCGGCGACGGCGAACCCGAGCTCCGGGCCCGGCTCGACGCCCGGATCGCGGCGGAGGACCTCTACGTCGGGGCCGGGTCCATCGGGGCGATGCTGGCAACCGTCGACGCCGCCCGCCGCCTCGACGACCCCCTCCCCCTCGCCCACGCCCTGTCGCTCCTGCACAACGTCCTCCTCGGACCGGCATCGGCCGGCCCACGGCTCGCCATCGCCGAGGAGCTCGCCACGGTGGCCTCGGCGGCGGGCGATGCCGTGCTCACGCTCATGGGCGTCCTGTGGCGCACCGTCGACCTGCTCCTCGCCGGCGATCCCGCCGCCGACCGATCGCTCCTCGAGCTGCGCCAGCGCGCCGACGGTCTGCGCGTCGAAGCGGTCGTGTTCGTCGTCGCCGTGATCGACGTGATGCGCGCCACACGCGCCGGGCGCCTCGACGACGCCGAGGGCGCCGCGGCCCGCGCGCTCGAGCTGGGTCTCGCCGCCGGCGACGTCGACGCCGTGAACTACTACGCCGCGCACCTGCTCGCCATCCGGTGGTTGCAGGACCGCAGCTCCGACGTGCTCCCCCTCGCCCGCGACGCCCTCGACACCCCGACGATGGTGGCCGGAGACCCGGTGTTCGCCGCCGCGCTGGCCGCCCTGGCGGCCGACGCCGGCGGCCCGGCGCTCGAAGAGGCGCAGCGCGAGCTCGACCGGTTGGTGGAGGCCGGGCTCGACACCATCCCGCTGTCGAGCAACTGGATGGCCACGATGTTCTGCGTCGTCGAGGCGGCGTCGGTCCTGGACGACGTTTCGGCGGCGCGCGCCGCGTACGACCTGCTCCTCCCGTACGCCGACCTACCGGTGATGGCCTCCATCGCGGTCGTGTGCTTCGGGCCCGTGGCCCGCGTGCTGGGCAAGGCCGCCGTCGTGCTCGGCCGGATCGACGACGCCATCGGGCACCTCGAGCACGCCGAAGCGGTCGCTCGCCGAATTGGGAACCGCCCGTACCTGGCGCTCTCACGAGCCGAGCTGGGGGCGGCGCTGCTGGCGCGTGGCCGACCGCGCCGATGCCGATCGCGCCCGGTCGTTGCTCGACGACGCCGACAGCGCGTTGCGCCGCCTCGGCCTCGACGCCAGGGCCGACCGCATCGCCGCCGACCGGGCCTCGATCGTCACCGGTCCGCAGGCCGCCGAGCCCGATGGCATCTGCGCCTACGTGGCGGGCTCCTGGGACCTGGCAGGCGCCGGGGAGCGGGCGAGGGTCGCCGACGGCGTCGGGATGCGCTACCTCGCCCGGCTGCTCGCCGCGCCCGGCTCCGCCTTCGGCGCCGACGAGCTGGCCGGTACCGACGTGGCCACGGCGCGCCACGAGGTCGTCGACGAGACGGCGCTGGCGACCTACCGCCGCCGCGTCGCCACGCTCCAGGACGAGGCGGACGCGGCCGACCGGCGCGGCGACGCGGCGCGGTCCGAGGTCGTCCATCGCGAGCTCGACGAGCTGCTCGAGCACCTCGCCACCGCCGTGGGCCTCGGGGGTCGTCCCCGTGCCTTCGTCGACGCGCGGCGAACGGGCCAGGACCTCGGTCCAGAAGGCGATCCGTCGCAGCCTGGCGGCCGTCACGGCCCAGGCCCCCGTCCTCGGCGAGCACCTCTCCCGGAGCACGCACACCGGCCTCGTGTGCCGCTTCGACCCCGTCGACGAGATCCCGTCACGGTGGCAGGTGACCCTGCCGTCGTAGCGCCGACCGCGCGGGCACCCCGGTCGGCCCTTTCGGTCAGCCGTTCGACCCTTGCCGTCGCTCGACGCCGCGTCGAAGGTGGAGACCACGCACGCGTCGAGGCCCGGGCATGGGAGCCCGGGCCTCGACGAATTCTGTCGTGCGGTCGGTCAGCTCTTCGGCGCCGGGGGCCACACGCCCTTGGCGAGCTTCGGCGCCTGGGACGGTGTCATGACCGCGTCCTTGAACGCCTTGAGCGGGGTGACCCGCGCCTTCTTCGACGCCTTGATCTTGATGGCCTCGCCCGTCGCCGGATTGCGACCCATGCGGGCGGGGCGGTCGACCTTGGCGAACTTCACGAAGCCGGTGATCGCCACCGGCTCCCCCTTCGCCACGACTGCCGTCGTCACCTCGGTGAAGCCGCGCAGCACGGCGTCGACCGTCTTGGCGTCGACGCCGGTGTGCGCAGCCGTCGCGTTCACCAGTTCGCGTCGGTTCACTCGTGCTCCTCAGTTGCTCTCGATGTCGCCGCCTGGTTGGCGGCGGGCCACAGCATGATCGGTCACGTGGTGGGAGTGGTGGATGCGCGGCGCAGCTCCTGCGCCACCCAACCTTCGTCTCTCTCCTCGCTCCCCAGCTGCAAGCCGCAGCGAGCGTAGGCCGCCGCGACCTCCGACGCCTGCACCCGGAGCAGCCCGGCCAGCACGAGCACGCCCCCCGGCGCCACGTGTGGGGCGAGGTCACCGGCGAGGGCGACGAGCGTCGCCGCGCCGATGTTCGCCACGACGAGGTCGAAGGAGCCCTGAACCGCGCCGAGCTCGGCGGTCGACGCGTCGACGGCGACGCCGTTGGCCGCCGCGTTCGCTCGCGTGGCGGCGACCGCCGCGGGATCGACGTCGATGGCGACGACCGGCCCGGCGCCGAGACACGCAGCCGTGACCGCCAGCACGCCGCTTCCGCAGCCCACGTCGAGGACGGATGTGCCCGGTCCCGCCAGCCGAGCGACGGCGCGCGAGGCATGCCCGGGTGCTCGGGTGCGATCCGCTCCCGAAGGCCCGGCTCGGGTCGAGCACGACGACGACCTCTCCCCCGGTGGGCGGGTCGTCGTCGGCCGCCAGCCACGGGTACCGGACGTGCACCCCGCCGACCCGCACCGGTCGCGCGTGGTCCCGCCACGCGTCGAGGGCGGCCTCGAGCGCGGGCTCGGCATCGAGGACCGCGATCTCGAGGCCGGGGAACCGCTCCCCCACCCGCGCCGCCGCCTCCCGCGCCGTTTCGTCACTGACGAATCCGGCCTCCAGCACCAGGACATCGCCGTCGGCCCGCTCGGCGATCGCCGTCGCGCCGTGCCACCACAACAGGTCGGCGACGATCTCGCCATCGGGCGGCGCACCCGCCGGGTCGTCGGTGAGGGCCACCCGGAGGCAGCCCGGGTTCACCCGCCGAGCGCCTTGCCGAGGATCCCGCCGCTGGCGCCGCCGGTCTGGCCCGGCATGACCTGCCGCATCCAGGCCTGCCAGGGCCGACGGGTTGCGCGACTGGGTCATGACCCAGCCGGGCCCGGTGAAGTCGAACACGAAGCCCTCGCCGCTCTTCAGCGTCTGGATCGATCCCGGTCGTCGCCTTGCGCAGCGCGGACTGCACCGTCGGAGCGAAGGCGACGACGTGGCCGCTGTCGATGGTGACCGTCTCGCCGGCGGCGAGCTCGATCGGTGTCGAGCGCGCCGTAGCAGGCCAGCACGATCGTGCCGCGGCCCTCGGCGTGGATCAGGAACCCGCCCTCGCCGCCGAACATGTTCTTGAAGCCGCCCCACTTCGTCTGCAGCTCGACGCCCGCCGAGGACGCCAGCCAGCAGCCCTTCGTCACGTTCATCGGCTGCTCGGCGGTGACGCCGGCGACGACGATGTCGCCGGTGAGGAAGTGGGCGACGTCGACCCAGCCGCCCTGGGCCGGAGCGGTGAAGGTCGAGATGAACAGGCTCTCGCCGCCGAGCACCGACCGCTTGAGGCCCTTCATGACCCCGCCCTGGGTCGACGCCTGGAGGCTGACGCCGCCCGAGGTCGCCATCATGGCGCCGGACTCGGCCTTCACCTGCTCGCCCGGCTCCAGGTTGCAACGGGCGGCGGCCATGGCGGGGCGGTGGCGTACCTCGACCTTCACGGCCGGGACGCTACCTGCGTCCGCACGAGCGAACCGCGGGATCACCCGTAGGGGGTGATGCCCCGGCCCGGTGCGATACGGAGACTCGGCACAGGCGGAAGGAGCCCTCCATGTGCCTGTTCTTGTCGCTCGTGTTCTTCGGCCCGCGCTTCGCGTCGTTCATCTGGTGGCTCGCCTCGCCGGGGCGTTGGGAGCGGACCTTCGAGTCGGGCATCGTCGCTCTCCTCGGCGTGCTGTTCCTACCGTGGACGACCTTGATGTACGTCAGCGTCGCCCCGACGGGCGTCAACGGGTTCGACTACGTCCTCCTGGCGCTGGCGGTCGTCGTCGACATCTCGTCCTACGGCGGTGGCGGCGTGTACGGGCGGCGCCGGCAGATGTCGGCCGCGTACCAGCGGCTCAACCGATCGTGGCCACCAGGAGGAGCACGAACAGGTCGTAGAGGACGTGGGCCACGATGACCGGCCACACCGAGCGCTGCCAGCGGTACAGCCAGACGAAGGTGCCGGCCACCGCGCCGATCACGAGGATCGCCTCCGGGCCCTGGTACAGGTGCTGGACGGTGAACACCGCCCACGGCGCCCAGATGGCCGTGCGGACCCAGCCGAGCTCCTCCAGGCGGGTGATGGCGTAGGCGCGGTAGACGATCTCCTCGCCGACCCCGGCGGCGACGGCGATGAGGATGGCGGCGACGACCGTGCCGACGGTGAGCGTCACGTCGCTCGATCCGGGCTCGGCCGGATCGGCGCCGACGATCGCGTACAGCACGGTGAGGACGACGGCGCCGCTCCAGAGCGCGAGCACGGCGCAGACGCCGCCGAGGGGGCCGTAGCCGGCGACCTCGCGGACGGGGCGCCGGTCGAACCCCGCGGCCGACAGCCGCCCGTCGCGCCAGAGCAGGTAGACGGCGACGGCTGCAGGCCCGAGGGCGGCGAAGAAGGCGGCGACCAGGTCGAGCACGGCGATGTCGGTGTCGATGCGCTCGGGATCGGTGAAACCGCGGAGCCCGAGCACCAGTCCCGGCACCGCCGTCGCGAACAGCATCACGAGCAGTTCGACCTTCAGGCGCAGCGCCGTCGGCGGGACCCCGCCGGCGTCGCCGATCGGCAGCCCGGTCGTCGCGGCCGGTTCGACCGGTCCGGTCGTCGCGGCCGTTCGGCCGGCTCGGTCGTCGCGGCCGGTTCGACCGGTGCCCGGCGGTCGCGAGGCACCCAGCCGGCCGGCGGGTTGGCCGGCGGCGGCACCGTCGGGTGCGGTTCGTACTCGCCGCTCACGATGACCAGACCTACCCGACGAGGGCGGCGATGTCCTCCAGCAGGCTCGGCGGGCCCGACACGAGCATCGTCGTGAGGCACGTCTCCCGCCACGCCTCGAGGTCGTCGAGGACCTTGTCCTTCGGACCGATGAGGGCGACGTCCTCGACCAGCGCCGTCGGCACGGCGGCGATGGCATCGGCCTTGCGGCCGTCGAGGTAGGCGTCCTGGATCTCGTGGCACGCGGCCTCGTGTCCCATCCGGGCGAACACGTCGAAGTGGAAGTTGACGTCGCGCGCGCCCATGCCGCCGATGTAGAGCGCGTACATCGGTCGCAGCAGGTCGGCGCACGACTCGACGTCGTCACCGACGATCGCCGGGACCGTGCACGTGACCTCGAAGTCCTCGAGCGTGTGCCGGGCGCCGGGACGAGCGAAGCCCTCGGCCAGCGCGGCGCGGTAGAAGG
Source organism: uncultured Acidimicrobiia bacterium (assembly GCA_963840695.1). Lineage (GTDB taxonomy): Bacteria > Actinomycetota > Acidimicrobiia > Acidimicrobiales > JACDCH01 > JACDCH01. The sequence goes on from CAWIZW010000019.1 coordinate 20,734, forward strand.
CGTCGCTCTTCGGGCGAGAAGAAGATCGGCAGCCACCCGTCGGCGATCTCGGCGGCGAGGGCGACGTTCTTCGGGCCCTCGGCGCCGAGGTGGATCGGGATGTCGGCGCGCAGCGGCTTCACGATCGACTTGAGCGGCTTGCCGAGGCCGGTCCCGCCGGCGTCCTCGCGCAGGGGCATCTGGTAGTGCGCGCCCTGGAAGTCGACCTCCTCCCGGGCGAACACGCGCCGCAGGATCTCGACGTACTCCCGGGTGCGGGCGAGCGGCTTGGCGTAGGGCTGGCCGTACCAGCCCTCCACGACCTGCGGCCCGGAGACCCCGAGGCCGAGGATGAGCCGGCCCTGCAGAGGTGGTCGAGCGTGATCGCGGTCATCGCCGTCGACGCCGGCGTGCGGGCCGAGAGCTGGGTGATGCCGGTGCCGAGGCGGATCCGCTCGGTGGCCGCCCCCCACCACGCCAGCGGCGTGAAGGCGTCGGACCCGTAGGCCTCGGCCGTCCAGACCGAGTCGAAGCCGAGGGCCTCCGCGGCGCGGATCTGGTCGAGCGCGTCCGGCGGCGGGCCGGCGCTGTTCCAGTAGCCGATGACCAGCCCGAGTCGCACCGAATCGTCCCCTCTGCCCGAGTTAGAACACGTTCCACTCTAGAGCCGGCTGGGTGGTCGGAGGGATCGCCCGAGGAGGGTCGCGCCGCCGCCCGAAACTAGAACGTGTTCTAGTCCTGGGGTAGGCTCGGTGGATGGGCATGCCCACCGACGTCGGCGTCATCGACCTCATGCTCGGGATCCCCGAGGGGTCGAAGAAGCACTGGTACGGGTTCCTCCGCGCCGGCCTCATGGACCGCGAGTCCAAGGACGAGTTCGAGTTCCCGGCGCAGTACATGTTCAAGGAGGTCCCGAAGGACATCGATCCCGACGCCGACCCGATCGCGACCGGTGCTCGCGGAGATGGACCACTTCGGCATCGAGAAGGCGATGATCGGCGTGGGCTTCGAGCGCGGCACCGGGCTCGAGGCGCTGCGCCGGCACCCCGACCGCTTCTTCGGCAGCTTCGAGGTCAACCCGAACCCCGGCATGGAGGGCGTGCGCGAGCTCGTGCGCGCCTACGAGGAGCTCGGCATCAAGGCGGCGACGGCCTTCCCGGCCGGCATGACCCCGCAGGTGCCGATCAACGACAAGAAGTTCTTCCCGCTCTACGCCAAGTGCGTCGAGCTCGACATCCCGATCTGCGTCTGCACCGGCGTGCCCGGGCCGCGCGTGCCGATGGCCTGCCAGAAGACCGAGCTGATCGACGAGGTCTGCTGGTTCTTCCCCGAGCTCAAGTTCGTGATGCGCCACGGCGCCGAGCCGTGGGACGAGCTCGCCGTGAAGCTGATGCTCAAGTGGCCGAACCTCTACTACTCGACCTCCGCGTTCGCGCCAAGCTACTACCCCGAGCCGATCATCCACTACGCGAACACGCGCGGCGCCGACAAGGTCATGTACGCCGGCTACTTCCCGATGGGGCTCGTCGCTCGAGCGGATCTTCTCCGAGCTGCCGAACGTCGGGTTCAAGGACGACGTGTGGCCGAAGTTCCTGCGCGAGAACGCGGTGCGGGTGTTCGGGCTGTGAGGCGTCGGTAGCCGCTTCCCGTTCCCGGTGCCCTTCGGGTGGTTCTGCGTCGGCTACCCCGACGGAGTTCCCCGCCGGGCCGGGCCCAGGGCGCTGTACTACCTCGCCACCGCACCTCGTCGGCTGGCGCGAGCACGACGGCGCGCTGCACGTGCAGGACGCGTTCTGCCCGCACCTCGGGCGCGCACCTCGGCCACGGCGGCACGGTCGGCGACGGCTGCATCACCTGCCCCTTCCACGGGTGGAGCTACGACGCCGAGGGCACCAACGTCGAGATCCCGTACTCCGAGCGCGTCAACCGCAAGGCCCGGCTGCGCACCTTCCCCGTCGTCGAGCGCAACGGGCTGTCGATGATCTGGTACCACCCCGACGAGTCGGTGGCGCCGATGTGGGAGGTGCCCGAGTTCCCCGAGTTCGGCGACGCATCCCGAGTGGTCGCTCCGTGCTGAGCACGTCGTACGAGATCGACACCACGTGGCAGGAGATGGCCGAGAACGGCGTCGACTCCGCCCACTTCCGGTTCGTGCACAACACGGCGACGGTGCCGGAGCTCGACTCCTACGAGACCGGCTTCCCGATCGCGGCCATGCGGTCGTCGCAGAAGTTCCCGACGCCGCGGGGCGTCGTCGAGGGCCGCATCGACACGACGTCGTACGGGCCCGGCATGTCGCTCGTGTCCTTCAGCGGGTTCGTCGACCTGCTGAACCTGGCGGCGACGACGCCGATCGAGCGCGACAAGTGCATCATCCGCTTCAACTTCCGAGTCAAGGACCTGGGCGACGAGAAGGCGACCGTCGGCGTCGGCAAGGCGTTCGCCGACGAGGTCCACAGGCAGGTCCTCGAGGACAAGCCGATCTGGGAGCACAAGGCCCACCTCGTGCGCCCGGCGCTGGCCGACACCGACGGCCCGTTCATGAAGTTCCGCAAGTGGTGCGCGCAGTTCTACGCCGAGCCCGTCGGCGCCGGCGACGAGCGAACGGTCTTCCCGCCGCCGTGGTGGCCCGACCGCGCCGACGAAGCCCCGCCGAAGGCCACCGCCAGCGCCCGCCTCGAAACCTGAATGTGCGGTGGGGTTCGGGGGTCGGCGACGTCCTGACCGTCGTGCCCCTTCAGCCGAGCCGGCGCAACGGCTCGAGCGCCTCGACGTAGTCGACGAGCCGGCCCGCGATCTCCAGCGGGAGGTCCGGATCGCCGAGGTCGGGGTCGGGCCAGGTCTCGGAGATCCGGCGCCACTGGTCGGCGCGCCCGAGGAACGGGCCGGCCACCACAGGCCCGCCGATGGCCTTGCGCCAGCGGCGTTCGCCCGCGACGAGCCGGGCCAGCGCCGCCTCGTTGTCGGCCACCTTCGGGTGCTCGGCGTGGAACCCGACCTCGATGGCGATGCTCGAGGCCCCGTCGACGAAGCGGGCGTTGACGATCTGGGCCTCGTAGTGCTCCCGCGCCGGCTTCCCCTCTGGCCCGAACCAGAGCTTGACGCCCCAGCGATGGGCCCGGGTGTGCCACTCCCCCAGCTGCCGACGGCAACAGCGTCGCCAGGGCGTCGGCCGCACCCTCGAACGGCGACTGCTCGAGCACGGGACGAGCATGCCCCATCGGCCGCCCATCGGGGCATTGACGAATGCCGAGCGGCGCGCCGACAGTGGCCGCATGGCGGACCCCACCATCTCCATCACCGACCTGCGCATCGATGGCGAGGCCGCGGTGTTCACGATCGACTTCACCGGAGCACCGGAGCTGGAGGCGGCGTCGCATCTGAGGATCTACGACTCGTCCTCGGAGATGAAGAAGGAGGAGGAGCTGTACCGCGCTCCGCTCAGCGACGTGCACCAGCATTCGGGCACCTACGACCTCCCCGCCGGCGAGCTCGGCGATGGCGACTTCACGGTGTGGGTCGAGGCCAACCTTTGGGAGCGCGATCCCGAGTCACGCTCGGGGATGTCGGTTGCCGATGCGACCAAGGGCGTGTCCTTCCTGGTCGGACGGGGCCGTGTCTACCCGTCATCCGAGGCTGCGCCCGCGATCGACGCGGAGAGCGTCATCACGATCGAGAACCTGCGGCTCGAAGGGACCTGGGTCGTCTTCGACCTCGTCAACAGCGCCGATCACGACGTCTCGGTCGACCACTTGATCCGCTTCGGGCTCAGTGAGGAGGAGGAGGTCCAGGAAATGAAGGGACGCGAAGTCGTCAACGCGAACGCGACGCAGTCGGCCCACTACCTGCTCCCTGAGGACCTCCCGGACGGCTCCTACACGGTGTACGCCCACGCCCAGGTCGAGGGCGCTCGCGGAGAGGACCTCGTCGCGCTCGACCTCCTAGCGCACGGCGGCAGCCTCACGGTCGTCCCCAGGTCCTGACACCTACGGCGCCGGTGGGAGCAGGCTCAGGTCGCCGGCGAGGGTGCCGCCGTCGATCAGGAGCTCGGCGCCGGTGATGTACGCGGCCTCGTCGGAGGCCAGGAAGAGCACGGCGGCGGCGATGTCGTCGACGGTGCCGATCCGCGGGATCGGCAGCCGCTGGTACCAGTCGCTGTCGCCCTCGTCGCCGACGGCCGCCGTCATCGGCGTCTTGACCCCGCCGGGGTGCACGGAGTTGACCCGCACGCCCGAACGCCCGAGCTCGAGCGCCGCCGCCTTGGTCAGACCCGCGGATGGCCCACTTCGACGCGGTGTAGGACGCCGCGAACGGCGTGCCCCACATGCCGCTGATCGAGGAGATGTTCACGATGGCGCCGCCGCCGCTCCTCCCGATCCTCCTGCCGGCGTGCTTCAGCCCGAGGAACGTGCCGACGAGGTTGACGTCGAGCGTGCGCCGCAGCTCGTCGATCGACGTCTTCACGATCGGCGTGAACGGGCCGAGCACGCCTGCGTTGTTGACGAGCACGTGCAGGCCGTCGAGGTCGCCGACCGCCGCCTCCCAGCTCGCCTCGTCGGCGACGTCGAGGTGCACGTACCGCGCGCTGCCGCCCATCTCCTTCGCCGTGACCGCGCCCTCCTCGTCGAGGACGTCGGCGACGATCACCGTCGCACCTTCCGCGGCGAACCGGCGTGCCTCCTCGGCGCCCTGGCCGCGCGCCGCGCCGGTGACGAGGACGGTCTTGCCGTCGAACCGCGCCGCTCCCTACGGCTTCTCCGCTGCCGACGACCCACATGGCGAAGAACTGCGAGCCGCCGCCGTAGGCGTGGCCGACGGCGAGGCGGGCGCCGTCGATCTGGTGCTCACCGGCCTGGCCGCGCACCTGCATGGCCGCCTCGCCGAAGCGGATCATCCCCGAGGCGCCGATCGGGTTCGTCGACAGCACGCCGCCGGACATGTTCACCGGCAGGTCGCCCGAGTCGATCTGCGTGACGCCGTCCTCGACCATCCGCCACCCCTCGCCGGGCTCGGCGAACAGGAGGTTCTCCAGCCACATCGGCTCGAACCACGAGAACGGCACGTACATCTCGACGCAGTCGACCTGACGTGCGCGGGTCGGTGATGCCGGCCTGCCGGTAGACGTCCTTGGCGCACAGCGCGCCGCCGAGAGGCAGCACCGTGTCACGGTCGGCCGACATCGTCGGCTCCGAGCGCATCGCCGTGCCCGTGGAGCCACGCCGGCGTGCGACCCTGCGGCCGCGGCCTCGTCGCCGACCTTCTCCGAGCCGAACACGATGGCGAAGGCGCCGTCGGAGGACGGGCAGGTCTCCTCGTAGCGGATCGGGTCCCACAGCATGATCGAGTCCTTGATCGAGTCGAAGGACACCTCGTGCTGGTGCAGGTGGGCGTACGGGTTCTTCAGCGCGTTCGTCCGGTCCTTCAGCGCCACGAGGATCCCGATGTGGTCGGGCGCCTTGGACCGGCGCATGTACGACCGGATGTGCGGGGCGAAGTAGCCGCCGGCGCCGGCGTGCAGCGGGGGCTGGAACGGGATCGGCATCGACAGCGCCCACATGGCGTTGCTCTCGGACTGCTTCTCGAAGGCGACGGTCAGCACCCGCTCGTGGATGCCGGCCGCGACGAGCTGGCTGGCGACGATCGCCGTCGACCCGCCGACCGAGCCGGCGGTGTGGACGCGGAACAGCGGCTTGCCGACGGCGCCGAGGGCGTCGGCGAGGAACAGCTCGGGCATCATCACGCCCTCGAAGAAGTCGGGCGCCTTGCCGACGACGACGGCGTCGATGTCGGTCCAGGCCATCTCGGCGTCGGCGAGGGCGCGGCTCGGCCGCCTCCCGGAGCGAGGCCGGCCATCGACACGTCGCCGCGCGTCGGGGCGTGCTTCGTCTGGCCCATCCCGACGATCGCGACCCGGTTCTGGTGCGACCCGGCCATCACGAAGCGCCCTTCCAGGACGGCGACGAGGTTCTGCTGGAGGCAGGGTCCGCTCGTCGCGTGGGCGACGGCCCGGTTCGACGTGCCGTCGATGATGCGCTGGGCGGCCTCGCCGAAGCGGACGAGGCCGGCCGCCATGATCGGGTTGGCGCACAGCGCCCCGCCCGAGGGGTTGACCTCGACGCCGCCGTTCAGCCCGAGCGCCGTGCGCAGGAGCAGCTCCTGGTGGCTGAACGGCGCGTGCAGCTCGGCGGTGTCGAAGCCCGCCGGCACCGGCGCCGGCGTGCTCGCCGGCGATGCGGGCGCTCGCGCACTCGGTGAGGTCGCGGAGCCCGAGGGCCATCGGATCGATGCGGTGGTCGATGCCGCGGATCCACGCCGGGCGCTCGCAGCGCTCGCGGGCGAAGCCGTCGGCGGCGATGACGATGGCGGCCGCGCCGTCGGTGATCGGCGGGCAGTCCGAGCGCGCGCAGCGGGTCGACGATGGGCTCCTCGCCGAGGTAGTCCTCGACTGCGACGATCCCAGGCGAGCTGCGCCTTGGGGTTGGCCGAGGCCGTTCCTGCGGCTCCGCGTCGCGACCTCGGCCATGCCGGCCTCGTCGATCGTGCCGGCCTCGAGCGCGGCGCGCGCCTGGAGGGCGGCGATGCTGATGGCGTCGGGCCACAGCGGCGCCACGTTGTACGGGATCGAGCTGGCGCGACAGCACCTCGTGGATCGGCCCGGGCGAGGACTTGCCGTAGCCGTAGACGAGCGCGCAGTCGACCTCGCCGAGCTGCAGCTTCACCCACGCCTCGTAGAGCGCGAAGGCGCCGTCCATCTCGACGTGGCTCTCCTGGATGGGCGGCCACGGGCCGACGCCGTCGAGGGTCATCACGAAGCTGAACCCGACGCCGGCGAGGTAGTCGGTCGACCCCGAGCAGGTGAACCCGATGTCGTCCTTGGTGACCTGGCGCCCGGCTCGCGCACCTCCTCGAGGACGGGCATGAGCATCTCGACCTCGTTGCGGTGCTGCTCCCTGCGGACGTGGTCGGTCTGGGCGAAGCCGATGATCGCCGACGTCCCTCATCGGTCGAACACTCCGTCGCCGAGGAATTCTGGGCTGTCGAGCCAGAGGGGCCGGTCCTCGCCGGGGATGTGGATCTCGACGTCGGGCTCGCCGGTCGGGCGGAACCACTTGATCGACTCCATGCGTCGGGCCGAGGTCGGCGTCGTCGACCCAGACGGCCTCGACCCGCATGCCGGGCCGAACCCGGTCGACGGGGCATTCCTGGATGAGGTGCATGATCGGCAGGTCGGCGCCGTCGAGCTTGATGAGCGCCGACACGTAGGGCAGCTCCATCGTCCCGCCGTAGAACGACACGTTCACGACGCAGAAGCTCGTGACCGTGCCGGTGTGGGCCACCTCGACCGGCTCGGTCGTCGGCATGCCGAGCTGCGGGTCGGCGCCTCGGGGTGGGACGTAGACCCGGGCGCCGGGCCCGGCCCGCTCGCCGAGGATCCGGCGCTGCGGCGATGCCCTGGAGGAAGCGGCTGCTGGCACCGCCGGGCGTGTACGTGAACACGAGCTCGGCCGGCGTGCGGACCGACCGCACCGGCTCGACGTCGCGGCAGGCGGCTCCGGGAGCGTGATCTCAGCGCGTCAGCATCGGCGGGCCTCCAGTGGGCGAGGTCGGCGATGTGGCCCTCGCGCTCGTCGGCCCACACGGGCTCGACCCGCAGCCCGGTGCGGCACCGCGTCGGGCGAGCCGGCGTCGACGGCGCCGAGCATCGCCGTGTCGGCGCCGTCGGGCCGGATGAGGGCCCAGGCGAACGGCCGGTCGAGCGGGTGCTTCGGCATCGGGGACCGGACCCACGCCCACGTCGTCACCGTGCCGGCCGGCCCGACCTCGACGATCTCGGTGAGGTCCTCGCCGGTGACCGGGTCGTACTCCGTCGGCGGGACGAGCACCCGCCCGTCGGCAGCCCTTGATGCCGACGAGGATGCCCTCGCGCAGCCCGGTCATGAACGCCCCCACCACCGGGCCCGTCGTCCGTTTGAACGGGTACTCGATGACGAGCGGCGCCGATCAGCACGTCGCCGTGCCCTGCGTCAGCCACGCGCGGCAACGTAGCGCGAGAACTAGAACACGTTCTCATTTGGTACGGTTCGCCGGCCGGTGGCCGACCGGGAGCCCCTCGAGGAGCCCACGGCGCTCTCCGAGTCTGTGCTGTGGTCGCTCCAGCGGACGTACTACCAGCGCGAGGGGATCCAAGGCCTGGAGCCGCGGCGTCGTCCCCGACATGATCACGACCAACACGGTGATGGGGGCCGCCTACGCCCGCATGGTGGTCGCCTTCCTCCGCGAGTGGCGGGCCGCGAGCGTCAGCGACCGCCGCCGACCCCGTCCACATCGTGGAGCTCGGCGCGCGGCTCCGGACGCTTCGCTCACCACTTCCTCATGAAACTGACACCGCGACTCGCGACGTCCAGCGTTGCGGGGCTCCATGTTGACAGCCACGTGATGACCGACCTGCCCGGCGGCAACGTCAAGCGCTGGCGTCGGCATCCCGTACCTCCGACGTCATGTCGCGCGCCGGCCGGCTCGATTTCGCCACCCTCGACGCCACCGGCCCGCGACGCGCTGAAGCTCGATGGAGTCAGGCACGGTCCTACGCCGAGGGTCGACGTCGGCGCCGCTGGTCGTCATGGCCAACTACTTCTTCGACAGCCTGCCGCTCGACGCGTTCGTCGTCGAGGACGGCGAGCTCTGACGAGTATCTCGTCAGCGTAGCGCACGCGGCCGCGGCCGAAGCGAGGACGGCCGCCGGGGATGGAGGACCTCGAGCTGGCGTGGAGCCGGCCGCCGCCGTGGGCGATCGCTCCGCGCTACACGAGACGCCGAGCTCGAGGCCCTCCTCCGCAGGCGTGACCGCGGGTGGCGCGTCAGTCGGCAGCGTCCTGTTCCCGACCTACGCGCATCAACCTCCGTCGGCGCAGACTCCGCTCGCATCACCGTCGGTGCCGCTCCTGCTCCTCTCCGCCGACAAGGGATACAGCCTCCCGTCGAACGGCGGCTCTTCGTCCGACGGCTCCGTACATGGCGACCCACGGCAGCGTCGTCGCTTCATGGTCGACTACTCGGTGCTCGCCGCGGCCTATGTCGCGCCGCCGGCGGGGCCTCGCCCTCCTCCCCCGATGCATGACGCGGGCAGCCTGCACCGTCGTCTGCCTTCGTGCTCGACGAGCGGTGCCGGTCGAGCTGGTCGGCTGCGTGCACGAGTGCTACCGCGACGCCATCGACGTCGGCGGACCCGACGACTTCTTCAGCCTCGATCAACGTGCTCGTCGCGAGGGCCCGGCGCTCCCCACGCTGGCCCACCTGCTCGCCCGCCTTCGGGCCGCAGAGTGGGACCCGTCGGTCTTCCGGCGGATGTTCGGCTCCGCTGATCGTCCAAGCCGCCGCGGCCGAGCCGCACGAGCGCGAGGTCATCCGCGACGTCGGTGCGACGGGTGGAGCGAGCTCTACTTCCCGATCGGCGAGGCAGGCCGACCTCCCGTTCGCCCTGGCGATGCTGCGCTGGCGGGCCGGCGACGCCTGCTGGTGCGCTCCGGCTGCTGCGCTGGTCGGAGAAGCTCCATGGGCTCGACGCCGATCGCACCTTCGGGATGGCCCTCTGCCACCTCGCCGCCGGCGACCTCCGCGCCGCCGTCGACGCCACGACGACCGCCCTCCGCCTCGATCCTGACTTCCGCCTGGCCGCCGAGCTCGGCGGCTGGCTCACGAGGGCCATCGCCGGTGGTCGTCCCGATCCGATCGGAATGGGATGACTCGATCGCCGTGCTCGACGAGGTCGCCGGAGCGTCGCTCGTTCGTCCTGGCTCCCCTCGACCTAATCTGACGGCGTGTCAGATCTCGGGTTCTTCCCCATCGCCGCCGCCGACCCGGACCGCCAGACGCTCGTGGCTCCCGACGGATCGAGCCTCACCGCCGGCGAGCTGGCCGCCCTCGCCAACCGCATCAGCCACGGCCTCCGCAGCCTCGGCCTCGGTCCCGACGACACGCTCGCCCTCGTCCTGCCGAACAGCGTCGAGATGGTGGCGGCCTACCTGGCCGGGACCCAGATCGGGCTCTACGTCACGCCGATCAACCACCACCTCGTCGGCCCCGAGATCGCCTACATCGTCGCCGACTCGCGGCGCCAAGGCCCTGCTCGGCCACGAGCGCTTCGCCGACGAGCTCGCCAAGGTGGTGGCGGAGCTCGGCGACGACGCCGCCGCCGGCCTATCGCCATCGGCGAGGTCGCCGGCTTCCGCCCTTCGCCGACCTCGTCGACGGGCAGCCGGAGACCCGGCCCGACGATCGCGTCGCCGGGGCGGCGATGCACTACACGTCGGGCACGACCGGACGCCCGAAGGGCGTCAAGCGGGGCCGGGTCGACATGGACCCCGACGACCTCGCCGGGCTGTACTCGCTGCTTCCTGTCGCTGTTCGGCGTCCAACCCGGCGACGGCAACGTGCACTGCACCGGCTCGCCGCTCTACCACACCGCCGTCCTGCTGTGGACGGCCAACTCGCTGCACATGGGCCACACGGTCGTGCTCATGGACAAGTGGACGCCCGAGGGCATGCTCGAGCTCATCGACCGCCACAGGGTCACGACGTCGCACATGGTGCCGACGCAGCTCCACCGGCTGCTCGCCGCTGCCCGAGGACGTGCGGGCGCGGTACGACTGCTCGTCGGTGCGGTGCATGGTGCACGCCGCCGCGCCCTGCCCGCCCGAGGTCAAGCGCCGGATGATCGAGTGGTGGGGCGACGCCGTCGATGGAGTACTACGCGGCCACCGAGGGCGGCGGCACGATCGTCACCGCCGAAGGAGTGGCTCGAGCGGCCCGGCACCGTCGGCAAGGCGTGGGCCGGCGCCGAGATCCGCATCTTCGACGACGCCGGCAAGCCAGCTGCCGACCGGCGAGATCGGCACCGTCTACATGTCCCTGGCGCAGGCCAACTTCGAGTACAAGGGCGACGCGAAGAAGACGAAGGCGAACCGGATCCACACCGAGGACGGCGGCGCCTTCTTCACCGTCGGCGACGTCGGCGTGCTCGACGAGGACGGCTACCTGTTCCTCCGCGACCGCAAGATCGACATGATCATCTCCGGCGGGGTGAACATCTATCCCGGCCGAGATCGAGGGCGAGCTCCTGACCCACCCGAAGGTCGGCGACGTCGCCGTGTTCGGCATCCCGCACGCCGACTGGGGCGAGGAGGTCAAGGCCGTCGTCGAACCCGCCGCCGGGGTCGAGGCCGGCGCCGGCGCTGGCCGACGAGCTGCTCGCCTTCGCCAAGGAGCGGCTGGCGTCGTACAAGCGGCCGAAGACCTTCGACTTCATCGCCGAGATGCCCCGCGACCCGTCGGCAAGCTCTACAAGCGCAAGCTCCGCGATCCCTACTGGGAAGGCGTCGAGCGCGCGATGCTCGCGTTGCGGTGCGGTGCTGTGCGGCGGGGGGTGGGGGTGGGGGGGGGGGGCGAGGGGGGGGAGCTGCTTCAGGTCCATCTAGGCGGCCGCGCCAGGACGGCGGGAGCGATCTAGCTACTCGTACTGGTCGAGGAGGAGGTGGGCGGCGACGCGCAGCTCGTCGCCGGCCTGGCTGATGCCGTACCAGCGGTTGACCCAGCCGATCAGCGACGAGAACCACACGTGGCCGAGGGTGCGGACGATGTCGTCGCGGGTCGCCGACGTCGAAGTCGGCCGGGAAGGCGAGCGCCATGGTCTCGGCCATCACCATGCCGACCTCGCGCTGGCACCGCGCCGCGTGCGGGTCGGTCGACGCCAGCGCGGTCAGGACCGCCTCGGACAGCTGCGGGTCGGTCTCCATGGCCTCGCGTCGCCCGCCGCAGGACGTCGAGGACCCGTTCGGCGAGCGTCCCGCCGCGGGGCGGGCGGGCCTGCACCCGCCGGCCGAGGTCGCGGACCCACTCGACGAGCGCCTCGGCGAGCAGGTGGTCCTTCGAGGAGAAGTAGCGGTAGATCGTGCCGAGGGCGACGTCGGCCGTGGTGGCGACGTCGCGCATCTGGACGGCGTCGTAGCCGCCGGCGGAGCCGAGCTCCATGCGCCGCCGCGACGACCCGCTGGCGCCGGGCCGCCTGACCCTTCGTGAGCGTCGTGTCGGTGGGCAATCGATCGACGCTACCGAGGCTCTCGCGGCAGGCCGAGGACCCGCTCGCCGATGATGTTGCGCTGGATCTCGTCGGTGCCGCCGCCGATCGACGACTGGACGGCGTTGAGGAACTTCTGCTGGAACACGCCGAGCGCGCGGGCGTCGGGATGGTCGAGCTGGCCCCACGGTCCCTGCATGGCGAGGGCGAGATCGCCGAGCGCCTTGACGTAGCGGCTGTAGGACAGCTTCATCACCGACGCCTCCGGGCCCGGGCGCACCCCCTTCGACACGGCGGTCCGGGTCCGGAGCTTCAGGTAGCGCAGCAGCTCGTTGCGGATGTGGATGTCGGCGAAGCGCTGGCGGAACAGCGGATCGGCGTCCGAGGCCGAGCTCGGCGCGCCAGCGCCCGCAGCCGGTCGGGATCGGTCGCGCCCGACCCGCCGGCGATCGCCACGCGCTCGTTGGACAGCGTCGTCACCGCCACCTTCCACCCGCCGCCGACCTCGCCGATGACCTGGTCGACGGGGATGCGCACCCCGTCGAGGAACACCTCGTTGAAGTGCGCCTCGCCGTTGAGCTGGCGCAGCGGGCGGATCTCGATGCCCGGCGAGCCCATCTCGACCGCGAAGCAGGTGATGCCGTCGTGCTTGCGCGGCTTCGGGGTCGGTGCGGGCGATCAGGATGCCCCACTCGCTGTGCTGGGCGTTCGAGGTCCAGACCTTCTGCCCGTCGACGACGAACACGTCGCCGTCGCGCGTCGCCCTCGTGCGCAGCGACGCCAGGTCGGAACCGGCCTCGGGCTCGCTGAAGAGCTGGCACCAGACCTCGTCGCCCCGGAGCATCGGCGCCAGCCAGCGCTGCTGCTGCTCGGGCGTGGCGTGGTGCCACAGCGTCGGCGCCACCATGCCGAGGGCGACGACGAACGCGCCGCTCGAGACCCCCCAGCGGGCCTGCTCCTCGGCGAAGATCGCCTCCTCGATCGACTTGCCGCCGCGGCCACCGAAGTCGGTCGGCCAGGAGATCCCGGCCCAGCCGGCCTCGTGCAGCTGGCCCTGCCACCACCGGCACCGCTTGATGTACTCCGCCGGGTCGACGTCGCCGGCGAAGTGACCGGCCGAGAAGTCGTCGGGGCTGCCCTTCGGGATGGCGTTGGCCTCGAGCCACGCCCGCGCCTCGGCTCGGAAGGCAGCCTCCTCGGGCGTGTCGTCGAAGTCCATGGCCCCCCGATGCTAGAGCGGAACTAGAACGTGTTCTCGTCCGCGGTGCGAAGCCACAGCCGCCACAGGAGCCGGCCGGGCGACCCCGGAGGGTCGGAGAACGCCGCCCGCCGGTGCAGGGCCCTGGTGTTGTCGACGAAGACGGCGTCGCCGGGGGCGAGGCGAACCGACCACCGCGGCGCCTGGTCGAGGGCGGCATCGAGGGCGTCGCACGCCGCCCGCACGTCCGCCGGGACCTCGCCGTGCAGCCGCCGGCCGGCGAGGTCGATCCAGGCCCGGTTGTACCGGTAGCGAGGGCGGCCGTCGGCATCGACGACGACAGGGACGACGTCGACCTCGGTCGGCTCGCCCGGGCGAGCCTCCGGCGTGCGGTCCATCGTCACGGGTCGCCGCAGGCGCGCCGCCGCCTCAGGGTCGGTCGTACCGAGCTGCCGCCACGCCCACTCGCCGTCGCACAGCTCGGTCTCGCCGCCCTCCGCCGCGCTGCGCACGCAGAGCAGGCCGAAGACGTCGGGTGTGCCGCCTCCGAAGCCCGAAGGCGAGTCGGTGTGGAACGGCAGGGCGATCGGCAGCTTCGAGCCGCGGACACCGTCGTAGTCACCGCGCGAGGCGGCGTCCTCGACGGCGTAGAGCACGTTCCCGGCGCGGTCCTGGTCGATCGTGCGGCCGAGCGCCTCGCCCAGCTTCACGAAGGCGGCACCTTCGTCGTCGGTGGGGAGCCCGTCGACGACCACGGCGTGGGGCCGGAGCGCGAGCAGGGCGGCGAGCGCCTCGGCCGTGACGACGCCGGCGTCGAGCCGCGCCAGCTCGCTCACCCGGCGTCGACCAGACCCCCGGCGACCTCGCCGGTGCCGACCTCGTCGTCGGTGCGGCCCCGCAGGTAAGCGCGGTGCACCGAGTGCAGGAAGCGCTCCACGCCCTCGATCACGCGCGCGGCGCGATAGCTCGGGAAGAGGTCGAAGGCGTGCTGGGCGCCCGCCATCTCGGCGTAGAGCACCGGTGCGTCGCTCGGCGTCGCGCAGCCGGGCGACGAACTCGCGGGCGTCCTCGACCGGGGCGAGGGTGTCGAGGCTGCCGTGGATGACGAGGAACGGCGGCGCGTCGGGACGCACGCGGTCCATGGGTGAGTACGCGGCGAACGCCTCGGGATCCTCGGCCAGCCTCCGCTTCATGACCCTCGGTTCGATGAACCGGCGGACGGTGTCCTTCTGCCAGTGGCCGAGCCGGTTCGTGAAGTCGTAGACGCCGTAGAACGGCACCGCCGCCCGCACCGAGGTGTCGACGTCGTCGAAGCCGGGTTGGAAGCGGGCGTCGCCGTCGGTCAGGCCGACGAGGGCGGCGAGGTGGCCGCCGGCCGACCCACCGGTGACGCAGAGGAAGTTCGGGTCACCGCCGTGGGCGTCGGCGTTCTCGCGCCACCAGGCGATGGCCCGCTTGCAGTCGACGAGGTGCGCCGGGTAGCCGACCTTGGGCGACAGCCGGTAGTTCGCGTTGATCCCGACCCACCCGTTGGCGGCGAGGTGGTTGAGCAAGGGGATGCCCTGCTCCCGCTTGTCGCCGATGCACCATCCGCCACCGTGGATCTGCAGGATGCCGGGCCGGCGGTCGCCCGGCGCGGCGGCGGCCGGCTTGGTGACGTCGAGCCGGAGTCGGACGTCCTTGCCCTGGTCGGTCTGCGCCTCGGCGAAGACGATGTTGCGGACACGGGTCACGCCGGCCCGCCGCCGGCCGAGGATCGGGAACACGACGTGGCTCCGAGGGAACGGGACCGGCGAGTGGTCGGGGTCGAGCTCGACGTCGGTGAGCGCGTCGGACACCTGCAGCGTCGTCTTGCGGGCGGCGACGATGATGGCGACGAGGCCCGCGCACGAGGCCAGCGTGAGGCCGAGGCCGACCCATCCGGCCGTCTCCTCGAGGGCGCCCCCGGCGACGAAGACCGCCGCCAGGACGAGCGACCATGCGAGCCACCACGGGGCGAGCTCGATCGTCAGCCAGGACGCGAAGAAGCTCGGGACGAGCAGCACGCGGCCCCGCCGAGGGAAGTGGGCGTTGAGGACGTGCAGCGCCCCGAGGATGCCGAGGACGAGGAGGGCGGTGGCCACGCTCCATTCTTGCATCCGAGGCCTCGACGACTCCGGTCGAAACGAGAACGTGTTCTAGTCTCCGGCCGTGGCCTTCAACATCGCCGACATCTTCGAGCGGGCCGTCGACCTCATGCCCGAACGGCTCGCCCTCGTGTGCCCGACCGCGGCGACTGACCTTCGCCGAGCTGGAGGAGCGGGCGAACCGCCTGGCCCACCACCTCGCCGGGCTCGGCATCGGTCGCGGCGACCACGTGGGCATCTACGCACCGAACTGCACCGAGTGGGTCGAGGGCATGCTCGCCTGCTTCAAGATCCGCGCCGTCCCGATCAACGTGAACTTCCGCTACGTCGAGGACGAGCTGCGCTACATCTTCGACAACGCCGACCTCGTCGGCATCCTGTACGACCCCGAGTACACCGACCGGCTCGACGCCATCGCCGGCGACCTCCCCGGACTGCGTCATCGCCTCGCCGTCGGCGACGAGTACGAGCAGGCGCTGGCGGCCGCCTCGCCCGAGCGCGACTTCCCGGTGCGGTCGGGCGACGACCTGTACGTGCTCTACACCGGAGGCACGACGGGCATGCCGAAGGGCGTGATGTGGCGCCAGGAGGACGTGTTCTTCGCGCTCGGCCAGGGCATCGACGCCACCACCGGGCACAAGGTCGAGAGCGACGACGAGCTGGCCAAGAAGGGGGCGGCCGGTGGGCCGATCGTCCTCCTCATCACGCCGCCGCTGATGCACGGCGCCGCCCAGTGGGGCACGTTCGGTCAGATGGCCCAGGGCAACACCGTCGTGCTGATGCCGCGGTTCGACGCCGAGGAGGCGTGGCGGCTCGTCGAGGCGGAGGGCGCCAACTCGATCCTCATCGCCGGCGACGCCATGGGCCGGCCGATGATCGAGGCGCTCGAGGCAGCCGAGCCCGACCGGTGGGACCTGTCGTCGCTGTTCGCCCTCAGCTCGAGCGCGGCCCTGTTCTCCGTCCCGGTGAAGGAGCGGTTCTTCGCGGCGTTCCCGAACCTCCTCATCGTCGACTCCATCGGCTCCTCCGAGGGCGGCTTCAACGGCCTCTCGAGCATCGGCAAGGACAACCCGACCGGCGGCTCGACCGGCGGACTGCCACGCGTGGCCCCGATGGCCGACGTGCTCGTGGTCGACGACGACATGAACCCGCTCACGCCGGGCGACGGCAAGGTCGGCAAGGTGGCCCGCGAGCGGCAACATCCCGATCGGCTACTACAAGGACCCCGAGAAGACGGCCAGGACGTTCCTCACCGCGCCCGACGGCAAGCGCTACGTCGTCGCCGGGGACTTCGCCCGCTGGGAGGACGACGGGTCGATCACCTTGCTCGGCCGGGGTTCGGTCTGCATCAACTCGGGCGGCGAGAAGGTGTTCCCCGAGGAGGTCGAGACCGCCCTCAAGTCCCACGGCGCCGTGTTCGACGCGCTGGTGGTCGGCGTCCCCGACGAGCGCTGGGGGTCGGCCGTCGCCGCCGTCGTCCAGCCCCGCCCCGGTGCCGACCCGACCATCGACGAGCTCGCCGCCCACTGCCGCACGAAGATCGCCGGCTACAAGGTGCCGCGGCACCTCGTCGCTCGTCGACCAGATCGTCCGCTCCCCCGCCGGCAAGCCCGACTACCCCTGGGCCACGAAGCTCGCAACCGAGGCGAGCTGCGCTAGCGGCCCTGGAAGTCGGGCTTGCGCTTCTCCTTGAAGGCGCGTGGCGCCCTCCTTGGCGTCGTCGGTCGCGAAGATGGGCCAGCCATGGGTCAGTTCGTTGGCGAGGCCCTCCGCCTCGGACAGCTCGCCGCTCTCGCGGAGCGACCGGAGCACGGCCTGGACCGACAGCGGTGCGTTGCCGGCGACGACCTCGGCGAGCTCGAGCGCCTTGTCGAGCGCCGTGCCGTCGGGCACGACGTGGCCGATGAGCCCGATCGCCTTCGCCTCCGCGGCCGGGACGTGCCGGCCCGTGAGGAGCAGCTCGGCCGCGAGGGTGAAGGGGATCTGGCGCCGCAGGCGGACGGTCGAGCCGCCGAGCGGGAAGAGCCCGCGGGCGACCTCGGTGATGCCGAAGGTCGCCGACTCCCCCGCCACCCGGATCTCGGTGGCCTGGAGGATCTCGGTCCCGCCGGCAAGGGCGTAGCCCTCGACCGCGGCGACGATGGGCTTCGACGGCCGGAAGTGGCGCAGCAGCGCCTTCCAGTGGAGGTCGTCGTCGTCGGCGAACCGCTTGGTCCACTCCGTCTCCTCGAACCCCGAGGCGAAGGCCTTCAGGTCCATGCCCGAGCAGAACGTCCCGCCGGCGCCGGTGAGGACGGCCACCCGCAGCGTCGGGATCGGTGTCGAGCTCGACCCAGGCGTCGTACATGCGGGCGAGCATCTCCGAGGACAGGGCGTTGCGGGCCTCGGGCCGGTTCATGGTGACGACCAGCACGTGGCCGCGGCGCTCGGTCAGCAGGTGGGGCTCAGCCATCCGCGTAACGTACTGTCAGAACTGGAACACGTTCTATTTGGAGAGCCGGGGGAAGCCATGGAGCTCAGCGACGTCGACGTGTACGACCCGGAGAACTTCGTGGCGGACGTCCCCCACGAGATGTTCGCCACGCTGCGGCGCGAGGCCCCGGTCTACCGGCACCCGCACCCTGCCGGCGGCCACTTCTGGTGCATCACCCGCCACGCCGACCTCGTCGCCGTGAACCGCGACGCGGCGACCTTCTCGTCCTGGCGCGGCGGCGCCGTCCTGGAGGACCCGGCCGACCTCGAGTCGGCCCGGATGCTCATGCTCAACATGGACGCCCCCGAGCACACGAAGCTCCGCAAGATCGTGAACAAGGGGTTCACACCCCGCATGATCCGCAACCTCATGGACCACCTGCACAGCGAGGCGCGCCAGATCGTCGACCGCGTCGCCGACCGCGACGAGTTCGACTTCGTGACCGAGGTCGCCGCCGAGCTCCCCCTGATCGCCATCGCCGAGATGCTCGGCGTGCCGACCGAGGAGCGGAAGGTGATCTTCGACCTCTCGAACCGGCTGATCGGCTTCGACGACCCGGAGTTCCAGACGTCCGCCGAGGACGCCACCGTCGCCGCCGCCGAGATGTACGGCTTCGCCCAGGAGATCGCCGCCCACAAGCGCACCCATCCCGGGGAGGACATCGCGACGGCGCTGCTCCAGGCCGAGGTCGACGGCGAGCGGCTCAGCGACCTCGACTTCAACCTGTTCTTCCTCCTGCTCGCCGTGGCCGGCAACGAGACGACCCGCAACGCGATCAGCCACGGGATGCTCGCCCTCGTGCAGCACCCCGACGAGCGGCGCCGACTGGTCGAGGACCCTGCACTCCTCGAGCGCGGCGTCGAGGAGATCCTCCGCTGGGCCACGCCAGTGATGCAGTTCCGGCGCACCACGACCCAGCCGACCGAGATCGGCGGCGTGCCGATCGACGAAGGCGAGCGCGTCGTCTTCTGGCACATCTCCGCCAACCGCGACGAGACCGTGTTCGAGGACCCCTACCGCTTCGACGTCACGCGGGCGCCCGACGCCCACTCGAGCCCCCAGATCGCCTTCGGCGGCGGCGGTCCCCACTTCTGCCTCGGCGCCAACCTGGCACGGGCCGAGATCACGGTCGTGTTCGAGGAGGTGCTGGCCCGCCTCCCCGACCTCGACCTGGCGGCACCGCCACGACGGCTCCGGTCGAACTTCATCAACGGGATCAAGGAGATGCGGGTGACGAACCCGCACGCCTAGCAGGTCAGAGGCGAGATCGAGGTTTGGCTGAAGACCTAACCGGCCGCACCATCGCAGTCGGGGTCGGCATTGAAGATGTCGTTGCCCGCATGCATGTGGCCGGTGTGCGAAGGGAAGGCCCGAATCAGGAAGGGGCCGTGGCCTTCGTTCACCACGACCACGTGGCAGTGCGGGCCGCCGCCGAAACCGGCCTCGTTGCGCCCGGTGGAGCGCTCCCCCTGTCCCGGTTGGTTCGCTGCCGCAGCCATTGACGCGCTTCCGACAATCGTGAGAACGGTCACCAGTAGTGCGGAAAGTAGACGCTTCATTGCCGCTCCTGGATCTGTAGACGGATACGACCGTCACTACGGACGCGCGATGCCTCGGGTTCACCGGGCCCGCGGGTGGAAGATCGAATCGATCCGTGCCATCGGGAGCCCTAGCGTCGGCCTCGACACAGAGGAGGACACGCGATGCCAGTGCTGATGATCGGTGAAGTGCCAAACCTGACTGAGGAGATCTATGCCGGGATGGTGGGCCAGCTGAAGCCACTCATGCGCGCCCACAAGGGATTCGTGTCGCATGCCGGCGGGCCGAACCCGAGTGGTGGGTGGCGGGTCGTCGAAGTTTGGGAGTCCGAGGAGGACGCCCAGAAGTGGTTCGACGAGAACGTCAAGCCCAACCTCCCGCCGGGCATCGTCCCGAACCGGCAGTACTACGAGCTCCACACGGCCTACACCAAGTAGCCATCCCGGCCCCGGCGTCTCCGGGACGGTACCTGGATCCTGGACGGTGTTCCGCGACCTACAGTCGATGGCTCCTCGACGCCGAGGGGGCGGCATGCCGGACGTCTATGCCACCATCGCCCAGGTCGATGTCGCGACCCAGGAACGTCTGGCCGACATCCTGGAGCTGCGGGCCGCGGACGAGCAGCAGCGCGCCATGCTCGATTCGTACCTGTCGGCGGTCGAGTTCCCTGCCGAACGCGAGAGTGTCTCGACATCGGCTGCGGGACGGGTGCGGTGATTCAGTGCTGGCACGCCAGCCCGGCGTGGTCGAAGCCGTCGGTGTCGACCCGTCGCCCGTCTTCATCGCCACGGCCCGCCAACTCGCGGCCGAGTCGGTCGAGGTCTCGTTCGAGGAGGGGGACGGTCGAGCGCTCCGGTTCGCTGACGACGAGTTCGACGCGGTCGTGATCCACACGGTGCTCTGTCACGTCCCGGAGCCGCAGGACGTACTCGCCGAGGCGTTCCGCGTACTACGTCGGGACGGGACCTTGGCGGTCTTCGACGGGGACTACACGACGATCACCGTGGCGCTCGGTGATCCCGACCCGCTCCAGGGCTGCATCGAGGCCGTGAAGGCGGAGTTCCTCCACGACGCCTGGCTCGTTCGTCGGTTACCGGTGCTCCTGCGGTCGGTCGGGTTCGAGCTGTTCGGCGCCCGCAGCTACGGCTACCTGCAGACGAGCGACCCCGACTACATGCTGACCCTCGTCGATCGGGGCGCCGACGCACTGGTGTCGCGTGGACGCATCGGCCCGGAGCTGTGCTCGTCGCTCAAGGCGGAGGCTCGGCGTCGCGCCGAGGCCGGCGAGTTCTTCGGCTTCATCGGGTTCGCGAGCTTCCTGGCCCACAAGCCCGGCTGACGGTCACTACCGTCGTTGCCCGTGGAGTCGAGCGAGCCCGGCAACGACACTGCGGTCCAGCTCGACGACCACACGTGGGAGGTGCTCGGCCAGAAGGTCACCCTCCCGGTCGAGGTGCGGGCGGCGACGATGGCCTCGGCGATGTTCCTCGTGCCGCGCGCCGGCGTCGCCTCCCTGCTGCCGGCCGGGCTCGAGCCGGTGACCATCGCCGGGCGGGCGCTGCTCGCCCTCGTGTTCGTCGACTACCACGACGGTGACCTCGGCGCGTACCACGAGGTCGGCACGTGCTTCATCGCCCGCCGGCCCGGGGGCCGCGCCGGCGCCTACATCCACCGGCTGCCGGTCGACGGCGAGTTCACCATGGCGGCCGGACGGGGCCTGTGGGGCTTCCCGAAGTGGCTCACGACGAGCGAGCTCACCTTCGAGGGGGCCACGGCGACGTGCCACCTGCGCGACGGCGACGAGCACGTCCTCACCATGGCGGTTCGGGGCCTGCCCGTGGCCCTGCCCGGCACCCGCGAGGTCACGATGGATGCGTGGACCTGGGCCGACGGACAGCTCCGCCGGACGCCGTGGACGATGCGCCTCGGCGCCACCCGGCCGCGGCCCGGCGGTACCACCGTCGTGCTCGGGACCAGCCACCCCATGGCCGTCGAGCTGCGCCGGCTCGGCCTGCCCAAGCGGGCCGCCTTCTCGACGATCACCGGCCGCGTGCAGGCCCGCTTCGACGCCGCCGAGCTCGTCACGCCGTAGACCCCGTTCTTGAGGAGCGCTACTCCCGGTCGAGGAGTTGACGGGCGAGCCAGAGGCGGAGCAGGGCGCCGAGGGAGTAGCGGAGGAACACCGCCCCTCCGGCCACGGCGACGGCGACGCCGGCGAGGGCGACGACGATGGCGTCGCGCTGCTGCAGCGGGTTCTCGGTGCCGGACGACAGCAGGTACGCGACCCCGCCGAGCGCCATCCCGACGACGAGCAGCACGGCGCCGAGGCGCGCCAGGGCCCGCTCCCGGGCGACGGTCCCACCCCGGACCTTCATCGCCGCCACGTCGGCGCGGAACGCCGCCTCGCGATCGGCCGGGCCCAGACGATCCTCAGTCATGACCACCGAGGTATACCTCCTCGAGTCTGCCTTCGAGTGCCGCCGGCGTGCCGGCGGCGACGACCTTCCCGCCGACGACGACCACCGCCGTGTCGGCGACCCGCAACGCGACGCGGGCGAACTGCTCCACGGCGACGACCGCCGTGCCGTCGGCGGCGATCGCCGCCACCTGCTCGTAGAGACCCTCGACGATCTTCGGCGCCAGCCCCATCGACAGCTCGTCGAGCACGAGCACGGCGGGGTCGGAGGCGACGCCCCGGGCGAGGGCGAGCATCTGCTGCTCGCCCCCCGACAGCGTCCCGGCCACCTGGTCGCGCCGCTCGGCCAGCCGCGGGAAGCGGGCGTAGGCGGCCTCCTCGACGGTGGCGAAGGAGGGGCCGGTGTGCGTCGCCACCTTGAGGTTCTCCCGCACCGTCAAGCTCGGGAAGACGCCACGACCCTCGGGGACGAGGACGAGCCCGGCCCGGGCGAGGTCGTCGGAGCGGGCGCCGTTGACCCGCCGCCCGGCGACGAGTACGTCGCCTGCGGTGGGCCGGTGCAACCCGGCCAGCACTCGCAGCGTGGTCGTCTTGCCGGCGCCGTTCGGCCCGAGGACGGCGGTGATCGATCCGGCGGCGACCACGAGGTCGATCCCGTGCAGGACCTCGATCCGCCCATAGGCGGCGTGGACGCCCCGGAGCTCGGCCAGCGGCGGTGCGAGCACGGGCGCGGTCACGCGACCTCGATCCCGCCGAGGTAGGCCTCGTGCACCCTGGCGTCGTCGCGGATCTCGCTCGGCGGGCCCGAGGCGAGCACGGCGCCCATGTCGAGCACGTGGACGTGGTCGCACACCCGCAGCACGAGGTGCACGTCGTGCTCGACGAGGACGATGGCCATCCCCGTCCCGGCCAGCTCCCGCAGGAGGTCGCCGAAGGCGGCCGTCTCGCCTTCGTCGAGACCCGATGCCGGCTCGTCGAGGAGCAGGACGCGCGGTTCGGCGGCGAGGGCGCGGGCCAGCTCGACGAGGCGCGCCTGGCCCGTGGGGAGCTCGTCGGCCCGCACGTCGGCCACGCTGCCGGCGCCGACCCGCTCGAGGAGCTCGACGGCGGCGCGTCGCGGATCGACGTGGCGGCGGAGCCCGGCGGCGACACCGACGTTCGCAGCGGCCGACAGCGCGCCGAACAGCTCGAGGCGCTGGAAGGTGCGGGAGAGACCGAGCCGGGCGCGGCGGTGCGGCTTGAGGTGCGTCACGTCGACCCCGTCGAGGCGCACCCGGCCCCGGACCGGCCGTTGGAGGCCGCAGGCGACGTTGAACAGCGTGGTCTTGCCGGCGCCGTTCGGCCCGATGATGCCGGTGACCTGTCCCGCCTCCGCCGCCAACGACGCATCGTCGAGGGCGACGCGGCCGCCGAAGCGCACCGTCACGCCCTGCACCTCCAGGGCCGGCGTCACGCCGGGACCTCGTCGAGGGCGAGGGCGAGATCGAGCCGGCGCAGGTCGACCGCGCTGGCGCGACCGTCGAGGCCGAGCAGCTCGACGTCGTCGAGCGGGTCGGGCGCGGTCGCCTCGGCCGCACCGAGCTCGGCGAGCCGGGCGCCGATGAACGGCAGCAGGAACCCGACGGCGCCGGCGACCCAGCCCGACAGCGTGCCGGTCAGCCACGAGGGCCACCAGGGCGGCCTCGGCGACGGCGATCCCGAGCAGCAGCGACGGTCGTTCGAGCACGGGCCGCGTGCGCTGCGCGAGGTCGCGCACGACGCCGTCGGGGTTGCGGCCGAGCGTGATCCCCATCGTGCCGGGGAGCACGCCGAGCAGGCCGGCCAGGCCCGCCCAGGTGGCGGCCACGATGGGGATGCCGCCGAGGATGATGCCGGCGAACACGGCGCCGCCGCTGCTGGTGACGCCGCCGGCGACGGTGACGAGGAGCAGCGGGAGGCTGGCGAAGAGACCGAACGAGTCGGGGCTGACGCCGCCGAAGGTGCTCGCGTAGAGGCCGCCGCCGAAGGCGGCGAGGGCCGCCGAGAAGGCGAAGACGGCGAGGCGCGTGCGCGCCAGGTCCATGCCGAGCGTGGCGCAGGCCGCCGGGCTGTCGCGCAGCGCGATCAGCCGGTCGCCGAACCGCGACCGGCGCACGGCGACGATCCCGAGGTGGGCGAGGGCGAAGGCGATCCCGACGACGAGCAGGAGGCCCCGGTTCGAGAGCGTGCCCGCCCCCGGCAGGGCGAGCCGGTCGATGAGCAGCGAGCGCCTGGTCGAAGAAGCTGATCGACCACGGCCCGACGTGGAAGGTCGGCAACGTGAACACCCACCGGTCGAGGATCACGGCGAAGGCGGCCGTGGCCAGGGCGAGCTCGATGCCCGACAGGCGCAGCACGGGCAGCGCCACGAGGACGCCGACGACGGCGGCGACGGCCGCGCCGGCGAGCAGCGCCCACGGGTTGCCGCCCTCGCCGAGGTGCGCGAACACCATGGCGCCGATCGCCGCGAAGCTCATCTGGCAGAGGCACAGCTGCCCGGCCCAGCCGACGAGCGGCACCAGCGACAGGGCGATGATCGCCAGGGCCGCGCCCCGCGCCGCTCGCCCGGCGTCGACCTCGGTCAACCCGCCGGCCAGGACGGCGGCACCGAGCACGACGACGCCGGCGAGCAGGAGGGCCGACCGCCACTCGGTGCGGGGGGCCTCGACGCGGCGTCGCGTGCCGCCGGCACGCAGCCGCGCCGACGGGAGCGCGAGGAGCACGAGGAACAGGACGAGGACCGGGATGGCGGGCCGGAACCCCGACAGGTAGGCGTTGTCCGACGGCAGGTACCCGACGCCGTAGGCGTCGAGCAGACCGAGGCGACCGCGCCCGAGGAACGTCAGCGGGCAGGCTGCGCAGCCGACCGAGCATGGCCGCGGCGTAGGCGTTGACGATCAGGAGCGTCAGGGGCAGGTGGGTCAAGCCCTGCTGCGCGGCGACGAGGATCCCGGCCAGGGCGGCCAGCGAGCAGCCGATCGACCAGGCCAGCAGCGACGAGCGGTCGGGACGGGCGCCGTTGAGCAGGGCCAGCGAGCGGTCGTCGACGACGGCTCGCATGGTGATCCCGGCGCGCGAGTTGTACAGCAGCAGGCGGAGGCCCACGGCGACCACGACGGCGAGGACGAGGGCAAGCAGCTCGTGCCAGGAGACGTTCACGCCGGCGATGCGCACGTGCTCGTCGGGGAAGAACAGGTCGAGCGGACGGCCCACGTCGGGCGGCCACAGCCAGATCCCGAGCCCGAGGGCCGCCGCCAGCATGGCCACCGAGACGACGAGGCGGGCCATCTCGCTGGCGGTCTCGAGGCCGCGCATGATGCCCAGGTCGATGACCGCGCCCAGCGCCGGCGCCACCGCGAGCAGGACGATGGCCACCGCCAGACCCGTCGGCACCCCCCACTCGAGCAGCTGCCAGTAGGCGAAGGCGCCGAGCATCCCGATGGCGCCGTGGGCGAAGTTGAAGATCCCCGTCGTCGTGTACGTGAGGACCAGGCCGCTGGCACCGATGGCGAACACGCCGGCGGTGCAGAGCCCGGTGACGGTCAGGACGAGGAACTTGTCCATGGGATCTCGACGGCGTCGCCGAGCTCAGCCGGTGGGTGTGGGGATCACGTTCGCCGGATCGCAGTTGAAGATGCCGTCGTTCGGTTCGGTGAACGCCTCGTCGATCGTGAACGCCCCCGGAGTGACGGCGATGACCGTGAAGCACTCGGGGGCGGTTCCGCCGCCGGGTTCATCGGCGCGTGCAGCCCGCCGCCGGTCCACTCGGTGACGGTGCCGGCGTTGCTCCATGAGGCAGGCCCGGGTGAGCTCGGCGCCGCAGGCCGACGCCGCTTGGGCGAAGAGCAGGAACGACGAGACCGCCTGGGCGCCGAGCTGCGCCAGCTTCCCGCTCGGGTTGTAGCGCTCCATCAGCTCGAGGTAGTCGGCGGTCGCCGGGTTCTCGTCGGCGAGCTCGAAGGGCGTGTAGGCGGTGCGGATGAGGGTGTTGCGGGTGCTGTCGCCGACGAGGTCGAGGTAACGGGTGTCGTACATGTTCGTCTGGACCATGATCACCTCGGGATAGAACCCGACCTGGGCCATGGCCTCCTGCAGCGCCGAGAAGTACTCGGGCTCACCGACGAACTCGAAGACCTCGACGCCGGCGTCGCGCATGCCTTCGACGAACGGGCGCCAGTTGGACTCGCCGCCCGAGTTGTACTCCTGGCTGTAGACGTCCTGGAACCCGAGCTCGCCGTGGCGACGCGGAGCACCTGGTCGCGCGTGTCGAGGACCGGGCCGAAGTTGCCGGTCATGATCCCGTAGTGGTCCATGAGCTCGGGGCGCGCCGCCGCCAGCCGCCGGTAAGCGCCGGCGGCGTACTCCTCGGGACGGGTTCGGGACCGGCTGGATCTGCAGGTCCGCGTCGCGGGCCGTCTGGCTCACCACGTACCCGGCGACGTTCGGGAGCCCGCAGGCGACCCGCCCGCCGTTGTCGGCGTCGTCGAGGACGGCGCCGCCGCCGACGAGGGCGAAGTCCTCGGCGCAGGACTCGGTGATGCGGTCGTTGTACGCGGTGAGTGCCGCGTCACGGTCGTGCACGACGATCTCGCGACCGTTGATCCCGCCGTGCTCGTTGCACCACGCCGCGAAGGCCTCGGCGGCGTCGAGCATCTCCTCGTTGAGACCGGGTCGGGAGGCGAAGCCCTTGTCGGTCAGGGTGCCGACGTTGATCGAGTCGGCGGTGACGCCCACGTCGGTCGCTCCCCCGGCTGCCTCTCCCGGACCGCACACGTTCTCGAGGTCGCCGAACCCGGCGGCGTCCAGCCGCGACTCCGGCCCTGCCGTCGTCGTCGGCGCGTCGGCTGCCGTCGTCGTCGGTCCGCCCACTTCGGTCTCGTCTCCCCCGCGGCTGCATCCGCCCGCGACGAGCACGGCGATGCTGAGCGCGGCGGCAGCCGCGCGTTGGCGCACGAGCATGGAGGTCCCCCCTGGAGCTGGAATCTGACGGTGCGTCAGGTTATCGGGCGTGCGGCCCCCGATTCCAGCGGCAGCCGGACGCCAAGGTAGCGGTCGTGGATCCTGCGCAGCCCGGCGCCGCTCATGCGGGGACGGTCGCCAGCCGGGCGCCCAGCTGGCGGAGGTGCTCGGTGCCCGAGCCGAGCTGGAGCTCGAGGACCTTGGCCCAGCGGAAGTACCGGTGCACGGCGTAGTCGACGTCGACCCCGACGCCGCCGTGCAGGTGCTGCGCGGCGTGGACCACCCGGTGACCGCCGGTCGCCGCCCACCACTTGGCGATGTGGAGCTCCTCGTCGGCGGGCATGCCGGCCGAGAGCCGCCACGCCGCCTGCCGGGCCGTGAGGTGCACGCCCTGGGTGTCGATGTAGGCGTCGGCCATGCGCTGGCCCACGGCCTGGAAGGTGCCGATCTTCGTGCCGAACTGCTCCCGTTCGGTGACGTAGGCGGCGGTCAGCCGCAGCGCGCCCTCGCAGACGCCGGCGACCGTCGCGCACTGCAACGCGGTCGCGTCGCGCCGCAGGGCCGCGACCGCGTCGGCGCCGCCGATGCGGCGGGCCGGCGCGCCGGCCAGCTGGAGCGTGCCCTGGGGCAGGCCCCACAGGGCGTCCTCGTCGACGACGTCCACGCCCGCGCCGGTCGGTTCGACGGCGAAGAGAGCGAGGGTGCCGTCGTCGGCGCACGCCGGCACCAGCACCAGCCTCGCCTGCCGAGCCCAGCGCACGAACGGCGACGTCGCCCGAGAGCTGCCAGGACTCGCCGTCGGGTCGAGCCGTCGCGCCGGAGCCCTCGAGCGCCACGGTCAGCACCGTCGTGCCCGAGGCCACGGTGCGCAGGACCTCACCGCACTCGTCGGCGTCGGTGTCGGCGGCGACGAGGGCGAGCGCCGCCGCCATCGTCTCCCCGTAGGGCACCGGCGCGACGTGGCGGCCGACCTGCTCGGCGACGAGGGCGGCCTCGAGGATGCCGTAGCCGCCACCTCCGGTGGCCTCGGGGAGCGCGACGCCGAGGAGATCGGACGCGGCAAGCTCGTTCCACGCTCGGACGTGGTAGGGATCACCGGATCGCCTCGTGGGCGCGGAGCGCCTCGGGCGTGCAGAGGTCGCCCAGGATCTTGCCGGCGAGCTCGGCGATCGCCGACTGCTCCTCGTTCAGGGTGAAGTCCATCGCCACTCCCTCTGTTCAGTGCCGGGGGACGCGTGGGAGGCCGAGGCCGAACAGCGAGATGAGGTCGCGCTGGACCTCGTTCACGCCGCCGCCGAAGGTCAGGATCAGCGCGCCCTGCATGGCCCGCTCGATGCGGCCGGCGAGCACGGCGCCGGGCGAGCCCTTGCGCAACGACGCCGCCGGCCCGATCACCTCGGAGAGCAGCTGGTACGCCTCGCATGACAGCTCGGTGCCGAACACCTTCGTCGAGCTGGCGTCGGCGGGGCTGGCCCCGCCGGACGATGCCACCTTCCACCCGATGAGCTGGAGGTACTCGAGCTTCGCCCGCACCGTCGCCAGGTTGATCTGGACCCACTCCTGGTCGATCACGCGGCGTCCGTCGGCGAGCTTGGTCTCCTGCGCCCACCGCAGGGTCTGCTCGTAGGTCCGCGACAGCATGCCGGGCGGGGCGAGCGAGACCCGCTCGTAGTTCAACTGGTTGACGATGAGGTCCCAACCGCGGTTCACCCCGGCGATCACGGCGTCGTCCCCGACCCGCACGTCGTCGTAGTAGGTGTTGAACGTCGAGGCGTTCACCATCGTGTGGATCTTCGTGTAGCTGAACCCGGGGTCGGTCGTCGGCACGGCGAAGATCGAGATCCCCTTGTGCTTCGGTGCGTCCGGGTCGGTGCGGGCCGCCAGCCAGATGTAGTCGGCGTAGGACGCGAGCGACGTGTAGATCTTCTGGCCGTTGATGACCCACTCGTCGCCGTCCTTGGTGGCGGTCGTGCGCAGCGAGGCGAGGTCGGTGCCGGCGTTGGGCTCGGTGTAGCCGATGGAGAAGTGGAGCTCGCCGGCGAGGATCTTCGGCAGGAAGAAGTCCTTCTGCTCCTGGCTGCCGAACTCCATGATCGTCTTGCCGACGGTGTTGATGGTCAGGAACGGGATCGGCGCGCCGGCGCGCCACGCCTCGTCGCTGAAGATGAACTGCTCGACGTCGCCACGGCCCTGACCGCCGTACTGGACCGGCCAGCCGATCCCGAGCCAGCCGTCGCGGCCCATCTTCCGCACGGCCTCGAGGCAGGCTGGGCCCCCGCTCTCACCGGCCGCGGTCTCGGCGAGCACCTCCGGGGTCATCAGCTCCTCGAAGTAGGCGCGCAGCTCCTGCCGCAGCGCCTCCTGCTCGGGTGTGTAGGCGATCTGCACCGTGAGCCCCCGCTCGCCGAAAGTAGAACGTGTTCCATTCTGGACCGCGGCGGGACGCCAGCGTCAAGCCGCTGAGGAGGGTCGAGACGCCAAGGGCGACCCCAGCGCTACTCGTGCTGGGCGATGGTGGCGTCGGCCTTCAGGGCTTCGATGCGGTCGGGGTCGATGCCCCACTCGGCGAGGACCTCGTCGGTGTGCTCGCCCGGGTAGCAGGGGCGGCGAGCGATCTCCAGCGGGGTGCGCGACAGGCGCGGTGCCGGCGCGGGGTGGCGCACGCCTTCGATCTCGAGGAACGTCGACCGGGCCTCGTTGTGCGGGTGCGACGGCGCCTCGTCGAGGTCGAGCACGGGCGCGACGCACGCGTCGTGGCCACCGGGACCGAAGATCCTCGTCCACTCGTCGGCGCGGCCGTGAAGCGAACCGCGCCGCGAACACCTCGCGCAGCTCGGGCCACCGCGTGCGGTCGTCCCGGTCGGGCACGTCGGCGCTCGTCAGCCCCAGCCCGGCGAGGAGGGCGGCGTAGAACTGCGGCTCGAGCGCGCCCACGGCGACCCAACCGCCGTCGGCGCATTCGTAGCAGTCGTAGAACGGCGCGCCGGTGTCGAGCAGGTTCGTGCCGCGCGCCCCCCAGAACCCGAGCTGGGCCGCGGCGAAGAACGGCGCCAGCAGCAGCGCGGCGCCGTCGACCATGGCCGCGTCGACGACCTGGCCCGCCCCACCCCCACGCACCTCGAAGAGGGCGGCGACGATCCCCAGGGCCAGGAGCAGTCCCCCACCGCCGAAGTCGCCCACGACGTTCAGGGGCGGCACCGGCGGCCCGCCGGCGCGGCCGAAGGCCGAGAGCGCGCCCGCGACGGCGATGTAGTCGATGTCGTGACCGGCCAGGGCGGCGAGCTCGCCCTCGCGACCCCAACCCGTCATGCGGCCGTACACCAGCGCCGGGTTGCGGGCGAAGCAGGCGTCGGGTCCGACGCCGAGGCGCTCGGCCACCCCGGGACGCCAGCCTTCGACGAGGACGTCGGCCTCGGCGACCAGGTCGAGCACGAGCGCCGGTCCGCCGGCCTGCTTCAGGTCGACGCCGACCGATCGCCGGCCGCGGTCGATCACGTTGCCGGGGGCGTACGACGGGTCGGCGCCGGCGACGTCGGCGGCGCGGTCGATCCGCACGACGTCGGCGCCGAGGTCGGAGAGCACCAGCCCGCAGAACGGCACCGGTCCGATGGCCGACAGCTCGAGCACCTTGACCCCCCGGAGGGGACCGCGAGTCACCGGTTCGGATAGGCGCGTGCGGCGACGTCGGCCACGGCCGCGGCGAGCACCGGGCCGAACGACGGCTTCGAGCAGGCGATGTGGCCGTCGTCGATGCGGTGGATCGAGGCCCCGGGGATCTTCAGCGCCATCCGCAGCTGGGCGAACGGGTTCACGGCCCGATCCTTCGTCGTCACGATCACCGAGGTCGGGACATCGACCTCGTCGATCCACTTCGCGTGGTAGTTCGACATCGCCACGCCGGCCTCGAGCAGGTGCCGTGGATCGTGGCGTCGCATCTCGGCGCCCGCCCACTCCCGCATCGTCGCCGGGCGCTCCGGCGTGGGCTGAGGCAGCCACTGGCGCACCTGGCGCACGGGCATCCGCGCCGCGAGGTACCCGAGCCGGGAGCTGCCGGCGGCGGCTGCCATCACCGAGCCGAAGAGCATCTGCTCGCGGAAGCCGGGCATGAGGTGATGCGACGTGGCGCACAGCACGAGCCCGTCGACGAGGTCGGGATGGCGCCGCCACAGCAGCTGGGCGACCGGTCCGCCGAGGGAGTAGCCGACGGCGATGACGGGACCCGTGCCGATGTGCTCGAGCAGCACGGCGGCATCGTCGGCGCAGTCGGCGAGGGTGAATCGCCGGCGCGTCCTGATGCCCCGGCCGTGACCGCGGTGGTCGAGCGCCAGGACCCGGTACCGGTCGCCGAGGGCCTCGAAGACCGTGAACCAGTTGAGGCCGCCGCTGGCGATCCAGCCGTGCAGCAGGAGGACCGTCGGGGCATCCGGCGGCCCGGTGACCTCCCGCACGAAGGTCGTGCCGCGGCCCCGCAGCGTGATGCGCTTCCCCATCGGCAGCGGCGGCCCGCCGACCGGCCGCACGTCCTCGTCTGGCCGCACCGCCCGGAGCGTCGGACTCATGACGTCAAACTTATGACACACCGTCAGGGATTTCGCGCTTCTCGGCCCGTCCCCTCGGGCGCTCCATCCGTGCAACTATCCCGCCGTGCTCTCCGATGCCGCGTTGGACGCCCTCGCCGCCCGTGCTCGTCGCGACGTCGACGACGGTCTGCTCCCCTCGTCCCAGTGGGCGCTGGCCCTCGACGGGAAGGTCGTCGCCGGCGAGACCGTCGGCGACGCACCGGCCGGCGACGACAGCCGCTACGTCATCTACTCGTGCACGAAGGCCGTGGTCGCGTCGGCCATCTGGCAGCTGCTCGCCGAAGGCTCGCTCCGGCTGTCCGACCGCGTGGGCGACCTCGTCCCGGAGTTCGCGACGAACGGCAAGGAGGCCATCACCGTCGAGCAGGTGCTGTTGCACACCTCCGGCTTCCCGCACGGCACCCATGGCACCGCGTCGTTGGTCCGACCGCGACGCGCGCCTCGAGGCCTTCTCCCAGTGGCGCCTCAACTGGGAGCCC
Organism: uncultured Acidimicrobiia bacterium; assembly: GCA_963840695.1. Lineage (GTDB taxonomy): Bacteria > Actinomycetota > Acidimicrobiia > Acidimicrobiales > JACDCH01 > JACDCH01. The sequence goes on from CAWIZW010000019.1 coordinate 52,574, forward strand.
GGGTCGCGCTTCGAGTACCACCCCACCTCGGCGCACTGGGTGCTGGCCGAGCTCCTCGAGCGCATCGACGGCGAGGACTTCCGCGCCGCGGTCCGTCGCCGGGTGCTCGAGCCGCTGGGCCTCGACGCCCTCGGGCTCGGCGTTCCCGCAGCCGAGCAGGCCGAGCTCGCCCGCCCCACCCTCGTCGGCGAGCCGCCGACGTCGGCGGAGTGGGAGGCCGTGCTGGGCATCCCCGGCTTCGACCTCGGCGAGGTGACCGACGAGGCGCTCGTGCAGCTGTCGCGGCCCGAGGCCGTCGAGGCCGGCGTTCCCGGAGGCGGCGCCATCTCGACGGCGAGCGACCTCGCCCGCTTCTACCAGGCCCTGCTGCACAACCCGGGCGACCTGTGGGATCCGGCGGTGCTGGCCGATGCCGTCGGGACCGTCCGCAACACGTTCCCCGACCCGCAGACCGGGGTGCCGGCCAACCGCGCCCTGTCGATCGTCGTCGCCGGCGACGACGGCCAGGCCGGGATGCGCGGCTTCGGGCACACCGTCTCGCCGCAGGCGTTCGGCCACGGTGGCGCCGGCGGGCAGATCGCGTGGGCCGACCCGGCGACCGGGATCTCCTTCGTGTGGCTCACGAACGGCCTCGACCGCCACCACATCCGCCAGTGGCGGCGCACCGCCGGTATCGGCTCGAAGGCCGGAGCCGTCGCGCCCACGTAGAACTCGACCCTGATGGAGGGAGTGCGATGAAGCGCCTGTCGGGGATGGATGCCTCGTTCCTGTACATGGAGACGCCCTCGGCCCACTCCCACGTGGTCGGCACCATCGTGCTCGACCCGTCGACGTCGCCCGACGGCTACTCCTTCGAGAAGGTCGTGCAGCTGCTGCGCGACCGCCTCCACCTGCTCGAGCCGTTCCGCCGCCGGCTGGTGACGGTCCCGTTCCAGCTCTCGCACCCCGTCTGGATCGAGGATCCCGACTTCGACCTCGAGAACCACGTGCACCGGACAGCGGTCAGGCCGCCGGGCACGATGCACGAGCTCGCCGAGATCGTGGGCGACATCGCCGGCCGCCCCCTCGATCGGTCGCGGCCGCTCTGGGACCTGTGGATGGTCGAGGGCCTCGAGGACGGCCAGGTCGCCCTGGTGACGAAGATGCACCACGCCGCCATCGACGGCGTGACCGGTGCCGATCTCATGGCCCACCTCTTCGACCTGACCGCGGACGCGCCGCCCCCGCCCCCGCCGGAGACGCCGTGGCAGCCCGAGCCCGTCCCCTCCGATCTCGAACTGACGGCCGACGCCATGCGCTACATCGCCGGCAACCCGGCGCGGCTGATGAAGATCATGCGCCGGACCATCGGCAGCATCGTCGACGTCGTCCAGCAGGCGTCGGCAGGCGGCCGCCGAGGAGCGGCCGACGCCGGCGTTGCCCTTCCAGGCGCCGCGGGTCCGGTGGAGCGCAGCCATCACGCCTCACCGCGTCGTCGCCTTCGGCAAGGCCACGCTCGACGACATGAAGGCGGTGAAGTCCGCGTTCGGCACGACGGTCAACGACGTCGTCGCTGGCGGCCTGCACCATGACGCTGCAGCGCTACCTGACCGCCCACGACGACCTGCCACGACGAGCCGCTCGTCTGCTCGGTGCCGGTGTCGGTGCACGGCAAGTCCGAGTCGGAGGGCACCAACCAGGTCTCGACGATGTTCGTGCGCCTGCCCGTGCAGCTCGACGACCCGGTCGAGATCCTGCGGACGATCAACGCCGAGACGAAGGAGGCGAAGATCATGCAGTCCGCCATCGGCGCCGACACGCTGCAGGACTTCGCCCAGTTCATCCCGCCGACGGTCTTCAACCGAGCGATGCGCCTGTACTCGGGGTGGAACCTGGCCGACCTGCACCCGCCGGTGCACAACCTCGTCGTCTCCAACGTGCCCGGTCCGCCGATCCCGCTGTACGCCGCCGGCGCGCAGGTCAAGGCGGTCTTCCCGTTCGGGCCACTGCTCGAGGGGGCCGGGTTGAACATCACCGTGCTCTCGAACATGGGCCACGTCGACTTCGGTGTGATCGCCTGCCGGGAGCTCGTGCCCGACGTCTGGGACATCGCCGACGGCTTCGGCGATGCCGTCCTGGAGCTGCGCAAGCTGGCCGACGCCGTGGAACCCACGCCGAAGCCTGCGTAGCCAGGCGGGTTGGCGCCCCCGTAGGCGTCGCGCGGGAGGTCCACTACGGTGGTCGGCCATGTCCCGCAGGATCGAGATCGAGCTGACGAGCGATCGCGGCGACGGCACCTGGACATGGCGCGCGGCCGGCGCCCAGAAGCCGAGGGGTGTCGTCCCCGCCGGCCTCGTCCCCGCCGGCGCCAAGGCCGGCGCAGTGCTGCGGGCGGAGATCGAGGTCGAGATCGAGGGCATCACCGTGGTGTCGGTGGCGTCGGGCCCCGAGCGCGAGCGCAAGGAGCCCGAGCGGATCGAGGTCGTGGGGTCCCGTCGCAGCGACGACGAACTCGTGACGACGCAGCTGTCGGGTCGCGCCCGCACCGACCGCGACCGGCGCGACAAGCGCGATCGTCCGCCTCGCGGCGATGGCGAGCGCCGCGACCGCGGCGAGCGCAAGGACCGTGGCGATCGGCGCGACCGGCCACCGCGCACCGACCGGCCCGCGGCCGACCACGCCGGCGGCGACTCGACCGGTCGCCGGCCGCGGTCGTCGCGACCCGAGGGTGACCGCCGTCCCCGCCGTCCGGCGCCGCCGCCGCTGCCCGAGCGTCCCAAGCCCAAGCGGCTCCGCCCCGGACGCGTCCACCGCAAGGCCGTCCTCGCCGACATCGCCCCCGAGCAGCAGCCGATCGCCGAGCAGGTGCTCAAGGGCGGCATCCCCGCGGTGCGCCAGGCGATCGAAGCCGAGAACGACAAGCGCAAGGCGGCCGACCAACCGCCCATCAACGCCCCCGAGCTCCTGGAGATGGCGGAGCGGCTGCTGCCCAGGCTCCGCACCGCCGACTGGCGCGACCGCGCCGACGCCGCGCTCGCCGACGCCGACGAGCTCGACCTGCGCGACCTCCGGTCGGTCGTCGTCGCCTCCGACGCCGCGGCGCGCGACGACGAGACCCGGGCCCTCGCCGCCGACCTGCGGGCCAAGCTCGAGGCGCGGGTCGAGGCCGAGCACCAGGTGTGGCTCGAGGATCTCGGGCTCGCCCTCTCGACCGGACGTGTCGTCCGGGCGCTGCGCCTGTCGTCGCGACCGCCGAAGGCGGGGACGATCCTGCCGCCGGAGCTCCGCACCGCCCTGACCGAGGCCGCGGCCGCGTCGCTGACGCCCGACGCGACACCCGATCGCTGGGGCGCCGTCCTCGATGCCGCCGCCTACGCGCCCGTGCGCACCGAAGTGGCCCCGGCGGCGGTCCCCGAGAGCCCGTCCGACGAGCTCGTGGCGACCGTGAAGAAGTACGCGAGCCGGGTCCCGAAGGTGGCCGCCGCGTTCGGGATCGAAGCACCGACGTCGGGGCGCGCGCTGCGCCCGCCGCGCCCGCCCCGCCGCAGCGGGGTCGTGCCGGTACCCAAGCGCGTGCCCCCGCCCCACGCGATCGGCGCGCCGGCGACCGAGCCCACCGTCACCGCCGGCGCCCCGAGCGACGCCACCCCGATCCCGAGCGAGCCCGACGCAGCCGACGCGTCCGAGGACAGCGTGGCCGGCCCGGTGAGGCCGGATCCCGACCGCCCCGTCGAGGAGCCGGCCGAGGATCCCACCGCGCCGCCGCCGCCCGACCCCGACCGCCCCGTCCAGGCGCCGGCCGAGGCGCCCGACGCGCCTCCGGTGCCCGACCCCGATCGCCCCGTCGAGGTACCGGCCGAGGACACCGCCGCCGACACCGCCACCGACGAGGTCGCCGCCACCGACGAGGCCGCCGCCGCCCCCAGCGTCGACGCCGTCAGCGACGACGGCGCCGTCGAGCAGTACTACTTCCCAGTCCAGTTGGGGGGGCGCTTCTCGATGAAGGCGGTGAGGCCTTCCTTGAAGTCGGCGCTGCCCATGGCCTGCGCCATCGCGTCGATCGACATCTTCCAGCCGACGTCGTCGGGGGCGTTCGTCGCTTCGAGGACGACCTTGCGGCTCGCCCGCACCGCCACCGGTGCGTTGGCGCAGATCCGGTCGGCGAGCGTCATGGCCGCGTCGAGCGCCTGACCGTCCTCGCACAGCACGTTGACGAGTCCGTGGTGGTGGGCCCGCTCGGCGCTGATCGGGTCGCCGGTGAGGGCGCACTCCATGGCGATGTTGAGCGGGATCTTGCGGCCGAGCCGGAACAGGCCGCCGGCGGCGGCGGCCAGGCTGCGCTTCACCTCCGGGATCCCGAAGGTCGCCGATCCCGACGCGACGACCAGGTCGCAGGCCAGGACGATCTCGGTACCACCGGCGAGGGCGGGCCCGTCGACGGCGGCGAGGATCGGCTTCACCCGCTCCCGCGTGACGATCCCCCCGAAGCCGCCGCGCTTGGTCTGGAGCGCGGCCGCGTTGCCGCTGTTGATCTCCTTGAGGTCGGCGCCGGCGCAGAACACGGGCGGGACGCCGGTCACGATGCCGACCCAGAGGTCGTCGTCGTCCTCGATCCGGTCGATCCCGGCTTCGATGCCGTTGGCGACGGCGCCGTTGACGGCGTTGCGGGCCTGCGGGCGGTTGATCGTGATGATGGCGTAGTGGCCCCGCACCTCGAAGGTGACGGCCTCGGTCAATTCGACGGCGTCGGGCATGCCCGCAACCTAGTTGGGGGCCGCGGCGGGCCCGATTTCGTGACGTATGTCCGCAACCTCGTCATGCGCCGCGATACCTTGAGCCGGCGATGGCTGCGGTGGACGAGGCGGCGCACTTCACGTGCCCGTTCTGCACCTCCCACGAGGTCGACCGCCTCTACCTCGCCGTCGCTCCGGCTCGACTCGTGCGCCTGCCTCTCCTGCGGCGCCCGCTGGGACGAGGACTGCGAATCCGGCGAGTTCAAGGGCCGCTCGAGCCGCTCGTCGATCCTCGCCCCCGCGACCGCTGACGTCGGCGACGGTCACCCCACAAGGGTGACGACGGACGCCGCCGCGTGCAGTTCACTCGAGGAACCCCCTCGAGGAGGTCTCCATGCCGACCCGCACACGACTGTCCGACGACCAGCTCGCCGAGCTGCTCTCGCTGCTCGACGGCGCCGACTCCGTCGAGCTCAAGCTCACCGTCCCGGCCTCGGCCGGCCGCGAAACCGTGCGCGCCCTCGACATCGACCCGCTCGACGCCCAGATCCGGCAGGTCGTCTTCTTCGACACCCCTGACCTGGCCCTCAACGCGGCCGGTCTCGTCGTCCGGGCCCGGCGGATCCAGGGCAAGGGCGACGACTCGGTGGTGAAGCTGCGGCCGGTCGTGCCCAGCGAGCTGCCGAAGAAGCTCCGCGAGTCGCCGAACTTCGGCGTCGAGCTCGACGCCCTGCCGGGCGGCTTCGTCTGCTCGGCGAGCATGAAGCACCAGCTCCCGGATGGAGGGGTCCGGGAGGTCCTGGCCGGCAACCGATCGATCCGGAAGGTCTTCTCCAAGGAGCAGCGCTCGTTCTTCGCCGCCCACGCGCCGGCGGGCCTCGTCCTCGACGACCTCAGCGTCCTCGGTCCGATCCTCGTCCTGAAGCTCAAGTTCGCGTCGCAGGGCTTCGACGGCAAGCTCGTCGGGGAGATGTGGCTGTATCCCGACGGTTCGCGGATCCTGGAGCTCTCGACCAAGACCGTCCCGGCCGACGCGCTCACGGCCGCCGCCAAGGCCCGCGTCTTCCTCACCGAGAAGGGCCTCGACCTGTCCGGCGTGCAGCAGACGAAGACGAAGACGGCGCTGAACTTCTTCGCCCGGGAGCTGCAGTCCGCCTGAGCGGAGCCGCCCGGACGGCGGCGCCGGGGGTGAGCGCAGGATGCGCCCCCGAGTCCGCACAGGGTCGGGCACGACGAGGAATCCGAGGGGCCGCCCCCTGAGCGGAGCCGCCGGACGGCGGCGGAGCGAGCTGAACTACGTGATCGTGTCGATCACGCCGTGGAGGTGGAGGAACTCGGCCAGTCCGTCGACGAGGGAGTGCTCGGCGACGTCGGCCAGCGGGATCCAGGCCACCTCGGCGGCGTCGTCGCCGGCGGTCGGCTCGCGGTCGTCGAGCACGGTGACCCAGAAGTCGAAGATCACGTAGTGGTGACTCGTCGTCGATCCGCTCGACCCACCCGACCAGCTCCCCGCACACCCCTTCGAGCCCGGTCTCCTCGGCCAGCTCCCGCACGACCGCCTCGGCCAGGGTCTCGCCCCCCTCGACCCGGCCCCCCGGCACCGACCACGCCCCCGCCGCCGGCCCCCGGCCCCGTCGCACGAGCAGCAGCCGGTCGCTCGACGACGACGATGGCACCGACGGCGACCGACCGGGGATCACAGCGCCCGGTGCACCGCGATGGCGCCGGGCGACGAGACCGGCGGACTCGAAGAAGTTCTTCGTCGCCCGCATCCCCGGGAGGGCGACCGAGTCGATGCCGCGGCAGCCCTGCTCCCGGCGCCCAGGCGATGGCCAGGTCGAGGAGGGCCTCGCCGAGGCCGACGCCGCGTGCCGCCGGCTCGACGTAGACGTCGGTGACCACGGCCAGCCGGCGACCCGTCGGCGAGGGCCCGCCGCTCGACCCTGCCGTAGCCGACGACGACGTCGTCGATCGTGGCCGCCAGCACGAGCAGGTCGTCGGCGTCGAGCGCGGAAGTCCGGGCGGCGCGTCGCGGTCCTCCACCGCGGCCCACATCTCCCCGCCGCGCTCGGCCCGCAACTCGGCGGTCGCCGCACGGTGGAGCTCGACGAGGCGCGCCAGGTCGTCGGCACCGGCGGGCCGGGCCGCCTCGATCACGCCGTCACAGCCGACTGCAGCTGGGCGATCTTCGACAGGATCGTCTTCCGACCCCGGTTGGCGGCTTCGTACCGGCGGACGGCGTCGAGCTCCTCACCGGCGAGGCCGGCGAGCCGGGGCACGACCTGCGAAGCCGACAGGGCGTCGTAGTCGGGGATGGCCAGCTCGTCGGCGCCGGGCGCCGCGGGCGCGGGCGGCGCCGCCGGGCCGGGGTCGTCGGTGGCCGACCGTCGAGGACGCCGGCGACGGGCTCGTCGCACGGCGCCGGCGCCGGCCCGTTGCCCGCCGGCGGCTCGAGGCCGACCTGCTCCTGGACCTGCTCGACGCGCGTCTGCGGGCCTCCTTCGTCCCGGTCTGCACGGCGAACTGGCCGAACATGCGGGCCATGTTCACCTGCTGGTGGCCCTTCTCGACGAGCTCGGGGACGACCTCGTCGAGGTTCATGAGGAGTCCGAGCGGGGCGTAGACGAACAGGTCGAGCATCAGATCGACAGGGCGCTTCTGGTCAGCCACGGCGTCGAGTCTGCCGGATGGGGACAGACAGGTTCCTGCGAGCCGTGGTGAGGGACGATCAGGACGTCGCTCAGACGCAGTCGACGCAGAGCATGCGCTTGGCGTCGGCCAGCTGGGAGGGCTCTTCACGAGGAAGCAGCTCTGGCAGACGAACTCGCCCGGGCCGGCGGGGCTGGATCTTGCCGCCGTCGCCGGTGCGGTCCTCGGTGTCGGCGGGCTCGTCCTCCTCGTCCTCCTCCTCCTCGTCGGCGGCGGCGATCCGGTCCTTCAGGATCGTGTCGAGATCGGCCTCGACGTCGTCGGGGTCGACGAGGTCCTCGTCGTCCTCGTCGTCCTCGCCCTCGCCGCTCTTCTCCTTGACCGGGACCGGGACGACGTCCTCGTCCTCCTCGTCCTCCTCGACGACCTCGAGCTCGTCGGCATCGACGACCAGGTCCTCGTCGAGGTCGGTCGTCGAGCTCCTCCTCGTCGAGTTCGCCGTCGAGCTCCTCCTCGTCGAGTTCGGGCTCCTCTTCGTCGAATTCCTCCTCCGGGAGGTCTTCGGCTTCGTCGGCCATGTCGTCGCAGCTCCGGGGGTGGGCTTGGGCGCGGGGAGCATAGAGGGTGGTTCCGCCGACGCCACCCACGCCGGAGCGCCACGGATGGCGCTGCCGGTGGCGAGCGCAGGATGCGCCCCGAGCCGCGCCAGGATGGCGCGGAGCGAACCGGAAGCAGAGCGGCGACCCGACCGGGGCGTTCCAGCAACCCGGCCGGGTCGCCGCGATCAGCAGACGGCGCGGACCACCGGGTAGGGGTTCATGGCCGGCCCGTTGTCGGGATGGATCTCGAGGTGCACGTGGGGACGACCGCCGCGGGCGTTGCCCGAGTCGCCCACGTAGCCGACGACGTCGCCGGCGTTGACCCGCCCGCTGGCGCCGAACCCGTCCATGTGGCTGCCGAGGTAGGTCGTGTCGTCGTCGCCCCGGAGGCGGAACTGGTTGCCGCCGACGGCGCCGGTGAGGTGGGACACGATCCCGGCGACGGGCGCCACGATCGGGGTTCCTCGCGGCGCGAAGAGGTCGGTGCCCTCGTGGGCCCGGCCCGCCGCTGCGGGGGAAGCCCCAGTCGTTGACGAACGTGGCGCCGGGCACGGGGCACCGGACCACATCGGTGGGCAGCCGGTTCGGCGCCGAGAGGACGAGCCGGGCGTTGGCGTACAGCCCGAACGGCGGGAGGACGCCGTTGGCGGCGGCGATGGCCTCCGGCGCGACGCCGAGGCGGCGGGCGATGCCGCGGAGGGTGTCGCCGGGCTGGACGACGTACGTGCCGGTGAGACCGGTACGGCCGTCGCTGCCGATGACGCCGTAGGCGCTGGTCGTCGGCGCGCCGCCGCCCGATGCGGTCGGCGCCGGGATCGTGAGCTGGTCGCCGATGTGGATCAGGTTGGCGTTCGCCAGTCCGTTGGTGGCGACGACGGCACCGACGCTGACCCCGTAACGGCGGGCGATGGCGCCGAGCGTCTCGTTGCGGGCGACGGTGTGGGTCGTCGTCGGCGCGGCCGGCGACGCGGCCCCCGAACCCGACCCGCGCCGCGGCGGGATCGTCAGCCGGCTGCCGATCACGACCACGTTGATGTTGCGGATGGCGTTGGCGTCGGCGATCGCCCGGGCCGTCGTCCCGTAGCGCCCGGCGATGCGCCCGAGGGTCTCGCCCGGGGCGACGACGTGCACGACCGTCGCCGGCGCCGGCCGCGGCACCGGCGGCCGGGATGACCAGGACCTGGCCCACGATGATGCGGTTCGCATCGCCGATGCCGTTCGCCTCGGCCAGGGCCCGGACGGTCGTGTGGTTCCGTGCCGCGATCCCCGACAAGGTCTCCCCCGGCGCGACCGTGTGCTCGTCAGCGCCGGCGGCGACCGGAGCCAGTGCCAGGACGACCAGCACGAGCGCCGTGAGCAGTCGAACCTTGAGGTTGTGGGGGCGCACATGAACCTCCCCGGTTCCGCCCGCGAACCTCAGGCGCAACATACACCACATCAGCCCCACGCGCCACGGGAACATCCGTACCCCCACCGCCGACGCCACCGTCGCGAATCGCGCGTGTCGGGGCTCGGTCAGCGCGATCAGGCGGCGGGATTCGGCGCGGCGCTCGGCGTCGAGGCGCTCGAGGCCGGGCTCGGGCGAGTGGTCGACGTAGCGCATCATCTCGGCCACGGCGTGGTGGCCGGCCTGCTCGGCGATGAGCCGGTGCATCTCCTGGGCGACGGTCCGGTAGGCGGGGTGGCCCTGCGGGGCGCTGCGCAGCTCGATCAGGTGCATCGCCGACCGGGCGTTGAGATCGAGGACGAACCGGACCTGGTAGGCCAGGCACACGGCGTAGCCGGCCTCACCGGGAACCGGTCGGCCAGGGTCTCGTAGAGCGCCGCCGAGCGGGCCATCGCCTCGTCGAACCGGCCGGCGACGCCGGCCCGGTCGACGGCCTCGGGACGGGCGAAGCCGTGGCCGGGGCGTCAGCGACTGCCACTCGGTCGTGAGGAGCCGGTGGCGCTGGAGGTCGCGGAAGGCGCCGTAGTCGGCGAGCACGTCGAACCGGTAGCGCACCCGCTCGAGGGCGCGGCCCGGCTTGTGGCGGCGGTTCGTCCGATCGCCCACGTAGGCGGCGACGACCTGCAGCCGCTCCTCGGCGGACATGGCTCCGACCCGGCGCTCGATCTGCTCCTCGGGCAGGTGCAGGTAGGGGTAGAGCATCGCCGCGACCATGCGGACCTCGGCGTCGGGGTCCCACTCCAGCAGCCGCACGCCGGGCGCCTCGTCGGCGCTCCTCGCGTCGGGGAAGAGCCGGGCGGCGACGTCCTCCATCGCCGTCCGGGTCGCGGCGAGGTACGTCGACCACGCCACGCCCCGGTCGTCGAGGTCGACCCGCTTGAGGAAGCTCGGGATGACCTTGCGCAGCTCGGTGAGCATGAGGCCGGCGTACGACCGGGCCTCGGGCAGCGGATGGGCCCGCATGCGCAGCAGCAGCGCCTCGTAGGCCTGGCCGGTGCCGTAGATGCCCGAGGTTGGACAGCGACGCCGCCGGCAGGATGCCCCGGAGGGCGTCGAAGGCCTTGGCCCGGACCGCCTGGCGGTACACGAAGTCGGAGTCGCCGGGGTCCTTCGGGTGGACCGATCGCGGAAGAAGTCGACGAGGACCGGCACGAGCTCGGCGTAGGTGTCGAACAGCCGGTCCATGTCGCCGACGTAGCGGGTGCCGAACGGGCTGGCGAGCACCTCCGGCGGCCGGAAGAAGCGGTACCGGCCGCCGATGCGGGAGTCATAGGCGATGTAGCGGGTCGACTGCTCGAGGTAGCTGGCGAGGCGGCCCCACTCGAGCACCTTCGTGAGCAGGTTCGACGCCTGCTCGCAGGCGAGGTGCACGCCGCCGAGCTGGGCCACGGAGTCGTCGCCGTACTCGAAGAAGACCCGGTCGTAGAGCTCCTCGGCCCGGCGGAGGCCGACGGTGGCGTCGACCGTCGAGTCGCCGCTGATGTCGAGGTCGCCGACGAACTCGTCGAGGAACAGGCGGCGCAGGCTCTTGGGGCTGCGGCTGTAGCGGGCGAAGAGGGCGCCCTTGACGACCTCGGGCAGGTTGACCAGGGCGAACACCGGTCCGTCGAGGTTCGTGAAGTAGCGCCGGAGGATGTCGGCCTCCCCGTCGCTCCACTCCTCGGCCACGTACACAGTCATCGGAGCCGGGGATCGTAGGGGGTCGACTTCGTCGCCGGGCGCGGATCGAACCACGGCGCCTTTCAGCGTCTTTGGCCCGTTCGTGGCCTACGGCCCCGGCGTGACGACACCCGGATCGGCGCCCGGGACGCCCGCAGCGCCGCCGACCCGCTCGAGATCGGCGGCGTGGGCGGCGCGGGCGGCGTCGAGCAGGCCGGCGTCGGTCCACAGGTCGAGCACCGTCATGGCCAGGGCCTTGGCCCCGTCGACGACGGCCCGGTCGCCGGCCTCGCCGCGGGCGTAGGCCGGCGAACTCCGGGGTGTGGATCGACACGTGCGGCGGCGCCACCGCGATCATCGGGTGGATCGACGGCACGCACGTAGCACACGTTGCCCATGTCGGTGGACCCGACGACGGGGTGCCCGTCGCCGCCGGGTCGGCGGGGTGCCGGCCGGTGCGCTCGCCGCGTTGGCGGCGTAGGCGGCGACGATGGGGGCGTTGTCGAGCATGTCGGCGTAGGCCGGGTCGTGCCACGCGGATCTCGCAGCGTGCACGCCGGCCGCGGCGGCACCGGCCTCGAGGCAGGTCAGCACGCGCGGCTTGAGGGCCTCCAGCGAGCGGAGCGTCGGCGAGCGGACGTACCAGTGGGCCTGGGCGTAGGCGGGGACGATGTTCGGCTTGTCGCCCGCCTTGGTGAAGACGCCGTGGATCCGCTCGTCGGGGAGGATGTGCTGGCGCAGGGCGGCGACGGCGTTGTAGCCGAGCACGGCGGCGTCGAGGGCGTTGCGGCCCTTGTGCGGGAAGGCCGCGGCATGGGCGGCCTCGCCGTGGTAGTCGATGAAGAACTGGTGGATGGCGATCACGTCCATCCGGACCAGGTCGAGGCCGGCGGGGTGGACCATCATCGCCGCGTCGACGCCGTCGAGGGCGCCCCGCTCGGCGAGGAACACCTTCCCGCCCCCGCCCTCCTCGGCCGGGGTGCCGAGGACGACGACCCGCCCGCCGAGCGTCGTCGGCGACGGCGGCGGCGGCGAGCCCGGCGCCGAGGCCGGCGGTGCCGATGACGTTGTGGCCGCAGGCGTGGCCGATCTCGGGCAGGGCGTCGTACTCGCACAGCACGGCGATCGTCGGGCCCTCGCGTGCCGGCCCGGGCCGACGAAGGCGGTGTCGACGCCGTAGGCCGAGCGCTCGACCTCGAGCGCCCTCGTCCTCGAGGATCCCGGTCAGCAGGTCGTGGGCGTAGTGCTCCTCGAAGTTGAGCTCGGGGTGCTCCCAGATGTCGTGGGAGGCCTCGACGAGCACCTCGGCCCGCCGGTCGACCTCGGCGCAGAGCGGTCCTTGGCCTCGTCGACGGCGCGTCGGCACGACCCGGACCGTAGGTCTGGCTCATGGCGAAGCGCCAGTCGGCGGTGGCGCCGGTGGCGCCGTCGTCCCAGCGGGCGGTGACCTCGACGGTGCCCGCGTCGCCCGGGACGGCGCAGCCGGTACACCTGCGCGTCGGGGCCGCCGACGGCGGCCGACAGCGGGATCCGGGCCCGCTCGGTCGCCGAGCCCGACCGGACGGCGAGATCGAGCAGGCCGCCCGCCGCCACCAGGGCGCCGCTGTCGCCCCCGCTCTCGCACAGCACCGCCTCCTGGCCCGCTCGACGACGCCCCGGCACGGCGTCCAACCGAGCGACGGGAACATCCCCTGCACGTCGACCGCCGTCCCGGCCGTCACGTCGACGTCGGTGACCGCCAGCGTGAGCCGGCGGGCGTCGGGCGGCGTCACGAGCACGCGGCGCTCGCCGACGTCGGCGACGATGCACACCTGCGTCGCCTCCCCCTCGGCCACGGCACGACGCGCCGGAGGGCGGCGGGGGCGGCGGCGAGGTAGGGCCGCTCCCCTGTCGCCGGTGGCGCGCTGTCGACCTGCTCGCTCCCCGGTCGCCACCCGCGCCGACGCGTCGGCGCCGCAGTCATCCGCCGGGCGATCCGAGCGCCACCGAGGCCAGATCGGTCGCCCGGGCGAGCGGCACCGACACCGCCAGGAGCGTCGGGTCGAGCGGCGTGAGGACGATCGGGAGCCGGCCGGCCCCGAGCGGGACGAGCGCCGCGACGGTCGACGGCGACGTGGCCCGTACCGTCGCGCGCCTCGACCGACGAGCGCGACGGGGTCGTCGCCGTCGGGCGCCGGGAGCGCGATGCAGTGGACGACGAGCGAGCCCGCCGGCACGGTCGCCGGCCGGGCCGTCCATCCACGCCTCCCACTCGTCGCGCTCGTCGTCGTCGCTCTCGACGACGTACCGGTCGCGGCCGAGGCGGAGCTCGACCTCGCCCGGGTTCCCGGTCACGACGGCCACCGCGCATCTCGTCCGGCCCGACGTCGGCGAACCCGCACTCGCCGGCCACGGCGTCCTCGGACGCGGGAAGACCACGACCCGCACGACGTTGGCCGGCGGGTCCCGCCGGCCGCCGAGCACGATGCCCTCGGTCCCCGTGCACGAGGTGCACGGCGTGGCGTGCGGCACGGCGCCGTCGGTGGCGACGGCAGCGTCGACTCGGGTCTCGCCGTCGGCCGAGCCGACACCCCACGTGGCGAGCACGGCGGCCTGCGTCCCGGCCGAGTACGGCTCGAGGGCGTACCGCCCACCGGTCGGTGACGGCTCGCGCTCCGCCGGTCGACGGCGACGAGGACGGGGAGCTCCTCGGTCGGTGCCGTCACCGGCGGCGGGAGCACCTCGACGCGGGCATCGCTCCATCGTGCCCCGGCCGCCCCGGCCGCGATGCCGGCGCCCGCCGCCAGGAGCGACGATCACGACGACCGCCGGCCACACCCGGCGCTTCGGCGCAGCGTGGCGCGGCGCGCTCATTCCGCGCTCGTCCGCCGGTTGGGTCGTGCTGGACGTGCGCCGTCGTGGTCGTCGTCGACGTCGGCGGGAAGAGCGTGCTCCCGGTGCTCGTCGACGTCGTCGACGACGTGGACGACGACGAGGTCGACGACGTCGACGCGTCGGTGCGTCGTCGTCGTCGCTCCCCCGTCGGTGGTGCTCGTCGACGCCGCCACGACCACCCTGGTCGTCGTCGTCCGGACGCGGCCGGTCATCGGCGGGGTCAGGCGGGATCGTCGCGGGCGTGGGCCGCGGCGCACCACAGGTGTGGACCGGGAGGCTGCCCACCGCGCCGCGGAGGTCGACCTGGGCGGCCGGGAGCCACACCACGGCGGCGAGCATCGATGGGCGAGCGCAGCTCGACCCAGTCGCGCTCCTCGTCACGGCCGGTGACGAGGATGCGGTCGGCCCGGCCGAGGGCGACGACCGGGTTCCCGCCGGGGCAGTCGACGGTCACGACCATGGCGTCGCGGACCGTCGCGGCGTCGGGCTCGGCCACGGGGTCGACGGAGCCGGAGCGCTCCAGCGCGACACCGACACCGAAGCCGGCGACGACGGCGAGCACCACCACGACGACGCCGATGAGCGCCGCCCGCACGATCAGACCGCACACGTGAGGGCATCGGGCTCGACCCGCACCGACAGGGCGCGGGCCGGGCCGGCGTCGACGCCGTCGATCCACACGTGGCGCCCGCCGGCGTCGAGTTGGACGGCGGCGACCCGGCGGACGGTGATGCCGGGGTGCGGCACGTGGGTGCCGGCCGGCAGCCGGCGCCACGCCTTCCACCGCTGCCCCACCCCCATCGACGCGTCGACCTCGACGACGTCGAGGAGCCCGTCGTTCGGGATGCGCCCGCGGCGCGACGTCCCAGCGACCGAGGTACTGCGCGTTCATCACCGCCGTCGACCGGGCCCCGCCACCAGCCGCGGCGCACGACGACGTGGGCGACGAAGCAGGTGCAGCCGGCCGTCGACGAGGACCTCGCCGAGGTCGACGGGAACGATCGGTGGCGCGGACCGGAGCGCAGCCGCGCCTCGTCGCCGCGCCCGCCGAGCGTCCGGCACAGGTCCCCGCCGGCGAGCCCGAGCGCGGGCAGCGGCCGACGCTCGCGCCGGGCGTCCTCGACGCGGCCGCCGCGGCCTCGCGTCGGTCGCCACGACGACGCCGCCGGCGGCAGCTGGCCGGCTCCCGACGGTTGCCCCGCCCTGATCGTCACCCCGGACCTCGGCCGCCTCGCGGTCGTCGACCGCGTCCTCGACCTCATCGTCGACGACGAGCGCGCTGCTGACGGCGACGACGCCGCGGTGCAGCGCGTCGGCCGCCTCGCGGGCCCGCGTCCGCGTCGCCGGCCGACGGCGCGACGTCGGCGATCTGGCGCAGGAGGTCGATGACCTGCTTCACGACGCGGACGAAGTCGCCGGCGCGTGATGTCCTCGTCGTCGAGGACCTCCTCGAGCCCCTCGCCCGCCGCCCAGGCGTGGGCGATGGCGAGGAAGGTCGGGGTCGGGCTGGCGGGTCAGCGGCAGCCCGGCGGTCTCCTCGTCGGCGAGCAGCTCGCGCGACAGCGCCTCGATCCGCTGGTAGCGCCGGCGCACGCCGGGCGACGGGAACCACGGCGCCGGCGGCGGGCCGGCGAGCGGTGCTCGTAGCCGAAGACCGACGCCAGCCCGGCGAGCGCGGCGGGGTCGAGGTCGTCGAAGCAGCCCCTCGTGCAGCGCCTCGGCGATGAGGAGGTCGCACTCGTGGTAGAGCCGGGCCGAGGGTCTCGCCCCGTTCGGTGAGCGCCCAGCCGTCGAGGTAGCCCCACGCCTCGAGCAGCCGGAGCACGCGGTCGAAGCGGCGGGCCAGGGACTCGGTCCGGCCCTTCACCGAACGGCGTCAGGTCGTCGACCTCACGGCGCAGCCGCTGCACCCGGGCGAGCGCCGGCGAGGTGCTCGTTGCGGTCGGGACAGCCGTGGACGGGATGCTCGGCGACGGCGTCGCAGGCGTCGTCGAGGGCGCGCGGTGTCGACGTCGCCGGCGATCGGCTCGCTGCCGCGGGACCCGCACGGCCGCCACGCGCTCGGCCATCGCGATCTGGAAGCGTGTGGTGTTCGGCAGGTACGGGCTCGGCAGCTCGACCGACGTGAGCGCGGCGGGCGGCTCGTCGAAGTCGGTCGACGCCGAGGGTCACGAGCTTGCGCCGGGCCGTCACCGCCCGCACCCGGACGCCGGCGGTCCCCTCGCCCTTGCGGTGGGCGGCGGAGATGACGCCGGCCCGGCCGACCGGCCCGTCGATGTCGATGACGTCGCCGGGCCGGAGCCGAGCGACGGCCTCGGCGATCTCCGCCCGGCCCGGGTGCAACTTGCGACGCTCGTCCTCCTCGGCCTGGCGGAGCGCGGCGTACTCCTCGACCGAGCCCCGCTCGCACGCCGCCGCCGCCTCGGCGTCGGCGAGCGCCGCCTGCCGCTTCTCGAGCCGCGCCTCGAGGCGACGACCGACGCGTCGGCCTGGTACTGGGCGAAGGACAGGTTCAGCAGGTGGTGCGCCTCGCCCGGCTCGTACCGCCGCACGAGGTTGGCCGCCATGTTGTAGGTCGGCCGGAAGCGCCGACGTCAGCCGGAACGATCGGCTGGCGGCGAGCGCGGCCACCTGCTCGAAGGGGACGAACGGCGACCACAGCACGACGGCGTGGCCGACGGGGTCGATGCCGCGGCGCCCGGCGCGCCCGGTCAGCTGGGTGTAGTCGCCGGGCGTGAGGAACTCGTGGCGCTCGCCGTTGAACTTCGTGAGCTTCTCGATCACGACGGTGCGGGCCGGCATGTTGATGCCGAGCGCCAGGGTCTCGGTGGCGAAGACGACCTTCACGAGCCCGTCGGCGAAGCACGCCTCGACCGCCTCCTTGAACGGCGGGACCATGCCGGCGTGGTGGGCGGCGACCCCGGCCTCGAGGCCCGCCGACCAGCGGCCGTAGCCGAGCACGCGGAGGTCGGCGTCGCTGAGGCCGGCCGTGTGCGCCTCGACGATCTCCCGGATCCGCTCGCGCTCGTCGGGCGTCGTCAGGCGGACGCCGGCGTCGAGGCACGTGCTGACGGCGTCGTCGCAGGCGGCGCGGCTGAAGATGAAGTAGATGGCCGGGAGCAGGTCCTCGCTCGGCGAGGAGCTCGACCACGTCGAGCCGGCTCGGCGTGTAGAAGCGGCGCCGGCGGTCGACCCCGCTCGGGCCGGCCGCCCGGCGACGCAGCGACTCGGCGTCGAGCCGGTTCGCCTCGGGGTTGGGCCGCCCGTCGACGAGCGTCGGCAGCAGGTGGAGGTCGGGCGAGCCCTTGTCGCCCACGAGGTACAGGTTGCACGAGGTCGACCGGGCGCTTCTCCTCGATGACGGCGTCGCAGGCGCCGCGCACGGTGCGTGATCCAGTCGGCGAGCTCCTCGGCGTTCGACACCGTCGCCGAGAGGCACACGAGGCCGACGCCGGGCGGCAGGTGGATGATCACCTCCTCCCACACCGGCCCGCGGTAGTGGTCCTGGAGGTAGTGGACCTCGTCGAGGATCACCCAGCGCAGCGCCGGCGAGCGCCGGCGATCCGGCGTAGATCATGTTGCGGAGCACCTCGGTCGTCATCACGACCACCGGGCGCGTCGCCGTTGATGGCGTTGTCGCCGGTGAGGAGGCCGACCTTCTCCGGGCCGAGGCGGCGGACGAGGTCGCCGTACTTCTGGTTCGACAGGGCCTTGATCGGCGTCGTGTAGAAGGCCTTGCCGCCGCCGGCGAGGGCCTCGTCCGCCAGAGCGAGATCGATCGCGTAGTCGGCGACGACCGTCTTGCCCGAGCCCGTCGGCGCGGCGACGAGCACCGAACGGCCGGCGTCGAGCGAGTCGAGCGCCCTGACCTGGAACGGGTCGAGCGGGAAGGGGTGGCGCTCGACGAACGACGAACGTGTGACCGCACTGTGCTGCTGGTTCGCTCGCCGCACGGGCTCGCTCCGCCGGTCATGCCGTCGAGTCTGCCGCCCTCGCTCGCCTTCGCTTCGTCAGACGCGCCCGATGACGATCGACAGCTCGTAGAAGACGTACATCGGCACCGAGAGCATCAGCAGGCTGATCGGGTCGCCCGACGGCGTGATCACGGCGACGAGCACGACGATGCCGACGATGGCGTAGCGGCGGAACTTGGCGAGCGTGTCGGCGGTCAGGATGCCGGCGAGCTGCAGGAACACGAGCAGGATCGGGAACTCGAACCCGATGCCGAACGCCAGCATCATGTAGGTGATCAGCTGGAAGTACTTGTTCGGCGAGTAGATCTCGATGAGGTTCTCGCCGCCGATGCTGCCGAGGAACTCAGCGCCTGCGGCAGGGTGCAGTAGGCGAGGCCGGCGCCCAGGAGGAACAGGCACAGCGCCGTCACGACGAACGGGATCGCGTAGCGCCTCTCGTTCGAGTAGAGGCCGGGCGAGACGAACCGCCACAACTGCCAGAGGATGACGGGCATGGCGAGGGCGATGCCGCGCGTAGGCCGACACCTTCATGCGGACCGCGAAGCCCTCGAGCGGGTCGGTGACGAACAGGCCCTGCGGCTGGTTCGTCGCTGGCGACCTGGAGGTACGGCTCGAGGAGGAAGTCGAAGATCCACTCGTAGGCGACGAAGCCGACGAGCATGCCGACCCCGACGGCGATCATGGTCTTGATGAGCCGGCTGCGGAGCTCGTTCAGGTGCTCCACGAGGGGCATCCGGCCGTCCTCGGTCGCGCCGGCGGCGTCTCCGGGCTCGTCGCCGGAGGCGCCACGGCCCGGGATCGCTTCGATGGCCACGGCCTTCTACGGGGCGGGAGGCTCGCCGGACGGCCGCTTGGCGCGCAGCGGCTCGGTTCGCCGGCGGCGCTTCGGCGGGTCGGCCGGGACCTGGTCGGGCCCGGCGGCGGCCGTCGACGCCGCCACCGCGTTCGGCTCGACCGCCGCGGGAGGCGGCGTGGGGGACGCGGCGGCGCCGCGCGCCCGTGCCGCCGTCTCCGTCTCGTCGTCGAAGGCCGTCCGCAGCTCCTCCTGGAACCCGCTCGAGAGCCTGCGGAGCTCGGCGCGGGCCCGGCCGAGCTGGCGAGCGGCGTCGGGCAGGCGCTGGGGGCCGAGCACGATGAGCGCCAGCAGGAGGATCACCAGGACCTCGGGTCCGCCGACGTTGAACACGGCCGGCGAGGTTACCGGGCGTCCGGTGGCGGCGGTGCGGCGCGGCGGCCGGCATCGCCCACCGCCTCAGCCCTGCGAGCGGAGTGTGTCGGCGTCGTCACGCAGGGCCGCGGCCTCGTCGCCGAGGATCCGGAGGTCTTCGACGGCGCGCGACCGTGGCGTCGGCCTCGCTGCCCAGCCGCTGGGCCACCAGCGCGACGGCGGCGACGCCGAAGGCGACGACGAGCACGGGCACGATCCAGAGGGGGCTGATGGCACCCACCGTAGGGCGAGCGCCGGGGCCTACCGCCCTCCGGTCACCTCGGCGCTGGAGGTCGGCGAACCAGCTGTCGTCGGGGTCGTCGAGCAGCACGTGGAAGTCGAGGAGGTCGTCGTGGGAGATGGCCGGGCCTGCCGGACGCTGCTCGCGCAGCTCCGCCGGCATCGTCCAGGTCGAGAACTCGACGCCAGACGCGACGAGGAGGTCGACGATCCGCGGCTCGGCTGGCTTCACGACCGCCATGCGGCAGGCCGGGCACCGGAAGAGGTACGAGCCCTGGTTGTCCTCGACGCAGACCCGCACGCGCACGTCGGCCGTCGTCAGCTCGACGTCACCGCACTGACCGCAAGTCGCTCGGATGGTGGGCACGAGCAAGGTGTCGGCCGGAGGTGTGGTCACGTTGAGCAATTTCGCCGCTTGGCCACGGCAAATGGGCCACATGACCTAAGCGAAAGCCCTGCGCGACGTCAGACCACGCGTTCGTACAAGCCGAGGTATGCCTCGGCCAGGTGTCGCATCGAGAACGTCTCGGCGCGCGCCTGGCCGCCGGCGACGAGCTCGGCCGCCGTCGCCGGGTCGGTGAGCACGCCCTCGATCGCGGCGGCCAGGGCCTCCGCGTCGCCGGGCGGGACGAGCCGGGCGTCGACGCCGTCGGTCCCCACGTTCCGGTAGCCGTCGATGTCCGACGCCACCACCGGCGTCCCGGCCGCCATGCCCTCGAGCAGCACGATGCCGAAGCTCTCGCCCCGCAGCGACGGTGCGCACAGCACGGAGGCGGCGGCCATGCGGCGGCGCTTCTCCTCGTCGCCGATGCGACCGAGCCACTCGATGCGGCTGGTCGGCGGCATGGGCGGCCCGCAGCGCTTCGGTGTCGGGGCCGTCGCCGCCGACCCACAGCCGCACCTCGGGCGGCAGCGTCGCGAACGCCGCGAGCAGGACGTCGAGGCCCTTGCGGGGCTCGTGACGACCGATGAAGAAGACCGTCGGGCCCTCGGTCGCCCACGGCTCGGCCTTGGCGTACCTGTCGACCTCGATCCCGTTGAACACCGGCTCGTACTCCCCGCCCAGGTAACGCCGGGCCAGGTCGGCGGCGTCGGCCGACACCGCGCAGCGGAGGTCGAGGCGGTTCGCCGCCCAGCGCACCATGGGCCGCAGGTACTTGTAGCTGGCCGAGTCCCCGGCGGCGTGGAACGTCCCGATCGTCGGGGCGGACCGGAACAGCAGCGCCGTGTGCGTCGGTCCCGGCGCGAGGGGCTCGTGGAGGTGGACGACGTCGAAACCCTCGTCGCGAAGGGCCCGGATCGTCCGGAGCTGCGCGGACGGGTCGGGCGCGAGCGGCGCGACCGAGCCGTTCGCCGCGGTCGGGACGGACATGCCGAGCGGGGTGACCCCGGCGTCGGGCGGGGGGCCGTCGCAGGGCGCCAGCACCCTGGCCTCGTGGCCCAGCTCGCGCAGGGCGCGGGCGAGGCCGAGGACCTGCATCTGCACGCCGCCGGGCATCGTCAGGCTGTACGGGCAGACCAACCCGACGCGGAGCACGGATGAACGTTAGGTCGCTCGGTCACCCGCCGACCGGTCCGAGGGCCAGTTGGGCTGCAGCAGGTGCCACTGCTCCGGAGCGCGGCGGATGAGGGCCTCCGAGCGCGTGGGCCAGGTCCTGGGTGACACGGGCCACGTCATCGCGCAGGCGCCCCGAGCGGGTGAGGTCGAGGGGGTCGCCGACGACGGCGTGGTGCCCGCGGCCCTCGAAGTAGACGGCGCTCGGCAGCACCGGAGCGCCGGTGCGCAGGGCCAGGGTGGCGGGGCCCCCGGGCAGGGTGGTCCGCTCGCCGAAGAACTCGACCTCGACGCCGCTGCCGTCGAGGTCGCGGTCGGACAGGAGGCAGACGACGTGGCCCGACCGCAGCGCCGTCAGCAGCGCCGCGGCCACGCCCGGGCCCAGAGGGACGACCCGCATGCCGAGGGCGGTGCGCAGGTCGACGAACCAGTCGTAGACGTCGGGCGGCTCCAGCGCCTCGACGACGACGGTGATCGGCCGCCGGCGGCACGCCGCGACCCAGAACCCGGCCCACTCCCAGCCCCCGAGGTGTGGCAGGGCCAGGATCACGCCGGTGCCCTCGGGGTTGTCGAGGGCGGCGTCGATCTTCTCCCAGCCGTCGACGGTGATGCCCGCTTCGAGCGCCTCGGGCGACGTGCCGGGCAAACGGAACGAATCGACGTAGTAGCGGGCGTAGCTCTCGAAGGTCGCGGCGACCGCGCGACGCAGCGCGAACCCCCCGAATCGCGGCCCGTGGACCCGGCGGAGGTTCCGCTCGACCTGGGCGCGGCGGTCGCCGACCAGGGGCACGGCGGCGACGCCGGCGAGCCGGCCGATGGCGTCGGCGACCGGCCGGGGCAGGGCGCGGACGACGGCAGAGCCGAGCCGGTAGGCGCGCAGGGCGCGGGAGGCCACGGCGGGATCCGGGACGGCTCGGCGCTAGCGCCGGAGGCGTCGCTCGCCGCGCACCTTGACCCTGAGGGTCGTGCGGGCCGCTCGCCGGGTCCGCCAGCGGGTCGTGGCCGGGACCGGGCGAGGTGCGCTGGCCTGGCGCCACACCTTGACGAAGCGCTGGACGGCGGTGACGGCGGTGAGGGTGAGCATCACCCACAGCACCGGCACGAGCAGGGAGTCGAACAGGAGGCCGAACCCGAGGGCGATCAGGCGCTCGGCCCGCTCCATGAGCCCGCCCCTGGCGTCGTAGCCGAGGGACTCGGCCTTGGCCCGCTCGTAGCTGATCAGCATCGACAGGGCGAGGACGGCGAAGGGCAGGACCGCGATCCGCCCGGGCTGGGTCGACGCCAGGTACCAGGCGACCCCGCCGAGCAGCAGGGCGTCGGTGAAGCGGTCGGCGACCGAGTCGAAGAAGGCCCCTCGCGGTGAGGCCGTGCCCGAGGCCTTGGCGACCGCTCCGTCGAGGACGTCGGGGATGGCGGTCAGCGCCAGGAGGACCAGGCCGCCGCGCAGCGCGCCGTTGGCGATGGCCAGGCTCGCAGCGAGGGCCATGATCACCCCGAGCGCCGTGAGGTGGTCGGCGGTCAGGCCCGTGCGGTGGATGTTGTCGCCGACCGGGCGGAGCTGGCGCTCGACGGTCGAGCGGAGGTTCTTGTCGAACACAGGGTCCCCAAACGGTGCTTGCAGGAGTTCGCAGGAAGACTATCGGTCCGATACCCCGCAACTCGAACACCCAGGCCCGCTCGCCCCCGAGCGGAACCGGTCCCCGGCGGGCCTACGGTTGGCGGTCCTGGCCCGGGTGCCCGCAGTCCCGGACCGGAGAAGGGGGACGCCGATGCGCCGGTTTGGACCGGAGCGGATCCGCAACGTGGCCCTGATCGGCCACCACGGGTCCGGCAAGACGACGTTGGCGGAGGCGCTGTTGCACACGGCGGGGGCGATCCCCCGCCGTGGTCGCGTCGAGGACGGGACGACGACGTGCGACCACGACCCCGAGGAGCGCGACCGGGGGATGTCGCTGTCGCTCGCCCTCGCCCCGTTCGAATGGCGCGACCACAAGATCAACCTGCTCGACTGCCCGGGCGAGGCCGACTGCATCGGCGCGGTCCGTGCCGCGCTGTCGGTCGCCGACCTGGCCGTGCTCGTCGTGTCCGCCGTCGAGGGCCTCGAGGCGCAGGCCGAGACGACCTGGGCGCTGGCAGCGGAGCTCGGCGTGCCCCGGCTGGTGTTCATCAACAAGCTCGACCGGGAGCGGGCCGACTACGACACGACGCTCGCCGCGCTGCGCGACCGACTGGGGAGCGGCTTCGCCCCCCTCGAGCTGCCGATCGGCCGCGAGGCCGACCTGCACGGCGTCGTCGACGTGCTCTCCGAGACCGCCGACCTGTACGAGGGCGACCACGCCACCCACGGCGCACCCGTGCCGCCCGAGCTGGCCGAGGTGGAGCACCGCATCCACGACGAGGTCGTCGAGGAGATCGTCGCCGGCGACGACGAGCTGCTGGAGCGCTTCCTCGCCGACGACGTGCCGTCGCTGCCCGAGCTGGAGCACGCCCTGACCATCGAGATGGAGCACCAGGTCGAGTTCCCGGTGCTGTGCGGCTCGGCGGTGACCGGCGTGGGCGTCGACCGCCTCGCCGACTACCTCGTCGAGATCGGCCCGCCGCCGGTCGACCGCCCGGCGACGGTCCTCGCCGGCGACGCTGCGAATCCGACCGTGGTCGAGGTGAGCTGCGACCCCGCCGGCGACCCGCTCGCCGTCGTGTTCCACACCATCAGCGACCCCTACGTCGGCCACCTGTCGCTGTTCCGCGCCCTCTCGGGCACCATCCGGCCCGACGACCACCTGACGAACACGCGCACCGGCGGCGACGAGCGCCTGCATGGCCTGTTCACGTTGCGGGGCAAGGAGCACGTCGACGTGCCCGAGGTCGTCGCCGGCGACCTCGGCGTCGTCGCCAAGCTGACCGACACGCGCACCGGTGACGTGCTCGCACCGAAGGGCAAGCCCGTCCGCGTGGCCCCCGCCGTGCACCCCCAGGCCGTCGCCGCCGTCGCCCTCGTGCCCCGGACGCAGTCCGACGAGGACAAGCTCGGTCCGGCGCTGGCGAAGCTGTGCGAGGAGGATCCGACGCTGCTGGTCGAGCGGTCCTCGTCGGGCCAGCTCCTGCTGCGGGGCGTCGGCGACGTGCAGCTGTCGGTGGCGCTCGACCGGCTCGGGCGCCGCTTCTCCGTCGGCGTCGACACCGAGCCGGTGCGCGTCGCCTACCGGGAGACGATCACGGGTGAGGCGCAGGCGGAGGGCCGCCACAAGAAGCAGACCGGCGGTCACGGTCAGTTCGCGGTGTGCGTCCTCCGGGTCGAGCCGCTCGAGCGGGGCGCCGGCTTCCAGTTCAGCGACAAGATCGTCGGCGGGGCGATCGGCAAGAGCTTCATCGCCGCCGTGCAGAAGGGCGTCGAGGAGGCGATGCACGAGGGCGGCCCGAAGGGCTTCCCCGTCGTCGACGTGCACGTGACGCTGCTCGACGGCAAGGAGCACTCGGTCGACTCCTCCGAGCTCGCCTTCAAGCTGGCGGCACGCGGCGGCTTCCGCGACGCAGTCGCCGCGGCGGCGCCGGTGGTGCTCGAGCCGGTGTCGCAGGTGGAGGTCGACGTTCCCGCCGACCTCCTCGGCGACGTGCTCGGCGACCTCAACTCTCGGCGGGGCCGGGTGGCGGGTACGTCGCCGGCGGCGCCGGGACGCCAGGTGGTGACCGCCCTCGTGCCCGACGCCGAGCTCGTGCGCTACTCCGCCGAGCTCCGATCGCTGACCGGCGGTCGGGGCCGGTTCACGATGCGCCACGACCACGACGAGGTGGTTCCGGCCAACCTCGTCGACCGACTCGTCGGCGCGGCGCTCGCCGGCGCCGGCCATTGAGCTCCGGCCTCGACGTCTCCGGTCTGGCCCCCCAGGACGCCGTCGCCGCACTGCGCTCCTTCCCGCGTCGGTTCGCGGCGCTGCTCGAGCTCGACGAGGGCGACGATCCGGCCGTCCTCGGGCCCGTCGTCGAGCAGCTCGACCGGGCCGGGCGCGACCTGGCCGTCCTCGGGGCGGGGGTGGAGGCCGCCCTCGTCCAGGACGACCCGGTCCTGCACCCCGCGGTCCTCGACGAGTCGGCCCGGGAGTACCCCGACGTCGCCGAGGTCGACGCCGAGAGCGCGCTCGACCTCCTGCGCCTCCAGGCCGAGGCCCTCGCCGACCGGGCCGCCCACGTGAGCGCGGCGGCGTGGGGCCGCAAGGCGAAGGTCGCGGGTGACGGCGAGGTCACCGCCCTCGACGTCCTCCGCGAAGCCGTCCGCACGAGCGCCAACCACCTCCGCGCCGCCGAGAAGGCCAGAGGCCGCTAGGACCGCACGAGATCCCGTCGTCCCGTGCCTCTTCTCAGGACCGCGTCAGCGCCGTATCACCGCGACTTCGCGCACCCCTTTGCGGACAGGCTTCCCGTTGGCCATGGCCGACAGCGCCACTGACTTCAGCAACGCGAGATCAGCATCGACGTTGCCGTGCCGTACGCAGCCGACCTTCTGTGTCCCGGTGATGCCGTCGAGGTCGAGATCCGTGACGCCGAACCACCCTTGGAACGCGTGGTGCTTCCTGCGAAGGCTCCGCTCCTCCGACCGGAACGACTTGGGCACCTTGAGCTTGTAGACGAGACGGCCGTGCAGCCCGCCCTCGTCGGCGGTGACTTCGCCGACGAGGTAGCCGCACTGCTCGCAATGCAACGTCAGCCAGACCGTCACGCTCACAGGTCGCCCATCAGGTTCGCGTTCTCGTAGGCCAGGCGGTGTCGGGTCCAGGCGCATGTGGCGGGCGACCACCTTCGCCGCCACCGGATCGAAGCGTGCGTGCCGCTTGCCCTTGCCGTGCCGCACCTCGCGGATTGTACGAGGCCCAGCCCACTGCGATCGTGCGACCTGATCGCCAAGTGCGCGCTACGCCGAATCCAACCCGCTCCAATCCTCGGGGTTCGATTCGGTGAAGTGCTCGAGGACGGTGCCGTCGACCCCGTCGACGAAGACGAAGCCGCGGGTCTGCGGGGGCTCCTCGGCGGAGTACAGGAGGATCCGCCACGTGGGCCGGCTGCGCAGCCCTCGCCAACCGAGCTGCGCGGAGGCGTGTCCGACGGGGAAGCCGACCGTCCGGCTGGCGGCGACCAGGGCATCGCGTTCGTCGACGGCCAGGTGGAACCCGGCGAGCCAGCAGTAGCAAGCGAAGGCCAGGAGCCCGATGCCGGCGTAGAGGACGCCGCGGTTGACGAGGACGGCGTCGTCGCCTGCGGCCACGTAGGTGGCGATGCAGCCGGCGCCGATCAGGGCGTAGAGCACGGCGGGGATCCGCCGCCGGTTGTTGTCGGGGAACACGTAGGGCCCGACGTAGCCGGAGGCGTTCAGCTCCTCCGGCAGCTCGTCACGGATCTCGGCGTCGCTGGGGGTCTCGTCGGCGGCCATGGCGACCGTCGACGGTACGACCTCGGACGCTCACGTCGGCCAAGCGGCGGTGAGCTTCGCCCACGTGTCGGGCAGCGCCTCGGGCAGGACCCTCGTCTCGGCGACGGCGGTCATGAAGTTCGAGTCGGCCGACCAGCGGGGCAGGACGTGCACGTGCACGTGCCCCGGGACGCCGGCGCCGGCCGCCTCGCCCAGGTTGGCGCCGATGTTGACGCCGTCGGGGTCGTACGCGGCCCTGACGGCCGTGACCGCGTCGCGCACCGTCGACCACAGGTCGGCGTGCTCCTCGTCGGTCAGCTCGGCCAGGTCGGCGACCTCCCGGTACGGCATGACGAGCACGTGCCCGGTCCCGTACGGGAAGCGGTTCAGGATGGCGAAGACCCGCTCGCCCCGATGGACGATGCCGGTCTCCTCGTCGGGGGCGCCGCTCTCGACGA
Organism: uncultured Acidimicrobiia bacterium; assembly: GCA_963840695.1. Lineage (GTDB taxonomy): Bacteria > Actinomycetota > Acidimicrobiia > Acidimicrobiales > JACDCH01 > JACDCH01. The sequence goes on from CAWIZW010000019.1 coordinate 79,349, forward strand.
GGCGGGTGAACACCGAACCCCCGTCGGTCCGAGCGGCGTCGGCGGTCCCGGCGGCGTGGTCGCCGACGTAGGCCGCCCGCCACCCGGCCCAGATGCGGTCGAGGCTCATGCCTTCGCCAGGACGTCTCCGCGCAACGTCTCGATGAAGGTCTCCACCGGCACGCCGCGCTCGGGGCGCTCGCTCCCCCGGGCGTTCACCCCGACGGTGCCGGCGGCGATGTCGTCGTCACCGACCACGAGGACGTACGGCAGCTTCTCCAGCTTCGCCTTGCGGATGCGGGCGCCGAGCGGCTCGTCGGCGCTCGTCGTGTCGGTGCGGAACCCTGCGGCCCGCAGGCGCGCCGCGACCTGCTGCGCGTACTCGTCGTGGTCGTCACGCACCCCCAGCACCCGCGCCTGCACGGGGGCGAGCCACGCCGGGAAGGCGCCGGCGTAGTGCTCGAGCAGCACGGCGAAGAACCGCTCGATCGATCCGAAGAGGGCGCGGTGGATCATGACCGGCCGGTGGCGCTCGTTGTCGGCGCCCACGTAGTGGAGGTCGAAGCGTTGCGGCAGCTGGAGATCGACCTGGATGGTCGACAGCTGCCACGTGCGCCCGATGGCGTCGCGGGCCTGCACGGAGATCTTCGGGCCGTAGAAGGCGCCGCCGCCCTCGTCGAGGACGAGGTCGAGGTCCATGCGCTCCGCGGCCGCTCGCAGCGCGGCGGTGGCCTCGTCCCACTCCTCGACCGTTCCCACGACCTTCTCCGCCGGCCGGGTCGAGAGCTCGAGGTAGAAGTCCGACAGCCCGTAGTCGCGCAGGAGGTCGAGCACGAACTCGAGGAGGCTGTGGAGCTCCTCGGCCATCATCTCCTTCGTGCAGAAGATGTGGGCGTCGTCCTGGGTCATGCCCCGCACACGCGTCAGCCCGTGCACGACGCCCGACTTCTCGTAGCGGTAGACGCCGCCGAACTCGAACATGCGGAGCGGCAGCTCCCGGTAGCTCCGCGTCCGCGAACGGAAGATGAGGATGTGGAACGGGCAGTTCATCGGCTTGAGGTAGTAGTCCTGACCGTGCTCGCCCCCCTCGTCCTCGAAGTGCATGGGCGGGAACATGCCGTCGGCGTACCAGTCGAGGTGCCCGCTCTCCTCGAACAGGGCCGCCTTCGTGATGTGCGGCGAGTTGACGAACTCGTACCCGGACTCGGCGTGGCGCTCCCGGGAGTAGTCCTCCATGAGCTTGCGGACGAGTCCGCCCTTGGGGTGGAAGACGGCGAGGCCGGAGCCGATCTCGTCGGGGAAGCTGAAGAGGTCGAGCTCGACGCCGAGCTTGCGGTGGTCGCGCTTCTCGGCCTCCTCGAGGCGGTGCAGGTGCTCCTGGAGCGCCTTGTCCGAGTCCCACGCCGTCCCGTAGATGCGTTGCAGCTGCGGGTTGCGCTCGTCGCCCCGCCAGTAGGCGCCGGCGACGCGCATGAGCTTGAAGTGGCCGAGGTGACGGCCGGTGTGCTCCACGTGGGGGCCACGGCACAGGTCGATGAAGCGCGGCGGGTTCTCGTAGGTGCGGACCTTGCCCTCGGCGCTCGTCCCCGACATCGGGTCGGTCGAGGCGTTGTCGATGATCTCCAGCTTGAACCGGTGGTCCTTGAACACGACCCGCGCCTCGTCGGCGGGGATCTCGTCGCGGACGAACGGCTGCTCCTCGGCGATGATCTCCCGCATCCGGGCATCGACGCGCTCGAGGTCCTCGGGCGTGAACGTGCCCGGTGTCCCGTCGGCCCGGGCCGGCAACTCGAAGTCGTAGTAGAAGCCGTCCTCGACCGGCGGGCCGATGCCGAAGGTGGCTCCGGGGAACAGGTCGAGCACGGCCTGGGCCAGCACGTGCGCCGTGGAGTGGCGGATCGTGAACAGCCCGCGGTCGGACGTCGGCGGTGACGATCGCCACCGCGTCGCCGTCGGCCAGCGCGTGGACCAGGTCGCGCTCCTCGCCGTTCACGACGGCGATCACCGCGGCCTTGCGGAGGCCCTTGCCGATCTGGGCGGCCAGCTCACCGGCGGTGGTGCCGGGCGCGACCTGGCGCTCGGAACCGTCCGGCAGGGTGATCGTGAGCTGGTCCATGGCCGGGCGAGGCTACCGACCCGGGGTCGCGGCTCCCGAACGCGAAAGGACCTCAGCCGAGCTGCGCCGGTGGCCGTTGGTGACGTCGACGACGGGCTCGACGCGGGCCACCTCCGACGGCAGGGCCTCGGCCTTCTTGGTCGCGTAGGTGTCGACGTACTCCTGCCCGCTCAGGTTGCGGATCTCGAACATGACCTCGTCGATGATCTGCCGGAGCACGAGCCGGTCGTGGTCGGCCCGGGCCCGGTAGCGCTCCACGGAGATCGGCCGTCCGAAGTTGACGGCGGCGGTCTTGAACGGTCGCGGCGCCTTGGCGTGCGCCGGCTGGATGTCGCGGGTGCCCTTGATACCGACCGGGATGATCGGCGCGCCCGTGCGGAGTGCGAGGCGGGCGGGGCCGGTGTGGCCCTTGTGGAGCATCCCGTCGCGGGCACGGGTCCCCTCGGGGTAGATGCCGAACAGCTCCCCCCGCTCGAGCACCCGGGCGGCGGCGTCGAGGGCACGATCGGCCGCGCTCCCGCCGCCGCGGTCGATCGGGATCATCCCCATCGCGGGGAACAGGTACTTCGTCTTCCAGTCGTCCATGTACTCGGCCTTGCCGACGAAGGTGATCCGCCGCGGCAGCAGGACGGGAAGGAAGAACGAGTCGATGACCGACGTGTGGTTCGGGCACAGGATCGCCGGGCCGCTCTCGGGGACGTGCTCGAGGCCCGAGACGTGGATGCGCCAGAGGAACCGGAACGCCGGCAACATGAGCGCCCGGGCGACGGGGTAGAGCTTCCCGTACTCCCGCTCGTCGGTCGCGGCTTCGCTGCCTCCCATGACAGGGGACAGTCAACCACGAGGGATCAGAGCGCGACGCCCAAGAGCGCGGCGGCGTCGCCGACGCCCTGACCAGCGGCGACGGCGTCGTCGATGGCGGCCACCGCGGCCGGTGTGTCGAGGTCGTCGTCGAGGGCGGCCCTGACCTCGTCGATGGCGGCGTCACCAGCGCCGGCGGCGCGCCACCGGACCAGGCGCGCATCGGCCTCCTCGATGAGCGCCGGTTCCCACTCCCACGGCGTGCGGTAGTGGTGCGACACCAGCAGCAGGCGGATCGCCATCGGGTCGTACTGCTTTCGCAGCTCGGACACGAACACGAGGTTCCCGAGCGACTTCGACATCTTCTCGCCGTCCATGCGGACCATGGCCTGGTGCATCCAGTGGCGCACGAAGGGCTGGCCCGTGGCTGCCTCCGACTGCGCCCGCTCGCACTCGTGGTGGGGGAAGATCAGATCGGCGCCCCCGCCGTGGAGATCGATGGTCGTGTCGAGCTCGCGCATGGCGAGCGCCGAGCACTCGATGTGCCAGCCCGGCCGGCCCGGACCCCACAGGGACTCCCACGACGGCTCGTCGTCGAGCGACGGCTGCCAGAGGACGAAGTCGAGCGGATCGCGCTTGTGCGGGTCGTCGACGTTGCCACCGCGCTCGCGGGCGATCTCGAGCATCTCGTCGCGGCTGAGGTGACTGAGCGAGCCGAAGGGCTCGTACTTCGAGACGTCGAAGTACACGCCCCCGCCGGACTGGTACGCGTAGCCCTTGTCGAGGACCATCCCGATGAAGCCGCGGATGTCGGCGATGGCGGAGGTGGCGCGGGGCTCGGACCACGTCGGCAGGAGCCCGAGCGCGGCCATGTCGTCGTCGAAGCGGGCGATCTCGGCGGCCGCCAGGTCGAGGTAGTGCACGCCGAGCTCGCGGGCCTTGGCGAGGATGGAGTCGTCGACGTCGGTGATGTTGCGGACGCACCGCACGGTGTGGCCGAGGTCGACGAGCCGCCGTTGCAGCACGTCGTAGCTGACGTACACCGCGGCATGACCGATGTGCGCGGCGTCGTACGGCGTGATGCCGCACGTGTACATCGACACGATCGGTCCGGGTTCGAACGGGACGACCGACCGTCGGGCGGTGTCGTAGAGCTGCAGGGTCACGTGCCGGGCTCGGGTGCCGGAGCCTCCGGGATGCCCGGCGAACTTGATGGCGACCCTCGTCTTGTAGTGGACGTTGAGCTGCAGCAGCACCGCCGTGAACGACTCGATCGGCGTGGCCAGGGAGAGCCCGCCGGCGTCGAGGGGCCGCATGTTGGGGATCTTGGCGACGATCTCGGAGGTCGTGTCGGTCGCCGTCCGGGTGGTCGGAGCAGACCAGCACGTCGCTCTCGATCGGGTGGTCGAGGTCGCCCAGCTCCTTCGCCGGGACGTGGTGGAAGGCGGCGGCGACCATGCACTGCGGGACGGCCGCCTGGACCGACGCCGCCACCGAGCCGCGGGGCGGCACGAGCGGCTGGAACTCCTTGCCGATGCGCGTCAGCGCGTTCGCCATGCAGATGACGACCTTGCCGCGAAGGCTGCTGGTCGACCGAGACCGCCGTCTGGGTGGCGCCGTCCCACGGCGTGGCGATCACCACGAGGTCGGCGGCGGCGGCGGCGGCGTTGTCGGCCGGCGCCGATCTTGAGCTTGCGAGTCGGGCCACAGCTCGAGCAGCTGGTCGACGGTCTCCATGGCCCGGTACTTCGACCGGGAGCCGATGATGACGTCGAAGCCGACCGATGCCAGCCGCGCCGCCAGGGCCGAGCCGGCGGGGCCGGTGCCGCCCAGGATCCCGATCCGCATGACTTCTTTATAACCGGCCGCCAACGCGGCGGCCGGTACGACAGAACTGCAGCCGGTGATGTCCAGCCGAGCACCCCAGCGGCAGGATGCCGTCGGAGCGAACTCAGTCGGGCCGGCCTTCGTCGTAGCCGGGGTGGCTGACGGCGAGCTGTGTCGCGGGCCGCCGCCCACACCTCGGCGTGCACCTCGTCCCACCGATCGTCGAGGTCGACCCGGCCGGATGGCGGCCGCGAGGGCGGCGTCGTCGGCGCACGCCGAGGCGGGCGAGCCGGGCGGCGTGCGCGGCGTCGAGCGTGGGACCGAGCCGGATCGCCCGCTCGATCATGGCGAGAGCGTTCGACGCCGACGCGGGCGTGGAAGCGGACGCGACCCTCGGTCGCGTCGTCGACGTCGCCGGCGACCCACTCCCGCACCGCCTCGGCGAGCTCCGCCGCCGGCGGTGCGGTCGCCGTCGGTGTCGACCGGCGGTCGGGTCGCGGCGGCGGGTCGCGGTCGGGCGCGAGGAGCGCGAGCACGTCGTGCTCGTTCTCGCAGCTGCGCCAGCCGATCGTCGGCCAGCTCGACGGACCGGCTGAGCCCGAGACGGTGCGCGGCGCGCCTGCATGAGGCAGATCACGCCCCAGCGCAGCGTGCCGTACACCTCCCACCACCGCGCCGCGTCGGGGTCGACGGGCGCGCCGCCGGCGGCCTCGTAGCCGGCCCACAGCTCCGCCCTGGCGCCGAACCCGCCGGCCGGGTGCTCGTCGACCCCGAAGCGCCAGGCCCGGACGCAGAACCAGCCGAGGTCCTCGAGCGGGTCGCCGAGGTGCACCAGCTCCCAGTCGAGGACCGCCGACACGCCCTCGGGCGTGACGAGGAGGTTGCCGGTGCGGAAGTCGCCGTGGACGACCGCCGGAGCGGGGCGGCGGCGGCGGCCGGTGCTGGTCGAGCCACCGGAAGGCGAGCTCGAAGGCCGGGTGGGACCCGCCGAGGGAGTCCATCGTCGCCTGGAGCCCGGTCGAGCGGATCGGCGACGGGCGAGGCCGGCGGCGGCATCGGTCGGGAGCCGGTGGATCCCGGCGAGGATGCGGCCGCACGACTCGGCGAGGCGTGGGCCGGACGGCGGCGTACTCGTCGTCGCGGAGGAGCTTGCGGGCGATGCTCTCGCCCGGCACGTGCTCGACCACGATGGCGGGCAGACCGAGCGGCAGGTCGTCGCCGGTGGCGTCGAGCGACGATGGCGGGCACCGGCAGGCCGGCGCCGGCGGCGGCACGCAGCACCGACGGCCTCGTTGCGCATCGACCCCGACGTGTCCCCGCCCGGCCGCTGCCGCTGCAGGATCAGCGGCCGCCCGTCGAGCGTCGAACGACCACGTCTCGCGGGACGCGCCGCCCGACAGCCGCCGCAGCCCGTCGACCGCCCCGCCGAGCACCCCGCGCAGCTCGTCGGCCAGCTCCTCGGTCGCCCCCATCACCGTCGTTCCTAGCGGTTCGTCGGAACGGAGCGCGCCATTTTCGGTACGTTGGCTTCCAATGAACGGGGGCTGGGATGGCTGAGGTCAGCAGTGGGCGCGGACGGTGGGGTACGGGTTCACGGCCGCGCCGCCGCCGGGGTGGATCTCGAAGTGCAGGTGCGGGCTCCGACGCGTTGCCGGTGTGAGCCGACGTAGCCGATGACCGTGCCGGCCGCGACGTGGCCGGGGTTGGCGTAGCCCGAGAGGTGGGTGCCGTAGTAGTAGTTGCCGTCGTCGCCGTTGAGGTGGAACGACATGCCGCCGATCGAGTTGCTGCGGTGGCTCACGTTGCCGCTCACCGGGGCGACGACGGGTGTGCCGTGCGCCGCCATCATGTCGACGCCCATGGTGCCGCCGTCCGCCCGAGCGGGGCGCGCCCCACGAGTCGACGAAGGCGACGGCGCCCTGGACCGGGCAGATCCAGTCGCCGCTGGCGATCGGCGTCGGTCGGGGCCGAGCGTGTTCACCGCGCCGCTGCCCGGCGTGCGCCCGCTGCGGCTCGACCGGGCGGCAGCCGCGGCCGCCGCTTCGCGCTGGCGTCGCTCCTCGGCCTCGCGCCGCTGCCGCTCGAGCTCCTCGAGGCGGGCGAGCTCGGCGTCGAGGGCCTGGCGCCGGTCGCGGAGCGAGTCGACGACGTCGCGCTGCTCGGCGAGCGTGGCGTCGAGCGCGGCGCGGGCGAGCTCGGCGTCCTCGGCGACGACGCGGTACTGGTCGACGGCGTCGGCGTTGTCCTGGGTCACGAGCGCGGCCAGCGCCTGGGCCTGGACCGACCGGTTCAGGTCCTCGCCGGAGCACGAACTGGGCGGCGGGGTCGCCGGCGGCGCCGATGTAGGCGGCGACGGCGGTCTCGCTGCAACGTGGTCGCGCAGCCGCGCCAGCGCCGCCTCGGCCTCGTCGAGCCGGCGCTGCTGCTCGGCGGCCTGCATCTCCAGCTCGCCGGCTCGCGTCTCGGCGTCGGACAGCTCGGCGGCGGCGGCGTTGGCCCGCTCCCGGGCGCGGGCCAGGTCGCCCTCGTCGCCGTCGCGCCGGCGCGCCGACAGCCAGACATCCGGCCGCGACGAGCGCGGCCAGGAAGACCCGGACCGTCCGCATGCGGCGGGGACTGTAGCGAACGCGAGGCGAAGTGTTGCGATTCCGTGACGAAGCCGGGAGCGAACCCGAGCTCAGTCGCTCTCGTCGATGATGTCGCCGACGACCGACTCGAGCACGTCCTCCAGCGTGGCGAGGCCGACGAAGCGCCGCTCGTCGTCGACCACCGCGGCCACGTGGGTCCGGGCCCGGCGGATCTCCACGAGGGCATGGTCGAGGCGGCAGCGACTCGTCGAGCACGAGGACCCGCCGGATGCGGGCCAGCGGGATCGGGCGCCCGCGGGCGTCGGCCGGGATCGTGAGCAGGTCCTTGGCGTGGACGAAGCCGATCGACCGCTGGCCGTCGTCGCTCGAGGACCAGCAGCCGGGACACCCCGCTGCTCGACGACGAGCGGCTCGGCCTCGGCGACGGTGGCGGGCCGGTCGAGGGCGACGACCCGCTCGCGCGGCACGAGCACCGACCGCAGGTCGCGCCCGCCGAAGTCGAAGCGCCCCGGCCATGAGGTCGTGGGCGGTCGCGCTCGAGGATGCCGCCTCGCGCGGGACTCGGCCAGCAGCCGGGCGAGCTCCTCGGCGGTGTGGGCGGTGGCCAGCTCGTCGCGCGGCTCGACCCCCAGCAGCCGCATGCCGGCGTTGGCGATGGCGTTGAGGACCCGGATCACGGGCCGGAAGACGCACGACGTACGCGCGGTTGAGCCCCGACAGCGCGAGCAGCGTCCGCTCGGGGGCGGCGATGGCGAGGGACTTCGGCACCATCTCGCCGATCACCATGTGCAGGAACACGACGATGGCGAGCGCGACGGCGAAGCCGATGCCGTGCACGAGGCCCTCGGGCAGCGTCGGCCGAACCCCTCGAGGGCCGACTCGATCAGGCCGGCGAGCGCCGGTTCGGCGACGGCGCCGAGCCCGAGGGACGCCATGGTGATGCCGAGCTGGGTGCCGGCGAGCTGGAGGTTGAGCTCGTGCACGGCGGCGAGCGCCCGCCGCGCCCGCCGGTCGCCTCGCTCGGCCATCGGCTCGAGCGCGGTGCGCCGGGAGGCGATCAGCGCGAACTCGACGGCGACGAAGAACGCGTTGGCCAGCAGCAGCAGGACGGTGGCGCCGAGGAGGACCGCCGGTCATCGGTCGACCCCGTCATCGCCGCCGCCGGGGGCGCTGAGGCGCACGGTGGCGACCCGCAGGCGGTCCATCTCGGTGACCTCGAGGCGCCACCCGCCCGACTCGAAGGCGTCGCCGGGCGCCGGGATCGCGCCCGAGCCGGGCGAGCACGAAGCCGGCGAGGGTCTCGTAGGGCCCTTCGGGGATCTCGAAGCCGCAGGCCTCGGCGACCTCGTCGGGGTGCAGCGTGCCGGGCAGCTCGACGTCGCCCGACGGGCAGCACCGTCGTCAGCGGCGCCGGCGCCGGGTCGTACTCGTCGTCGATCTCGCCCGACGAGCTCCTCGAGCACGTCCTCGAGGGTGAGGACGCCGGCGGTGCCCGCCGTACTCGTCGACGACGACGGCCAGGTGCGTGCCGAGCCGGCGGAAGTCGGGCGAGGAGGTCGGCGAGGTCGGCGGTCTCGGGCACGACCCAGCGTCGGACGGCGATCGCCGTCACCGGCAGCTCGGCGTCGAGCGTCGTGCGGGAGCCCGTACACGTCCTTCACGTGCACGACGCCGACGACGTCGTCGAGGTCGGCGCCGCACACCGGGAAGCGGCTGTGGCCGGTCGCCACGGCGCAGCTCGACGAGCGCGGCGATCGGTGTCGTCGGCGGCCGAGCCAGCGCACGTCGACCCGCGGCACGAGCGCGTCGGCCGCCGTCTTGGCCCCGAAGCGGAGGGCCCGGCGCAGCACCTCGTACGCCTCGGGCGGCGAGCTCCCCGCCCTCGCCCGAGGACTCGGATCGAGGCAGCTCGAGCTCCTCGAGGGAGCGGACCGACGACGAGCTCCTCGGTCGGCTCGACGCCGAGGCGGCGGACGGTCCAGTCGGCGGCGCGCGTTGAAGAAGCGGATGAGCGGGCCGAAGACCGACGAGTACACCGCGGCCGGCCGGGCCAGCGCCCGGGCCGACTGCTCCGGGCGGGCGATGGCGACGCCCTTCGGCACGAGCTCGCCGATGCACCATCTGGAAGACGGTGGCGAGCACGAGGGCGATGGCGATCGAGCGGCGCCCCGCCCGAGGGCCGGGTCGATGAGCGGCGGCGACGGTCGGCTCGGCGAGGAAGCCGAGCACGAGCGACGTGACGGTGATGCCGAGCTGGGCGCCGGAGAGCTGGAACGACAGCCGCCGCAGCAGCCCGAGCAGCGACGCGGCCTGGCGGTCGCCCTCCTCGGCCGAGGCGCTGGATGCGCGCGCGGTCGACGGCGACGAGCGCGAACTCGACGGCCACGAAGAACGCCGTCGCCGAGGACGAGCAGGACGACGGCCAGCAGCTGCAGCGGCAGTGGCGATCGCTCCAACTTGCCATTGTCGGGCTCGTTCCGTGAACCTGCCGCCGTGTCGGGGGCAGGCCGAGGCTCGTGACCCCGCTGCAGGCCGTGCTCGGGGCGCGTCGTGATGGCGGCCGGCGCCTGCCTCCAGGGCGCCGTCGGCTTCGGCGCCGAACCTCGTCGCCGCGCCCCTGCTCGCCCTGGTCGTCGAGGACTTCGTGCCCGGCCCGATCATCGTCGCCAGCGTCGTGCTGAACGTCCTCGTGATGCGGCGGGAGGGCACCGGCTCGGTCGACCGACGCATCAACGCCGCCATCGCCGGCCAGATCCCCGGGGCCGTGCTCGCCGGCGTCGTGCTGGCCTCGGTGCCGGAATCGGGGCTGTCGATCCTGTTCGCCGCCCTGGTGCTGGCCGCCGTCGGGCTGAGCGTCGTCGGCTGGCACCTCCGCCCGACGGCCCGCGACCCTCGTCGGCGCCGGCTTCGCCTCCGGGTTCATGGGCACCATCTCGGGCATCGGCGGTCCGCCGATCGCCCTCGTGTACCAGGGGGCCGACGGCCCGACCCTGCGGGGGACGCTGTCGCGGTACTTCCTCGCCGCCGCCGCCGTCTCCCTCCCGATCCTCCTCGATCGTCGGGACGCTCGACCGCGACTCGATCGGACCGGCGCTCGCGCTCGCTGCCCGGCACGGTGCTCGGCTTCGCCCTCTCGGGCCACCTCGCCCGCCGGATCGACAAGGGCCACGTCCGGCCGGTCGTGCTGTGGCTCTCGGCGCTCACGGCCCTCGCCGTGCTCCTCCGCGAGCTCCGCTGAGGCTCGCTCGATCGTGCTCCGGAGGGCTCGCCGATCGGCTCGCCCTCTAGGGTCCTGCCCATGGCCGACGAACGTCCGGGCGCGAGGTCCTGCTCGAGGTGCTGCGGTCCGAGGGCGTCCGCCACGTCTTCGGCAACCCCGGCTCGACCGAGCTGCCCGCTCGTCGACGCCCTCGCCGGTGTCGACGACATCCACTACGTCCTCGCCCTCCAGGAGGCGACGGTCGTCGGCATGGCCGACGGGTACGCCCAGGCGACGGGTCGACCGGCGTTCCTGAACCTCCACACCTCCGCCGGTCTCGGCAACGCCATCGGCAACCTCACCGAACGCGCAGGGCCAACGGCGCGCCGCTCGTCGTCACCGCCGGCCAGCAGGACGAGCGCCACCTGGCCGCCGACCCGCTGCTGTCGGGGCCGCTGGTCGACCTGGCCTCGGCCACGGTGAAGTGGGCCCACGAGGTCCGCTCCCTCGGCGAGCTCGGGACGATGCTGCGTCGCGCCTTCGCCGACGCCGCCAAGCCGCCGCCCGGCCCGGTGTTCCTGTCGCTCCGCATGGACCTGCTCGAACGCTCCGGCTCGGCCGCCGAGGTCGGCCCTCCGCCGCGATCGAACGGTCGTCGTCGACAGCGTCGCCGGTGGTCTCGAGGAGCTGGCCGACCTCCTGTGCGGCCCGGCGGTCGGGCGCGTCGCGCTCGTTGCCGGCGACGAGGTCGCCGCCGCCGGCGCGCAGGCCGACCTGGCGGCTCTGGCCGACGCCCTCGGCGCTCCCGTGCTCGGCGCGCCGCTGCACGCCCGGGCCGGTGTTCGACCCGCTCGCACCCGCTCTGGGCCGGCCCGCTCGGCGCCCAGCGCCGCGGCCATCCGGGCCCGCCTCGAGGGCTTCGAGCGGGTGTTCCTCGTCGGTGGGCAGGCGTTCCTCGTCTACCCCTACAGCGACGGCTCGCCGGTGCCGGAGGGCACCGAGCTGCTGCACCTGTCCCCCGACGCCGGCCCGCTGGCACGGGCCCACCCGACGCGGCTGGCCGTCGCCGGCGGGATCCGGCCGTCGCTGGCCGCCCTCCTCGCGCTGGTCCGCGCCCGCGCCGACGCCGCGGCCGCGGCCGACGCCCGCGCCGCCGCCGGCGAGGCGCGCCGGGCGCAGGTCGACGAGCTGGAGGCGACCGCCCGCGACCGGTACGGGCCGGCGCCGCTGCACCCGATGGCCGCCGCCCACGCGCTGGTGCGGGCGGTGCCCGGAGGGCACGGCCGTCGTCGACGAGGCCATCACGACCGGCGGCTACATCCGCGGCTTCCACCACCGCGGCGTCGAGGACGGCTACTTCTTCTGCAAGGGCGGCGGGCTCGGGTGGGGCATGCCGGCCGCGTGCGGCGTGTCGCTCGCCCGCGACCGCGGGCCGGTGCTGTGCGTCGTCGGCGACGGCTCGGCGATGTACTCGCCGCAGGCGTTGTGGACCGCCGCCCGCGAGCGCCTGCCCGTCGTGTTCGCCGTCGTCGACAACGGGCAGTACCGGATCCTCAAGGACTACCTCCGGGGCATGGGCGGCGTGTCGGCGACACCGGGCCGCTTCGTCGGCATGGACCTCGAGCCGCGCGGTCGACTTCGTCGCCCTCGCCCGGTCGATGGCGGTCCCGGCGACGCGGTCGACCACGCCGCCGACGTCACCGATGCCGTCGACGCCGCCCTCGACCGCCGGTGGTCCGCACCTGCTGCACGTCCCGATCACCGCTCCTTGACCGAACCGGGCCGAGCGCCGGTGCTGCGCCTCCGACGGCGTTCGCCTCGTGCGCGACGCGACCACGATCCTCGACGGCATCGACTGGAGGTCCGCGAGGGCGAGCGGTGGGTCCTGCTCGGTCCGAACGGGAGCGGCAAGACGTCGCTGGCCCGCATCGCCTCGATGTGGCTGCACCCGTCGTCGGGGACCGTCGAGGTCCTCGGCGGCGTCCTCGGTCGGGTCGACGTGCGGAGCCACCGGCGACGGATCGCCCTCGTGAGCGCGGCGATGGCCGACCTGTTCCGACCGGCGCTGTCGGCGGTCGAGATCGTGATGACGGCGGCCAACGCCGCCCTCGAGCCGTGGTGGCACCGGTACGGCGACAGCGAGCGGGCCGCAGCCGTGCCACGCTGGCCCGCGTCGGCGCCGACCACCTCGCCGACCGCACGCTTCGGGACGCTGTCCTCGGGCGAGCGCCAGCGCGTGCTGCTCGCCCGAGCGCTCGCCGTCGAACCCGGGCTCCTCCTGCTCGACGAGCCCTTCGCCGGGCTCGACCTCGGCGCCCGCGAGGACCTCGTCCGGCGCCTCGCCGGGCTGGCGGCCGACGCCATCGACGCCGCCGTCGGTGCTCGTCACCCACCACGTCGACGAGATCCCGGCCGGGATCGACGCACGCCCTCCTCCTCCGGTCGGGCGCGGTGCTCGATGCCGGCCCGCTCGACGCGGTGCTCACCGCCGAGGCCCTCTCCGCCACCTTCGGCCTCGCCCTGACCCTCGAGCGCCGCCACGACCGCTGGTGGTCCGTCGCCCGTCTGACTCGAATCGGCGGCTCAGCGAGTCGGGTTCGAGCTCGGTCGAGGAGCTTCGGGCGGCTGCGCTCGATCGTGTCGCCGAGGAGGCGTTCGAGCACGGGACCCCACAGCGAGCCGCCGTAGTGCAGGTGCATGGTCAGCCGGCTGCCGGTCGGCGCCGTCGCCGACCTCGGCCCGCAGCACCCACGGGCTGTGCTGGCGGCCGTCGAGCTCGGCGCGCTCGAAGACCGCCAGCCTCGGCGCCTCGGCGGCGGCCCTGACCATCCGCAGCCGCTTCGATCGGGCGAACGGGCCGAGCCGGGCGCGGAGGTCGACGGTCCAGCTGCCGTCGGGGTTCGGATCGGCCCGGGGCACGATGTCCAACCAGCGCGGGTAGGTGGCGAGGTCGGCACGACCGCCCACACCTCCTCGGCCGGATGCGGTGTGTCGATCGAGCCGCGACGCCGCGGTCGACGTCCAGCCGGACCTGTCTAGCAGGCGGATGGGCTCGGGCTGCGCCTGATCCTGCGCCACCCGGAGGATCGGGTACGGGTTGATCGCCGCACCGCCGCCCGGGTGGATCTCGAAGTGGACGTGCGGCGGCCCGCCGACCGCGTTGCCCGTCGTGCCGACGTAGCCGAGCACGGTGCCGGCCTCGACGACGAGGCCGCTCGTGGATCCCCGGCGCGTACCCGGTGAGGTGCGCGTAGTAGTAGGACGTCCCGCTCTCGCCCTTGAGCCACACGGTGATCCCGCCGAGCACGCCCGAGCCCATGCTGGGTGATCACGCCCCGCTCGCAGGCGACGAGCTCGGTGCCGATGGGGGCGAGGATGTCGGTGCCCTCGTGCCAGTGCTCGAACTCGGTGCCGAGCATGCGCGGCGCGCCGAAGCTGTCGCCGTAGCTGTACCCGGCGGCCACCGGGAAGGCGAAGCCGTGGATGACGAACGAGCCGCCGTTGAGGAAGACGGCGAGCTCCTCGGGAGGCGAACTCGTGCTCGAGCTGCGGCGGCGACGACGACTTGTTCGGCGGCGACGAGCTCGCTGCCGGCGTTGGCGAGCGCCGACGGCGGTGGCGGCCTGCTCGGCGTCGACGGCGTCGCGGGCCTCGCGAGTACTCCACGACGGCGCGCTCGTCCGCTTCGAGCACGACGGAGAGCAGCTCGAGGCGTAGTAGAACTCGCCGGCGGTGTCGGACACCAGGAACGAGCGCACGGGGACGAAGTTGCCGCGGATGTAGGCGTCGGCGGCTCGCTCGCGAGAGGTTCCGCTGCGCGTCCTCGAGCGCCTCGATCGCCGCGCGCTCCTCGACGGCGAGCCGACCGAGGTCGGCCTGGAGCTGCGCCTGCCGGGTGACGAGCTCGTCGCGGTGGGCGATGGCGGCGTCGAGCGCGGCTTGGGTCTCCGCGGCGCGGGCCCGGGCGGTGCGCGGGCTGACCCGCACGACGCGGCCGGCGAAGGAGGCGAAGGCGGCGCTGCCCGGCGTAGGGGCCCGTCGGCGTGATCCCGAAGGGCAGCGATCTCCCGCGGCGGGACGATGAGGTCGACGTCGGGGACGGTCTCCGGCGGCGAGTCGGCGTTGGCCGCCGGGTCCTCCGGCGGCGGCGGCAGCGTCGTGTCGGTGGTCGGCGGGACCTCGCCCGGACAGCTGGTCGTCGTCGTGGAGGCCGTCGAGCGGGCGGTGTCGTCGAGGCCGTCGTCGTGGTCGGGTCGACGACGGCGTCGTCGTCGAGGAGGGGTCCACGGGCGGCGGTTCCTGGGCGCGCGCGGGCGCCGCCACGACCGTGGCGACCCACCAACGCAGCAAACCCGCGACTCGGACCCGGGACATCCCGCCCACTCGTCGGCCGATCGAAGCCGCGGAAATGTAGTGCGGGACGCGGAAAACCCGCTCATCTCGGACACGAACCCGCCTCAGAAGCTGCCGATCTCCCCGATCCGACCCCGATCGGCCGCGAAGACGGCGGCGCTGGTCAGCACGAGCAGGACGACGCTCATGGCGGCGGCCTGGCCGAAGCTCTCGGCGCCCGGCCGGCCGAGCAGCCGACCGATGGTGACCGTCACCGTGGGCGTGTCGGCCCGGGCCAGCACCGTCGTCGCCCCGAACTCCCCCAGAGAGATGGCGAAGGCGAACCCGGCGGCGACGAGGATCGCCCGCCCGGCCAGCGCGAGGTCGATCTGGCGCCACACCCGCCACGGTCCGGCGCCGAGCACGGCGGCGGACTGGCGCAGGCGGGGGTCGACGGCGTGGCAGCGCGGGCGCCACCGCTCGCATCACGAACGGGATGCCGATCAGGGCGTGCGCGAGCGGGACGAGGACGGCCGAATCGCGGAGGTCGAGCGGCGGCTGGTCGAGCGCGACCAGGTAGCCGAGACCGACGGTCACGGCCGACGCGCCGAGCGGGAGGGCCAGCAGCGTGTCGGCGCCGCGGGCGAGCCGGTCGCGCCGGACTGCGGTGGCGGTGGCGGCGGCCACCCCGACGACGACGGCCACGGTGGCGGCGACGAAGGCGTAGCCGAGCGAGGTGCGGATCGACGCCCACGGCGAGACGAACAGCGTCGACCCGCCACGCTCGTC
Organism: uncultured Acidimicrobiia bacterium; assembly: GCA_963840695.1. Lineage (GTDB taxonomy): Bacteria > Actinomycetota > Acidimicrobiia > Acidimicrobiales > JACDCH01 > JACDCH01. The sequence goes on from CAWIZW010000019.1 coordinate 94,980, forward strand.
GAGGGCGCGGTACCACCCGAGCCCGTAGCCGTCGCCGACGCGCAGCGACCGCTCGATGAGAACGAGGATCGGACCGCCGAGGAACAGGGCCGTCGCCGTCAACGTGGCGGCCACGCCCAGCCGCTCGCCGAGGGTGCTGGGGCGCCGGAGGACCTGCCGCTCGGGCGCCATGCCGCCGGTCGCCGCGGCCCGACGGTCGCGCAGGCGGGCCTCGAAGACCAGCATCGCGGCGACCGTCGCCAGTTGCAGCAGCGCCAGGGCGGCCGCGGCGCCGGCCAGGTCGCGGGTGGCCGTCACGCGCGCGATCTCGACCTCGAGGGTCGCCTGGGTCGGGTCGCCGAGGAGCACGACGACGCCGTAGGAGGTGCAGGTGAACAGGAACACCAGCACGGCGGCCGAGCTGAGCGCAGGGGCGAGGGCCGGGAAGCGTCACGTCGAGGAACACCCGGCGGCGGCGAGGCGCCGAGGACGCGGCGCCGCCTCCTCGCGCCGGCGGTCGAGGCGGGCCCAGTGCCCACCGACCACCCGCGCGACGACGGCGGTGTTGAAGAAGGCGTGGGCGATGACGATGCCGGCGAGGGTTCCGTCGAGCCGGACGATGCTCGCCGAGCACGCCACGCGGCCCGGCGAGGGCGAGGAAGGCCATCGAGACGACGACGGTCGGCAGGACGAACGGCAACGTCACCGCGACCCGCAGCGCCGACCGACCGGGAATGTCCATCCGGCCGAGGATCCAGGCCAGCGGCAGCCCGAGCACGAAGGACGCGACCGGTCGACAGCAGCGCCTGCCACAGCGTGAAGCCGAGCACGCCGCGCGTCGAGTCGCTCGTGAGGGTGTCGACGGCGTCGTCGAGGTGCCAGGTCCCTCCCGGTCGCAGCCCGGTGTTCACGATGGCGACCATCGGCCACACGAACAGGGCGACCAGGAAGAGGCCGGGGACGGCGAGCAGCGCGACCCGGCCGCGGGTCGGTCACCGGAGCACGAGATCGGTCCAACGATCGATGAGGTCGTCGCGGCACGGCCCCGAAGGCGAGCGGGTCGATCTCGATGGGGTCGGCGGGAAGCGTGGCGAACCGCTCGAACGCGTCGGGCAGCGCTGCACCGTCGCGGGCCGGGTACACGAACATGTTCGACGGGATGTCCTCCTGGACGCGCTCGGACAGCAGGAAGTCGATGAGGGCGCGGGCGCCCCGGGCGTTGGTCGCCGCCGGCGAGGACGCCGGCGTACTCGACCTGGCGGATGCACGTCCCCTCGACGACGCCGGTCAGTGACGACTCGCCCGGTGGGGTCGACCTCCGCGGCGGGGCTCGACGCGTACGACACGACGAGAGGCTTGTCGCCCTCGCTCGACGCGCCGCCGGAGAACTCGCCGTAGTAGGCGTCGGTCCAGTCGTTGGCGACGGTCACGCCGTTGGCGCGCAGGTCGGTCCACCACTCCTCCCACCCGGCCTCACCGAACACGTCCACCGTCGCGGCGACGAAGGCCAGGCCCGGGGACGACGTCGCCGGGTCCTCGACGGCGAGGAGGTCCTCGTAGGCGGGGTCGGTCAGGTCGGCGAGCGTGGCCGGGACCGGCGGGGCACCCGGCTCCTCGAAGTACGACCGGTCGTAGTTCACGCAGACGTCGCCGAGGTCGATCGGCGTGACCCGGTGCTCCGGATCGACCTCGAGGTCGTCGGGGACCGCCGCCAGCTCGGGCGAGCGCGTACGGCGCGAACAGGCCTTCGTCGAGCCCGAGGGCGAGGAAGGTCGTGTCGATGCCGAAGAGGGCGTCGCCGAGGGGGCGGTCCTTGGTGAGGATCGCCTGGTTGACCATGGACCCGGCGTCGCCGGCCATGACGACCTCGACCTCGTAGCCCGTCCGCTCCGTGAACTCGTCGAGCACCTCGGGGCTCACGACGAAGGAGTCGTGGGTGAGGAGGCGGACGACGCGCTCGTCGTCGCCGTCGTCGCCGCAGGCCACCACGGCGGCCGGGAGCACCAGCGGCAGGGCGAGGGCGGTGGCGGTGCGGACGGCTCTCACGAGGTTCCTCCATCGGTCGACTCGTCGCCGGGGAGGACGACGAGCAGGGTGCCGCCCGTCGAGCTCGACGCGGGCTCGGTCCGCCTCGGCGACGTTGCTGACTCCCCGGGTGGTGCCGGCTTCGAGTGCCTCGCCCCGCAGGGGGTAGCGCAGGCCTTCGGTGGTGACGCCCTCGGCGACGCCGCCGACGGGCACGAGGGTCACGAGCGCCCCGGGGACAGTCGTCGAAGCCGACGCCGTTCGGGCCGTGCAGGACGTGGATCGTCGCCGGCCCGAGGTGGGCCCGGACAGCGTGCGGCCTGACGACCGGCGATGCCAGCGCCAGAAGCCCGGCGAGGAGGTGGTCGAGCCGGCCGGCGGCGCCGCCGACGACGACGATCTCACCGGGCGTGTCGCCGAGCAGGCCGGCCGCCACGTCGAGGGCGAGGGCGAGGTCGGTCGCGTCCTTGGCCTCCGGGTGGCGGATGACGCGCGCCCGCGGCCTCGGCCGCCGCCAGCCCCTCCGGCGTCACCGAGTCGAAGTCGCCGACGGCGACGTCGACGGCGAGACCGAGCGCCAGCGCGGTGTCGACGCCGCTGTCGGCACCGACGACGGGCGCGCCGGAGCGGCAGCAGGTCGTGCACTGCGGCGGGCACGGGCCCGCCGCCGGAGACGACGATCACGGAGCCCTGGTGGTGTCCCATCTCCCTCCGCCGGCATGACCCGGATCAGGTTCGAGGGTCGGCGACGGATCGGTCGCCCTCTCAGCTCGGCTCGCCCGAGCTCCCCTGGGGTTGGTTGGTTGCTGCCGCCGACCCTACCGGCGGAGGAGGTCCTTGGCGATGTGGGTGATCTGGATCTCGTCGGTGCCGGCGTAGATCTGGAGGACCTTGGCGTCGCGGGCGAGCTGCTCGACCTGGAACTCGGCCATGTAGCCGTTGCCGCCGAAGAGCTGCACCGCCTCCATCGCCACCTCGGTGGCGGCGCGGGCGGAGTACAGCTTCATCGCCGACGCCTCGGCCAGGGTCAGCGACTCACCGGCCGCGGCCATCTCGATGAACCGGAACACCAGGTTCTGGACGTTGAGCCGGGCCACCTCCATGCGGGCCAGCTTCTCCTGGATCAGCTGGAACTCGCCGATCGGCTTGCCGAACTGCACGCGGTCCTTGGCGTACTGCACGCACTTCTCGAGGCACTGCTCGATGATCCCGAGCGACATGGCAGCCACGCCGGAGCGCTCCATCGAGAACGTGTCCTTGGCGCCCTCGCGCCCGCCGGCCGGGCACGTCCTCGGTCTCGCCGATGAGGCGGTCGCGACCGACCCGCACGTCGGTGAGGAACAGCTCGCCCGTGGGCGACGAGTGCATGCCCATCTTCCGCAGCGGCTTGGACTGCTCGAGCCCGGGCATGCCCCTTGTCGAGCACGAAGCGACAGGACCTTGCGCTCCTCGGGCGGGTTGCCCTCGTCGAGCTTGCAGATGAACACGATCGTGTCGGCGTAGGGGCCGTTCGTGATGAACGTCTTCGACCCGTTGAGGAGGTACTCGTCGCCGTCACGCCGCGCCGTCGAGCGCATCGACCCGAAGGCGTCGGAGCCCGAGCCCGGCTCGGTGATCGCCCAGGCGCCGATCTTGTCGAGGGTCAGGAGGTCGAGCGCCCACCGCTCCTTCTGCGCCGTCGTGCCCCGGCTCATGATGGCGGCCGACGTGAGCCCCATCGACACGCCCATGGCGGTGACCATGCCCGGGCACCACCGGCACAGCTCGATGATCGGGATCATCCCCATGGCGACGGCGGTGGCGTCGCGGCCGCCGGCTGCGCTCCTCCCTCGGCTCCCCCGCCTTCTCCCGCTCGATCTGCACCTTGAACCGCTCGCCGGGCCATGGCGTCGAGGCCGAAGGTGGCGAACAGCTTGCGGAGGATGTCGTAGGGCGGCAGGTCGCCGTGCTCGAGCTCCTCCCGCTTCGGCGCGATCTCCGCCTCCACGAACTGGCGGACCGCGTCGCGGATCATGAGCTGCTCGTCGGACCACTTGAACATCGCGCCGCCTCCCAAACTTGACTGCTCGGTCAAGAGTAGTTCGGCGGCTCCGAGCCCGAGCTCCTCGCTCGAGCGCGTCGACGCGCGGCGCGGAGCTCGGCCACCTCGGTCTCGAGGGACGACTCGCCGCTCGCTCGCCGGTGCCCGGCGCCGCGGCCGCAACCGTGCTCGAGGTCGACCTCGCCGCCGAGCAGGTGCACCCAGCGGATCTGGTGCTGGCCGGGCTGGCGCGGCACCTCGAGGGCGAGGGGCTCGTCGCGGCCGTCGAGCGCCTGGAGCGCGGCCTCGACCGCCTCGAGGCTCTCGAACCGGTGCTGGCGCTCGGTCCGGGTGCGGAGCTCGCCCGATGTCTGCGGGCCGCGCAGCACGAGGACGGCTGAGGACGGCGAGCTCGCCGGCATCGAGCCCGAGCGCATCGTGGGCGACGTGGCGGAACTTCGTCGCCCGCTCCCCCGATGCCGGGTGCACGAACCGCACGAAGCCCTTGGCCTTCAGGGAGTCGAGGGCCCGCTGGATCGTCAGGTCGTCGTAGGCCACGACGGGGTCGCGGGACGACGACTGGTTGCACGCTTGTCGCAGCGAGTTCAGCGTGAGGGGATAGGCGTCGGGGACGGTGGCCTCCTTCTCGGCCAGGCACCCGAGCACGCGCAGTTCCTCGTCGGTCAGCGGCTCCACTTCCGGGAGGCTAGGTGCGACCTACTACCCTGGCCGCGTCCGGGCGGCCGCAGTGGTCGACTCGCGTATATGAGGGAAGAGAAGGCAATGGCCACTGGTAGTTGTGAAGTTCTTCAATTCGGAAAAGGGTTACGGGTTCATCGCACCCGACGACGGCGGCAAGGACGTGTTCGTGCACTTCTCCGCCATCCAGGGCAACGGCTACCGCACCCTGGATCAGGGTCAGAAGGTCGAGTTCGAGGTGACCGCTGGCCGGAAGGGTGACGAGGCGCAGAACGTCCGCTCGATCTAGTCGGCCGTTTCGTTTCTCTCCCGAGAGGCGGCCCGCAGGGGCCGCCTCTCTCGCGTGTAAGAAGACGCCGACAGGAGGAACGATGAGCGCAGATTGGCCCCGGCCGGTCGTGCACTGGGAGATCGAGGCCCGCGACCCCGAGCGGCAGCGCGCCTTCTACCGCGACCTCTTCAACTGGGACATCGGCGACGGCGCGATCATGCCGATCGCACCAGGGCTGGGCGGACCCGAACCGGGCCCCGCGGGTCACATCCGCGGCGGCGACGCTCCCGGCGTGCGGCTGTACATCCAGGTGCGCGACCTCGCCGCGTCGCTCGCCCTCGCCGCCGAGCTGGGCGGCACGGTGCTGTCCGAGCCGTTCGACATCCCGGACGGGCCGACGTTGGCGCCGATCGTCGACCCCGAGGGGAACCCCGTCATGCTCGTCCAGCAGTAGCGGTCAGTCGAGGTCGTCGTAGCGGCGGACCTCGACCGTGTCGCGGTCGACGAGCGCCATGAACTCCTGCGCCACGGGATCGTCGTCCCACCGTGCAGCACAGGCGTCGGCATCCGCCGCGCTCTCGCCACAGGTCGATCACCACCCACTCGTCGTCGCCGCCGTCACGTCGGCCCCGTGCCGTGGTGCGGCGCACGAGGCCGGGCTGCTGGTAGGCGAAATCGGACTGGAGGCGCTTGTCGACGGCGAGGAAGTCGGCCTCCGACGTGCCGTCGAGCAAGCGGAACGTCATCGTCTCGATCACTCCCATCGTGGGCGTAACAGGACTCGAACCTGTGACCTCACGCGTGTGAAGCGTGCGCTCTAACCAGCTGAGCTATACGCCCGACGGGGAACGGGGAGCGTAGCGCGGGGCCTCGGACTCCACTCGGTAGTCGGGCGGGACGGTGTCGAGGTCGAGCGCGTCCTCGAGCAGCGGCGAGCGCGCGGAGCACGCCGACGTCGGCGTGCTGCGGGCCGATCACCTGCAGCCCGACGGGCATGCCGTCGATGTGAAGCCGGCGCACACCGTCCCGGCCGGCGACCGGGTCATGTTGAAGGGGTACGTGAACGCGCACCCAGCTGGCGTGCCGTCGCCCTCGATCGTGCCGAGCTCACCGCCGAGCGGCCGGTCTGGCCGGCACCGTCGGGATAGGAGCAGGGGCGCCTGGTGGAACAGCTCGACGAGCCGCAGGTTGAGGGTGTGGCGCGCGTCCTGGGCCCGCACGACGTCGACGGCCTGGACTGCGCCCGGGCGAGGTCGGCAGTCGCCCGGAGCCCGGGGTCGACCAGCTCCCACGCTCGGTGTCGCGGAGCTGGCTCGACGGTGCGCTCGTTGCACCTGCGCCAGCGTGAACCAGCGACCAGGCCGGGTCCTCGTCGAAGACACTGGTCGACCTCCATCGACCTCGGTGCCGAGCGCCGGCGAGCGACGTCGACCGCCGCTCGCAGACCGCGGCCACCTCGGGGTCGACCGGTGGCGTAGCCGAGCGTCGGCGACCAGACGACCCGGCGCGGCGCGTGCGAGGTCGTCGAGCGCTCGCGCCACGGCACGTCGGGCGCCGGGAGCGAGCGCAGGTCGGTCGGGTCGGGACCGACGGCGAGTCCGAGGACGAGCGCGGCGTCGGCGAGGCGGCGGGCCATCGACGCCCTTGGTCGAGAAGTCCGCCCACCCGGGCGGCCTGCGGACCGCCGGACCGGGACGCGACCGAGCGAGGGCTTGAGGCCGGTGAGCCCGCACGAGCGCCGACGGGATGCGGATCGACCCGCCGCCGTCGGACCCGGTGGCGAGCGGCACCATGCCGGCGGCGACGGCGGCTGCGCTGCCGCCCGAGGAGCCGCCGGCCGACCGTCCGGCGCCCCATGGGTTGACCGTGCCCTGGCCCCACCCGTTGAGGGTGTCGCCCTTCCAGCCGTGCTCGGGGGTGTTCGTCTTCCCGACGACGACGCACCCGGCGGCCTTCAGATCGGGCCACGAGCGGCGGAGTCGGCCGACGCCGGCGGGTCGTTCCGGCGGACGGCCGAACCGTGGGTGGTGACGAACCCGGCGGCGTCGTCGAGGTCCTTCACGCCGATCGGGAGCCCGGCGAGCGGGCCGGGGTCGTCGCCGGCGGCGACGATGCGGTCGACGGCCGCGGCATCGGCCAGGGCGCGATCGGGGTCGACGCTCACGAACGCGTGCAGCGCAGCGTCGCGCTCCTCGATGACCGCCAGGCTCGTCTCGACGAGCTCTTGCGCCGAGAGCTCGCCCCCGCGCACCAGCGCCGTCAGCTCGTTCACGGGTCGTCGCAGCAGTCCGGTGTCAGCGGTCATCGACCGGCATCCTGGCACCGCCCCGGCCGCTGCGTCAGTAGGTACGGAGCTCGACGAGGTTCCCGTCGGGGTCCCGGACGTAGACGCCCCTGCCGACACCCCGGGCGCCGAACAGCTCGGCCGGGCCCATCTCCACCGTGAACCTCCCGGACGCCGCCAGCTCGTCGAGATCGACGTCGTCCACGACGACGGCGAGGTGGTTGACGTTCTCGCCGGTCCGGTCGCCCGTCATCACGTCGACGAGGAAGGCGTCGTTGACGCGGAGGGAGATGAACGGCACCTCCTTCGCCCGCCACTGCTCGAGCCGGAGCACCTCGAGGCCGAGGTGGTCGCGGTACCACTCGACCAGGCGCTCGGGGTCGGGTGACACGAGGACGACGTGGTCCGGTTCCAGGACGCGCATGGCTCGGATCCTACGGAAGCAGGCAGAGGGCCACGTTGCGGTCGGCGGGCTGGTAGGGCTCGGTCCCAGCCGGGCACGAGCCGACCTCGACGACCTCGGTCACGACGGTCCGGGCCCCCTCCGTGTCGCAGGGCACAGGTTCTGCGGTCCCCCCTCGGCGGACGATGCACGAGGCGCCGTCGGGATCCTGCCCCGAGTCCGACGTGGCATAGGCGGTGAAGATGAAGATCGTGCCCAGGACGAGCGCGAGCAGTACCCACGGCAGCACCCGGACGATCCGCGCCACGGCGTCCGGTGGCCCGTAGTCCTCCACCTCGAACAGCGCGCCGGTGGAGAAGCCCTCCGCCGCGCCTGCGGGCCGCGACGGCGGTTCGGCTGCTCGGCGCCGCTGGGCCTCGTAGGCGACCCGACGGCCGGGGTTGCCGAGCACGCGCCACGCCTCGTTGACCGCCTGCATGCGCCGTTCGGCATCGGCCCGCTCGGCGGGCGACGCGTCGGTCCAACGGTCCGGGTGCAGGCGCCGGGCGAGGGCGAGGTAGGCGTGCCTGATCTCGCTGGAGGCGGCGTGCTCGGTGACGCCCAGGGTCTCGTAGTGCGTCCTCCCCACGGCGGCTCAGTACCCGGCCTCGACGTCGACGGGACCGAGCAGGTCCTGCCCTGCCTGCCACCGCCGGACGTTCTCGGTGATGCGCGCCGACAGGAGCGGGACGGCCATGTCGGGCGTGTTGGCGACGTGCGGCGTGACGATCACGTTGGGAAGCCCCCACAGCGCGTGGCCGGCCGGCAGCGGCTCGGGCTCGGTGACGTCGAGGGCGGCGCCGCCGATGGCGCCGTCGCGCAGGGCGGCGACGAGGTCGTCGGTGACGATGTGGCGGCCACGCGCGACGTTGACGACCCAGGCGTGGTCGGCGAGGAGGTCGAGGCGGGCCCGGTCGATCAGCCCCTCGGTCTCCGGCGTGAGCGCCAGCGCCAGCACGAGCGCGTCGGCACCGTCGAGCGCCGCGTCGAGACCGTCGGCGCCGACGACCTGGGCCGCGCCGGCGACCGGCTCGGGGTGGCGGCGCACGACGGTCACGTCGGCCCCGAACGGTGCGAGGAGCCGGAGGAACGACTCGGCGATCCCGCCGCCGCCGGCGACGACGACACGGGCCCCGAGGAGGTTCCGTCCGAGCGGCGAACCCCACGCCGACGCGCGCACGTATGTGTCGAGCCGGCGCAGACCGGCGAGCAGCAGGGTGAGCGCCAGCTCGGCGACGGGCTCGGCGTAGACGCCCTTGCCGCAGGTCCAGGTCCGGTCGGGGTGGGCGGCGATGACACCGGCGTACGGCTCTACGCCGGCCCACGGCAGCTGCACCCACCGCAGTCCCGGATGGGTCGTCAGGACGTCGGCCAGACCGTCCGGATCCGCGTGATCGGCCCACACGAGCGCGGCCGCCTCGTCGGGAGCGCCGAGCTCCCCTCCGCCGGCAACCACCGCGTCGGCGAGCCACGAGCGCGCGCCGTTCGGCGCGACGGCGATGCGCGACGAGGCCATGCACCGACGTTAGGACCGCGACCCGATGTCGGCGCCACGCCGGGCGACCGCTACCGTCCGGCGCCCGTGGGGACGGGTCCGGCCGACGTGAGCGAGGCCGCGACTGCAGCCGTCGAGCGGCGGTTCCGGGCCCTGGTCTTCGGCGGTGCCGTCGGGCTGTACCTGCTGCTCGCGCTCGTGATCCGTCGGGCCGTGATCGACGGCATCGGCGTGACCTTCGCCTACAGCCTGGACGACCCGTACATCCACCTCGCCCTCGCCGAGAACCTCGTCGACCACCGCACGTGGGGCCTCGTGCCCGGCGTCTACGAATCGGCCTCCTCCTCCCCGCTCTGGACCCTGCTGCTGGCCGCCGCCGTCCTGATCGTCCCGTTCAGCTCGGTGTGGCTCCCCCTCGGGTTGAACCTGTCGCCGGCTCGGCGCTGCTCTGGGAGTTCACCGGGTTCCGGTCCCTCGTCGACCGTCATCGCCCTGTGCGCTCGGCGGTCGCCGGCGTGCTCCTCGTCCTCGGCCTCGGCGTCCTGCACCTCTCCTTCCTCGGGATGGAGCACGTCCTGCACGCCGCCCTGGCCGTCGCCGCCATCCGGGCCCTCGCCGCCATGGCCGAGGGCAGGCCCCGCGGAGCGCTCTGGGTCGGCGTCGCCTTCGGGTTCGCGACCGCCGCCCGCTTCGAGACCGGGTTCCTGGCCGTGGGCGCGGTCGTGGGCATCCTGGCCACCACCGACCTCGGCGACCTCCGCCGCCGGCTCCGCCTGGCGGCCGCCCCGGTGCTCGGTGCTGCGGTGCCGACCGCCGTCGTCGCCATCGTCAACCTCGCCTTCGGGCAGGACGCCCTCCCCAACTCCGTCACGGCCAAGAGCACGTTGAACGACGGCTTCTGGGGCTCGCTCGAGCCGCTGCACACCATGGACACGCTGCATCGCCTCGCCCGCCTCGTCACCGAGCAGCCGGTCTACGCGCTCGCCGTCGCCGTCGCCGGTGCCACGTTGTGCCTGGCATGGTCGCGGCCCGCCGTCAGGGTCACCGGCCTCGCCGTCCTGACCGCCGCGCTCCTCCAGGGCGTCTACGGGCTCGTCGGTCAGGCCAACCGCTACGAGGCCTGGCTGCTCGTGTCGTCGCTCGCCGTCGCCGCGCTCGCCGCCGACGGCGCCGCCGGAGCCGGCGCGGGACCGCGCCGCCGGCGCCGGTGCTCGCGGTGCTCGGCGTGCTCGCCGTCGGGTTCGTCCTCCGGGCCAGCGACACCCCGACCGCCGCCGGCGAGGTGTTCCGCCAGCCCGGATCGGTCGGCGCCTTCCTCGCCGACGCCTACGACGGCGAGCCCGTCGCCGTGAGCGACCTCGGCTTGGTCGCCTGGGAGCACGATGGGCCCCTGCTCGACCTGCTCGGGTCTCGGCTCCCACGACGTCATCACCGCGCTGGAGGACCACACCCTGGAGCCGGAGCCGATGGAGCGCCTGGTGGACGACTTCGGCGCCCACGTCGTCGCCATCTCCGAGTTCTTCTTCCCCGACACACCGGAGTCGTGGACCCTGGTGCGGAAGTGGTGCCTGGCCGCTCCGCCCCGCACGGTCGTGCCGGGATGCGTGAGCTTCTTCGCACCGACGCCCGCCGACGTGTCCGTCCTGACCGAGCGCCTGGAGGCCTACGAGGGCCGGTTGCCCGAGGGGACCTTCGTCGTCGTCGACCCCTGATCAGGGGCGGTAGGTCCCGCCGCTGCGCCAGTACTCACCGCCGTCGCGGTCGAGGAAGTCCTCGTCGACGAGGTAGCGGCGGAGCGCGGCGACGTCGTCGTGGAACCGTCGGAGGACGTCGTTGACCTCGCGCTCGGGGAACCGCCTGCCCACCTCGAACTCCTGGGCCAGCCGGTCGAGGATCACGAGGCGCTTCGCCCGTCGCCGCGGGATCTCGACGAGCTTGCCGTCGCGGAAGAAGGTGCGCAGGACGAGCGCAGCCTCGTCGGTGACGTCGTCCGGCACCTCGGTCACGATCCGACGGTACCGTCGCGCCCGAGCAGACCAAGGGCACGGCGGCGAGGAGGTCGATCACATGGGCGGCGCGTTGACAGTCGGGGTGCCCCGCGAGGTCAAGGACTCGGAGCACCGCGTCGCCATCACGCCCGACGGCGTGCGAGAGCTGCGACGTCACGGTGTCGACGTGCTGGTCCAGGCCGGGGCGGGCGTCGACAGCTCGATCGCCGACGCCGAGTACGCCGCCGCGGGGGCCAAGGTCGTGCCCGACGCAGGTGAGGTGTGGGGTGGCGCCGGGCTCGTGTGCAAGGTCAAGGAGCCCAAGCCCGAGGAGTTCGGCTTCCTCCGCGACGACCTCGTCCTCTTCACCTATCTGCACCTCGCCGCCTACCCGGAGGTCGCCGACGCGCTGCTCGCCTCGGGCGCGACCGCCGTCGCCTACGAGACGGTGCAGAGCGAGACCGGCGCACTCCCCCTGCTGGCACCGATGTCGGAGGTGGCGGGCCGGCTCGCCACCCAGATCGGCGCCTTCTACCTGCAGCGCGAGAACGGCGGGCGCGGCGTGCTCCTGGGGGGCGTGCCCGGCGTGCGGCCCGCCCGCGTCGTCGTGCTCGGCGCCGGCAACGTCGGCTGGAACTCCGCGTGGATCGCCGCCGGCATGGAGGCCGAGGTCCTCCTGCTCGACAAGAACCTGGATCGCCTGCGTTGGGTCGACCAGATCCACAAGGGACGGATCATGACCCTCGCCTCGAACACCGGGGCCGTGGAGCGTGCCCTCGCCGACGCCGACCTCGTGATCGGTGCCGTGCTGGTCCCCGGAGGGCGGGCGCCGACCGTCGTGACCAGCGAGATGGTGCAAGGCATGAGGGCCCACGCCGTCATCGTCGACGTCGCCATCGATCAGGGTGGTTGCGTCGAGGGGATCAGGGAGACGACCCACACCGATCCCGTGTACGAGCGCCACGAGGTCATCCACTACGCCGTGGGCAACATCCCGGGCGCCGTGCCCAACACGTCGACCTACGCCCTGACGAACGCGACGCTCCCCTACCTCGTCGAGCTCTCGCGCCGCGGGTTGGCGGCGGCGTGCGCCTCCGATCCGGCGCTGGCGCTCGGCGTCAACACGCTCGGCGGCCAGGTCACCCACGAAGCCGTGGCCGGCGCCCTGGGTCGGGCGTACGTCCCCCTCGAGACGGCGCTGCGTCGATCGTGAGGTTCGTTCTCTGCGATGCCGACGAGTACCTGCGGATGATGGCCGAGGCGCTCGTGGAGCGGCTGGGACACGAGGTCGTCGGCGTCGCCGTCAACAACGCCATCGCCACCGAGCTCGTCACCCTCGCCCGTCCCGATGTCGTGATCCTCGACCTGTCGCTCGGCTACAACACCGACTTCGACATCATCGAGGCCGCCGTCAGGGTCGGCGCCCGCGTGATCGTGTTCAGCCACACCGCCGACCACGCCATGCTCGACCGTTACACACCGAAGCCGATCGTCGTCGCCAAGCCCGACCTCCACGACCTCGAGAAGGCCATCGCCCGGGTGCAGGCGACGACTTCCGACCAGGGCGGGCCGACCGCGGATCGGCGGCAGCGGCCGGCGGCGGCGACCGCCGGCCCCGCGCCCTCTGGGCCCGAGGACGCCCACGCCTTCTACGCGGCGGTCGGCAACGGGGTCGAGGGCGACGCCCTGCTGGCGGTCGAAGCGGCTGACGGGCCCGGGCTCACCGCCGCCCACGCCCGGAAGCTCGCCGACCTCATCCGTGACACCGACCGGATCCTCGTGGCGGGATCCTCGCTGAAGGTCTTCCTCGCCGGCGGCGGGGCGGCGGGCATCGACGCCTTCGTCGCCCGGATCAGCGGGGCATCGGAGCTGGCCTCGCACGTCCGGGTCCGTTCGATCGTCCTCGGCGACGACGAGGGCAGCTCCGAGGCCTTCGATCGCCTCAAATCGGCCGAAGCCCGCCGCCCGTAGGCGCCGCGCTCAGTCGCAGCAGGAGTCGCGCCACCCGCAGGCCCGGCACCGGAAGTGGGCGTGCTCAGGGGCGAGCCCGCCGCCGCACAGCGGGCACTCGGCGAACGTCGCGAGCGGGCCGCGGGCGCACACGGGCGGTTCGTGGGGCGGGAACGGGAGCTCGGGCTCCTCGACGACGATCGCCCGCCCTCCCATAGGGGTTGTCACGGTAGGGGCCCGGCTGGGCATCCTTGGGGGATGCCCGCGCCGATCGACGCCGACCCCCGCGGGGGACCCGTCGACGGAGGGCCGTGCCTCGAGGAGGCCGAGGAGGCGCTGCGCGAAGGCGACTCCCGGTTCGCGCCGGGAACGGCACTGGCGGCGCTGGCCCACCGCGACTTCCGGATCATGTACCTGGGGGCGTTCCTGTCGAACATCGGCACGTGGATGCAGCAGGTCGTGCTCGGCGCGTTCGCCTACTCCCTCACCGGGTCGCCGGTCTTCGTCGGCTTGATGATCTTCGCCCAGATGGGCCCGGTCCTGCGTCTTCGGCCCCTTCGCCGGCGTGATCGCCGACACCTTCGACCGCAAGAAGCTGCTGCTGGCCGTCACCGTCGCCCAGCTCCTCGCCGCCGCCGCGCTGGCGTGGGTGGTCACGAGCGACGACCCGTCGAAGGTCGCCATCGTCGCCGCCGTGCTCGTCGGCGGCATCGGCGGCGCCATCTTCATGCCGGCGTACTCCGCCGTGCTGCCCTACCTCGTCGGCCGGGACGACCTCCCGGGGGCGATCTCGCTCCAGTCGGCGCAGATGAACCTGAGCCGCGTCGATCGGCCCGGCCATCGGCGGCGTGACCTTCGCCGCCTTCGGGCCCTCGTGGGTCTTCCTCGGCAACGCCGTCGAGCTACCTCTTCGTGATCGCCGCCATCGCCCGGCTCCACCTCCCCGCCGCCCACGTGCCCGACGACATCGAGGAGGAACGAGGTCTTCGCCGCCTGACGAGCGGGTTCCGCATCGCCCGGCGCGACCCGGTCATCGGCCGCGCCCTCATCACCATCGCGGTGTTCTCCTCGCTGTGCCTGCTGTGGGTCGGCCAGTTCCCGGTGTTCGCGGCGGAGAACCTCGGCCTCGACGAGGAGTCCCTCGCCTACGGCCTCCTGTACGCGTGCTTCGGGCTCGGTGCTGCCGTCGGGTCGATCTCGATCGGCACGGTCTTCGCCCGCACGTCGAAGGCGGTTCTCGTGCGCCGGGGCCTGCTCGCCTATGCCGCTCTGCTCACCGTGTACGCCCTGCTGCGCAGCCCGGCGCCCGCCTACCTGGTCGTCGTCCTCCTCGGCGCCTCGTACTTCGGCTCGATCACGGCCTTGAACACGGCGATGCAAGCCCGGCTGGCGAACCACGAGCGGGGCAGGGTGATGGCGCTGTGGATGATGGGCTTCGGCGGCATGGTCTCGGTCGCCAACCTCGTGCTGGCGCCGCTGGTCGACGCCGTCGGCATGCCACCGCTGATGATCTTCGGCGCCGCTGGTGGCGGTCTGGCTCGCCCGGTTCGCCGACGTGCGCAGCCCCGAGGAGCTCGAGTCGGCGGCGATGACCAGGGTGCCCGAGCGACCGGTAGCACGCCAGCGGCAGGATGCCGCCCCCGAGTCCGCACCGCGTCCGGCACGACAGGAATCCGCGTGAGCGGAGGCGCCAGGACGGCGCCGGAGCGAACCTGAATGACCGTCGTCAAGTCCGCGCGGATGCGCCCCCGAGTCCGCACCGCGTCCGGCACGACAGGATCCGCGTGAGCGGAGGCGCCAGGACGGCGCCGGAGCGAACCTGAATGAATCACGTCAGTCCTTCAGGAGGGCGGCGGCGATCCGCTCCAGGCCGGCCACGCGGCTGCCCTTGACGAGTACGGCGTCGCCGTCGGAGAGGGGCCCGAGCGCGGCCAGCACGCCGTCGACGCCCTCGGCGGGCGGCAGGCCGTAGCAGCGTCGTCTCGAAGGCGATGACGTCGATCCCGAGCTCGTCGGCCAGGGCCATGACGCGGGCGTGCTCGACCTCCGACACCGTGCCGAGCTCCGCCATCACCCCGAGCACGGCGAGGCTCCGCACCGCGGGCAGCGCGGCGAGGGATCGCAGCGCCGCGGCCATCGATGCCGGGTTGGCGTTGTAGGCGTCGTTCAGCACGAGCGCCCCGCTCGGCGCCCGCCGCAGGTCCATCCGCCACGGGGAGAGCACCGCGGCGGCGAGGCCGGCGGCCAGGTCCTCGAGCGCCACGCCGCAGGCGATGGCGGCGCCGGCGGCGGCCAGGGCGTTGGCGACCTGGTGGGCGCCCGCGCACCTCCAGGGCGATCTCGACGGACCCGGACGGCGACCTCAGGACGAAGGCCGGTCGGAGGTCGTCGTCGACGCGGACGTCCTCGGCCACCAGGTCGGCACCCGGCGCGCCGAGCGCCGAGTACGTGAGCACGTTCGCCGCGGTACGCGCCGCCATCGCCGCCACCCGGGGATCGTCGGCATTGAGGACCGCGGTCCCGGCCGCCGGGAGCGCCTCGACGAGCTCGGCCTTGGCCGCCGCGACGTCGTCGATCGAGCCGAACAGCTCGGTGTGGGCGGCGACGACGGCCGTCACGACGCCGACGGTCGGGCGGGCGACGTCGCAGAGGAGGGCGACGTGGCCCTTGCCCCTCGCCCCCATCTCGATGACGGCGGCCTTCGTGCCGCTCGGCGCGTTCGCCAGGGTCAGCGGCACGCCGAGCTCGTTGTTGAACGAGCGCTCGCTGGCGGCCGTCGGCCACCGCGTCGCCATGGCGGCGGCGCACAGGTCCTTCACCGAGGTCTTGCCGACGGAGCCGGTGATGCCGACGACGAGCGAGCCGAGGCGCCGGCGGGCCAGCCGGCCGATGTCGAGGAGCGCGGCCGAGGTGTCGGCGACGTCGATCCGGGCCACGCCTGCAGGCGTGTCGAGACGCCGCTGGGCGAGGGTGGCGAGTGCGCCGCCTCGCGAGCGCGTCGGCCACGAAGTCGTGCCCGTCGCGCTCGGCCACGATCGGCACGAAGAGCTCCCCACCGCGCACGAGCCGCGAGTCGATGGCGACGCCGTCGACCTCCACGTCGGGGCCTTCGAGCGCGCCCGACGTGGCGTCGGCGACGTCGGAGGCCCGCATGCGCATGGGCGTCGATCATGCCAGTCCCCTCACGCTGCGCGGAGAGGTCGCCGTCCCACGGCGCAACGGTTCGTCTCGGCCGGCTCCGCCGGCCGAGACAGACCACGGTGCCCATGGGTCGCCTCGCCTCTCGGCTCGGCTCCTAACCTGCGCCGGTGCCCGATGCCGACCGGACCCGCCTCGTCGTCCTGTTCGGGGGGCGGTCCGCCGAGCACGAGGTGTCGTGCACGTCGGCGTTCCACGTGCTGGCCGCGGTCGATCGCACCGGTACGACGTCGTGCCCGTCGGCATCACGCGTGACGGGCGGTGGGTGGCCACGGCCGAGGCCATCGCCGCCGGCGACGGCGCCGCGGGGGCGCTGCCCTCGCCCGACGGGGTGCCAGGCGCCGCCGAGCTCGAGCCCCTGCCCACCGTCGCCGGGGACCGCGTCGTCGTGCTGCCTCTCGTCCACGGACCCATGGGCGAGGACGGCACCGTGCAGGGTCTGCTCGAGCTGGCGGGCGTCCCGTACGTCGGGGCCGGCGTGGCGGCGTCGGCGGTGTGCATGGACAAGGGCCTGGCCAAGGGGATCCTCGGCGCGGCGGGTCTGCCCCAGTGCCGGTGGCTGTCGCTGCGGTTCAACGAGCTCGGCGACCCGGCGGCGCTGGCCGAGCGGGTCGAGGCCGAGCTGGGCTTCCCCGTGTTCGTGAAGCCGGCGAACCTCGGGTCGTCCGTCGGGGTCACGAAGGCCCACGACGCCAGCGGAGCTCGGCCGCCGCCGTCGCGGACGCGTTGCGCTACGACGAGTACCTCGTGATCGAGGAGGGCGTGCGCGGCCGCGAGATCGAGGTCGCCGTGCTCGGCAACGAGGCGCCACGGGCGTCGGTGCCGGGCGAGATCGTCGCCGGCAACGAGTTCTACGACTACGAGGACAAGTACCTCAGCGACAGCACGGCCGGGATTGCTCGTGCCGGCGCCGCTCGGGCCCGAGGAGGTCGCCGAGGTGCAGGACCTCGCCCTCGCGCGCCTACGGGGCCCTGCGGGTCGACGGCATGGCCCGCGTCGACTTCTTCTACGAGGAGGGGGCCGGGGATGGCTCGTCAACGAGCTGAACACGATCCCCGGGTTCACGCCGATCTCGATGTACCCGAAGCTCTGGGAGGCGTCGGGGTCTGCCCTACGCCGACCTCGTCGACGAGTTGGTGCGCCTGGCGTTGGAGCGCCACGAGCGGCGGCCGGCGCGCTTCGCCACCGACCGCTGAGCGGTCAGGGGGCCAGGGCGGCGCGGCAGGAGGCGCTCGACGCTCCGCTCCCGCCGGACGAGCGCCCGGAGTTCGGTCGCCATGCCGAGGGCGCGCTGGGTCTCGACCTCGACGGCCAGTCCCGTGAGCATGGAGTAGGCGGCGAGCACGACGGCGTCCGGGTCGTGCCGGGCCAGCCGCCCGGCGTCCATCTCCGCCGCCAGCCACGCCCGCGCCCGGTCCGACGAGCGGCGCGAGCCGCTCGACGAGGCGGGTCGAGGCCGGCGGGCCCAGCCGGTCGGCCTCCCGCAGCAGCCCCACGAGCGCCGGGCGGCGGGCCGCCACCCGGAAGGCGCGCCGGAGCAGCGCCTCGAGGCGCGGCCACCCGGCCTCGGTGCCGCTCAGCGCCGACTCGAGCTCGCCGGCCAGCTCGACGGCGGCGGCGTCGAGGCACGCCCCGAGCAGGGCGTCCTTGGACGGGAACCAGTACAGGATCGTCTGCTTGCGCACGCCGAGCTCGCGGGCGAGGTCGTCGAGGGAGGTCGACCCGTACCCGCGCGCACCGAAGGCCTCGATGGAGGCCTCGAGGATCCGTGCCGCCGTGCCTGACTCAGACAAAGGGGAGCCCGCTCGCCGCGCCATTGCGAGCCGGGCGGTTTCGTCTGACAGGGCCACTTACCAAATGGTAGACAATCAGGCGTGATCCCCGAGGCCCTGGATGGCAAGCGGATCTTCGTGACCGGCACGACCGGCTTCCTCGGCACCGCCATGCTCGAGCGGCTGCTGCGGTCGGTGCCGGGCTGCGAGGTCGTGCTCCTCGTCCGGCCGGGCAAGCGCTCCTCGGTCGAGCGCCGCCTCCAGCGCGAGATCATCGGCAACGACGCCTTCGACCTCCTGCGCTCCACGCTCGGCAAGGACGGGCTCGCCGAGCTCGTCGGCCCGCCGGGTCCAGGTCGTGGCCGGCGACGTCGGCCAGGACGGCCTCGGCCTCGACGACCACGGCCGCGCGGCGCTCGCCTCGTGCGACATCGATCATCCACTCCGCCGCCACCGTCAGCTTCGACAGCCCGCTCGACGACGCCGTCGAGGTCAACCTGCTCGGGCCGACCCGCATCGCCCGCACGTGCCACGACCTCGGCGTCACGCCCCACCTCGTCGCCGTGTCGACCTGCTACGTCGCCGGCAACCGGCGCGGCTCGGCCCCCGAGAAGCTCCTCGCCGACCAACCGTTCTCCCTCGACGTCGACTGGCGCCGCGAGGTCGACGCCGCCCGCCGGACCCGCGCCGACGCCGACGCCGAGAGCCGCACACCGGCCATGCTCGCTCGCTTCCGCAAGGAGGCCCGGCACGAGCTCGGCGCCGCCGGCGTCCCGCTCCTGGCCGAGAGGACCGAGTCGCAGCGGCACCCACTGGGTCACCGAGCGCATGGTCGACGCCGGGCGGGCCCGCGCCGCCAGCCTCGGCTGGCCCGACGCCTACGCCTACACGAAGGCGCTCGGCGAGCGGGCCCTCACCGAGGAGCGCGGCGACGTGCCCGTCTCGATCGTCCGGCCGTCGATCATCGAGTCGGCGCTCGCCGAGCCGCGGCCGGGCTGGATCCGCGGCTTCCGCATGGCCGAGCCGGTGATCATCAGCTACGCCCGCGGCCTCCTCAAGGAGTTCCCCGGCGTGCCCGAGGGCGTCGTCGACGTCATCCCCGTCGACCTCGTCGTCGCCGCCACCATCGCCGTCGCCGCCCGCGGCCCGGTGAACGCCGACGGGTCGCCCGACATCACCCAGGTCGCGTCCGGCGGCGTGAACCCGCTGCGGTACCGGCGCCTCGTCGACCTCGTCCACGGCTGGTTCACCGAGCACCCCGTGTACGACCGCGAGGGCCAGCCCATCGTCGTGCCCGAGTGGTCGTTCCCGGGACGAGGACGGGTGCAGAGCCAGCTCGACCGGGCCACGACGCTGTTCGACGCGGCCGAGAAGGCGCTGCGGGCCCTGCCGCTGCGGGGCAAGCAGGCCGAGCTCTCGGCCCGCCTCGAGGAGACCCGGGCCGACGTCGACCGGGCCAAGCTCTACGTGCAGCTCTACGGCGCCTACGTCGAGTGCGAGGCGGTGTACGGGGTCGACCGGCTGCTCGGGCTGTTCGAGTCGCTCCCGCCGGCCGACCAGGCCGCGCTTCAACTTCGACCCGCGCGTCATCGACTGGGACCGACTACGCGACGAAGATCCACCTCCCGTCGGTCGTCGAGCACGCTCGGGTCAAGACGACGGCCGGCCCGTCCGGTCGCGAGGGCCGCGAGCACCGGCTGCGGCGCCAGGTCCTCGACCCGGCCCGGCAGGTGGCGGCGTTCGACCTCGAGAACACCCTCATCGCCTCCAACGTCGTGGCCTCGTACTCCTGGCTGGCGACGCGCCGGCTCCCGTGGGACGACCGGGTCCGGTTCGTCCTCAAGACCCTCGCCGAGGCGCCGGGCCTGCTCAGCATGGACCGCAAGGACCGCGGCGACTTCCTCCGCCACTTCTACCGCCGCTACGAGGGCGCGCCGGTCGAGCAGCTCCGGGCCGACGCGGTCGAGCTCATGTCGGACCACCTGCTGATGAAGGCGTTCCCGGCGGCGATGCGCCGCGTGCGGGAGCACCGGGCCCTCGGGCACCGGACCCTGCTGATCACGGGCGCCCTCGACATCGTGATCGACCCGATCCGGCCGCTGTTCGACGACATCGTGTGCGCGTCGATGTCGGTCCGCCCCGACGGCACGTGGTCGGGTGAGATGACCGACGTGCCGCCCACGGGCGAGTCCCGGGCGCAGGCGCTGTACGACTACTGCGAGGCCAACGGCTTCGACCCGGCCGAGAGCGTCGCCTACGCCGACTCGACGTCGGACCTCCCCCTGCTCGAGGCGGCCGGGTACCCCGTCGCCGTGAACCCGGAGACGAAGCTCGCCGCCATCGCCCGCAGCCGGGGCTGGCTGGTCGAGCACTGGGACCGCGCCGGCGGCGCCCCCCGCAAGATCCTCCCCATCGCACCCCCCAGGCCGAAGACGCTTCATGGTTCGGGAGCGGACCGGTGAAGGCGCTGCTGTTCGAGCGGAAGGTGGCGCGGTACGCGGCCGCGGCCGTCGCCGGCCGGCTGGCGCCCGGGCGCGGCGCGCGGGTCGGCCCGCTGCGGCTGGCCGACGTCGACGCGCCCGAGCTCCCCGGTCCGGGTTGGGTGCGCGTGCGCCCCCGCCTCTCCGGGATCTGCGGCTCCGACCTGGCGACGATCGACGGCCACTCCTCCCGCTACTTCGAGCCCATCGTCTCGTTCCCGTTCGTGCCCGGCCACGAGGTCGTGGGCGACACCGACGACGGCCGGCGAGTCGTGCTCGTCCCCATCCTCACCTGCGTCGTGCGGGGCATCGAGCCGATGTGCGACATGTGCGCGGCCGACCGCCCGAACCTCTGCGAGCGCGTCGCCTTCGGGCACCTCGAACCGGGCCTGCAGACCGGGTTCTGCGAGTCGACCGGCGGCGGGTGGTCGACCCTGCTCGTCGCCCACGAGTCCCAGCTCGTCGCCGTCCCCGACGACCTGACCGACGAGCAGGCCGTGCTGATCGAGCCGGCCGCGTGCGCGGTGCACGCCGCCCGTCGCGTCGACTCCGGCGAGGCGGCGGTCATCGGCACCGGCACCCTCGGTCTGCTCACGATCGCCGCCATCCGCCGTCTCGGCGACCTCCGCGGCCCCCTCCTCGCCACCGCCAAGCACCCCCACCAGAAGCGCCTCGCCAAGGAGCTCGGCGCCGACGTCGCCTGCGATCCCGACGAGCTGGGCCGCCACATCAGAGCGGCGGTCGGGTCCTGGATGATCGACGACCGGCTCACCTGCGGCGCCGACCACGTCGTCGACTGCGTCGGCTCGCCTGCCTCGCTCCAGCAGGCCCTCGACGTCGTCGCGCCCGGCGGCTCCGTCCACGCCGTCGGCATGCCCGGCGGTCACGACCCTCGACCTCACCGGGCTGTGGCACCGCGAGATCAGCCTCCGCGGGTGCTACGCCTACACCCCCGACGACTTCGCCGCGGCCATCGAGCTCGTCCGCGACCTCGACCTCGGCCGGCTGGTGTCGGCCACCTACCCCCTCGCCCGCTACGAGGACGCCATCCGTCACGCCGCCGAAGCCGGCCGTCGTGGCGCCGTGAAGGTCGCCTTCGACCTCCGCGACGAGAAGGAAAGGGCACGGATCTAACCATGCCGAGACCCGGGTTCGTCCTGAACGTCGACAAGTCGACGCCGCCGATCCTCTACAGCTTCGGCGAGGGGTTCCGCCTCGAGCGCCTCCCCGCCGAGCGCAGCCGCGTCATCTACCCGCCGGAGCCCCTCGCCGCCCTGCCGCGACCCCGACGCCGCCGTCCGCCACGCCCTCCTGAACCCCCTCGACTCCGAACCGCTGCCCGAGCTGCTGCACGCCGGGATGAAGCTCACCATCGCCTTCGACGACGTCTCCCTCCCGCTGCCCCCGATGCGCCGCCCCGACAACCGCCAGCGCGTCATCGAGGCCGTGCTCGACATGGCGGCAGCCGCGGGCGTCGACGACATCCACCTCATCGCCGCCCTGGCGCTGCATCGCCGCATGACCGAGGACGAGCTGCGCCACGCCGTCGGCGACCGCGTCTACGACGCCTTCGCCCCCTCGGGTCGCATCTACAACCACGACGCCGAGGACCCCGACGGGATGCTCGAGATCGGGACCACGAAGCACGGCGAGCTCGTCGAGATCAACCGGCGCGCCGCCGAGTCCGACCTGCTCATCTACGTGAACATCAACCTGGTGTCGATGGACGGCGGCTGGAAGTCGACCGCCACCGGCCTCGCCGGGTACCGGAGCCTGCGCCAGCACCACAACCCGACGACCATGGTCGCCAGCCGCAGCTTCATGGACCGCCACAAGAGCGAGCTCCACCACAGCAACTGGCGCATGGGCGAGGTCCTCGAGGCCAACGGCCCCCGCATCTTCCAGATCGAGACGACGCTCAACAACGACACCTACCCGGCCCCGTTCGACTTCCTCATGAAGCGCGAGTGGGAGTGGGGAGCCAAGGACCGGGCCCTCTACATCGCGGCGGAGAAGTCGCTGCGGCGAACGCCCGCCGCCGCGGCACGGAAGATCTTCCACTCGATCCGCGCCCCGCACCGCATGTCGTCGATCCACGCCGGGGCGGTCGACCCGGTGCACGAGGCGACCCTCGCCCAGAACGCCAGGGAGCACACCGTCCACGTCGAGGGCCAGACCGACGTCCTGACGATGGGCCTGCCCTTCATCTGCCCCTACAACGTCGACTCGATCATGAACCCGATCCTCGTGATGTGCACCGGGCTCGGGTACTTCTTCAACATGTACCGCGGCCGTCCGCTCGTGCGGGAGGGCGGCGTGCTCATCCTCACGCACCCGACGCCGTGGGACTTCCACCCGGTGCACCACCCGAGCTACATCGACTTCTTCGAGCAGGTCCTGGCCGAGACGACCGACCCGACCGAGATGGAAGCCCGGTTCGAGAAGACCTTCGCCGAGGACGAGTGGTACCGGCACCTCTACCGGACGAGCTACGCCTACCACGGCGTCCATCCCTTCTACATGTGGTACTGGGGCGCCCACGCGCTGCAGCACCTCGGTGGCACCGACCACGTCGTCGTCGTCGGCGGCGAGGCCCGCGCCGTGCGCCGCCTCGGCTTCCGACCGGCGACCACGATGGCCGACGCCCTCGAGATGGCCTCGGACTTCGTCGGCCGCGAGCCCACGATCACCCACCTCCACGTGCCGCCGCTCCTGCTGGCCGACGTGACGTGAAGGTGACCGGCGACCTCCGTCGCCTGCTGCCGAAGCGCCCGCCGCTCGGCTTCCCCTACGCCGCGCCGACGGTGCCGGCCACGGTCGAGCCGCCGCCGCACAAGGACCGCTACGGCGCCGACTACGACACCGAGTGGGCCCGCTCCTTCCCGGCGCGCTGGCTCCGGGTCGTCCTGCTCGAGTCGCTGCTGCGCCCGGCGGTCGCCGGTGTCGCCAAGCCGGAGCGGCGTGGCCTCGACCGCCTCAGCGACCTCGCCGATGCCGATCCCGTCGTCCCGGTCATCTTCGCCGCCAACCACCACAGCCACCTCGACTCGGCGCTGATCCTCACGTCGCTGCCCGAGCCGTGGCGGTACAAGGTGTTCGTCGGCGCCGCCGCCGACTACTTCTTCACCAACGCCGTGTCCTCGGCGACCTCGGCGCTCGCCCTCAACGCCATCCCCATCGAGCGGGCCGGCGTGAGCCGGCGGAGCATCGGCCAGGCCGAGGAGCTCATCGCCGAGGGGTGGAGCCTCGTGCTGTTCCCCGAGGGGGGCCGCAGCCCCGACGGGTGGGGCCAGCCCCACAAGGGCGGTGCCGCCTGGCTCTCGGAGCGCACCGGGGCGCCGGTCGTGCCGATCCACATCGCCGGCACCGGCCGCATCCTCGCCAAGGGCGACAAGCGCATCCGACCGGGCCGCTCCGTGCTGACCTTCGGCGCGCCGATGCGGAGCGGCGGCGATGCCCGGACCTTCGCGGCGGAGCTCGAGGCGGCCATCGCCGCCCTGGCCGACGAGTCGACCGGGGACTGGTACGGGGCCCGCCGGCACGCCCACGCGGGGTCGACCCCGTCGCTCACCGGACCCGACCTCGCGTCGTGGCGCCGCGCTTGGGCTCTGGGTGACCGCAAGGGTCGTCCCACCAGGACGAAGCGAGCCTGGCCCGACCTCTGATTGGTGTGAGGGCTACCGGACCAGGCGAAGTCCCGACGGGGCGACGGACCGGTCGACCGTGGTCAGCTCGACGACGAACCGGGTCAGGTGGCCGGGGAACACGTGCTCGGACAGCAGCACGGCCTCGCCGCCGTCCGAGCGGGTCACCCGCTCGCACACGAGGGCCGGCGAGCCCACCGGGACACC
The DNA here is from genome assembly GCA_963840695.1 of uncultured Acidimicrobiia bacterium. GTDB lineage: Bacteria > Actinomycetota > Acidimicrobiia > Acidimicrobiales > JACDCH01 > JACDCH01. The sequence continues at coordinate 119,434 of CAWIZW010000019.1, forward strand.
GAGCACGGCGGCATCGGCCGGCGTCACGGCGTCGGCTCGGATCGTCTGGGTGGCCCCCGCCAGCTCCAGGCCGAGCAGGTCGTGGAACGTCGAGCGCTCGACATCGGACAGCGACAGGTGCGCGCCGAGCTCGGCCGGGCACCACACCGTCACCCGGGCGAACGGGACCCCGTCGACCAGGTTGAGCCGCCGGACCTCGAGCACCCGGTCGGTGCCGAGGATCTGGCCTGCGGCGGTCGGCGCGGCGGCGAAGCGGAAGTCGAGAACCTGGCGCGTCGAGGCCAGGCCCGACTCGGCCAGCTGGGCCTCGATGGTGCCGAGCCGCCCGAGGGCCTGGTCGAGGGCCGGGGCCGGCACGAACCAGCCGAAGCCCTGGCGGGCGTCGACCAAGCCCTCCTCCCGCAGCTGCTCGAGGGCTCGGCGGACCGTCACGCGGCTCGCCGCGTAGGCTCCTCCGAGCTCGGATTCGCTCGGGAGCAGGCGCCCGGCGGCGAACTCGCCACCGGCCACCCGCCGGCGGAGATCATCGGCGATCGACTGGTACTTCGGTCCCACAACTTGTATGGTACCTGTCTGAGACAAGCTTGTCTGCAAGGAGGCAGGGAGAACCCCATGGCCGTGACTGCTGGCACCCCGATCGAGCTCGTCGAAGGCGTCTACGGGCGGCTGCCCGAACGAGCGGCCACCGCCCGGCGCCGCCTCGGTCGCCCGCTGACCGCGACCGAGAAGATCCTCGCCAACCACCTCCGCGACCCGGAGTCCGCCGGGCTCGAGCGGAGCGTCAGCTACACCGACTTCGACCCCGACCGCGTCGCCATGCAGGACGCGACCGCGCAGATGGCGCTGCTGCAGTTCATGACCGCCGGCCTCGACGAGGCCGCCGTGCCGAGCACGGTCCACTGCGATCACCTCATCCTCGCCAAGGCGGGCGCCGACATCGACCTCAAGTTCGCCCTCGACATCAACTCCGAGGTCTACGAGTTCCTGCGGTCGGTCTCGGCCAAGTACGGCATCGGCTTCTGGAAGCCGGGCTCGGGGATCATCCACCAGGTCGTGCTCGAGAACTACGCCTTCCCGGGCGGGATGATGATCGGCACCGACAGCCACACCCCCAATGCCGGCGGACTCGGCATGGTCGCCATCGGCGTCGGCGGCGCCGATGCCGTCGACGTGATGACCGGCTTCCCGTTCAACGTGCGCTGGCCGAAGCTCATCGGCGTCCACCTCACCGGCGAACTGTCGGGCTGGTCGGCACCGAAGGACGTCATCCTGAAGGTCGCCGAGGTGCTGACGGTGAAGGGCGGCACCGGCGCCATCGTCGAGTACTTCGGTCCCGGTGCCGACTCGATCTCGGCCACCGGCAAGGGCACGATCTGCAACATGGGTGCCGAGATCGGCGCCACCACGTCGCTCTTCGCCTACGACCCCAACATGGCCGCCTACCTCAAGGCGACCGGCCGCGAGGCGATCGCCGACGCCGCCGACGCCGTGGCCGCCGACCTCCGCCCGGACCCCGAGGTCTGGGACGACCCCGACCGGTTCTTCGACCGCGTCATCGAGATCGACCTGTCCGCCCTGCAGCCGCTCATCAACGGCCCCGACACCCCCGACCTCGCCCATGCCGTCAGTGAGGTCGGCGCGTGGGCGAGAGCCAACGGCGTGCCGACCGAGATCTCCTCGGCCCTCGTCGGGTCGTGCACGAACAGCAGCTACGAGGACATCACCCGCGCCGCGTCGATCGCCCGGCAGGCGTCGGCCAAGGGGCTGCGGGCCAAGACCCAGCTCCTCATCACGCCCGGCTCCGAGCAGGTGCGGGCGACCATCGAGCGCGACGGGCTCCTCGCCGACCTGGAGGCCATCGGTGGCGAGGTCCTCGCCAACGCCTGCGGGCCGTGCATCGGCCAGTGGGAGCGCACCGACCTCGACCCGACGAAGGTCAACACGATCGTCAACAGCTACAACCGCAACTTCCCGAAGCGCAACGACGGCAACGCCAACACCAAGGCGTTCGTCACCTCGCCCGACATGGTCATCGCCTACGCCCTCGCCGGCACGCTCGACTTCGACCCGCTGCTCGGACTGCCATCGACGGGATCACCCTGGAGCCGCCCGTCGGCGAGGACCTGCCCGAGCGAGGCTTCGACCCGGGCGAGTCGGGCTTCCTCGCCCCGCCCGACGACCGGGCCGACATCGCCGTCGTCGTCGCACCCGACAGCGAGCGCCTGCAGCTGCTCGAGCCCTTCGCGGCGTGGGACGGCAACGACTACATCGAGCTGCCCGTCCTGATGAAGGCCAAGGGCAAGTGCACCACCGACCACATCTCCGCCGCCGGCAAGTGGCTCAAGTACCGCGGCCACCTCGAGAACATCTCCGGCAACCTCTTCCTCGGCGTGATCAACGCGTTTCCTGATCCGGTGTCCGGCGCCCGCGGGACGCCGGCCACGGCAAGGATCCCCTCGACGGCGAGATCCGCTCCTTCCCCGACATCGCCAAGCACCTGCACACCGAGGGCGTGTCGTGGTGCGCGGTCGGCGACGAGAACTACGGCGAGGGCTCGAGCCGCGAGCACGCGGCCATGGAGCCCCGGTTCCGCAACGGCAAGGTCATCTTCGCCCGCAGCTTCGCCCGCATCCACGAGACGAACGCCAAGAAGCAGGGGCTCCTCCCGCTGACCTTCGCCGACCCCGGCACCTACGACCTCGATCGAGCGAGGACGACCGCATCTCCGTGCACGGCCTCGCCGACCTGGCCCCCGACACCACCGTCTCGTGCACGATCCACAAGCCCGACGGCACGACGATCGACTTCGAGTGCACGCACACCTTCAGCACCGACCAGATCGCGTGGTTCCGGGCCGGATCGGCGTTGAACATCATCAGGGCCCGGGCGGCCGGTTGACGGCCGACGGCTGGGACCCGGCTCAGTACCACCGCTTCGACGCCGAGCGCGACCGTCCGTTCTACGACCTCCTCGCGCTGCTCGAAGCGGTCGACGAGCCCGGCGGTCGTCGACCTCGGCTGCGGTGACGGCCGCCTGACCGTCGTCGCCCACGAGCGGCTCGGCGCCTCGTCGACGATCGGCATCGACTCCTCCCCCGCCATGCTCGACCGGGCCCCGGTGGTCGACGGGATGCGCTTCGAGCGCGGCGACATCGCGGTGTGGTCGGAGCCGGGCGCCGCCGACGTCATCGTCGCCAACGCGTCGCTGCACTGGGTCGACGACCACGCCGCCGTGCTGGCGCCGCTGGCGGGCATCGCTGCGACCGGGCGGTCAGCTGATCGTCAACCTCCCGGCCAACGCCGACCATCCCTCGCACGTCGTGCTGGCTGACGTCACCGACGAGCTCGGCATCGAGGCCGAGCTGGACCCGGTCGCCGCCAACGTGCTCGTGCCCGAGGCCTACGCCGAGCTGCTCGACCGGCTCGGCGCCGACGAGCAGCACGTCCGACTCCAGGTGTACGCGCACCACCTCTCGTCGAGCGACGACGTCGTCGAGTGGGTGAAGGGCACGACGCTGACGCGCATCCGGCGCGTGACCGACGCCGAGGGCTACGAGCGCTTCCTCAGCCGCTACCGACAGCGGCTCCTGGAGCAGATCGGCGAGCGGGCGCCCTACACGTACCTGTTCAAGCGGATCCTCTTCTGGGCGAGGTTCGACTGAGTCGATGAGTTCCGACGCCCCGCGGCCGTCACCACGTCGTGGCTGGCTGCGTAGAGGACGAGGTCGTTCCGACCATGGGTGACGTGGCGCCCGACAACGACCGCGTCTTCCGGAGCCTCCTGCTCAACACGCTCGTCAGCGGCGTCACCAGCTCGTTCCTCTGGTTCGCCCTGACGTTCTGGGTCTACCTCGAGACCCGTTCGGTCGTGGCCACCGGGGTGGTCGGCGGCGCCTTCAGCCTCTGCTCGGCGTTCGTGGGACCGGCGTTCGGGACCTTCGTCGACCGGCACCGCAAGCACGACGCCATGGTCCTGGCGACGACGGTGTCGACGGTGTGCTTCGCCGCCGCCACGGTGCTGTTCGTCGCGGTCGACGCCGAGCTCCGTGCTCCGCATGCGGAGTCCGGCGTTCTGGCTCCTGATCGCGCTGACGCTGCTCGGGTCGGTCGCCGGTCAGATGCGCGGTGTCGCCCTCTCGACCTGCGTCACCCTCCTCGTCCCCGAGGAGCGGCGCGACCGGGCCAACGGGCTCGTCGGGACGATCACCGGCGTGTCCTTCGCCATCACCTCGGTCTTCAGCGGCCTCGTGATCGGGCAGTTGGGGATGGGCTGGGCGCTGTACCTCGCCCTCGCCCTCACCGTCGTCGCCCTCGTGCACCTGCACACGATCCGGATCGACGAGCCCGAGCCGACACCCGCCGAGGGCGAGTCGACCAGCCACATCGACGTGCGCGGCGCCGTCGAGGCCATCAAGGCCGTCCCCGGGCTGGGCATGCTGATCCTCTTCGCCGCCTTCAACAACCTCCTCCTCGGTGTCTTCATGGCGTTGATGGACGCCTACGGGCTTTCGCTGGTCTCCGTGGAGGCCTGGGGCTTCCTCTGGGGGTTCATCAGCGTCGCCTTCATCGTCGGCGGGCTGCTCGTCGCCAAGTTCGGGCTCGGACCAACGCCGGTGCGGGTGATCCTCCTCGGGAACCTCGCCAACTGGTTCATCTGCGCCACCTTCACGCTCCGATCCTCGATCGTGCTGCTCGTGGTCGGCACGTTCGTGTGGCTGCTGCTCATCCCAGCCATCGAAGCGGCCGAGCAGACGGTGCTGCAACGAGCCATCCCCTTCGAGCGCCAGGGTCGCGTCTTCGGGTTCGCCCAGCTGGTCGAGAACGCGGCCTCGCCGCTCACCGCGCTGATGATCGGACCCGCCGCCGAGGTCGTCTTCATGCCGTTCATGACCGACGGGCAGGGCGCCGACTGGATCGGCGGCTGGTTCGGCACCGGGCCCGAGCGGGGCATCGCCCTGCTGTTCACCCTGGCCGGCGTCGTCGGCGTCACCGTGACCCTGCTGCGTGCGCGCCTCCCGCTCCTACCGTCGGCTGTCCGTCGCCGGATCGGTGTGACGGTGCGACGGCGACGTCGCAAGCTTCAGTGACCCCTCAGGACGCGTTCAGCTGACCTTCAGGTAGGCGGCGCACACTTCGACGTCGCAGCTCGCGGTGCTCGGGCGCGTGACAGGAGGCGGGATGTCGGCGGGCGGTACACACGGCATCGTCACGACGCCCGAGCCCGCGAGCAGGGGTCCTCGGCGGATCGGTGACCTACGAACGGAGCGGATCCACCGGACGGTGGGTCGGCGCGGTGTGGCGGTACAGCAGCCACTGCCTTGCGGCAACCGCGCCGACCCAACCGTCGAACCCGCGTCGTCCCGAAGGACGAGCACCGGGCGAGTGGTCATGAGGTCCATCGTGATCATCGGCGCCGGCGGGCTGGCGCGGGCGGCCGCCGACGCGATCGGCTCGATCAACGCGAGGGCGCCGACGTGGGATCTCCACGGCTACCTCGATGACGATCCGCTGCTCGACGCGGCCGTGATCGACGGGCGTCCGGTCATCGGCCCCACGCCTCTTCTGCGCGCGCTCGTGGCACTCCACGTCGTGGTCGCCACCGATGACACGGTCCTGCCGTCGGGTGATCGCCTCGAGGTCGTGGGCCGTCTCCACATCGAGCCCGACCGCTGCCCTCCGATCGTCCACCCCGACACGTCGATCGGATCCGACGCCCACATCGGTCCCGGCTGCGTTCTCCTCCGCGGGACCGTGGTCGGTCCGGGGACATCGGTCGGCCCCTACTCCGCGGTGTTCCCGAATGCCGCGCTGGGTGTCGACGACGTCATCGAGGCGGGCGTGACGATCGGCGCCGGAGCGATGGTCGGGAACGCCGTGAGCATCGGGCGCGGGAGCAGCATCGGCGCCGGCGCCGTCGTGCGGGACGGGGTCTCGATCGGAGACGGCGCCGTGGTGGGCATCGGCGCGGTCGTGCTCCACGACGTCCCGACCAGACAAGCCTGGGCCGGCAACCCGGCGAGGCCGGGCGAGACGGCGCCGATCCCCTTGGACGCGAGGCGCGAGTTCGGTCTGCCGTCGGGCCCACCTCCTGTGGTCGGTCCGGCGGTGGCGGAGCATCGAACGGAGGTCCCCCGATGGAGGTGACGCTGAACGGACGCGACACCAGGGACCTGCTCCTCGCGGGGATCGCCGGCTCCGGCGACCGTCGCATCCGCCAGGCACCAGCGGACGTCGTCGCCGAACGCTTCCGCACTGCGTATCACGGGAGTCCGGCGGGACTGGCGTTGTTGTCACCGTCAGGATCGGTCTCACACGCCAACCCCGCGCTCTGCGGATTCCTCGGGACGACCGTCGACGAGGTGATCGGCACGCAGCTGGCCGATTGGTTCGACTCAGAAGGGAAGGCGCGAGCCCGCGACGTACTCGGCTCGGTCGGTCGGGGCGGCGTCGACCGGCTGTCGTTCGTGGGCGGGCTCGGCTCCGGTGAAGGGCGGATCTGGAGCGAGGCCACGGTGACGGTCGTTCGCTCTCGCGACCACGAGCCGCTGCTGATCCTGGTCCACATCGAGGATCGAACCCAGCAACTCGCCATGCTCGCGCAGCTCAGCCACGCCTCGGGGCTGGCGCTGATGGGCCGGTTGGCCGCGCTCGTGGTGCACGACCTGCGCAACGCCCTGACGATCGTCCGAGCCCACGCCGAGCTGCTGGCCGACGACGTCGACGAGGAGCTCCGTCCCCGCTTCAGCGCCATGCAGAGGGCGACGGACCGGGCGACGACGCTCGCGAGGCGCCTCTTCGACGGCGTGGGCAACGGCGAGCGGCGCCGGGAAGTCGTCGACGTCGCCCGGCTCGTCGATGCGATGGTCCCCTTCCTCGACATGCTGGTCGAGCACGGCTGCCAGTTCGACGTCCGGTGCGGCGAGGGTTCCCTGATCTACGCGGATCCCATCGAGGTCGAGCTCGTCCTACTGGCGCTGATCGCCAACGCCGTGGACGCGATCGAGGGTACGGGGCGGGCCGGATGCCTACAGGTCACCGTCGAGAGCAGCGAACCTGACCACGTGGTCCGACTTCGCGTCGCCGACAACGGCGTCGGGATGGACGAGGCGACGCTGCTCCGGGCGACAGAGCCCCTCTTCACGACCGAGCCGGGCCTCCGTCACGGCCTCGGTCTGTCGACGACGCTGGCGACCGTCCGTGGTCTCGGTGGGTCGCTCGAGATCCGGAGCCGGCCAGGCATCGGCACGACCGTCGATGTCACGCTCCCGCTCGGCCCGGGCGAGGAACCGGACGTTGGCTCAGGGCCGGTCGTCGACGACGGCGCAACCGAAGACGTCGATACTGCGTAGGACGCTCTCCAGCGGGATGACTTCGCCCTCGTCGAAGATCTCCAAGGCGCCGACCGCCTCGTCGTCCCGCACCACGTAGACGTCGACTCGCCGCACGGGAACGCCGGCCACGTCCAACCGAACACGGTACGCGAACGTCTGCTCGGGACCCGGAGCGGCCGAGATCGGCTCGATCACGGCGACGATCGGGACCCCGGCGCCGTACTGCTCGGTGGCCTCGGTCTCGACCCTGCGACGAACGCACCCGATGGCTTCAAACGAGGTCGCGGTGTCGTACAACACCGCGGCATCCACCGAGGACTCGAGGATCCGCACCTCGCTCGTGATCACGTCGCTCGCCGCGCTGCTCAGCGCCGTGAAGTAGCCCTGCCCGCTGGTCACCACGGGCGACGCGCAGCCTCCGAGGAAACCCGAATCACCGTCGCCCTCGTCCAGCTCCGTCGAGGCGTCGAGCATCCAGCCCGTACCGACGTCGGACCCCGTGAGCACGACCTCTCCGGCTCGTGCCCGCGCCTCGCGGGCGGGATCCGGTTCGAGAACGAGCTCGTCGACGGCGATGGCCGCAGCCGCCCCGACGGCTGCGGCGGCGAGGAGCCCGGCGCCGATGAGGAGACGCGAGCTCACGGATCGAAGCGGTAGCCGGTCCCGCGCACGGTGACGAGCCGCCGCGGATGCTTCGGGTCGACCTCGATCTTCCGACGAACGCGGTGGACGTGCTCGCTGACGGTCGCCTCCGTCTGCCATCCGGGGGCGGAGTTCCAGACCCGGTTCAGCAGCTGCGCCTTCGTGAACACCTGTCGGGGCGACTCCGCGAGGAAGCGGAGGAGCTCGAACTCCCTCGCCGTGAGGCCGACGACGGCTCCGTCGACGCGCACTTCGTGGCTGGCGAGGTCGATGGCCAGGTCGCCGTACTCGAGCGTCGTCCGACGCCCGCCCCGCGTCCGCCGCAGAACCGCTTCGACGCGAGCAGCGAGCTCGCGAGGCGAGAAGGGCTTGGCGACGTAGTCGTCCGCGCCGAGCGTGAGGCCGAGGACCCGGTCGGGCTCGCTGCTCCGGGCCGTCAGGACGATGACGGGGAGCTCGCTGTCCGCCCGGATGCGACCGAGCACCTCCACGCCGGACATGTCAGGGAGTCCGAGGTCGAGGACGACGAGGTCGATCGCAGAGCCCTCCACGACCCGAAGGGCCTTCTCGCCGGAATCGGCGTCGACGACAGAACAGCCGAGGCGCTCGAGCGCCATGCGAACGACGTTCCGCACTTCGAGGTCGTCGTCGACGACGAGAACCCGGGAGGGCCTCACCGACGGTTCAGATCGACTCACACCCCTCCCTCCTTGAAGAACTGTTGAGATCCCGATGACCCTGGCTTGAAGCGAGTCCAGCACAGTGGCAGACGACGCAAGGACGAAGCCAGCGACGGTCCCACTCCGAAGGCGGTCGGCGACCGGAAGCGGGCTGCTCGTTCGCGCATTGGGCGAGACAACAGCGACGGGCAGCGGTGGCCCGGCGCGCGATGGGACGGGCGGGCGGATGCGGACTTCACGCGGGCAGGTCGGCAGGGAAACGGCGGTCAAGCAGGACTTTGGCGTCGGTAGGGCGACGTGAGCACCGTCGAGGCCGACAACGGGTACATCCGGAGCCGGCGCCAGCACCGGCGTGGTCGAACGGTGGCCGCCTCCGAGGGAATGGGCGTCGATCGGGGGCTTCCCGCCGAGACGACCTCGGTTTCCTCGCCCGGCGGCGTCGGGGCCGCGCCATCTCCGTCGGTGCGGTCCAGCCGGAACCGGCTCCGCGCCGTGCTCGTCGTCGGCGATGTCGTCGCGACCGTGACCGCATGGTTGCTCGCCCTCGGCCTGACCGGCTGGACCGACCACCTCCTCGCCGCGACCGCCGCTGGCGTCGCGGGCGTGCTCGTGATCGCCCGTGTCCGCGGGCTGTACCTCGCCAGGGTGAGCAGCGTGCGGTCGATCGAGCTGACCGAGCTCATCCGAGCCTCAGCGGGCGGCGCCGCGGCGGGAGCGATCGTCCTCGCCGAGCTCGAGGCATCGTCGCCACCCGTGCTGCAGCTGGCGATCCTCGTCGCCACGCTCCAGTTCCTGTTGCTCGCGGCAACGCGCAGTGCGTTCGACGACTGGATCAAGGATCGGCGACGGCGGGGCCGCTATTGCCGTCGGCTGCTGCTGTTCGGCTTCGACAGCGACCTCGCCCGCCTTCAGGCCGTCGTCGACGAGCAGCCCGAGCTGGGCTACAGGATCCTCGGGTACGTCGGACCACCGGCTCCCTACGATCCCAAGGCCCTGGTGCGTCTGGGCGGGTACGGCGACGTGATGCGGCTCGTCGATGAGCTCGGCGCCTCGGGCGTGGTCGTCGCGGCGGCGGCGTCGGTCTCACCGTCGGCGGCGGAGCCGCTCGACGCCCTCCTGCGCTCCGGTGTACACGTCCAGGTCTCGCCCGGCGTGCGCGGCATCGACCCGCGGCGGATCCGCTCCTTGCCGGTCGGCCACCAGCCGCTGCTGTACGTCGAGCAGATGCGACCCCGGGCCTGGCGGCAGCCGATCAAGCGCATGGTCGACCTGGTGCTCGCTCCGCTCCTGCTCCTCGTCGGCGCGCTGCCGCTGCTCGCCGCCGCCATCGCGGTGAAGCTCGACGACGGCGGGCCCATCTTCTTCTCCCAGGAACGGGTCGGCCGCAAGGGCGAGCCGTTCCGCCTCTGGAAGCTCCGCACGATGACGACCGACGCCGAAGCCCGCCGGGCCGACCTCGAGGGCGACAACCGCCGGACGGGCCCATTGTTCAAGGCGCCGGACGACCCTCGAGTCACCCGCCCCGGCCGCCTCCTTCGCGTGCTCTCGCTGGACGAGCTCCCCCAGCTGTGGAACGTGATCGTCGGCGACATGACGCTCGTCGGCCCGCGCCCCGCTCTCGCGTCAGAGGTCGAGGATTTCGACCTCGACCTGCGACGTCGACACGATGTCACGCCCGGTCTGACGGGGCTCTGGCAGCTCGAGGCGCGCGACAACCCATCCTTCGGCCCCTACCGGCGACTCGACCTGTACTACGTCGACAACTGGTCGCTGTCGCTCGACCTCACGATCATCATCCTCACCGCGCACTCGATCGTCCTTCGAGCGGCACGTCGCGGCCGGACGCGTCCTGCGCCGCCGTTCGCTCGCCTTGAGTCCGGCGAGTCTCGACGGATGATGCGGCGCCGCAGCCGGCGGGCAGGGCCGCGAAACGTCCTGATCGTCGTGCAGAACCTCTCGGTCCCACTCGACCGTCGCGTCTGGCAGGAGAGCCGGGCGCTCCGCGACGCCGGCTTCGGCGTCGACGTGATCTGCCCGCAGGCACCTGGAGAGGCGACGTTCGAACTCCTCGAGGGCATCCGCATCCACCGGTACCCGCCGCCACGCACCGGACCGGGCGCGGCCGGGTTCGTGCGCGAGTTCGCGTGGTGTTGGCTGGCGACCGCCCGCCGCGCGTTGCGCTGCTACCGATCAAGCGGGTTCGGTGCGATCCAGGCGTGCAACCCGCCGGACACGTACTGGGCCCTGGCGCTGCCGTTCAAGGCCGTTGGGCGTGCGGTTCGTCTTCGACCAGCACGACCTCTGCCCCGAGGTGTTCGCGGCCCGCTTCGGCGACCGTCGCCGGATCCTCGCTGGTGCCGTGCGACAGTTCGAGCGAGCGACCTATCTCGTCGCCGATCGCGTGATCGCGACGAACGACTCGTACCGTGCGGTGGCGATCGGCCGCGGGAGGCGCGACCCGGCGTCGGTCGTGGTGGTCCGCAGCGGCCCGAACGTCGACGAGATGCGCAGAGGCGAGCCGGTGCCGGAGCTTCGGACCGGCGCAGCCCACCTCCTGGTCTACCTCGGGATCATGGGTCCGCAGGACGGAGTGGACCGGTTGCTTCGGGCGGTCGACGTCCTCGTCCACGAGCGGGGGCGCACCGACGTCCACGTCGCACTGCTCGGGTTCGGTGACTGCTTCGACGAGCTCCGATCCCTGTCCGACGAGCTCGGCCTCGCGCCCTGGGTGACCTTCACGGGACGGGCCGACAGGACCATGGTCGGTCGGTACCTCTCGACGGCCGCGATCGGGTTGTCACCGGATCCGAAGAGCACGTTCAACGACCTCTCGACGATGAACAAGGTGCTCGAGTACATGGCTCACGAGCTGGCGATCGTCGCCTTCGACCTGAAGGAGACGCGCGTCTCCGCCGGCGACGCCGCCGAGTACGTCGCCGACGACGACCTTGCGGGGTTCGCAGCAGCGATCGACAAGTTGCTCGACGATCCCGAGCGGCGCGCGGCGATGGGGCGGGTCGGACGATCGCGCATCGAGTCGACGCTCGGCTGGCATCGCCAGGTCGCGGCGTACGTCGGCGTGTACGAGGAGCTGCTCGGCGCGGGTTCGCCGGCACCACGGCGCAGGGTGGAGGTCAACACATGAAGGTGAGCATCCTGGCGGGAGGGCTGGGGAGCCGACTCTCGGAGGAGACGGTCGACAAGCCGAAGCCGATGGTCGAGGTCGGGAATCAGCCGATCCTCTGGCACATCATGAAGTACTACGCCCACCACGGCTTCGACGACTTCGTGATCGCGCTCGGGTACCGGGGCGAGTGCATCAAGCGGTGGATGATCGAGTTCAGCTCGCTGGCGAGTGACCTCACCGTCCGGACCGGAGTCGGGGCGGTGGAGCACCACCTGGCTCCGGTCGAGGACTGGACCGTGGATCTCGTCGACACGGGCCAGCCGACGGCCACGGGCGGGCGGATCAAGCGACTGCAGCGTCACCTCGGCGACGAGACGTTCATGCTCACATGGGGCGACGGCGTCTCGACCGTCGACCTCCACGCGCTGCTCGCATTCCACCGCTCGCACGGCAAGCTCGTGACCCTCACGGCCGTCCGTCCCCCGGCCCGCTTCGGGCGCCTCGAGCTCGAGGGGTCCTGCGTTCGCGAGTTCTCCGAGAAGCCTCAGACCGGGGAGGGCTGGATCAACGGGGCCTTCTTCGTCTGCGAACCAGGATTGTTCGAGTACATCGACGGCGACGACACGCAGTTCGAGAAGGAGCCGCTGGAGAACCTCGCCAAGGACGGCGAACTGATGGCGTATCTCCACCACGGGTTCTGGCAGTGCATGGACACGGTGCGCGACCGCAAGCTCCTCCAGGATCTGTGGGACCGTGGCGTCGCCCCGTGGAAGGTGTGGGGCTGACATGCGGGTCCTCGTCACCGGTCACCACGGGTACATCGGCTCCGCGCTCGTACCCCTGCTCCACGCCCACGGTCATGACGTCGTCGGCCTGGACTCGTACCTGTTCGACGGCTGCACACTCGGTCCCGAACCTGCCCCTATACCGGCGATCGTGGCGGACATCCGCGACGTCGGGCCGGCCGACCTCGAGGGGTTCGAGGCGGTCGTCCATCTCGCGGCGCTCTCCAACGATCCGCTCGGCGATCTCGACGCCTCCACGACATTCGACATCAACCACCGCGGGACGGTGCGGGTCGCCACTGCGGCCAAGGCCGCGGGAGCGGAGCGCTTCGTGTTCTCCTCGTCGTGCAGCCTGTATGGCGCCCACGGGGACGAGCCCATCGACGAGACCGCCGACTTCCTCCCGGTCACGCCGTACGGACGATCGAAGGTCCTCGCCGAGCAGGACCTGACCGAGCTCGCCGACGACTCCTTCAGCCCCATCTTCCTCCGCAACGCGACCGCCTACGGCGTGTCCGCCCGTCTCCGCGGCGACCTCGTCGTCAACAACCTCGTCGGGTACGCCGTGACCGAGGGCGAGGTTCGCCTGAAGAGCGATGGCACGCCGTGGCGGCCCCTGGTGCACATCGAGGACATCGCCGCTGCGATCGTCGCCAGCCTCGAGGCGCCGCGAGACGCTGTTCACCTCCAGGCCTTCAACGTCGGTCGGACCGAGGAGAACTACCGGATCCGTGACGTCGCCGGCATCGTGGCGGATGTCGTCGAGGGAAGCAGCATCACGTTCGCCGACGACGCCGGTCCGGACAAGCGCAACTACCGAGTGTGCTGCGACCGCATCGTCGAGCACCTGCCCGGCTTCGAGCCCCGCTGGACGGTCCGTGCCGGCGTCGAGGAGCTCTTCGCGGCCTACGTCGCGCACGGGCTCGAGCTCGAACAGCTCGTGGGACCGCGCTTCTCCCGGATCGCCCACGTCCGCGCCGAGCTCGACAGCGGGCGGCTCGACCCGAGCCTCCGACGAGTGCCGCGTCGCGACCCCGATCTGGAGGTGGTGGCCTGAGATGACAGCCGTCGATCAGGCGACGTGCCGGTCTTGCGGCGACGCCGAGCTGCGGACCTTCCTCGCCCTCGGTAAGACGCCGCTCGCCGACGCCCTCGTGGCGCCGGACCGCAGCGACGAACCCGAGCCGCGGTTCCCGCTGGACGTCGCCTTCTGCCCGGAGTGCGCGTTGGTGCAGATCCTCGAGGAGGTGCCACCGCAGGTCCTCTTCGTGGACAACTACCTCTACTACTCGTCGTTCTCGGATCAGTTGCTCGACCACGCCCGCGCTCATGCCGAGCAACTGATCGAACAGCGGTCACTGGGGCCCGACAGTCTCGTCGTCGAGATCGCCAGCAACGACGGGTACCTCCTCCGCACGTTCGTGGAGCACGGAATACCGGTCCTCGGGATCGATCCCGCGCCCGGTCAGGCCGTCGCGGCCGAGGCGGTCGGTGTCCCGACCCTGCAGGAGTTCTTCGGCATCGACCTGGCCCGTCGCCTCCGCGCCGAAGGCCGGCGGGCCGACGTGATCATCGCCAACAACGTGATGGCGCACGTCCCCGATCTCAACGGGTTCGTCGCCGGCATGCGCCACCTGCTGGCCGACGACGGGATCATCACCGTCGAGAACCCGTCCGTGGCGGAGCTCGTCGACCGATGCGCGTTCGACACGATCTACCACGAGCACCATTGCTATTTCTCCTGCCTCTCGGTCGACGCGCTGGCACGGCGAAACGGCCTCGGGCTCAACCGCGTCGACGTGTTTCCCGACCTGCACGGCGGCACGCTTCGCTGGACCCTGAGCAGCCGCGCCTCGATCGAGCCCTCGGTCTTCGAGCACCTGGATCGCGAGCGGGAGGTGGGCCTCGATCGGTTCGAGCACTACGCGGGCTTCGGCGTACGAGTCGAGTCCTTGCGGATCCAGCTCGTCGACCTGCTCCAGGGGCTGCGGCAGACGCGGCGCTCGGATCGCGGCCTACGGGGCCGCGGCCAAGGGCGCCACGCTCCTCAACTACGTCGGGATCGGAACCGACCTCGTCGACTTCGTCGTCGACCGCAACGTCCACAAGCAGGGGTTGCTCATGCCCGGCACCCATCAACCGATCCGGCCCCCCGAGGCGCTCCTCGAGGAGCAGCCGGACTACGTGCTGCTGCTGTCGTGGAACTTCGCAGAGGAGATCCTCGCCCAGCAGGCCGAGTTCCGCCGCCGCGGCGGCAGCTTCATCCTGCCCGTGCCCACGCCCGAGGTGATCCCGTGATCCCGGGAGCCTGCCCGGCCTGCGACGGCGTCGACCTCCGTCACTTCCACGAGGAGCCGTCGGTGCCGGCCCACAGCTGCCTGCTGCTGGACACCCGCACGGAGGCCGCCGAGTATCCGAGGGGTCGGATCGACCTCGTGTTCTGCCGAGGCTGCGGCTTCATCTCGAACGCTGCGTTCGACCCCGCGCTCAACGAGTACTCGCAGCGCTACGAGGAGACCCAGTCGTTCTCCCCGCACTTCACGGCGTGGGCGCGCGACCTCGCCGAGGACTGGGTCGACCGGTTCGACCTCTATGGACGCTGCGTGCTGGAGATCGGCTGCGGCAAGGGGGAGTTCCTCACGATGATGTGCGAGGCGGGCGCGGGTCAGGGCATCGGGATCGACCCTGGCACGCACCCGGAGCGCATCGACTCGCCCGCCGCCGACCGCCTGACCTGGATCCAGGACTTCTACTCCGACCAGTACGGGTTCCTCCTCGCCGATGCCATCGTCTGCCGGCACACGCTGGAGCACGTTCAACCGGTGGCCGACTTCGTCCGCACGATCCGGAGCACCATCGCCGACCGGCTCGACACGGTCGTGCTCTTCGAGCTCCCCGACGTGGCTCGCGTGCTGCGCGAGGTCGCGTTCTGGGACGTCTACTACGAGCACTGCTCGTACTTCACTGCCGGCTCCCTCGCTCGGCTGTTCCGTGCCAGCGGCTTCGAGGTGCTCGACGTTCGGCTCGACTACGACGACCAGTACCTCCTGCTCGAGGCCCGCCCGGTCCCCCACGGCCAGCCGCCGGCTGAGCCGCTCGCGATCGAGGAGGATGTCGCTCGGCTCGAGGCAGATGTCGACCACTTCGAAGCCGGCTACGGCCAGACGGTGGGACGCTGGAACGACGAGCTGCATGCACTCCGCGGCAAGGGTGGCCGGGTCGCGATCTGGGGCGCCGGCTCGAAGGGCGTCGCCTACCTCAGCGCCCTCGGCGAGAGCACGGCGATCGACGTCGCGGTCGACATCAACCCGTTCAAGCACGGGAAGTTCATGGCCGGAACGGGCCAGGAGATCGTGGAGCCGGCGTTCCTGGAGGAGTACGACCCCGACCTCGTCGTCGTCATGAACCCGGTGTACATCGACGAGATCACCCGGACGCTCGACGAGCTGGGCCTGCACCCCCGAGTCGAGGCCGTGTGAGGACAGGTCCGGCACACCCGCCGAGAGTGACCGTGGTCGTGGTGACCCACGACAGCGAGGCGGTCATCGGGGACTGCCTCCGGTCGTTGCCTGCCGCCTTCGCGCACGCCGCCGTCGAGACGACGATCGTCGTCGACAACGCCTCGACCGACGGCACGATCGGCGAAGTCCGCGCCTCGGCGCCAGGAGCGCTGATCTACCGAATGGGGTCGAACCGCGGGTACGCCGCTGCGATCAACGCCGGGTGTCGATTCGCACCCGGAGGCGTCGGCGACGCGTTGCTCGTCCTCAACCCCGACGTCCGCCTGGCCCCCGGTTCGATGGGACCGCTGCTCGTCGCGCTGACGCGACCCGGAGTCGGGATCGCGGTGCCCCGGCTCGTCGACGGAGACGGGGCCGTCCTGAGATCCCTACGGCGCGAGCCGACCGTCCTGCGAGCCGTGGGCGAGGCTGTCGTGGGGGGCGACCGAGCCGGCCGGTACCGGCGCTGGGGCGAGGTCGTCTCCGATCCGGACTCGTACACCCACGCCAAGGAGGCCGACTGGGCGACAGGCGCGGCGATGCTCGTCAGCGGCGAGTGCCTCGAGGCGGTCGGACCCTGGGACGAGTCGTTCTTCCTGTACTCGGAGGAGGTCGACTTCGCCCTGCGAGCCCGCGACCGCGGCTTCCGCCTGCGGTACGAGCCCGCGGCGGGTGCGGTGCACCTCGGCGGGGAGTCCGGCATCGATCCCGCGCTGTGGTCGCTGCTCACTCGCAATCGCATCAGGCTGTATCGGGCTCGGCACGGCCGCGTCCGCACGGCAGCGTTCACGGGAGCTGTGGTCCTCAACGAAGCGGTGCGCGCGGCGGCGGGGCGCACCATCAACGCTGTCGCGCTTCGTGCCGTGGTGAGGCGGGACGACCCGCTGTCGACGCGACTGTCCGAGGAGAGCCGCGGGTTCGTCTGCTTCTCCGCGCAGGACTGGTGGTACTTCAACCGAGCTCACTCCGATTTCCAGCTCCTCACCCGACTCGCCCGTCACCGGCCGGTTCTCCTCGTGAACAGCATCGGGATGCGCCTGCCGATACCGGGCCGGACGCGCAAGCCCTTTGCTCGCCTGGCCCGCAAGGCATCGAGCCTCACGAAGGGCCTTCAGCAGCCGCTCGTTGACGTACCGGGCTTCGCGGTGCTGTCGCCCTTCTTCCTGCCCGTGTACCGGGCTGGTCGCCTCCGCGACCTCAACGCCCGGCTCGTTCGGTGGCAGGTCGAGCGGGCAACGCGCCGGCTCGGGATCGAGCATCCGACCACGATCGTCACGCTCCCGACCGCTTGGGACGTCGCCCGGACGCTCGCGAGCCGGACGGTCGTCGCCAACCGGTCCGACCGGTACAGCGCGTTCGGCGAGGCCAACGGTCTCTGGGTGTCCTCCCTCGAGCGGGAGCTGCTCGCCCACGCCGACCTGGCCGTGTACGCCAGTCGGTCGCTCCTCGCCGAAGAGGCGCCGCTCACGCGCCGCCCGGTGCAGCTCGACCACGGTGTCGACCTGGACCGGTTCCAGCTGGCGAGCGAGCTCGAGGAGCCGGCCGACCTCCGTTCCATCCCCCATCCGCGGATCGGGTTCTTCGGGGCCATCGACGACTACACCGTCGACCTGGCGCTGCTCGAGCGGGTCGCCGACGAGATTCCCGACGCTCAGCTCGTCATCGTCGGTCCGACGAACTGCCCGCTCGACGAGCTCACTCGCCGGCCCAACGTCCACTGGCTGGGCTCGCGACCGTACGAGACCATCCCGGCGTACGGCGCCGGGTTCGACGTCGCGGTGATGCCCTGGCTCGACAACGAGTGGATCCGGTTCTGCAACCCGGTCAAGTTGAAGGAGTACCTGGCCCTCGGGCTTCCCGTCGTGACGACGCCCTTCCCCGAGGTCGCCCGGTACAGCGAGCTCGTGCGCATCGGCCGCGACCCTGGCCACTTCGTGCGACTCGTCGCCCAGTCCTTGCTCGACGGGGGACCGGCAACGCCGGCCCTGCGCCGCCAAGCGGTCGCCGGTGACACCTGGGACCGTCGTGCCGTCGAGCTGCTCGCCCTTTGCGATGGCGTTGCCCTCGATGCGTCCGACCCGGTGACGGTATGTGCGGCTTCGTAGGGATCCGACGCCTTGACGGCGCCCCGGTCGATGAGCACCTGCTCGCCGCCGCCGCCGCTCGCCTCGCACATCGCGGGCCGGATGGCGAGGGGATCTGGATCGACGGTTCGATCGGTTTCGCCCATCGCCGCCTCGCCATCATCGACGTCGACGGTTCACCGCAGCCGCTCGCCTCGGCCGACGGCCGGGCCCACATCGCCTTCAACGGCGAGATCCTGAACTACCGGCAGCTCCGCCGCGCCCTCCGCTACCCCTTCCGAACCGCAGGCGACACCGAGGTGCTGCTCGCGCTCCACCAGGCCCGGGGCCAGGAGGCGCCACAGGACTTGCGCGGTCAGTTCGCGTACGCGGTGCACGACGACGCCGATGGCTCGACGTTGCTCGTGCGCGACCGCCTCGGAATCCTTCCGCTCTACTACGCGGCGACGGACAGCATGATCGCCTTCGCGTCCGAGGCGAAGGCGCTCCTGCTCCTGCTGCCCGACCCACCCGTGGTGGACGAGGCGAGCCTCGACGCCTATCTCACGCGACGGGCCGTGCCGGCACCGGCGACGCTGTTCCGGGGCATCAGCAAGCTGCCTCCGGGCCACCTCGCCGAGATCACCTGCGACGGCCGCTTCTCCGTACGCCCGTACTGGCAACTGCCCGCAGCCGACACCACGACGGCGACGAGCGACGCCGAGGCGGTCGGGTCGGTGCGGGAGGCGCTCGAGCAGGCGGTCGCGGAGAACCTCGTCGCCGACGTACCCGTCGGCGCGTACCTGAGTGGCGGCCTCGACAGCAGCCTGATCACCGCCCTGGCGTCGCGCCGCACCCTCGGGCCGATCCGCACGTTCGCCGCCGGGTTCGGCGACGCCAAGGCCGACGACCTGCCCTTCGCCCGCCTCGTGAGCGAGCACCTCGGGACCGAGCACACCGAGGTCCACGTCGTCCCCGACGACTTCGTCGCCGATTGGGACCGGCTCACCTGGCACCGTGACGCACCCCTGTCCGAGCCTGCTGATCTCGCCGTGCATCGCCTGGCGGTCGCCGCCGCCGACTCGGTCAAGGTCGTCCTGTCCGGCGAGGGCTCCGACGAGCTCTTCGGTGGCTACCCGAAGCACAGACTCGCGCGAGCCACGGCGTGGGCGGGCCTCGCACCGCAGTCGCTCCGGACGAGCGCGGCGTCGGCCGCTGATCACCTGCCCCGCCGGATCCGTCGGGCCCGGATCGGTCTCCGCGCCCTCGAGGCCACGACCGAGGACGAGCGCATGGCGGCCTGGTTCGCCCCGTTCACTGCCGCCGAGCGAGCGGCGCTCCTCGGCGCTCCTCCGCCGTCAGCGACGCGGCACTTCGCGGCGACGGGCGGGGATCCGCTCCGACGCATGCTGCTCGCCGATTCCGGCCCGTGGCTGGCCGACAACCTGCTCGAGCGGGGTGATCGCATGACGATGGCGGCCTCGGTGGAGCTGCGGCCGCCGTTCCTCGACCACCGCCTCGTCGAGCTCGCCTTCCGGCTCCCGTCCCGAATGAAGGTGCGGGCCGGCACCGGCAAGTGGGTCCTGCGCCATGTCGCTACCGACCTCCTGCCCCACGCGGTGCTCCGGCGGCCGAAGGTCGGCTTCCGTGTGCCCCTCGGCGCCTGGTTCCGCGGCGGACTGCGAGAGCTGGCCTGGGACCGGCTGCTCTCGCCGTCGTCGTTCGTCACCAGCGTCTTCGACCGAGACGCCGTCGCTCGGGTCCTCCAACGCCACGAGCAGGGCCGAGCGGACGAAGAGATCCGGATCTGGACGCTCCTCGGGCTCGAGGTGTGGCACGACGTCTGCGTGGCCGGCGCGGGCGCTACCGCGGGACGGTCCCGGTGACCCTGCTCGGAAGCGGCGCCCCTTCGGATTCGGCGATCGCGGCGACCCCCGTACGCCCGGTCCGCGTGCTGCACCTGCTGCCCGATCTCGCCATCGGCGGCGGCCAGACGATCGTCCTCAACCACCTCAGGCACGCCGACCGCGATCGCTACGACGTGCGCGTCGCCGAGCTCCGCTCCGGTGGTGAGCTGACGGCCGACTTCGTGGCGGTGACCGGCCGGCAACCGCTCGCCCTCCACTACGACAGCACCGGGCGGCCGGCGGCAGTCCGACGCCTCGTCGAGCTCCTGCGGGCGAACCGAGTCGATCTGCTCCACGTGCACAGCGACACGGATCGCAAGCTCGGCCACGCCGCCGCGCTCATGACCGGGATCCCCGTGATCGGTCACCTCCACGCCGAGTGGATCCACCTCGGGCCCATGCAACCGCTCCACAAGACGCCGCTCGGCTCGGCCAGGTCGCGCGTCGCCGGCTGGGCCCGCGACCGGCTCGAGCAGCGCGTCGTGCACCACTACATCGCCGAGTCCGAGCGCGTCGCGCGAGCTCTTCCGGCCCCTCGTGCGCCAGCCGATCACGGTGATGGCGCAGGCGATCCCCGTCGAACGGTTCGAAGGCGTCGCCGCGCACCGGTCCCGGGTCAGAACCGACCTCGGGCTCGCCGCCGATGCGCCCGTGCTCGTCTGCGTGTCGAGGCTCGTGGAGGGGAAGGGCCAGGCGGCGGTGATCGAAGCCACAGCGCGCCTCCTGCCCGACTGGCCCGACCTCGTCCTGCTGCTCGTCGGCGACGGCCCCGAGCGCGCGACGCTCGAGGCACTGGCCGCCGAGCTCGGGGTCGCCGGCGTCACCCGGTTCCTCGGCAGCCGCCACGACGTCCCCGACCTGCTGGCGGCGGCGGACGTGTTCGTCTTCGCATCCGAGAACGAGGGGTTCGGCCTCGCCGTGCTCGAGGCGATGGCGGCGTCGTTGCCGACCGTCGCGTTCCGCATCCCCTCGCTCGAGGAGTTCGTCGTGCCCGGCTCCACCGGTGCGCTGGTGGAGGACCGGGACGTCGAGCGGCTCGCGCTCGAGGTCGACGCGCTCCTCGCGCGACCCCGGCCGCGCCCGTCGCTACGGCGAGGCCGGCCGTCGGGTCGTCGTCGAGCGGTTCGATCCCGCCGCCGTCGCGCGCAGCTTCGAAGCGGTCTACCGGTCGGTCCTCGACCACGCCGACCTCCGCCGAACCAGAAGGGAAACCACCGCATGAGGGTCCTCGTCACCGGCGGCGCCGGATTCATCGGCTCACACCTCGTCGACACCCTGTGCGAGGAAGGCCACGACGTCACCGTCCTCGACCTGCTGACCACCGGCAAGTCGCGCAACCTCCACGAATCGATGGAGCGCATACGGTTCATCCGCGGCTCGATCCTCGATGCCGAGCTCGTCGACCGCCTCGTCGACGAGTCCGACGTCGTGTTCCACCTCGCGGCCGCTGTCGGCGTGCGTCACATCGTCACCGATCCGCTCGACTCGATCCTCGTCAACGTCCGCGGCACCGACAACGTCCTCGCCGCCACGTTCAAGTACTGGAAGCGAGTTCTCATCGCCTCGACATCCGAGGTGTACGGCACGACGGCCCAGGTGCCGATGCGGGAGGACGACGACCGGGTGCTCGGGGCGACGACGGTCCACCGCTGGTCGTACTCGACGTCGAAGGCCCTCGACGAGCACCTTGCGCTCGCCTATGCGAGCAACGGCCTGCCGGTGTCGATCGTGCGCTACTTCAACTCGTACGGGCCGCGCCTCGACCCGAGGGGTTACGGCTCGGTCATGGCCAACTTCCTCCGTCAGGCCGTCGCCGGCGAGCCGCTCACGGTCCACGGCGACGGCCAGCAGAGCCGGTGCTTCACCTACGTCACCGACACGGTCCGAGGAACCATCGCCGCCGGGTTGAGCCCCGCTGCGATCGGCAAGGTCGTCAATCTCGGCAGCACGCGCGAGACGACCGTCCTCGAGCTGGCGGAGATGATCCGCGACTACGTCGGATCGCGGTCGGCGATCCAATTCGCCAGCTACGAGAGCTACTACGGACCCGGGTTCGCCGATACGCGCCGGCGAGTGCCCGACGTGAGCCGGGCCCGCCTGCTCTTCGACTGGGAGCCGTCCGTGACCCTCGAAGAGGGCCTCGGCCTGACCTACGAGTGGTGGAAGCGCGATGTCGGCTGACGGCGTCGCCCTGTTCACCACCATGGTCGCCGAGCGGCGCTGCGCCGTGGGCGTCGTCGGTCTCGGCTATGTCGGCCTCCCGCTGGCGACCGGTTTCGCCGAGGCCGGGTTCCGCGTCGTCGGCTTCGACGTCGATGCCGAGCGGGTCGCGAACCTCAACGGCGGCCGGAGCCACATCGAGGACGTGTCCGGGTCGAGGGTGGCCGCGCTCGTCGACGCCGGCGTCCTGACCGCGACGGCCGATCCCGGCGACCTGGCCCGAGTCGACGCCGTCTTCATCTCCGTGCCGACACCCTTCGATCACTCGAAGACGCCCGACCTCTCCTTCGTGCAGGCGGCCGCCGAGTCCGTCGCCACGGCGCTGCACCCGGGGATGCTCGTCGTCCTGCAGTCGACCACGTATCCCGGCACGACGAACGAGATCGTCCGCCCGGTCTTGGAGCGCACGGGCCTGCGCGTCGGGTCCGACATCCACCTCGCCTTCTCCCCCGAGCGGGTCGACCCCGGCAACCCCGACTGGCACGTGCGCAACACGCCCAAGGTGGTCGGCGGGGTGACCCCGGCATGCGCGGCCATGGCGGCGGCGTTGCTCGACGCGGTGCTCCTCGAGCCCGGCGGGGTGACCGTGCTGTCGTCGCCCGAGGCGGCCGAGATGACCAAGCTCCTCGAGAACACCTACCGGGCGGTGAACATCGCGCTCGTCAACGAGTTGGCCGTCCTCGCCAACGAGATGCACATCGACATCTGGGAGGTGATCGCCGGCGCGTCGACGAAGCCGTTCGGGTTCCAGTCCTTCCGCCCGGGGATCGGCCCCGGGGGCCACTGCATCCCGGTCGATCCGTACTACCTGTCCTGGCGGGCCCGGGCCTTCGACTTCCAGACGAAGTTCATCGAGCTGGCCGCCGACACGAACCTCCGCATGGCGTTCCACGTCCGCAGCCGGATCCTCTCGCATCTCAACCGACTGGGGTCGCCGCTGGCGGGGGCGCGGGTCCTCGCGCTCGGCGCGTCGTTCAAGCCGGGCGTGTCCGATGTCCGGAACTCGCGCGCGCTGCGGGTGATGGAGCTGCTCGAGGACGCCGGGGCGACGATGCAGTTCAGCGATCCGTTCGTGACCTCGGCGGTGCTCGGCGGCAGGGAACGCAAGTCCGTCGACGTCACGCCGGAGCTGCTCGCCGACGTCGACCTCGTCGTCGTCCTCGTCGACCACGACGGCTGGCCGGTCGAGCTCCTGCGGTCGTGCGCGACACCCGTGTTCGACGCCGTGAACGCCCTGGGCGAGCCGTCTCGAACGGGGCACCAGCGGCTGTGATCACCTCCGCGCCGCCGCGTCGTTGGTGCAGCATCGCTGTCGCCGCTGGCGTCATCGGCGCGCTGCTCGCCTTCTCGGGCGCCTCCCTCGCCGCAGCGGAGCCGCCGGCGGTGCGGGTGGTGGACGGGTTCAACCGGCCCGACTCGGGAACCTTGGGCACCACCGACACCGGCCAGGCATGGACGGCGTGGGCGGGGTCCTGGGGCGTGTCGGGGGCCAAGGCGGCACCGGCGGCGGGCGGCTACTCCCTCGCCGTGGTCGACTCGGGCGGGTCCACCGGTTCCGTGTCGGCCGTGCTGGCCCAGCCGTCACCGGAGTTCTGGCTGGTGTTGCGCGCCTCGGACGGAGCCAACTACTGGCGCTTCGGTCGCTGGCAGTCCGGCCCCTACCAACTCCAACAGGTCGCCAACAACGGGCTGGGCAACCCGACGCTCTCGGTCACGGCCACCGTGACGCCCGCCCCGGGCGACGTGATCGTCTGCAACCTGCGATCACCCGGACTGGGGTGCTCGGTCAACGGGACCGCGGTCGTCGCCACCACCGACACCTTCAACGCCTCCGCGTCCCGGGTCGGCTTCGCCGTCTGGGACCCGACCGCATCGCTGACCACCCGCTTCGACGACCTCACCGTCGCGGACCTGACCGTCGCCGCCGACCTGGCCGTCGGGTTGTCCGACCTGGACCCGGTGCTGACCGGCGGCACCCTCGCCTGGACGGCGACCATCGCCAACGCCGGCGACGCGCCAGCCTCGCCCACGACCGTCGCCCTCACCGTCCCCAGCGGGTTGAGCGGCGTGTCGGTGACCTCCACCGTCGGATCCTGCACCACCACCACCTGCCAACTCGGCACCCTCGCACCAGGCGCATCGGCGACGATCACCGTCCACGCCGTCGCCCCCTCCCAACCGGCCACGGTGACCCTCACCGTCGCCGCCTCCAGCCCCGGCGCCACCAACACCACCGACGACACCCGCAGCGAGACGACCACCGTGCAGGCCCCACCCCCCTCCGGGGCGCGGGTGGTGGACGGGTTCAACCGGCCCGACTCGGGAACCTTGGGCACCACCGACACCGGCCAGGCATGGACGGTGTGGGCGGGGTCCTGGGGCGTGTCGGGGGCCAAGGCGGCACCGGCGGCGGGCGGCTACTCCCTCGCCGTGGTCGACTCGGGCGGGTCCACCGGTTCCGTGTCGGCCGTGCTGGCCCAGCCGTCACCGGAGTTCTGGCTGGTGTTGCGCGCCTCGGACGGAGCCAACTACTGGCGCTTCGGTCGCTGGCAGTCCGGCCCCTACCAACTCCAACAGGTCGCCAACAACGGGCTGGGCAACCCGACGCTCTCGGTGACGGCCACCGTGACGCCCGCCCCGGGCGACGTGATCGTCTGCAACCTGCGATCACCCGGACTGGGGTGCTCGGTCAACGGGACCGCGGTCGTCGCCACCACCGACACCTTCAACGCCTCCGCGTCCCGGGTCGGCTTCGCCGTCTGGGACCCGTCCGCATCGATGACCACCCGCTTCGACGACCTCACCGTCGCGGACCTGACCGTCGCCGCCGACCTGGCCGTCGGGTTGTCCGACCTGGACCCGGTGCTGACCGGCGGCACCCTCGCCTGGACGGCGACCATCGCCAACGCCGGCGACACGCCAGCCTCGACCACGACCGTCGCGCTCAGCGTCCCCAGCGGGTTGAGCGGCGTGTCGGTGACCTCCACCATCGGATCCTGCACCACCACCACCTGCCAACTCGGCACCCTCGCACCAGGCGCATCGGCGACGATCACCGTCCACGCCGTCGCCCCCTCCCAACCGGCCACGGTGACCCTCACCGTCGCCGCCTCCAGCCCCGGCGCCACCAACACCACCGACGACACCCGCAGCGAGACGACCACCGTGCAGGCCCCACCCCGTCCGGGGCGCGGGTGGTGGACGGGTTCAACCGGCCCGACTCGGGAACCTTGGGCACCACCGACACCGGCCAGGCATGGAGGGTCCTGGACGGGTTCCGCGAGCGTCGTCGCCGGTCGAGGGGCCCGTCGCGGGACCCGGGTACACGCTCGCGTCCGTGGACGGCGGAGCGGGTCGACGGTCCGTGTCGCCCGTGCGTGGCACACCGTCGAGCGGAGTTCTGGTTGGCGCTGCGCGGATCGGCGACGGGGCCAACTACTGGCGCTTCGGTCGCTGGCAGTCCGGCCCCTACCAACTCCAACAGATCGCCGACAACGGGCTCGGGCCCACCGAGTTTGGTGACCACGACGGCGACGATCGCTCCCGTCGCCGGTGACATCGTCAGCTGCCGCTATGTCGGTGCCGCCGACTCGAGTGCTCGGTCAACGGCGACCGTCGTCGCAGGCGTTCAGACCGGCGCCGCTGGAGGCCTGCGCGTCTCGGATCGGCTTCGCGGGCTGGGACCCCGCGGGCTCGGCCTGACCACCCAGTTCGACGACCTCACGGTCACCGAGCTCCCGGCCATGCCCGATGTCGCCGTCTCCCTGTCCGACGACGACCCGGTGCCGACCGGCGGCACCCTCGCCTGGACGGCGACCGTCGTCAACGGCGGAACCGTCGCGGCCGATGGCGTCCAGCTCGACATCACGCCTCCCGGCCGGTGTCGCGGCGGCGTCGGTCACCAGCTCACAGGGCACCTGCGCCGCCTCGAGCACGCCGATCCACTGCTCGCTCGGGCTCCTGCCGGTGAACGCCGGCGCGACGGTCGTGGTGACCGCGGTCGCGCCGCAGGAACCGGCCATGCTCACGACCGGCGCGTCCGTGCACGTCCAAGGCGACCCCGTCACTGCCAACGACGACGACAGCGAGACAACCTGGGTCCGGATGCCACCGGCACCGGACGCGAGGCTGATCGACTCGTTCTCGCGCACCGGTTCGGGTCTCGGGGCGGCCGACAGCGGTGAGCCGTGGACCGTCCACAGCGGAGCCTTCGCGACCGCGGGCGGGAGCGCGGCGGCGACCACGGCCGACCTCAGCGTTGCGGCCGTCGACCCCGGCTGGGCCTACGGCACCTACGAGCTGACCGTCGAGGAGGTCGGCGACGGCCGCTTCTGGGCGGCGTTCAGGATCGTCGATGCCCTCAATTACTTCCGAGTCGGCCCCGATCCCGCGACGGGCGCCTACCGCCTGGAGAAGGTCGTCAACGGCGTCGCCATGCCGGTGGCGATCGCGATCACACGGCACGTGGTCACGGCGGCCGACGGCGACCGGATCCGCATCGTCGTCCGTCCCGACGACGGCATGTTCGTGTCGGTGAACGGTGTGCACGTATGGGACGCCGGCGACACCGCCTCGATTCACGTCGGCCGGTTCGGCTTCGCCACGAGATCGTCGTCGGCTCGCTTCGCTCACCTCGAGGTCGCACCGGTCATGTCGAGCGGCGTCGTCTCGGCCGACGCGTTCGAACGCCCCGACTCGGCGTCGATGGGGAACATGGCCCTGGGCACCCACTACGCCTGGTTCGCCCACCCCGCGTGGGGGATCACGGCCGGGCGGGCACACGTCCTGTCGTCGACCGAGTACGGGACGGCGCGTGTCGACGCGACCTCAGAGGCGGCCGACGTGCGGGTCACCATGGCGGAGGTCGGCGGCGCGTTCGGCATCGTCTTCCGCTACGACGAGCTTCACGGGACCTACTTCCGGTTCGGCCCGCTCCAGCCCGGCGGCGCGTACGACGCCGACCTCGTCTCGGGAGCGTCATCCTCGCCGCCGAGCAGCATCGAGCGCCTGGCGACGGTGATGCCCGCCGCTGGCGACGTCCTGGAGGTCCGCCAGGGCCTCGACGGCAGCGTCGGCTGCTACGTGGACGGCCTCCTCGTGCTCCGCTTCACCGACACCGTGACCAATCGACGGTCGACGATCTACGGCCTCTACTCCGCCGGCAGCGCGGCGAGGTTCGACGACGTGACCATCGTCCCCGAATAGGCACGATGGTCTTCAACTCCCTCCAGTACGCGCTGTTCCTCCCGCTGGTACTGCTCCTGTACTGGCGGCTCGGTCGGCGCCGGCAGAACATCCTGCTGCTCGTCGCCTCGTACCTGTTCTACGGGCTGTGGGACTGGCGCTTCCTGCCGCTGATGATGCTGTCGACCGTGACCGACTACCAGGTCGGGCTGTGGCTCGAGCGCACCACGGACGACCGGAGACGGGCCCGGATCTTCGCCATCAGCCTGGTGGTGAACCTCGGGATTCTCGGGTTCTTCAAGTACGCCGAACTTCTTCCTCGAGTCGGGCGCGGGTTCCTTGCACGCGATCGGCATCGACGTCGAATCACCGACGTGGCAGATCCTCCTGCCGATCGGCATCAGCTTCTACACCTTCCATGGCATCTCGTATACGTTCGATGTCTACCGGCGCGAGATCGCCGCGAGCCGGTCGGCGCTCGACTTCGCCGTGTTCGTGGCCTTCTTCCCCCAACTCGTCGCCGGCCCCATCGGACGGGCGAAGCTCCAGCTTCCGCAGTTCCAGCACGCACGTGTCCGGCCCGCTGACGACGGGGTCCGCTCGGCGGTCTTCCTGATCCTGCTCGGGTTGTTCAAGAAGGTGGCGATCGCGGACGCGCTGGCGCCGGCGGTCGACCGTGCGTTCACGGGCGGCGGCGCCGGGTGGGTGACCCTGCTGATCGGCATGTACTCGTTCGCCCTGCAGATCTACGGCGACTTCTCGGGGTACTCCGACATGGCGAGGGGATCGGCCCGCCTCCTGGGCATCGAGCTGCCATCGAACTTCGAGCAGCCCTACCTCTCGCGGAACGCCACCGAATTCTGGCGACGATGGCACATCTCCCTGTCGTCGTGGTTGCGCGACTACTTGTACGTCCCCCTCGGCGGGAACCGCGGGTCAGTCGCGTCGCGTCTATCGAAACCTGCTCATCACGATGCTGCTCGGTGGGCTCTGGCACGGAGCGGCGTGGACGTTCGTCATCTGGGGGGCGATCCACGGCTGCTTCCTCGCATCGCACAAGTGGTGGCGGTCACGGCACCCGCTCGTCGAGGAGCCGAGCCGGGCCGCGGCTCTGCTGGTGCACGATCGCGACCTTCCACGTCGTGTGCGGCGCCTGGATCTTCTTCCGGAGCCCGGATCTCCGGACGGCGCTGCGCTACTGCGAGGGCCTCCTGACCCTCCGACCCGGACCCGTCGACGTCGAGGCGCTGGCCGTCCTGATCCCGGCCGCGTTGGTGACGCTGTTCATCGACATCGCTCAGCGCCGGGCGCGGGAGCACGAGGTGGTCGTCCGCTGGCCCGCCGCCGTCCGCGGGTCGGTCTACGCCATGTTCGGTCTCGCCATCGTGGTGTTCAGCGGTGCCGCACCTGTCCCCTTCATCTACTTCCAGTTCTGACGACCGAGGATGATCCGACCGCATGCAGACGCTTGAGGACGCAACGCCCCGTCCGGCGGCACCGTCTCCGCGTGCACCGCGGCGCGGTCGGCCCCAGCTCGTCGACGTTGCGCGCCGTCGCCGAGCCGTGAGGCCGCTGCTCGTCGCCCTCCTCGTCGTGCTCGCGTCGGAGCTCGGCGTCCGTGCCCTCGATCTGCCGACGCCGCTCGTGTTCTCGAGCGTGGAGGCGCAGATCAAGGCGGACGAGCTCAGGGCGACGGGGCCGGGCCGGATCCACACGGTCTTCGTCGGATCGTCGGTGCTCGATGTCGCGGTGCAGCCGGACCGGTTCGCGACCGCCGCCGGCCTCGACGGCGATGCGTACAACGCGGCCCTGCTCGGTGCGGACATGCGCTCGCTCGAGTTGTGGGTCGAGCAGGTCGTCGTCCCGGCGGTGGCGCCGACGCGGGTCGTCTTCGGGCTGAACTGCCGGGAGCTCAACGGCGCCGAGGACGCCCAGGACACCTACTTCGCCGAGTTCACCCGCGCGCCGGAGATGGCCCGCCTCCTCGGTCGGGAGACGGTCCTCGATCGCGTCGATCGAACGGTCAGCGGGTGGTCAGACGTGGTCCGCTACCGGACGGTGTTGCGCGACCCGCGCAACCTGTTCCAGCCCGACCGACGCGTCGGTGTGAACCTCGACCTCGTCGGCGGTGGGTTCAACGCCGCCTACGCGAATCGCACGTACCCGCCGCCCGAGCGCCTGCACGAGGTGCTGTTCCCGGGGGCCATGACCCGTTTCGAAACGGGTCCGGATCTGGTCGCCTCGCTCGAGCGGACGCTCCGTCACCTCCGCGAGGAGGGCATCGAGGCTGCCGTGGTGGCCATGCCGGTCACCGAGGACTTCGTCGGCTACCTGCCCACGCCCGAGGACTTCGCCGGGTGCGCCGACACGATGGCCGCGGTCGCAGCGTCGACGGGCGCCCAGTTCTACGACGGGGGGATCCTCGAGCGCGAGCTCTTCGCCGATCCGATCCACGTGAACGGCGCCGGCAGTGCGCACGTCACCGACCTGCTGGCCGACGCCCTCGGAAGGGGGGCAGCCGGGTGACAGCACTACCGCACCACGACGGGAAACGAGATCTCGAACGGCAGCAGGAACGACGCGACGAACTCGTCGTCGAAGGTGACCCAGCTCGCCTCCCCCGTGAGGTTGGTCGTCTGCGATCGGTGGGCGAGCAGGGCTCTTCGCTTCTGCTCGAGGTGGCCGGCGGTCGAGACGAGCTGCGCTCGTGCCCATGCCGACGGGCGCAGGAAGCCCGTGGCGAAGGCGACCGGACGTCGCGGAGCCCACGGCCCACCCGGGTCGGCGTCCCACGGTCCGTGGACCCAGAGCCACACGGGATGCTCGAGGATCAGAGGCGGGTCCTTTCGGCCGCGCAGCGCCCGTCCGAGCGCGAGGCTGAGGGCACGATGGTCGGGATGCCAGTCGCGGGCCGCGGGCAGGCGGACCTCGTCGGGAGCGAGGTCGTCGAGCTGCTCCGCGATGGCGTCAGCCACCTCCTCCCGACGGGTGTCGAGGGTCCCGTCCTCGAACGAGAGTCGCACGAGATCGGCCTCCCCCACCCCGAGCACGCGACAGGCGTCGACGACCTCACCAGCCCGCGTGCGGGCCAGCTCGTCCGGGTCGATGACCGCGGACCGGTGCGAGCTCCGGCCGTCAGCAGCGACGAGGACGCGGACGGGCGTCCCGGACGCCCGTTTGCGGGCGATCGTCGCCCCGCATCCCAGCGTCTCGTCGTCGGGGTGCGGCGCCAGCACGAGGCACGAACGCCCGGCCACGGCCGAGGTCACGTCCTCGCCGGTTCGCACGGCGCGCTGTTGCCACATCTGCCGGCCGGCCCGCTCCATGCGCTGGACGATCGCGGCGGCCAAGTCGCGAGACGGGCGCATCCACGCATCCAACCACGCGGGACAGGGACACGGTGAGCGCCTCCACCGGCAATCGGGGCGTGGGAGCCTGCGGCGTCTGCGGTGCGGTGGACGCTGCACCGATCATCCGCCTCGAGGACGTGCCTGCGCTGTGCAACGCGTTCGCCGCATCCGAGGACGAGGCTCGGGCCATGCCGCGGGGCACCATCGAGCTCACCGCCTGCGCACGCTGCGGCATGGTACGCAACGCCGCCTTCGACCCCGGACTCGCGCCGTACGACAGCGACTACGAGAATTCGCTCCATCACTCGCCCCGGTTCCACGCGTTCGCCGAGGACCTCGCCGACGACCTGGCCGCCCGCCACGCGGCCGGAGGAACCGTCGTCGAGATCGGTTCGGGAGCCGGCGACTTCCTCACCATGCTCGTCGGCCGAGGCTTCGGGCGGGGCTTTGGATTCGACCCCAGCCTCCCGTTCGCCCGCCACGAGAAGCTCGGCGATGTGGTGCTCTCGTTCGTCCCTGGCACCGTCGACGACGCCCCAGCAGGCCTGGCCGCCGACCTCGTCGTGTCGCGGCACGTGCTCGAGCACCTGCCCGACCCGGTGGCGGTCCTCCGCACAGCGCGCGAGCGAGTCGCCCGGCCCGGCACGGGGCTCTACGTCGAGGTGCCCGACGCCGGCCACATGCTTCGGACCCCGGCGATCTGGGACCTCATCTACGAACACGTCGGGTACTTCACCGAGCGGGCGCTGGCCGCGACCGTGGCCGCCGCCGGCTGGACCGAGGTGAGGACGGGCACGGCCTTCGGTGGCCAGTACGCGTGGGCAGAGGCGGTGGCGCCGGAGCGTGCGTCGGCTCCCGCCGCCGTCGGGCCCGACGCCGGGCGCGAGGTCATGGCCCTGGCCGGCCGATTCGCCGAACTCCACCGAGCCACCGTGTCGCGCTGGACGAGCTTCGTCGAGCAGGAGGTCGCCGACGGGCGAAGGGTGGCGGTGTGGGGCGCGGGCTCCAAGGGCGTCACCTTCGCCAATCTCGTCGGCCCCGCCCTCGAGGCGGTCCTGGACGTCAACCCGCGCAAGCACGGCCGCTTCGTGCCCGGCACCGCCGCGAGGGTGATGGCGCCCGCCGATGTCGTCGGGCGCGTCGAGACGGTCGTCGTGATGAACCCGATGTACCTGGAAGAGATGCGCCGGACAGGCGAGGACCTGCAGCTGGACGCACGATTCGTCGTGGTCGACTGACATGACGACACCGTTCCCGCCCGCGAAGAGCCGGCTCCACCTGCGTGTCGTCGAGACGTTCGGTCCCGGCCTCCGGCTCGTCGTCGACGGCCATCCGCTCGCCACCGGCACGCGACTCGCCGAGCGCATGGGTGCCGAGCTGGCCGTCGACCTTCCGGCGGCCGTCGAAGCGCTCGTTGCGCGCGTCGACGCGGCCGAACACCGACGGAGCCTCGAGCGCGTCGAGCGCGCCACCCGGCTACAGCGAAAGCTGAAGACCTACTCGCCCGATACGGACCAGGAGCTGATCGATCAGCAGGCCGACCTCACGGCTGCTGTCCTGCTCAGCGCCGACGCCGCCGATGCGATGCCGGAGATCGAGCGGCTCCTCGAGCGCATGAACAGCACCCGCGCCGTCCTCGCCGCCGCTCAGGACGACGTCGAGGTCGCGAGCAAAGCGGTCACGTTCCTTTCGCCGACGACCGCGGCCAGGCCGGATGCGCCGGTCATCGTCCTCGGTGCGCATCGCGACGCTGCGAGCGCAGCCAGCGCCTGCGAGGAGGCCCGCGACACGCACTCGGCGATCGTTCTCCTCCACGAGGAGGTCCTCGCGGCCAACGCCGACGGAGGCGACGACGAGAGCGTGCGGTCCGAACGCCGCTCGCAGGCACAGCGACGGGCTCGAGAGCAAGGGCGGAAGTTGTTGCTCAACGCAGGACTCCTCGGAGCCGGCGCGATCCTCGTGGCGACGGCGACCGCTGCGGGAATGCTGCCGGTGACGATCGGGCTTGCCTGCGCACTCGCGTTCGTGCCCCCGGCCTTCGAGCAGCTGCGCCGGTTCTCCGCCATCCGAGGCGACCGCCGAGAGAGGCCGCGTGGCTGCGGGTGCCCGTTCCTTGCTCGCCGAGTACGACCGCCGGGGCGACGAGGAGGTGCTCAGGGCGCGGCGGGTCGAGGCGGCCGGCGCACTCGCCCGGGCCGAGCAACTGTCGGCGGCGGCCCTTCGCCGGTGGTGGTCGGTCGCAGGCCAGGACGCTTCGCTCGACGACCTCGAACCGATCCTCCACGCGGTCGAGGTGTACGTCGAATGCACCACAGCACGCGATCGGGCGGCGGCCGTTGCGAGCGCAGCCGAGAAGCTGCTCGAGCAGGCCGTCGACGCGGTCGGCCTCGAACCTGGACTCGACCTCCTGGTCACCGTCGAGCGTCTGAGACGTCTCGTCGCGTTGCGGCCGCAGGCGAGCCAGCTCCTGCGCGAAGTGGCCGACGCCAGGCTCCGCGAGGTCGAACGCCTGCTGCTCAGCAGCCTGCTCGGTGGCAAGACGCTCCGCCGCCTGAACGACCGGGTTCGAGCCGAGCCCACCGGCCACGACGACGCCCTGGTGATCGTCGACGACGGCGACGATCACGCCCACCGGGCGGTGTCCGTCGAGCTGGGGCGGCTCGACGGGCGGGCGCGGGTGGTCGTGGTGGCGACGACACCTGATCGGTGGCCCAACGTCGACGCCGCGTCGACGAAGGAGGCCCAGCCGGCTCCGTCGCCGACGGCGATCCCCAGCGAGCCCGACCGGAGCGACCCACCGGAGGAACCCGAGCCTGACCGGCCGTGGTTCATGACTCGATGACCGCGGTTCTACACCTCCGCCGCCGCCAGGCGACGCGCTCGCCACTGCCGCAGCCGCTGCTCAGCGACGGCGAGGTCCTTGCGCCGCAGCGCGACGAGCGAGTACGCGCCGACCACGGCGACGCCGCCGGCGAGGAGGCTGGCGAGGGTGCCGTCGATCCAGTCACGGACGAACAGACCCGCCACCGTCGCCGCGACGGCACCGGCGACCGGTCGGACGAGCCGCCGACCGACGTCGGGGATGTCGGCGCCGGCGCGGGTCGCCGCGACGAGGAACAGAGGCATGGCCCAGATCGTCGCGACGATGCCGTGGCCGATCGCGGCACCCCGGAGTCCGTCGGCCTGCACGCCGATCTCCAGCGCGATCAGGACGGCGGCCAGCCACGCGCACTTGAGAGCCAGGGTCGTTCGGGTACGACCGACGCCGACGAGCAGGTCGAAGATGAAGCCGATCGCCATGCGGGCGCCCGTGAGCACGACCAGGTACGGCAGGATCGAGGCGGACTCCTGCCATTGGTCGCCGTACAGGATCGTGATCAGCGGGAGCGCGAGCACTCCGAGAGCGACGAGGAAGGGAAAGGCGACGGTCATCAGGGCGGCGAGCGCCGGGCTGAAGTTCCGCCGCAGCGAACTGGAGTCGCCGTCGAGCTTGGCGAACCCGGCGATGGACACGCGCCGAACAGCATCGGTGATGATCGAGAGTGGCCACGTCGAGACGTTGAAGGCGAGCAGGTAGATGCCGACCGCAGCAGGGTCGAGGGCGCGGCTGATGATCAGGTAGTCGGCGTTGAGCAGGCTGTACTCCACGAGCGACGTCAACGCGAGCGGCAGGCCGTAGGCGAGCATCGGCCGAGCGATGTCGAACCGGAAGCCGAGGCCGACCCGGAAGGGGGCAGCGCGGAGGAGCAGTGCGCCGGAAACGCAGTTGGCCAGCACCTGGCTGATGGCCAGCGCCCACACGCCGGCGCCGGCGGCGGCCAGCACGACTGCAGTGGCGATCTGCACGGGGATGGCGGCGAACTCGGCCTTGGCGAAGCGGTCCTGGCGGAAGTCACGGACGAGCAGGCCGTGAGCGACGGTCGTGATGCCGTCGATGAACACGGTGAGCGCGAGCAGCCGGAGAACGGGGGCCGACTGCGGGCTGTCCATGGTCTCTGCGAACCAGGGAGCGGCGACGAAGCAGCCCACATAGAGAAGGGCGCTGAAGGCCATCGTGATCGTCTGGGCGGTGCGAGCAGCCTCCCGGAGATCGCCCTTCCATCGCACGAGGGCGAGAAGCAGCCCGAGATCGTTCAGCCCGAAGAGGATCGTGACGAGGGCCAAGGCCGGCGCGAACACGCCGTAGTCCTCCGGCACGAGGATGCGGGCCAGAACGACGCCCGCCAGGATCGACGCGACACGGCCCACCGCCATGTTGAGAAAGCTCCACTTGAGACCGCGCTTGACGGCCCCGCCGAGGTCCTGGTCCGCGACAGCACCAGGGTCGTCGTCACCGCCTCCGAGTGGGCCGGAATCCACCGTCCCATCCGCCCGCACGGCCAACCAGAGTACACGGCCGCGACTCGGCTGGGACCAGCGATGGAGGATCGATGATGGCAGCGGTGGGCCGACGACGGAAGACGCTCCACATGAGGTTGGGCGGGCTCCGCGCCCCGCGGATCAAGGCGGGGCCCGCGCTGGGTCTTCGGATCAGCCGATCCGACGCGAGCGCCGACTACGTGCGGGGCGTGAACGAACTCCCGGTCCAGGTCGCGCTGGCGGACGCGCTCGAACCCGGGGACACGTTCTTCGACGTCGGTGCGAACGTCGGCTTCTTCTCGATCCTCGCCGCCCGCGCCGTCGGAACGACCGGCGCGGTGTACTGCTTCGAGCCGGTGCCCGCCAACGCGTCGAGGATCCGCTGGAACGCCCGGCGGAACGGGTTCCGGAACGTCCACGTGCTCGAGGTCGCCGCCTCCGACGAAGCGGGCTCCACGACCCTGTTGCTCGCGAAGCACCCGGGCGGCGCCGTCATCGCTTCGGCGGGGGCGCCACCCGACCCCGCAGGCGCCATCGATGTGCCGACCGTGACGATCGACGGGTTGGTCTCCGCCGGCCGCGTTCGACCACCCTCGGTGGTGAAGATCGATGTCGAGGGGGCCGAGCTCGCCGTTCTCCGCGGCATGCTGGCGACGTTGCGCCGACATCGTCCCGTCATCGTGTGCGAGATCGACGCGCCAGACGAGGAGGCGCTCCAGGCGAAGCGAGGCGAGATCACCCAGCTCCTCGAGGCCGCCGGGTACGCCATCGAGCTCCTCGGCGCGTCCTACGACGGCACTCAGTGGCTCGTCGAACACCTCGTCGGGCGCCCGACCCGAGTCGCGTCGTGAGCGCTCCCGTGGAACCTCCGCTGCACGATCTTCGGGCGAGGTGCAGCGACCGCTACACCGAGGATCGCCCGTCCGGCACGGTGCTCGGGAGCATCGGTCCCGACGGTGCGCTGCGACTCGGGGTCGACGCCGGAAGGGCTGCTGGCGATCGACAACGGCGCGCTGCGCATGCAGCCGCTCGTGCAACGGGGTTGGGGACGTGAGGCGATCGCCTACGGGCCGTTCGAGCGCGTGCCTGGGCTCGCCTTCGCCGCCCACGTGCTGAACGGCCACATGGCGTCGCAGACCTTCTACTTCCCCGAGACCCGGGGCAAGCGGCTGCGGCGCCTGCTGTCCTCGGTTCGCCGCTTGCAGTTCCGCCGCCGCGAGCACCACTACGAGAACCTCGCCGTCGGCCTGTTTGCCGCCCCGGACACCAGCGACCCGCTGACGGGTCACGGCTTCGTCGTGCACGCCGCCACGGAGGACAACGGTGAGCTGTGGGGCGCCGTCGCTGGTCGCGCCCAGCGGATCGTGCGCGGCGTGCAGAACCTGCCCTTCGTGTTCGTGGTGGCACTGCGCGAGCGAGGCGCGGCCTACTACACGGCCTCCGTGACCGGCGCCGTCGGAGCCGCCGGCTACCCGCGTCTGCGTCCAGTGGGCATCGACACCGCGAACCCCGCTGGCCCCGTCTACGCCACCGTCGCCCAGCGCATCCTCGGCGAGGTCGGCTACCACGTCGACACGCGCGTGTACGGCGTCGAGATCGCTCCGATCGAGGCGTGGGCCTCGTGGTACGGCACCGCTGCCGGCGCCGATCGCCTCGTCGGTCACGGCCCGCTCGACATCCGGTCAGCGGACGTGGGGGGAGACTGGCGGGCGATCGGCGCCGGTCTCGTCCGCACCGACGCGGGCGCTCGCTCCGCCGACCCGACGTCGGCCGGTGGCGGTGCCCTGGACGGGATCGGGGCGGTCGGCCTCGCCCACGTCGTCATCGATGCCGGACCGGGTCCCGGGCGGGCCGAGCTCCGGTGGCGGCTCGCACCAGGCGGGGCTCACCTCGCGGCCGTGCTCGATGGCGCCGGGTGCCGGCTCGTCGCGCGCGACGACGACCATCCCGACCGCGAGCTCGCCGCCGACCCGAGGACCGCGCTGCGCCCGGGCCCGCACACCCTGCAGGTGCTCGACGACGGGCGCACGGTGACGGTCCACGTCGACGGGGTGCTGCTCGGCGAGGCGTGGGTCTCGGTCACGGGCGTCGCCGACGCCGGCGGGATCGCCACGATCGCCGAGGGCGACGTCGTTCTCCGCGACGTGGAGGCACATCCGCGCGAGGTGGAGCTACCGGACGAGCTCGACTGCGGGCGACCGTGGACACCGCCACCGTCCGTCGACGTCATCGACGAGCGCTTCGACGCCGTCTCCGGCGACCTCGACGGCGCCGCGACGCCGTCGGGTCGTGTCCAGTGGCGGCGCGTCGAGGGCACCGGACGCATCGAGCTGGCCGGCGACCATGCTCGCGTCGTCGCCGACCGGGAGACGCCGAACCCCGGGCGGACGATCTTCACGATCCCCTGGACCTCGCCCGATCACGCCGACCTGACCCTGGAGATGACGATCCCCGGAACCACTCGGGGCGAAGGTCACAACGGGCGGTGTGGCCTCGTCTTCTGGCAGGACCCCGACAACTACCTCGTCGTCAACTTCTTCGTCGACGACGTGTTCGACGGCGCGTCCATCTCGACCTTCTACCATCTCGACGGCCACGAGAACATGTACGACGCGGTGTGGACCCTCGTCCGCGCCGTGGAGTGGGGACGACGGTGCACGCTCCGCTGCACCTTCGACGGGGCGAGGTTCCTCGCCTACTCCAACGGCGAGCCCTCCCTCGTCCGAGCGCTCACCGACGTCTACCCCGATGCCGCGCCGTTGCGCATCGAGGAGGTCGGCATCATCGTCAACCGCGAGTGGGGCGATGACACCGGATCGCTCCTGCACCGCTTCACCGCCGGACAGAGGGCGCCGGTCTGAACGCGTCGTCCGGGTGAGCTGATGCGCGCCGAGCTCGCCGAGCTGCTCAGGTGTCCGCGTTCCGGGACGTCGCTCGAGCTCGTCAGCCTCGAAGCCGACGGCGACGAGGTCGAGGCGGGTCTGCTTCGCGGCCCGGCGGGCGAGTACCCCATCGTGGCGGGGATCCCGGTCCTCCGCGACGGCTTCGACGACATCGCCGAGCGCCTGGCCCGAGGCGACGTCGCCGACGCCACCGCCCTCGCCATCGTCCGCGACGTGCCGCTCTCTCGGCTGGATCCCTTCATCGCCCCGCTGCTCGAGTTGCGCCCGACGCGAGCCCTCGCCCGACGGCTCGTCGCCCGACGGGACCAGACCGTCGCCCGCCGTGCGGGCGCCGCCCTCGCCGCGGCGGCGGCCGACCCCGACCCGCTGCTCCGCCTGACCCACCTCGACAGCCGGCACCCGAACCTGGAGGGCTACCGCTACTTCAGCTACCGCCTCGGCCTTCCCCGACACCTGGTCGCCCTCGCAACGGTCGCGGCCGCGGCGCCCGACGACCGGCCGGTGCTCGAGGTCGGCTGCGGCGCCGGCCACCTCACGTGGCAGCTCGCCCGGCTGCTGGCGCGGCCGGTGATCGGCGCTCGATCGCCAGCTGCACCTGCTCTGGGTGGCGAGGCATCACGTGGCGCCGGCCACCGACCTCGTCTGCGGCGATGCGGTCGCCCTGCCGCTCGGTGACCGCTCGTGCTCCCTGGGCGTCGCCGTCGACGTCCTGTCCTTCGTCACCGCGAAGGCCGCCGCGACCCGCGAGCTGCGGCGGGTGACCGGTGAGGGCGGGGGGACCATCCTCACCTCGGTCATCAACGCCGGGGCGTCGCACGAGTTCGCCGGCGAGCCGCTCCCGGTTCGGGCGTGGCGCGAGTTGGCCGGTGCCGACCACGTGGCCCTCGCCGATCGCACCGTCCTCGAGCAGTACCTCGACGGCCGTACACCGCCGTCGGCCTCCGACGACGACCGCCGGCTCGCCGGCAGCAGGACGCTCACCCTGCTGGCCGGACCGGCCGCCCAGTCCGGTCTCGACCGGCCGCTGGACGGTTGGCCCCACGCCACCGGTCGCCTCGGGCTCCATCCGCTGCTCCGCGGCGACGGCGCAACGACGGGGAGGCGAGGTGGTGCTCCACGTCGAGCCGCCGTCGCCGGGGTTCATGAGCGACAACGCCGACCTTCGCCTCTACCTCCCCGAAACCGTGCGGCTCTCCCGGGCTGCCGTCGACGCCGCCCGAACGGGTGCCCGTCCCCGCGAGCTCGAGCCCGCCATCGCCTGCGCCGCCGTGCTCGGCTACCCCGACACCTGGCCGGCTCGTCCGTGGGGCGCGATCTCACCCAGCTGAGGTGCTGCCGAGGCGACGCTCACGAACGCTGCGGCCGACCGCGAGCTTCGCCTCGCCCCCGATCAGGCGCCAGTTCGGCAGGGCCCACCATCGCAGCACGGCGGCGGCGGCTCGAACCTTGTCGGTCGAGGTCAGGGGGGCCTCGCGGGTCCGAACGAGGAGCTCGCGGACCAGCCGGGCCTGGGGCCACACCCCCCGTCTCGATCGGTTCGGGTCGTACCAGGCGGCGTGGGCCTCGAAGCGACGGGTTGGCGGCGATCGAGCGTTGGTCGTGGTACCGGCGGAGGAACAGGCGCTCGGGCACCTGGTGGAACCGGCCGCGCATCGCCAGCTCGGCCAGCACGGCGACGTCGGCGAGGACGAACGCGCCGATGCCGCGGGTCTGGCGCAGCGCGTCGGTGCGGACGACACCGAACACCGGGTGCCACTCGACCCGATGTCGCAGCAGTTGCGACAGCCGTTCGACCGGGTCGTCGGCGCCGAGGTCGAGATCGTCGTCGTCGAGGGGCCCGATCTCGCCGCCGTGGGCGTCGATGAGGAGGGTCCGCGGGAAGGCCAGCACGACGTCCGGCGCGGCATCGAGCACGTCGACGCACCGTGCGCAGGAACGACGGCTCGCACACATCGTCGTCGGCGGCCCACTTGAAGTACCGACCACGCGCCAGGGCCAGGACCCGGTTGTAGTTCCAGGCCGCGCCGCGGTTCTCCGCCACCCGCTCGTACCTGATCGTCGGGTGCCGGAACGCGAAGGCGCAGACCGATCGACTCGGTCGCGTCCGTCGACCCGTTGTCGGAGATCACGATCTCGAGGTCATCGAGCTCCTGCATGACGAGGGACTCGAGGGTCTCCTCGAGGTACCGCTCGCCGTTGTAGGTCGGGAGCCCGATCGTCACGATCGGCCGGTCGGTCACGGTGCGGAGAGGAGGGCGTCCGTGCGCCCGGCCCGCGGTCTCGCGCGCCG
Organism: uncultured Acidimicrobiia bacterium; assembly: GCA_963840695.1. GTDB lineage: Bacteria > Actinomycetota > Acidimicrobiia > Acidimicrobiales > JACDCH01 > JACDCH01. The sequence continues at coordinate 159,774 of CAWIZW010000019.1, forward strand.
CAGCCGCGGCGCGATCGGGGGCGGACACCCGCCACAGCGCTCCGGCACAACCGATGATGAGGAACAGCAGCCCGGAGGCGATGCCGAACGCGAGGAGGTCGAAGGTGGCTGCGGTCACGGCAGCGGCGAGGATCGAGCCGGCGAGCGCCTGGCCGAGGGAGCGGGTCTCGGCGTCGGCAAGCCGACGGGCGCCCCGAGCGGTGAACGATGCCGACGAAGAGCAGGATCACGAAGAAGGCGAGCATCCCGACGATGCCGAGCTCGATCAGGAGCCCGAGGTACTGGTTGTCGAGGTAGACGTACCTCTCGGGCAGGAACGTCCCGAAGCCGCGACCGAACAACGGCCGCTCCTTGATGAACCGCCCGACCACCGAGTAGTCCTGCCGGCGCCCCTCGTAGCTGTCGTCTTCGAACATGTGCAGGAACAGGTACCGGATGGTGCCGAGCAGGCCCGGGATGGCGAAGCGCATGCACGACGAGGAAGAGCCACGCTGAGCAGCGCGGTGCGGATCTTCTGCGCGGTGTGGGCCAGGTGATCCACATCGCGAAGAAGGTGATGCCCACGGCGAGCGTGCCCGATCGGGACACCGACATCGGGATGGCGACGGCGATGAGGAGCATCGCCAGGCGTGCCAGCGCTCGGTCCGGCTCTGGCGTAGAGGGCGTAGTGCAGCGGCGAGCGGGAAGATGAGCGCCAGGAACACGCCGAACTCGATCGGATGCGAGGCGGTGGCGGCAACTCGTCGCTGGGTGCCGCGCTCCTGGACCGCCGAGAGACCGCTGATCTCCGACAGGAACGGGAACCGGAACACGCCGCTCAGGTCGTAGCCCCTGAACTGCAGGATGCCGACGACCGAGAGCGACAGCGCCTGCTCCGACGAGCCGGCGGAGCAACGTGTCCAGCCGCGCTCGCGTCGGGATGCCGTCCGCGGCGAGAAGCGAGCACGCCCAGGAGGGCGACGAGGTAGAGGACGCTCGCGATCGGCCGACAGGGACTCATCGACGGTCGATCGGCCGGACGTACGCGGCGGCGTAGCTGGCCATCACCGTCGCCAGAAAACGAAGGCACGCGAGCCGGACAGGCTGGAATCCCCGTGCCACGCCTCCGTCGGGGAGCAGGCGCGCATGGAGCCCACCACCACGCCGCGGCCATGCCCGACGAGCATCGACGGGCGGCCGGCGCCGCCGAGCGGGCCGACGACGAGGCCCGGATGGGATGGCGGCGAGGAGGATGATGAACGACGGTCAGCACGGTGACGGCGTCGCGGCGGCAGCGCTCGGCGACGACGAGCAACGTGGGCACGAGGAGCAGGACGACGGACAGGACGGGCTCGACGAACAGCGCCAGAACCGCGAGCAGCATCGTCACGACCCCGACGAGCGGACGAGCGAGCGATCCTGCGTCGCTCCTGAACCAATCTTGCCCGACCGATCGGTGCGAGCGGCGCCGCCCGGGCATCGCGGTCACTCCGGGCGCGGCTCGGTCTGCTTCGATCGGCTGCGAGACGCGGCCGTTGGCGTCGTCGGCCCCGTTCACGTGCTCGGTCGGGTGGACCGACCCGTTGCTGTGCGGTTCGACGTCCGGGTCGGTGCCGTCGCCGACGTCGAGCCCGGTCCACTCGGAGACGCGGCTGTCGGCGGCGCGTCGACGCGACTGGCTCACAGCCTTCGACGATGAACGCGAGGCTGATGGACGCTGCGGCCCCGATGGCGAAGACGGCCAGGAAGGCACGGATCCGTCCGCCCACGAGAGCGTCGGCATCGGTCGGTGCGGTCAGGACGATCGCTCGGATTCGGATGTTCTCCGGTGCGCCGGCATCGGCCTGTCGCCGATCGAGCTCGACCTGAAGCTCGTCCATCGCCACGTTGACGGTCTCGATCGCCTTGGCCTTGTCGGGGTCGGTTGCGATGGTGAGGATGACCGGGGTGCCGTCGGTGGCCTGTCCGACCTGGTAGTCCGGCCGCCCGCCTTGTTCGGCGACCCGGAGCCGCACGTCGGGGTCGCCCATGATCTGGACCGTGACGGCCGCGAGGACGGCGGTCGAGGCATCGAAGCTCCGGAAGGGGTTGACGGGCGTGCCGGCGGCTGGGTCGGCTGCGGCCGAGGGTGCGAAGAGCAGCACGCTGCCTTGGGCGCGGTAGCTCGGAGCGACGGACTGCATCACGGTGAACGCGACCGCGAGCGACACGATGAGTGCCGACACCACCACGTACCACCGCCGCGCGATGAGGCGCATCGTGGCAAAGAAGTCCACTGCGAATCATCCGCCCTTCCGCCTCGTCGACGGGGCGGGCCCAAGCCGCCTCGCTCGTCCCCCTTCGTCGAAGGAACACCCAAAGGTTAGCAGCCCCCGCGAGGTCGTCCGGTCGGGCCGGACGGTCCGGGCGGGGTCGGTACTGTGGTGCCGGTGGTGGACGTAGCCCCGGCGGGGGGTCGGGAGCGGGCGCTTCCTGGGGACTGGGACCGTTTGGTCGTGTTCTGCGCCTCGACGCCATGGGACGGCAACCGCTTCCCCGACCAGCACGTCGCCGAGCGGCTCACCCGGCGGCGCCCGTCCTCTACGTCGACCCGCCGTTGTCGCGACTGTCGGGCCGGCGCCATCCCGAGTCCGCCGCCGCCCTGGCGGGGCCGCGGCTCCGCCTCATCGGCGACCGGCTGGCCCGCCTGACGCCAGTCGTGGCCCCCGGCAAGAGCCGGCGCCCGATGCGGCCCCTGACCGACTTCCTGACCCGGCGAGCGATCCACCGGGCGGTCACCTCGCTCGGCGGCGACGTCGCCGTGACCGTGGCGGCCACGATCCTGCCGGTGTTCGGTGCGGCCGGCGAGCGCCGGCGCGTCTTCTACGCGACCGACGACTTCGCCGCCGGCGCGCGCCTCATGGGGCTCGACGACCGCTGGGTCCGACGGCGGGAGCAGGCGGCTCGACGTGACGCCGACACGGTGATCGTCGTCTCCGAGCACCTCGCGGAGAAGTGGCGGACCGACGGCGTCGAGCCCGTCGTCGTCGAGAACGGCGTCGATGACAAGCTCTTCGCCGGGACCGACACGGCGCCGCTGCCGGACGACGTGATGCTCGCTGACCCCATCGTCGGGTTCGTCGGTCACCTCTCCGATCGGATCGATCTCGGCTTGCTCGAGGCGGTTGCCGGTCGCGGCTGCTCCCTCCTGCTCGTCGGACCGCGGCAGCTGAGCTTCGAGCTTGCCCGTGTCGAGCAGCTCCTCAGCCGCCCGAACGTGCAGTGGGTCGGTGCGAAGCCGTTCCTCGAGCTGCCGTCGTACGTCCGGAGGATGGCCGTCGGCGTCTTGCCGTACGCCGACACCGAGTTCAACCGGTCCAGCTTCCCGCTCAAGGTGCTCGAGTACCTCGCGGCGGGCCGTCCCGCCGTCACGACCGACCTCCCTGCGGTGCGCGGGCTCGGCGAGGCCGTCGTGATCGCCTCCGGCCCGCAAGCCTTCGCCGACGCCGTGATGGCGGCGATCCAGGTTCCGGGCGACCTCGCCACCGATCAGCGCCCGGCGGGCGGTCGCCGCCAGCCGGAGCTGGGATGTGAGTGCGGCTCGGTTCGCCGCCGCGATCGGCATCGCCTGAATGGACCACGTGATCCTGACGCGGTTCAACCTGCCATCGAAGGGCACCGAGAGCGTCATCCGCGTCAGTCGGGGTGGCTCGAGGATCGTGTCGAGCTGTTCGAGCGGTACTGCCTCCCCTCGGTCGCGGCCCAGACCGACCGCCGCTTCTCCTGGATCATCTACTTCGATCCGCAGAGCCCTGCGTGGCTCCGGCAGCGCATCGAAGGCCACACTGCAGCGCCGATCACTACGTCCCGATGTTCCGGGAGGAGGTCAGCAGGACGGAGCTCCTAGGGACATCGAGGGTGGTCGTGAGAGGCCGCCACGACGAACTGCTCACGACCAACCTCGACAACGACGACGCCCTGGCACGGCGACTTCTGCGAGCGGCTGCATGCGGAACCGCGGCCATGCGGCGACGACGGCGTACTTCTTCGCCAACGGCCTGGTGAGGAACGCCGAAGGGGTTGTACCGGCACCACGATCCCCGCAACGCCTTCCCGTCCGTTCGTGAGGGATGGGCCGAACCGGTCACCTGCTGGTCTGCGTGGCACACCATGCTGGACCGCACGATGGAGGTCGTCGAGCTCGGCGGCGCGCCGGGCTGGCTGCAGGTCGTCCATGCCCGGAACGTGTCGAACCGGACCCGCGGTCGGCTGAGTCGTCCGCCGCGGACCACATGGAGCGCTTCCCTGGTCTCCTGGACGATCTGGCGCCACCCGCGAGCGACCGCGCTCCTGCGTGACCGAACTCGTGCTCCGACCCGCGGCCTGACCCGCGACATCGTCGTTCGAGTCGGCAAGGCCGGTCTGTCCCGGGTGCTGGGACGGAAAGGGATCGACCGAGTGAAGGAGGTCATCCGGCACGTCGTCGATCGACGCTGGTGTGACGGCGAACGGAACCGGGTCGGTGCTCACGCGTACGTCGTCGCCGGCTCAGGTATCAGCTCGCCGTCGTCGAACCGGTTGTTCTCCCAGACGTTTCCCCCGCCTCGGCGCCAGCCGTCGACCGGACCTCCACCCCCGCACGTCCCGACTGCCGCGTTGCGGACGAACACATTGTCGACGAACCTGACGTCGGTGGGGTCCTGCTCGTCGGAGTCACCGCCGTAGGCGCAGTACACAGCCGTTGTAGCCTCGAGCCGGTTGTTCTCGACGAGGACGTCATCGAGCGGTCCCCAGTCGAGGTGTGTGTAGAAGGCCAGCGACGGCCGACACCCCTGCCCCCGTCCGAGCCCGGTGAAAGGATGCCGACGAGGTTGCTCTTCGGATGACGATGTCGCCGGCGAACCCGAGCACAGTCTCGTTGTGGCTACCGGGCTCGCCGTAGAGGTCGTGGACGTAGCTGTCGACGATGGTCATGTGGCTGCCGTAGAAGCCGGCTGACATGTGGTGGACATCGCAACGAATGCACGTGATACCGTTGCCATGCAGACTCATGAAGCCGGCAACCCGGAAGTCCGTTCCGACCACCTCGACGTCGACGAACCGCAGGTCGCGTGCGACATAGCCGGGCTCCCTGGTCGCCGTCGCAGGGCCCTGCTGGGCCGGCCCTGCCGGCGCAGACCGCCTCGGGGATCCGACTCCTCGTGATGGTGACGTCGGACACGAAGACGCAGACGGGCACGGCGAAGTCGATGGAGTCGAGCGACGTGCCGTCCTCGTCGATCCGGTACATGTCGAAGGAGCCGTCGCCGTCGATGTCCAGGTTCCCGTCGACAGCCCGGAGCGAGACGCCGGCGGGTACGCCGGTGCAAGCCGCGCCTGGGAACGCCTCGGCCGGCACGCCGCCAGCCCGTCGCGCCCCGAGCACGCTGATGCTCCCGGCGGTACAGGAGCCGTCTCCGCGGGTGCGAGCTCGACGGCCACACCGCGGGGAGGGTCGGCGGACGGCTCCGCGCCCTGCGGCCCTTCGGTCGCGTCACCGGTCGACAGCCTCGACTGCCAGTATGAAAAGGACAGCGCCGACGATGGTGACGAGGGCCGTCGTCAGTCCCAGGGGCAGGAGCCATGAGCGCGTCGGTCGGCGCAAGTCAGCCGGCATTCGGGTCGATGTGGTACCGCCAGACTCGATACGACGTCCCGTCGCCGATGGGTACGTCGAGGAGCAGGTCGGCGTCGCACACGACGATGTCGAACTTCGGCCCCGTTCCCTGCTGCGGCTCGGCGAAGCTGCGACAACCCGGCCCAGCCACCGGAGCCGGATCGCCCGGCGTCGCGTCGGCGCACAGGTAGAGGCCGACGTGCCGGCTCGACAGGAACGACGCAACGCTGCCCGTGCGGAGAGCGTCGAGGTACTCGGCCGAGTTGACGAGCCCTTCGAGGTGGATGGTCGGTCGATCGAGGTGGTACCCGAGGCTCCCGGCACGGTCACCGATCGCGATGGGACCGTCGACGGGGAGCGCGTCGACCTCCGCCGCCACGACGACGGCCGTCTCCACGAAGTCGGTCCTGGGCACGCCCGGTCTCGCGAGACGCACCGCGTTCACCAGGCCGAGCGCCACGGTGAAGGCGCACACTGCGACCCCGACCTTCGCCCACCAGCGTTCGGGGCGGCGGGCCCGGTCGAGGACGATCGGAAGGCACATGGTCAACGACACCGGCGCGGCGTAGAAGTACCAGGGCCACAGGACCCAACTCGACGTCGCGGCGTAGTAGCCCACCGTCAGTACGCCGCCGACGTACACGATCAGTCCGAGCCGCGCGAGCGCAGTGAGGCCCGGGGCGCCGCCGCGCAACCGGGCGGCCAACGCAGCAAGCACTCCGGCGACGGCCCCGATCCACCAGCTGTGCCGAAAGACGAGCGGAGCCTCGACGAACTGGCGGATGACGTCCGTGTTGAACGGACTCGCACCGAGCGACTTCGCCTGACCCGACACCGGCAGGATCGTGTCGAAGAAGATCGCGTTCACGCCGGCGTAGACGACGAGGCATGCAGCGGTCGGTCCGGCGAGGGCGAGCACGAGCTGACGAACGTCGACTCCTCGGCGCCGCCACGCCACGAGCGCGACCACCCCGATGAGTGCGCACGGGAAGATGGCGTCGAGGCGCGCCATGACGGCAAGGGCCAGCGCCGCGCCGAGGCCGAGCACGGACCTGGTCGTCAGGTCGGCGCCACGGAGCTCGGCCTTGACGAAGCAGAGCGCGACGAGGAGGAGGGCGACCAGGAGCAACCCCGTCTCCATGCCCCGGAACCAGAACGTCGGACCGGCAACCCCGAGGAAGAGCAGTGGTGCACCAGCGATCGTGACCAGCATCGGGCGGCCGACGAGCTGACCGAGCCGATCGAGCAGTACGCCCGCCATGACGAACAGCCCGGCGGCGAGCAGCGTCACGGCCAGGACGCGGCACGTCCGCCCGTGAGGGCGAACACCGGCACGAGCAGGCCGAGCCACAAGGGGTGATAGCCGTTCGTCGGGTCGAGCCCGTTGAAGGTCGAGCCGTGGCCCGCTGCGATGTTGTGCGCGACACCGAAGTAGTAGAAGGCATCGTCGTCGAAGAGGCCCACGAGCTTGTCGTACGGCAGGCTGAGGACCAGCGCGATCCGCACGATCGCGAGGATGCCGGCCAGCGTCGTCGCCCGAAGGAACCAGGGCATCGGGAGTCGGCGGGTCGCCGACGCGCTGTCCTCGACCGAGGTGCGAAGGTCCGCCGTGACCGGACGCTGCTGCTCCTGGAGGCTCATCGGGTGAGCACGCCGATCCCGAAACCCGCGAGTCCCGCCGGATCCTGGATGACGGTGGCGCCGGCGTCGGACACCTCGTTCCAGAATCGGTCGACCTCGATCGCCTCGTTGTACGGGTTCGGGACGACATCGTGCAGGCAGATGGTCCCGCCCCTTCGCACGAGCGGCGCATACAACTCGTAGTCGGCCTTGACACCGGCGTAGGAGTGATCGGCATCGATCAGCAGGAGGTCGATGGGTCGGTCACCGAGGACGGCCCGAACCTGGTCGAGCGTCGTCGGCGCGTGGGAGTCGGCCCGGACGAGGTGGATCTCCTGCCCGTCGGTCGCGAAGGAGCGGAGGATCGGGTCCTTCCACGCCGGGTACCCGCTGCCACCGATGCCGGCGGGCAGGTCGATGCTGATGAGCGTCGCATCGGGGGCGGCCATCCGTGCCAGCACGAAGAAGGTGCCGCCGCGGGCGGTGCCGAGCTCGAGAATCGTTCGGGGGCGGTTTCGCTCGACGAACGCAGCCAGCTCGCGGAGCTCGTAGCGGGACTGGATCGGGGCGAAGGCGCCGCCGTAGCCGTCGAAGGCGAACTCGACGACGGCCTCGGGGTCCTGTCGGAACGCGAGCCAGCTGCCGCGGTCGTAGTGCCGCAGGAGCCAACGCTGCTGGGCCCACTGGGCGTGGGCATAGGCCTTGGCGATCGGCTCCACGAGCCACGGCATGTCGCCACGGTGTCGCAGCGTGCGAAATCGGGCCTTCACGCCGCCGAGCCGGTCCGCGCCCATCTCGTCTCAGCTCGCCCCGTCGAGGTCGACGCAGTCGACCTCGATCGTCCAGGAGGGGTCCGGTGCGATCGGGATCCGCACCGTCTCCGGGCCTCCCGTCTCGCAGCGGTCACGGGCGTGCTCGACCTCGGTCGACCATGTGGGCCCGTCGGTGCGCCCGGTGTCGATCCGCAGGTTGGCGACCCAGACGACCGTCACGCCCACGGCGGCGACGAGCACCAGGCGCCGAGCCAGGTGCGGGGCGAGCCGGGTGCGCAGGCGGTCGACGACGATCGCGGCGGCGGCGATCAGGAGGATCCCCGATGGAACGCCGTACCGCGGCGGACGCTCACCCGAGATCCCGGCGTAGGCGAGGTAGAGCAGTACGCCGGTGATGACCAGTGCGAGGGGGGCGGCGAGGTCGCGGACTGGGATCGCGCGCCAGCACAGGACGATGAGCGCGGCGAGCGCGGCGAGGGCGAGGCCGACCACGAGCCAGCTCAGCGGATCGGAGATGCCGTCGACCCACCGCGTCCCGCCGACGGTGCGACCGGGCACGTCGAAGACGAACCACACGAGGAGCTTCGCCGGGTTCCGGATCGGCTCCGAGAAGTCCCGGGTCTCGGATCCACCGGCGACGACGACCGCCTGGACGAGAAGGCCGACGCCGAGTGCCGCGGCAGGCAGCTTCGCCCGCCCCGGCAGCGACACCACGGCACGGGCGAGGGCGAGCGGCGCGAGGACGACCGCCATCGGGTCGCTCGCCGCGGCGAGGAAGACGACCATGAAGGCGATTCCGATCTCGTAGCTGGCCCTCGGGTTCCACAACAGGACGAGGGCGGCGACCGGTACCAGCAACCAGTGCAGGTTCGCCACCACGGCGAAGACCTCCTCCTGGCCCGCAGGCACGGCGAGGACGCTCGCCGCGGCGACCCCCCGGATCACGCCGGACTCGATGTGACCCGCCAGTGCTCGGAACGCCACGAGGGCGAGCACCGCCGCCCCGGCGGCGGCGGTGACCGCCATCGCCTCCGCCGCCCGGTCGAGCGGGAGGGGGGCGACGAGCTCGGCCAGGAACCGTGGCACGAGGTGCCCGTAACCCGCGTACGGCTCCCAGAGGCCGGACCAGAAGGGCATCTGACGGGCCGCGGTCAGGAAGATCTGGCCGTCCTCGGCGTACAGCGTGTCGAGGGCCCCCGGCCCCGTCTGACGAGCGAGGACGAGCGCCGTCCCTGCGACCAGCGCGGCGACGCCACCGAGCATCGCCGCGAGGTCGAGCGACGGTGGGCCGACCTCGGGGAAGAGCCCGGCGACGACGCCGCGCCAGTCGCGATCTGCCGCAGCGACCCGAGCCCGGCCGAGGCGCGACCGGGTCGCCACGCCCCCGCTCATACCCGAGTGCCCCGCCCGAGGACGTTCCAGATGTCGACGATCGGCTTGTCGGTCTGCAGGTCGCGGTAGGCGCTGTGCGGGCGCGGCGATGATGAGGAGGTCCGACCGGGCGACCACCTCCTCGAGTGGGAGGAGCTCGGGGTCCTCGACCAGCGGATCCGTCGTGAGCACCCGCTCGGCCTTGAAGCCCAGCACCCGCTTCAGCTTGTAGGCGAGGCTGGAGCGTGCGTCGTCGGAGTCTCCCTTGAACGCCATACCGAGCAGACCGACGGTCATGAAGGCGAGGTGGTGGCGCTTCTCGAGCCGCGAGACGAGGTAGAGCGGCAGGCCCTCGTTGATCGCCATCGACGCGTGCCCGAGCGTGAAGCGGTTGTCGTCGAACGCGGCCAGCTGAAGGGTGTCCTTCAAGAGGCAGGGGCCGGCCGCGAAGCCGGCCCCAGGCAGGTCCGCTGCGCGCGGATAGTCATCGGCCAGGGCTTGCCGGATCCTCTCGTAGTCGCAGCCGAAGTCGTTCGCCATCATGTACAGCTGGTTGGCGGCGGCGAACTTGATGTACCGGTAGACGTTGGTGAAGAGCTTGGCCAGCTCCGCCTCTTCCGGCGACAACGTCACGACCTTCGGCGCGATCACGCCGAAGAGCCGGGAGGCGCGTTCGAGCGCGTGGGGGTTCCGTGCGGCGACGAGCTGGGGTAGCTCGAAGAGCTCGGTCATCGCTCGGCCCTCGGCGATCCGCTCCGGGCAGAAGGCGACCTCGACACCCGGAAGCTCACGTTCGACGATCCGCTCGACCGACGCGGTCACACCCGGGTACACGGTGGAACGCAGGACGAGTAGCTGCCCGTCGTGGAAGTAGTCGGCGAGGTCGGAGACGGCCGTCGGGACCGCCTGCGGATCGGGGCCGAGGTGGGCACCGACGGGAGTCCCGATCACGATCACCACGTGCTCTGCGGTGCTGATGACGGAGGGGTCGGCGGACGCCTCGAGCAGCGTGCCGCCGACGCGGTCGAGGACAGATTGTGCGCCGGGCTCGTCGGCGGGAACGCGCCCGCCGTTCACGCCGGCCACCTTCTCCTTGTCGATGTCGAACAGAGCGACGCTCAGCCCTCGATCCGCGAATGCCAAGCCGAGCGGGAAGCCGACGTGCCCGCAGCCACCCACGATGACGACGTCTCGCTGGTAACCCATCCGTCTCCCGCCCGTGCTCTCCGCGCCCGCCGGCGCGCGCTCGTCATCGACCAGGATCGGGACCGCCACGACGCTGCCCGCCCTTGTGACCTCGTCACACGTCGTGGACGATCCCGACCCTTACTGCCGAGCACTGTGGAACTCGCGCACGCACGGCAGTGCCCGCAGGTGCCGGAGAATCCCTCACGGAGGAACGTGTTGTTGATGTAGCGGACGTTCGACGGGTTCTGGTCGGCGCTCTCCCCGCCGTAGGCGCAGTAGACGGCATCGCT
>CAWIZW010000020.1:0-168045 GCA_963840695.1 uncultured Acidimicrobiia bacterium
CGGTGCCGACCACACCGGGAGCGCCGTCGTCGTGACGACCGACGTGCACACCGGCGCGGTGAGTGCGCCTTGTGGGCGGGCCCGGCTTCGACACCTGGCAGTACGACATCGCCACCACTGGCATCGGCCGCCAGCCCGGCTCGTCGTTCAAGACCTTCGTGCTCGCTGCCGCCTTCGAGTCGGGCTCGTGCCCGACGACACATCAGCGGGTCGGCGCCGTGCCCATCCCGAACCCCGGCGGCGACCCCGACCCCGCCGTGATCGACAACTTCGGCGAGTCGCCGGGGCGGTGGGGGCAACATCACCTCCCAGACCCAGCGGTCCTCGAACTGCGCCTTCGCCCGCCTCGGTCAGATCGTCGGCATGCCCCGCGTCGTCGAGGTGGCGCACCGGCTCGGGATCACGACCCCGCTCGACCCCTACCCGGCGGCGGCGATCGGGACCGAGGAGGTGCTGCCGCTGGAGATGGCGGCGGCCTACGGGACCTTCGCCAACGACGGCATCTACAACGAGCCGTACTACATCGAGCGCATCGAGGACGCCCAGGGCAACGTCATCTACCAGCACGCGCCCGACGGTCGTCGGGCGGTGACGCGGCAGACGGCCCGGCTCGTCGCCGAGACGCTGGAGGCGAACGTGCGGGGCGGCACCGGCACACGGGCCCGGGTCTCGACCCAGGCGACGGCGGGCAAGACCGGCACGGCCCAGCGCTCCCACGACGCCTGGTTCGTCGGGTTCACGCCCCAGTACACGACGGCGGTCTGGATGGGCGCGCTCGGGAGCCAGGTGCCCATGTACGGCGTCGGCGGTATCTCGGTGACGGGCGGGTCCTACCCGGCGCGGATCTTCGGCCAGTACATGAACGAGGTGCTGGCGGGCACCGAGCGCGAGCCTTCGCCGAGCCCGAGCCGACCCGTCGCGGTCGCGGGTTGCGCCTCGAAGGCGAGCGGGGCGCCGGCGCCGCGCCGCCGTCATCCGGATCGACGAGGCCGACCACCACGCCGACCGGCGACACGTCCACGACCACACCGGGGACCGACGTGACCGGAACGACGTCGGTCCCGACGACCACACCGTCGCCACCGCCGCCGACGCTCCCGGCGCCCCCTCCGTGAGTCGGCGCGCGTACGCTCGTCCCTCACATGAGCGACGATCACGCCGGCCTCCTCGCCGTCCAAGAGCTCGACACCGCCGCCGACGTGCTCCGCCACCGGCGGGAGACGCTCCCCGAGCGTTCTGAGCTCGGCGCCGTCACGACGCGCTGTCGGCGCTCGCCGCCGATCTCGAGCCGGTCCGGGGCAGCGCCGTCAGCTGCGCGCGCGCAAAAGGCGATCGAGGACGAGATCGCCATGGTCACCGAGAAGGCCGTCGCCGTCGACAAGGCGATGTACGGGAGCTCGGCGACGAACCCCCGGGAGCTGCAGGCCATGCAGGAGGACCTCGAGAGCCTGCGGCGCCGCCGCTCCCACCTCGAGGACCAGGTGCTCGAGCGGATGATGGAGGCCGAGCCCCTCGACGCCAGCTCGAGTCGCTCGGCGACGCCGCAACAAGCTCGACGAGGAGGCGATCAGGCTCACGGCCGCCCTCGCCGAGGCCGAGAGCAGCGATCGACGCCGAGCTCGCCGAGCTCGACGGCCGGCGGGCCGACGCCGCTCCGGTGTCGACGGCGAGCTGCTGGAGCGCTACGAGAAGCTCGGGTCCGGCTCCGGGGGGTCGGGGTCGCCCGTCTCGACGGGCCACGGTGCCCGGGTGCCACCTGGCGCTGCCGGCCGCCGAGGTCGAGGCCGTGAAGCGCCAGGCGCAGGCGACGAGGGCATCGCCACCTGCCCGCAGTGCGATCGCCTGCTCGTGGTCTAGGCGCCCGGTGTTCCTCTGGTTCGTCGGGCTCTCCGTGGCCCTCGTCTGGGTCGTGTTCCAGAGCCCGGCCCTCGACGTCCGCTACGTCGCCGCCGGCGCCGTGCTTCCGCTCGTCGACGCTCGTGACCGGCGGACCGTTCGTGCTGCACACGCTCCTCGGCTCCGTGCTCTGCTGGCCGGCGTCATGCTGGCGACGCGTCACAACCGCCTGCGACGGCGCAAGTGGCTCGGGCGTGCCCGATCGGCATCTTCCTGCACCTGGTGCTCGACGGCACGTGGGCGACGGCGACGCTCTTCTGGTGGCCGTTCCTGGGCGGCGATGCGTTCGGCGGCTCGCTCCCGGAGCTCGACCGCCCGCTCGGCGTCGTGCTCGTCGTGATGGAGGTGGCCGGCATCGGCGCGCTCGTGGTGGGTGTGGCGGGCCTTCGGGCTGGCCGATCCCGGCGCGGCGTGAGCTGCGCTCGGCGACCGGGCGGCTGCGCCCGTGATCCTCCTCGTCCGCGCACGGCCGCACCGCGGACAACGCCGCCGGGCCGCCTGCTCGGCCGGGCCGACCCGCCCCTCGACGCCGCGGGCGCTCGCCCAGGCCGCGGCGCTCGCCGAGCGGCCGGCGGCCTGGCCCGGGCCCTGCGGGTGATCTCCAGCCCGTTGCAGCGTTGCCGCGACGACGGCCGCCGCCATCGCCGAGGCGGCGGGCGCGGCCGTCGAGGTCGACGAGCGGTGGGTCGAGCTCGACTACGGGAGCTGGAGGGCGGGCCGCTCGCCGACATGCCCGGCCGAGACATGGGCGGCGTGGCGCTCCGACCTCGAGTTCCGGCCGCCGGGCGGGGAGACGCCTCCGGCGAGCTCGGGGCCCGGGTACGGGCGGCCTGCGACGACCTCGCGCGTCGCCGCCGCCGAGGAGGACGTCGTGGTCGTGACGCACGTGTCGCCGATGAAGGCGGCGGTGGCGTGGGCGCTCGGGGTCGACGACCGGTGACGTGGCGCCTGTTCGTCGCGCCCGGGTCGGTGTCCCGGATCGCCGTCCCGGCGGCCGGCGATCGCTGCACGGGTTCAACGACACGTCTCGGCGCAGGTCGCGCCGTGAGCCGGGGACCCGCCAGGGGCTGGCGCCCCCGCGCGGGCGCCAGCCCCTGAACGGCATCATCGGCTTTCTCTCACTCCATGTGAGGAAACTTGGGTCGAACGGCCCACGGAAACGATCCGTCCGGACTACCCTCCGCTGCTCCCACGGCGAGCGGGCCGGGCGACCGCGGCGGGCTCCGGCCCGTCGAGGAAGGTCGGGACTCCGCAGGGCAGGGTGCTGGCGAGAGCCAGGACGGGGTGACCTGTCGGATAGGGCAACAGAGAGCAGACCGCCGATGGCGGGCCGGGCGACCGGTCCGCACAGGTAAGGGTGAAACGGTGCGGTAAGAGCGCACCAGCGTCGGGGGCGACCCCGGCGGCTCGGCAACCCCCACCCGGAGCAAGGTCGAACAGGGGGAACGGCCGGCCCGGCCGGCACGCAAGTGCCATCCCCCGGGTGGACCGCGCAGATGGATGGTCGCCCAGGCGGACCCCCGAAAGGGACCGCCGGACAGGATCCCGCCTACAGGCCCGCTCGCCGTCGGGACCCACCTAGGGAGCAGGTCAGAGGAGCCCTCTAGGCGTTTGCGTGGCCGAGGGCCTCCTGCACCGCCTTGGTTTCGAACATGTCGGCTGAGAGTGATCGTTTCCGGCACGCTGAGCCGACACGTTGCTCCAGCGGCGAGCACCGAATGCCCGTTTTCGTGTCGACCGACGAAACCCGCCCCGAGCGGCAGATCTGCGCTACCTCGTGCCGACACCCGACAGGTCGCTCGGCCGCCGGAGCCAGCGCCGGAACCGTCGTTCGGGCGCGCAGCGAACTATGAAGGCGGCCGTGCCGGTTGATGCCACTGCGTCTCCGCTCGACGGCCGGGCGGTCCTGGCCGCGGCTGAGGAGTGCGCCCGCCTCTTGAGCCCAGCGGTGCATAGCGACTGGTCTACGCCCGTACCGGAACTGGAGTTCACGGTCGCCTCTGTGGTGGCCCACGCTGCCGAGGGTCCGCTCTGGTATGCGCTGGACATTTGGGGTGGGCCTGGTGACAACGGGGCCTTCGAGCTCGGCGTCCGCCCCGACGCCGCGAACGACCGCCTCCTCGCCAGCCTGCTGAGCGCGGCCCGGACCTGCGCCGCTTCCATCGACGCCGCACCACCAGAGACGCGTGGCTTTCATCCTGCGGGCGCAGCCGATCCAGAGGGCTTCGCCGCGATGGCCTGTGACGAGTTGCTCGTCCACGGTCGAGACGCGGCGATTGGTCTCGGGCTGCCGTTCTCACCCGACCCTGACCTGGCCGCTCGGGTACTCGCACGGCTGTTTCCCTGGCACCGAGCCAGTGAGGACCCCTGGCTTAGCTTGCTCTGGGCGAATGGCCGGATCGAGCTTCCGGGCCTTCCTCGGCAACGGGAGTGGCGCTGGCACTCGGCGCCGCTCTTTGAGTGGGACGGAAGACCTGGGCCAGGCCGGGCAGCCTCCTGAGCCGACTCGTCCAAACGCGACGATGTGGGCGCGGGTCCTGAGGTACGCCCTGGCGTTCTCCATGACCTGGCGTCGACCAGGTCGAGGTCGTCGTCAGCTCACCCGATTCGCCTACTTGGCGGTACGGATCTCGGAGTCGGTGTTGTTCGCGGCGTTGAAGTCATTGGCGACCGTGACTGTCGCCATGTAGTTCACGACCGCTCCCGTGGTGACCTCACCGGCGCCGTAGTTCCACGTTGCCTTGAACCGTGTCGACGCACCCGGGCCGAGCGTCTTGCAGTTCGCCGGCTCCGACACGGAACCGGTGGTGTTGACCCCGTCCACCTCGATGTCCCAGGTGATGTCGGTGTCGCACACCGTGATGGTGGACGTCCCCTCGTTGACGACCTGCGCCACCAGCGACTTCGAATTCTTGGTCGAGCTGGTCGGCCCGTTGATGATCACGTCCATCGACGCGTCGACGAGGGGCGGCGTCGTCGTCGTGGTCGACGTCGTGGTCGTGGTGGGCGGCGGCGCCGTCGTCGTTGTCGGCGGCGTCGTCGTGGGCGTCGTGGGCGTCGTTGGCCCCGTCGTCGTTGGCGCCGTCGTCGTCGTTGTGGGGGGCGTCGTCGTGGGCGTCGACGGCGTCGTTGGCCCCGTCGTGTTGGCCCCGTTGTGGTCGTTTGGGCGCCGTCGTGGCGTCGTGGCGTCGTGCTCGTCGGTTCCGTCGTCGACGTCGGGATCGTGGTCGTCGGTTCCGTCGTCGACGGAATCGTTGTCGACGGCACCGTCGTGGTGGGCCCCCCCGGAATAGAGGCGAAGGTCGCTGCGGGATCGGTGAGCTGGATGGTCTCGGGCGGGCCGGGGAGGACGACGCCGGGGTTGCAGCCGAAGCGCACCGTCAACAACCCGCCGATGGTGGCGGTGATCCTGAGGCCGGCCACAGTGGTGGACTGCGGCGTCACCGTGTCCTCACGGAACTCGATGGCGGCGAAGGTGGAGCCGACGGTCCAGGTCATGTCGTCATAGGTGACCTGGATTACGGCGTCGGTGCCCGTCTCGTCGCCGGTGCCCGGGGTGCCGTCAGGGTCGGTGATCGTGAACGTCACCGAGATGTTCTCTGTCGAGGTGTTCTGGGTGCCCTGGTCGGTGTTCGTGCCCTCGATGGTCGTCGCAATGGTGCCCGGGACGGTGTTCTGTCCGACCTGGAGCAGCCCCAGGTTGTAGCCGGCCACGAAGATCGCGCCCGGAAGCGCCACCGACTGGTTGATGTTGGTCAGCTGGAACGGAGCTCCGAGTTCCACCGCGGCAGGAGGCGTCGCCGTCATGTCGACGTTGACTTGCGAGAAGTCCGTCGGGACAGCGCTGTTGATGCAGGCGTTGGTGGTCGTGACGGCGCTGGCCGGACTCCCGGGCAACAGGAACACCAGGCCACTGACGGCCACGACGAGTCCGGCCATCAACACTGCTCGACTGAGCGTGCGCACCCTCATGAGCATCCTCCCCCGCCGCCCACTGATTGTCTCGACAGTCTGCGCCGCCGGCGTCGCATGGCCTACCCCGGCGGCCGAGCGATGATGCCCCAGCCCCAACGCGGTGGCTCAACCGTCGCTCGTCGACTCGACCCATCACTCGAACCTGTTCGCCGGGCTCACTCGTAACGGTGTCGCCTGCGGTGGCGATCCGGGTGCTGGTGCTACGCGTGGGGACGGCACCTCCTCCTCGCTATCAGGGCGCTAACAGAGGGGTGGAACTGCCGAAATGGGAGCGCCACCCCTCTGTTCGTTTCGCTCGCGAATCGGTCCTGCGCCCGACGCGAGGCCGGATCAGCATGCCGGTGCGACGCCATCGGCGGAAACGACGTCGAGCCGACGCCCAACCCCGCGAGCACGGGCGGTGATACGCCCAAGCCTGGTGCCGGGTGTTCCTCGTCGAGCCCGAGCCGGGAGTGCCGTCGGCGCCGTGGCGGGCGGGGCTGGGGAGCGTGACCGCCCAGGCCGCGTCGCCCTGGACGTCGACGCCGGGCCGCTGTCGCAGCCCGGCGACGGCGCCACATCCACCGAGCTCGACGGGATCAACGGCTGGGTGCGGTTCCTCGACATCCGGGGAACGTCGACGACGCCTGGGGGCCCCTCGCCGACGGCTAGGCGAGGAAGCTGTCGCCGGTCGGGTAGTTGCCGCCGGCGACCAGCTCGGCGTCGTAGCCGGCGGGCCCGCCGCCGAGGAGCAGGTCGAAGGCGGTCACGTGCCTGGCCTCGACGCCGCCGATGCCCATCAGCGCCTGGCGCAGGATGGGCAGCGACAGGAGGGGCACCGCGGTGATGTAGGTCTGCGCCGCCT
Organism: uncultured Acidimicrobiia bacterium; assembly: GCA_963840695.1. GTDB lineage: Bacteria > Actinomycetota > Acidimicrobiia > Acidimicrobiales > JACDCH01 > JACDCH01. The sequence goes on from CAWIZW010000020.1 coordinate 6,716, forward strand.
GGTTCTCGAGCCCGCGGGCGAAGGCGGCGATGTCGGCGATCGGCAGGCTGGCGATGTCGTCCTCGGACGGCAGCGTGATCCCCGCGAACAGGTGGTCCTCGGGCACGGTGTCGGCGCCGTTCTGGTCGAGCAGCCCGTTGAGCGCGCCGCGGTGCTGATCGTGGTGGTCACGGAACAGCAGGGCGGCGTCGGCGGCGCCGGCGGCCTCGAGATCGGCGGCGCGGAGGCCGGCGACGGCGTCGTAGGCGGCGACGGCGGTGTTCTCGATCTGGATGGCGGCGACCGCGAGCTCCACGTCGTCGGCCGTCGGGCCGGTGCTCGGCGCGGCAGTGGTCGTGGTCGCGTCGGCGCCGCCCACGGTCGTGCCCGTCTCGGCGGCGTCGTCGTCGTCGCTGCCGCAGGCGGCCAGCGCCACCGCGCCGGCGACGGCGAGCCCGCCGTTGCGGAGGAACGCTCGGCGCCCCGGTACCGGGACCGCCGCCGGAATGGGGCGCCGAGCAGGATGGCGCGCTGCTCGTACGGAGAGCACGGTCGCGTCGCGGCGAGTCGGGGGAGAGGAAGCGCTTCAGCGCCTCCCGGAAGCGGGGCATCGCCGCTCGCTGGGCGCGGTCGGCCTCGCGGAGCACGCGGCGGAGCTCGTCGCGGTTGTGGTCCGTGTCCATCGTGGGTTCCTCTCAGCCGAGCGCGAGGGCGTCGGCGTCGGTCTCGAACGGGGGCAGGATCTCCTCGGTCGGCTTGCCGAGCGCCGTCGCCAGCACGACGGCGTGCTGCGACTCGACCGGCAGGATCTGGGCGACGGCGAGGGCCGCCGCCGGGATGGTGAGCACGCCGAGCGCCGCGTAGTACGTCGACGCGGCGGCGTTCTCGAGCGTGAGGGCGATGTCGAGCAACGTCGTCGCGTCGGCCGCGGCTTCGATCATGGGGCCGAACGTCTGGAGCAGCGCTCCGTCCGGCTCGGTCACCGCCTCGGCGCCGTTGCCGGTCAACAGGCCGTTGAAGGTGCCGGCATGCGCCTCGTGGTGGCCGGCGAACGTGGTCGCCAGCCCGAGCACGCCCGGGTCGGTGATGAGGCCGGTGCCGGCGGCGGCGCCGTAGGCGGCGACGGCGGCGAGCTCGACGCCGGCGGCGTAGCGCGCCGCGGTGACGTCGACGGGTTCGTCCTGCGCCGCGGCCGCTCGTCCGAGGAAGCCGCCGAGCGGCGTCACCCAGCCGGCCACGGTCACGAGGGCGGCGCCGGTGCCGGCCTGCTTGAGGAAGCGGCGGCGGGCGGCGACCACCGTGCGGGCGGTCTGACCGAAGTGCAGCTCGCCCAGCTCGTCGGGGAGCGTCCGCATCGACTCGTTGTGGACGTCGTCGACGTCCGCCACGAGCGAGCGGAGCTCACGGGTGCTGATCTCCACCGGGTTCCTCCTCGTTGGGATTGGGTGTCGGGAGCGGCTCACGTGACGACGATCGAGCCGACCATCGTGTTGTGGATGCCGCACAGGTAGGCGTAGGTGCCGGGCGCCGGGAACGTGCAGGTCGATGCCTCGTCGGCGGCGAGGTTCTCCGGCGCTCTCGCCATCGGGTCGCCGCCCACCGACTGCCAGGCGCGCTCGCCGGTGCTGCGCTCCTCGGACCACACCGCGTGCGGTGCGCTGTCCTGGTTGACCCACGTGACCGACTCGCCGGCGGCGACGGTGATCTCGCCCGGCTGGAACTGGAAGTCCTCGATGTCGACGGTGACCGTGCCGTCGTCGCCCGCCGCGCGACGACACGCTCTCCGGGTCGGCGACGGCATCGCCGGATCCCGACTCGGTCGCCTCGGTCGACGCGGCGTCGGCGGCGTTCCCGACTCCGGTCTCGTCGATGCCGGGATCGTCGTCGCCGCAGGCGCCGAGGGCGACGGTGGCGATGGTGGCGATGAGGAGCAGCCCGAGCGCACGTCGCATACGGGCGGTACTACGACGCCACCTCGCGGGCGGATGACGCCGTCTCGAGGGTGCGACCGCCGAACTGGCGGTGGCTATCGGCGCATGGGCCGAACAACCACCGCCGATTCGAGGTTGGAGTCAGAAGTCGAGGGCGGAGAGCTCGGGGATCCACGCCGCCGCTCGTTCGACGGCGTGACGCCACCGCTCACGATCGGTCGGCGCGCCGGGCTCGACCGTCCGCGCCGGCCGCCACGCGGCGGCGACGTCGTCGAGCCCCGCCCAGGTCCCGATGGCGAGGCCGGCGAGGTAGGCGGCGCCGAGGGTCGTCGCCTCGAGCACCGGTGACACCTCGACGGGGCGCTGCGTGGCGTCGGCGACGGCCTGCACGAAGGTGGCGTTGGCCGACATCCCGCCGTCGATCCGGATCGCCCCGATGGTGCCGGCGCCGTCGGTCTCGGCCGATTCGACGAGGTCGGCGCCGCGGTGGGCGATCCCCTCGAGCACCGCCCGCACCACGTGCGCGGCGGTCGTGCCCCGGGTCACGCCGAGGAGCGTGCCGCGGGCGCCGTAGTCCCACCGCGGCGTGCCCAGGCCGAGCAGCGCCGGCACGTACCACGCGCCGCCGGCGTCGGGAACGCTCGCGGCCACGTCGTCGCTCGCTTCCGACGACGTGAGGAGGCCGAGATCGTCGCGGAGCCACTCGACGTTCGTGCCCGCCGACAGCATCACCGCCTCGATGCCCCACGTCGTCTCCCCGGCGATGCGACGGGCGACGATCGGGAAGCACCCGGCGCCGCCCCGCCGCTCGTAGCCGGGACGCACCGGGCCGACGACGGCGTCGAGCATCCCGCCGGTGCCGAAGGTGATCTTGGCGACGCCGGGCGCGACGCAGCCCTGGCCGAGCAACGAGGCCTGCTGGTCGCCGGCGATGCCGGCGATCGGTGGCGCGCCCGGCAGCGCCGACGCGGCGCCGGCGACGCCCGAGGAGTCGACGATCGTCGCCATGCTCGACCGAGTCGACCCGGAGCAGGTCGAGGAGCGCGCCGTCCCACCCGCCGGCGTCGGGGGTGACGAGGCCGGTGACGCCGGCGTTGGTCTGGTCGGTCACGTGGAGCGCGCCCGTCGGACAGGACCCAGGCGATCCACGTGTCGACCGTGCCGACACGGAGGTCGCGCGCCCGGTCGGGGTCGTGCTCGTCGAGCAGGTGCGCGACCTTCGTCGCCGACAGGTTCGGCGCCAGGTGGTAGCCGGCCGCCCGCAGCTCGAAGCACTTCCCGATGGTGCGGAGGTCCTGCCAGCCCAGCCCCGGACCGACCGGCTCACCGGTGGCGGCGTCCCACACGACCGTCGATGCCCGCTGGTTGGCGATGCCGACGGCGCCGACCGGGCCGCCGGCCTCGAGGGCGGCGGTGGCGCACGCGAGCGCCGCGTCGCCGAGGACGCGGGCGTCGAACTCGACGAGGCCGGCAGCGGGGGAGTCGGGGAGGGTGGCGCGTTGGTGCACGTGCTCGACGGTCCCGTCGGGTCGCACGACCGCAGCGCGGACCGACGACGTGCCGACGTCGACGACGAGCACCGAGTCGGATGTCATGCGTTCGGCGTGGCGTCGCGGCGGGACGCGAGCCAGGCGCCGAACACGCCGATGTTGGCGGCGAGCAGCGCGTTGAAGGCGACCGCGACGACGCTCACCGTGTCGTCCTGGACGAGCTGCAGGACGATCGAGATCGTCTGCGCGATCGCGAACCCGGCGAACGCCGCCGCCGCCCCGTGGACGAAGGGAGCGTCGGGCCGCCTCGACCCGGCGACGTACCCGCCGACGACGAAGGCGACGAGCGTCAGCACGGCGAGCGGGAACGCCGCGTTGGAGCCCTCGTCCAGCAGGAGCGAGCCGATCGTCGCCACCGGCACGGCGACGATCAGCACGGCCGCGGCGCCGAGGGCGACGGCCCGAAGGTCGAGGTCGTTCAACCGCACGAGCCGGTCAACACGTCGTCGTCAGCCCCACGCCGACTTCCCCCACGGGCTCGGCAGTCCGAGCTTGCCGGGATTCAGGATGCCGTTGGGGTCGAGCGCCGCCTTCATCGCCAGCAGGACGTCGAACGCCGGTCCGAGGGCCTCGGCGACGTAGCGACCCCGGGCCAGGCCGATGCCGTGGTGGTGGGACAACCGACGCGCCTGCGGTGAGCGCGGCCCGCTGCCCGGCCTCCCACAGCGCGGCGTGGGTCGCCGTGCGCTCGTCGAGGTCGTCGCCGACCTTGGCGGCGAAGGTGAAGTAGAGGCAGGCGCCGTCGACGTAGGAGTGGGACTGGTGGGCGCTGGCGGCGAGCGCGCCGGGTACGGCCAGGAGCGCCGCGACCGTGGCGTCGTAGATGGCGGGGAGGTCGGCCCAGCGGGCCGAGACCTCCATGGTGTCGACGACGTACCCCCGGCTGATGAGGGCCTCGAGCGCGGCGACGTCGTTGCGCTTGGCGAGCCAGTGGTCGACGAGCCGTTCGTCGAGCGCCTCGGCGTCGAGGTTCTCGGCCTCCTCGTCGACGATGCGGAGCATCACCTCGACGATGGGCGGGTCACCCTCGTCGTAGGCGAGCAGGAGATGGGTCCCCTTGGGGACGTCGTAGCTGCGCTCCGCCTCGGTCGCGTCGTACAGGCGCAGCACGGCTGGCGTGGCCCCCCGCTGCACGATGCGGCGCTGCGCCGTCGAGGGCGTCGGCGAAGCGGGCGAAGCCCCACGCCGTCTTGTCGTGGGCGACGGGGACGTGGTGCGCGCGCAGGCGCGCTTGCGTGATGACCCCGAGCGTGCCCTCGCTCCCGACGAAGAGCTGGTTGAGGTCGGGACCGACGGCCTGGCGAGGAAAGCCTCCGGTCGTGATGTGCCGGCCGTCGGCGAGCACGACGTCGAGCCCGACGACGATGTCCTCGATCTTCCCGTACCGGCCCGACAGCTGACCGGCGCCCCGGCAGGCGAGCCAGCCGCCGACCGTCGCCAGGTCCATCGACTGCGGCCAGTGCCCGACGGTGAGGCCGTGCTCGGACTGCAGCGCTGTCTTCGAACGGGGTCCCGAAGGTGCCGGCGCGGACGTCGACGACGAGGCTCGCGGTGTCGACGTCGACGATGCCCGACAGCGCGGTGAGGTCGAGCACGACGCCGCCGTGGACGGGGACGCTGCCGCCGAGCACACCACTGCGCCCGCCGGCGGCGGTGACCGGGATCCGGGCCGTGTTGCACACCGCCAGGACGGCGGCGACCTCCGCGGCCGTCGCGGGCCGGCACACGACGTCGGCGAGGGCGGCGACCTCGCCCGCGGTGGCCCAGATCATGGCGAGCGGCCACCAGTCGCGTGATGCCTCGGCGAGCGCGGCGGGCTCGGTCGTCACCGTGGCGCACGCGCTGCGGAGGCGGTCGACGACGTCGTCGGGCACCTCGACGCGCGTGGCGTCGAGGAGGTGGGCCCGTGCGCCCTCGGCCCCACCCGCGATGGCGATCGGCGACGTGGGCGAACCCGGCGGCGGCGTCGGCACGAGCGGCGAACCTAGTGCCTGTTCTTTGGCGGCTCGGCTGCAACAGTTCCAGCCGAGCCGCCAAAGAACGGAAGACTCGGCGGGTGCTGCCCGAGCCGACGACGGCCGTGACGCTCGCCGACGGCCGGCTGCTGGCGGCCGACGACGTCGGTGATCCTGCCGGCGTGCCGATCGTGTACCTCCACGGCGCGCCGGACTGCCGCCTGGCGCGGCATCCCGACGACGCCCTCGCGGCCGCGGCCGGCGTGCGCCTCGTCGCCGTCGACCGTCCCGGCTACGGGTGGACCGACCCGCAGCCCGGGCGCCCCGACGTGCTCGACCTGGGGCGCGACGTCGGCGTACTGCTCGAGGAGCTCGGCATCGACCGGTGCCGCATCCTCGCCTGGTCGGCCGGCGCGCCATGGGCGTTCGGCATCGGAGGCGCGCTGGGCGACCGCGTCGAACGCCTCGTCACCTACGCGGCGCTGGCGCCGTTGGAGGCGTTCGACGACGACGCGGTGGCGGCGGCCTCAGGGGCCCGCGCTGGCATCGCCGCGGACAGTGCTCGACGGGGCCGACGTCGAGGAACTGGCCGAGGGCTTCGCCGCCATGCTGGTCCCGCCCCCGCCCGTCGATCTCGACACCGCGAGGGAGATCGTCGTCGAGTCCCACGGCGAACGGGCTCGGGCCGAGATCGCACGCGTGCCCGGCGCGCTCGACGCGCTGGTCCGCTCGCTCGCCGCCGCCGTCGATCGCCACGGCGATGCCGGCCTCCACGCCGACGTGGTCGTGCAGTTCTCGCCGGGGCTGCGCCGACGTGGTCGCCGCCGTCCCGGGTTCCATCGCGTTGGTGCACGGCGAGCACGACCCGATCGCCGGGCCCGAGGTCGGACGGTGGTTGGCCCGGCAGGCCTGCCGGCGCCGAGTGCGTCGTGTGGCCCGAGGCAGGCCACCACGGGCTCTTCCCCGGCTGGACGCAGCTGCTCGCCCTCGCGCACGGCGTGAACTACCGGCGCTCCACGACCCGTTCGGGGGTGCCCGGCTTCCACACCGTGATGCGCAGGTGCTCGCCGTCGGCGCCGAGCTGCAACGCGGATGCGCCGGTGAGCTCGATCTGCCAGAGGTCGAACCCGCCGGGCGCCTCGCTCGGGTCGAACTCGCTGACCTCCCGCCAACCGGAGAGGTAGTCGGCGATCACGGCCTCGTCGGTGACAGCCCGAGCCGTGCCCCAGAGCTTGGCGTCGCCGTCCTTGACGTCCTTGTCCGCCGTGGCCGAGTGCAGGCTGCACCGCGGGTCGCGCGCTGAGGTCGAGCGACTTCGTCGACCTGCTCATCATCCCCAGCCAGATCTGACCGCCGTGCACGAGCGGCTCCACCGGGCTGATCCTCGGGAAGCCGTCGCGGCGCAACGTCGCCAGCAGCCCCAGCCCCGTCGCCTCCAACCGGCGCCGGAAGACGCCCTCGGTCTCGGGGGCTTCCTCGGCGAACTGCGTCCATGTCTCCACCCCGTCGAGCCTGCTCGCCAATCCTGCCAATCGACTGGCAGGGTTCGGATCTAGGCTTGTCCCGTGCGCGCCAGCCGGCTGGTCCAGTTGCTCCTCCTCCTCCAGGCCCGGGGCTCGATGACGGCTCCGGCGCTCGCCCGCGAGCTCGAGGTGTCGGTGCGGACGATCTACCGCGACCTCGAGGCCCTCTCGGGCGCCGGCGTCCCCGTCTACAGCGAACCGGGCCGCTACGGCGGCGCCCGGCTCGTCGACGGCTACCGCACCCGCCTCACCGGGCTCACCGCCGACGAAGCCGACGCCGTCCTGCTCGCGGGCATCCCGGGCCCCGCGGCGGAGCTCGGGCTCGGCACGCTGCTCGCCGCCGCGCAGCTCAAGGTGCTCGCCGCCCTGCCGCCGGAGCTGCGCAGCCGTGCCACCCGGGTGCAGGAGCGCTTCCACCTCGACGCGCCGGGCTGGTTCCACCGCGACGAGGAGGCCGTGCACCTGGCGACGGTGGCGGCGGCGCTGTGGGACGACCGTCGGCTGAAGATCCGGTACCGGCGCGGCTCGTCGCACGACGGCGCCGGCGCGCAAGGCGGTCAGCGCCGTGAACCGCACGGTCGACCCGCTCGGGCTCGTGCTCAAGGCGGGCACGTGGTACCTCGCCGCCCGCACCGACGGCGACGCCCGCACCTACCGCGTGCTCGCGCATCGAAGCCGCAGAGGTGCTCGACGAGCGCTTCGAGCGACCGGAGGGCTTCGACCTCGGCGCCCACTGGGAGGCCGCGTCGCGGTCCTTCGAGCGGTCGATGCTCCGTTGCGGCGCCCGGGTCCGGGTACGCGCTGATCGCGTCGAGCTCCTGCGGTGGGTCCTCGACGCCCGGTCGGCCGCCGACGCCCTCGCCGACGCCGAGACCGCCGAGCCCGACGCCGATGGCTGGGTGGAGCTGCGGTTCAAGGGCGAGTCGGTCGACATCCTCGCGGTCGACCTCCTGCGCATGGGGGCCGACATCGAGGTGCTCGAGCCGCCCGAGCTCCGCGCGTCGATCGCCGCGGCGGTGGCGGCGATGGCCGAGCTCTACGACGTGAGGTCGAGCGCTCCCGACATGGCTTCGACCTCGCGGCTCGCCATCGCCACGTAGGCCGCCACCTGGCGGTCGATCTCGGCGTCGTCCCAGCCGAGCTCCGGCGCCACGAGCGCGGCGACCTGGGGCGCAACCGCGACCGTCGCGTCGCGAGCCTGGAGGAGGGCCCGTGTGCGCCGGGCCAGGACGTCGCCGAGGGTCAGGGCCATCTCGTAGCGCGCCGCGTACACCGCCTCGGCCCTGACGTAGTCGGTCCCGGGCACGAGCGGTTCGCCCAGCGAGGCGTCGCGCTCGATCATCGCCAGGACGACGTGGGCCTCGCCGCCGTAGCGGTGCGGCGAGGTGGCGGGTGCGCTGGTCGTCCTTGGCGGCCATCTCGTCGTAGCCGTCGGCGCCCCGGAGGCGCAGCCGAGCGGTGGGGGAGCGCCGCGCCACGCCGGCCGGACACGTCGTCGCCGAGCACCTCGACCGCGGTGTCGACCGCGTCGGCCGCCATGTGCCGGTAGGTCGTGAGCTTGCCTCCGGTCACGGTGACGACCCCGGACGGGCTGGTGACGACCTGGTGCCCACGGGACAGGTCGGCGGTGCGCCCGCTCGACGCCCGCTTCACCAGGGGTCGCAGCCCGGCCCACGTGCCGAGGACGTCGTCGCGCGTGATGCCGCCCCCGCGCACCGAGAAGTTGATCGCCCGGAGCACGTACTCGATGTCCTCGGGCGTGCACTGCGGGTCGTCGAGCGGACCGTCGTAGTCGGTGTCGGTCGTGCCGATGTAGGTGAAGCGGGGCTCGCCGCCGTCGACGCCGCCCCACGGCACCACGAACACCGAGCGCTTGTCCTTGGGCACGGGCACGACCACGGCGATCGTGTTCCGCACGAGCGACCACGGCACCGTCACGTGGATGCCCTTGGCCGGGCGGATGCTGTCGGGATGGGTCCCGGTGTCGAGGGCCCGTACGTCGTCGGACCACACGCCCGCGGCGTTGACGACGACGCCGGCACGCACGTCGAAGGTGTCGCCCTCGGCGGTCCGCACCCGGGCGCCGGTCGCCCGCCCGGTCGCCTCGTCCTTCAGCAGGGCCTCGACGGCCGACGCCGTTGGCGAGCACCGCGCCGTGATCGAGCGCAGCGGTGCGGGCGATCGTCAGCGTGAGGCGGGCGTCGTCGGCGGCGGCGTCGTAGTACAGGTAGCCGCCGGCCAGCCGCTCGGCCGGCAGGGTCGGCATGTACGCCAGCGACTCCTGCGACGTCGAGGCGCTTGTGGAGCTTGCCGATCCGGGCGCCGCCGGTGAGGTCGTACATCCACATCGCCGACCCGAGGGCGCGCGACAGGCCACGCGGCACGACGCCGTCCTTGCCGGTGAGCAACGGGATCAGGAACGGGAGGAGCTTGACCAGGTGCGGCGCGTTGTGCCGCAGGCGCTGGCGCTCCCGCAGCGCCTCGTAGACCAGGCGGATGTCACCCTGCTGCAGGTAGCGCAGCCCGCCGTGGACGAGCTTGGACGACTTCGACGAGGTCCCCGAGGCGAAGTCGCCCCGCTCGACGAGGGCGGTGCGCAGGCCGCGGGCGGCGGCGTCGAGGGCGACGCCGGCCCCGGTGATGCCGCCGCCGACGACGAGGACGTCGAAGTCGTCGTCGGCGAGCCGGCGCAGGGCGAGCGGGCGTTCGAAGCTGCCGAGGGACATGGAGCGCCCAGTCTGTCGGGACCGCGCCCTCGGCGACGACCCGGCCCCCGATCGCTACTGTCGGCGGCATCCGACGGATCGCCATCGCCGCGCTCCTCGTCGGCCTCCTGGGTCCGGCGCTCGCCGTCGAGGCCGTGGCCGCGAGCCCGTCGGCGCCTGCGCCGGCGCCCTCGGTGGTCCGGGCTCAGCACTTCGCGACCGACGGTGACTTCGTCGACTGGGCCTACGAGCGCACGCTCGCCAGGCGAACCCGATCCGGCCGGCCTGCTGTACTGGGCCGGCCAGCTCGCCGCCGGGCTCGACCCGGTCGTGTTCCTCGACGTCCTGCTGCACAGCCCCGAGAACGGCGACTGGACGGCCCCGGTGCTCCGGGCCTACCGGACGGCGTACGGCCAGGGGCGCCGACCTCGCCGGGCTCCGCTACTGGACCGGTCTCCGGCTCGGCACCGACCTTCGAGTCGGTGCGTGCCGTACTTCCTGATCTCGCCCGAGCACGACGCGCTCTACGGGGGGACCGACGACGCCGAGTACGTCCGGCGCATCTACCGCAACGCCCTCGGCCGCCATGCCCGACCCGGCCGGCCTGCTGTACTGGACGTCGCTGGTCGGCCGCATCGGGCGAGCCGGTGTGCTCTGGAACATCTCCGAATCTCCGGAGCACCGTGAGATCCGGCGCCCCGAGGTCGAGGTCACGCCCGCCTACGGCGCCCTGCTCGACCGGCTGCCCGACAACGCGGGGCGGGACTACTGGGAGGGTCTCGTGCGAGCGGGCGGCGGGACCCGGCTGCTGATCGCCGGCATCTGGAACAGCGCCGAGCTCGACGCCCGGCTGCCGACGGTTCCGAGCCTCCAGGTGACCGAGGTGCTCGGCGGGTTGTTCGATCCCGTGGGGGCTGGCGGTGCTGCCGAGCGGGTCGCTGCTGTTCACCCAGCGCCACGGCGTGCTGTCGCTGCTGCCGCCGGGCGGAGCCCGGCGCGACCTGGCCGTCGGCTCCGGCCTCGGCCGATCTCTTCGTCGGCAACGAGGGCGGGCTGCTCGACCTGACGCTCGACCCGGGTTTCGGATCGAACCGGCGCTTCTACACCTGCCAGAACCGGCGTCGTCGGCTGGCGGCGCGCGACGTCGTCGTGGTGGCGTGGACGCTCGAGCGCCGACGAGACCGCGGCGACCCGCGGGCGCGACGCTGCTGAGCGGCATCCCGACGACCAGCGGTCGGCACAGCGGGTGCCGGCTGCTGCCCGACCCGCGGCACGCCGGGCGTGATGTACGTCGCCACCGGCGACGCCGCGTCGGGGACGACGCCCCAGGACCTCACCTCCCTCGGCGGGAAGCTGCTGCGGATCTCCACCGCCGACGGCAGCGGCGTCGCCGGGAACCCGTTCGCCGGCTCGGCGAACCCCAACACCCGGCGGATCTTCAACTGGGGCCATCGCAACCTCCAGGGCCTCGCCCATCGACCGGGCACCGGTCAGATCTGGACGGCCGAGCACGGCCCCGACCGCGACGACGAGGTCAACCACGCCTTCCCCGGGTTCGACTACGGCTGGAACCCGGTGCCCGGCTACAACGAGTCGGTCCCGATGACCCGGGCCGGCGCCCACCCGGCCGTGTGGTCGTCGGGCCCGCCCCCGACGGTCGCCCCGTCGGGCATGGCGTTCCTCGACGGCTGCCAGTGGGGCGCCCTCGACGACCACCTGGCCGTCGCCGACCTGCGCGGCTCGCGCCTCCAGGTCCACGGGCTCACGTCGACCGGAGCCGGGTTGCACCTCGGGCTCATCGAGCCGGCGCCGCTGGCAGGCGCGTTCGGGCGGCTCCGCACCGTCGTCCGGGCCCCCGACGGGAGCCTGCTCGTCACGACGTCGAACTCGATCGGCCACCGGGAGCCCGATCGACCGGATCCTGCGGGTCACGCCCACAGGCGGGCACTGCTGACGGATCGAGCGGTCCGTCGAGCTCCAGCTCCCGGACGGTACGGGCGCCCCCGCCGTCTCGCGATGGACCACGCGAACTACTCGTACGCTATCGAACTACCCGAAGCGACCGCCGCCGCGCTCCAATCGGATCTGCTCGGGATCTGAACTGCTCAAGACCGCTCGTCGGAGCGCCGTAACCCGTGCAGATGGCCCCGAACGATCCGCGTCTGCGCGAGCGAGCCGTGCTGCTCGACGAGCTGTGGCGGTCGAGCGCCGGACCCCGACGTGTTCGGTGGGCGCCTCCTGCGGACCCGCGAGGTGGCGCTGCTCTTCCAGGTGTCGGAACGGGCCGTGACCGACTGGGCCGGCAAGGGCAGGCTGCCGTCGGTCCGCACCCCTGGAGGGCACCGCCGCTACCCGGCCGCCGCGGTGCGAGACCTGCTCACCGGCTCCGGGCTGCTCCCGGCCTGACCAGCCGTTCGGAGTCTGGACACCCGGCGCATGGCCGACCATACTTCCTCGTCCGGTCCGGGGGGCATGTCCGCTTCGTCGCTCTCCACCCCAGGCCCGACGACTTTCGACCGTGACGAGGTGAACGACCCCCGATGAACCTCACCTGGCGCCAGCACGCCGCCTGCCGAGGACTCGATCCCGAGATCTTCTACCCCGCCACCGACGAGGAAGCCGACGTGGCCAAGGCGATCTGCAAGGTGTGCGCCATCCGCCAGGCCTGCCTCGAGCACGCCCTCGGCTCCCGCGAGCGCGACGGGATCTGGGGCGGGGCGACCGAGAAGGAACGCCGCCGGATCATCCGGCAGCGCCGCCGCTCCGCCTGACGTCCCCGCCGGTCAGAGGATCCGGACGACCTCGGCCGGCGAGCCGACCCGCTCCGCCCTGGTCATCGCCCGCAGGACCTCGAGGTCGGTGCCGCGCTCGGCGGGCGCCGGCGAGGCAGAACCCGAGCGCCACGTCGTAGACCGCGGCGCTGAACTCCGGCATCGTCGAGCCGGCGCTGACGGCCACGTCGTCGGCGTGGACGACGACCTCGACCACTCGGCTCGCCAGGTAGTCGGTGAGCCGAACCGGGAGCTCGGTCCGGAGACCCGATACCGCCCGGTCGGCCGGTTCGGCGGCCAGCCGGTCGCCGATCCGCGCCTGCAGGTCGAGCAGCTGCTCCGACAGCGTTTCCGGACCGGGCGCGCCCATCTGCTCGCCGTCGTCGCGGAGGAACGACGCGATGGCGTCGTCGAGGTCGGCGGCCGAAGCGACCCGGTTCTGGAGGTACCAGTCCGTCAGGAGCGCCGGCCGGCCCTCCGGCGCTCGGATGGGGTCGTCGAGGGCGGTGAAGGTCCGCTCGACCGCCCGCACGAGGTGACCGGCCAGGCCCCCGACGCTGTAGCGCTCGACCCGGCTGGGCTCGCCCCACGCGGCGGCGACCTCTGGGCGCCGGAACAGCTCGGCCGTGGGCGGGAGGGCCGTGAGGAGAGCGGCGGCCTCGGGGAGCTGGTCGGCGGGCACGGGCAGGAAACTACGCTCCGCCGCCCGTGGCCGAGACCGTGACGCTGGAGGAGCTGGGCGGCTGGCCCGCCGTGCTCGGGCCCTTGACGCGGCGCCTCGACGTCCCCGCCGAGCACACGAGGGCGGCGATGGCGGAGATCCTCGCCGGCGACGCCACTTCGGCCCAGATCGCCGGGTTCATCGTCGCCCTCCGCATGAAGGGTGAGACCGTCGAGGAGCTCGTGGGCCTGCTCGATGCGATGGCCGAGGCCGCCGAGCACGTCGAGCTGGCCGACCTCGACGGCGTCGTCGACATCGTCGGGACCGGGGGTGATCGCAGCCACTCGGTCAACGTCTCGACCATGGCCGCCCTCGTCGTCGCCGGAGCCGGCGTGCGCGTCTGCAAGCACGGCAACCGGGCGGCGTCGAGCCGCTGCGGGTCGGCCGACCTGCTCGAGGCCCTCGGCGTCGGGCTCGACCTCGACGCCGACGGCGTGGCGCAGCTGCGTCGAGACCGCCGGCATCGGCTTCTGCTTCGCGCCGCGGTTCCACCCGGCGATGCGCCACGCCGTCCCGACCCGGCGCGAGCTCGGCGTCCCGACCGTCTTCAACTTCCTCGGTCCGCTCGCCAACCCCGCCGGCGTGCGCCGCCAGGTCGTCGGCGTCGCCGACCCGGGCATGGCCGAGCGGATGGCCCGGGTGCTCGCAGCCCGGGGCTCCGAGCGCGTCCTGCTCGTGCACGGCGACGACGGGCTCGACGAGCTCACGACGACGACGCTGTCCACCATCGTGGAGCTCGTCGACGGCGACGTGCGCACGGTCCGGGTCGACGCCGAGGCGCTCGGGCTCGCTCGCGTCGAGCCGGCCGCCCTGACCGGTGGCGACGCCGCCACGAACGCGGCGGTGGCGCGGTCGGTGCTCGCCGGCGACGAGGGCGCGGCGCGCGATGTCGTCGTGCTCAACGCCGCAGCCGGCCTGGTCGCCGCCGGAGCGGTCGAGGACCTGGCCGCCGGCCTGGTGGCGGCGGCCGCCGCCATCGACTCGGGTGCGGCCGCGGCCGCCCTCGACCGCCTCGTGGCCGCGTCGCAGCCCTGACGCCCCCGTTCGAGGCGGCAGTCGCTACGCCTCGCCCAGCCCGACGGCCCAGATCGCCTCGAGGTCGTGTCGGCTGAAGGCCTGGAAGGCGACCATCGTCTCGGTCCGGATGATCCCGGGGAGCGCGCCGATGCGACGGGTCACGACGTCGGCGAGCTCGTCGTGCTCCCGCACCCGCACGATCGCGACCAGGTCGACCCTCCCGGTCACCGAGTACACCTCGGCCACGCCGGGCACCTCGGCGAGCGCCGCGGCGAGCTCTGCCACCCGCGCCGGCTCGGCGTCGACGAGGACGAAGGCGTTGAGCATCGGTCCGACCGTACCCGCCGCCGTCGCGTGCCGATCGACGGTCACAACCGGCGGGCATTTCGTCGCCGATCACGACGACAACCCCGGCACAGTCGGTTTGCCGGGGCGGAAGGCCGGGAGCGCGGGGAGCGGCGAGGCCCACCGGCCGCCGACCTCGAGGAGGCGGAGCCGGGAGCCGTAGCGGTCGAGGAACGCCCCCACCGCGGTCAACTCGTCGGCCAGCTCGGCGGGCAGCGCCTCGCCGAGCGGCGGCGGGACCGGTGCCGGCACCGGGAGGCCACGCAGCCCCGGCAGCTCGTCGTCGGCCCACGCCGCTCGGAGCACGCCCTGATCGATCTCGGCGGTCGTTCCGCCGGGGAGCGTGAGGACGATCCGGCCGGCGGCGCGGAGGGCGTCGAAGCGGCGGATGCGCCGCAGGGCGCCGGCGAGCGCGGCCGCGCGGTCGCGCGTGTCGGCCGCCTCCTCGTAGCGCTCCGCCGCGGCGAGGGCGGCCATGCGCTCGACGAGCGGATCGAGCAGCATCTCGGGCTCACCCGTCAGACCCGCGCACGACGCGGTCGACGATGCGGCGGTAGGTGTCGACGTCGATCGTCCCCGCGCACGGGCAGTGGGCGACGCCGAGCTGCGCCGCGGCGCAGGGGCTGTCGCGCACGCGGTGGCGCGCCCGCCCGCAGCCGGGTCGAGCACCGCCGGAGCGGGGCCACCGTCTCGATCGCCTCGATGGCGAGCCGGGCCACCGGCGCCGAGGACAGGGGGCCGAGCACGACGCCGCGGCCACGCCCCGACCGGCCGACGACGAGGCGCGGGAAGGCGTCGGACGTGTCGAGCCGCACGTACGCGGCCTGCTCCCACCGCGTCCCCTGGCGGTTGTAGCGGGGTCGGAGCGCGTGCAGCAGCCGCACCTCGAGCACGGCGGCTTCGAGCGGCGAGCGGCACTCGTGGTGGTCGATGGTCTGCGCCTCGCGCAGCATCGGCCCGATCTTCCGGCGGTCGTCGGAGGAGAAGTAGGAGCGGACCCGCGCCCGCAGGTCGGTCGCCTTCCCGACGTACAACGGGCGGCCGCCCCGGTCGCGGAAGAGGTACACGCCCGGGCGCCGCGGCAGCGCTGGTCGTGAGCCGGAGCTTCGCCGCCTGCGGGTGACCGCCCATCCGGGGCAGGGCGAGGAGGTCGTCGAGGCCGGTGACGCCGTAGGCCGCCGCCCGCTCGAGCAGCGCGTGCAGCAGGTCGGCGGTGGCGAGGGCGTCGTCGAGGGCGCGGTGCGTCGGGCGGTGGTCGAGCCGGAGCCGGTCGGCGAGCGTGCCGAGGCGGCAGTCGGGGACCTCGTCGCGCACGAGCCGGCGCGCCAGCGCGGCGGTGTCGACCGTGCGCAACGACAGCCGTGGCTGTCCCGAACGGGTCAGCGCCGCGTCGAGGAACGACACGTCGAAGCGGAGGTTGTGCCCCACGAGCACGGCCCCACCGATGAACTCGAGCAGCGTCGGCAGCACCGGCTCGATTCGTGGTGCCGGCAGCACCATGGCGTCGGTGATGCCCGTCAGCACCGTGATCGACGGCGGAAGGACCGCGCCCGGGTTCACGAAGGTGCGGAACGTGCCCAGGCACTCGCCGCCGCGCACCTTCACCGCGCCGATCTCGGTGATGCCGCACGTGGCCGGGGCGGTCCCGGTCGTCTCGAGGTCGAGGACGCAGAAGGTGACGTCGTGCAGCGGGCTGCCGAGGTCGTCGAAGCTGCGTTGCCCGCTCGCGCTGACGTGCAGTTCGACCACGTCCCCGGCGCCACGGGCCGAAGGTAGCGAACAGATGTTCGTCGCACAAGCGTTCGATGCGCCGGTTGCGTTCCTGACGTGCCGGGCCCGTTGTGGACTCGGGGGCGCATCCTTGCGCAGAAGATGGCGCCGGTACGCTCGTCGGCCGTGTCGCCGCCGACCGCCCGCTACCGCTGCACCGCCTGCGGGAACCTCACCCGCTTCGACGTCCTGACGACCCGTCGCACCCGCGCCTTCCACCACTACACCGTGGGCGGCGACCTCTCGGTGGAGGACGAGGAGGTGCTGGAGGAGGTCGTCGAGGCGGTCGACTGCCGCTGGTGCGGGAGCGGGGCGTCCGTCGAGATCCTCGAGGGTGACCCGGCCTGAAGGGGACCGTCGAGACCGCCCTCCTGCGGCCGCTCCTCGAGGCCGCCGTGCTCGTCGCCCGCGAAGCGGAGCGGGCCGACCCGCCGAGGGCGGCCCCGCAGGCCGTCCGCCGATACCTGAGCTTCGCCCGGCTCCCTGATCCCGCCCTCGAGGTCGTCCGCCGCGTCCTCGACGAGGACGCCGACTTCCGGGCGTCGGTCACCGCCGCGGTCGACGAGGAGCGCATCGGACGCGCCGGCTGGCTCTTCGTGACGCGACCCGACGGGTGGCAGCAGGAGGTCGAGGCCCTCGTCCAGAAGGCGTCGGCCGAGGAGCTGGCGGCCAAGGAGGATCGGGCCGAGCGCGGGGCGCAGCGGCGGCTCGCCGGTGCCGAGGCGGCCGCGGCCCGGGCGGAGGCCTCGACGCGGGCGGCGCTGGACGAGGCCCGCCAGGCCAAGGCCGAGCTCGACGCGGAACGGGCAGCGTCGGCGCCGCTGCGCGAGGCGTTGGCCGTCGCCCGGACCGAGCTCGACGAGGTCCGCGCCAGCCGGTCGGCGACGATCGCCCGGCTCAAGGAGGCCGAGGCCGCCCTGGCGGCGCGCACGGCGGAGACCAGGGCCCTGCGCCACGAGCTGCGGATGGCCCAGGCCGAGCTCACCCAGGCCGAGCCGGGCGGCGCCCCGAGCCGCGCCGATCCCGGGCCAGCCGATCCTGTCCCCGTCGATCGCCGAGACGCTGGCCCGCCAGGCGTCACTCGCCGAGCGCGGTGGCTCGAGCCACCGAGGCGGCCGAGGCGCTGTCGGTCGCCCTCGCCGACGCGGCCGGACTCGTCGACCTCGACCCGCCACCGCCGCCGACAGCCGGCCCGGTCGAGGCGACGCCAGGACGGGCCCGACCGCTGCGGGCGCGGCGGCGCCCCGCCGCCCTCCCGCCGGCGGTCGTCGACGACGGCGCCGAGGCGGCGGAGCACCTCGTGCGCGTGCCCGGCGCCCTCCTCCTCGTCGACGGGTACAACGTCTCCCACGCCCAGTGGTGGGCGCACCCGCCGGCCGAGCAGCGGGCCCGCCTGCTCGACGCCTGCGCGCGAGCTGCACGCCCGATGCGGGATCGACGTCGAGGTCGTCTTCGACGGCGACCGGGAGACGGCGTCGGCGGGCACGCTGCCGCGCTCGGGCGTCCGGTACCGCTTCACGCGCCGAGGACGTCGAGGCCGACGACGTGCTGCTCGCCCGGGTCGACGAGGAGCCGATCGAACGCACGGTGCTCGTGGCGTCGTCGGACCGACGGGTCCGCGACGGTGCCCGCCGGCGGGGCGCCAACGTGCTCGGCGCCCGCCAGCTGCTCGCCGTCCTCCGCCGCTGAGGAGCCGGTTCGAGGCTCCGACGGCCCCGAACCCGGACACACCCCCTGGGCATGCTCCCGTCATGGGAGACAAGGTGCTCGTGATCGATTGCGCGGAGTGCGTCCTCGAGGGCACGGCCGCCTGCGTCGGACTGCGTCGTGACGTTCCTCGTCGGCCGGGAGCCGGGGGAGGCGGTCGTCATCGACGCCGCCGAGGTCCGGGCGCTCGGCGACCCTCGCCCGGCAGGCCGGCCTCGCCCCCGTCCTCCGGCACCGCCGGCGATGCCGGTGACCTGGGCCCATTCGCGCCGATCGGGGGTCGGGATGGTACGGTCCGAACCTTCCCGGAACGCCGAGAAGAGACGATCGCCGCCGTCGGGGACGCCGAGTGCAGAAGCTCCACCTGGTGGGGTTCACCACCGACCATCGCGCATTGATCCTGAGCGTCCGACGCGGCGCGAGGACCGGTGGCTACGTCCTCGAGCTCGACGACGCCGTGACCGCATCCGTCGCCGATGCCCTCGCCCGGCGGGCGGCCGCCCTGGAGGCCGAGCCCGCGGCCGAGCCGACCCCCGTGCCGCAGCCGGTCGAGCGGCCGGAGAGTGCGCTCACCGTCCGCGAGCTGCAGTCGCGCCTGCGGGCCGGTCGCACCGTCGAGGACGTGGCCGCGGAGGCCGGGGTGGAGCCGGAGTGGGTCGCCCGGTTCGCCCCTCCCGTCGTCGCCGAGCAGGGCCGGGTGATCGAGGCGACGAAGGCGGCGCGGCTCGAACGGTCGCCGGCTCGGGCGCATCCGGGCTGCCCCTCGGCGCGGCGGTGTACCGCAACCTGGTCGAGCGTGGCGTCCGGACGACCGCCGACGAGCTCGACCGGGGCTGGTCGGCCCGCCAGGGCGCCGACGGCCGGTGGCTCGTCACCTTGACCTACATCTCGCGGGGCCGCCGCCAGCAGCCCACGTGGGAGCTCGCAGGTGCCCGGGGGCCGATCCGGGCCGATGATCGCCTCGCCGCCGAGCTCGCCTTCGTCGCTCCCGACGCCGGCACCGTCGTCTCCCAAGCCGGGCAAGCCGCCGAAGGTCCCGGTCACGGCGCCCACCGAGGGCGACCGCGAGACAGCCCGGCGGGTGTCGGTCGCCCGCAAGGTCGCCGAGGCGCAGCTGGAGGAGGCGGTCGAGCGCGTCGACCCGGCGCAACGCCGAGGTCGCCCGCCGGGGGCCGACCGCGAAGAAGGCAGCGCCGACGGCGGCGCCGAGCCCGGTCGCTCGTTCGAGGCCGGCGGCGGCGAAGGACGCAGCGCCCGCGCCCGCGACGCCGGCCGAGAAACCGGCGGTGAAGGCCGCGGCGAAGCGCACCTCGACGAGGAAGGCCCCGACCGAGAAGGCAGTGGCGAGGAAGGCTCCGGCCAAGAAGGCGTCGGCGGCCACGAAGGCGCCGGCGGCGAAGGCCCCGGCGAAGAAGGCCCCGGCGGCGAAGTCGGCGGCCAGGAAGGCCCCGGCGGCGAAGTCGGCGGCCAGGAAGGCCCCGGCGGCGAACGCTGCGGCGAAGCGCCCCTCGCCGAGGAAGGCGCCGACCGAGCAGGCGGCGATGACGAAGGCACCGGCCAAGAAGGCGGCGACGGCGGCCGTGAGGAAGGCGCCGGCCGAGAAGGCTCCGGCGGCGACGGCGGCCGAGACGAAGGCAGCGGCGACGAACACGCTTCCGCCGACCGCGGGAGCGGCGGCGCCGCCCCCGGCCACCGATGTGGCGGCGGACGTGGCCCGGGCCCGGGCCGAGGCCCAGGCCGAGCTCGACGCCTTCGTCGCCCGCCAGGCGGCCACTGCCTCCGCCGCGGTGGCGACTCGGGCCGGCAGGCCGGTCTTCCGGTCCGACCTGGCCGTGCCGGCCGGACGCAACGGCGACACGGGTACCCCGGAGGCTCCCGCCGGCGGTGCCGCCACGGCCCCGCTGCGACCGCGGCGGCGCAACGAGCCCCTCCGAGCTCGGTAGCACCCCTCGTGGGTGCGACCGCCAAGCACCTCCGCGTCGCCCGGCTTCCCGCCGTCGACGAGCTGCGTTCCCTCGGGCTCGGCGCCGGTCTCGACGCCTTCGGGGTGACCGAGGCGACGGCGTGGCCCGACGCCCTCGCCCGGCTCCGCGCCCGGCAGGCCGAGGGCTACGACGCCGGCATGGGGTTCACGTACCGGAACCCGGCCCGAGCCACCGATCCGCGCCGCGCCCTGCCCGACGCCGCCGCGCTGGTCGTCGGGGCCGTGGCCTACCGCCGGCGCCCGCCGTCGCTCCCCCGACTGCGGCCGGGCCGGTCGCTCGCGTCGCGGCCTACGCCTGGGTCGACCACCAAGAGCGGCTCCGGACGGCGCTCAAGGCGGTCGCGGCGCGGCTCAAGGACGCCGGTTGGCGGGCTCGGGTGCTGATCGACGACAACGGCCTGGTCGATCGGGAAGCCGCCCACCGGGCCGGGATCGGGTGGTTCGGCAAGAACGCCAACCTGCTGCTGCCCGGACGGGGCAGCTGGTTCGTCCTCGGATCGGTCGTCACCTCGGCGCCGTTGCCGGCCGGCGCGGTCGTGGTACCCGACGGCTGCGGTGCCTGCCGCCGGTGCCTCGACGGCTGCCCCACCGGGGCGATCGTCGCTCCCGGGGTCATCGACGCCAACCGCTGCCTGTCGTGGCTCCTCCAGGTCGACGGCGACCTCCCCCGTGCCTACCGGGAGGCGGTCGGCGACCGGCATCTACGGGTGCGACGACTGCCAGGACGTCTGCCCGGAGAACCGGCGGGCCGAGGCCGAGACTCCGCCGTCACCCGCCGAGGACGGCGCGGTCGCCTGGGTGCCGGTGCTCGACCTGCTCGCCGTCGACGACGACGAGATCCTGCGCCCGGCACGGCGAGTGGTACATCCCGCGGCGCGACCCCGACCAGGTCCGCCGCAACGCGCTCGTGGTGCTCGGCAACGCCGGCGACGGCGGGACGCCGCGACCGTCGCCACCCTCGAGCGCTACCTCGCCCACCCGAACCCGGTGCTCCGCCGCCACGCCGCCTGGGCGTGCCGTCGCCTCGGCCGCGACGACCTGCTCGGCCGCGTTCGCAGGCGACCCGGCGATCGCCGAGGAGCTGGCCGAGCAGGCGCCGGCGCCCGCGGCGTCGAGGCTGATGGCCCCGCACCTCCTCGTCACGAACGACTTCCCGCCGAAGCACGGCGGCATCCAGTCCTACCTCTGGGAGCTCTGGCGCCGCCTGCCGCCCGACGACGTGACCGTGCTCACCACGTCGTTCGCCGGCGCAGCGGCGTGGGACGCGACGCAGGCCTACCGGGTCGAACGGACCCGCGAGCGGGTGCTGCTGCCGACACCCTCGCTCGCCCGCCGCATCGACGCCCTCGCCGACGCGTGCGGCGCCGAGCTCGTGCTGCTCGACCCCGCCCTGCCCGTCGGGTGGCTCGGCCCGTCGCTCCGCCACCGCTACGGGCTCGTCCTCCACGGCGCCGAGGTGACCGTGCCCGGCCGCCTGCCGGGATCGCACGCCGCGCTCAGGCGCGTCCTGCGCGGGCGCCGCAGCTCGTCATCGCCGCCGGGCGGCTACCCGTTGGCGGAGGGGGAGCGGGCCGCCGGACGGTCACTGCCGTCGGTGGTGGTCCCCCCGGGCGTCGACGTCGACCGGTTCCGCCCGCTCGAGCCCGCGGCCCGGGCCGACGCCCGCCGGCAGCACGGCCTTCCCGACGACGGCCCGGCTCGTACTCGGCCTCAGCCGGCTCGTGCCCCGCAAGGGCTTCGACACGGTGCTGCGGGCGGCCGGCCGGCTCGCCGGCACGCACCCCGACCTCGTCGTCGCCATCGCCGGCGACGGCCGGGATCGCGCCCGGCTCGTCCGGGTCGCGTCCGAGGCCGGGCGCGCCGGCGCGCTTCCTCGGCCGTGTGCCCGACGACGACGCTGCCCGCGCTTGTACGGCTGCGCCGACGTGTTCGCCATGTGCTGCCGCGACCGGTGGGCCGGCCTCGAGCAGGAGGGATTCGGGATCGTGTTCCTCGAGGCGGCCGCCGCCGGTGTGCCCGCCGTCGCCGGCCGCAGCGGTGGCTCGCACGAGGCCGTCGTCGACGGCGAGACCGGGTTCGTCGTCGACGACCTCGACGGCGCGACCGACGCGCTGGCCCGCCTGCTCGACGACGCCGCGCTCCGCGCCGCCCTCGGCACCGCGGCGCGTGCCCGCGCCGTCGCCGCCTTCACCTACGACGCCCTCGCTCGCCGCCTCGGCGCCGCCCTCGACGCCGCCGCCGCAGGGCCACCGACCGTAGGTTGGTGCGGTGGACCAGCCCGACGTCGCGAACACCGGTGACGCGCCCCCCGGTGCCAGTGCCGACGCCCCTCGCACCGGAGCCGGCGACGGGATCGTCGCCCTGGACATGGTCGGCACCGGCGTCTTCGTCGCCGTGGCCACGTTGGCCACGATCCTGCCCGACGATGTCGCCCCTGCGGCTGCGTTCGTCGACGTCGCTACTGTTCGGCGTGGGGGTCGTCGCCTTCCTGTGGGCGTACGCGATCGCCGTGTCGCGCAGCCGGACCGACGCCGTCAGCGTCGCCGGCGTCTACTTCCTCGCCGACGACGTCGGCCCCTCGGCCCACGCGGATCCGGTTCCGGCTGGCCCTGGCGATCCAGGTCGTCGTCGCCATCGTGACAGCGTCGATCCGGCCGTACACCTCGGTCGCCTTCGGCGTGCTCGTGCCGATGTTCGGGCTCGGGCTCATGGGCCTGTGGGGCGCCAGGCACGGCCGCTTCGCGCCCCGTGACGAGACGCCGTGACCACCGGCGTCGAGGTCTTCCTCGGCGCCATCCCGTGGTGGGTCGTGGCTCCTACGCTCGCGGCGGTTGACCCTCGGGGTGGTGCCGGTGCCACGCCTCGAGCCAGCGCTCCACCACGGGGGCGAAGTCGGCGGGGTTGTACACGTCCTCCTCCGATGAGAACAGGCCGTCACCGGCGTAGACGAGGCGCGTCCAGTTCGGCGCCTCGTAGACCTCGCCGTCGCCGGGATCGACGAAGCGGTTCTCGACCTGGCCGACCACCCAACCCTGCTCGGCGTCGACGGTGTACCAGTCCCACGGGAACAGCTGCATGTGGGTGAACGGCCAGGCCGTCATCGTCTTGGTGATCCACTCGAGCACCGGCTCCCGGCCGTGGAAGTCCCCGTAGAGGTGCTCGATGTAGTGGACGTCGGGCGTGAAGCACTCGACCCACGGCCCCCAGTCCCCGGTGGCGCCGGCCTCGCCCGCCGCGGCCACGTACCGGTCGAAGGCGGCCTGGATCTCGTCTCGGTCGAACCGCATCGGCCGAAACCTAGATGTCAGCAGCCGGCACCGGGTCGGTCGGGGATGGACGGGTCGACGACCTCGATGTGCACGTGGGGCCAGGGCGGCTTGGCGGTGGCCAGCACGTCGACCTGCGACGGGAACGGGAGCACGTGGGGGCCGGGAGCGATGACGGTCTCGCCGGCGACCACGCGATCGCCGCCGGACACCCGCACGCCCGAGATGTGCAGCACCTTCACCTCCCAGCCGGGGTGCTCGTCGGGCTCGATGACGACGAAGTCGTCGCGGTAGTCGCAGTACAGCGTGTAGCCTCCCGGCCCGGAGCACCGAGCCGGTCACCGGGGCCCGGATCTCGACGCCGGGGTCGACGACGACGTCGGCGGCGGTGCGGGGTCCGGTGCCGCGTTCGCGCGGTCTCGAGGGTGACCGGGTCGACGGCGGTGGGGAGCGGCTCCAGCTCGCGAGCACCGTCGTTGTTCGACTCGTGGAAGCCGACGTGCTCGACCCGCGCCGAGGGGTGCACGAGCGTGACCCCTTCGATGGTGACCATCGGCGTCCACGCCTGGTCGACCACGACCCGGCTCGGAAGCACGGGCCAGGTGCTCGTGGTCGTCGTCGGCGCCGTCGTGGTGGTCGGCGCCGGCGCGACGGTCGTGCTCGTGCGGGCCGGCCCTGTCGTCGTCGGGCCGGTGGTGGCGGCGTCGGTCTCGCCGCAGCCGGCCACGACGGCGAGGAGCACGACGGCCAACCCGCCGCCTCGGAGGATCACGTGCGACCTGCTCACGGACCTTCGGGGTGGGGCAGGCCCATCGGGTTGGGGAAGCGGATCCACTCGGTGCCGAGCACGGCCGCGACCGACGGTGCCGAGCGCGGCGCGCACCTCGTCGACGCCCGCCTCGCCGAGCACGGCGAGGCCGGCCGACCAGGCGAGCTCGTCCGTGCGGGCCTCGACCTCGTCGAGCAGGGCGGCGCCGGCGGCGCCGTCGAGCCCGCGGCGCGCCAGGGCCGCCTCGGCGGCGGTCCACTCCTCGGGCGTCCAGCCTCGAGCGCTCCGGAGATCCTCGGGCGCGATCCCGGACCGGGCCGCCTGCAGCACGTGCGCCTCGAGGCCGGAGAGCCCGGCGGCCACCACCGCGGCGACGTGGCCGTCACCACGGTGTTCGCGGAGCGTCGTCGACGCCTGCCAGCACCGGGCGACGGGGTCGTCGGCGAGCGGGAGGGCGGCGTTGGCGGCGGCGAGGGGCCGCCCCGTCAGGTCGAGGGCGTCGACCACCGGCTCCAGCCGGTCGGCGGCCTCGCCGCAGGCGACCTCGTCGACCCCGGCAGCCACCAGAGCGCCGGTGGCCGCCTCGAGCCGGACAGCGACGCACCGAGCCGGCTCGAGGAAGCCCACGCGTCGGGCAGGGCCCGGGCGACCATGCTGGGGCGGAACCCGGCGAAGGCGGCGGCGACCGTTGCCGGACCGACCGGGCCCAACGGCGCCGCCCGGCAGCCGAAGTAGCCCATCCAGAAGCCCCGGAGCCCAGCCGCCGACGCGGCGTCGCGGCACTGGGGAGCGAAGTACGTCACCGCGTGGAGGGTCTCCACTGTCTGCCACAGGCGGCGGGCCGGGTGGGTCATCAGGGCCAGTCTCCCCGATCGGGCAGACTGCACGGCCGATGGCAGACGTGGCGCGCCAGGAGGCGATCATCGCGGCGTCGGTCGCCGATCTGTGGGCGGTGCTCGTCGACTTCGAGCGCTACCCGACCTGGGCGCGCGACCTGAAGCAGGTCGAGGTCCTCGAGCGCGACGCCGAGGGCCGTGGCGTCGAGGTCCTGTACCGCGCCGCGGCGATGGGCCGGAGCACCACCTACGTCCTGCGCTACGACTACGCCGACGCGCCCCGCACGGCTCCCGTGGCGGCTCGTCCGAGGCGACATCATGCGCCGGCTCGACGGTGCCTACACGCTGGAGGCCGTGGCCGGCGACCCGGCCAAGACCGACGTCGTCTACGAGCTCGAGGTCGACCTCGTCATCCCGCTGCCGGGCTTCGTGAAGCACCGGGCCGAGCACAAGATCATGCACACCGCCCTGCGCGAGCTGAAGACCTTCGCCGAACGGTGAGCTGGTGCGGATCCTGCTGTTCACCGGCAAGGGCGGGGTCGGCAAGACGACGACGGCGGCGGCGACCGCGCTCGCGTGCGCCGACCGCGGCGCCCGCACGCTCGTCGTCTCCACCGACCCGGCGCACTCGCTCGCCGACGCGTTCGGCGTCGAGCTCGGCACCAGCCCGGGCCGATCGCGCCGATGCTCTGGGGCCAGCAGCTCGACGCGACCGAGCGGATGGAGGAGAGCTGGGGCGAGATCCAGGCCTGGCTCCAGGAGGTGTTCGCCTGGGCCGGGCTCGACGCCGTCGAGGCCGAGGAGCTCGCCGTGCTGCCCGGGCTCGACGAGATCTTCGCCCTCGCCGACATCAAGACCCACGCCGCCTCCGGCGACTGGGACGTCATCGTCGTCGACTGCGCGCCGACCGCCGAGACGATCCGGCTCCTGTCGCTGCCCGACGTCCTGTCCTGGTACATGGAGCGCCTGTTCCCGGTCGGCCGGCGGGTCAACAAGGTCGTGGCGCCCGTCCTCGGCCGCCTGACGACCCTGCCCGTCGCCGGCGACGACGTGTTCGCCGCCGCCCGCCGGTTCTACGACCGCCTCGACGGCGTGAAGGAGCTCCTGACCGACCCGGCGATCGCGTCGGTGCGCCTGGTGGTCAACCCGGAGCGGATGGTCATCGCCGAGGCCCGCCGCACCTACACCTACCTGTCGCTGTTCGGCTACCGGGTCGACTGCGTCATCGCCAACCGCCTGCTGCCCGACGACGTCACCGACCCGTGGTTCGACCGGTGGCGGGCGCTGCACGCCGAGCACCTCGCCAGCCATCGAGGAGGGCTTCGCCCCGCTGCCGGTGCTGCGGGCCGAGCTGGCCGACGACGAGCTCGTCGGGCTCGAACGCCTGCGCGGCTTCGCCGCCGGCCTGTACGGCGAGGACGACCCGGCCGCGTCGCGGCACGCCGGCGAGCCGCTCAGGGTGACGAAGAGCCGGGGCCGCCACGTCCTCAGCGTCGAGCTGCCCTTCGCCGATCGCGACGACCTCGACCTCGGCCGGCACGGCGACGAGCTGCTGATCCGGGTCGGCCCGTACCGGCGGGCGGTCGTGCTGCCGGACTCGCTCCGCCGCCGGCCCGTCGAGGGCGCGACGCTGCGCAGCGGGACCCTGCGGGTCACCTTCGGTGAGGGTTGACATACTCCTCGAATTCATGGCGGAAGACGGGAACCTCCACGAGCGCGACGACCGAGCAGCCGAGGGCCTGGCGCACCTGCAGGCCGCGGCACGTGAGCTGATCGCGGCGGCGCGGGCCATGCTCGACGTCGCCGAGGAGCTCGTCGAGGATCCCGGCACGGTGTCCGCTGTCGTCGACGCGGTCGGCTCGGTCGTCCGCACCGCCGCCCGCGCCGGGCGGCGGGCTGACCAGCCCTGACGCCGGCGACGACGACGACGGCTCCTCCGGCGTCCAGCGGATCACGGTCGGATAGCCCCGGTGCGCGTCCTCCGCCTCGACCTCTCGGCGGGCGCCGTCGACCTGCATCCGTTCATGACGGTGGTCCGCGGCCTCGCGCCGTCGGTCCGCAACGAGCTGGTCGAGGTGCTCGCCGGGATCCCCGCGGGCCTGGCGCCCGTCGGTGGCCTCATCGAGGCCCACGGCGTCCTGCTCGACCTCACGCCCGAGAACCTCGGCGCTGCTCGATCTCCGAACGCCCCTGCCGGTCGTCGTCACCGCCGAGGACCTCCCGGGCGCCGCCGACGCACGAGACGTCCGAGGCGGTCGAGGCGAGAGCCCTGGTCGGCGGGGCCGAGCACGCCCTCGCCGAGGCCGAGGCCGAGGTCGAGCGGATCGAGGCTTCCCTCGAGGCCGCGCGACACGCCCTCTTCTCGGCACGCGGTGAGCAGGATCCCGAGTCCGACCGCGGCCTCGCCGTCCGTCGAGCCGCGATCGTCACGGCCGAGGAAGCCCGGAGCGACGCCGCAGCGCGAGGAGCGCGAGGCGGCGATGGCGCTCGCCGCCGCGGACGAGACCCTGCTCGAAGCCGCAGCTGCAGGCCAACGCCGCTCGGGAGGCCCGAGCCGACGCCACCCGGGCGATCTCCATCGCCGCCGCCGCGCTCGACGCCGCTGCCGACCGCCGCGATCCCGTCGCGATCGCCGCCGTCGAGGCGGCGCGCGAGCGCGTGGCCGAGGCCGAGGAGCAGCTCGCCGCCGCCCGCGAGCACCCCGACGACGGTCCGCTCGACGACGCCGAGGCGCCGACGGCCGACGACGACGTCGCTCTCGACGCCCTCCGGGCCGAGCGCCTCGAGGTCGAGGCGGCCGTGCTCGCGCTCGAGACGCCCGACCCGTTCCCGGTCAGGCTGGCGCTCGAGCAGATCGGCGCCGGCGCCCCGGTCGAGCTCGTCACCCCGCCCGAGGCGATCGTGCTCGCCGAGCGCTGGGCCGCGGTCGACCGCCGAGCTCGAGACCCTCGGCGGTGTCACCGGCGACCGCACCGAGGAGGCTCCGCCGGGCGGAGGCGGCGGCGCGGGTCGCGCGCTGCCGCCGAAGCGGTCGAGGCGGCCGAGGTCGGCGACCGGCCCGGCCTCGAGCCGGCCGCGGTCCACGTGCTCGAGGCGGCCCACGCCGAGGTCCTCGCCGCCCGCGACGCGGCCGAGCGCCGGATCGGCGGGCGGCAGGCCCGCCGCCGCCTCGAGGAGGCGGTGGTCGAGGAGCAGACGGTCCTCGACCAGCTCGGTTTCGTCACCTACGCCGAGTACCTGATGGGGGGCAGGGGCAACCAGGACGTCGACCAGGACCCGAACCGGTTGCCCACGGCGCGCGAGGAGCTCGCCGCGGCGCGGGCGGCGCTGCGGGAGCTGGAGGACGACGTCGCCGGCGACCTGCGGCGGGCCGAGCTCCTGGCGCAGCGCCGCGCGCTGCGAGCCGCGGCCGTCGAGCTGCTCGGCGCCGACCCCGGCGACGACGTCGAGGGCGCGCTCCGCCGCCACCGTGTGCGGGCCGAGGGCTCGGGCGGCTCCGGACGGCTGGCGCAGGCCCTCGAAGCGGCCGGTCTCGTCATCGGCGACGAGGACCTGCCCGAGCGGTTCCTCGTCGACCTGGCCAAGGTCTGGCTCGACGAGCAGAACCTGGTGTCGAACCAGCAGCGGGTCCTCCAGGCCAGGGTGGCCGAGCTCGACGCCCGCATCGCGGGGCGCCAGCGCGTCGCCGCCGATCCCGAGGCGGCCGTCCGTCACACGATGGCGACCGCGGTCGCCGCCCTCGAGGAGGCCAAGGACGCCCTCCGCAACGCCGAGGCCCGTGCCTCCCGGCATGCCAAGAGCGAGGCCGAGGTCGAGGCGCGCCGGCTCGCGTTCGAGGTGGCGGCCAACGAGGAGGCGGCCGCGGCGGTCGCCGTGGGCGACGCCGAGGCTGCGATCCTGAGCGCCGACGAGGCCCGCCGTCGAGCGGCCGGCGCCCTGGAGGCGGCCCGGGCCGGCGTGGTCACCGCCGCCGCGACCGCAGCCCAGCTCGCCGAGGTGCTGGTCGGCGCTCGAGGCGCAGGTGGTGGCGTCGGCGTCGACGGCGCTCGATGAGCTCGAGGCCGAGGAGTCGAAGCGGGTCGCGGAGCTGGCCGTCGCCCGCGCCGAGCTCGCCGAGCGGACCCGCATCACCGGCGAGGCCCGAGCGGCGCTGGCGGTCCGCGAGGCCGAGAGCGCGGCGGCCTTCAGAGCCGACATCGACGAGCAGGCGCCAGGCGTCGGTCGAGGACGCCGAGTGGTACCTGCTGGCGCGCCTCGCGGGCAACGGGCGGCGTCGTACTGCGGCTCGGTGCCGCTCGTCCTCGACGACGCCCTCGCCCGGCTCGACCCGACGAGCACGCGCGAGATCCTCGATCGGCTCGAGCGGATGGCGGCGACGGTGCAGGTCGTCGTCGTCACCGAGGACCTCCCGGCCGCGGCCTGGGCGAGCCAGCTCGGCCCCGAACGAGCGGCGGTCGTCGAGGTCGGTGTCCCGGCCTGACCCCGAGCGTCGGCGAGTGGCCGACGCGGTACCGTCGGCAGGCACCACCCCACGACCACCCGGGAGGTGCCGTGTCGCTCGTCGCCGACTCGTCCACGCTGGAGGCCATGGTCCGGTCGCTCGCCGGCTTCACTGCCGAGCGGGCCCCGGTCACCACCTGCTACCTCGATGTGGACGGGCGACGACATCCGCGGCACCGCGACGTCGAACGGCACCTCGACCTCGTGCTGCGCGGTGCCCGGGCCCGCCTCGACGGCGCCGCCGACGTGCCGTCGGTCCAGGCCGACCTGCGCCGGATCGCCGAGTGGGTCCGCGCCGGGTTCGACCGGAGCCGGACGCGCGGACTGGCGTTCTTCGCCTGCGACGCCCACGACCTCTTCGACGTCCTGCCGCTGCCCGTCTCGGTCCACGACCGCGTCGTCGTCAACCACCAGCCGGCCGTCGGGCAGCTCGAGTCGGTCCTGCAGGACCACGAGCCCATCGCCGTGCTGCTCGCCGACCGGCAGCGGGCCCGGCTGCTCGTGTTCGAGCTCGGCGAGCTGAGCGACCGGTCCGAGCTGTTCGAGCGGGTTCCGGCGGGCGACACCGGACATGCCGACCGCGGCGATCTCGCCAGCGCCATGGAGGCGGCGACGGCCGCCCATCTGCGCCACGCCGCGTCCGTCGCGTGGCGGGCGTGGCAGGAGCGGCCCTTCGCCCACCTCGCCATCGGGGCGCCCGATGCGGTGGCCGGCACGCTCGAGGCGATGCTGCACCCGTACCTGCGCGACCGGCTGTGCGGGCGGGTCGCCGTCGAGGTCGGTGCCGGCCTGCGCCGAGATCCGGGAGGCCGACCCTCGACGTCGAGCGCGTGGTCGACCGCGCCCGCGAGGCCGCGCTCGTCGACCGGCTGCGCGCGGCCGCGGCGGCCCGTGGCAAGGCGTCGTCGGTCTGGCGCCGACGCTGGCCGCCCTCAACGAGCGCCGGGTCGAGCGGCTGCTCGTGTCCGACGGCTACGAGGAGGAGGGCTGGCGCTGCCCGGTGAGCGGCGTGCTCGCCGCGGTCGGGCCCACGTCGCCGGTGACGGGCGGGCGCATGGACCGCGTCGTCGACGTCGTCGAGGACGCCATCGACCTGGCCCTCAACCAGGGCTGCAAGGTCGACATCTGCGTCGGCAACGCCGACCTCGACGTCGTCGGCCGCATCGGCGCCCTTCTGCGCTACTGACCCGGAGCCGCCGCGGTCGCGCTGCGACGGGTCGACGGTGCAGGTGGCACTAGAAAGCCGGGCGTGCCGGGTGCGGTCGGGGTCGACGTCGGGGGGACGAAGGTGCTCGCGGTCGCCGGCGACCGGGAGGCGCGCGTCCCGACGCCGCGAGGCGGCACCGCGATCGTCGACGCCGTCGTCACCGTCGTCGACCGGCTCGGGGGGCGGCGTGTCTGGGTCTCGGCGTCGCCGGTCTCGTCGACCGGGGCGGTGTGCTCCGAGTCGGCCCGAACCTCCCGGGCGTGGTCGACTTCCCCTTCCGGACCGAGTTGGAGCAGCGCCTCGGCATCCCCGTCGCCGTCGACAACGACGCCACCTGCGCGATGTGGGCCGAGCTCCAGGCCGGCGCCGCGCGCGGGACGACCGACGCCGTCCTCGTGACCCTCGGCACCGGGATCGGCGGCGGCCAGGTGTCCGGCGGCGTGCTCCAGCGTGGGGCCAACGGCTTCGCCGGCGAGCCCGGGCACATGGTCGTCGACCCCCGCGGCCCGCTGTGCCCGTGCGGCCGGCGCGGCTGCTGGGAGCGCTTCGCCTCCGGTGCCGGCCTCGCCCGCCTCGGCCGCGACTCGGCCGAGGCGGGGCGGTCCGACCGCCTCGTCGCGCTCGCCGGAGGCGATCCGGAGGCGGTGCGCGGCGAGCACGTCACCGTCGCCGCGGCCGAGGGTGACCCCGGCGCGCTCGCCGTGTTCGACGAGTTCGGGTGGTGGGTGGCGCTCGGCATCGCCAACCTCGTGAACGTCCTCGACCCCGAGGTGGTCGTGATCAGCGGGGGACTGGTCGAGGCCGGAGCGCTGCTGCTCGAGCCAGTGCGGCGGCGCTACCTCGAGCTGGTCCTGGCCCCGGAGCATCGCCCACCGGTGCCCATCGTCGCCGCCGAGCTCGGTGAGCGCTCCGCCGCCGTCGGCGCCGCCCTGCTGGCTCAGGACTCCTGCAGATAGGCCCCGGTTGTACCGGGCGACCGTTCGTCTCGACCGGCTACGCCGGCCGAGACAGAGCACTGTGCTTCTGGGGTCGCCTCGCCTACGGCTCGGCTCCCTTGGACTCCTGCAGCTAGGTCTCGGTCGGACCGGGCGACCGCCTCCTCAGTGCGAGGCCGAGCCCGGGTAGCGGGCGAAGGCGTCGTCGATCTCCTGCCACGCCGCGCTCGTGCCCTCGTACCCCCGGGTGTTCGAGTGCTTGCCGGGCTCGAGCATCTTGTACACCTCGAAGAAGTGGGCGATCTCGGCCCGCATCGCCTCTGGGACGTCGCTCGATCTCGGTCACGTGGTCCCACCGGGGGTCGCCGGCGGCCACGCAGATGATCTTGGCGTCGGGCCCCTTGTCGTCCTCCATCCAGAACACGCCGACGGGCCGGGCCGTGATCCAGCACCCCGGGAACGTCGGGTCGTCCAGGAGGACGAGGGCGTCGAGAGGATCGCCGTCCTCGCCGAGGGTGTCGGGGATGTAGCCGTAGTCGGCCGGGTAGAACGTCGCCGAGAACAGGCGGCGGTCGAGGCGGATCACGCCCCGCTCCTTGTCCATCTCGTACTTGTTGCGGCTGCCGCGCGGGATCTCCACGACGACGTCGATGACACGGTCGGCTCGGGGATCCGGGTCTCGCCAGTCGGTCCCGAGAGTCGCGATTGCCCCTGCTACACGACTGATCGCTCCGGCATGGAGTTCCGCCGCATCCCGGGCCTGCCCCCCTACGTCTTCACGATCATCGACGGGCTGAAGAAGGAGGCTCGCTGGGCCGGGCGGGACGTGATCGACCTCGGCTTCGGCAACCCCGACATCCCCTCGCCGGACATCGCGGTCGAGAAGCTGGCCGAGGCGGCGAGGAACAGCCGCAACCACCGGTACTCGGCGAGCCGGGGCATCCCGAAGCTGCGGCAGGCCGTCGCCGACCTGTACCGCCGCCGCTTCGGCGTCGAGCTCGATCCCGAGACCGAGATCATCAACACGATCGGCGCCAAGGAGGGGTTCAGCCACCTGATGTGGGTGTTGCTCCAGGCGGGTGACGCCGCGCTCGTGCCGAGCCCGAGCTACCCGATCCACATCTGGGGCCCGTACTTCGCCGGCGCCGACACCCGGCAGGTGCCGGTGGGCGACGGCGAGGACTACATCGGCAACGTGATGGAGGCCTGGGAGCTGGGCTGGCCCAAGCCGAGGGTGGTGGTCCTGTCGTTCCCGCACAACCCGACGACGGCGTGCGTCGAGAAGGAGGACTTCCAGCGCCTCGTCGACTGGGCGCGTGCGCGCGACGTCGTGCTCGTCCACGACTTCGCCTACGCCGAGACGGCGTTCGACGGCTGGCTGCCCCCTTCGATCCTCGAGTGCGACGGGGCCATGGAGTGCGCCGTCGAGCTGTACTCGATGACGAAGTCCTTCTCGATGGCGGGCTGGCGCGTCGCCTTCCTGGCCGGCAACCCCGAGGTCGTGGGGGCGCTGGCGAAGCTGAAGAGCTACCTCGACTACGGCACGTTCCAGCCGATCCAGATCGCGGCGACGGTCACCCTCAACGAGGCGCAGGACTTCCCGCTCGAGACGAACGCGATCTACCAGTCGCGCCGCGACGCCCTCGTGGAGGGCCTGAACCGCGCCGGCTGGCCGGTCACCCCGCCCCGCGGCACGATGTTCCTCTGGGCGCCGATCCCCGAGCCGTACCGCGAGCTGGGCTCCATCGACTTCGCCAAGCTCATCGTCACCGATTGCGATGTCGCCGTGTCGCCCGGTGTCGGGTTCGGTCCGGGCGGCGACGACCACGTGCGGTTCGCCCTGATCGAGAACGAGCAGCGCATCGCCCAGGCGTGCCGGAACCTGAAGAAGGGCCTGCCGAAGCTGGGTTAGACCGGCCCTCAGCCGGTGATGCCGTGCAGCAGCACCGAGCAGGTGAGGTCGGCGACCTCGTCGGGGTCGTCGCCCCGTCCGTGCAGCAGCTCGCGGGCGAGGTGGCCCGTGATCCCGAGCACGACGTGGCCCAGCGCCTCGGGGTCGGCGTCGCGGATGCGGCCCTCGGCGATCGCTTCCTTCAGGTGCACGACCGCGTCGGCGAGCGCGATCTCCTGGCCCCGGCGGATGGCGGGGGCGAAGGTCTCGTCGGTCGCCGCGAACTGCACGAGGTTGACGATCTCGGGGTGCGCCGCCCACCACCGCAGGGCGGCTCGCACGCCGAGCTCGATGCGCCGGACGGGGTCGGGCTCGTCGGCGATGGCGTCACGTTGGTGGCGGCGCAGGTCGGTCTGGGCCTCGCGCAGGAGCTCGAGGAACAGCTGCTCCTTCGAGTCGAAGTACCAGTAGAAGACGCCCTTGCCCACGCCGAGCCCACCGACGATGTCGGCGACCGAGGTGGGGTGGTAGCCCGACTCGGCGAAGCGCTGGGCGGCGTACTCGAGCAGCTGGCGGCGCCGCTCGCGGCCCCGCGGGGTCAGGCGGCGGGCGCTGTTCGAGGCGCTGGCGGTGGCGGTCATGGCGGCACGAACGGTACGGAGACTTGACCGAGCGGTCAAGAACGCTCGCGGTTCCCCGAGCCGTCAACCTCGTGAAACGGGCCGTTCACATCGCTTCCGTACCGTTCCGGGCCATGGGCACCTACGTCGTCCGCGTCTGGCTGCCCGACCGGCCCGGCGCCCTCGGTCAGGTCGCCAGCCGGATCGGCGCCGTCCGGGCCGACGTCATCGGGATCGACATCCTCGAGCGGGGCGCCGGCCGTGCCATCGACGAGCTCGTCGTCGACCTGCCCGACGACGACCACCTCCCCCTGCTCATCGACGAGATCGGTCAGGTCGACGGGGTCGACGTCGAGGACGTGCGGCCCGTCGCCGACGCCCTGCACGACCCCCGCCTCGACGCCCTCGAGACCGCAGCCATGCTGGTCGGCGCCTCGTCGACCGCCGAGCTCCTCGATGCCCTGTGCGTCCACGGCGCCCGCACGGTCGGAGGGGCATGGGCGGTGGTCGTCGACAGCGAGGCCGCCGAGATCCTGGCGACGACCGGCCCGGCGCCGAGCCCGGCGTGGCTCGCCGCCTTCGTCGCCGGGAGCCGGTCGTCGGCCGCGGTCGCCGGCGACCGACACCGGCCCCGACGACGTGGTCTGGGCACCGTTGCCGGGCGCCGGCCTCGCCCTGGTGCTCGGGAGAGGGGGGACGGCGTTCCGGGCCCGGGAGCGGCGACAGGCCGCGGCCCTGGCCCGCATCGTCGACACCCGGTTTCGCGAGCTCGGCACTGTCACCGCCCGCACTTCGCACCCGGCGGGGTCCAGCCGCCGCCGGTAGCTGACCTGAGCTGCTCGTTCGCTCCGCGCCATCCGGGCACGCGGGCGGCGCCATCCTGGCGCGGCTCACGAGTCCCAGTCGCGGGCGCGCTCGACGCCGCGCTGCCACGACCCGTAGGCGGTGTCGGCCTCGCCCCGCGTCGCCCGGGGTTCGACGACGACGTCGGCCTGCCAGGCCGCCGTGACCTCGTCGGGCGAGGACCACACGCCGGCGCCGAGGCCGGCGGCGTAGGCCGCGCCGAGGGCTGTCGTCTCGGCGATCTTGGGTCGGGTCACCGGCGCCTGGACCTGGTCGGCGACGAGCTGCAGCAGGAGGCCGTTGGCCGTCGCGCCGCCGTCGACGCGCAGGTCGCGGATCGGCACGCCTCCCGCGGCAGCCATCGCCTCGACCACGTCGCGCGTCGAGAACGCCATCGCCTCGAGCGTGGCGCGCGCCAGGTGACCGGCGCCCGTGCCGCGCGTGATGCCGAGGAGCGTCCCGCGGGCATGCGGGTCCCAGAACGGCGAGCCGAGCCCGGTGAAGGCGGGCACGAGCACGAGACCACCGCTGTCGGGGACCGACGCGGCGAGGGCCTCGACGGCGGCGGCGTCCTCGATCAGGCCGAGCCCGTCGCGGAGCCACTGGACCGCCGCGCCGGTGACGAAGATGGCGCCCTCGAGGGCGTAGGCGAACCCGCCGGCGGCGCCGAGGTCCCACGCCACCGTCGTCAGCAGCCCCTCCACCGGTTCGGGGCAGGTGGGGCCGACGTTGGCGAGCACGAAGCTGCCGGTGCCGTAGGTGTTCTTGGCCATGCCCGGTTGCAGGCAGGCCTGGCCGAACAGGGCCGCCTGCTGGTCGCCGAGGATGCCGGTGATGGGGATGCCGTCGGCGGTCTCGCCGAAGGAACCGACGGACGGACGCACTTCGGGCAGCGCCGCCGGCGGGACGCCGAGGAGGTCGCACAGCTCCTCGCTCCACCGTCGCTCGCGGATGTCGTAGAGCATCGTGCGGCTCGCGTTCGATGGCTCCGTGGCGTGGACGGCTCCGCCGGTGAGCTTGGCGACGAGCCAGGCGTCGACGGTGCCGACGGCGAGGTCGGGCCCCGCGTCCACGCCGCCCTCTCTCGAGGAGCCAGGCGATCTTCGTCCCCGAGAAGTACGGATCGAGGACGAGGCCGGTGCGCCGCCTCACGACGTCGAGGTGCCCGGCGGCCGTCAACGTCTCGCATCGGTCGGCGGTGCGCCGGTCCTGCCACACGATGGCGCGGCCCAACGGCCGGCCGGTCGAGCGGCTCCAGGCGACGACGGTCTCGCGCTGGTTCGTGATGCCGATGCACCGCGGCGGGCCGAGCCGGTCGGCGAGCTCCGCGCACACCGCCTCGGTGGTCGCCCAGATCTCCTCGGCGTCGTGCTCGACCCAGCCGGGCTGCGGGAAGTACTGCGGGAACTCGCGGTAGGCGTAGCCGCCGGGGGTGCCGTCGTCGCCGAGCGCGAAGGCACGCACACCGGTGGTCCCGGCGTCGATGGCGAGGACGTACGACATGGCGCCGGGCAGCGTAGGGTCGCCCGCCATGAGCGAGCGGAGCGAGCGAATCATCGATCCGGTGTGCTCGCCGCGAAGCGGCGAGTCGCGCATCCCCGCGCCGCCGAAGGCGGCCGCATGATGCGGGTCGGGATGCTCACCGGTGGGCGGCGACTGCCCCGGGTCTGAACGCGGTGCTCCGGGCGGTGGTCCGCAAGGGCCAGAACGTCTACGGCGACGAGCTGCGTCGGCTTCCGCGACGGGTGGCGCGGGTGCCATCGAGGGCGACGTCATGCCGCTCGACGTCGAGAAGATGCGCGGGCACGCTGCCGCGCGGCGGCACGATCCTCGGGTCGTCGCGGACCAACCCGTACAAGATCGACGGCGGCCCGCAGCGGGTGCGGGGAGGTGCTCGCCGAGCACGGCGTCGACGCCCTCGTCGCCATCGGCGGCGAGGACACCCTCGGCGTCGCCTCCCGGCTGCACGCCGACGGCATCGCCAACGTCGTCGGCGTCCCGAAGACGATCGACAACGACCTCAGCGCCACCGAGCTCACCTTCGGCTTCGACACCGCCGTGCAGGTCTGCGTCGACGCCATCGACCGCCTCCACACCACCGCCGAGTCGCCACGACCGCGTGCTCGTCGTGGAGGTGATGGGCCGCCACGCCGGCCACATCGCCCTCTGGGCCGGGATCGCCGGCGGGGCGACGGCGGTGCTCATCCCCGAGAAGCCGTTCGACATCGAGGAGGTGTGCGCGGCGCTGCGCCACCGCCACGAGAACCGCAACCGCTACGCCTCCATCGTCGTCGTCGCCGAGGGGGCGGTCCCGGCCCAGACGGGCTCGTTGCACGTCCAGGACGCCGGCGAGCTCGATGCCTTCGGTCACGTCCGCCTCGGCGGGATCGGCGACGCCCTGGCCCGGGAGATCGAGCAGCGCACCGGC
Source organism: uncultured Acidimicrobiia bacterium (assembly GCA_963840695.1). Lineage (GTDB taxonomy): Bacteria > Actinomycetota > Acidimicrobiia > Acidimicrobiales > JACDCH01 > JACDCH01. The sequence continues at coordinate 43,969 of CAWIZW010000020.1, forward strand.
TACGAGAGCCGGACCGTGGTGCTCGGCCACGTCCAGCGCGGCGGCACGCCGACCGCGTTCGACCGGGTCCTCTCGACGCGCTTCGGCATCGCCGCCATCGACGCGGTCCACGACGGCGCCTACGGGCAGATGGTGGCGCTGCGCGGCGGGGAGATCGTGCGTGTGCCGCTCGACGAGGCGACAGGGGAGCTGAAGCTCGTGTCCGAGGACCTGTACGACGTGGCCAAGGTCTTCTGGCGGATGACTGCGCACGAGCCTGTTCGACATCAGCGGCAAGGTCGCCCTCGTCACCGGCGGCAGCCGGGGCATCGGGCTCGATGATCGCCCGCGGCTTCGTCGAGGCCGGCGTGCGGACCTACGTCTCGTCCCGCAAGGCCGAGGTGTGCGACGAAGGTGGCGGCCGAGCTGTCGCAGGTGGGGGAGTGCTACGCCCTCCCGGCCGACTGCTCGACCGAGGAGGGCTGCCGGGGCCTCGCCGATGCCGTCGCCGAGCGCGAGCCGGCGCTGCACATCCTCGTCAACAACGCCGGCGCCACGTGGGGCGCGCCGCTCGAGCCGAGCACGACGACGCCAGCTGGGACCGGGTCCTCGACCTCAACGTCAAGGGCGTCTTCCACCTCACCAAGTTCCTGCTGCCCGCCGCTGCGGGCGGCGGCGACCGCCGACGACCCGGCGCGCGTCATCAACATCGGCTCGATCGACGGCATCCACGTCCCGATGCTCGAGACCTACTCGCTACTCGTCGTCGAAGGCGGCGGTGCACCAGCTGACCCGCCACCTCGCCCGGCAGCCTGGCGCCGGACGGTCACCGTCAACGCCGTCGCCCCCGGCCCGTTCGAGTCGAAGATGATGGCGGCCACGCTGGCCGCGTTCGGCGACCAGATCGCCGGCTTCGGCGCCGATGAAGCGCATCGGCCGGCCCGACGACATGGCCGGCGTCGCCATCTTCCTCGCGTCGCGCGGCCGGCGCCTACGTCACCGGCGCGGTCATCCCCGTCGACGGCGGCATCGCCACGACCAAGTGAGCCGCACGACGCGACGACCCGGCACGAGTCCGATCCCGGCGGCGACGGTCGTGCTCCTGCGCGACGTCGAGGCCGGCGTCGAGGCGCTGATGCTCCGCAAGAACCGCGGGCCAGTCCTTCGGCGGGATGTGGGTGTTCCCGGGGGGCAAGGTCGAGGCCGGACGACGGCGACGTCGATGCCGACGGCGAGGCCGTCGTCGCCCGCAACGCCGCCGTGCGCGAGGCCGCCGAGGAGACCGGCCTCGTCCTCGCGCCGACGACCTGGTGCCCTTCGCCCACTGGGTCCCGCCGCGCGAGGCGCCGAAGCGGTTCTCCACGTGGTTCTTCGTCGCCGCGCTGCCGCCGGGCGCGGCCGACGTGGTCGTCGACGGCGGCGAGATCGGTGACCACGTGTGGACGACACCCGCCGCCGCGCTCGCCCGCCACGCCGCCGGCGAGGTCGAGCTGGTCCCACCGACGTGGGTGACCCTCCACGGGCTCGCCGACGTCGCCTCCGCCGCCGCGGCCGTCGAGCCGCTCCCGAGGCGCCGAGATCGCCTACTTCGCCACGCACATGGGCTTCCTCGGCGAGCGGCTCGTGCGCCCTCTGGGAGCCCGACGCCGGCTACGAGTCGGGCGACCTCGACCGTCCCGGCCCCCGCCACCGGCTCGTGATGGCCGACGGCGGCTGGACCTACGAACGCGCCTGAGCGCCGACCTCGCCGAGCGAGCCCACGTCGTCGGTGCGCCGCGATGGTGGCGACGGCGGCGTCGAGGTCGAAGCCCGGGTCGGCCTCCAGGGCGGACGACGACCACGAAGCGCCCCTCGGCCTTCTCGATCGACAGGTGCTCGATCTTGACGTGCTCGAGGCGATGGAGGTGCTCGACGACATCGCCGGGTCCGGCGCCCTCGACGAGCTGGATCCAGATCTCGCTCGACGCGCGGGCGAGGTGCCGTCGGATCCAGTTGCGCAGCGGCAGCAGGGCGGCGAGGGCGATGACCATGATCACGGTGGCCACGGCGGCGGTGCCGAGGTCGCCGACGCCGGCGGTCAGCCCGATGGCGCAGGTGACCCAGAGCGAGGCCGCCGTCGTCAGGTTCCGCACGACCGTCCCCTGCCGGAAGATCATCCCGGCGCCGAGGAAGCCGATGCCGACGACGACCTGCGACGCGACACGGGTCACGTCGACCTGGACGTTCGTCGAGGCCCTCGGCGCCTCGAACTCCGTGAAGCCGAGCGTCGAGACGACGCCGAACAGCGCGGCGCCCACGCAGACGGCGATGTGGGTGCGGAGCCCGGCCGCCTGCTCGTTCGCCTCGCGCTCGGTGCCGATGACGGCGCCGAGGAGGACGGCGACGAGGAGGCGGAGCACCGCCTCGTCGGAGAACCGCATCAGGCGCGCCGCAACGTGGCGTAGTCGTTCGAGGTGACGGGACGGTCCACGATGGTGGAATCCTGGGTCGGCGTCGCCACCGGCGTGCCGTCGGCGGCGATGAAGCGCACGCCCTCGACCCCGGCGACCTCGGTCGCCGTCGAGACGATCTGGCCGAAGGCGAGGAGCTGTTGCCGTCCCTGGATGCCGAGCAGCCCCTCGTTCGGCATGCCGAGCTGCACGGTCACCACCGGCCGCTCGTCGTTGGCCAGCATCGACGCGCCTGAAGGGATGAAGTTGTCGAGCCGCTCGTCCTCGGACTCGTTGGGGGCGGCGAGGAGCGCCTCGAGGGCGGCCTGGACGGTCGCGGACTCCACGGCGCGCTCCACAGCCCGCAGGTTCCCCTCGCTGTCGACGAGCCACACCTCGATCCCGGTCGTGCCGGTCGCCGGCTCACTGGTCGTCGTGGTGCTGCCGAGGGCGAGCGGGGCGTCCTCGGCCGCGATCGGCCGGGGCCGGCTGTCGTCGGGCAGCCCGCAGGCACCGACGGCGAGGAGGACCAGGACGAGCAGGGCGCGGGCCTTCACGACGGCGCCACCTCGAGCTCGACCACGAAGCGGGCGCCCTCCCGCCCGTCGGCCCGGTCCTCGACCCACACCTGGCCGCCGTGGAGGCGCACGTGCTCGGCCACCAGGGCGAGGCCGAGGCCGACGCCCTCGCCGCCGCCGCGGCGACCGGCCGAGCGGCCGCGGGCGAAGCGGTCGAAGATGAGCGAACGCTCCTCGGGCGGCACCCCGGGGCCCGAGTCCTCGACCGCGATCTGCACGGCGTCCTCGATCTTGCGGAGCGACACGACGGTCGCGCCGTCGCCGTACTTGGCCGCGTTGTCGAGCAGGTTGGCGATGACGCGGGCGAGCCGGCGCTTGTCGGCCCTGACCACCACGCCGGCGAGGTCGGCGTCGACCTCGATGGGCACGTCGCGGTGGCCCGACGCGCCCACGGCCTGGAGCACGAACTCGGCGAGACGGATCTCGTCGAGGTCGAGGCGGACGGCGCCGGCGTCGTAGCGGCTGATCTCCAGCAGGTCCTCGACGAGCTGGCGGAAGCGGTCGATCTCGAGGTTCACCAGCTCGACCGCCTGCTGGCCCCGCTCGGACATGGCGTCGCGCTGGCTCTCGAGGACCTCGACGGCCGCCGCCATCGTCATCAGCGGCGAACGCAGCTCGTGGCTCACGTCGGACGCGAACCTGGCATCGCGCTCGATGCGCTCCTGGAGCGCCTGCGCCATGTCGTTGAACGACGTGGAGAGGATGCCGAGATCGGGATCGTCGGTGCCCTCGAGCCGGGTGTCGAGCCGGCCACCGGCGATGGCCTCGGCGGCCTCGCTCACATCGGCCAGGGGGCGGAGCGCCCGCCGGCTGGCCCACCAACCCAGGGCGAAGCCGGCGACGGTGGTGAAGGCGCTCGCGCCGAGCAGGGAGATGCCGAGGGAGCGCAGCGTGTCCTGCGGTCTCGGAGAGGTCGACGATCTCGAAGTAGGCGGCGTCGACGTCGATGGTGTCGATCGGGACGCCGACGGCGAGGGACGGCCGTGCCGGCGACGTCGAAGCGCATGCGCGCCGGCGTGTTGTCGATCAGGACCATCGACGCGGAGCTCGTCGGGGATCACCTCGGGCGTGACCTGGGCCGCCAAGGCCGTCGGCTCCCCGTCCTGGAACAGGATCGGGCTCGACCCGGCCGGGGTGACCAGGGAGCTGAGCCGGTCGAGCGCGGCCTCGCCGTCGAGGGGCAGCTGGCTCTGGATCTGCACGGCGTTGACGTACGCCTGGCGCACGACGTTGCCCTCGCGCTGGTCGACGAGGTTGGTGCGGGTGAGCGCGTAGGTGGCCCCGGCGAGGATGAACGACAGGAGCATCGCGCCGAACCCGAAGGCGAGGGTGATGCGGGTCCGCAGCCCGAGGCGCCGGGCCGGGAGCTGGCCGAGGAGGACGCCCCGCTGGCGCGCGCCGCGGGCGCGACGCCCGTCGAAGCTCTCGACCGCCGGTGCGGCCATCAGCCCTGGAGCTTGTACCCGAGCCCGCGCACCGTCGCCACGTGGCGCGGGTTGGCGGGGTCGGCCTCGACCTTCGTGCGCAGGCGCCGCACGTGCACGTCGACGAGCCGGCCGTCGCCGAAGTAGCCGTAGCCCCACACCCGCTCGAGGAGGACCTCGCGGCTGAACACCCGTCCCGGGCTGGAGGCGAGCTCGCAGAGGAGCCGGAACTCCGTCTTGGTGAGGTGCACCTCTCGATCGCCGACCCGCACGACGCCCTGGTCGGGGATCAGCTCGAGGTCGCCGAAGCGCAGGACCGATCCCGAGCTGGCGTGCTCCGGCGTGCGGGCCCGCCGCAGCAGGGCGCGGATGCGGGCCGACAGCTCCTTGGGCGCGAACGGCTTGGTCAGGTAGTCGTCGGCCCCCGCTTCCAGCCCGGCGACCACGTCGTGGGTGTCGACGCGGGCCGTGACCATGATGATCGGGACGTCGCTCGTGCGCCGCAGCGACCGGCAGACCTCGAAGCCGTCGATGCCCGGGAGCATGATGTCGATGAGGACGACATCGGCGGGGTTCCGCTGGAACGCCTCGAGCGCGGCCTCCCCCGTCTCCGCCTCCTCCATGACCCAGCCCTCGTCCTCGAGCGCCAGCTTCACGGCGGTGCGGATCCGCTCGTCGTCCTCGACCGACAGGATCCGGGTCCCCATAGCGCCCCCATCATTCCCGATGGCGGGCCCTCAGGCAGCGCGGTCGAGCATCCAGCCGATCAGATCGTGGACGAATCGCCGCTCCTCGCGAGTCGGGGACCGACGGCGAAGGCGACCTCGAACGCCTCGGTCGCGGCGTCGGCGATGCCCTGCCCGAAGGACCGGGCGAAGGCGAGGCTGCCGTGCTCGCGGAGCAGCGCGGCGACGGCGGCGACGTCGGCCGCGGTGCGCTCGTCGCGGCGGCGCGCGAGGAAGCCGACGACGTCGGCCCGCACCGCCGGTGATGCGACCGACAGCAGGTGGATGAGCATCAGGGTGCGCTTGCCCTCGTACAGATCGCCCTCGTGCTCCTTGCCGTAGCGGGCCTCGTCGCCCTCCAGGTTCAGCAGGTCGTCCTGGATCTGGAAGGCGGCGCCGAGGTAGGAGCCGAAGCGCACCAGCGCGTCGAGGTCGGCCCGACCCCAGGCGCCGATGAGGGCGCCGACCCGGAGCGGGTGGACCGTCGTGTACCAGCACGTCTTGCGCATGATGAGGTCGAGGTAGTCCTCGGGGTCAGGTCGACGACGCCGTCGCGCCGCCAGCCGAGCTCGGTGGCCTGCCCGCTCACGGTGTGGCGCGCCATCGGTCGTGAACTCCTCGGCCACGGCCGCGGCCATCCGCCCGCCGAGGACGCGACGGTTGGCGCGTGAGCGGCGGCCCCGGCGAGCACGAACAGCGCATCGCCGGCGTTCAGCGCCAGCGGCACGCCGTGGCCCTCGTGCAGGGTGGGCCGGCCCCGCCGCAGCAGGCTGGCGTCCTCGATGTCGTCGTGCACGAGGAAGGCGTTGTGGAGCAGCTCGAGGGCGACGGCCGACGGCAGGGCCTCTTCGAGCCGGCCGCCGAAGGCGACGCACGTCGCCAGGCAGAGGCCGGGCCTGATGCCCTTGCCGCCGCGGTCCGGGTACTCCCTGCACCAGGTCGTCGAGCCAGCGGGTCGGGCCCTCGTCCCCGAGGTGCTCGGCGAGGTGCTCGGCCACGGCGGCGGCCGTGCGCGCCCCGTAGGCGGCGAGCGCGGCCTCGACGCCGGTGCCGAGTCGACCGTCGGTCACGGTCGTCGACCTCGACCCGGAGGGCCAGGTGGACCTCGGGGAGGCCGGTGGCCAGGACGGTGCCGTGGTAGGTGCCGGGCCCCGTGCCGGCGGGCACGGACGACGGAGACCCGGATCTCCGTCGGTGTCGTCGCCGCCGGGCCGAGGATCGGCGGGTCGAAGGTGACCGCGGCCGCCGGGATGACGGTGCCGTCATGGGCGACGAGATCGGTGGCGAACAGGGGCGCATCGGGCACGCCGGCGCCGTCGAGGAGGTGCAGCCACGCCGTCGTCGTCACCACGGCGCCGGCGGCGGCCGGCCCGGCCGCGAGCCCGCCGTCGCCGTTGCGGCCCTCGGCGAGCTCGGTGAACCCGTCGAGCAGGGCGCGGGTCCAGTCGCCGTACAGCTCGATGAGCCGCTCGGCGTCGGCTCGCAACCGCCGCAGCTCCTGGGCCGGCCCGGCCGCGGCGCCCGCCGGCGGCTCGAACGTGGAGATCGGCATCGGGACCTCGGTGAGCCGGCGCGACAGCGCGAGCAGCTGCTCCACGACGGCACCCGCGGCTCGCAGGCCGGCCTGGCCGACATCGCCGGCGACCGACCACGGATCGTGCCCGTTCGGCCGACTCGCTCGCCGCGTCGGCCGTTCGATCGGCTCGCCTGCGCTCGCTCACGTGACGCCCACCGTCTGGTCGTGCGGTCGCCACCCGGTGACCCCGGCATCGAGGGGCTGGCCGGAGGCGGCGTTGGCGGCCTGGATCCCGGCGACGACGGCGGCCTCGATGCAGCCGACGTTCACCCCGTTGTCGATCCAGTCGCCGGCCAGGACGAGGTTGTCGAAGCCGCTGGCGTCGGCACGGAGCCGGTGTCGGGCGCCGCCCGGCGTGGCCTGCACGTAGCGATCCGAGGGATCGGTGTTGGCCCGCCAGTACTGCGACGCGAAGCGGTCCGCCCCGGCCCGGTCGCCGCCGCCGGCCAGCAGGTCCCAGCGGAACCCGCCCCCGGGCGCGGCCGCGCCGGGCCACAGCCGCCCGGCGTGCTGCTCGAGGAACGCCACGGCGCCATCGTGCACGCGCGCGGCGATCGTCGCGGCATGGCCGGGGTCGTCGAGCGCCGGCACCGTCGCCTCGGGCAGCACGGCGCAGAACGACGCGGCCGTCCTCGGCCGGTCGCCGGCGGGCCACTCCTCGAACGGCAGGACGTGGCTCATCGAGGCGAAGGTGTCGAACGGACGGCCGACGCCGGTGATCGACGGCGCCTCGGTGGGCCACCCGAGGGTTCGCTCGTCGGGCGTGAGCCACACCTGGAACGCCTGGGTGGCCACGGTCGCCACGTTGGCGACCATCGCCCGCCACCGGGCGTCGGCGACGAGCAGCTCGCCGCACGTGTGCGGCAGCATCCCGATCGACACCGCCAGCACGACCGTGTCGAAGTCGTCGCCGGCGCGGAGCCGCACGGTCCCGGCGTCGGGCCACCGACACAGGTGCGACTCGAGGTCGTGGTCGAGCACCGCCGATCCGGCGCTCACCTGCTCGAGGTCGAGCCGGTCGGGGAACACGGGGAGCCCGCCGACCCGGACGAGGGGGTCGTACTCCTCGACGCCCGCCCGGAGGTCGACCTGGCGCCCGAAGGTGAGCCCGGTGACGGCTCGGCCGGCCCCGTCGAGGTGCACGCCCTCGAGGCGGTGGAAGAAGCGGAACCGGACCCCGCGGGCCCGCAGCGCCTGGTACAGCGGCGCGATCACGACGTCGCCCATCCCCGCCTGCATCTTCCAGAACAGCGCCCCCTTGTAGTCGCCGAAGGTCCGGTTGGCGAGGTGCAACCCGGTGCCGGCGGGGAAGGTCGGGCGGTCGGTATCGCCCTCGGCGTAGGCGAAGGCGAGGTCGTGCAGCGCCCGCACGAACGGACCCTCCACCGTGGCCGCCGACGCCCCGTGGCGCCGGAGCCAGGCCATGAGCTCCTCGTCGTCGACGGCGCCGAAGCCGCGCCGCAGGAGGTCGTCGGCGATCACCCCGCGGACGAACGCGGCGAGGAAGTCGGCGAACCCTGCCGCCCGTTGCGCGGCCCTTCGGTCGGCCGACAGGGCACGGAGCGCGGTCAGGAGCCCGGAGACGGCATCGGCGACGGTGCCGGTGCCGGCCGGCGGCGCGCGGTGGGCGGAGAGCACGGCGCGAGGCCGGGCCGGCAGCGGCGCGAGGGAGGAGCCGACCCGACCGGCGAGGGAGACGAGGCGCTGCAGCAGCGCCGCCGGCGTGATCGTGCCGTCGGCACCGGGTTCGCCGGGCAGCCGATCGTCGGCCGGGAACGTCGCCAGCCACGGCGACCACGCCGCGTCGAGGTCGCCGCCGTCACCGGCGCCGATGGCCGACGCCGGGAGGAAGGCGTCGCGCCAGTCGGCGATCGGGCAGTCCGGATCGGTGGCGGGCCGGTCGAGCTCGGCGTAGCACGCCCGCAGCAGGCGGAAGGCGTTGTCGTAGTGGCCGAGCCAGACGTGGAGCCCGTGCTCCTCGATGCGGCCGTGCCGGCCGCGCGAGCTCGCCGCCTTGCCGCCGAGGCGGGCGCCGCGTTGGTACACGGTCACCTCGGGGCGGTCGCCGTCGGGTCGGGTGAGGTGCCAGGCGGCCGCGAGCCCGGCCATGCCGCCGCCGACGACGGCGATGCGTCGCGTCATACGTCGACGAGGGCACGAGCGTCGACCACGTCGGGCAGGTCGAGGCCATCGGGGACCGAGTCGAGGAAGTCGGTGAGCTCCTTCCGGGCGAGCGGCTCCGGGACGAGCCGGAACAGCGACGTGCGGGCCTGGAGCTCGAACAGGCGGGCGCCCTGCTCGGCGGCGACGACCGCGCTCCGGAGGAGGTCGTCGGCGCCGGCGTCGTCGCCGCTGGCGAGGCGGGCCTCGCCCCGCATGCGAAGGAGCGGCGCGTCCCAGTAGTGGGCACCCATGCGAGCCGCGGCCGCGAGGTGCTCGTCGGCCAGGGCGATGGCCCCCAAGGCGTCGCCCTCCGCCAGGCGCCCGGCCACGACGACCGAGCCGAAGCACGGCAGGAACACCAGCACGCCGGTCGCCTTCCAGACCTCGACCATCACCGCGCACCGGTCGACCACGCCCGCCTCACTCGGTCCGTAGCGCACCGCGGTCATCGCTTCCTGCATGGTCGACAGCACCTCGTAGGAGGCGAGGCCGTGGCGGTCGAGCAACGTGCGGATCTCGGCGAAGGCCCGGCGCGCCTCGGACTCGAGGCCGGCGTTCCACCACCCCAACGCCAGCATGCTGAGCGCGAAGGTCCGGGAGTACGGCCCGTAGGGGAAGCCGAGGTTCGCGACCCGCTCGGCGATGTCGCGGTCGATGGCGAGGGACCGCTCGGGCTCGAGTCGGAGCATCGCCAGGGCGCCCAAGAAGCCGGCGACGCTGGCGACGAGCTCGTTCGGGAGCGGGTAGTCCTCGGGGATCGCGGCCGTCAGCTGCCCGGCGGGGGTGGCGCAGAAGCGTTCGCCGGCGGCGGTGGCGCCGCGGACATCGCCCCGGAAGAAGCCGGTCATGCAGGTCCCGGCGTCGGCGGGCATGGCGGTGGTCCCGATGCCGTGCAGCTCGTGGTTTCGCCGGTACTGCTGGTTGAGCTCCTCGGCGACGGCGAGGTCGCCGTGCAGGATGAAGTAGGTGAAGGCGCTGATCAGCGCGAGGTCGTGCTCGGGCTCGGGCGGCACGCTCCGCAACAGGTCGGCCGTCCGCCGGTAGGCCGCCGCCGCTTCGGGGGACCCGTACCCGATCGTCGACGTCAACGTGAACCCGCGCGTGTGCAGGACGCGGAGCTCGAAGCGGGGGCGCTCGGCGGTGTCGACCTCCGGCAGCAGCTGGGCGCAGTGGTCGAGGAGCTGCAACGCCTCGGCCTGGGATCCGCGTCGTTGCACGTCGCGCGTGACGACGAGGTAGGCCTGGATGGCCTCGGCGACGCACCCGGCGTGCTCGAGGTGGTGTGCGAGCGCCGTCCCGCTCGTCATCGGCAAGAGCTCGGGCCTCTCCCGGAGCGCGGTGGCCGCCGCCAGGTGCCGTTCACGTCGGGTCGGCAGCAGCTGGGTCTCGTACGCCAGGTCGGCGAGCAGCTTGTGGTGGAACCGGCAGGTCGTGCCGTCGGCGATCGGCTCGAGGACCCCCGCCTCGACGAGTTGGTCGACCCGAGGAACGAGCGCTCCGGCGTCCACGCCGCACACCGCAGCGAGGAGCTCGAGCGGCACGTCGTCGCCGATCGTGGCGATCGTCTGTGCCAGCCCCAGGTCGCCACCGGTCGCGGCCAGCCGGCTGAGGAGGGGGTCGCGCAGGCTGGCCGGGACGGCCGAGCTGCCGGCCGGCGAGAGGACGGGAGCATCGGCGAGCGCGGCGCGGACGAGCTCCTCGGCGTAGAGCGGCATCCCGTCGCTGCGGGCGACGAGGTTGGCGATCACGTCGGGCCCGAGCGCGCCACCGCCGAGTCCGGCCACCAGCGCCTCGGCGGCCCCGGCGTCGAGCGGCTCGAGGTCGAGCACCGGCACGGTCGTCGGTGACCACAACGAGCGCATCTCCGTCCGGGCGATCAGCAGCACGAACAACCCCGCTGCTCGCCCGCCGACGATCCGGGCGAGGAGCTCGAGGGTCGTCGGGTCGGCCCATTGGATGTCGTCCAGCACGACGAGGACGGGCGCGCTGCCGGCCTCGGCCGCGATCCACTCGACGAGCACCTCGAGGGTCTGGTCGCGCAGGCGCGCCGGGTCGAGCTCAGGTGGGCCGCCGCCGGCGACGGCTTCGACGCCGAGAAGATCGGCGATCACGGGCAGCGCGTCGAGCCGACCGAACCGGTCCAGCGAGCCGGCCAGCCGGGTGCGGACGTCGTCGGGCGAGGTGGCGGGCCCGATACCGGCGGCCGCCTCGACGAGGCGCCGCACCGGGTGCAGCGGCGTCGAACCGAGGTAGCTGGAGCAGCTCGTGGTCAAGGCGCGGCCGCCCGCATCGAGGACGTGCCGGCGGAGCTCGGCGGCGAGCCGCGTCTTGCCGATCCCGGAGTCGCCGCGGATCAGGGCGGCGACGTGGCTGCCGCCCCGCACCTGCTCCCACATCGATCGCAGGCGGGCGAGCTCGGCGCTGCGGCCCACGAGGGCGATGCCCCGATCGGCCAGCACCTCCGCCTTCGGGGGGGACGGCGCGTCGTCCTGGACCTCGAAGCCCCCGATGGGCCGGTTCACGCCCCGGAGCTGGAACGGCCCGACGGGGACGACGGAGAAGCGGCCCTCGACGAGCGCATGGGTGGCGTCGCTCACGAGGACGGTGCCGGGGCGGGCCTTCTCCTGGAGGCGGGCGGCGACGGCCGGCGTCTCACCGACGATGGCATCGTGGTCCGGGGCCGAGGACGTGCCCATCTCGGCCCGGACGACGAGGCCGGTGTGCACCGCGACGCGGATCGCCAGCTCGACGCCGTGCTCGCGGCGGGCGTCCTCGGCGACGACCGTGAGGCCGCGCACGAGGTCGAGGCCGGCGCGGACCGCTCGCCAGGCGTCGTCCTCGTGCGGATGCGGGTGGCCGAAGTACATGAGGGCGCCATCGCCCTGCCAGGTGGCGATGTGGCCGCCGTTGCGGGTGATCACCTCGTCGAGGACCCGTCGGTAGCCCCGCAGGACGTCGCGCACGGTCTCGGGATCGGCGTGCTGGGTCCATCGGGTCGACCCGACGACGTCGCAGAACATCACCGTCAGCTGGCGTCGCTCCCCGGCGGTGGCGGTGGCGGCGTCGGCCTCGCCGCGGAGCCGGCGGGCTTCGGGGTGCCCCGGGCGCAGGGCGAGGACGGCGTCGCTCAGGGACCGTACGCCGCCCCAGTCGCCGGCCGCGGCCGCCTCGGTCGCGTCGTCGAGGAGGTCGGTGACCCTGCGCTCGATGCGGGCGTCGTCCACCGGACCCCGCCTCAGAGCTTCGGGTCGCCGGCGACGTGCACCCGGGCCTTCTTCACCTCGGCACCGTCGGCGAAGACGGGGCGGAGTACACGAGCGGCGTTGCGCTCGACGTCCAGTGGGTCCCGCTTTCCCGCCTCGCTCACGCGCGCACCCTACTGCCGGAGGTCCACCCGGAAGTAGTGCGATCAGGGTTCGGTTTCGGCCTCGTCGAACGCTGCGAGCAGGGCCTCGTGGCCGACCCCGGTCGTGGTGCGGAAGTGGAGGCCGTCGCTGAGGTTCTGGGCCAGGCTGCGCGCCCGCCGTAGCGAGCGGGCGCCCTCGGGCGTCCAGGTCTCGACGGCGACGAGGTCGACGTCGATGCGCGGCGGCGCGGCGTCGATCTGGCCCTGCAGGGTGGCGAGCAGCTCGACGCCGGCGTTGGCGTCGAGGCAGCCGTGGAGGGAGATCGTGATCAGGGCACCGTCGCGCGTGACGCGCACCTGACCGTCGAGGCGGGTCGGCGGCATACGGGACGACACCCTGTCACGCGCCGCGATGCCTGCAGCACGCGTGCAGGTTGCGATCCCGTGACGAATGGCGCCGTCTCAGGCCTCGGAGGCACCGGCCTGCACCAGAACGTCCCGGAGCGCACCGAAAAGCGCGGGTGGCGCGGCGAGGGTGAAGCCGAGCGCCGCATCGGGCTCGACGCGGGCGCCGGCCTCCCGGGCGATCAACGAGCCGGCGGCGAGGTCCCACGGGCCGAGGCCCCGCTCCCAGTAGGCGTCGACCCGGCCGCAGGCGACCGAGCAGAGGTCGACGGCTGCGGCGCCACCCCGCCGGATGTCGCGGATGCTGCCGATCACGCGCTCGACGACGGCGGCCTGGGCCCGGCGGCGGGACGGGTCGTAGGCGAACCCGGTGGCGCAGAGCGCCGTCGCCAGATCGGCCTTGGCCGAGCACGTGAGGGGCCGGCCGTTCCGGGTGGCGCCGCCCCCCGGGTCGCGGCGAACGTCTCGCTCAGCAGGGGGTCGATCACGACGGCGGCGACGGCGCCCTCGGCGTCCTCGGCGGCGATCGACACGTTCCAGCCGGGGTAGCCGTAGAGGTAGTTGGTGGTGCCGTCGAGCGGATCGACGACCCACCGGACGCCGCTCGTCCCGGGGGTGAGGCCGGTCTCCTCGCCGAGGAAGCCGTCCTCGGGTCGGGCGCCGAGGAGGTGCTCGCGCAGGAGCGCCTCGGAGGCGTGGTCCATCTCGGTGACCATGTCGGTGACCGAGGTCTTGGTGAGCACGCTGGTGCGCACGGTGCCGGCGGAGGCCAGCAGGAGGTCGGCGGCGGCGCGAGCGGCGCCGGCGGCGAGGTCGAGGAGCTCGCCGGGGGTCGCCATGGCGCCGACACTAGGGCCCAGGACGGCGGACAGTAGGTTGCCGGCCGTGGCTCGTGGATCTGCGGTCGGACACCGTCACCCGGCCGACGGCGGCGATGCGGCGGGCGATGGCCGAGGCCGAGGTCGGCGACGACGGCTACGGCGAGGACCCGACGGTGCGCGCCCTCGAGGAGGCCTTCGCCGAGCGGGTCGGGAAGGAGGCCGCCGTGCTCGTGCCGTCGGGCACGATGGGCAACCAGATCGCCCTCCGGCTCCTCGGCGCGGCGGGGACGGCGGTGCTCGCCGGTCGGCGGGCGCACGTCGTCGCGTACGAGCGGGGGGCGTTCGGGGTGAACAGCTCGGCCCAGTTGGTGACGATCGACGACAGCGACGGCACGATCGACCCGTCGGAGGTCGCCTGGCACGTCGAGGCGGGCGGACCCCACCACTGGCTGCCGGTGTCGGCGGTGACGGTCGAGAACACGCACATGCCGTCGGGCGGGCGGATCTGGAGCGTGACCAGCTGGAGGCGGTGGCGGCCGCCGGCCCGCCGGTCCACCTCGACGGGGCCCGGCTGTTCAACGCCGAAGTGGCGAGCGGCGTCCCGGCGGCGACCTTCGCGGCGCCCGCCGACGACCGTCATGTGCTGCCTGTCCAAGGGGCTCGGCGCGCCCGGTGGGCTCGCTCCTCGCCGGCGACGCCGACCTGATCGAGGCGGCCAGGGTCGAGCGCAAGCAGCTCGGCGGCGGCATGCGCCAGGCCGGCGTGCTCGCCGCCGCCGGCCTCGTGGCGCTGCGCGACCACGTCGAACGCCTCGCCGATGACCACGCCCGCGCCGCGCGGCTCGCCGATGCGCTCGGGGTCGAGCCGGCCGCGTGCCCGACGAACTGCGTGATCGTCCGGGTCGGCGACACGCGACTCGCTGCTGCAGACGCTGGCCGACCACGGCGTGCTCGCCGGCACGGTGGCGCCGAACACCGTGCGGCTGATGACCCACCTCGACGTCGACGACGCCGGCGTCGAGCAGGCCCTGTCGGCGTTGGCGGCGGCCGGGGCGACGTGCAGCTGACCGACGTGCCGGCGCGGGCGCTGGCCGTGTTCGCGCACCCCGACGACCCCGAGGTGGCGTGCGCCGGCACCCTCGCCGCGTGGGCCGCGGCCGGCTGCGAGGCGCGGGTGCTCGTCGTCAACGCCGGCGACAAGGGCAGCGGCGATGCGACGGTGTCTCCGTCGGACCTGGCCCGGCATCGGGCCGAGGAGCTGCTGGCCGCGGCCGAGGTCCTCGGCCTCGCCGGCGCCGAGGTCCTCGGTGTGCCCGACGGCGAGGCCCAGAACAACCGTGAGCTCCGGGGCCGGCTCGTCGAGCGGCTGCGGAAGCACCGCCCCGAGATCGTCATCTGCCCCGATCCCACATCGGTGTTCTTCGGGCAGGCCTACGTGAACCACCACGATCACCGTGAGGTCGGTTGGGCCGCCCTCGACGCCTCCGCGCCGATGGCGGCCAGCCCGCTGTACTACCCCGACGCCGGTCCGGCTCACAGCGTCGGCTTCGTGCTCCTGGCCGGGACGCTGGCGCCCGACTGCTGGGTCGACATCGAGGCCACGCTGGCGACGAAGGGCGCCGCGTTGGCCTGCCACGACACGCAGCTGGGCGGGGAGTCCGCCGCCATCGTCGCCGAGCTCGTCGCCGCCCAGGCCGACGAGGCCGCCGCCGCAGCCGCCGCCGCCGGCACGCCTGGCCTCCGCGCCGCCGAAGGCTTCCGCCGCCTGGTCCTCGACCTCGTGCCCTGACGCGATGGGCGGGGAAAGCGTCGTGATCGCGTCGATGACGGCCAGCCGGTTCTGACCGCTCCTAGCCTGACGGGGTGCCCGCCCCTCCCGACGGACCCGAGTCGGCCCTGCCGCCCGTGCTCGCCCGGGCGCTCGCCTTCGTCGCCATCCTCCTCGGCGGCCTGTGCGGCGGGATCATCGGGACCGCCATCGTCAACGTGCAGTGCGCCGGCGACTGCACGACACCGTCCGCCCTCGGAGGCCTGGTCGGGGCGATCGCCGGCGCCCTCGGCGTCGCCGTCGTCGCCGTCCTCGCGCTGCGGGCGATGGGGGAGTGGCGCACGATCCAGCACGGGCAGGCATCCCAGCGGTCCTACGAGCACCGCGCCGACGACGGTCGGCGGCCGGGCCTCACCCGGCCCGCGCCACCGTCAGGCGAACTGGAGCGCGGTCAGAACCGGGGGTGAATTTCGCCGCCGTGATCACGTCGACAACACCCGCACGTTGCCGAGGGGGGTGGCCGACCTGGCGGCTCGTGCCGCAGTCCTCGCGGTCTCGGGTGACTCGCTGGCGAGCACGAGGTACTCGACGTTCCTCGTCCGCGTGACCTCGCCGACCTTGGCGCCGGCGGGGTTGTGGATGCCGATCCTGGCGCCGACGTAGCGGGGCGAGTCGAAGCCGACCAGCTCCACGTGCCGCCGACCGTTCGCCGCGCACAGGTCGACGAGCTCGCCCGGAGCCACCCACGCCTCGTCGTTGTACGACAGGGCGACGAGCCCGGCGTCGACCGCGGCGAGCACGGCGGCGAGGGCGCCGGCGATGGTCGCCCTGCGGTTGAAGGCGCTGGCGTTCGCCGCGCTGCGGGTGTCGGCCCGCTTGCACGCGACGCCGAGGTGCTCGGGTTCGTCGGCGGCGACGATCGTCTCCCACACGTGGTAGTTGGCCGGGTAGCTGTGCTGGTTGTACGGCGGGTCGAGGTAGGCGAGGTCGAAGCCGTCCGCACCGAGCCGGCCGCCGGCGCAGACCTCGACGGCGTCGCCCCGGAGGGCGACGCCAGGGCCGGCCAGCAGCTCGGGCGTCCGCAGCCGAAGGGGGTTGCGCGACCGGGGCGCCCACGACTTGAGGTACGCCATCTGCACGCCCGTCGTCGAGTCGACCCGGTCGGCTGCCTCGAGGAGCGCGGTCAGGAGGACGGGCTCGAGATCGCTGCCCGCCCAGCGTTCGGCGATGGCCGTGCGGATCGCGTCGATGCGTTCCCCGTTGGCCGGTTGGAAGTAGCGGGCCTTGCGGCAGAAGACCTCGGTCACGTACCCGGCCTGCCCGGGGAGCCGGTCGAGCTCCTCGATGGCGCCGGCCAGTGCCGCCCCGTGCAACCTGGTCGCGTCGGTGGCGACGTAGCAACGGGCCAGCACGTGCGCGGTGCGCGTCATGTCGACGGCCGTGACATGCGCGCCCTGGGCCTTCCACCCGCTGCCGACACGACTGGTGCCCGAGAACAGGTCGAGGGCCCGGCGGGCGTCGATGGCGTCGGCGACGGCGGCGAGGACGGGGACGAGCTTGCGCTTCGACCCGAGGTACTTGATCACCCGACGGGCCCGGTCACAACGCGAGGTCGACCGCCGGCAGCGCCGAGCGCGACGACCAGCGCCTCGGGATCGACGGCGAAGACGTGGGTCGGTGTCCCACCGGCGGCCCACACGACGTCGTGCTCGACCAGTTCGGCGTCGATGACCGAGCGCAGCGCCGTCGCGTGCCCGAAGGGCGGGACCCCGCCCACGGCGAAGCCGGTGGCCGTGCGCACCTCGTCGGCGGTCGCCCTGCGTACGTCGGCGGGGCCGACGCCCAAGCGTCGCGGCGAGCTTCGCCTCGTCGAGCCGGTTCGCCCCGGAGACGAGAGCGAGGACGGGCTCGTCGCCGGCCACGAACACCAGGGACTTCACGATCTGGGCGACGTCGCAGCCGACGGCCCGAGCGGCGTCGTCGGCGGTCCGTGTCCCTTCGGGGAAGGCGACCATTTCGACGGTCAGTCCGAGGGCGGCGGCCGCGTCGGCGACGCGGGCGACGGTCGGATGGAGGCTCGTCATGCCGCCGTAGTCTGCCGGTATGCGCGACTGGGTCGTGGGAGGGGCCATCCTCCTCGCCGAAGACGGCCTGCTCCTCGTGCGCAACCGGCGGCGCAACGGGTCGCACGACTGGTCACCGCCCGGCGGTGTCATCGAGATCCACGACGGCGAGTCGATCCTCGACGGGCTCGCCCGCGAGGTCGAGGAGGAGACCGGGCTGCGCGTCACCGCCTGGGACGGGCCCCTCTACGAGGTGACCACCCACGCACCAGGGCTCGGCTGGCGCCTGCGAGCGGAGATCCACCGGGCGACGGCGTGGGAGGGCGAGCTGCGGGTCGACGACCCCGACGGCATCGTGGTCGATGCCGCCTTCGTCGACCCGTCCGCGTGCGCCGACCACCTCGACGGGTGCCACCCGTGGGTGCGCGAGCCGCTGGCGGCGTGGCTCGACGAGCGCTGGGTCGAGCCACGGCCGTTCGGCTACCGCGTCGACGGCGCCGACATGAAGACCGTCGTCGTCACGCGTCTCTGAGCACTGATCGTCGACGTCGCCGGCTATTGGTACGTGACACTCGGGGACTGGACGTAGTCCCAGCCGTCCGAGGCTGCGAACGTCGCGAGCACGGGCTCCAGATGGCCTCTCACCCGGGCGTCGCCGGCCACGTTGATCTCGTTCGCAGCGATGCGGTTGGTCTTGAACGCGATCGTGCCGTCGCCCGGTGCGGGACTGCGGCCGATGGCCGTGACGGCGGCAAAGGGGTGGCCGTCGCCGATGAGGATGTGGTCGTCGTCGTAGGTCAACGTCGTCTGCCGCTCGCCGGCCCCCCGCGCACAGCTCGGCGAGAGCAGCCTGGTTGCGGGCGGCGACCGCATCCCAGTCGACCGGGGCGTCCAGGTTGCCCGGCCCCTGCTGGAGCACGGGCGCCATCTCGGCGTCGTTGACGATCAGCTGCTTGTCGGCGGGGTCGAGGGTCTCGTACCACTGGCGGAACTCGTCGGGCGTGACGCCGCCGAAGTACTCCCGCGACTGACGGATGAACCGGCCACGGACCCAGGCGTCGTCGAGATCCTCGTCGACGTCCTTGTAGAGGTAGGCGAGATCGGCGTACGACTCGACCATTGCGTAGTAGGCCTCGTCGCCGTTCTCACGCAGGAACTCGCGGCCCTGCCGGCGGTAGGACCAGCCCCGGACCGAACGATCGACCATGACCATCGCCACCTCCTCGGGCGTGAGCGTGTCGAAGTACGTGCCGAACTCGTCGTCGGACGTTCGGTTCTCGAAGCGGGTGACGACCTGCCCGACGAAGTCGGAGTATTGAGTGTCGCCGGTCTCGCCGAGCCCCTCCTGCACACCGCCGCCCGGCGCCGCTTGGCACGAGACCCACACGAGGTCGGTATCGGCCCAGCTGAAGCTGAACAGGCCGCCGCATGTGTGAACCCCGCCGGGGTTCGCCGCGCACTGGGCGGGGTCGTTGCACAGGTTGATCGGCGCGTCGAAGTGCTCCCCGGCGTACTGGCAGCTGCCGTCCTCGGGATCGACCTGCGCGTACCAGGCGCGCTGGTGGTCCTTGAGCGGGTGCAGCTCGCGGTTCTTGATCGTCGTCGGTCCCACCTCGGGGCCATACGCCTGGAAGCCGCCCCGCACGAGATCGGCTTGGTTCAGCATGAAACCGATGCCGTTGTAGAACGGCAGCGACTCGCCCTCGTCGGTGAGGAACGAGATGGTGATGCCCTCGGGCACTTGCACGTCCTCATCGACCATTCCCCCGTGACCCATCAGCAGCGTCGTCACCCGGACTCCTCTCTCACCCCGACGAGACCCGTCATCATGCCGGACAGTATCCCCACCCGGCCCCGGCCGGGAGGTCCCCAGTTGACGATCTGACCAGGACTTTCATGCCCACCGCCGGCCACATCCTCCACGTCGACATGGACGCGTTCTACGCGTCAGTCGAGTTGCTGCGGCACCCCGAACTGCGCGGCACGCCGGTCGTGGTGGGCGGTACCGGCGAGCGCGGCGTGGTGGCGGCGGCGAGCTACGAGGCCAGGGCGTACGGGGTGTACTCGGCCATGCCCGCCGTGCGGGCTCGCCGCCTCTGCCCTCACGCCACGTTCCTGACCGGCGACCACGGCTACTACGCCGAGGTGTCGGGCCGGGTGATGGCGCTGTTCCGCAGCATCACGCCGCTGGTCGAGCCGATCAGCCTCGACGAGGCCTTCCTCGACGTCGCCGGGGCCGTCCGCCTGTTCGGCGACCCGCCGGCGATCGCGGCCCTGATCCGCCGTCGGGTCCTCGAGGAGGAGGGCCTGTCGTGCTCGGTGGGCGTGGCGACGAACAAGTTCCTCGCCAAGCTCGCCTCCGAGGCGGCCAAGCCGTCGGCGACGCCGACGGGTCCCCGGCCGGGGCCTGGGGTCGTCGTCGTCCCACCCGGCGGCGAGCTGGCCTTCCTCCACCCGCTCCCCGCTCGGGCCCTGTGGGGTGTCGGGCCCAAGACCCAGCAGGTGCTCGACCGGCTCGGGATCCGGACGGTCGGCGACCTCGCCGGCTTCGGCGAGGCCGAGCTCATCACCGCCCTCGGCGACGCCGCCGGGCGGCACCTGCACCGCCTGTCCCACGCCATCGACGACCGGGCCGTCGAGCCCGACCAGCGGCCGAAGTCGATCAGCCACGAGGAGACCTTCGCCCGCGACCACACCAGCCTCGACACGCTGCGGGTCGAGGCCGTTCGCATGGCCGACGCGGTCGCCCAGCGCCTCCGTCGCCACGGCTACGCCGGTCGCACCGTGACGATCAAGGTGCGGTTCCACGACTTCCGCACGATCACCCGGTCGGTGACCCTCGCCGCGGCCGTCGACGCCGGCCCGGAGGTCGCCCGGGCGGCGAAGGCCCTGCTCGCGGCGATCGACCCGAGCGCCGGCGTCCGCCTGCTCGGGGTCGGGGTCACCAACCTCGACGCCGCGGGCGCCGTGCAGCTCACCCTCGACGACGCCGGCGGGGGGCCGGGCTGGCACGACGCCACCTCCGCCGTCGACGCCATCCGCGACCGGTTCGGCGACGACGCCATCAAGCCCGGCACGCTGGCCTCTCGAGCCGTGAAGCGCCCCGGCGACACCCAGTGGGGACCCGAGGACCCGGGCTGAGGAACGAGGCGGCTCGGGCCGCCCGACGCGGCAGCGGGCCCGAAGCGCGGGCCGCCCGCCTCGCGTTGCGGTCGGGAGGGCCCTATGATTCACTGCCGGAACGCCTCGCGCGGAGTCGGGGGCGTAAGAGACCGAGGACTCGAGCCTGATGCCGCTTTCCGAGGACGAACAGCGCATCCTCCGGGAGATCGAGCAGCAGTTCTACGCGACCGATCCGCAGTTCGCCCGCGAAGTGGGCTCCACCACCCTGTACCGGCACGGGCTGCGGCGCATGAAGCTCGCCGGCGTGCTCTTCGTCGTCGGCCTCGCCGGCCTCATCTGGATGCTCGTGCTCGGCAACTCCTGGCTCGCCTTCGCGCTGGGCGCGGGACCGATGTTCGCCGCCGCCTTGTGGTTCGAGGCCAACCTGCGCAAGCTCGGCCGCGCCGGGCTGCAGCAAGTGACGTCGTCGATGAAGGCCACCGGGCTCCGCGACGCATTCGGCAGCGCCGGCAAGCGGGCCCGCGACCGGTTCCGCCGCGACGACGAGGAGTAGATCGACCGGCTCCGGTCGAGGAGCCGAGCCGATCGTCGAGACGACCGATCGGCCCCGTGGCCTCCATCGTCAGCCGATGTCGCGGTGGATCTGGATCCGCGGGCCGGTCGGCCGCGGCCCTCGGTTGCGTCCCCGCCGCGCCGGCGGACGAGGATCGGCGGCGGCGAGCACCCGCTGACGGGGCCGTCGTCCGGTGGTGGACTGCGGCGCGGATCCCGTGCGACAGCTCGGCCGCCTCGGCCGCCTGGTCGTCGCTCACCCCGTCCGGCGCGAAGTCGGCCTGCTCGACGACGACGGCGAGCGGCCGGGGTCGGCGGTCACCGTCGAGGGCCGCGCCCAGGCGCCTGGCGAACTCGAGCGGCGTCTCGTGTCGCCCCGGCGTCACACCGAGCACCTCGACCGACTCGACGGCCTCGGCCCACGCCACCCTGACCCGGTCGTCGGCCGTCGTGGCACGGATCCGCCGTCGGAGCCGCCGCGCCGCCCGCCACGCCGCGACCCACGCGCCGGCGAGCAGGACGAGCGCGCCGGCGGCCGCCACGCCGAGGACGATCCAGCCCATGAACCGCAGGATGTCCCGGCCGTCGACGCCCTCGTCGCCGGCCGCCCCGCCCGTCACGCCGCCGAGGCCGGGATCCGGGGGCAGGGTCGTCGTCGACCCGTCGGGTGACAGCCCGCCGGCGCCGAGCTCGGTCGGGAACTGCGGGCCGAGGCCGGTGGACAGGGTGGGGTCGGTCGAGGGGCCCGGGGTGTCCTGCGATTCCGGTACCCCCGTGTAGGACTGCGCGCCGGGCGCACCCCGAGTGGGGGTGGGCTCGAAGGCGACCCAGCCGACACCGGCCAGCCAGACCTCGGGCCAGGCGTGGGCGTGCTCACCGCGCACCATGTAGCGATTCGGGTCGATCGGGTCCTGCTCGCCGGGCGTGAACCCGACGGCGACCCGGGCCGGGAGGCCGACGGCGCGAGCCATCGCCGCATAGGTCCCGGCGAACTGCTCGCAGTACCCCGTCTTCGTGTCGAAGAGGAACGACTCGATGGCGGTGTCGGAGTGCCCCGACGGCGCCGTGAGCGAGTACGTGAATTCCCCGCTACGGAAGTAGTCCTGCAGGGCGCGGGCCTGGTCGTACGGCGTGGTGGCGCCGGCGACGACCCGCCGGGCCTCGTCGCTGACCCGCGTCGGGAACCCGACGGGCAGGCCCAGGCCGCGGGTCGCCACCCCTCGGGGGATGTGCCCGGTGGCGGCGCGCAGGGCCTCGGCTTCGAAGGTCGGGATGGCCGAGGTCACCTGGTACTCGAGCCCGTCGGAGGTGGGGTGGTCGGTCGACACGATGAGCGTCGAGGACTCCGGCTCCCAGCGCACGTCGGCATCGCCGGGCTCGAACACGCGGGCCTCGAAAGCGGCCGGGACCCAGATCGTCGACAGCCCGGTGATCTCCACGGATCTGCGTGACCGCAACCGACCCCGGGATCTCCTCCGACAGGCCCTCCAGCTCGCCGTCGGCCCGACCGAAGGTCCCCCGCGACGACCACACGTTGCCATCGAAGATGTCCAGGGCGGTCAGGCGCCAGTACGCCCGCTGCGCCGAGGTCACGCTGAAGAGCTCGGTGTCGGACTGGTCGAGCAGCCGCCCCTTGATCTCGACCAGTGGGCTGACGGTCTGGCGGGACGTGCCGTCGTCGAAGGCGTCGGGACCGAGGATCGCGGCGGCGTCGTGCCCGGGGAGCTGGGGCCCGGTGAGCAGCGACAGCGTGACGGCGAGCAGGCCGAGCACGGCGCCGTTCCTGAGCATGGCGTTGCTGCCTTCACGCGGATCGCTGCCGAGCCACGAAGGGCTGGCCTGCTGGCGAGCGACGCGGTGGATGAGGATGAACGCGAGCGCCGCCGCGAACCACAGGGCGGCGGCCAGGATGCGGCCGTCGTCGGCGCCGAAGATGGAGGCGAAGAGGAACACGGTGCCGGCCGGGACGAGCGCTTCGAACGGCGCCCACAACCGGAAGGCGGCGAGGTCGGCGAGCCACGCCACGGCCCACACGACGACGACGAGGGCGAGCAGGAACCCGGGCAGCACCTCCGTCGGCGCCTCCACGTGGCCGAAGGCGCGCCATGCCTCGATGAGCCGGTCACCGGCGACCCGGAACGTCTCGGTCGTGGGCAGGCCGGCGTAGGTCGTGTGCCAGAGGTGGCCCCAGACCACGGCCACGGTCGCCAGGCCGGCCACGACGGCGCCGGAGGCCGCGATGCCGAGCCCCCGACGGCGGAGCACGGTCACGACGACGTGGGCGACGACGGCGTGCACGAACAGCGGCACCGCGAACGACTGGTCGAGGAACAGCCGCCACAACCCGGCGACCGTCACCACCGTGACGGCGGCCAGCGCCACCTCGCACCAGGGTTGGAGCGAAGGCAGCGGCCGGTCGCGGCGGCGGCGGATCGGCGAGGGTGTGGTCGCCGGCGAGCCCGGTTGCGGGGCGGTCGCCTCCGCGGGCGGCGTGGCGACGGCCGTCACCGCTGGGCTCCCGCGACCGCGCCACGGCGACGGCGACGCCTGCCGGCCATGGCCAGGTTCCACGCGTCGGCGAACGGCCGGTCGGGTTTCACGGCGACCACGTCGGGGTGCGAGACCCCTGGTGTGGCGCCGCCCGTGGGCGCGCTGCGGTGCACGGTCACCACGGTGGCGGAGCCGACCCGGCCGCCGAGGGTCACCAATGCGCGCAGCTCGGGGTCGCCGACGTCGCCCACGATGCACACCACCGAGGCGCCCGTGGCGCTGCGTCCGAGGCCGGCGAGCACGCCGATCAGGCTGCCGGGCTGGACGGCGTGGACGGCGGCGAGGAACTCCAGGAGCGCCTCGGCGTGGGCCTGCCCGGCCGCGATGCCCGAGTCGAAGCCGGCCGTCGTGACGAGGCGCACGAGGTCTCGCCGGCGCCACGCCGCGGCGATGACCGAGGCAGCCGCCGACACCGCCACCTCGAAGCTGTCGTGCCCGCGATGGGTGTGCACGCGGGTGTCGAGCACGACCGTCGTCCGCCCCTGCCAGTGGACCTCGTCCTGGCGGACGAGGAGATCGTCGTGGCGCGCCGAGGACGGCCAGTGCACGCGGCGCAGGTCGTCGCCGACGACGTAGTCCCGCAGAGCCGCGAAGTCGTCGCCGCCGGACGCGGCCAGGCTCGCCACCCGGAGACCGGCGAGGGGCTCGTCGCCGATCGAGGGCGGCGGCGGCACGATCTCGTCGATCCGAGGCAGGACGATGAGCTCGGTCTGCGGCGCGGCGTCGGCGGTCACCGATGCCATCCCGAACGGGTCGGTCACGACCACACCGAGCGGGCCGATGGCGACGACGCCTCGGTGGTCGGTGGGGAGCCGGTAGGCGGAGCGCATCGTGGCGCCGTCCTCGACCGGTGCGAGGAAGACCGTCGCCCCCTGCGTCCCGCTCACCGGGTCGTGGAGGCGGAGCACGGGGGTGCGCCGGTCGGCCTGGTTCCGCACGGTGAGCTCGACCCGGGCCGGCTGGCCGGCATGGACGCGTCGCGGGCTGACGTGGCGGCCGACCTCGAGGTGCAGACGCGTCCCGGCCACGCGCGTGACGGCCAGCCCGACGAGCGCGGCGCACCCGGCACCGATGACGTAGAGCTCGATGAGGCCGAGGAGGCGGCCGGAGACGACGGCAGCGGCGCCGCCGAGGAGCACGAGCCAGCCGGTCCGGGTGACCAGCGTGCGTCGCTCCTACTTCGCCCGGCCGGATGGGACGGACACGGAGCGGATCGCCTCGCCGAGGGCGTCGGCGGGGGAGATGCCGCCGAGTTGGGCCTCGGCGGTGACGAGGAGGCGGTGGGCCAGCACCGGCTCGGCCAGGGCCTTGAAGTCGTCGGGGACCACGTAGGCCCGGCCGAGGGCCGCGGCCCGGGCTCGGCTGGCGCGCAGCAGCGCGAGCGTGGCCCGGGGCGACACCGGCAGGGCCAGGCGCGGGTGCCGACGGGTCGCGTCGGCGACGTCGACCAGGTACGCCTTGAGGCTGGCGGCCACGTGGACCTGCCTGACCGCGTCCTGCACGGCGACGATGTCGGCCGCCTCGACGACGGGGACGAGGTGGTCGATGGCGTCATGCTCGCCGTGGGCCTCGAGCATCGCCAGCTCCGAGGTCTTGTCGGGATACCCGACGGAGATCCGCATCAGGAACCGGTCGAGCTGGCTCTCCGGCAGCGGGTAGGTGCCTTCGTGCTCGATCGGGTTCTGGGTGGCGATGACGAGGAACGGCGCGTCGAGGTGGTAGGTCGTGCCGTCGACGGTGACCTGGCTCTCGGCCATCGCCTCGAGCAGGGCCGACTGGGTCTTCGGCGAGGCCCGGTTGATCTCGTCGGCGAGGAGCACGTTGGTGAAGACCGGGCCGGGGCGGAACTCGAAGCGCTCGGCCGACCGGTTCCAGACGCTGACCCCGTACACGTCGCCCGGGAGGAGGTCGGGGGTGAACTGCAGCCGCCCGTAGGAGGCGTCGATCGACGTGGCCAGCGCCTTGGCGAGCGTCGTCTTGCCGACGCCGGGCACGTCCTCGACGAGCAGGTGGCCCTCGGCGATCAGGGCGATGACGGCGAGGGCGACCACGTCGTCCTTGCCCTGGATGACCCGGCCGACGTTGTCGGCGACGGCGCCGACGACGGCCGCCGTCCCGTCGCCGGGGTCGATGGTCTGTCGGCGAGCCATGGCGAGGTGAGCCTAGGGGGACGGGGCATCATCGGTCCGTGCGGCCTTCGACCGGTGTGGTGCTTGCGGTCGACATCGGTGGGACGAAGTTCGCCGTCGGGCGGGTCGACCAGCGAGGGAGGCTGTCCGACCGGGCCGAGGTCTCGACGCCCACCGCGGCCGACGGCGACGCCGAGCACTGGTTCGCCGCCCTCGCCGAGCTCGTCGACCAGGTCCGCCAAGGTGACGAGGTCGCCTGCGGGGTGGGCTGCGGCGGGCCGATGGCACGCGGCGGCGAGTCGGTCTCGCCGCTCAACGTGCCGCAGGTGCGGGGCTTCCCCCTCCGGGCGCGGCTGGCGGCGCTGACGGGGTTGCGGACCGTCGTCGACAACGACGCCAAGGCCCTCGCCCTCGGTGAGGGGTGGGTCGGTGCCGCCGCCGGCGAGCCGAACTTCCTGGCCATGGTCGTCTCGACCGGGGTCGGCGGCGGGATCGTGCTCGACGGACGGCTCCTCGACGGTGCCGCCGGCAACGCCGGGCACATCGGGCACGTCATCGTCGAGCCCGACGGGCGCCGCTGCGGCTGCGGGGCGCGGGGCTGCCTCGAGGCGGAGGCGTCAGGCACCGCCATCCGGGCCGCCACCGGCCGGCCCCCGGCGGATGCGCCGCTCGAGGTGCGCCGGCGAACCGGGACCCTGGTGGGTCGGGCCGTGGCCTCGGTGGCCAACCTGCTCGACCTCCGCCTGGCGGTCGTCGCCGGCTCCGTCGCCCTCGGCTACGGCGAGGACTTCTTCGACGCGGCCCAGGCCGAGCTCGACGCCCGCGCCCGCCTCGAGTTCTCCGCCGGCGCCCGCATCGTCCCTGCCGGCCTGGCCGATGCCGGCCCCCTGATCGGTGCCGCCGCCGTCGCCTTCACCGAATTGGCGGTGGCTACCGGCGCATAGACCGAACAACCACCGCCAGTTCGTGTGCTCGGTCTAGGCGGCGAGGGCGGCGATGCGCTCGCCCGGGAGCGGTGCTACCGGGTCACGCTGCCGTCGCCGGCTCTCGCGGCTCGGCCACCGGCAGGGAGGGGCCGCTGACGTGGACGTCGGCGCCGCAGCCGCGGCACCGGCGGCGAAGGCGGGGCCGGTGCGGGTCGGACGGTGAACAGCGACCGGGGCCCACGCAGCTCCCGGCGGCCGCAGGAGGGGCAGTCGCAACGAAACATGTGCGCATCGTCGGCCATCGAGAGCAGTAGCACCAGCGACTATTCCTGACCGTTGTCCATCAGTCCGACTGATACAGTGCGGCCATGCCCGTCGACCCCTGGCCCGGTCTGGAGATCCGCCACCTGGTGGCCCTCGTCGCGGTCGCCGACTACGGCGGCATCAGCCGGGCGGCCGAGCAGCTCGGGCTACACCCAGTCGGCGGTGAGCCAGCAGGTCGCCGCCCTCGAGCGGCTCGTCGGGGCACCCGTCTTCGACCGGCCCGGCGGGCCCCGCCCGTTGCGCGCTGACCGAGGTGGGCGAGGCGCTGCTCGACCACGCCCGCACCGTCCTCGGCCAGCTCCGCGCCGCCGAGGCCGACGTGCGGGCCGTGGTCGCCGGCGAGCAGGGCCGGGCTGCGCGTCGGCACGGTCCAGTCCGTCGGCACCAAGATCCTGCCCGAGGTGCTTCCGCCGCTTCCACGAGCTCCGTCCGGGCGTCGCGGTCGAGCTCGAGGAGTCCCACGATCCCGCCGATCCTCCTCGGCCGCGTCGCTCGAGGGCGAGCTCGACGCTCACCTTCGCCGAGGAGCCGCTCCCGACGGGCCCGTGGGCCACCCGCGCACGTGCTCGACGACCCGTTCGTCCTCCTGGCGCCGGCCGGCTCGCCCGGAGGCGGACCGGCGGACCGTGGGCGATCGAGGAGATCGTCGACCTGCCGCTGATCGGCTACCGCAACCCGTCCTGCCTGAGCCTCACGATCGGCGTCTTCGACCGCCTGCCGCAGAGCCCGCGGTTCGTCTTCCACTCCGACGACAACGGCACGATCCAGGGTTGCGTGGGCGCGGGGCTCGGCTACGCCCTCGTGCCCGCTGCTCACCGTCGACGCCGACGACCGCGGCCACGACGATCGTGCCGCTCGACCCGGCACCCGGCGCCGCGACGGATCCACGTCGCCTGGCACGCCGACCGCCCGCTGGGCCCGGCGCAGCAGGAGTTCGTCGACGTCGTCGCCGCGGTGTGCGCCGACTTCGGCCGCGCCGCCGAGGCGGCCGTGAGCGTGGCGCGGCGGGTGGGCGCCGCCGTCGACGGGTGGGCGGGTGCGGTCGGTGCAATGGCGCGGCGGCCGGCGCTGTGGCCGACCGCGGCCCGGCAGGTGCGGCGGCTGGCACCGACGCGGTGGTGGCGCCGGCCGCCGTTCCTGCCGGTGCCCGACCGCGGCGTGGTTGCGGTTCCGGCTCGAGACCCAGTACGGCGACGCGACACCCGGCCCGACCCGCACGACGTCGTCGTCTGGCTCGAATGGGCCCGCGCGCCGAGCAGCGCAACCGCCCGTCGCCGGCGGGGGGCCGCCGCTAACGTTCGCCGCACCTATGGCACGGGCGCTGGTGCTCAATGCCGTCGTACGAACCGCTGGCGACGGTCGTGGCCCGGCGCGCGGTCGTGCTCGTCCTCGCCGGCAAGGCCGACTGCGTCCACCCGACCGGCGCTCGTGCTGCACGCCGAGTCGATCGAGGTGCCGGTGCCGTCGGTGGTGCGGCTGCGCCAGTTCGTGCACGTGCCGTTCCGACGACGGGTGTCGGTGAGCCGCCGGGCGGTGATGGCCCGCGACGGCCACCGGTGCCAGTACTGCGGCGCCCACGCCGACTCGATCGACCACGTACGACCGCGCTCCAAGGGCGGCACCCACACGTGGGACAACGTCGTGGCCGCCTGCCGGCCCGTGCAACGTCCGCAAGCGCGACCGGCTGCTGCCGGAGTCGGGCATGCGCCTCCGCCGGACGCCCGACGGTGCCGAACGGCATCGTCTGGTCGATCGTCGCCGGCGGCAGCGTGCCCGACGGACTGGCACGCCTACCTCGACGAGGGCGGCGATGCTGGCCTCGCGGCCGTCCCCGCCGCCGCCGGCTGACGCCCGCTCGCCGAAGGTGCGGTTCTGACCGCATGGCGTCCTCGGCGTGCGGTGCACCGAGCGGCCGGCTCGGCCGCCGACGCTCCACGCCCGACCTGCTCGAACCCCCGGTCGTACGGGCGGTGTACGTGCTCGACGTCGAGCGGCCGGCGCTCGTGCTCGGCTCGGCGCAGCCCGACGACGTCGTCGAGCACGCCGCTGCGGCGCGGCTCGGCGTCGAGGTCGTCCGCCGGCGCAGCGGCGGTGGCGCCGTGCTGCTGCGAGCCGGGCGGCGCCGGTCTGGGTCGACGTCGAGGTGCCGCGCGGACGACCCGCTCTGGGACGACGACGTCGGCCGGGCGGCGTGGTGGGTCGGGGACGTGTGGGCGCGGCCCTCGGCGGCCTCGGTGTGCCCGAGCCCGTCGTCCACCGCGGCGGCCTCGGTCGCCGCCCGTGGCAGCGACGCTCGTGTGCTTCGCCGGCCTCGGGCCCGGCGAGGTGACGGCCGGCGGCGGCCAAGGTGCGTCGGCATCAGCCAGCGCCGGACCCGAGCCGGCGCCCGCTTCCAGTGCGCCGTCCCGCTGGCCTGGGACGCCGACCTGCCTCGCGGCCGTCCTCGCCCGCGGCCGCCGCCGTCGCCGTGACCGTCCACGTCGTCCCGGCGACCTCGCCGACGCCGTCGTCGCGGCGTCGCTCGCCGACCTGGCGGTGGCCGCCGGCGCCTAGTCCGGACGACCACCCGCCGTTCCGAGCGGGCTGAGCGAACAGCTGTTCGCATGAAAGCGCGTCAAATGGCTCGACGTGTCATTGACCGGTGGGAGGACTGGGGAGTACTTGGGGCGATATGGAGCGTCAGGGAGACGCCGCAGGAGCTGGTGGAGGGAGGTGGAAGACGTGTGGCCGTACGACGATCTGCAGTCGCCCCGAGTACGACGACGGGTACGAGCACCTCGGCGGGCTACGAGGAGCGGACCGTCGACGACAAGGGCCGCATCGTCCTGCCCGGCCGGCCACTGGCGCGACACCTTCGCCGCCGGCGCCCGGCTCACCCCGTGGCAGGGCTGCCTCGCCCTCTGGACGCTCCGCAGCTACGGCAGCATCGTCGCCGAGCATCCACGCCGCCCAGCGCGCCGGGACGCGCCGGCACGGGCACCGCTCGAGGCCTTCCGCCGCCAGACCCAGATGGTCACCCTCGACGGCCAGGGCCGCCTCACGCTGCCCACCGGGGCTCCGTGAGCCGGTCGGCATCGGCGACCACGGCGCGCCGATCGCCATCGAGGGCCAGGGCGACCGCCTCGAGATCACGGGCCCTCGACCGGCTGAGCGGCCTCAGCGACGCCGAGCTCGACGCCGAGCTCGACGCCTTCGACCACTGACCCGCAACGACACGAACCACGACAGGAGCAGACGCAGGACCGACAGCAGCACGGGACTGGCAAGGGGACGGTGCGGGCGGTTCGCCCACCCGCTGCCTCCGGACGGCAGATGGAAGGCCCCTACTCCGCCCGCTGACCATCAGCTCGATCGGGGAGACATCCCGACGTGCGCCCGCCGTCCGGGGGGCAGCCGATGGGCGAACCGCCCGTCAGCGTGAGCATCCCGGCGAGACCAGGGAGGGTTCCGACGTTCGAGCACCGACCGGTCATGGTCGACGAGGTCGTCGCCGCTTTCGCTCCCGGTCCCGCCGGGCGTGCTGGTCGATGCCACCGTCGGCGGCGGGGGTCACGCCGGTGCGCTCCTCGCCGCCCATCCCGGCCTCGTGCTCGTCGGCCTCGACCGCGACGACGCCGCCCTCGCCGCCGCCGCCGAGGCCCTCGCTCCGTTCGCCGGACCGGGTCGACCCTCCGCCAGGCCCGCTTCGACGCATCTCACCGACAACCATGGAGGACCTCGGACATGCGAACGCCACGGCAGTGCTGTTCGACCTCGGCGTGTCGTCGCCGCAGCTCGACGTGGCCGAGCGCGGGTTCTCCTACCGCCACGACGGCCCGCTCGACATGCGCATGGACCGCCGCCAGCGACGCACCGCGGCCGACGTCGTGAACGGCTACGACGACGACGACCTCGCCGCGGTGCTCCGCGCGTACGGCGACGAGCGCTTCGCCACGCGCATCGCCCGGGCCATCGTCGCCGCCCGCCCGATCGCCAGCACCGCCGAGCTGGCCGAGATCGTGCGCGACGCCATCCCGGCGCCGGCCCGGCGCACCGGCGGCCACCCGGCCAAGCGGACGTTCCAGGCGCTGCGCATCGAGGTCAACGACGAGCTCGCCATCCTCGCCGGCTCGCTCGACCAGGCCATCGACTTCCTCGCGCCCGGCGGCCGGTGCGCCGTGCTCGCCTACCACTCCGGCGAGGACCGCATCGTGAAGGAGCGGTTCCGCCACCACGCCACCGGCGGCGTCACGCCGCCGCCCGGGCCTGCCCCTGCCCCGAGGGCGTGCGAGCCGACGGTGCGGCTCGTGCGCGGCGTGCCCGAAGACGCCGACGGCCGCCGAGCTGGCCGCGAACCCGCGGGCCGAGAGCGCCCGCCTGCGCGTCGTCGAGAAGCTGGCGAGGCGGTCGGCATGACCGCGGTCCTGGACGCGGCTCCGAGCGGCACCGGCCGGCCCCGCGGTGCCGCACCTCCGCGGCGCCGGCCCGGCCGCCGGTGCCGGGCCTGGCGCCGCCCGCCCCCCGCCCGACCCGCCCCTCGCACCCCGCGCCCGTCCCGGCCGCCGCTGCGGGTCGTCGAACCCCGGCGGCGGCTGCGGACCGGACCCACCGTCGTGGTCGGTGCGGTGCTCGCCTTCGCCATCGCCTTCGCCGTCGTCGTGTTCCAGGCCCAGCTCGTGCAGGGCCAGCGGCACCTCGACGACCTCGGCAGCCGGATCGACCAGGCCGCCGACGACTACCGCCGCCTCCGTTGGGACGTGGCCGAGCTGGAGTCGCCCGAGCGCATCGTCGACGCGGCCGGCGCCCTCGGCATGGTCCCGCCGCCGGGGGTCACCTATCTGACCCCGTCAGGGACCGTGGTGGTCGACGGCGCCGAGGACCCGGTCGCCGCCACCGACGAGACCGGGGTGTTCGCCGAGACGAAGCCGTACCTCGACGGCACCGGGTAGGGGCGGTGCACGACCGCTACGACCCGTACGGGATGTTCGGCGAGCCCACCCCGACGCGCGCCCGAGCCCCTCGCGACGGTGGCAGTGCCCGACCGCGTGCCCCCGCTCCTCACAACTCCGGCAGCACTATGTCGCCGGTTCGCTCCGGGTCGTCCCGACCCTCCGCTCACAAAGGGGCGCGGCGGCGCCTCCTCCCGGCACCGGGCGGCATCCTGCCGCCGTCGCAGGCACGTGCCGCGCCGTCCGACCGGCCCATTCGCCGGCCGCGCGTACCTTCCCGACGCGCGCCGCATGCGGGGACTCCTGGTCGTCTTCGCGCTGCTCATGTCGGCCGTCGTGGGGCGGCTGGTGCAGCTGCAGGGTCGTCGCCGGAGCGGCTGGAGGCGCTCGGGGTGTCGCAGGTCGTCCGGTCGATCGCCGCTGCCCGGCCGACCGCGGCACGCTGCTCGACCGCAACGGCCACGACCTCGCCCTCTCGCTGCCCCAGCCGACGCTGTGGGCCGATCCCCGCTACGTCGTCGACCCGCCGGCGACCGCCGCCGCCCTCGCCCCGATCCTCGGCCTCGACGTCACCGAGCTCACCGCCCGTCTCGCCGCCGACTCTCGCTTCATCTACCTGGCCCGCCAGGTCCCCGACGAGGTCGCCGCGGCCGTCGCCGACCTCGGCCTGCCGGGCGATCAACCTGCTCGACGAGCCCGCCCGGTTCAACCCGTCGGGCGACCTCGGCCGGTCGGTGCTCGGCAGCGTCAACATCGACGGCGTGGGCCGCGCCGGTCTCGAGCTGCAGTACGACGCCGGTGCTCGCCGGCGAGCCGGGCGAGGTCGTCGTCGAGCGCGGCCCCGACGGCCGCACGATCCCCCAGGGCGGCCGGCAGATCGTCCACCCGTCGCACCCCGGCGAGGACCTCGTCCTCACCATCGACCGCGGCGATGCAGCACGAGGCCGAGCGGGCGCTCGGCGCCCGCATCGAGCAGATGGCTGCGCTCGGCGGCACCGTGATCATCGTCGCAACCCGCGCACCGGCGAGATCTACGCCATGGCCAACATGGCGCGGCCGGCCGGCGGCGGACCTGCCGTGCCCGACGGCCGACAACCGGGCCGCTGACCGCGGTCTTCGAGCCGGGGTCGGTGAACAAGGTCATCACGCTGGCCGCCGCCCTCGAGGAGGGGGTCGTCACGCCGACGACCGGCTGCAGGTGCCCGATCACCTCCAGGTCTCCGACCACACCTTCACCGACCACGACCCGCACCCGACCGCGTCGTGGACGCCGACCGACATCCTGGCGACGTCGTCGAACATCGGCACGATCCTGCTCGGCCAGCAGCTCGGCGCCGAGCGGGTCGACGAGTACCTGCGCCGCTTCGGCTTCGGCGAGCAGACGGCGCTCGAGTTCCCCGACGAGTCCGGCGGCCTGCTGCTCGACGTCGACGACTGGTCGGGCACGTCGATCGGCTCGATCCCGATCGGCCAGGGCGTCGCCGTGACCGCCATGCAGATGCTCGCCGCCTACAACGTGCTCGCCAACGACGGTGTGTACGTCGAGCCCAGGCTGGTGCTGGCCACGGTCGACGCCGACGGCGAGCGCCACGACGTGGCGCCGTCGGCCGAGCACCGGGTCGTGTCCGAGACGACGGCCCGAGCAGGTGCGCGACATGATGGTCGCGGTCGTCGAAGCGGGCACCGGCACGCAGGCCGCCATCGACGGCTACACCGTCGCCGGCAAGACCGGCACCGCCCGCAAGCCGCAGGCGAACGGGACCTACCAGGACGCCGCCGGCAACTACCACTACGTCACGACGTTCGCCGGCTTCGTGCCGGCCCAGGACCCGCAGCTGTCGATCATCGTCGTGATCGACGAGCCGGCTCGAACGGCTACTACGCCAGCCAGGTGGCGGCGCCGGTGTTCGCCGAGCTCGCCCGCTACGCGCCTGCGCCAGTTCCGCATCCCGCCGCCGGCCGACGCCGTACCAGCCGAGCGTGCCGGCACCGACCGCCGCCGAGATGCCGATCGTCGACGCCGCCGCCATCGCCGCCGCCGAGGCCGTCCCGGTCCGCAACGAGGCCGCCGTCCCCACGACCACCACGACGACCGCACCGGCGGCATCCGGCAGCGACGCACGACCGTGCCGGGCAACGGCGCGCCCGACCCACCGGACACCGGATGAGGCTCGACGCCCTCCTCGACGACGCCCCGCTGCCCGCCACCGCCGACGGTGGCGGGCGCCGCCGCGTCCGGGGTCGAGGTCGGCGACGTCGTGCATCGACACGACGCGCCGTCCGGGCCGGCGCGCTGTTCTGCTGCGTCCGGGGCAGCCGCGTCGACGGCCACGACCTCGCGGCCGACGCCGTCGCCGCCGGCGCGGTCGCGGTCGCTGGTCGACCACGCGCTCGACCTCCCGGTGACGACGTCGCCCAGGTGCTCGTGCCCGACGTGCGCGGCCGCGATGGGACCGCTGGCCGCCGCCTTCCACGGCCACCCGTCGCGGCGCGCTCACCGTCGTCGGCGTCACCGGCACGAACGGCAAGACGACGACCACGCACCTGCTCGTCGGTCGTTCGAGGCGGCCGGGCGGCGCGGCGGCCGTCATCGGCACGCTCAGCGGCGGCGACCCGGGCTCGCCGCGGACGACGCCCGACGCGCCCGCGCTGCAGGCGCACCTGGCCGCGCTCCGCGACGACGGCGTCGAGGTCGTCGCCATGGAGGTGTCGAGCCACGGTCTCGCCATGCACCGCGTCGACGGCACCCGCTTCGCCGTCGCGGCCTTCACCAACCTGTCCCAGGACCACCTCGACCTCCACGGGACGATGGAGGCGTACTTCGCGGCCAAGGCGCGGCTGTTCGACCCGGCCTTCACCGATCGCGCCGTCGTCGATCTCGACGACCCGCGCGGCCGGCTGCTCCGCGACGCGGCGACGGTCCCGACCGTCGGGTACTCCCTCGCCGACGCCGACGACCTCCGCCTGCGACGTCGGACGGCTCGACCTTCGTCTGGCGCGGCGTCGCGGTGCGGGTGCCGCTCGCCGGCCGGCTTCAACGTCGCCAACGCCCTCGTGCGCCGCTGACCGTCGCCGCCGAGCTCGGCATCGCGCCGGACGTCGCCGCGACCGGGCATCGCCGCCACGCCGCCGGTGCCGGGGCGGTTCGAGCCGGTCGTCGCCGGCCAGCCCTTCGGCGTCGTCGTCGACTACGCCCACACGCCCGACGGTCTCGAGCACCT
This sequence comes from uncultured Acidimicrobiia bacterium, assembly GCA_963840695.1. Lineage (GTDB taxonomy): Bacteria > Actinomycetota > Acidimicrobiia > Acidimicrobiales > JACDCH01 > JACDCH01. The sequence continues at coordinate 78,998 of CAWIZW010000020.1, forward strand.
GCATCGGCGCGGCGCGGGAGATCGTCGGGACCGGCGCGCGTCGTCGTCGTGTTCGGCGCCGGCGGCGACCGCGACGCCGGCAAGCGGCCCCGGATGGGCGAGGTCGCCGCCCGCCTCGCCGACCGCGTCGTCGTCACCTCCGACAACCCGCGGAGCGAGGACCCCGACGCCGATCATCGCCGCCATCGTCGACGGCGTCGCCGACCGGCGACGCCGCCAAGGTCGCCGTCGAGCCCGACCGCCGGGCCGCCATCGCCCGCGCCATCGGCGCGGCCGAGCGCCGGCGACATCGTCTCATCGCCGGCAAGGGCCACGAGACGACCCAGACCATCGGCGACGCGGTCGTCCCCTTCGACGACCGGTCGAGGTCGCCGCCGCCCTCGACGGGCCGGTTGGCGCCTCGGGCCGACGCCGCCGAGGCTGGCGCCGCATGATCGGTCTCCTCCTCGCCGCCGGCACGGCGCTGCTCTTCGCCCTGGTCGGCACCCGGTTCCTCATCGACTGGCTCCGGGCTCGACAGCATCGGCCAGCCCATCCACGAGGACGTGCCGTCGGGGCACACCACCAAGGCGGGAACGCCGACGATGGGCGGCATCGTCATCGTCGTCGGCGCCGTCGCTCGGCTACCTCGTCGCCCACGTCCGCGAGGGCGTGATCTTCACCCGGTCCGGGCTGCTCACGATGGGCGCGGTCGTCGGCGCCGGCATCGTCGGGCTGCTCGACGACTGGATCAAGGTGTCGCGGGAGCGCAACCTCGGCCTGTCGAAGCGGGCGAAGATGGGCGGGCTGCTCGTCGTCGCCGTCGGCTTCGCCGTGCTCGCCGCCTTCCACACGCCGGTCCACTTCACGTCCTGTCGTTCACCCGGTTCGACAACGGCGTCGAGATCGGCCGGTGGCCGTGGGTCGTCCTGACGATCTTCCTGATCCTCGGCCGCCAGCAACGCCGTGAACCTGACCGACGGGCTCGACGGCCTCGCCGCCGGCTCCGGCGTCGTACGGCGTTCATCTGCTTCACGATCATCGGCTTCTGGGCGCTGACCCACCCGGCCTACCAGCTGCCGCACGCCTTCGACCTCGCGGTCGTCTCGGCGGCGATGCTCGGCGGCTGCGTCGGGTTCCTGTGGTGGAACGCGGCACCGGCGCGGATCTTCATGGGCGACACCGGCGTCGCTGGCCATCGGCACCGGCGCTCGCCTGCCTGGCGGTGCTGACGGCGACGCCGCTGCTGCTGCCGATCATCGGCGGGCTGTTCGTGTTCGAGACCATGTCGGTGATCCTCCAGGTCGGGCAGCTTCCGGCTCACCGGCAAGCGCATCTTCCGCATCGCGCCGGTGCACCACCACTTCGAGCTGGTCGGGCTGGCCGGAGACGACGGTGATCGTCCGCTTCTGGATCCTCGCCGGCCTGTGCACCGCGGTGGCCCTCGGCATCTACTACGCCGACTTCGTCGGCGACCCCGCCCTCGGCGTCGGGAGCAACGATGGCTGACCGCGGTGGCCGTGCCGTGCTCGTCGGGCTGGGACGGACGAACCAGCGCCGTCGCGGCCGCGCTGGTGCGCGCACGGTGTCGACGTGGTCGTCGCCGACGACCGACCCGACCGACGCCGTCCGCGCCGCCGCCGCCGACCTCGGGCTCGAGCCTCGTCGAGGCACCCGACGACGACGCGCTCGGCCGCCTCCTCGCGGCGCCGTCGAGCTGATCCCGGCGCCCGGCCTGCCCGACCGCCACCCCGTGTTCGCCGCTGGCCGCGGCGGCCGGCGTGCCGGTGCGCTCCGAGCTCGACCTCGCCGCCCGCTGGGACGACCGGCCGCGCGTCGCCGTCACCGGCACCGACGGCAAGACGACGGTCACCGAGCTGGCCGCCCGCGTGCTTCGTCGCGTCGGGCGTGCACCGCCGTCGTCGTGCGGCAACAACGACCTGCCGCTGGTCGACCGCCATCGACGATCCCGCGCCCGAGGTGTTCGTCGTCGAGGCGTCGTCGTTCCGGCTGCTGCACTCCGAGCGCTTCGCCCCGACCGCGGCGGCCTGGCTCAACCTGGCGCCGGACCACCTCGACAACCACCGCTCGCTCGCGGACTACGAGGCGGCGAAGGCGCGCATCTGGCAGTGGCAGGGCGCCGACGACGTCGCCATCGGCAACGCCGACGACCCCGTCGTCGCCGCGCCACCTGCGCGGCCGCCCCGGCCGGACGCCGGTGGACGTTCTCGACCGCGAGGCGTCGACGGCCGACTGGCGCGTCGCCGGGCGGCGAGCCTGCGCGGCCCCGACGGCTTCGGCGGCTTCGTCGCGGTCGACGAGCTGCCCGCGCCGGTTCGAGCACGACCTCGCCAACGGCCTCGCCGCCGTCGCCGTCGCCGCGCCGGTCGGCGCCACGCCGTCGGGCGCGGCCGACGCGCTGCGGAGCTTCACCGGGCTCGCCCACCGGCTGGCGCTCGTCGCCGAGGTCGACGGCGTGCGGTGGTACGACAGCTCGAAGGCGACGACACCGCACGCCGCCCTGAACGACGTCGCCGCCGTCGGGTCGGCGGTGCTGATCGCCGGCGGGCGCAACAAGGGCCTCGACCTGTCCGTGCTCGCCGACGGCGGCGCCGTCGGTGCGCGCCGTCGTCGCCATCGGCGAGGCCGCCGTGGAGGTGGCGGCGGCCTTCGCCGGCGTCCGTCCCGTCGTCGAAGCGGCCGTCGATGGCCGAGGCGGTCGACGCGGCGGCCGACCTCGGCCGAGCCGGGCGACGCCGTCGTGCTCGCGCCGGGGTGCGCCAGCTTCGACTGGTACCGCTCCTACGGCGAGCGCGGCGACGACTTCGCCAGCCTGGTGCACCGCCCGCGTCGGAGGGGCCGCGCTGATGGCCTGCGATGACCGGCGGCGCGCTCACGGCAGCGATGCGACACCCGGCGATGCCAGGCGCGGCGCGCCGGCGCGACGCGGCCCGTCGCAGCACGACCGTCTACGTGCTGCTCTTCGCCGTCCTCGCCGTGCTCGGCCTCGTCGGTCTCGTGATGGTGCTGTCGGCGTCGTCGGTGCTCGCCGTGCGACAGGACCGGAGCTCGTGGTTCTACTTCTCCCGCCAGCTCGTCGGCGTCGTCCTCGGCTTCGCCCTGTTCCTCGTGACCGTGCGCGTCGACTACCGCCGGTGGCGCCAGTGGTCGCTCGCGCTGTACCTCGGCGTCGATCGCGCTCCTCGTCGCCGTGCTCGTGCCCGGCATCGGCGCCACCCGCAACGGTTCCTCCCGATGGATCGACCTCGGCGTCATGCAGCTCCAGCCGTCGGAGCTGGCCAAGCTGGCCACGCTGCTCGTCGTGTGCGACATCTGCGGTCGCCGGCAGGCGTGGGTCAACCGGCCCGACAAGGTGCTGCGCCCCGTCCTCGTGCTGTTCGGCGCCGTCGCCCTGTTGCTGATGGCGCAGCCGAACCTCGGCACGACGCTCGTGCTCGGCGGCGACGGTGTTCGCCGTCCTGTTCTGCGCCGGCGTGCCCGGCTCGATGCTCGCCCGCTGGGGCGGCCTCGGCGTCGGCCTGGCGCTCGCTGGCCGCGCTGAAGACCGACTACCGGCGGGCCCGCCTCCTGGCCTTCCTCGACCCGTGGGCCGACTCCGGCCTCGACCGGCTACCAGATCATCCAGTCGCAGGTGTCCCTGGCGTCGGGCGGCTGGCTCGGTGTCGGGCTCGGCGAGCTCCCGGGCGAAGTGGGGGTTCCTGCCCGAGGCGCACACCGACTTCATCTTCGCCATCATCGGCGAGGAGCTCGGGCTCGTCGGCGCCTTCTTCGTGCTCGCCCTGTTCGCGCGCGCTCGGCTACCTCGGGATGCGGGCCGCGGCGCAGGCGCCCGACACGTTCGGTCGGCTGCTCGCCACCGGCATCACGACGTGGTTCTGCGTGCAGGCGTTCGTGAACATCGGCGCCGTCGTCGGGATCCTGCCGATCACCGGCGTGCCGCTCCCGTTCATCAGCTTCGGGAGCTCGGCGATGCTGGCCAACATGGCGGCCGCCGGCATCCTCTGCAACATCTGCCGCCACAGCAGGGCATGACGGAGGTCTTCGCCATCGTGGCCGGTGGGGGCACGGCGGGGCACGTGCTGCCGGGCGTCGCCATCGCGCGTGCGCTCGAGGCGCGGGGCCACGCGGTCCACTACGTCGGCGCCGAGCGGGGGCTCGAGGCCCGGCTCCTGCCGGCCGAGGGCATCCCGCACACGCTGCTGCCCGGCCGAGGCATCCAGCGCCGCCTGACGGTGGCCAACCTGGGGGCGGTCGCCGGGCTCGTCCGCGCCGTGTTCGCAGCCGTCAGCCTGGTCCGGCGCCTCCGCCCGAAGGTCGTCGTCGGTGTCGGTGGGTACGCCTCGGTGCCGTGCGTCCTCGCCGCCGTGCTCTGGCGCGTGCCCATCGTCGTCGCCGAGCAGAACTCGCATCCCGGGGCGGCGAACCGGTTGGCGGCCCGCTTCGCCAAGGCGAGCGCCGTCTCGTTCCCGGGCACGCCGCTCCCGCGCGCGGTGGTGACCGGGAACCCCGTGCGGCCGGAGATCGCGGCCATCGATCCATCTCGCGACGTCGCCGCCGCCAAGGCCGAGCTCGGCGAGCCGCCCGACCGTGATCTCGTGCTCGTCAGCCGGCGGCTCGCTCGGCGCCCTCTCGATCAACCGCGCCGTGGTCGACCTGGTGACGGGGCCGTGGCGCGAACGCGGTGACGTCGCCGTCCGTCACGTCGTCGGCGAGCGCGACTGGGCGCTCATCGGCGCCGACCCGCCGGACCTCCCGGCCGGCGGCGTCGTCTATGCGCCGGTCCGCTACGAGACGGCCATGCCCGTGGCGCTCGCCGCGGCCGACGCCGGCGTCTTCCGTGCCGGCTCGTCGATGTGCTTCGAGGTCGCCGCCGCCGGGCTGCCATCGGTCCTGGTGCCCTCGCCGCACGTGACCGGCGACCACCAGACCGCCAACGCCCGGTTCCTTGCCGACGCCGGGGCCGCCGTGGTCGTACCCGACGCCGAGCTGAGCGGCGCCCGCCTGGCCGAGGAGCTCGACGCCCTCCTGGGCGACCCCGACCGGCACGACGCCATGGCCGCCGCCGCCCGCGCCCTCGCTCGGCCCGGGGCGGCCGACGCCATCGCCGCCCTCGCCGAGGAGCACGCCACGTGACCCCGCCGCTGCGTTCGTCGGAAGCCGGCGCGCCGTTCTCGGCCCGCTCACTTCCGACGATCGGAGGATCGGCACGGTGAACGGCGCCGCCGTGCCGCTCGACCTCGCCGTGCCCATGCGCGTGCACGTGATCGGCGTCGGCGGGGCGGCCATGTCGGCGATCGCCACGATCCTGGCGGCCATGGGGCACACCGTCTCCGGGTCCGACCTGAAGGACTCGCCTGGGCTCGCCCGCCTCCGCGCCCTCGGTGTCGCGGTGCGGATCGGCCACGACGCCGCCAACGTCGGCGACGCCGACCTCGTCGCCGTGTCCACGGCCATCCCGGAGCGCAACCCGGAGCTGGCCGGGGCCCGCTCGCGCGGCATCCGCGTCGCGTCCCGTGCCGATGTCCTCGCCGCCATCTGCTCGACCCGCCGCACCGCAGCCGTGTCCGGCACGCACGGCAAGACGACGACGACATCGATGCTGGCGCTGGCCTCCGTGGCCGGCGGCCTGCGGCCGAGCTTCCTCGTCGGCGGTGAGCTGAACGAGATCGGCGGCGGCGTGGTCTGGGACGACAGGGGCGAGTGGTTCGTCGTCGAGGCCGACGAGAGCGACGGCACGTTCGTCGAGCTCCCGGCCGAGGCGGTGCTCGTCACGAACGTCGAGGCCGACCACCTCGACCGGTGGGGTGACCTCGCCGCCATCGTCGACGCCTTCGACCGGTTCCTCGCCCAGGCGCCGGGGCCGCGGGTCGTCTGCGCCGACGAGCCGAACGCCCTCGCCCTCGCCCGCCGTCACGGCGCGACGACCTACGGGACCCATCTCGACGCCGACTGGCGCATCGTGGACCCGGTGCCGGAGCGCGTCGGCGTGCGGTTCCGCCTCGAGCGCGACGGGGACGACCTCGGGCCCGTGCACCTCCCGGTGCCGGGGCTCCACAACGCCCGCAACGCCACGGGGGCGTTGGCGCTGGCCGCGACGATGGGAGCCGACCTCGACCCGGCACGCGCCGCGCTCGCCCGCTACGCCGGCGTCGCCCGCCGCTTCCAGTTCCGCGGCGAGGCCAACGGTGTGACCGTCGTCGACGACTACGCCCACAACCCCGGCAAGGTTGCGGCCGTGCTCGCCGCCGCGAAGGCGGGCCGGTGGCGGCGGGTCGTGTGCGTCTTCCAACCGCAGCGGTACACGCGCACTGCGAGCCTGTGGCGCGAGTTCGGGCCTTCGTTCGCCGACGCCGACGCCCTGGTCCTCACCGAGATCTACGCAGCCAACGAGACGCCCATCCCCGGCGTCACGGGGAAGCTCCTCGTCGACTCGGCCCTCGAGGCCCGGCCGTGGAAGCGGGTGGCGTGGCTGCCGCGCCGGGAGGACGTCGTCGCCTACCTCGGCGCCGAGCTGCGTCCGGGAGACCTCTGCCTGCTGTGCGGTGCCGGTGACATCACGACGTGGGCCGACGACATCCTCGCCGTGGCCGGGGGGCGGGGCCGGTGACGTCGCCGGCGGATCAGCTCGCCGAGTGCGCCGCGATCCTCGAGGCGGCGGTGGGAGACCGGCTGCGCCGCGACGAGCCGCTCGGACCGCGGACGACCTACCGCGTCGGCGGGCCTGCCGCCCTCTTCCTCGAGGCCGCCGGCGAGGCCGATCTCACCGCCGCGGCGCTGGCCGTCGCGGCGTCCGGCGTGCCCGTGCTCGTGGTCGGCAAGGGTTCGAACCTCCTCGTCGCCGACCGCGGGTTCGCGGGGCTGGCCATCGCCCTCGGCGAGACCTTCGCCCAGGTGCGACGTCGACGGCGACGACCGTCCGCGCCGGCGGGGCCGCCGCTCTCCCCGTCGTCGCCCGCCGCACCGTGGCCGCCGGGCTCACCGGGTTCGAGTGGGCCGTCGGGGTGCCCGGCTCCATCGGTGGCGCCGTACGCATGAACGCCGGCGGCCACGGCGCCGAGCTGGTCGAGACGCTCGCCGGGGTCCGCGTCGTCGACCTCACCGACGGAGAGGATGGCGGGGTGCCGAGGAGCGTGGCCCCGACCGAGCTCGATCTGGGGTACCGGCACTCCAACCTCTGCCCCGGGCACGGTCGTGATCGAGGCGACGCTCGCCCTGGCGCCCGGCGAGCGGGCGGCGGGCGAGCGCCTGCTCGCCGAGGTCGTCCGTTGGCGCCGCGAGAACCAGCCCGGCGGACCGAACGCCGGCTCGGTGTTCACCAACCCGCCCGGCGACGCCGCCGGCCGTCTCGTCGAGGCCGCCGGCGGCAAGGGGCTCCGCCTGGGGACGGCCGCCGTGAGCGACAAGCACGCCAACTTCATCCAGGCCGATCCCGGCGGCCGGGCCGACGACGTCCACGCCCTCATGGCCGAGGTGCGCCGCCGGGTCGCCGAGCGGTTCGGCATCGAGCTGCGGCACGAGACGATCCTCGTCGGCTTCGACGACTCGGCAGAGGAAAACCCTCGAGTCGAGGTCGAGGGTTGAGCGAGGTGGCGACGTCGACGCGCCGACCCTCGGGCCCGCCCCCGGTGCGGGCACCACGATGCGTCGACGAAGACGTGCACGCCGACCCTCCCGCTCCGACGCCGGCTCCGGCGCCGCCGCCGGCGGACGCCGACGCGGTCGACACCGCCGCCGCCGTCCCGGATCCCGACGGCGCCCTCCTCGATCCCCGGATGGTGGCCCGCCGGATCGCGGTGCGGCGCAGCGAGGGACGGCGCCGGTTGCACCGGCTCATCGGCGTCGCGGCGACGGTCGCCGCCGTCGGCGCCATCGTGCTGAGCACGCGGACCCCGCTGCTCGACCTCGATCACGTCGTGGTCCGCGGCGCCGGTGCCGACGTCGTGCCGGCGGTCGTCGAGGCGGCGTCGAGCGCCGGCGCGAGCACGGGCACGCCCCTCCTCGATGTGGATCCCGGCCGCGTGGCCCGGGCGGTCGAGTCGGTGCCGGCGATCGCCGACGCGTCGGTGGTGCGGCGCTGGCCCGGCACGATCATCGTGCAGGTCACGCCGAGGATCCCGGTCGCCGTCGTCGGTGGGGCTCTCGTCGCCGCCGACGGTGTCGTGGTGGCCGTCGGCCCGTCTCCGAGCACGGCGCCGCCGAGCACCGTGCCCCTCGTCGCCCTCGACGGGGTGGCCGCGCCGGCCAGCGCCGGCGAACGGGTCGACGCCCCCGACCTCCTGACCGTCGCCGCGCTCCTGCCCGACGAGGTCCGCGAGCACGTCGCCGCGGTCGGTGCAGGAGCGTCGGACGGCGAGGTCGACCTCCGACTCGTCGGTGGTGGCATCGCCCGCCTCGGCCCGACCAACCGGGCTCGGCAGCAAGCTCGTCGCCGTCGCCACGGTGCTCGAGCAGGTCGATCTCACCTGCCTCGCGACCATCGACGCGCGGGTGCCCTCGGCGCCCTCGGTGACGCGTGCGGCGGGGTGCTCGTCGTAGTGCCGGCGACGCCGAGCTTGACGGTCGGACGTGGGTGCGGTTCACTGCAGCCGCACGTTCAGGTCGAGGGTGAGACACCTCGACCTCGACCTCAACCACAACGAGAAGCTTTTCACGCCGGGCCCGCGAAGGGGTCCGGCGTACCCGTGCACCTGCGCCACCGATCGAGACGACCCAGGAAAGGCTGATCCATGACCAACCCGCAGAACTACCTGGCGGTGATCAAGGTCGTCGGCATCGGCGGCGGTGGCGTCAACGCGGTCAACCGCATGATCGACGCCGGGCTCAAGGGCGTCGAGTTCATCGCCATCAACACCGATGCGCAGGCGCTGCTGATGTCCGACGCCGACGTGAAGCTCGACATCGGGCGCACGCTGACGCGGGGGCTCGGCGCCGGCTCGGATCCCGAGGTCGGGCGTCAGGCCTCCGAGGAGCACCGCGAGGAGATCGAGGAGGTCCTGAAGGGGGCCGACATGGTCTTCATCACCGCCGGCAAGGGCGGGGGCACGGGCACCGGCGGCGCGCCGGTCGTCGCCGAGGTCGCCAAGTCGCTCGGCGCGTTGACGATCGGCGTCGTGACCCGGCCCTTCGCCTTCGAGGGTCGTCGCCGGTCTGTCCAGGCCGAGCAAGGCATCCAGCGCCTGAAGGAGAAGGTCGACACCCTCATCGTCATCCCGAACGACCGGTTGCTCACCGTGTCCAACGAGAAGACGTCGGTGCTGAACGCCTTCAAGATGGCCGACGAGGTGCTGCTGCAGGGCGTGCAGGGCATCACCGACCTCATCACGACGCCGGGGCTCATCAACACCGACTTCGCCGACGTGAAGATGATCATGAGCAACGCGGGCTCGGCGCTGATGGGCATCGGCTACGGCAGCGGCGAGGGCCGTTCCGTCGCCGCCGCTCGGGCTGCGATCTCGAGCCCGCTGCTCGAGGCGTCCATCGAGGGCGCGCGGGGGATCCTGCTGAACATCTCGGGCGGCAGCGCCCTCGGGCTGTTCGAGGTCAACGAGGCCGCCGAGATCATCCACTCGGTCGCCCACCCCGACGCCAACATCATCTTCGGCGCCGTCATCGACGACGAGATGGGCGACGAGGTGCGCGTCACGGTCATCGCCGCCGGGTTCGACCGCTGGGAGCAGAAGGGCGCCGGCGACGGCCGCTCGGGCGCGGGCCGCGAGGCGGCCGGGCGCGACGTCTTCGGCGACGAGGACGGCGGCGAGGGCGGCGACGACGACGACTTCGACGTCCCGTCGTTCCTCAAGTAGGTCGGCCGCGACCGCGCACGCCCTCTTCACCGCCCGGGCCGACGGCGACTTCGCCGACGGCGCCCGCGACGCTGCGGCCATCCCACCGGCGGTGCCCGGCCCGTGGACGACGTTGCACCAGGTGCACGGGACCGACGTGGTCGTCGTCAGCCGCCCCGGCGAGCACCTCGGCGCCGACGCCGACGCCGCCGTCACGGCGGCGAGCGGCTGCGCGCTGGCGGTCCGCGTCGCCGACTGCGTCCCGATCGCCCTGCTGGCCGAGGAGGCCGTCGGGATCGTGCACGCCGGCTGGCGTGGCCTCCTGGGCGGCGTGGTCGAGGCCGCCGTCGACCGGTTGCGCGAGCTCGACGGCGACGCCGCCGTCCGAGGCCGTCGTCGGGCCGTGCATACGGGCCGGGTGCTACGAGTTCGACGGACCCGGACGCGACGAGATCGCCGAGCGGTACGGCGCCGGCGTCCTCGCCGAGACCATGTGGGGCACGCCCGCGCTCGACATGGTCGCCGGCGTGATCGCCGCCCTCACCGGTGCGGGCGTCGGGTCGATCGAGGTCGCGGGCGGGTGCACCGCCTGCGACGCGACGTGGTTCAGTCACCGCTCGCGCGGCGAGTCCGGGCGGCAAACGGGCATTGTCTGGCTGTCGGATCCGCGTGAGGCTCCGATGGCCGTGCGAGAGTAGATTCGGCTCCTTCCGGGCGGAGCCGACCGAGATGAAGGGCGAAGGCGCTCGATGGCATCCATGTGGAAGCGGGCGATGACCTACCTGGGGCTCGGCGATGACGAGGACTACGCCGACTATGACGACTACGACGATCCGGGCCCGTCGCGCCAACGGCCGCCCCAGGCGCGACCACCCGTCCGTGAACCCGACAACCGTGGCTACCGCCCCGTCGAGGAGACCCCGGAGGTCAGCGTGCGCGGCACCGTCCGTCCCCTCGGACCCGATCGCTCGACCGAGACCGGTGTCGGCATGGTGACGGCGCGCGGCGGACCGCCGGCCGGTCGTGGGGCGGTCGTGCGACCGCTTCCGATCCCGGTGACGGCGAAGCCCCACGTGGTCATCCCGACGTCGTTCAACCAGGCCCAAGAGGTCGCCGACACGTTCAAGGGCAACGCCCCGGTGATCATGAACCTCCAGGAGGTCGACCGCGACCTCTCCCGTCGCCTGATCGACTTCGCCTCCGGCCTCTGCTACGGGCTGGGGGGAGCGATGGACAAGGTCGCCAACAGCGTGTACCTGCTCACGCCGGCCGACGTCCAGGTGTCCGACGAGGACAAGCGCCGCCTCCAGGAGCGCGGCTACTCGAGCTGACGGCTCCCGATGGCGCTCATCTGCTGGCTGCTCCAGCTCTACGTGTTCGTGCTGTTGGTACGGATCGTCCTGTCGTGGTTCCCGCTCGAGCCGGGGGGTGCGATGGCGACGGTCAACGGCTACCTGCGCGCCGTCACCGACCCGGTCCTCGACCCCGTCCGGCGGCTCCTGCCCCGCGTCGGGATGCTCGACCTCTCGCCGCTCGTGGTCCTCATCGTCATCCAGGTGGTCCAGGCGATCATCTGTGGCTAGCGGGGTCGTGGGGTTCCCCGGAGCCGGGGGGACCGGGGGCTACGATCGACGCATGGACCTGTCGCCCGAGGTGATCAACGAGGTCGAGTTCTCGATGGCCCGGCGCGGCTACGACCCCGACCAGGTCGACGAGTTCCTCGAGAAGGTCGCGGTCGCCGTCGGCGAGCTGGGCGAGCGCCTCACCGAGGCGCGGGACCGGGCCCTCGCCGCCGATCGGCGGGCCAACGAGGTCGAGCGGAAGCTCACCGAGCGACCTGAGCGGGCCACCGATGCCGCGGCGGCATCGGCGGCGGCATCGGTGTCGGCGCAGGCCGAGGCCGAGCTCGAGACGCTCAAGCGGACCCTCGTCCTCGCCCAGCGCACGGCCGACGCCGCGATGCGGGAAGCCGAACAGGAAGCGGCGCGCATTCGCGCCGACGCGACCACCGAGGCGGCGAACCTCGTCACCTCGGCGCAGGACGAAGCCCGTGCCGCGCACGCGGACACGCGGCGCGCGCTGGTCGAGGAGATCGGCACGCTGGAGTCGGGCCGCGACGCCCTCCGCGACGACGTGCTGGCGCTCGAGCGCCACCTCGACGAGCAACGCCTCCGGTTGCGCGGTGCGATCGCCGAGCTGCAACGCATCGTCGACGACCCGTCCCGCCTGAAGGCCGCGCCGGCCCCCGTCGACCTGGTGCCGGCGTCCGCCCCACCCGCGCAGGAGGAGGCCGAAGCGCCGGAGCCGGAGCCGGCGCCGATGGCTCCCGCTCGCCCGAAGCCCTTCGTCGCCGAGGTCGCCGACGAACCCGAGCGCGACGCCACGGAGGCAGGCGACGACGACCACGAGGGGTTCGAGAGCCTCGGGCTCACGCTCGACGACGCCGACGACGACGCGTGGGCCCGATTCTCGGCGCCCGACGACGACCTCGACGCAGGGCCGCCGACCCAGCCCGTCCTGCACCTCGACGATCTCGCCGTCCGCGCCGCCGACGACGACGACGCCTACCTCGCCGAGTTGCGCAAGGCGATGCTCGAGGACACGGGCGCGCCTGACGTCGACGACGACCTCGAGCTCGACGAGGACGCGGAACGACCGCCGCGGAGCCGCTTCGGTCGCCGCCGCTGATCGCGGTCGCGGTCGAGGTCCGCGGCCCATTTGCGCAGAGAGTGAGTTTCCGGGTGTGGTGGGCGTTCATGCGTGGATGAGCAGCCGCCGCGGAACGAGGGAGTGAACGTGCTGGTCCTGTTGAGCTTCGTCCTGGTGCTGGTCGCGACGGTGCTGCTCGTGCTCGGTCTGCTCGTCACCGACGGGCTGACGCTCATCTACGTGTCCATCGGCCTGAGCGCCCTCGCCGCGATCCTGCTCGTGGTCGCCGTGCGGGTCTCGAAGCCGGCAGCGGGCGGACCGGCGGCGCCGCGACCGCTCGAGCCGGAGCCCGAGCCCGATCTCGTGGCCGTCGGGACGGGCGCCGTGGTGGCCGAGACCGAGACCGAGACCGAGCCTGCGCCTGCGGGCGGCTGGCTGGCCTCGGACGACCAGTGGGTCGCCGCCGACGACGGGTGGAGCGGCGACGAAGAGCTCGAGTTCCCGATCGCCGACTACGACGACCTGACCATCGACGAGGTCCTGCCCCTCCTCCCGCAGCTGTACAGCGACGAGCTCGAGATCGTCGCCGCCCGCGAGCGCAACGGCATGAACCGTCGCCCGATCCTCGATCGGCTCGCCGAGTTGCAGGAGACCGGGACCGACGCCGACCGCGAGCCCGAGCCCGACACCGGCCAGGGCTCGTCGTCCTTCCCGATCCCCGGGTACGACACCATGGCGGTGAGCGTCATCGTCGGCTCGCTCGCCGGTCTCTCCGACGGTGAGCTGGACTCCGTCCGGGCCTACGAGATCCAGACGAAGAACCGCCGGACGGTGCTGGCGGCGATCGACCGCCGGACGGGCGCCGCCGACGTGGCGCCGCCGCCGGCGCCCACCGAGCAGCCGGCTGCTGTCGCGGATCCGAAGGCGGCGCCGGCGAAGAAGGCGGCATCGGCGCCGGCGAAGGCGGCTGCGGCCAAGAAGGCGGCTCCCGCGCCGGCGAAGAAGACCGCCGCCAAGGCCGCGCCCGCTGCGGCCAAGAAGCCAGCAGCGAAGAAGGTCGTGGCGTCGGCGCCGGCTGCGGCCAAGAAGGCGGCTGCCGGCGCGGCGAAGAAGGCGGCGCCCGCGGCCAAGAAGGAGGCCGCCCCCGCCAAGAAGTCCACCAAGAAACCCTGACCCCGGCTCGGGCTCAGGGCAGCCGGCTCAGCCCGATGTGGACGGCGCGGCCGTCGGAGAGCTCGTGACGGTGTGAGCCCTCGGGGTGGTGGTGGTCGGCGTCGATGACGACCAGCTCGTCGGCGAGCGTCTCGTCGCGGAGGAAGGCGTCGTGGGTCCGCAGCGCCGTCGCCACGTCGTGGTGGCCGTCGCAGTCGACGACGAGGCGGATGCGGTCGCTCACGTGCAGGCCCTCGTCGCGCCGCACCTGGTTCACGAGCCGAGCGACGTCGCGGGCCAAGCCCTCGGCCTCCATCTCCGGGGTCACGACGGTGTCGAGGGCGACCACGCCGGCGCCGCCGGGCAGCGGCGCGGCCGCGGCCCCCTCCTTCGGCACGAGCCGAAGCTCGAACTCGTCGGGCTCGAGGGCGCGGCCCTCGACGACGACACGGCCGTCGGGATCGCGGTCCCAACGGCCCTCCTTGACGGCGGCGAGGAGCGCCTGCACACCGGAGCCCACCCGGGGGCCGAGCACCCGGGGGACGAGCACGAGCTGGGTCTCGGCCGCGGCCGACACGTCGGGCGTGAGCTCGACCCGCTTCACGTTCACCTCGTCCTTGATGAGGTCGACGTAGGGCGCCAACCGTTCGGCGTCGGGGGCGGCGACGACGAGGGTCGACAGCGGGAGCCGGACCCGGAGCCGCTCCGCCTTGCGGATCGACGACGCTGCCGAGCACACGTCGCGCACGGCGTCCATGGCGGCGACGAGCTCGGGATCGTCGGGCAGGGCGTCGGGCGAGGGCCAGTCGGCCAGGTGCACCGACGATTCGCCGGTGAGCGCCGGCCAGATCGTGTCGGTGAGCAACGGCAGCAGCGGCGCCGACACACGGCAGAGGACCTCCAGCACCGTGTGCAACGTGTCGACCGCCGCCTGATCGCCGGCCCAGAACCGGTCGCGTGAGCGGCGCACGTACCAGTTCGTGAGCGAGTCGAGGTAGGCCAGGACCTCGCTGCACGCGCCGGACAGGTCGTAGGCGTCCATCCGGGCCGTGACCTCGTCGACGAGCTGGCGGGCCTTGGCGAGCGCGTAGCGGTCGAGGGGATGGCCAAGACGCGGCGATGCCGCGTCCCCGACGCTCGAGCCGTGCAGCCCCTCCGCGTTCGCGTAGAGGGAGAGGAAGTACCACGTGTTCCAGATCGGCAGGAGCGCCTGGCGCACGGCTTCCTCGATCGGCCGGCGATCGACGGCCATGTCGCCGCCGCGGACGGCGGCGGAGGCGAGCATCGCCCAGCGCATGGCGTCGCTGCCGACCTCGTCGAACACCGTCGTCGGGATCGGGGTAGTTGCGCAGCCGCTTCGAGAGCTTCTGACCGTCGTCGCCGAGCAGCACGCCGTGCACGACGCAGGTCTCGAAGGCGGGCCGGTCGAAGAGCGCGGTGGCCAGGACGTGGAGCGTGTAGAACCAGCCGCGGGTCTGGCCGATGTACTCGCAGATGAAGTCGCCCGGGAAGTGCGACTCGAACCACTCCGCGTTCTCGAACGGGTAGTGCACCTGGGCATACGGCATCGACCCCGACTCGAACCAGCAGTCGAGCACGTCCTCGATGCGCCGCATCGTGGAGCGGCCGGTCGGGTCGTCCGGGTTCGGGCGCGTCAGCTCGTCGATCGCCGGCCGGTGCAGGTCGTCGGGGCGGACGCCGAAGTCGCGCTCGAGCTCGTCGAGCGAGCCGTACACGTCGATCCGCGGGTAGGCCGGATCGTCGGATCTTCCAGACCGCGATGGGCGAACCCCAGAAGCGGTTGCGGCTGATCGACCAGTCGCGTGCCCCTTCGAGCCACTTGCCGAACGAACCGTCACGGACGTGGTCGGGCACCCAGGTGATCTGCTGGTTGAGCTCGAGCATCCGGTCCTTGATGGCGCTCACCTTCACGAACCAGCTCGACACCGCCTTGTAGATGAGCGGCGTGTCGGTCCGCCAACAGTGCGGATAGGCGTGGTCGTAGGTCTCGTGGCGCACGACCCTGCCCCGCTCCTTGAGGGCGCGGATCACCCCGGCGTTGGCGTCGAAGACCTGGACACCGGCCCAGTCGGGCACCTCGCTGGTGAAGCGCCCGTGCTCGTCGACCGGGCTCACGACCGGGATGCCGGCCTCCTCGCAGGTCGCCAGGTCGGCCTCGCCGAAGCCGGGTGCCAGGTGGACGACGCCAGTGCCCTCGGTCGTCTCGACCCAGTCGGCCCCGAGGACGACGAACGCGTTCGGTGTGTCGGCGAAGTAGTCGAACAGCGGCGTGAAGCGCCGCCCGACGAGGTCGGCGCCGCGCACCGTGCCCACGCGGGTCGCCCCGGCCAGCTCCTTGGCGTAGGTCTCGGCGGTGTCCTCGCCGAGGAGGTAGCGCTGCCCGTCCTCCTCGAAGACCGCATAACCGATCTCGGGGTTCACCGCGAGGGCGAGGTTCGACGGCAGCGTCCACGGCGTCGTCGTCCAGACGAGCACCCGCTCGCCCGTTTCGAGCTCGAACCAGACGGTCAGGGCCGGGTCCTGGCGCGGCCGGTAGGCGTCGTCGAGCCGGGTCTCGAAGTTCGACAGCGGCGTCTCGCACTCCCAGCAGTACGGCAGGACCCGCACGCCCTCGTAGAGCAGGCCCTTGTCGTAGAGGGACTTGATCGCCCACATGACCGATTCCATGTAGGGCAGGTCCATCGTCTTGTAGTCGTGCACCATGTCGACCCAGCGGGCCTGGCGCGTGACCGACGCCGCCCAGGCATCGGCGGTCGTCCCGACGATCGAGCGGCAGTACTCGTTGAACCGGTCGACGCCGTATTCGAGGATCGCGACCCGGCCCGAGACCCCGAGGGCCTGCTCGGCCTCCATCTCGATCGGCAGCCCGTGGCAGTCCCACCCGAAGCGGCGCTCGACCCGCTGGCCCCGCATCGTCCGGTAGCGGGGGATCGGCGTCCTTCACGAACCCGGTCAGCAGGTGGCCGTAGTGCACGGGACCGTTGGCGAACGGCGGCCCGTCGTAGAAGACGAATTCGTCGTCCGGCGAACGCTGCTCGACGCTGCGCTCGAAGGTGCGCTCCGCCCGCCACCGGTCGATCACGCCGCGCTCCAGCTCGGGGAAGCTGGGGCTCGGCTCGACCTCGGGGTAGCGGGGGGCGTCGGGCATAGGACCGCCAGCGTATTGGCGACACCCACCTGCGCTGCCCTCGATAGGGTTCGCGCCCCGTGCACACCCAGGACCTGTTCCGACCCGATGGCGACGACGCCGTCGTCCTCTCCGTGCACGCCCAACCCGGCGCCGGCCGGACCCAGGTCGTCGGTCGCCACGGCTCCGCGGTGAAGATCCGCGTCGCCGCGCCACCGGAGAAGGGCCGGGCCAACGAGGCGCTCACCGAGGTGCTCGTCCGGTCCTTCGGCGTCGCCGCCGGCGACGTCGAGCTCGTCGGTGGGGCCGGAAGCCGCGCCAAGCAGTTCCGGATCACCGGTGTCGAGTCCGGCGACCTTCGCCGAGCTGCTCGACAAGGTGCTCACGGACTGGCAGGAAGGACGGATTCCGGGCGCCCACTGACAGCCGGTTATCCTCCGACACCCTTTGCCGGACCCCGAGGATCCCCATGGCCACGTCTCCCGCCAAGAAGCCGACCGCCAAGAAGGCGACACCGGCCACGAAGGCCGCACCTGCCAAGACGGCGGTGGCCAAGCAGACCCCGGCGAAGAAGGCGGCGCCGGCCGGCAAGAAGGCGACGCCGGCCACGAAGACCGCCCCGGCGAAGAAGTCGGTGGCCAAGGAGACCCCGGCGAAGCCGGCGGCGCCGGCCGGCAAGAAGGCGGCGCCGGCGCCGACGAAGAAGGCGGCGGCGAAGAAGGGCCCCGTCGTCCTCGACAAGTTCCAGGAGGGCCAGCTCAAGTCCCTCCTCGAGGAGCGGGCCCGCCTCACCAGGCACAGCGAGGCGCTGCGGGCCGAGGCCGACTCCCTGGCCGCCGACCGGGAGGCGGGCGACACCCAGTTCGACGACGAGTCGGGTGAGGGCGACACCCTGGCCGTCGAGCGGGAGCGCGACCTCGTGCTCTCCGCCCAGGCGCTCCAGCTCATCGGGGAGATCGACCACGCCCTGGCCAAGCTCGAGGACGGCACCTACGGCATCTGCGAGGTGTCGGGCCAGCCGATCCCGAAGGAGCGCCTGCGGGCGATCCCGTGGGCCCGTGAGCGCGTCGAGTACAAGGCCACTGGCTTCATCCGCTGATCCCACCGGCCCGGCGGCGCCGGAGCCGCCGCGGGAGCAGGCGCCGGTGCGACCGCGATGGGGGCTCATCGCCCTCGTCGCGGCCGCGGTCCTGGCCCTCGACCAGCTGACGAAGCACTGGGCGCTGGCGGCCCTCGACGACGGCCCGATCGACCTGATCGGCTCGCTGCGCCTCCAGCTCACGTTCAACTCGGGTGCGTCGTTCTCGATGGGTTCCGGGCGGGGCGGGCTCATCGGGTTGGTCGGCCTCGTCGTCGTCGTCTTCCTGCTGCGCTCGGTGGCGCGCTGGCCCGGCATCCTGGCGCCGGTCGCCCTCGGGATGATCGTGGGAGGCGCCCTCGGGAACCTCGCCGACCGGGTCTTCCGCGCCGGCGGCGGCGGCCTCCTCGGCGGGCGCGTCGTCGACTTCATCGACCTGCAGTGGTGGCCGGTGTTCAACGTGGCCGACATGGGCGTGGTGCTGGGCGCCGCCCTGCTGATCGTCGCGTCGCTGCGACAACCGCGATGACGAGGGAGGAGATCCCCGCCACCCTCGCCGGCGAGCGCCTCGATCGCCTCGTCGCCCTGCTCACCGGTCGCAGCCGAGCCGCGGCTGCGGCGCTGGTCGCATCGGGCGCGGTGCGCATCGGCGGGTCGCCGGTGACCTCGGGCAAGCACCGGGTGCTCGAGGGCGACGTCGTCGAGGTCGACGCCGGTGAGGACGGGCCGGTCGTGGTGCCGGATCCGCACGTCGACGTCGTCGTCGTGCACGAGGACGCCGACGTCGTCGTCGTCGACAAGCCGGCGGGGCTCGTCGTGCACCCCGGCGCCGGTCACGCCACTGGGACCCTCGTGCACGGGCTGCTGGCGCGCTACCCCGAGCTGGCAGGCGTCGGCGACGCCGACCGGCCCGGCATCGTGCACCGGCTCGACCGCGACACCTCGGGCCTGCTGGTCGTGGCCCGCTCGGAGCAGGCCCGCACGCGCCTCGTCCGGGCGCTGGCCGAGCGCCGTGTCGTCCGTGAGTACCTGACGCTCGTGCACGGCGTGCCGGAGGCCGATGCCGGCCTCGTCGACGCGCCGGTCGGGCGCTCGGCCCGCGAGCCGACGCGCATGGCGGTGTCGGCGAAGGGTCGGGAGGCCCGCACGCGGTACGAGGTCGTCGAGCGCTGGCCCGCGCTCGAGGTGGCGCTGCTGCGCTGCCGGTTGGAGACGGGTCGCACCCACCAGATCCGCGTCCACCTGGCGGCCATCGGGCATCCCGTCGTCGGCGACGCCACCTATGCGAGCGGGCGCCGGGCCGGCGTCGAGGTCCCCCGGATGTTCCTGCACGCCGCCCGCCTGGCCTTCGACCACCCGGTCACGGGCGAACCGCTCGCCTTCGACTCCCCGCTGCCCGCCGACCTGGCGCAGGCCCTGCCGACGTCGTCGGGTTAGCAGTCACGGTCCCGTCGGGGATCCACGACGAGTGTGCATCGACCGCCGGCTTCCGATGGTCACTGCACGGTCGTTCCGACACCGGCCGACGAGTGTGCATCGACCGCCGGATGCCGATGGTCACTGCACGATGGTCGCTGCCCCGCGGGACCGGCCGCGGAACGGCTCGCCGCTGATCGCGTTGTCGCCGAGGTGCCGCGTCGCCGGGTCAGTCGCCCGGCTTCCACGACGGCCAGGGCAGCTCGCCCTGGGCCATGTCGCGGACGTCGGCGAGGGTGACGCCGGTCAGGTGGCGTCGCATGTGCTCGCCGACCTCACCCCAGATGGCGAGCAGCACGCACTGGCCCTCGTGGTCGCAGGCGCCGTCCTTGTGGGGCTCGCCGAAGTCGCCGACGGCGATGGGCCCGTCGACGGCCGACACGATGTCGGCCAGCGTGATGGCCTCCGGCGACCGAGCGAGGACATAGCCGCCCCCGACGCCCCGCTTCGAGCGCACGAGGCCGGCGCCCTTGAGGGCGAGGAGGATCTGCTCGAGGTAGGGCTGCGGGAGACCGGTCCGCTCGGCGATGTCGCGCACCGAGGTCGGCCCCGCATCGGCGTGCAGGGACAGGGACGCCAGCGCTCTCGCCGCGTAGTCGCCCCGGGTCGAGACCTTCACCGGGGGCGATGGTAGAGGCGCTGGCGCGACACGGTACGTTGCGCCTCGCATGGCCGAAGGTGACCAGCCCGGTCTGGACGTCGACGAACCCGAGCTCCCTGACTACGCGGGAGCCTGCGTCTGCAACGTCGTTCCCGCGCTCATCGAGCCCGGCAGCGAGCCGCCGCCGTGGCTCCCGGCGTCGTGTCGGAGGCCGAGCGGGTCGTGCTCCTGGTGCTCGACGGCGTCGGCTGGCACCAGCTCCGTGCCCGCCGCCACCTGGCGCCGACCCTGACGGCGATGCGCGGCGGCCCGATCCGCACGGTCCTGCCGACCACCACGGCCACCGCCCTGACTTCGATCAGCACCGGGACGACGCCGGGCCAGCACGGCCTCATCGGGTACCGCGTCGCCGTCGAGGGCGAGGTCCTCAACGTGCTGCGCTGGACGACACGGAACGGCGACGCCCGCCAGACCCACCCCGGCCCGAAGCTCCAGACCGTGCCGGCCTTCGCCGGGCACCGCCCGCCGGTGGTGACCAGGGCCGAGTTCGCCAACGGCGGCTTCAGCGCCGGCCACCTCGACGGCGTGCGGTTCCGCGGCTACCGGGTCCCGTCGACGCTCGTGACCGAGATCGCCCGGTTCACCGCCGCCGGCGAGCCGTTCGTGTACGGCTACTACGACGGCGTCGACAAGGTCAGCCACGAGTACGGCCTCGGCGATCACTACGACGCCGAGCTGGTCGCCGCCGACCGGCTCGTCGCCGACGTGCTCGGCGCGGTGCCGCCCGGGACGGCGGTCGTGGTGACGGCCGACCACGGCCAGGTCCACGTCGGCGACGACGTCGACGCCGGTCGGGAGCGCCGTGCTGGCCCACGTCAGCTACCAGTCCGGCGAGGGCCGCTTCCGCTGGCTGCACGCCCGCCCCGGTCGGGCCGACGCGCTGCTCGAGGCGGCGGCCGGTGCCCACGGCGAGCGGGCCTGGGTCCGCCCGCGGGACCAGCTCGTCGACGAAGGGTGGTTCGGGCCCCGGGTCAGCGCCGACGCCCTCGCTCGTCTGGGCGACGTCGCCCTGGTCGCCCGGGGCACGGCGGCGTTCTCCGAACCGACCGACACGGGTCCGTACAGCCTCATCGGGCGCCACGGCTCGGCAACCCCCGCCGAGCTCGACGTCCCCCTCCTCGCCGCCCTGGCGTAGCACCGACGGGCGGCGCTGCCGGTGAGCGGAGCGCCATGGATGGCGCTGGTGGTGGTGGGCGCAGGATGCGCTCGCGAGTCCGCACGCGGTCGGGCACGACAGGAATCCGTGTGAGCGGAGCGCCATGGGATGGCGCTGGTGGTGGTGGGCGCAGGATGCGCTCGCGTGAGTCCGCACGCGGTCGGGCACGACAGGAAGCCGTGTGAGCGGAGCGCCATGGATGGCGCTGGTGGTGGTGGGCGCAGGATGCGCTCGCGAGTCCGCACGCGGTCGGGCACGACAGGAATCCGTGTGAGCGGAGCGCCATGGATGGCGCGGGTGGTGGTGGGCGCAGATGCGCTCGGTCCACGCGGTCGGGCACGACAGGAATCCGTGTGAGCGGAGCGCCATGGATGGCGCGGTGGGGGTGGGCGCAGATGGCTCCGCAGTCGCACGCGGTCGGGCACGACAGGAATCCGTGTGAGCGGAGCGCCGATGGACTGGCGCTGGGTGGGGGTGGGCGCAGGATGCGCTCGCGAGTCCGCACGCGGTCGGGCACGACAGGAATCCGTGTGAGCGGAGCGCCATGGATGCGCGCGGAGCGAACCAAAGATAGGGTCGCGGCCCATGTCCGTCGGCGAACCACACGAGCAACCCGAGATCGTCCGCCCCGGCGAACTGGCCGGTGCCGAGGCGGAGTCGGGGGAGACCGTCTCGTCGCCGGCGAAGGTCATGCGCATCGGGTCGATGATCAAGCAGCTGCTCGAGGAGGTCCGCAGCGCGCCGCTCGACGAGGCCGGCCGCGGGCGCCTCAAGGCGATCTACGACGAGTCGGTGACGCAGCTGGCCGAGACGCTGTCGCCCGACCTCCGCGACGAGCTGACGACCCTGGCGCCACCGTTCGACGACGGGACACCGACCGAGGCCGAGCTCCGCATCGCCCAGGCCCAGCTCGTCGGCTGGCTCGAGGGCCTGTTCCACGGCATCCAGGCCACGCTCTTCGCCCAGCAGATGGCCGCCCGCCAGCAGCTCGAGCAGATGCGGGGCCAGCTCCCGCCCGGTGTCCGCCCCGGCGGGACGGACACCGAGACCAGACCTGGCACGTACCTCTGACCGGGACTACCCTCGAACTACATCGATGTAGTTACCCACAGGGTGTGGACCGCACCTGTGGACGGCGTGTGGAGCGAGGGGAGCGGCACCAGGCATGGGTTCGGGGTCCTTCGTTCACTGCCACGTGCACACCGAATACTCGATGCTCGACGGCGCGTCGCGGGTCGAGTCCCTCGTCGCCGCGGCGGCGGCCGACGGCCAGCCGGCGGTCGGGATCACCGACCACGGGAACATGTACGGCGTCCTGCCCTTCTACAAGGCGTGCAAGGAGCAGGGGCTCACGCCGGTCGTCGGCTTCGAGGCCTACATGGCGCACGAGGACCGTCGGGAGCGCATCCAGGTGCGCGGCAAGCTCGACGACACCGGCGGCGAGGGCGACGGCGGCAAGAAGGCGTACTACCACCTCACGCTGCTGGCCGAGAGCAACGAGGGCTACAAGAACCTCATCCAGCTGAGCTCGCGGGCGTTCCTCGAGGGCTACTACCGCAAGCCCAAGGTCGACTGGGAGCTGCTCGCCGAGCACAGCCGCGGCGTCATCGCCACGACCGGCTGCCTCGGCGGGCACGTGCTCCAGAGCCTCCTCGCCGGGCGCTTCGACGAGGCCCTGGCCAAGGCCGGGCGCCTCCAGGAGATCTTCGGCCGCGACAACCTCTTCGTCGAGCTGCAGGACCACGGCATCGCCGAGCAGCACCGCACCAACCCGCAGCTCGTCGACATCGCCAAGCGCATCGGCGCGCCGCTGCTCGCCACGAACGACAGCCACTACACGAGCCCGGGCGACGCCGAGGCCCACGACGCCCTGCTCTGCGTCCAGACCGGCGCCCTCATCTCGCAGTCCGCCGACGAGCGATTCAAGTTCAGCGGCACCGGCCACTACCTCAAGACGGCGACGGAGATGCGCCACCTGTTCGCCGAGCTCGACAGCGCGTGCGACAACACCCTCTGGATCGCCGAGCGCGCCAACGTCGAGATCGAGTTCGGCAAGCCGCAGCTGCCCCGCTTCCCCCTGCCCGACGGCTTCGACTCCGACGGCGACTACCTGCGCCAGCTCACCTTCGACGGTGCCCGCGCAGCGGTGGGGCGCCGAGCTGCCCGACACGGTCGTCGAGCGGCTCGCCTACGAGCTCAAGGTCATCGAGGACATGGGGTTCTCGGCCTACTTCCTCATCGTCTGGGACCTGATCCGCCACGCCCGGGAGCTGAACATCCGCGTCGGGCCCGGCCGCGGGTCGGCCGCCGGCTGCGCGGTGGCGTACTGCCTGCGCATCACCGACCTCGACCCGATCCGCTACGACCTCCTCTTCGAGCGGTTCCTCAACCCCAGCCGCATCTCCATGCCCGACATCGACATGGACTTCGACTCCCGGTTCCGTGACGAGATGATCCGCTACGCCGCCGAGCGCTACGGGCGCGACCGCGTCGCTCAGATCGTCACCTTCTCGACGATCAAGGCCCGGGCGGCCGTGCGCGACGCGGCCCGGGTGCTCGGCTACCCGTACCTCGTCGGCGACAAGGTGGCCAAGGCCATGCCGCCGCTCGTGATGGGGCGCGACACCCCGCTGTACGCCTGCCTCGAACCGCACCCGAAGTACGAGGACGGCTACAAGGCCGCCGCCGAGCTGCGGCTCATGTGCGAGACCGATCCCGACGTGAAGCGGGTCGTCGAGGTGGCCAAGGGCCTCGAGGGGATGCGGCGCAGCGACGGGATCCACGCCGCCGCGGTGGTCATCACCCAGCGACCCACTCACCGACTACCTGCCGATCCAGCGCAAGCCCGAGCCGGGGCAGGACCCGGAGGCGGCGCCGGTCATCACCCAGTACGAGATGGGCGGGGTCGAGGAGCTGGGCCTGCTGAAGATGGACTTCCTCGGGCTCCGCAACCTCGACGTCATCACCGACGCCCTCGTGCTGATCGAGGAGTTCCGGGGCGACGAGGTCGACATCGACGACCTCCCCCTCGACGACGACGAGACGCTCGCCCTGCTCCGACGGGGCGAGTCGATCGGCGTGTTCCAGCTCGAGGGCGGCCCGATGCGGTCGCTGATGCGGTCGCTGGCCCCGACGAGCTTCGAGGACGTCGCCGCCCTCGTGGCCCTGTACCGCCCGGGCCCGATGGCGGCGAACATGCACAACGACTACGCCGACCGGAAGAACGGCCGGAAGCCGGTCGAGTACTTCCATCCCGACGCCGAGGAGCTGCTCGGCGACACCTGGGGCCTGCTGATCTTCCAGGAGCAGGTGATGCGGGTCGCCCAGAAGTTCGCCGGCTACTCGCTGGCCGAGGCCGACACGCTCCGCAAGTCGATGGGGAAGAAGTCGCGGGCCCTCATGGCCAAGGAGCGGGCCAAGTTCGAAGCCGGGTGCGAGAGCGCCGGGTACGCGACGCGAGCTCGGCACGAAGCTCTTCGACATCATCGAGCAGTTCGCCGACTACGCCTTCAACAAGTCCCACAGCCTACGGCTACGGGCTCGTCGCCTACCAGACCGCCTACCTCAAGGCCCACTACCCGATCGAGTACCTCGCCGCCTTGCTCACGTCGGTGAAGTCGAGCCTCGAGAAGGCGGCGGTCTACCTGTCGGAGTGCCGGGCGATGAGCATCCAGGTGCTCGTCCCCGACGTCAACCGGTCGCAGTCCGACTTCGTGCCGGCGCGCCTCGACGACGGCACCGAGGTCATCCCGTTCGGCCTCTCGGCGGTGCGCAACGTCGGCGAGGGCCTCGTCGAGCTGATCCTCACCGAGCGCGAGAAGAACGGTCCGTTCGCCGACTTCTACGACTTCTGCGACCGGGTCGACCTCCAGGTGCTCAACAAGCGGACGATCGAGTCACTCATCAAGGCCGGCGCGTTCGACTCGCTCGGTCATCCGCGGCGGGGGCTGCTGGCGGTGCACGAGGCGATCATCGACAAGACCGTCGCCCGCCGGCGCGAGCACGACATGGGCGTCATGACCCTCTTCGGCGAGCTCCGACAACACGGTCGGCCCTGGCTCCTACGACGACCGGCCCGAGGTGCTCGACACCGAGTTCGACAAGCGGGAGCGGCTCGCCTTCGAGAAGGAGATGCTCGGGCTCTACGTGTCCGACCATCCGCTCCTCGGGGCCGAGGCGGCGCTGCGGCGCCGGACCGACGGCACCCTCGCCGACGCCATCGAGGCCGAGGAGCACTCGATCAAGGCCTACGGCGGGGTCATCACCAACCTCCAGCGCAAGTGGACCAGGGCCCAGGACCTCATGGCGGTGTTCACCCTCGAGGACCTCCAGGGGACGATGGAGGTCATGGTGTTCCCCAAGACGATGGCGGTGGTCGGGCACAAGCTCGTCGACGATGCCGTGGTGGTGGTGAAGGGCAAGCTCGACAAGCG
Organism: uncultured Acidimicrobiia bacterium; assembly: GCA_963840695.1. Taxonomy (GTDB): domain Bacteria; phylum Actinomycetota; class Acidimicrobiia; order Acidimicrobiales; family JACDCH01; genus JACDCH01. The sequence goes on from CAWIZW010000020.1 coordinate 104,533, forward strand.
CGACGACCAGCCCAAGCTCGTCGCCCTCGACGTCGACGTGTTCGACGGGGATGACCGACGGCGCCCCGCCCGTGCGGATCCAGCCTGCCCGGCGGGTTCTCCGAGCAGACGATCGAGCGCCTCAAGGCGCTGCTGTCCGAGCACCCCGGCGAGTCCCAGGTGTTCCTCCACGTCTCCGACCGCCAGGTCGTGCGTCTGCCCGACAAGTTCTGCGTCGACGCCTCCCGCGGGCTTCGCCGGCGAGGTGCGCGTCCTGTTCGGGGCCGATTGCCTTCTGTAGGACGCTGACCGCTCGTCAAGCCTGGTCAAGACCGTGACCTGGCGGAATGGACGCCGCGGTCGGCCGTCCGGTTTGCAGCGGCTCGGGATCCCGACTGAACTATGCGGGTCCACGCACGAGCTGTAGGGGGCTGAGAGAGGCCATGGCGATCGAGGTCGAGACCAAGGATTGCACCCAGCTGGGCGACGGCGAGCTGGCCGAGATGGCCGACCTCTGCGCCGAAGGGCCCAGCCGCTACGAGTCCGGTTTGCTCTCGAAGATGGCCGAGGCATGGGTGCTCATCACCCAGGCCCGGGAGAACGGCAAGCTCAAGGGCTTCTCGTTCTGCACGCTGGAGCGGATCGGCGGCACGCCGTGCGTCCTGATCGGTCTGGCGTCGGTCAAGCGCAACGCGAAGCGCGACGCCGTGCTGAAGGCGCTGATGTCCGACCAGTACCGCCGGGCCGTGCTCGCCTTCCCCGACGAGGACGTCCTCGTCGGGCTCCGGTTCGTCGACGCCGGCGGGTTCGAGGCGTTCAAGTACCTCGAGGACATCGTCCCCCGGCCCGGCCACCGGGCCTCCGGTGAGGAGCGGGCGTGGGGCCGGCGCCTGGCCAAGCGGTTCTCGATCGACAAGTACGACGACCGCGCCTTCATCGCCACCGGCGACGGCGCCTACCCGCCGTGCCTCGACCACGAGACGCTGAAGCCCGAGAGCATCGACGCCGACGTCGCGACGTTCTTCGCCGACGTCGACGCCGACCGCGGCGACTCGCTGATCGCCTTCGGCTGGGCCATGGCCGAGTTCCTCGCCAAGCACTGAGCCCAATCTCGTGCCGCATCGACGCGTTCCGCCGGCTGACACTCGAGTGCCGGGCTGTGACCGTTCACCACGGCGGGATGTGCCGGGCGTTCCTGCTGGTCCGGTCGATCCGGCCGCCCTCGACCGCGTCCTCGACGCCGGCCGGCGCGCCCCTGCCGCCGGGAACACGGCCGAGGCCGGGCGTTCGTCGTGCTCGACGAGCCCGCCGCGTACTGGGACGTCGCCCTGCCGGCCGGGCCCGCGCCGTGACGCGTTCGCGTGGCCGGGACTGCTGGTCGCGCCGGTGCTCGTCGTCGTGTGCATGCCGGCCCGACGCCTACGCCGAGCGCTACGCCGAGGCCGACAAGGCGCCGGGCTCGACGCTCGGCCGGGGCGCCGCCGCCTGGCCGCAGCCGTTCTGGTGGTTCGACGCCGGTGCCGCCGTCGAGGCGATGCTCCTCGCGGCGCGGGAGGAGGGGCTCGGCGCCTGCCTGTTCGGCCTGTTCGACCGCGAGGCGCCGTGCTCGACGCCCTCGGCGTGCCCGCCGGGTGGCGCGGCGCCGCCGTCGTCGCCCTCGGCCACCCCGACCCCGCCGGTCCCGGCCGCCCGGCCAGTCGGCCGCCCGCCCCCGCCCACCCCTCGACGAGATCGTCCACCGCGGCCACTGGTGACCCGTCTCGATTGGGCAGCCGGTTCCGGGTTTCGACGAGCTGCCTCCAGCGGCGGTTCAGTACGGTTGCCCGCCGTGGGGGAGGCGAACGAAGGCGTGGTGCTGCGGCGGCGGCCGGAGGGGTTGCTGCGCCACGACGACGTCGAGCTCGTCGACCTGCCGATGCCCGAGCCGCCGAAGGGCGGGTGCGTGCTGCAGGCCGAGTGGCTCGGCATCGACGCCACCGTGCGGAGCTGGTTGAGCGAGGGCGAGGGCTACTTCCCGGCGGTCGAGATCGGCGAGGTCGTCCGCTGCTCGGGCATCGGCGCGGTCGTCGCCACCGACAACGCCGAGAAGTTCCCGAGTCGGCGAGATCGTGTCGTGCCTGTCGGGTTGGCAGCGCTACGTCGCCCTGCGAGGACGACGGCTTCGCCACGCCGCTCGGCCCGCCCGAGAAGCGTCGACCAGCTCGCCATGCTCGCCGTCTACGGCGCCACCGGCCTCACCGCCTACGTCGGGATGATCGACGTCGGCGAGGTGAAGGAGGGCGAGACCGTCGTCGTGTCGGCCGCCGCCGGCGCCACCGGCAGCATCGCCGCCCAGATCGCCAAGATCCTCGGCGCCCGCGTCATCGGCATCGCCGGCACCGACGAGAAGTGCCGCGTGGCTCGTCGACGACCTCGGCCTCGACGGCGCCATCAACCATCGCACCGACGACATCGCGGCCGACTCAAGGAGCTGTGCCCGAAGCGGATCGACGTGTTCTTCGACAACGTCGGCGGCCCGGTCCTCGACGCCTGCCTCGCCCGCCTCGCCAACGGCGGGCGGGTCGTGCTGTGCGGCGCCATCAGCTCCTACAACGACGCCCACCGGCCGCCCGGCCCGGCCAACTACCTCAACCTGATCCAGCGCCGGGCGAGCATGCGCGGCTTCCTGTCCCTCGACCACTGGGGCCGGTTCGCCGAGGTCGCCGCCATGCTCGGCGGCTGGGTCGCCGAGGGGAAGCTCCGCTACCGCACCCACCAGTTCGACGGGCTCGAGTCCGCCGTCGACGCCCTCAACGCCATGTTCACCGGCGAGAACACCGGCAAGATCGTCATCAAGGTCTGACCGCCCGTCCGTTCGAGCGGCAGCTATCGACTATGGGGTCGTCGGCTGCCGCCAGACGGGGTGAGGGCGTCGGCGGAGTCGACCGGGGACTCGCAGACGAAGTCGCGGCAGACGTAGGCCTTGCCGTCGTCGGGGCGGCCCTCCCACAGCGGGGAGTCGAACCGCTCGCCCCAGGCGAGGACCGCCCGCGGGCGCCACGCCGAGCGCACGACGGCGAGCAGGTCGGGCCGGTCGCCGGTCACGACGATCTCGTCGATGCCGCCCGCCGACAGGTCGACCGCGGCCAGCAGGTGCGGGAGGGCGAGCGGGTGCTGGGCGGCGACGGCGCCGAGGATCCGCAGGAGGTCCTCGGCCCGCTCGCGGTACCGGTCGACGCCGGTGAGCGCGGCCAGCCGCAGCAGGCCGTTGGCGGCCAGCGACGTCGCCGACGGCGTGGCGTTGTCGAGCAGGTCCTTCTGGCGGGCGACGAGCCGCTCGGCATCGTGGCCGGTCGTGAACACACCGCCGCGCTCCTCGTCCCAGAACAGCTCGAGCAGCGCGTCGGCGGTGGCGACCGCCTCGGCGAGCCAGCGGGCCTCGCCCGTCGCCTCGTACAGGCGGGTGAAGGCGTCGACGAGGGCGGCGTGGTCGGCGGCGAAGGCGAGCACCGATGCCCGACCGCCGCCGGCGCTCGTCGCCCTGCCACGACCGCAGCCACCGGCCGTCGTCGCGCCGCAGCGCGCGCGAGCGAGGAAGTCGCCCGCTGCCTCGGCAGCCTCGAGCCAGTCGGTGCGCCCGAGCGCGCGCGCCTGCCTCGGCGAGCGACGCGACGAACAGGCGCGTTCCACTCGGTCAGCACCTTGTCGTCGAGGCCCGGCCGCACCCGCGTCGACCGCGTGCCTCGAACAGCGCGGCCCGCAGCGCCTCGATCTCCGGCGGGCCGGTCGAGCTGGCCCCGGGCGTGCAGCCGGTTGAGGATCGACCGGCCCTCGAAGTTCCCGCCGTCGGTGCACGCCCCAGAACGCGGCGGCCTGCCGGGCGCCCGTCCTCGCCGAGCACCGCCGCGAGCTCGTCGGGCGTCCACGTGTAGAACAGCCCCTCCTCGCCCTCGGAGTCGGCGTCCTCGGCCGAGGCGAAGCCGCCGCCCGGGCAGCCGGAGGTCGCGCAGCACGTACCCGACGAGCTCCTCGACGACCTGCCGCAGCGTCGGCCGATCCCGTCACCTGCCAGCCGTGGAGGTAGGCCCGGAGCAGCAGGGCCTGGTCGTACAGCATCTTCTCGAAGTGCGGGACGAGCCACACGTCGTCGACCGAGTACCGGGCGAAGCCGCCGCCGAGGTGGTCCCACATGCCCGCCCGACGCCATCGCCTCGAGGGAGGTGACGGCGGCCTCGACGGCGCACCGGTCGCCCGGAGCGCAGCAGCAGGTCGATCGCCATCGACTGCGGGAACTTCGGCGCCCGACCGAAGCCGCCCCGGGCGTCGTCGTGCAGCGCCAGCAGCCCGTCGCACCGCGCCGTCGACGACCGCAGGTCCGGGCAGCGCCCTGCCCTCGGCCGACGGGCAGCCCGGAGCGCTGGAGGTGCTCGGTGAGCTGCGCCGCCTGCTCGAGCAGGTCGGCCCGCTTCGTGCGCCACAGGTCCTCGATGGCGGCGAGCACCTCGACGAAGGCCGGCATCCCGTGCCGGCGCTGCTTCGGGTAGTAGGTGCCGCACTGGAACGGCTCGCCGTCGGGCGTCAGGAAGACCGTCATCGGCCAGCCGCCGTGGCCGGTCATGGCCTGGGTCGCCTCCATGTAGACGGCGTCGACGTCGGGTCGCTGCTCCCGGTCGACCTTGATGTTCACGAAGTGCTCGTTCATGACCGCGGCGGTGTCCTCGTCCTCGAAGGACTCGTGCGCCATCACGTGGCACCAGTGGCACGCCGAGTAGCCGATCGACAGCAGCACCGGCACGTCCGCGCTCCCGGGCTTCGGCGAAGGCCTCGTCGCCCCAGGGCGCCAGTCGACCGGGTTGTCGGCGTGTTGGCGCAGGTAGGGGCTGGTCTCGTGGCGAGGCGGTTCAACCGGCCATCGGGTCACCGTACCCGCCCGACCGCACGCTACGGTCCGCGCCATGGACCTCCGACTCGACGGGAAGGTCGCGCTCGTGACCGGGGCGTCGCGTGGGATCGGCCGGGCGACGGCCGAGGCGTTGGCCGCCGCCGGGGCCAAGGTGATGCTCAGCTCGCGCAAGCAGGCCGACCTCGAGGCCGCGGCCGACGGCATCGACGGCGACACGGCGGTGTTCGTAGCGAACGCCGGCGACCCCGAGGCCGCCTCAGCGTGCGTCGAAGCCACCGTCGCCCGGTTCGGCTCGGTCGACATCCTCGTGAACAACGCCGCCACCAACCCCTACATGGGTCCGTCGATCGACATCGACCTCGCCCGGTACGACAAGACGTGGCAGGTGAACCTGCGCGGGCCGCTCGTCTGGACCCAAGCGGCGTACAAGGCGTCGATGGCCGAGCGGGGCGGTGCGGTCGTCAACGTCGCCTCCGCCGGTGGCATGAGCGTCGAGCGGACGATCGGGATCTACAACACGACGAAGGCGGCCCTCATCCACCTCACCAAGCAGCTCGCCTGCGAGCTGGGGCCCCAGGTCCGGGTGAACGCCGTCGCGCCAGGGCTGGTGAAGACCGACATGGCCCGGGCGCTGTGGGAGCCGGCCGGGGAGCGCTTCGCCGCCCTCCTGCCGCTGCGCCGCCTCGGCGAGCCGGCCGACATCGCCAACGCCGTGGTCTTCCTCGTCAGCGACGCCGCCTCGTGGATCACCGGGCACACGCTCGTCATCGACGGCGGTGCACTGGTGGCGGCGAGGTAGGCGCCGCTCGTGGCCGGCCTCCGCTGCCCCTCCTGCGGTGCCGAGGTCAGACCCTTCGCCGAGCGGTGCCCGCGCTGCGGCGCGGATCCCGACGTCACCGTCGTCGAGCTCGGCGGCGACGGCCGGCCGGCCCGGAGCACCCGACCGCCGCGCGGCGGCGCCGGCGATGGTTGCCGCTCCTGCTCGCCGTCGGCGCGGCGTGGGCGGTCTTCGCCCTCGTCGGCGCGCTCGGCGACGACGACCAGACCGCCAGCGACGCGCCGAGTGTGTCGTCGTCGACGACGACCGGTGTGTCGGTGCGGTCCCCGGGCGCCACCACGACGACGATCGTTCGAGCCCTTCCCGACGCCCCGACCCTCGGCGAGCCGACCGGCCTGCACCTCTTCGCCGACACGCCCGGCGCCCTGCTCGACGTCGACCTCGACACCGGGGTGCTGGAACGCCACGAGCTCGGGGGCCGGCTCGTTGCCGGCGACGAGCGGGGCGTGCTCGTCGTCTCCGGGCCGGGTCTCCGCTGGCACCCGTTCCCGTTGGGATCCCCCTCCGTCGTCCTGGACAGCAACGTCGTCGCACCGGCGGTCGGTACTGCCTTTCTGCTCGAGGACGCCGATGGTGTCTGGACGCGCCGCTCGGAGGAGTTCGTCTTGCTCGCTCTCGACGGCTCCGGGGTCATGGCGACGGCGCCGGCGCCTGCCGCGGCCGACGCGGCGGGGGTGTCAGGCGACCTGCTCATCGTCGCCGGCCTCGGTCGTGTTTTCACGGTCGACACCGCCGGCCAGGTCGTCGACCTCGGGTCCGGAGTGCCGGTGGCGGCCGGTCACGGGTACGTCGTCATCGACCGTTGCGACGCCGAGCTCGTCTGCGGGCCGGTCAATATCGACCTGGCGACGGGCGACGCCCGGCCGCTGCCGAACCTCCGAGACGACCTGGTGACCGGCTGGTGGCTCGGCCCGGGCGGCCGAACGGCGTACGCGGTGTTCGCCGACGGCGGCGCCGGCCTGTTCGTCATCGAGAGGGACGGTGTCATCGGCATCGTCGAGCCGGCAGGGCCGGACTTCGACGGCTTCGAGAACGTGAGCTTCAGCCCCGACGGTCGCTGGTTGGCGGCCACCGGCAACGGCGTCGTGTGGCTCGGACCCAGCGACGGGACCTCGGGGGTGCGCGTCGCCCTCCAGGGGCTCGCCGACGGCATGGCGCTCCTGCTCCCGACGGGGGAGTGACTACAGCGCCGAGCGATGGACCTTGCCGAGCGGCGTGCGCGGCAGCGAGGTCACGAGCTCGACCGCCTTCGGGGCGCACCACGCCGGCAGCACCGCCAACGCGGCGTCGCGGAGGGCGTCGAGCGTCGGAGGGTCGGCGGCATCGGTCGCCACGACGACGGCGGTCACGGCCGCGCCCCACTCCGGATCGGGCCGGCCCACGACGGCCACGTCGTCGACGCCGGGCGCCGAGCGCAGGACGCTGCTCGAGCGCCGTCGGGCCACACCTTCTCGCCGCCGGTGACGATCACGTCGTCGCGCCGCCCGAACACGGTGAGCCGGCCGCCGTCGGCGATCCCAGGCGCCCTCGTCGCCGGTCGCGCAGCCAGCCGTCGGCGTCCTTGGGGTCGGTGCCGTCGCGGTAGCAGCGCAGCAGCGTCGGGCTCCGCAGCCAGACCTGACCGCCGTCGTCGACCCGGACCTCGACACCGCCGAGCGGCGCGCCGTCGTACACCACGCCGCCGCCGGACTCGGTGAGCCCGTAGGTCCGCACGATGTTGGCCGGGCGATCGGCCCGCCAGTCGGCCGACCCGCCGACCAGCACGGCCCGGAAGCGGCCGTGGTCCTCGCGCTCGAGCTGGGTCGGGACCGCGGCGGTGAGGGTGGCGGCCGGATCGGTGGCGTCGAAGGTGAGCGGCGTGCCCGTCAGCAGGGCCCGAGTGACGACGCCGAGCCCGCCGACATGGGCGAGCGGGAGCTTGGCGAGCCAGCGGTCGGCGCCGGGGTCGGCGCCGAGGGCGGCGCTCGTGATGGCGGCCGCGGCCTCGACCGCGGCGCGGGTGAGGACGACCCCCTTCGGTTCGGCCGTCGTGCCGCTCGTCGCCACGACGAGGGCGTCGCCCGGCTCGACGGGATCGCCGGCGCCGAGGCGGTCGAGGAGCTCGTGGGCCGTGGCCTTCGGGAGCCGTGGGTCGACCGGCAGGACCGCGTCGCCGGCGTCCCAGGTCCGCTCGAGCGCCACGACGAAGGCAGGGCCCTGGAGGGCATCGACCGGCACGAGCCGCGACATGACCGGCGAAGGTAGTGGCGGCTGGCAAGCTCGCTCGGTGAACTGGGTCCAGGGGGCGCGCCCGCGCACGTTGCCCGCCGCCGTCGTGCCGGTGCTCGTCGGCACGGCCTGCGCGGTCGGCGAGCGCCCCGGTGGGCTGATCTGGTGGCGGGCGCTGGCCGCCCTCGTCGTCGCCGTCGCCATCCAGGTCGGCACCAACTACGCCAACGACTACAGCGACGGGAAGCGGGGGACCGACGACCCGTCGCGGCGGGTCGGGCCGGTCCGGCTCGTCGGGTGGGGCATCAAACCGGCGGCCGCGGTCAAGCGAGCGGCGCTGCTGTCCTTCGCCGTGGCCGGCGTCGCCGGGCTGGCGCTGGCCGTCGCGGTCGGGCCCGAGCTCGCTCGTCGTCGGCGCGGCCAGCTTCGCCGCCGGGTGGCTCTACACCGGCGGGCCGAAGCCCTACGGCTACCTCGGCCTCGGCGAGCTGTTCGTGTTCGTGTTCTTCGGTGTCGTGGCGACGACCGGTTCGTCGTACGTGCAGCTCGAGGAGATCCAGGGCCTGGCGCTGGCGGCGTCGGTCCCCGTCGGGTTCCTGGCCACCGCGCTGCTCGTGATCAACAACCTGCGCGACATCCCCGGTGACACCGTGTCGGGCAAGCGGACCCTCGCCGTGCGCCTCGGCGATCGCCGGACGCGGATGCTGTACGTCGGTCTCGTCGTCGGCGCCTTCGTCTCGGTCCCGTTCGTGGCCGGGCTGGGGGAGCGGCCGGCGGGCGCGCTCGCGCTGCTGGCGGTGCTCCTGGCGCAGAAGCCGGTCGGCCGGGTCCTGCAGGGGGCACGGGGCGCCGATCTGATCCCGGTGCTGGCCGAGACCGGCCGGGTGCAGCTCGTCTTCGGGGTCCTGCTGGCCCTGGGGTTCGCGCTGTCGGCGTGAATCAGACTCGTGCAGATGGGTCGCCTGACGGCAACGTTCGGCTGGCTCCAAGCGGCACGGCTCAGAGCCGTGGCGGTCGAGCCACGGTCGGAGCACGGCGAGGAAGGCGGCGGGGTCCTCCAGGTGGGCGGCGTGGCCGGCGCCGGGCACGAGGGCGACGGTGGCGTTGGCGCCGATCGCCTGGCCGAGGCGGCGGGCCTCGGCGCTGAACTTCGTGTCGGCCCCGCCGGCGACGACGAGCACCGGCATGGCGAGGCGGTCGAGTCGGTCCCACAGGGGGTCCTGGGCGCCGGTACCGGCTTGGCGGAGCGACTCCGCGAGGCCCTCGACGGTGTTCTCCGCCCGCTCGGCCCGGAACTGGACGTCGTCGCCGAGGCCGGCGAAGAGGGGTTGGGCCAGCCAGGCGTCGACGAAGGCGGCGACGCCCTCGCGCTCGATCCGCCGCGCCATGGCCTCGTCCTGGGCGGCGCGGGCGACGCGGGCCTCCCGGTCGTCGATGCCGCCCGTGGCGCCGACGAGCACGAGGCCCCGGACGAGCTCCGGCAACGAGAGCGCCAGGTGGAGGACGAAGCGCCCGCCCATCGAGTAGCCGAGGTAGGTGGCTTCCCCGCCCTGGTCGGCGATGAGGCGGGCACCGGTGCGGAGGTCGGCGTGGAACGTCGCGCTGAGGCCGTGGCCCGGGGCGTCGACGCGGCAGACCTCGTGGTCGCCGACGAGGTCGTCGAGCACGGGACCCCAACAGTTGCGGTTCTGCGTGAAGCCGTGGACCAGGACGAGTCGAGGCCCCCGCCCCGACACTTCAGCGTGCAACATGGACGACGGGGCCACCAGCCGAGCCTGCCAGACCCCTTCCGAATGTGCGGGCGTTTCCGACGTGATCACGTCCCTTTCCGCCGCCGGTTCTGACCGATGGCGGCTCCCTGTGATCGGATGGACCGATGCCCGACCCGGCCACGACGCAGGCGACGTTCTGCGCCACCCTCGTCGACGAGTGGGCGCGGGCGGGCGTCGCCCACGCGGTGCTGGCGCCGGGGAGCCGCTCGACGCCGTTGGCGCTGGCGCTGCTGCGCGACGACCGGATCACCGTGCACGTGCACCACGACGAGCGGTGCGCCGGGTTCATGGCGCTCGGGTTCGGGCTGGCGAGCGTCGACACCGCCGGCGGGCCGATCCCGGCGGTGGCGGTGTGCACGAGCGGCACGGCGGCGACGCACTTCCACGCCGCCGTCGTCGAGGCTCACCAGGCGCGGGTGCCGTTGCTGGTGTGCACGGCCGACCGGCCGCCCGAGCTCCGCGACGTCGGGGCCCCCCAGGCGATCGACCAGACCCACCTGTACGGCCGCGCCGTTCGCTGGTTCCACGACCCCGGCCCGCCCGACGAGGCGATGCGCCACGCCTGGCGCAGCCTCGCCAGTCGCGCCGTCGCCGAGACCCGCACCGGGCCGGTGCACCTGAACCTTCCCTTTCGTGAGCCCCTGGTCGGTGAGCCCGGCGACCTGCCTCCTGGTCGCGACGACGCCCACACCCCGTTCTCGAGTGTCAGCGAGTCCGAGCCCGCACGGGTGGCACTGGAAGTCGAGGGGCTACGGCGGCCGCTGGTCGTCGCCGGACGGCCGTTCACCGCCCGCGGCGACGTCCCCGTCCTGGCCGATCCGCGATCGGGGCTCGCCGGGGTCACCCACGCCGACGCGCTCCTGCGGGTGCCCGCTCTCCGCGGCGAGCTCCGGCCCGACCTGGTCGCGCGCGTCGGACCCGCCGCCCGCCTCGCGTGTCGTGAACGAGTGGATCGCCGCATCCGACGCCGTCGAGGTCGTCGACCGCGCCTGGTTCGATCCATCGCACACGGCCGGCCACTACGGCGTCGTCGACCTGCCCGTCCCCGAGCCCGGCTGGCTCGAGCGCTGGCGGGAGCTGGACGCGCTCGCCGAGACGGCGGTCGCCGCGGTGCTGGCCGACCACCCGGAGCCGACCGAGCCGGGGACGGCCCGCGCGCTTCTCGACGCCCTCCCCGCCGGCGCCCACCTCGTGGCCGCCTCGTCGATGCCGATCCGCGACCTCGAGTGGTACGCCGTCCCCCGTCCCGACGTGACCGTGCACGCCAACCGGGGTGCGAACGGGATCGACGGCACGATGAGCACAGCCCTCGGTGTGGCCCTTGCCACCGGGGCGCCGACCGCCGTGCTCCTCGGCGACGTCGCCTTCTTGCACGACTCGAACGCGCTCGATCGCCGCGCACGAACGTGGCGTCGACCTCACGATCGTCGTCGTCGACAACGACGGCGGTGGGATCTTCAGCTTCCTGCCCCAGGCCGAGACGCTCGCCCCCCAGGACTACGAGCTGCTCTTCGGGACGCCGCACGGCGTCCGCCCCGAGGAGCTCGCCGCCGCCCACGGGCTCACGAGCCTCACCGTCGAGGCCGCCGACGCCGTCGCCCTGGCCGTCGAGGCCAGCGTCGCCGCGGGCGGCGTCCACCTGGTCGTCGCCCGCACCGATCGGCAGGCGAACAAGAAGCTCCACGACGAGCTCAACGCCGCCGTCGCCGCCGCCGTCACAGGCTCCTGAGGGGCCGTCGGTCAGAACCGGCGGTGAAACCGTCGTGAGAGCGACGTTCCAGCGCACATCCGAATTGCTACAGGCGGGTCAGGGCGCCGAGTAGGGCCTGCAACTTCACCTGGGTCTCGGTGAGCTCGGTGCCGGGGTCCGAGCCGGCGACGATGCCGTTGCCGGCGAACACCCGCGCCCGGCGCCCGTCGACCTCGGCGCAGCGCACGCTCACCGCCCACTGGCCGTTGCCGGTGGCGTCGACCCAACCGACGGCGCCGGCGTAGCGGCCCCGGTCGAAGCCCTCGTGGCCGACGATCCACTCGATGGCGGCGTCGCGGGGCCGGCCGGCGACCGCCGGCGTCGGGTGCAGGGCGGCGACGAGCTCGAGCACCGACGGCGCCGGCCGCGACAGCCGCCCCTCCACGAGGGTCGCCAGGTGCTGGAGGTTGGCCACCGCCACCACCGACGGCTCCGGCTCGAAGTCGACGTAGGAGCACCAACCCAACAGGGTGTCGTGCACCTCGTCGATCGTCACCTGGTGCTCGTGGCGATAGGTCGGGTTGGCGAGCAGCGACGCGGCCAGCCGGGAGTCCGACGCCGGGTCGCCGCCCCGAGGGGCGGTCCCGGCCATGGGCTGGGCCCGCACCACGTCGCCCGAGCGCGAGACGAGCAGCTCGGGCGACGCACCCACGAACCCGTCGACATGGGTCACGAAGCAACCGGGATACGCCGCCCGCAGCCGCCCGAGGATCGCCATCCGGTCGAACGGCGCCTCGGCCTCGACCACGACCTCGCGGGCCAGCACGACCTTCTCGAGCGCGCCGGCGGATGCGCCGATGGCCGCCGTCGCCGCGGCGACGAGATCGCACCACTCCGCCGCCGGACGGCTCGGAGCGAGCCGGAGCGCGCCCGGTGCGACCTCAGCGGGCGAGCGCGCCGTCACCGGCTCGGGCACCGCCGCCCCGCCGACGGTGGTCACCCACCGACTCCCGTCCTCGGCTCGCCCCCAGACGACCTCGGGCACGATGAGCACAGCCTCGGCGAGCGCGCTCGGGAGGAACGGCAGCGCCCCGAAGGCCACCGGGCCGCACCCCGGCACGCCGACCTCGTCGTCGACGGCGATGGCGGCGAGCGCCTCGGTGGCCTCGTCGCACCGCACCCGCAACGCGACCCCGCGCCCGGCGAGCCCCGACCTGCCGCGCTCGAACAGCACGCCGTCGGGACCGGCGGCGGCGAGGAGGTCGACGTCGCCGTCGAGTCGTCGCGTCGTCGCGACGAGCTCAGCCATCCCGCGTCCCGACGAGCAGCTGGGCGATGCCGCCCGACAGCAGCCGTCGCTCGGCATCGTCGAAACCGGCGTCGCGCACCATCGTCATCAGCGGGCCGGGCTCCGGGAGGTACGCGACCGACTGCGGCAGGTACCGGTAGGCGTCACGGTCCGAGAGCATCCCGCCGATCCGGGGCACGACCTTGCCGAAGTACACGGCGTGACCGCGCCGCAGGACCCGGTTCTCGGGCTCCGCCACCTCGAGGAACCCGATGCGTCCGCCCGGCCGCACGACCCTGGCCGCCTCGGCGAGGAACCCCTCGAGATCCACGAAGTTCCGCAGGGCGAAGCCGCACGTGACGCCGTCGACGGCATCGTCGGGGAACGGGAGCCGGAGGGCATCGGCGTGCACCAGCGGCGCGTCGGTGCGGGCGGCGGCGAGCATCCCGAAGCTGAGGTCGGCGCCGATCGGTCGGTAGCGACCGCGAGCCAGTTCCCGGCACAGGTCGCCAGTGCCGCAGGCGAGGTCGAGCACCGACGACCCCGGCGCCAGGGCGAGCGAGGCCACCGTCCGCTTGCGCCACCCGACGTCCATCCGGAACGTCATGACCCGGTTCACGAGGTCGTATCGCGGCGCGATCGTGTCGAACATCGAGCGCACGGCCTGTCGCTTCGCCGCGCCTTCGGGCAACCGCCCGTCGGGCGTGAACGGGTTGGCCCTGCCGTCACCGGTCACGGCGCGACGCTACGTGTCAGGCGATGAGCGCAGCGAAGGCGGTGAGGAGCTGCTGGCTCGCCTTCTCGGCACGACGGCAGGCGTCGGCGCACACACCGCAGTGCTTCGCCGTGTCGGCGTGCTGCTCGCACAGCCCGGCGCACACCGAGCAGGCCCGAGCCATGACCTCGACCAGGCTCGACACCGTCGGTCGGTCCCATCGGGCCGACCGGGACAGGACCCGAGCGGTCACATCGCACACGTCGGCACACGTCAGGCAGGCGACGACGCACTCGCGCTGGAGGTTGTACTCGTCGAGGCACGCGTCGGCGCACGCGGTGCACGTCTGGGCACACGCCTGCGCGGCGTCGATGCACTCACCCAGCACGGCAGTGTCGATCCCGTGGTGCGACGGCATCGCGAGCAGCATTCGGGTCGCGTCGGACATGTCGCCGTCCCTACCCGAAGGCGTGAGGCGCGAACCGCCGCTCCGGTCACCACAATGGGGTCCGTGTTCGGATCCGTGCGGGCCTCCGGTAAGCCCCAGCTGCGGATCTTCGGCATCCCGGTGCGGATCGAGCCCGTGTTCGTCGTGATCGTCCTGCTGCTCGGCCTCGGTCCCGGAACCGACGCCACGCTGCTGGCCGGGTGGACGGTGATCGTGTTCGCGTCGGTCCTGCTCCACGAGCTCGGCCACGCCTTCGCCTTCCGCGCCTTCGGGGCCAGGCCGTCGATCGTCTTGTACGGCCTCGGCGGCGTCACCAGCGGCCGGTCACCGGAGCGACGCTGGCAGTCGGTCGTGGTCAGCCTGGCCGGACCGGTGCCGCCCCTGCTGCTCGTCGGCCTCCCGGCGTACGTTCTCGCCGACTCCGACTGGGCACGAGCCAGCGACCACCGCTACGTGCTCCTCCACATGGCCGTCTGGGTCAACCTCTGGTGGGGTCTCGTCAACCTTCTGCCGCTCCTGCCCCTCGACGGTGGACACGTCGCCGAGGAGTTCGTCGGTCCGCGCCCGGCGCGGATCCTCACGATCGTCGTCGCCGTCCCGATCGCCGTCTACGCGGTCCGCGAGGACGTGCCGTTCGGCGCGTTCCTCGCCGGGTTGTGCGCCTTCCAGGCGTGGAAGCAGCTGCGGGCGCCGAAGCCGCCGCCGGAGAACCCGTGGTTCGCCGGTGCCCGCCTCGCCGTTTCGGGCGAGGGCGGGCGCGCCCTTCCACTCCTCGTCGATGCCGCGCTCGCGGGGCCCGCGCCACCGGCGGCCGTGGCCGCGGTCGGCGACGCCGGGCTGGCCCCGCCGCTGGCCGACCGCATCCTCGAAGTCCCGGGCGAGCGCCCGCCCGTCGCCGTCGCGGAGATCGCCGGTGGCCTGCTCAACGCCGGGCGGCCCGGTCCCGCCGCCCTGGTGGCAGGGCGCCTGGCCCGCGATCCCCGATCGCCGGCGCTGCGCGAATGGGCGGCGGCCGCGGCCGCGGCGGCGTGGCGCCAAGCCGGCGACACCGAGCGGGCGAGCCAGTGGGATGCCGTCGCGGCCGAGCTGGTCGACCCGCCACGCTCGACCTGACCAGCTGGCCCGCTGAACTTGACCGGCGGGTCAAGTATGGTCCGAGGCATGGCCATCGACTTCACGTTCCCGCCCGAGGTCGACGAGATCCGGTTCAAGGTCCGGGACTTCGTCGAGAAGGTCGTCCGCCCCATCGAGACGAAGGGCGACGAGGAGGGGTGGGGCCGCGACCAGTGGATCAAGGGCATCATCGAGATGCGCGGCGAGGCGAAGGAGCGCGGGCTCTGGCTGCCCCACATGCCGGCGGAGTGGGGCGGCATGGGTCTCGGGCACGTCGCCATGGCGGCCGTCTCGGCCGAGGCGGCGCGGTCACGGATGGGCCCGTTCGCGCTCAACGCCCAAGCGCCCGACGAGGGCAACATGCACACGCTCCTGCACTGGGGCACCGATGCCCAGAAGGAGAAGTACCTGCGCCCGCTGTGCGAGGGCGTGTCGCGGTCGTGCTTCGCCATGACGGAGCCGGAGGTCGCCGGGTCCGACCCGACGCTCATCCAGACCAAGGCCTACCCCGACGGCGACGAGTGGGTCGTCAACGGCCACAAGTGGTTCATCTCCGGGGCCAAGGGCGCCAAGTTCGCCATCCTGATCGCCCGCACCGAGGACGATCCCGATCTCCCGCAGGCGGCGAACTCGGCGTTCCTCGTCGACCTGCCCACCGACGGCTGGACGATCGTCCGCGACATCGAGACGATGTCGGGCGGGCACAACCACTGCGAGATCCGCATCGAGGACCTGCGGCTCTCGAACGACGCCATGCTCGGCGGTCGGGGCGAGGGCCACCTCCTCGGTCAGTACCGGCTCGGGCCGGCCCGGCTGGCCCACTGCATGCGCTGGATCGGCCAGGCCGAGACCGCGCTCGAGATGATGGTGGACCGGTCGCTGAACCGGTTCAGCCACGGCTCGATCCTCGCCGAGAAGCAAGGCATCCAGTGGCTCATCGCCGAGTCGACCATCGAGCTGTACCAGGCCAAGCTCATGGTGCTGCACGCCGCGTCGCTCATCGACGCCGGGGGCAACGACCCGTCGAAGGTCGACTTCCGCGGCGAGGTCTCGATGACGAAGCACTTCGTGGCGAACATGCTCAACCGCGTCATCGACCGCGCCATCCAGGTGCACGGCGCCCTCGGCTACTCGACCGACACGCCCCTCGCCCACATGATGACCCAGGCCCGTTGGGCCCGGTTCGCCGACGGCGCCGACGAGATCCACCTCATGCGCACGGCCCAGCGCACCATCGCCGTGTACCAGGACACCGGCTCCACCAGAGCGGCCACCGGCAACCTCCCCGTCTGAAAACGGCGAACTGGGGCCGGTCGATTGCGGTTTCCCGGCATCGACCAGCCCCAGTTCGGGTGGGTGGCGGTCATCGGATCTGGAACCAGAACGCCTGGGCCTCGTAGGAGTTCTGGATGCGGATGCGTTCGGCCTCGCGGCGGCGGTACTCGGGTGAGCGGACCGCGACGGGGCGGTGGCGTTGCGCGCGTCGGAACGGCGCCATGGAAATCACCCCCTCTCGGGGAGTCGTCAGACGGACGGGGCAGCTGGCTTCAGCAGCCGCCGGCAAGGGAGCGCGCGGCGGCAGCGAGCGTGAGATCTCCAGCAATCACCATGGGCGCACCCCCTCTCCGTCGTTGGCGGGACGCATCCGAGCACCCGCGCCGGGCGCGAAGCGAACGATTTCCGGCTCGCTACGCGGTCGCCTCGGCCAGCTGGCGCGCCCACCGGTAGTCGGCCTTGCCGGCGGGCGAGCGCACGACCTCGTCGACGAACAGCCACGCCTTCGGGAGCTTGTACCGAGCGACGTGGCGTGCCGCCTCCTCGACCAAGGAGGCCTGGCGGGCCCCGTCGCCGTGGAGGCCGGGCCGCAGCCGGACGATGGCGACGACCTCCTGGCCCCATTGGTCGCTCGGCCGCCCGCAGACGACGACGTCGTACACGTCGGGATGGGCGGCGATCGCCGCCTCGACCTCCTCGACGAAGATCTTCTCGCCCCCGGAGTTCACCGTCACCGAGTCGCGCCCGAGCAGCTCGATCGACCCGTCGGCGAGGTGGCGAGCCCGGTCGCCCGGCACGGAGAACCGCTCGCCCCCGATGGTCGGGAACGTGCGGGCCGTCTTGTCGGGGTCGCCGAGGTAGCCGAGCGGGATGTCGCCCCGCTTGGCCAGCCAGCCGACGCCGTCGTGGCCGGGCTCGAGCACGGCCGAGAGGTCCTCGGAGACGACGCAGCGACCCGACGCCGGGGCTGAAGGTCCCGGTGCTCGCCGGACCCCCGGCCGTCGTGACCTGCGTGGCCTGGCCCCCGCCCTCGGAGGAGCCGAGCCCGTCGATGACCATGGCGTGGGGGAGCACGGCCAGGAACCGCTCCTTCAGCCCGACCGACAGCGCCGCCCCGCCCGACAGCACGATGAACAGCGACGAGATGTCCCAGCCGCCCCGTCTCCATCTCTTCGACGATCGGCCGGCCGAAGGCGTCGCCGACGAGCAGGAGGAAGTTCACCCGCTCGCGCTCGATGATCGTGCACACGTCGACCGGGTCGAGGCGGACGACCTCGTCCTGGATCACGACGGTGGCGCCGGTGTTCGTGGCCAGGAACGCGATCCAGTGGCCGGCGCCGTGCATGAACGGCGCCGTCGGCAAGCACCACGAGCGTGGCGGCCTTGGCCGCCTCGACGAGCTCGTCGACCGAGCTCCACGGCTGGCCCGTCGCCTGGTTCCGTCCGCCCATCGAGGTGCGGTAGATGTCGGCCTGGCGCCAGAGCACGCCCTTCGGCATCCCCGTCGTGCCGCCGGTGTAGAGGATGTACTGGTCGTCGGGCGACCACTCGTCGGCCCACGCCGGACGCGCCGGCGACGCGGCGGCGAGCGCCTCCTCGTACCACTCGGCCCCGGGGAGGAGGTCGTTGCCGGAGTCGTCGGCGACCTGCAGGAGCACCTCGAGACCGCGGCAGGTCGGGGAGCACCGCGGCCAGCGTCGGCGCGAACGCGGAGTGGAACACGATGCGCCCGGGCGCCGCTGTCGGCGAGCAGGTAGCGGAGCTCCTCGGCGACGTAGCGGTAGTTCACGTTCACCGGCGCGACCCGGGCCTTGTACGCGCCGAGCATCGCCTCGAGGTACTCGTTGCCGTTGTAGGCGTAGATGGCCAGGTGATCCTGGTGCGACTCGTGCCCGGCGAGCCCGGTCCGGCCCTCGGGGCGAGCGCCGAGGCCGCGGTCGTGGAGGGCGTGGGCGAGCCGCCGGGTCCGCTCGGTCACGTCGGCGTAGCTGAGGCGCCGATCGCGGAACACGATGCACGTGCGTTCGGGGACGGCGGCGGCGATCGCCTCGTGGACGACGGCGAGGTTGAGATCCGGGGCGCTCGGCACGAGCCGAGCAACGTAGGCGTACGGTTCGCGGCATGCGGAACACCACCCGATGGGCGGTCCTCGCCGCCTTGTTGCTGCTCGCCCCCGCCTGCGGGGACGACACGTCCGACGACGCTGGTTCGACCGGCACCGACGGCCGCAGGCGGCGACGACGCCTGCGCCGCCAGCGGCGAGGACGCGACGGTGACGATCGCCGATTTCGCCTTCGACCCCGACTCGGTCACCGTCGCCAGCGGGGGCGTCGTCGCCGTGTCGAACGAGGACGGCACGACGCACACCTTCACGAGCGACGAGGGCGGCTTCGACTGCAGCATCGAAGCCGGCGAGACGGCGAACGTCCTCGTCGACGCCGCGGCCGGTGACTACGAGTTCCACTGCACGATCCACCCGACGATGACCGGGACGATCACGGTCGAGTAGTTCGCGTCCCTGGCGTTCAGCAGACGGTGCCCTCGGGGGGGAGGGCGCCGGTCAGGAGGTAGGCGTCGACGAGGTCGTCGATGCAGGCTGTCCGGCCGTAGGCGGTGTGGGCCTCGCCGTCGTAGACCAGTAGGTGCCCGTCGGCGAGGTTCGGCCGCCACCTGCTCGGCCTGTGCGAGCGGCGTTGCCGCGTCGCCGGTCGTGCCGACCACCAGGATCGGCGGCGAGCCCTCGGCCGCCACCGGGCCGGTCACCGGGTTCGCCGCCACCGGCCAGAAGGCGCACGGCAGCATCTCGTTGGCGATGGCGGCGCCGAACCGCGGCGACAGCCGCGCCATCTCGGCGGCGAAGGTCGCCCACCCGTCGCTCCCGGTCGGGTTGGCCGAATCGAGACAGCTCACCGCCTGGTACGGCGTGAACGCCGTGAGGCTGTCGTAGGCCGCCGCCAGCGACGCCAGGATCGACCCGTCGCCACTCTCTGCCGCCGCCAACCCCTCGTACAGCTCCGGCCAGATCGCCTCGTCGTAGCCGGCGTAGAGCGTGCCCCGCGACAGCTCGGACGGGCCGAGGTCCTCGCCGCGCGACGACGGGATCGGCTGGTCCTCGACGGCGGCTGCGAGGCGGTCGAAGGCGGCCGCCGCGCCACCGTCGGGACACCCCTCGCCACCGTCGGGGCAACCGGCGAACGCGTCGGCGATGACGTCCTCGAAGGCGACGGCCTGGCCGCGTAGGAGGTCGGTGAGGGTGTGCTCGGGGTCGACGACGCCGTCGAGGACGATCGCCTCCGCCCCATGCGGGAACAGTTCGGCGTAGCGAAGACCGATCAGCGTGCCGTAGCTGAAGCCGACGTAGGACATCGGCTCGCCGTACGCCCGCCGGATGGCCTCCAGGTCGCGGGCCACGTCGTCGGTGCCCATGTGGGGGAGGAGGTCCCCGTCCTCGGTCTCGCACTCCTCCGCGATCGCCGTGGCGGCGTCGTCGAGGAGGGCACGTTCGGTGTCGTCGTCGGGATGGGGGTCGGCGTCGAGGAACGGCTCGACCGCGTCGCCGCACGACAGCGGTGCGCTCAGCCCGATGCCTCGCGGGTCCCACGAGAGGATGTCGAAGCGGTTGCGGACCTGCGAGCCGAACACCGGGAGCCCGACCGACGACACGCCATCGGCGCCGGGCCCGCCGAGGTTGTAGGCGAGGAAGCCCGGCGGGGAACCGTCGTCGGCGGCCGGGACGCGGGCGACCGCGATCCCGATCGTCGGCCCCGCTGGATCCGACCAGTCGAGGGGGACCTCGACCGTCGCGCACTGCCTTCCGTTGCCGCAGCCCTCCCAGTCGATCGACGCGGGCACGAACCCGCCGAGCGGGTCCTCGAGCGGTGCCGTGGTGACCGCCGCGTCGGTCGCCGCTGTCGTGGTGGTCGAGTCGTCGGGCGCCGCCGACACGGTGGGGTCGTTGTCACCCGCGCAGCCGGCGACGGGGACGGCGGCGGCGATGACGACGAGGAGGAGCCGGGCCGACCGCATCCGACGATGTTGCCGTATGCCGTCGGCCGCAGACGTGTCACGGGTTCGGCGCATCCTCCCGGCGGTGGCCGGCGGCCACCTCGGCGAGCGCGTCGACGTCGAGCTGATCGGCGTGGGCGACGGCCAGCCGGCACTTGGTCACCGCGACCAGTGTCGAGGTCCTCGTGCCGCCCTCGAGCAGCGCCCGTTCGCCGAACAACGGCGCCCGGGCCCATCTCTGCCACCGGCTCGCCGGCCACGTCGACCCGCACGACACCGTCGAGGAGCAGGAAGAGGTCGGTGCTGCTCTCCCCTTCGGCGACGATCGTGGTCCCCGCCTTCACCTTGCGGATCTCGGGCTTCTCGCCGCCCCGCATGATCTCGGCCGACAGCCGGCGCTCGAGCGCCGTCTCCGCCGCCGTCACCACCGCGGGGCTGTCCTCGTCTCCCCACGGGCTGTGCTTGCCGAAGGCGTTGTGGTACCAGTCGCCGAAGTCCGTTATGCCGGATTTAAGGGCGAGCTCGCCGCCAGGCCCGTACACCCAGTGGCGAGGGAAGGGGCTGGCAGTGAGCATCTCGAAGTCGACGTGCCCGTCGGCATGGATCGTGAGCGACAGGGTGCTCCACACCAGCGGGCCCTTCCACTGGACGAAGGGCGGGCGGGCGACCCGCCGTGGCGACGGCATGCCCGGCCGGCCACCGGCGGTCTGCACGAAGCGGACCTTGTCGCCGTCGATCTCCGGCTCGGCCTGCAGGACCGGCATGCCGAACGCCTGGAAGGTCCGGGCCAGCCGCGTGGCCGGCCAGCAACGTCGTGGCGCCCATCAGCAACCCGCCCGAGTAGCCGGCGTCGGTGATCCGACCGTCGTCGTCGACGTCGATCCACGCCCGGAGCTGGTTGGCGAAACGGAACCGGTCGGCCCGGCGCAAGGCGTCGAGATCGTCGATGCGGTCGGGCGGCGGCTCGTCGTAGTGGGTGAGACCCATCTCGAAGGACATCTTCATGGCGCCGCCCACGGCCTCCGAGGGGATCCACGACAGCGACGCGACTTCTCGTTCGATTCGCATGGCGGGCATCATCTACGCCTCGGCCAGACCCCGGCAGGGGACGGGCCGGTGTCTCCCCGGTGGTGCTGGTACCCCCCGCACCGGCCTGCTCGCTCCCTGTCGGCAGCGCGCCGGCTCGGGGTGAGATGTACGAGCTCATTTCGAGCAGGTCGAGCGGCGGAGCCCCGGAGGATCAATGGAGAAGGTCATATCGTGAAGGGCCGGGCGACGCCGGTTGCCGGCCGGGTGCTGGGGGCCTGATCGCGATGGGGGCGTTGGCCGCGCTCGCGCGGAGCGAGCTGCGGCGATCCTGGCGGGCGGTGCTCGCCGTCGGACTCGTCGCCGGCCTCGTGGGTGGCGGTGTGTTGTGCGCCTTGGCGGGGGCGCGCCGGACCGACTCGGCCTTCGATCGGCTCGTCGCACGGACCGACTTCTGGGACATCGAGCTGACGCTGTTCGATCCGGGCGAGGACGTCGTTGACCGCATCCGCGCCGAGCCCGGCGTCGCCGAGAGCTGGGTTGGAAGCTTCGCGGTGGGACGCGACCTTCGGGACCCAGAGGGAGTGGCGTTCTTCCCGGTCACGAGCTCGACGGAGACGCCGATGGTCGACCGGATCATCGTGGCCGGCAGGGCCCCGGATCCGGACGCCCTCGACGAGGTGCTCGTCGCCGAGCGGGTTGCCTCCGTCGTCGGCCTGCGTGTCGGCGACACGCTGCCCTGGGCGGCCCTGTCGCATGAGCAGTTCGTCGCCATCGACGAGGTCGGTCACGAACCGGCCGCCGGACCCCGCGTCGACCTCGAGGTCGTCGGCTTCAGCGTCGATCCTGCCGACGTCACCTTCGGCGAGACCCCGACGATCACGGGCACCCCGGCCTTCGCTCGTCGCTTCGGCCCTGACCTGCCCCGCGTCCGCGTCGTTCAGCTGGCCGTCGACGACGATGTCGACCCCCGCGCCGTCGTCGAGCGGGCGAGCGCCATCGTCGCGGCGGGCACGCCCAGTTCGGCCGACGACCGGTTCCCGGCCGTGACCGTGCGCCTGCTCACCGACGCTCGGAGCGCCATCGAGGCGTCGACCGAGCTGCCCGAGGACGGCCTGCGCGTCGTCGCCGCTGTCGCCGGGGCCGTCGCCGTGTTCGCCCTCCTCCAAGCGGCCGCCCGCCAACTCGGCGTCGCTCGGGAAGCCATCGGCGGGGTGCGGGCAATCGGGGTGACGAGGAAGCAGCGCTCCGGTGCGCTCGCCCTCGCCTGGCTGCCCGCTGGCGTGCTCGCGGCGGTCGTCTCGGCGGTCGTCGCCATCGCGGCCTCGCCATGGACCCCGATCGGCGCGGCGCGGCGGGCCGAGCCGGATCCCGGCGTCTTCGTCGACGGCTGGGTCGTCGGCGTCGGAGCCGTCCTCGTCGGCGCGACCGTGGCGGCGGCGTTCGCGGCCACCGCGTTCGTGGCCGGCCGGCGCACCGTCGGCGGCGGTCTGTTCGCCCGACACACCCGTCCCACGCCGGGTTGGCTCGGGCTGCACCCGGTCGCCGGCCTGGGCGCTCGCCTCGCGCTCGATGGCGGCGGCGTGGTGCCGGTCCGCTCGGCGATGGCCGGCGTCGCCCTCGGCACCATCACGATCTGCGGCGGACTGGTCTTCGGCGCGTCGCTCCGCACCCTCGACGACCCGAGTCACTACGGGCATCCCGACGTGTCGGTCGAGGCTCCGACCGACACCTTGATCAGCCACGTCAAGGTCGACGACGCCGTCGCCGGTGCCACCCTGGCCCAGTCCGCCGAGGTCGAGCTCGACGGTGTCTCGGTGTCCGCCTACGGGTTCGGCCCTCTCGAGGGCGCGCTCGGCTTCACCCTGCTGGAAGGGCGACAGCCGGCGACCGACACCGAGGTCGTCCTCGGTCCGAGGCTGCTCGAACGGCTCGACCTCGGGGTTGGCGACGTCGTGCACGCTTCGCCGCACCGTGGCGACGAACCCGTCGTGCTCCGCGTTGTCGGCGTCGGGCTCGGGCCCGGCGACCTGTTCGGGTCCTTCGCCGAGATGGCCGCGTTCACGGTCGGCGGGCACGAGCTCGTCCGCCAGACCGACCCCTTCACGTCCCTTCACGTGGATCTGGTCGACGGGGCGACGCTGGCCGATCTCGATCCTGTGCTGGCCGGGTTCGAGCGCAATCCGGCCGACGCGCCCCCCGCCGTCGCCAACCTCATTGCCCTCGACAGGATCCCGTTGGGATTCGTCGGGCTGGGTGCGCTCGTGGCGCTGACGGCGATCGGTCACGCCGTCGCCCTCACCGTCCGCTATCGCCGCCGGGAGCTCGCCACGGCGCGAGCGCTCGGATGCACCGCAGGCCAGTCGCGCGGCGCCATCCTCTTCGCCGCCGGGGTGCTCGCCGCCTTCGGCCTGGTGATCGGGCTGCCGATCGGGCTCAGCATCGGGCGACGGCTGTGGGAAGCGGCCGCGGCGAGCGCGGACCTCGGGACGGACTGGGTGACCCCTGCCTTGGTTGCCGGTGTCGTACCTGCGATGCTTGTGGGCGCCGTCGTGGTTGCGCTGGTGCCGGCGACCCGATCGGTTCGGTCTCGAGCGCGAGGCGCTGCAGGCGTGATCAGGTGATGCCAGTACTCCCGCGGACCGGGTGCAGGCCTGGTCGTCACGGCCTGGATGACGGTGTGGAATGTCGTGGTAGGCGGTCTCAGGGAGGAACGGGATGGGTGAGGACGTGCTCGTCGTGCGAGGAGTGCGGAAGACGTACGAAGCGGAGAACGCACCGGTGCGGGCCCTCCGCGGGTGCGATCTCACGATGCGCGGCCGGCGAGTTCGCCGCCGTGATGGGCCCGTCGGGCTGTGGCAAGTCGACACTGCTGAACCTCGTGGCCGGTCTCGACACCGCCGACGAGGGCACGATCGTCCTCGCCGACGAGGAGGTCACCGGCAAGACCGACGACGAACTCGCCCGGATGCGGCGCCGCCACGTCGGCATCGTCTTCCAGTTCTTCAACCTGCTCGAGGGCATGAGCGTGCTCGAGAACGTCGCCCTGCCGGCGATCGTGGCCGGGATGAAGCGCAGGCCGGCGGAGACCAGGGCTCGCGATCTGCTCGACCTCCTCGGGCTGGCCGACAAGGCCAAGGCGGCGCCGGGCGTGCTCTCGGGCGGGCAGCGCCAGCGGCTCGCCATCGCCCGTGCCCTCGCCAACAAGCCGACCTTGGTACTCGCCGACGAGCCGACCGGCGCCCTCGACACCGAGGGCGGCCTCGAGGTGCTCGAGCTGTTCCGGCGCCTGCACGCCGACGGCCAGACGATCCTGATGGTCACCCACAACCCCGAAGTGGCTGCCGGCGCGCAGCGCATCGTCCACATGCGCGACGGCCGCGTCGTCGACGACGCCGACGGGGCCAACGGCGCCGCTGCCACCGCCGCCGCCACCGTCACCGTCTGAGCCACGCGGCTCACATCGCGGGGAGACATGGGAGTTGTCGGCTTTCTCGTGCGTGGCGGCCTTCGGCGCCGGCTCGGGTCGCTGCTCGTGCTGTCCGTGCTGCTCGGCATCGCCGGCGGCGCGGTGCTGGCGGCGTGGGCAGGTGCTCGCCGCACCGACACCGCGTACCCGAGGCTTCTCGAGCGCACCGCCTACCACGACGTCGGGGTCGAGCGCGCCGACCGGTCTGGGCGTCTTCGATCCCGAGGTGGTTCGGGACGCTCCCGGAGCCGAGCGCGTGGCGATCGCCTACGGCTACGGCGCGATGTCGCTCGGACCTGACGGCACTCCGCAGTTCGAGTCCGGCTACTACTTCATGGCTGCGACTGACGAGATCGGCCAACGCGAGATCTCTCGCCCCGTCCTCCTCGAGGGCAGGATGCCCGTGGCGTCCGATCCCACCGAGGTCCTGGTGAACGACGTGTCCCGCGATCTCGGCCACGGCGTCGGCTCGACGGTGGACGTCTGCCTCTTCGAGTTCGAGGCGATCGAGGCGTACCCGGAGCCCGCCGGCGAACCCACGGCGTCCGACGTCCGCCAGTTCGTCGACGAGGTCTGCGCCGTCCACCACTTCGAGGTCGTCGGCGTCGGTCGCTTCGTCGACGAGGTTGGTCTCGGCGAAGTGAACGAGGGTCAGGCCGCCATCTGGGCAACGCCCGGTCTGGTCGAGGCGGCCGGACTGTCGCCGAGCTACAGCGTGGCAGCCGTCGATCTCAGGTCCGATGTCGACCTTGCCGCGTTCGACGACTACGTGCGCGCTCGTGTCGATCCTGCCGCGGGGGTGCAGGTGCAGTCAGAGGCGGTGCGAGCTCTCGTGATCGAGCGAACGATGGCCCCGTATGTCCGGGCGCTGACCCTGTTCGCCCTCGTTGGTGCGCGACGTCGGTCGTGGTGCTCGGCCCGGCCTTGGCGCGCTGGGCGGCGACACGGCAGGACGGACCGCCTGGCGCTCGTCACCGCCGGCGTGCGCCCGGCCCAGCTTCGCGTCGCCGCCGCCCTGCGTGGCGCGCGGTGGGAGCGGCCGGCGCCGGCATCGCGCTCGTCATCGCCGTGCTGGTCTCGCCCCGTTTCCCCATCGGGCCGTGCGTCGCGCCGAGCCCCTCGGCGGGGTCCGGCTGGACGCTCCGGTGCTCGCGATCGGCGTCGCCGGCTTGGTGGGCGTGGCGGCGCTGCTCGGCGCCGTGGCACCGATCGCGGTGCGTCCGCGGAGCGAGCGGACCTCTGTGCTGGCCGAGCGCCTGGCGGCACTCGGAGCCGGTGCTCCAGCGGTCGTCGGTGTTCGCGCCGCGCTCACGAAGGGGCAGTCGGGCGCCGGGCCGGTGGCCACCGCCGCCGGCGTGATGGTGGCCGTGGCCGCGGTCGTGGCGGCGCTCGCCTACCAGAGTGGCCTCGTTCGAATGCTCGACTCACCGCAACGCTTCGGCTGGACGTGGGACGCGGCGTACGAGTCGTACGAGGAAGAACTCGACGATGGCGTCGTCGAGTTCTTCGCGGAGGACGAACTCGTCGACGCCGCGAGCATCGGCCACCGTGCTTCGATCTCGGTCAACGGGGTATCAGTGGCGGCCTTCGGATTCGAGGACCTCAGGGGCGCAGTTCGACCCGAATCGTCCAGGGCCGGATGCCGCGCGGAGCTGGCGAGATCGCCCTCGGCTCGCAGACCCTCGACCGACTCCGTCTCGGGCTCGGCGATCGGGTCGTGGTGCGGGGCGGTGAGCGCGAGGACCACGCGTCCATGGTCGGAGTCACGCTGCGTGCCGATCTTCTCCGGCGGGGACGACCTGACGGTCGGCGAGGGCGCGCTCGTCGATCTCGAGTTTCTCGCTGCGCTGGGCGGCGCCGACCGCGGCTTCGTTCTCGTCGACATGGCAGGCGACGGCACCGATTCCGAGTTGCGGGCTGCGCTGATCGAACGCGGGCTGGTCGACGAAGCGACCGAAGCTGTGCTCGGCCCTCGATACACCGCTGATCTCGCCGGCTATGACAATGTCCGCTGGACGCCGCTGCTGTTGGCCGGGCTGCTCGCGTTGCTCGGCACCGGCGTGCTCGCCCACACTATGTTCACCTCGGCCACGGCCCAGCGACGCCAGCTCGCCGTGCTCAAGAGCCTCGGCTTCGACCGTGGCGACGTGGCGGCCACGGTGCGGTGGCACGCCATCGCCGTCGTCGTCGCCTGCCTTTGTCTCGCGGTCCCGGTGGGCCTCGCCGTGGGTCGAACGCTGTGGACGAGGTTCGCCGAGGGTCTCGGGTGGCCGGCGACACGCTCACGCCGACCTTGTCCGTCGTCGCAGTCGTCGTTGGAACCCTGGCTGTCGCCGTTGCCCTCGCCGTCGCCCCTGGTCGTCGGGCGGCTGCCGTACGTCCATCGATTGCCCTCGAGGGTCGAGTGATGGCGGCCGTCCTTCGCGCTTCGGCCGAAGCCGGGCCGACCGCATCCGACGATGTTGCCGTATACCGTCGACCGTGATGGCGCGCCTCATGTTCGGGGTCTTCGTGCCCCAGGGTTGGAAGATGGAGCTGGCCTCGATCGAGGACCCGCAGGCGAAGTGGGCCAAGGCGGTCGAGATCGCCGAGCTCGCCGAGCAGCTCGGCTACGACTCGCTCTGGGTCTACGACCACTTCCACAACGTGCCGGTCCCGGCGCACGAGGCGATGTTCGAGTGCTGGACGACGATGGCCGCCATCAGCCAGCGGACCTCCCGCATCCGGCTCGGCCAGATGGTCGGCTGCAACGGCTACCGCAACCCCGCGCTGCTGGCGAAGATCACGTCGACCATCGACGTGATCAGCGGGGGCCGCCTCGACTGGGGCATCGGCGCCGGCTGGTACGAGCACGAGTTCCGGGCCTACGGCTACGAGTTCCCGGCGCCGAAGGTCCGCATCGGCATGCTCGCGCGAGACCGTCGAGATCGTGAAGGCCATGTGGACCGAGCCCGACGCCACCTACGAGGGTCGCGTACTTCACGATCGACCGCGCCCAGTGCGATCCGAAGCCGGTCCAGCAGCCGCACCCGCCGATCTGGATCGGAGGCGGCGGTGAGCAGCTCACCCTGCGGGTCGTGGCCCGCCACGCCGACGCACTCGAACTTCGGCGGCAAGCCGGAGGAGTGGGCGCACAAGGCCGAGGTGCTGAAGGGCCACTGCGCCGCCGTCGGCCGCGACTACGACGAGATCACCAAGACGTGGTCGCCCGAGGTGTTCATCCGGGAGACCGAGGCCGAGGTGGAGGCGGCCGGCAGTCGCAGCTTCTGGGGCGAGCCGGTCGGACTCCTGGCGGGCCGGGAACCTGGTCGGCACGCCCGAGCAGGTCGCCGAGAAGATCCAGACCTACGTCGACCTCGGCTGCACCGGTTTCGTGCCGTGGTGCAGCGACTACCCCGAGACCCAGTCGATGCGGCTCTTCGCCGAGAAGGTGATCCCGGGCTTCCGCTGAATCGGTGCGGACTCGCGGGCGCATCCTGCGCTTACATGACGGCCGTGGGTGATCTGGCGGCGGACACCGCGGTCGAGCCGGCGGGCGACGGGCGGTACCGCGCCGTGCTCTCCGCGACTGGGAGATCTGGGGGCCGATGGGCGGCTACGTGGCCGCCGTCGCGCTGCGGGCCGCCGGGGCGGAGTCGAGCTTCGCCCGTCCGGCCGCCTTCAGCTGCCACTACCTCGGCGTCGCCGCCTTCGACGGCGTCGACATCGACGTCACGCCGCTGCGGGTGGCGCGGTCGGCCGCCTCGCACCGCGTGACCATCACCCAGGGCGAGCGTCCCATCCTGGAGGCGCTGACGTGGTCGGTCGCCGAGGTCGACGGTCTCGTGCACGACGTGGCGGTGGCGCCGGACGTGCCCGGTCCCGGCGAGCTGCCGTTCGGCCGAGGAGCTCGCCGAAGGTCAGGAGCCGCCGTTCCCCTTCTGGCTGAACTTCGACACCCGACCGCTCGACTGGGTGGCGGAGTGGCCGCCGGCGGGGCCGCTCGAGCCGCGGTGGCGGAACTGGATGCGGTTCGCCGAGTGGGAGGCCGGCGCCGAGCCGTGGCTCGATGCGGCGCGCCTCCTCCTGCTCGCCGACCTGCCGAGCTGGCCGTCGGCGAACCGGCCGCACGCGTGGCAGCAGCCGCCGTTCATCGCGCCGACGCTCGACCTGCAGGTGACCTTCCACCGCCTCGTCCCCGACGAGCCGTGGCTCCTGGTCGAAGGCACGTCGCCGGTCGCGGCCGACGGCCTCATCGGCTTCACGTCGCGGCTGTGGACGACGACCGGTGCACTCGTCGCCAGCGGCAGCGGCCAGACCCTCTGTCGGCCGTCGGCGGCCCGTAGGGCCCGCCTTCGTCGCCGAACCAGAGGTTCGGCGACGAGCTGTGCGGCGTCGGCCTCCGGCCGACTCGTCGGCGTCCTCGGCGGGGAACCCGCCTGCGGCGCATCCCTGGCGGGCTCCGCCCCCAGACCCCCAGCGGCTGCGCCGGCCCCTCAGGGCTACTCGTAGTAGCGGTAGACGACCTGGGCGACGCAGGCGGGCTTGGTGGCGCCCTCGGCACTCGATGACCGCGGTCAGCGTGACCGACAGGCCGCCGGCGATCTCGTCGACGGTGTCGACGGTGATGCCGCAGCGGACGCTCGCGCCGACCGGCACCGGTGACGGGAAGCGCACCCGCTCGCAGCCGTAGTTGACGCCGAGGGAGAACCCGGTGACGTTCCACATCCGCGGCAGGAAGTACGGCACGAGGGCCAGCGTCAGGTAGCCGTGGGCGATGGGCCCGCCGAACGGCGATTCCTTGGCCGCCCGCTCCGGATCGACGTGGATCCACTGGTGGTCGCCGGTGGCGTCGGCGAAGCGGTTCACCTGCTCCTGGGTGACCACCTCGTAGTCGGACCACCCGAGGTGCTCACCGACGAGCGCCTTGATCCCCTCGGCGCCATGGACCTGCAGCATGGACGCTCCTACTCGAACCAGATCCGCTGGTACTCCCGGGACTGGGGGTGCACCAGGAGGGCGAAGCGGGCCACGGGGAACACCATCGAGATGAGGACGCCGACATCGAGCAACTCGCCGACGCCGTCGGCGGCGGCGAGGACCACGTAGGGCAGGAGGCCGAGGACGCTGATGGCGAGGGCCAGGTTGTAGCCCCAGCGCTTGTCGTTGGCGATGCCGAGGGCGCCGAAGACGCACCCGGCGGCGATGGCGAAGCCCAGCGGTGAGAACACGGTGCCGTAGAGGACGCTGAAGACGGCCGAGGCGTACAGGAGGAAGACGGCGATCTGCAGCGTCTGGGGGTGCGAGGGGTTCGTCCAGCGCTGGAACACCTCGCCAGTCTGGCAGGGTGGCGCTCCGTGGAGGTTGCCGGGGTCGTGCTCGCCGCCGGTGCGGGCGTGCGCCTACGACCCCTCACCCGGCACCGGCCGAAGCCGCTGTGCCCGGTCGCCGGCGTTCCGCTGCTCGACCTCGCCGTCGCTCGGGTCCGCGGCGTGGCCGGCGAGGTCGCCGTCAACGTGCACCACGGCCGCGAGGCCATGGAGCGCCATCTCGCCGGCACCGACCCGACCCTGCACGTGTCGATCGAGGACGAGCGGGCGCTCGGCACCGCCGGTGCCCTCGGCCGGCTCCGGCCCTGGATCGCCGGGCGGCCCGTCGTCGTCGTCAACGGCGACACGTGGTGCCCCGTGCCGCTCGCCGCCCCTGCTCGAGGGCTGGGACGGCGAGCGGACCCGCCTGTACGTCGTCGGGCGGTGGCCGACGGCCGCGGCCGCGCCTCGTCGCCGCCGTGATGCCGTGGACCGACGTCGCCGCGCTGGCTCCCGTGCCCTCGGGCCTCTGGGAGGTGGCGTGGCGGGCCGCGCTCGACGAGGGGCGCCTCGACGTCGCCCCCGCACGCGGGCCGTTCGTGGACTGCGGCACCCCCGGCGCCTACCTGGCCGCCAACCTGGCCGCCACGGAGGGGCGCGGGCACGTCGATCCGGCCGCGGTCGTCAGCGACGGCGTCGCCCTGACGGCGTCGGTCGTGTGGGACGACGGGCGCGTCGAGGCGGGCGAGGTCCTCGACCACGCCGTGCGCTACGCCGGCGGGCGGACCCTCCTCATCCGGTGAGGGCCGACCTCGACGGGGATGGCGTGGTCGGCGCGGAGCTGCCCGCACGCCGCGTCGATGTCCTGCCCGCGCGTCCGCCGCACCGTGGCGTTGACGCCGAGATCGCGGAGCCGGTCCCGGAAGGCCCGCACGCCGGCGGCGGGCGTCCCCCGCACGGGGTACCCGGGCGTGGGGTTCAGCGGGATGAGGTTCACGTGAGCGGGCAGCGGTAGCCGCCGGCAGAGCCGCGCCAGGCCCCCGGCGTCGACCGGGCGGTCGTTGACGCCGTCGATGAGCGCCCACTCGAAGGAGAGCCGTCGACCCTTGGCCTCGAGGTAGTCGGCGCACGCCGTCACGAGGGTCGTCGAGGGGGTACCGGCGGTTGATCGGCACGAGCTCGTCGCGGAGGGCGTCGTCGGCGGCGTGCAGCGACACCGCCAGGTTCACCGGGAGCCGCTCGCCGGCGAGCCGGCGGATGCCCGGGACGATCCCGACCGTCGAGAGCGTGAGGTGGCGCGCCGAGAGTCCGAGGTCGTCGTGGATCCGTTCGACGGCGGCCCACGTGGCGTCGTAGTTGGCCAGCGGCTCGCCCATGCCCATGAACACGACGTTCGCCAGGCGGCGGCCCTCGTCGCGCGACCGGCGGGCGGCCCGGACGACCTGCTCGACGATCTCGCCCGCGCTGAGGTGCCGCTCGAAGCCGGCCTGGCCCGTGGCGCAGAACCCGCACGCCATGGCGCAGCCGGCCTGGGTCGAGATGCACACGGTGTCGCGGTCCGGGTAGCGCATCAGGACCGTCTCGACGGTCGCGCCGTCGTGCAGGCGCCACAGCCACTTCACCGTGTCGCCGCCGTCGCTGGTCCGCTCCACCTCGGCGTTCAGCGCCGGCGGCGAGGGCCTCGGCGAGCCGGTGCCGGAGCGCCAGCGGCAGGTCGGTGAGCTCGTCGGGCCGCGCCAGGCGCCGGTGGAGGCCGTCCCAGACCTGCCGGGCCCGGAAGGGAGGCTCACCCCAGCCGGCCAGCAGGCCGGCGAGCTCCTCCTCGTCGAGGTCATAGGCGGCGCGCACGTCGATCCCTAACCTAGGGCGACGTGGTGGAACACCCGCAGGCCAAGACCCGACCCGAGCCGCCGTCGCTCGAGCGCCACCACCGCGACGTCAAGGGCGGTGCGGCGCGGGCCGCGGTCTTCGGCGTCTCCGACGGTCTCGTGTCGAACACCGGCCTCATCCTCGCCATGGCCGGTGCCGATCCCGGCGCCGACGTCGTGCGCCTCGCCGGGCTCGGGGGCCTGATCGCCGGGAGCCATCTCGATGGCGGCGGGGGAGTACAACTCGATGCGGGTGCAGGCCGAGCTGCTCGAGCGCGAGCTCCAGCTCGAACGCGTCGAGCTGCGCTCGGAACCCGCAGGTCGAGACGGTCGAGCTCACCCAGATCTACCAGTCGCGCGGCATGGAGCCCGACACGGCCCGCGAGCTCGCCCAGGCGATGATGGCCGACCCCGAGATGGCGCTCGAGGCCCACGCCCGCGAGGAGCTCGGCATCGACCCCGGCTCGCTCGGCTCACCGATCGGTGCCGCCGCCAGCTCGTTCGTCGGCGTTCTCCGTCGGCGCGGTCGTGCCGCTGCTGCCGTGGTTCGTCGCCGAGGGCGCGGCCGCCGTGCTCGCCTCGCTGGTCCTCGCCGTCATCGCCGCCGTCGTCGTCGGTGTCGTCACCGCCCGGCTCACCGACCGTCCGGTCGTGCGCGTCGCCGGGCGGCAGCTCCTGTTCGTCGTCGTGCCGGCGGTCCTCGCCTTCGCCATCGGTGCGGCCGTCGGCGTCGGGGTGTAGTAACCGGACAGACGCCGCGCGCAGCTCGGCCGGTGGCGCTGCGCTCAGGTCACGGCCCGGGCGACAGGGATGAGGCGGTGGTCGGGGGTGAAGAGGCGGCGGGCGACGCCGATGCCCACGATGGCCGTCGTCGTGGCGGCGGCGCCGAGGATCAGGTACATCACGACGACCTGGACGAGCACGGCGTCGAGCGGGTCGACCCCGGCGAGGATGAGCCCGGTCATGGCGCCCGGCAGGGCGATGAGCCCCACGGTCTTGGTCGACTCGATCTGGGCGGTGAGCGCGGTGCGGACCGCGGCGCGGACGTAGGGCCGCGACGGCCGTCCTGACCACGGCTGGCCGAGGGCCAGCCGGGCCTCGACCTCGAGGCGGTGGTCGGCGAGCTCGGCCACGACCCGGCGGGCGGCCGACACGGTCGCCGCCATGCGAGTTGCCGATCATCATCCCGGCGAGCGGGACGATGGCGATCGGCTCGAAGGGGAAGATCCCGAGCCCGAACAGCACCCCAGCGTCGCGACCGTGGCGGCGCCGAGGGCGAGGAGCGCAACAGGGAAGACGCCGGGCACCTCGGGCGCTCGCGCCCGGACGGTGACGGCGGCGATGACGACCATGGCGACGACCCACACGATCGGCGAGGACGTCGGCGGCGTCGTCGTCGAGGATCAGCGTGAGGGCGAGCCCACGGCGAGGAGCTGCACGAACGCCCGCGTCGCCGCCCACAGCGATCGTCCGCTCGATGCCCAGGCCCTGGCGCAGCGAGAGACCGATGGCGACGGCGACGAGGACGAACGAGGCCGCGACGCCTTCGATGCCGATGTCGGTGGTGATCACGAGGCCTCCTCGTCGACGCCGGGCTCGTCCTCACCGTCGCGGTGGCGCTCGCCGCGGAGGAAGTGATGGCGCTCGTCGGCCGTCGCCATCCGGCCGCCGGTGACCACGTGCAGCTCGTCGGCGATGCGCTCGGCCTGGCCGAGGTCGTGGGTCACCCACACGACGGCGACGTCGTCCGTCGGCCAGCATGCGCACGTGGGCCTCGAGGTCCCGCGAGGCGACGGGGTCGAGGGAGGAGGTGGGCTCGTCGAGCAGGAGCACCTCGGGCCCGGTGGCGAGCGTGCGGGCGAGGCACATGCGCTGGGCCTCGCCGCCCGACAGGTCGTCGGCGCGGCGGTCGAGGAACGAGCGGTCGAGCCCGGCGCGCTCCAGGGCGGCGGCGGCGCCGCCGTCGTCGAGGCCGCGGGCAGGCGACGCGAAGGTTCTCGAGGACGGTGCCCGGGAACGGCGCCGGCCGCTGGAACACCATCCCGACCCGTCGTCGGTGGGCCAGCGGCTCGAGCTCGGCGACGTCGTCGCCCCGGAAGCGGACCCGGCCCGGCGTCGGCACGTCAACCGGTTGCAGAGGCGCAGCAGCGTCGACTTGCCCGCCCCCGACGGCCCGGCGAGCACGGTGATGCCGTCGTCGGGCAGCGTCAGGTCGATGCCGTCGAGGATGGTGCGACCCGACAGCTCGAGCCGGACACGCCTCGAAGGCGAACAGCGGGGACGCCCCCATCGACCGCAGGGTATGACGCCGGCCACTACCGCCCTCGGTAGCGTGCCGCGATGGGTCGCCCGCGGTCACCGAAGGGCCGGGCCCGGGAGGCCCTGGCTCGACTGGCGGAGGAGTACCCGGGCTCGGCGGTCGAGCTCTGCGAGCTCGACTTCGAGACGCCGTTCCAGCTCCTGGTGGCCACGATCCTCTCGGCCCAGTCGACCGACAAGATGGTGAACTCGGTCACCCCGGCGCTGTTCACCCGGTATCCCGACGCCGGCCGACCTCGCCGGCGCCGACCCGGCCGAGCTGGAGCAGATCGTCCAGTCGACGGGCTTCTTCCGCCAGAAGTCCAGGGCGCTCATCGGCATGGCCGCAGGCCCTCGTCGAGCGGTACGACGGGGAGGTGCCCGGCCCGATCGAGGACCTGGTGACGCTGCCGGGCGTCGGCCGCAAGACCGCCAACGTCGATCCGCTCCGTCGCTCTCGGGCTGCCGGGGTTCCCGGTCGACACCCACGTCGGACGGCTCGTCCGCCGCCTCGGGATCACCGCCGAGACCGACCCGGTGAAGGTCGAACGCGTCGTCGACGCGATGGTGCGACCGGCGGATCGCGGCGCGTTCAGCCTGCGGTTGATCCTCCACGGCCGGCGGGTGTGCGACGCCAAAAGGCCGAAGTGCGGTGCATGCGTACTCGCCGACTTTTGTCCCTCGGCGGGGCTTGGATGACCATTCACCCGACGTGCATTCGGCGTGCAGGCTTCTCTATATTGCACACACCAGGTTCCCGCCACCTGGTAGTCGCGACATCGGGATCCGCCGCCTGGTGTCGCCCGCGACGGCGCCCCTTCACGGGGCGCCGTCGCCCTTTTCCCCACCCGGAGGTGTGTGCTTTGCACCCTGATGCTCCCGCGCTCCAGGCGGTCGCCAGCGGCCTCGACCAGCTCCACGAGCGAGTCGTCGGCCATCGCCGACCTGCACCGTGCCGACCCGCGACGACCCGTGGACCACCGACCTCGACGAGCTCGACCGGGCGCTGCGCGCCGCCGCGCCGCCGGCTGGAACGGATGCTCAGCCCGCGCTGACCCGCCGGTACGGTTTCGCTCGCCGTGCTGCGGAGGCTCGACCTGCGGGGCCTCGGGCCTGCTGACTGCCGAGGCGCGGCTCCCCCGTCCGAACGCCGCCGGCGACGAGCCCGTCGCGGCCGTCCGCGAGATCCTGGCCGAGGTCCGCGCTCGCGGCGACGATGCACTCCGCGACCTGACCGAGCGGTTCGACGGTGTTCGGCTCGACGCCCTCACCGTGCCCCGCGACGAGTGGGACGGGGCGCTCGGGCGGATCGACCCGTCCGTCCGTGCCGCCCTGGAAGCCGCGGCGGCGTCGGTCCGTGCCTTCCAGGAGGCGGAGCGGGTGCCCGAGGTCAGGCACGAGGCCGGCGGCATCACGAACCGGACCCTCCGCCGCCCGGTCGACCGAGCCGGCTGCTACGTGCCCGGGCGGGCGGGCCCGCTATCCGTCGACGGTGCTCATGACCGTCATCCCGGCCCGTGTCGCCGGCGTCCCCCACGTCGCCCTGTGCGTGCCGCCCGGGCCCGACGGTCGGGTCGACGACGTCGTGCTGGCGGCGGCCGCCGTCGCCGGTGCCCACGCGGTGCACCCGGTCGGCGGCGCGCAGGCCATCGGCGCGCTGGCCTACGGCACCGGGTCGATCCCGCCGGTCGACGTCATCGCCGGTCCCGGCAACGTCTACGTCGCCGTCGCCAAGCGCGAGGTGGCGGGGGAGGGTCGGGTGGGGGTGCCGTCGGCGTTCGCCGGCCCCTCGGAGGTGGTCGTCCTCGCCGACGCGTCGGTGCCGGCGAGCTACGCCGCCGTCGACGTGGTCGTGCAGGCCGAGCACGGTCCCGACGGCCTCGCCTGGCTCGTCACCTGGGACGAGTCGGTGGCCGCCTCCGTCGAGGCCGAGGTGGCTCGCATCGCCGCCGCCTCGCCACGCCGCGACGACATCGAGGCGACCCTCGACAAGGCGGGCATCAGCGTCCTGGTCGACAACGCCGAGGTCGCCGTCGCGGTCGCCAACGCCATCGCCCCCGAGCACCTCGAGTTGCTGTGCGCCGACCCCGAGGCGCTCGTGCCGCTCGTCCGCCATGCCGGCGCCGTGTTCCTCGGTCCGCTCTCGCCGGCCTCCATCGGCGACTACTTCGCCGGGCCGTCGCACGTGCTCCCGACGTTCGGGTCGGCTCGGTTCGCCGGCGCGCTCACGCCCGACGACTTCACCAAAGCCGTGCACGTCGTCGAGGTGTCCGAGGCCGGGTTCGAGGCGGCGGCCCCGCACGTGATCGCACTCGCGGAGGCCGAAGGTCTGCCGTCGCACGCCGAGTCGATCCGCGTTCGGCGCACGAGGCCCGACCCGGGCGAGGGTCCGCGATGACGATCCCCTCGCCACACGCCGACGTCGCCCTGATGGACGGGTACCACTCGCCGCAGGTCGACGTCGCCGTCCGCCTCAACACGAACGAGGCGCCGGTGCCGCCGCCGCCCGCCTTCGTCGAGGCCCTCGCCGCCCGCGTCGCCGAAGTCGACTGGCACCGCTACCCGGACCGTCGCGCCACCCGGCTGCGGGCGCGGCTCGCGGCCCACCACGACGTCGACCCGTCGATGGTGTTCGCCGCCAACGGATCGAACGAGGTCCTCCAGACGCTCTGTCTCGGCTTCGGTGGTCAGGGGCGGACCGCGCTCGTCTTCGAGCCGACGTACGCGCTGCACTCGCACATCGCACGCGTCACCGGCACCGAGGTGGCCGTCGCCGAGCGTCGAGCCGACTTCACCATCGACGCCGAGCAGGTCGGGCCGGTCGTCGCCTCGTGCCGACCGGCGGTCACCTTCCTGTGCTCGCCGAACAACCCGACGGGGACCGTCGACGAGCCGGCGGTGCTGGCCGCCGCCCTGGACGCGGCGCCGGGGCTCGTCGTCGTCGACGAGGCCTACGGGCAGTTCTCGCCGCGGTCGGCCATCGAGCAGGTCGCGCCGGCGGGCGGCCTGGTCGTCGTCCGCACCTTCTCGAAGACGTGGTCGATGGCCGCGGCGCGGCTGGGCTACTGCATCGCCAGCTCCGAGGTCGTCGAGACCCTCGACAAGGTCGTGCTGCCCTACCACCTCGACGCCTTCAAGCAGGTGGCCGGCGAGCTGGCCCTCGACTTCGACGACGAGATGCGGATGCGGGTCGCCTCCCTCGTCGAGGAGCGGGGCCGGGTGTCCGCTGCCCTCGCCGACCTGCCGGTCGACACGTGGCCGTCCGGGGCCAACTTCGTGCTGTTCCGCCCGCGGGGGCGCGACGGCAAGGAGGTGTGGCAGGGCCTGCTCGACCGATCCGTGCTCGTGCGCGACTGCTCGTCGTGGCCTGGCCTCGAGGGCTGCCTCCGCGTCACGATCGGCACACCGGCCGAGGACGACGCCTTCCTGGCGGCGCTGGAGGAGGAACTGACGTGAGGACGGCGTTGCGCACCCGGACGACGAAGGAGACGTCGATCGAGGTCTCGCTCGGTCTCGACGGCGCCGGCGGGCCCGTGGCGGCGAAGACCGGACTGCCGTTCTTCGACCACATGCTCGACCAGGTCGGCCGCCACGGCGGGTTCGCCCTCCACGTCAACGCGACCGGCGACCTCCACGTCGACGGCCACCACACGGTGGAGGACACCGGCATCGTGCTCGGCGAGGCCTTCGCCGAGGCCCTGGGCGACAAGGCCGGGGTGGCCCGGTTCGCCTCCGGCCTGTTCCCGCTCGACGAGGCGCTCATCGAGGTCGCCGTCGACCTGTCGGGCCGGCCCTTCTTCGTGTGGGACGTCCCCTTCGGTGAGGTGCTGCCCCTCGGCGACCCGCCCTTCAACCCGGAGATGGCCGGCCACTTCTGGCAGAGCTTCACCATGGCGGCCGGGATCACCCTCCACGTGCGCAAGCGGTCAGGCGACAACACCCACCACGTCGTCGAGGCCGCCTTCAAGGGCATCGCCCGATCGCTGCGCGCCGCCGTGAAGGTCGAGGGCACCGAGGTCCCCAGCACCAAAGGCGCCCTGTAGCGGTCGCCCCCTCGGTCCCGTTCGTTGGAAGCGAGGCGGCCAGAACTGGCGCGTTGGCTACCAACGAACGCCTTTAGGATCCGTCGGCCTTGGTGGACTCCGACCGACCGCTCGTCGCCGTGCTCGACTACGGCATCGGCAACCTGCGCTCGGCGCAGAAGGGCCTCGAGCGGGTCGGCGCCGACGCCCGGCTCACCGCCGACCCGGCCGTGATCGCCGACGCCGCCGGCGTCGTGCTGCCCGGTGTCGGCGCCTTCGGGCGGTGCGCCGAGGAGCTGCGGGCGGCGGGGCTCGAGCCGCTCGTGCACGACGCGGTCGCCTCGGGCCGGCCCTTCCTCGGCATCTGCATCGGGATGCAGCTGCTCTACGACGGCAGCGACGAGTCGCCCGGCGTGGCCGGCCTCGGCGTGCTGCCCGGCAAGATCCAGCTGCTGCCCGACGGGGTCAAGCGGCCGCAGATGCAGTGGAACCGGCTCGACGTCCGGCGCCCGTCGCCGCTGCTCGAGGGCCTCGGCCCGTCGCCCTGGATGTACTTCGTGCACAGCTACGTCGCCGTCGACGGCCCTGAGGTCGTCGCCACGTGCGACTACGGCGGCCCGGTGACCGCCCTCGTCGAGCGCGGCAACGTCGCCGCCTGCCAGTTCCACCCCGAGAAGTCGGGCGCCAACGGGCTCCGGCTGCTGGCCAACTTCGTCGCCGGGTTGGGCTGAGGCGATGGAGCTGTACCCGGCCATCGACCTCCGCGGCGGGCGTTGCGTGCGCCTGCGCCAGGGCGACTACGGCGACGAGACGGTGTACGGCGACGACCCCGTCGCCCGGGCGCTCGCCTTCGCCGACGCCGGCGCCCGCTGGGTCCACGTCGTCGACCTCGACGCCGCCCGCTCCGGCGACCCGGTGAACCGGCCGACGATCGAGATCGTCGCCGCCGCCCTCGCCGACCGAGGGGTCAGGACCCAGACCGGTGGCGGCGTCCGCTCCGTCGCCGACGCCCGCGAGCTGGCCGCCGCCGGCGTGGCCCGCGTCGTCCTGGGCACGGCGGCGGTCGAGGACCCGAATCTCGTCGACGCCGTCGCCGGCGCCCTCCCGGGGCTCGGGATCGCGGTGGGCCTCGACGTCCGGGGTCGGGACGGTCGCCGTCCGCGGCTGGACCGAGGAGGCCGGCGACCTCGACGCCGTCCTGGGCCGCGTTCGCCGAGCCGGCCCTTCGACGCGCTCGTCGTGACCCAGATCGCCGTCGACGGCACCGGCGACGGGCCCGACCTGGCCCTGTACGACGAGCTGCTCGACCACCCCGCCGGCGGTGACCGCCTCGTCGCCAGCGGCGGCGTCGGCACCCTCGCCGATCTCGTCGCGCTCCGCGACCACGGGGTCCCCGGCGTGATCGTCGGGCGGGCCCTGTACGAGCGCGCCTTCACCGCAGAGGAGGCCGTCGCCGCGTGCGCGTCGCCCGTGTGATCCCGTGCCTCGACGTCGACGCCGGCCGCGTCGTGAAGGGCGTGAACTTCGTCGGCCTGCGCGACGCCGGCGACCCGGTCGAGCTCGCCGCCCGCTACGACGCCGAGGGCGCCGACGAGCTCGTGTTCCTCGACATCACGGCGTCGTCCGACGCCCGCGACACCATCGTCGAGGTCGCCCGCCACACCGCCGAAGAGGTCTTCATCCCCTTCACCGTCGGCGGCGGGATCCGCGGTGTCGACGACGCCCGCCGCCTCCTCCGCGCCGGCGCCGACAAGGTGTCGGTCAACACCGCCGCCGTCGCCCGCCCCCAGCTCGTCGCCGAGATCGCCACGGAGTTCGGCAGCCAGTGCGCCGTCGTCGCCATCGATGCCCGCCAAGTGATGGGCGGCTTCGAGGTGTTCACCCACGGCGGACGGATCGCCGACCGGCCTCGACGCGGTGTCGTGGGCCGAGGAGGTCGTCTCGCTCGGCGCCGGGGAGATCCTGCTCACGTCGATGGACCGCGACGGGACCCGCGACGGCTTCGACCTCGAGCTCACCCGGGCCGTCAGCGACGCCGTCGCCGTGCCCGTCATCGCCAGCGGTGGCGTCGGGACGCTCGAGCACCTCGTCGCCGGAGTGCTCGAAGGTCACGCCGACGCGGTGCTGGCCGCTTCCATCTTCCACTTCGCCGAGCACACCGTCGCCGAGGCCAAGGCGGCGATGGCCGCCGCCGGCATCGAGGTCAGGCAGGACCTCGGGGAGCGAGCCGGCTGAGCCAGCCGGCCGACGCGATCGGCGACCCGCCCGGTGGCGCCGGCGAGGAAGTGGTCGGCGCCGGGCACCTCCTCGATCTCGGTCGCCACCCAGCCGTCGAGCTCCTGCCGAGCGACCTCGGGCGGGCAGAACTGGTCGTGGGCCGCAACGAGGACGAGCTTGGGCCGGTCGTCGCCGGCGATCGGCCGGCCGGCGCCGGACAGCATGGCGCCGAAGGGCGGCGCGACCAGCGCCCACCCCACGACCCGCTCGTCGAGCACCTCCGAGGCGACCAAGGCGCCGAACGAGTAGCCGGCGACGACGACGCCGAGTTCACCGGGGAGGAGGTCGATGGCCTCGACCGCGTCGGCTGCGCCGGCGACGACATCGTCAGAAGCGAAGTCGAACCGCACGCTCGCCACGCCTGCGGCGGGCAGGGCGCGGAACAGCGCGCCGACGACGGCGTTGTGGCGGTCACCGCCGTAGGAGGGGTGCGGGTGCAGGAGGGCGGCGCCCAGGACCGGCGCCTCGGGCACTGCGAGGTCGAACCGATCAGCCGGAAGCACGATCGGGCACCGTACCGGGGCCGTTCGGGCGGCCGTCCGCCCAGGGCGGAACGGGGCCGAGGATGCGACGCTGCTGACCATGGGTGCCTTGGAGCGAGTGCGGAAGTGGTTCGAAGACCAGTACGACGCGCAGGTCGCGGAGATGCAGGCGTGGTGGGACGGCGCCACGAAGCACGGGTGCTTCTGCGGTGCCGGCAACCGGTGCGACGAGCCGGAGGACGGCCTCGACGGTTGCTGCCAGGCCCATGACGCCGCCTACGGGGCCGCCAACATCAGCGCCGACGCCATGTGGGACGTCAACGGGTTCATCGCCGGGAAGGCGGCCGACATCGCGCTGATCGAGTGCGCCGGATCGAACGACTCGACCGA
The DNA here is from genome assembly GCA_963840695.1 of uncultured Acidimicrobiia bacterium. Classification (GTDB taxonomy): domain Bacteria; phylum Actinomycetota; class Acidimicrobiia; order Acidimicrobiales; family JACDCH01; genus JACDCH01. The sequence continues at coordinate 145,866 of CAWIZW010000020.1, forward strand.
TGCCGAGTACCAGGCCCACCTCATCGCCATGTTCTCGGCTCGCGTCCAGATCGCCGAGGTGCTCGAGACCTGGACCGAGCAGGCCCGCCAGATCGAGGAGGAGATCGACTCCTTCCGGCGCTGGCTGGGCGAGCACGCGCCGTCCCTCCGGGCCGACGCCTCCGACGTCCAGCAGTACCGGGAGTACCTCGGCGGCCTCGGGGCCGCGCCGGAGGAGATCGACAGCGAGATCGCCGCCGTCACCTTCGGCGGCGATGCCGGTGGGGGCACGGCCCTCGCGTAGCCTGACGCGGCCATGCGAACCGGTGGTCGCGACAAGCTCCCGATCAAGATGCTGAACGATCGGGTCCTCGTGCGCCGCGGCGGCGAGGACGCCGAGCGGCGCACGACCGGCGGCATCCTCATCCCGGCGACGGCCCAGATGTCCAAGCGCCTCACGTGGGCCGAGGTCGTGGCGGCGGGTCCGAGCGTCCGCGCCATGGAGCCCGGCGACCAGGTGCTCTTCAACCCCGAGGACCGCTACGAGGTCGAGGTCGGGGGGGAGGACTTCATCATCCTCCGCGAGCGCGACGTGCACGCCGTGGCGGCCGAGCGCCTCGAGGAAGGCTCTACGGGTCTGTACTCTGTAGCGCCCGTAGCCTCTGCTCCCATGCCGATCGTGACGCCCATCGAGGTCACCGACGACGAGCTCGCCCGGGTGCACTTCGACGGCGACGGCCTGGTGCCGGCCATCGTGCAGGACATCGCCGACGGCACGGTGCTGATGGTCGCCTGGATGAACGAGGAGTCCCTCCGTCTCAGCCTGGCCGAGGGTCGCACGGTGTTCTGGAGCAGGAGCCGCCAGGAGCTCTGGCGCAAGGGCGAGACCAGCGGTGAGCGCCAGTGGATCCGCGAGGCGAGCTACGACTGCGACGGCGACGTGCTGCTGTTCCGCGTCGAGCAGGACGGCGCCGGCGCCTGCCACACCGGCAACCGCAGTTGCTTCTTCCGAGCCTTCGGCCGCGGTGTTGGTGCGACAGGTGCCGGGACCGAGTAGGGACGAGTTCCGGGCCCTCGCCCGGGACCACGCCGTCGTCCCCGTCTGGCGAGAGCTCCTCGCCGACCTCACGACGCCCGTCGCCGGCTTCCTGCGCGTCGTCGGCGACCGGCCCGGCTTCCTGCTGGAGTCGGTCGACCACGAGCGCTGGGGGCGGTGGAGCTTCGTCGGGCGCGACCCGCTGGCGACCATCGTCGCCCGCGGCCGCAAGCTGTCGGTCGAGGGCCGCCTGCCGGCGCCGATACCGACCGACCAGGGCGTCCTCGCCGCCGTCGACGCCCTCCTGTCCCAGCTGCGCTCACCGCACCTCCCCGAGCTGCCGCCGTTGCACGGGGGGCTCGTCGGCTACCTCGGCTACGACGTGGTGCGCGAGGTCGAGCGACTGCCCGCACGCGCCGCCCGACGACCTCGGGAACCCCGACGCCGTCCTCTCGGTGATCGGCGACCTCGCCGCGTACGACCACTGGCGCCAGCGGGTGACGCTCGTCGCCAACGCGTTCGTCCCTCGTCGGCGGCGGGCGATCCGGCGGCGGGCGATCCGGCGGGGGGGCCGGTGCCGACGAGGCGACCGTCGACGCCGCCTACGACGCCGCCCTCGGACGCCTCGACGCCCTCGCCGCCGCCGGGTCGAACCCGCTCGCCGAACCGCTCGTGGCGCCGCCGGACGCCTCCGACGACCTGCCCGAGGTTCGCTCGTCGATGGGGCCGACGGCCTTCATGGCCGCGGTCGACGCCGCCAAGGAGCACATCCTCGCCGGCGACATCTTCGAGATCATCCTCGCCCAGCGCTTCGACTTCGATCTCGGCGCCGAGCCCTTCGACGTCTACCGCGTGCTGCGGCAGGTCAACCCGAGCCCGTACATGTACTTCCTCCGCGCGCAACGAGGTGACCCTCGTCGGGTCGTCGCCCGAGCCGCTCGTGCGGCTGACCGATGGCCGGATCATCAGCCGGCCGATCGCCGGCACCCGGTTCCGGGGTCGCGACGACGAGCACGACCGGCGTCTGGCGGCCGAGCTCATCGAGCACCCGAAGGAGATCGCCGAGCACATCATGCTCGTCGACCTCGCCCGCAACGACGTGGGTCGCGTCGCCCGGTTCGGCACCGTCCACGTCGACGAGCTGATGACCCTCGAGCGCTACAGCCACGTCATGCACATGACGTCGCAGGTGTCGGCCGACCTGCGCGACGGGCTCGGCCCCATCGACGTGCTGCGGGCGACGCATGCCCGCCGGCACCGTCTCCGGCGCGCCGAAGGTGCGGGCCATGGAGATCATCGACGACCTGGAGCCGGTGAAGCGCGGCCCGTACGCCGGCGTCGTCGGGTACATCGACTTCTCGGGCAACCTCGACACCGCCATCACGATCCGCACGATGGTGTGCCAACCCGACGGCCGGGCGTCGGTCCAGGCCGGCGCAGGTGTCGTCGCCGACAGCGACCCGGTCGACGAGGAGCTCGAGTGCCACAACAAGGCCAGGGCCCTCCTCTCCGCGGTGGCGGCCGCCCGCCGCATGACGGCCGCCCGCGCCACGGCAGAACGGTGAGCGCCGCCGAGATCGCCGTCGTCCCCCGCGCCTTCGTGCGGGTCGCCGGCCCCGACGCCGAGGCCTACCTCCAGGGCCAGCTGAGCCAGGACGTGGACCGGCCGCACGGCAGCAGCCTCCTGCTCGAGCCGACCGGCAAGGTCGTGGCCCTGTTGCGCTTCGTCCGCGAGGCCGACGACTCGTTCCTCCTCGACACCGACCCCGAGGCCGGCGACGCGCTCCTGGCCCGGCTCCGCCGGTTCCTGCTGCGCACGAAGGCGACGATCGAACCGGTCGACGGGCTCGTCTGCACCCGCTTCCTGACCGGCGCGCCGCCCGACGCCATCGGCGCGGTCTGGCCCGGTGCCGGCGTGCGCCGACGTGGTGGGCGGCCGACCCTGCCGGCACACCCACCCTCGACGCCGACGAGTACGAGCGGCGACGCATCGAGGCCGGCGTCCCGGTCAGCGGGGTCGACATCGGGCCCGACACGATCCCGGCCGAGGCCGGCGAGTGGGTGATCGAGTCGGCGGTGAGCTTCACGAAGGGCTGCTACACCGGCCAGGAGCTCGTCGCCCGGATCGACAGCAGGGGCGGCAACGTGCCCCGGCCGCTTCGGGTGCTGCGCGTCGAGGCGCCGGTCCGTCCCGGAGCCTCCGTGCTCGGGCCCGACGGCACGGCCGCGGGGTCCGTCACCAGCGCGGCCGGCGAGTGGGCGATGGGACCGGTCGGTCGCAAGGTCGAGCCCGGCGCCGCGGTCGTTGTCGACGGGGTCGCCGGCACCGTCGTGAAGTGAAGCTCGGGCGGCGCGCCGGCGGTCTCAGACGATCGTGCAGCGACCGTCGGAAGCCGGTGCTCGATGCACACTCGTCGTCGGGGCTGGGAACGATCGTGCAGCGACCGTCGGAAGCCGGTGCTCGATGCACACTCGTCGGCGGCGCGGCAACGCACGGCCGGCAGGCGGACCTCCAGGCGGGCGCCGCCGCCCGGTGCAGGACCGGCCGCGACACGACCGCCCATGGCCGTCGTGAGCTCGCGCACGATGGCGAGCCCCAGGCCGGAGCCCGACTCGGCCCGCAGGGGCCGGCGGCGGGCCACGTAGAGCCGTTCGAAGACGTGGGGGAGGTCCTCGGCGTCGATGCCGGGGCCGTCGTCGTCGACCTGCAGGACGCGCGTCGTCGCCGTCGAGCGACGGCTCGCACCGTGATCGTGCGACCGGGCGAACTTCCCGGCGTTCTCGAGGAGGTTGGCCGCCACCTGCGCGAGACGGTCGGCGTCGCCGGCGACGGGCACCCGGCCGTCGCCCTCGACCCTGACCTGGACGCCGGCGTCCTCGAGGTCCGGGCCGCATGCCTTCGGCGGTCCCGGCGGCGACATCGGCGAGGTCGACGTCGCCGACGTCGAGCGAGAAGCGCCGGGCGTCGAGGCGGGCGAGGTCGAGCAGGTCGCGCACCAGCCGCTCGAGCCGGCGGGACTCGGCCACGACGACCCCGGCGGCGGCGGCGGGCTCCTCGGCGGCGCCGTCGGCGATGGCCTCGGCCCAGCCCCGGATCGACGTCAGCGGGCGTGCGGAGGTCGTGCGACACGGAGAGCAGGAACTGGCGCTCGAGGCCGCGGGATCGTTCGAGCTCCTCGGCCATGGTGTTGATCGACCGGGCGAGCCGGGCCAGTTCGTCATCCGCGTGCTCGGGCGGAGCGGGGACACGGGCGGCGAGGTCGCCGGCGGCGATGCGCCGTGTCGTCGCTTCGGCTTCGGCGACCGGACCGGCCAGGGCTCGCCCCAGGCGGCGGGCGACGACGGCGGCGACCGCGACCGTCACGACGCCGGCGAGGACGAACCAGCGACCGGCAGGTCCGATGTCGGAGGCGATGCCGTTCGTGACGACGACGACGGGAAGGGCGACCGAGCCGACCCGGTCGGGGACGGCGGCGGCGGCGTAGGCGGTGGAGCCCCGGACGCCCGACACGACCGCGCCGGCCCGCAGGGCGGCGGCGTCGAGGGCCTCGAGCTCGACGCCGGCGGGGAGCAGCGGCTGCCGCGGGCCGACCGGGTTGCGGACACCGAGCCGTACGAGGGTGACACCGTCGAGATCGAGCGACCCGCGGAGCCGGCGGAGCACGTCGACCTCACGCCCTTCGGGGAGCTCGGCGACGGCGTCGGCCACGTCGACGGCGCGCTGCTCCAAGTCCTCGATCGTCCGGCTGCGGGCGTCGATCCGGGCCAGCACGAGGGTGCCGACACCGACGACCACCAACGTCACGACGACGGTGCCGACGATCGCCCACGTCAGGCGACGACGCATCAGGAGGTCCTTCAGGATTGCAGAGCAGGATGCGCCCCCGAGTCCGCACCGGGTGCGGCACGACAGGAACTCCGTGTGAGCGGAGCCGCCAGGAAGGCGGCGGAGCGAACTTGCGTGATGAGCGCCCCCGAGTCCGCACCGGATGCGGCACGACAGGAACTCCGTGTGAGCGGAGCCGCCAGGACGGCGGCGGAGCGAACCGGCATGAGCGGCATCAGTCGAGCCGGTAGCCGGTGCCGCGGAGGGTGACGAGCGGGAGGCCGTCGCCGAGCTTGCGCCGGAGCTGACGGACGTGGACGTCGACGGTGCGCTCGTCGCCGTACCAGTCGTGGCCCCACCCGGCGTCGAGGAGCTGGCGGCGCGACAGCGCCAGGCCGCGGTTCTCCGCCAGCGCCTGGAGGAGCGCGAACTCCCGGGGTGTCAGGTCGACGGCGGCGCCGGCGACCCGTGCCTCCCGTCGGGCCAGGTCGACCTCGACGGCGCCGACGCTGATCGTCGGCGGCCGACCGTCGACCGCACGGGCGGCGGCGCCGTCGGTCCGGCGGAGGATCGCCCGGACGCGGGCCACGAGCTCGCGCGGCGAGAAGGGCTTGGTGACGTAGTCGTCGGCGCCGAGCTCCAACCCGAGCACGCGGTCGACCTCCCCGTCGCGGGCCGTGAGGAGGAGCACCGGGACCCCGGCGCTGGCGCTGCCGCCGCCGCGCAGCCGGCGGCACACGTCGAGCCCGTCGACGTCGCCCGGCAGTCCGATGTCGAGCACGACGAGATCGGGTGACCGCGCCGCGATCAGGTTCGAGACCCTCCTCACCGGCCGAGGCCCGGAAGACGCGGAACCCGGCCTGGACGAGGTACAGGTCGAGCAGCTCGGCGATGTGGTCGTCGTCCTCGACGACCACGACCGACTGCGCTCCCACGGTCGCCATGCTGGCATCCGGCTCGACGGCGACCATGAGCATCGTGTGAGGGGACGATGAGGGCCCGCCGGTACTGTCGCCCGGCGATGGCCGGCACGTACCTCGACCGCATCCTCGACGCGCACCGCGAGCGCGCGGCGCCGCGACGACCGCTCGCTCGAGGCGCTGACGGCCGAGGCGCTCCGGATGCCGCCGGCCCGGGGGTTCCGGGCGCGGCTGGCCGAGGTGGCGGCCTCGGGCGACCTCGCCGTCGTCGCCGAGATCAAGCGGCGGAGCCCGAGCAAGGGCGACCTCGTCGCCGATCTCGATCCGGCGCGGCTGGCGCTCGACTACGCCGCCGGCGGCGCCGCCTGCCTCTCGGTGCTCACCGACGTCGACTTCTTCGGGGGCTCGCCCGACGACCTCGCCGCGGCCCGCGACGCCGTCGAGCTCCCGGTGCTGCGCAAGGACTTCACCGTCGACCCTCGCGACGTCGCCGACGCCCGCCTCATGGGCGCCGACTGCGTGCTGCTCATCGCGGCCGCGCTCGACCGACGGCGAGCTGGCGGCGTGCCACCGCGCTCGCCGCCGAGCTCGGCCTCGACGCGCTCGTCGAGGTCCACGACGAGGCCGAGGCCGAGCGGGCCGTCGCTGTCGGGGCGACGCTCGATCGGGGTGAACCAGCGCGACCTCGTCACCTTCGAGGTCGACACCGAGCGCGCCGTGCGGGTGGCGCCGACGCTGCCCGAGGGCGTGGTCCGGGTCGCCGAGTCGGGCATCACCGGGCCCGAGGATGCCGCCGTGCTGCGGCGGCGCCGGCTACCACGCCGTCCTCGTCGGCGAGCACCTCGTGCGCGCGCGCCGATCCTGCGGGGGCGGTACGCGCCCTGCGATCGTCCACCCGCAGCGACCAGGTCGCTCCGTAACCTACGCGGGCGTATGTTCGTCAAGATCTGCGGGATCACCAGCGAGGAGGACGCCCTCCTCGCGGTGGCGATGGGCGCCGACGCCGTGGGCTTCGTGTTCGCCCCGTCGTCGCGGCAGGTCGCCGTCGACCTCGCCCGCGACGTCGCCCGGCGGCTGCCGCCCGAGGTGCTGACGGTCGGCGTGTTCCGCGACGAGATGCCCCAGCGAGTCGTCGAGATCTGCCACCGCGCCGGGCTCCGGGCCGCCCAGCTCCACGGCCACGAGACGCCCGACGACACCCGGTTCGTCCGCGAGCGGGTCGGGATCGTGATCAAGGCCTTCCCGGTGGGGAGCCCCGACCTCGACCGCCTCGGCGACTTCGGCGCCGACGCCGTGCTCATCGACGCACCGGCGCCCGGCTGCGGCGAGGTGTTCGACTGGTCGCTGCTCGACGGCGTGCCGCTCAACCGCCGGTTCATCCTCGCCGGCGGGCTGACGCCCGACAACGTCGCCGACGCCATCGAGCGGGTCCGGCCGTGGGGCGTCGACGTCTCGTCCGGCGTCGAGGCGTCACCGGGCCGCAAGGACGCGGTCAAGGTGCGCGACTTCGTCAGCAACGCGCGCGCCGCGGAGCGTCCCGGCTACCAGGGCGACGACGACCACCTCCCGTACGACTGGGAGGAAGAAGGTTTCGGCCTGCGGTAGCAGCCGCGCGAACCTCTGCGGCCGATGGCCGTGACCGACGACGAACCGGTGATGGGCGATCCCGGCCCCGACGGTCGCTTCGGCCGGTTCGGCGGCCGGTTCGTCCCCGAGACGCTCGTGCCGGCGTGCGAGGAGCTCGAGGCCGCGTTCACGGCCGCCTGGGCCGACCCGGCGTTCCGGACCGAGCTCGACGACCTGCTCCGCGACTACGCCGGTCGCCCGTCGATCCTGACCGAGTGCGGGCGCCTCGGCGCCGAGCTCGGCTGCCGCGTGCTGCTCAAGCGGGAGGACCTCAACCACACCGGCAGCCACAAGATCAACAACGTGCTCGGCCAGGCGCTGCTGGCGAGGCGGATGGGCAAGCAGCGGCTGGTCGCCGAGACGGGGGCGGGCCAGCACGGCGTCGCCACCGCCACCGCGGCTGCGCTGTTCGGGCTCGACTGCGTCGTCTACATGGGCGAGGTCGACATGGAGCGCCAGGCGCTCAACGTGTTCCGCATGCGCCTGCTGGGCGCCGAGGTGCGGCCGGCGCTCACCGGCAGCCGAACGCTTGAAGGACGCCGTGAACGAGGCCATGCGGGACTGGGTGGCGACGGTCGAGACCACGCACTACTGCCTCGGATCGGTGATGGGGCCGCACCCGTACCCGTGGATGGTCCGCCAGTTCCAGCGGGTCATCGGCGACGAGGCGAGGGAGCAGTGCCGCGGCGCGCTCGACGGCAGGGCTCCCGACGTCGTCGTCGCCTGCGTCGGGGGAGGGTCGAACGCCGCCGGCATCTTCGCCGGCTTCGCCGAGCGACCCCGACGTCGAGCTCGTCGGCGTCGAGCCGGCCGGAGGCGCCGCCATCGGCCACGGCGTGCCCGGTGTCGTGCACGGGATGGTGTCGTTCCTCATGCAGGACGACGTCGGGCAGGTGCAGGAGGCCGAGTCGATCTCCGCCGGGCTCGACTACCCCGGGGTCGGGCCCGAGCACGCCCACCTCGCCGACATCGGACGGGCCCGGTACGAGAAGGTCACCGACGCCGAGGTGCTCGACGCCTTCGAGCTCCTGTCGCGCACCGAGGGGATCATCCCGGCCCTCGAACCCGCCCATGCCCTCGCCTGGGTGGCGCGGGCGGCGCGCTCGGGTGAGCTGGCCGGCAAGGTCGTGCTCCTCAACCTGTCGGGCCGGGGCGACAAGGACGTCGCCCAGGTCGCCGACCTCCTCGGCGACCGCTACGACGACCATGGGTGAGCGGCTGCCGCTCGAGGCGACGCTGCGGGCGGGCCGCGACCGGGGCCGCAAGCTCCTCGTGCCGTACGTCACCGGCGGCATGGACGACACGTGGGCCGAGTCGCTGCGGGCCATGGCCGCGGCCGGTGCCGATGCGATCGAGGTCGGGATCCCGTTCTCCGATCCCGGTCATGGACGGCCCGACGATCCAGGAGACGTCGAAGCGGGCGCTCGACCGGGGCGCGACCCCCGCGTCGATCCTGGCCGAGTTGCGGGAGATCGACGCCGGCGTCCCGCTCGTGGCCATGACCTACTACAACCTCGTGTTCCGGCCCGGTGACGCCCGGTTCGCCCGCTGGCTGGCCGACGCCGGGGTGTCGGGCGCCATCGTCGCCGACGTGCCGCTGGAGGAAGCGGGTCCGTGGTGCGCCGCCGCCGACGCCGAGGGCATCGAGACGGTCATGCTGGCGGCGCCGACCGCGTCCGACGAGCGGCTGGCGCGCGTGTGCGAGCGGGCCCGCGGCTTCGTCTACGGCGTGTCGTTGCTCGGCGTCACCGGCGAGCGGGCGTCGCTGTCGGCGTCGGCCACGGAGATCGCCAAGCGGTTGAAGGCGACGACCGACAAGCCGGTCATCGTGGGCATCGGGATCTCGACCCCGGCCCAGGCCGTCGAGGTCTGCGAGGCGGGCGCCGACGGCGTCGTCGTCGCCTCGGCGATCATGCGGCTGCTGCTCGCCGGCGGTGGCCCCGAAGCCGCCGGCGACGCGGTGGCGGAGCTGCGGAGCGCCCTCGACCGTGGCTAGGAGGTCGCGGGCCGACCGCTTCCGGGCCGTGTGCCTCGCCCTCCCCGAGACCTACGAGAAGGAGGCGTGGGGCCATCCGACCTTCCGGGTCGGTCGCGACAAGATGTTCGCCAGCATGGCGAACGACGGGTCGTCGGCGACGTGCAAGGCCGACCCCGACGAGCGTCCCGCGCTGCTGGCGCCCGAGGCCGGCGGCCGCTACTTCCTCCCGGCCTACGTCGGGTCGAAGGGCTGGGTCGGCCTCCAGCTCGACCACGCCGGCACCGACTGGGACGAGGTCGCCGAGCTCGTCCGTACGAGCTACGTCCTCATCGCCCCCAAGAAGCTCTCGAAGTCGGGCCTCGACTAGGGCGGCGTAGACGTTCGGGATGGAGCCGTCGCCGTCGGCGCTGGCCGGTGGCGATGAGGACGAACTCGAACGGGTCTCCGGTCGGGCCCTCGCCCTCCCAGCCCCGCTTGTGGAGCTCGAAGAGGATGTGCGACAGCCCGCCGTCGAGGCCGGGCTCGGGCTCCGACGGCCGGCCGATCGCGGCCCGGATGTCGTCGGCGTGCAGCCAGGCGTCGTACCACAGCGCCTCGACGCCGTCGCCGAGCGTGCCCTCGTAGCCGCCCGGGGCCGTGGCCGACCAGGCGTCGTCGTCGAACATCGGCAGCAGGCCGGCGGCGGCCTTGGTGACCTCGGCGCACTCGTCGGCCAGCTCGACCGGGGAGCGCCCGGCCCGCTCGGCCACCTCTCGGGCCGTCACCTCCGGCGTGCCGAGGCCGTCGAGCCGCCCGGCGGCGACGTCGGCCATGCCGCCGACGACGTGGCGGGCGACGTCGCCCACCGTCCACCCGGCGCACCGGCTCGGCGTCGCCCACTCCGCCTCGGTGAGCGGCCGGATCAGCTGCTCGAAGCGGTCGAGCTGTTCGAGGAGACCTTCCGACACCTGCGTCCGTGGAAGCGCCATGCTTTCCCCCTGTTCGGTTCCCCGCTCGCCTCACACACTTGCGTGCAGGCTGCCCGCATGTATCTCATGGAGGTCGATGGCCGTCAAGGGTGACGCTGGTCACCGCCGCACGCAGGCCGAGCGCCGAGCCTCGACCCGGGCCGCGTCTGCTGGCCGCCGCCCGCGACCTGTTCGCCGAGAAGGGGTTCGCCGGCGCCGGGCGCGAGGAGATCGTCGAACGGGCCGGCGTCACGCGCGGGGCGATGTACCACCACTTCGAGTCGAAGGAGGCCCTCTTCCAGGCCGTCTACGAGGAGATCGAGCACGAGGTGCTCGGCGACATCGGCCAGGCGGCGATGACGGCGACCGATCCGCTCGAGCAGCTCCGGCGGGGCGCCATGGCCTACCTCGACGTCGCCGCCCATGCCGACGTGCGTCGCATCTGCCTCCTCGACGCGCCGTCGGTGCTGTCGACCGAGGTCCGCCGACGAGCTCGCCGAGCGCTACGGGCTCGGGCTCGTGCGGGAGTCGCTCTCGGCCTGCATGGCCGCCGGATCGATCGCCCGCCAGCCGGTCGAGCCCCTCGCCCACGTCCTGCTCGCCGCGCTGCTCGAGGCGGCCACGCTCGTGGCCGACGGCGCCGACCGGGCCGAGGTCGACGGTGTCGTCGAGCGTCTGCTCGAGGGGCTCCGATGACCGACGCCGGCTGCCAGCTCTGCGACGCCGAGCGGCTGACCGAGTGGTTCCACGAGGACGACGACTGCTGGGTCGCGCTGTGCACGATCTGCAGCGTGCCGATGATCGTGTGGAAGGCCCACGACCCGTCGCCGCCCGCCGACGTCAAGGCCCGTCTCCACGACCGGCTCGCGGCCGTCGTCGGGGAGCACTTCACCTTCGACCACTACGTCGACGACGACATGCGGCGGATCCCCGACCACTACCACGCCCACGCCCGACCGGTCGGCGGCTTCTTCGGCGGGCCGCACCTCCGGCGGCCCGCCACGCCCTGACTCAGACCCCGATGCGACCCCAGGGTCCCCAGATCGCGAACGTGATCCCTTGGGCGGCCTGGGTGTTGACGAACAAGCGTCCCTTCGTCGGGACTGAACGTCGCGCCCGCGAACTCCTCCCCGAAGCGGGCAGCGTGCGGCGGGTTGTTGCGCAGCAGCCGGTTCAGGGCGATGTCGAACAGCACGGCGTCACGGCTGAGCCCGCGGAGGAAGTTGTCGCCGGTGCCGTCCTCGCAGAGCACGACCGTGCCCCGATCGTTCCTCGCGGCCGTGACGTTGTCGGGGAAGTCGAGGACGTCCACTCCCGGCGACTGGAACCGGCAGGTGAGGGTCGACGTCCGCGGGCTGTAGGACCACACCTGCCCGCGGCCGTTGCCGTAGCCCGTGATCAGCTCGGGGCCCGTCTCGGCGGCGCCGCCTCCCTGCGTGGCGGTGAAGTAGACCTCCCCGCGTGCCCAGGCGGCGCCCTCGAGGCGCGAGAAGTGCGCCGCGCCTTGCGCCCGTCCCTGGCTGCCGACGAAGTTCAGTGCCTCGTCGTTGTTGGTCAACGTCGCGAAGCGCCCGTCGCCGTTGGGCGCGCCCGGATACGGCTCATCGATGTCGACCCACTCGACGGGATAGGTGGCACCGTTGGTCTGCCCTGCCTCGAGGTGAGCCTGGTTCACGCCGACGACCTTGAGCATCTGGAGCTGCCCGCCATCGGCGAGGTGCCCCGCGACCGTCGGGTTGACCGGCGGGATGTACCGGTAGAAGCCCGATGGGAAGGCGAAGTTGTCCTCGGTGAGGTACACGATGCCCTCGTCGGGGCGAGTAGGCGGCCGCCTCGTGGGCGAAGCGGCCCGCGCTCCTGATCGGCTCGCGGTTCGAGATGTCGCCGGCAGGGACCTCGAAGATGAAGCCGTGCGGCTGCTCGAGGAACTGGTTGGTCTGCGTCGTGAAGTCGGGCGACGTATCGGGCCCGTTCACCGTCTCCTCGCAGGAGATCCATGCGCCCCACGGCATCCGTCCGCCGGAGCAGTTCATCATCGTGCCGTTGAGGCTCGTCCAGGCCTCGATGACCTCTCCCCGTGGCGTGACGAGGCTCGTGGTCGTGCCGCCGAGCCCGTGCGCGTCGTACGGGTCGAGCGGGCCGAAGGCGTTCTGAGGGTTCGGCTGGCCTGGGGCCGGGTTGTTCTGCTCGTGGTTCCGAATGAGCCAGACGTTGCCGTCGGGTCCTGCGAAGGCGGCCATGCCGTCGTGCCGCCCGGGGAGCAGGGTGCCGTCGTCGAGGGTTATCGGCGGTGCACCCGTCAGCAGGTCGGTGTCGTGGAACGACCGGTACTGGAACCCCGGTCGCAGGTGCAGCCGCACGATGCCGTCGCGCAGGTCGGCCACCGCGGCCAGCGGCCCGTCGGGGCTCGCCGACACCGCGTCGGCCAGCAACGTCTGCAGCGGCCCACTGACGAGCACACCGCCCGTCGTCGCCACTGCCCCTCGCAGGAATGCCCGTCGACCGAGTCCGTTCATGCGCCGTTCCCCCAAGCTGTTGGTGCTTCACTGCCCGTCGACTCGAAGTCTGCCCCAACCGGCGAGCCGTATCTTCGGGGACCGTGAACGACGGCGAGACCACGGTGTACGAGGCCGTCGGTGGTCAGGCGTTCTTCGACGCACTGGTCGGCCGGTTCTACGCCCGGGTCGCGGTCGACCCTGTCCTGCGCCCGCTGTACCCGGAGGCCGACGAGGACTTCGACGCCTCCGGACGCTGGCTGGCGCTCTTCCTCGGCCAGTACTGGGGCGGACCGACGGCCTACAGCGAGGCCCGGGGCCACCCCCGGCTCCGGATGCGCCACGCGGGCTTTGCCGTCGGGCGGCGGGAGCGGGACGCCTGGTACGAGGCGATGGCGGCGACCGTGCGCGAGTCCGAGGTCGACGACGAGGTCGAGACCCGGCTCCTGGAGTACTTCGCCATGGCCGCCGACCACATGATCAACTCGTCTTGAGCTACCGACAAAGGACCTGCTTGTCAAGAAAGGAGTTCCTGTCTTAAGATGCCAGGGCGTGGCCGCAGGTACCGCCGTTCTCGACAACGAGCGAGCAGCTGGCTGCGATCGCCCATCCGACCCGCCTCCGCATCCTCGACGCACTGCGGGTGGCCGACTCCGCGGCGGGCGCCGCCCGCCGGCTCGGCGAGCCCCGGCAGCGCATCAATCACCACGTGCGGGAGCTGGCGAAGGCCGGCCTCCTGGTGCAGGCGGGCGAGCGGCGCAAGGGCAACTTCGTCGAGCAGCTCTTCGAGTCGGCCGGGGGCACCTTCGTCGTGTCGCCCCGGCTCACGTGGGGTGAGGGCGCTCGGCTCCGAGCCATGGCCGAGCAGGTCTCGCTGCAGCACTTGGTCGAGGTGGGCGAGCGCCTGCAGCGGGATGCGGCGGCGCTGCTCGATCGAGCGGCGTTCGACGGTGTGGAGGTCCCCAGCGCCGCGGTCGAGGCCACCGTGCACTTCGCCGATCCGGAGGCTCGGGCATGCCTTCCTCGACGACTACTTGGCGCTCATCGCCCGCTTGATCGAGCGACACGCCTCGCCGAGCGGCGAGGCAGTTCACCGTCGCGCTCGTCGCCCACCCCAGCACCGAGGAGGTCCGGTGACCGAGATCCGGACCAAGAGACGACGTTCGACGTCACGTCGGACCCCCAGCGAGGCCTGGAAGGCGCTCGAGGAGCTCCGGGTGAAGACGACGGGACCGGATGAGTGGTGGCTCCCGGGCTTCGAGTGCCGCGGCGAGGAAGTCGACGTGGAGCACGAACGGCGGCTCGACGGTCCGCAAGCTCGATCAGCCGTGCGCCGAGACGCTCATCGCCATCACGTTCGAGCACATCGACACCGGCGCGCGCATCCGGGTGGTGCAGTCCGGTTTCGACGAGGCCTTCGTGGCGCTGGTCGGCGACGGCTTCTGGATCCACGCCGAGCACATCTTCGCCGACCTCTGCCTCTACTTCGAGACGGGCGCGATCGCCCAGCGGGCGTGGCTGCCGTGGGCGCCGCTGGGGGTCGGGGTCACGGTCGAGCCGTTCGGGTTGCGCGTGACGAGGGTGCAGGCGGCGACCTGGGCCGACCGCCTCGGCCTTCGGGACCGACGACGTCCTGCTCACCGTCGCCGGCGCGCCGCTCTACACAGCGCAGGAGTTGGGGGTCGTCGAGCGGGTCGTCCACACCGGCGACGATGTCGGCGCGACATGGGCACGCGGGAGCGATCGGCGAGAGGCGACCGCAACGGTGTGACGTATCGTCGGCGACATGGCGCTCGAGCCCGGTGACAAGGCCCCCGCGATCTCGCTGTCCGACCAGGACGGCAACACCGTGAAGCTGTCGGACTTCAAGGGCCGCAAGGTCCTCGTCTACTTCTACCCGAAGGCCGACACGCCCGGTTGCACGGCCCAGTCGTGCGGGCTCCGCGACATCAGCGGCCAGGTCGGCGACACCGTCATCCTCGGGATCAGCCCCGACAAGCCGGCGAAGCAGAAGAAGTTCGACACCAAGTACGGCCTCGGCTTCCCGCTGCTCGCCGACGAGGACCACGCCGTCGCCGAGGCCTACGACGTCTGGACCGAGAAGTCGATGTACGGCAAGAAGTACATGGGCATCCTGCGGTCGGCGTTCCTCATCGACGAGAAGGGCAAGGTCGAGCAGGCCTGGTACAAGGTCTCGCCGGCCGACACCGCCAAGAACCTCCTCGCGTCGATCGGCGCCTGAACCTCACAACGGGTCCCGCCCGGGTCGTTCTCCCATCGTGCTGCCGTTCCAGTCCTTGCTCGACGCGCACGGGACTGAGCTGTACCGACACCTCGTCGGGATGCTCGGCCCCCACGATGGCGCCGACTGCTACCAGGAGGCGGTCATCGCCGCGTTGCGGGCGTGGCCGCCACGTCACGACGGGAACCTCAGGGCGTGGTTCTTCACCGTCGCCCACCGGAAGGTGATCGACCAGGCTCGGGCGACCGGCCGCCGGGCCGTGCCCGTCGAAGCCGTCCCCGAGCCCGGCGCCAACGGCGCCGACCCGACCCTGCCCGACGGCGAGCTGTGGACCGCCGTCCGGGACCTGCCCCACAAGCAGAAGGTCGCCGTGGCCCTCCGCCATGCCGACGACTGGGGTTACGACGAAATCGCTGCGGTCCTCGGGTGCTCCGAGGCCGCCGCCCGCCAGAGCGTCAAGGCGGGCCTCGACCGGCTCCGGGAGGTGCTGGCATGACGACCAAGCAGGACTTGCGAGGCGGGCCCACGGTCGGCGCTCGACGACGATCGCCGCCGCGACCGCGGCCGCTCTCGCCCGGGCCGACGACGAGGGGCTGGTCGAGGTGGCCGTCGCCCGCACCGACAGCCCCATCGGCATCCTCACGCTCGCGGCCACGCCGGAGGGGCTCGTGCGGGTCGGCTTCCCGACGGAGACCGACACGATCCTCGACGAGCTCGCCGAGGAGGTCTCGCCGCGGGTCGTCGAGCTGCCCCGGCGCCTCGACCTGGCCCGGCGGGAGCTCGACGAGTACTTCGCCGGGCGGCGAACGATGTTCGACCTCCCGGTCGACCTCCGCCTGGCCCACGGGTTCCGTCGCCAGGTGCTCGAGCTGCTGCACACCGAGATCACCTTCGGCGAGACGTGCTCGTACGCCGAGCTGGCGGCGATGGCCGGCAGCCCCCGCGCCCACCGAGCGGTCGGCTCGGCCATGGCGACGAACCCGGTCCCGATCGTCGTGCCGTGCCACCGGGTCCTGCGGACCGGCGGCGCCCTCGGCGGCTACGGCGGCGGCCTCGACGTGAAGCGCTACCTGCTCGCCCTCGAGTCCGGCGAGAACTGACCGTCCGACCACCACCACCCGAACGAGGGTTTCGGTGGTCAGGCCGCCGTCTTGGCGGCGAGGAGGTGGTAGGCCTCGGCGACGGTGGTGATGTCGGCCAGCTCGGCGTCGTCGATCCGGACGTCGAACTCGGCCTCGAGCGCCTCGACGAGCTCGACGAGGTCGAGGCTGTCGACGCCGAGGTCGTCGGCGAAGTGCGACGCCGGCAAGATCTGCTCGGCGGGGAGGTCGAGCACGTCGACGGTGAGGTCGCGGAGGCGCTGGTACAGCGGGCTCTCCGGCTCGAGAACGGTCGTGTCCATGGGCTGGGCCACCTCGGGCGGTCGCGGGACGTCAGGGCTCGGACCCAGCCTGGCGGCCGAGGGTTACACGAACGTCACGGGACCGTCACGGCCCTGGTACGTCGCGCCCGAACCCTGTCCGGGCCTCGTCGGCGGCCAGCAGACGGTCGCGGACCAGGGCGATCAGGGCCACGAGCGCCGCGAGCACGAGGATCCGGCGAAGGGACGGCATGACCCGGAGGTTACGCTCCCGGGCTGCCTCGCCCCGGTACTCCAACTGGCAGAGAGGGCGGACTCAAAACCCGCACAGTGAGGGTTCGAATCCCTCCCGGGGCACTCGTCGACGCCGAGGGTGCGAGAGAGGCGCCGTGTGGGCAACTCACGAGGTGCCCCGACGTGTCACTTCACCTCCTTCAGAACGGACGGGTTCCGAAGGAGGGCGTCGGCCACCGCACGGGCGCCCGGATCACCGGGGAGCTCGTCGATCGGCCGGGGGAGCGCCAGGGACCAATTCGGGTGGTCATCGGCCGTCGCGGCCGGGTGGTTCGGCCGCTCGACGACGCCGAGGGCGTCCTCGAGCGTGGCCGCGACGAGCTGGCACGGCGACGCCGCCAGACGCCGGTAGGCGGCGACGGCGACCTCGACGGGGTCGTCGCTGGACACGACGGGCCCGTCGACCAGCTGCGAGAGCCGGTCGTGGAACTGCCTGGTCTCGTCGTCCTGACCCGACGACGACGCCGGCGACGGTCGGCAGGTCGTGGGTCGTCACGGCGGCGAGCGCCCGCTTCGGCCAGTTCTCCGGCGGCTCCTCCTCGAACCAGGCCAGCCGGTAGGACAGGACGTCGCGCTCGGCGAGCGCGGCCCGAACCTCGTCCTCGACCGTTCCGAGGTCCTCACCGATGACGAAGCCGCCGGCGCGGGCGCTCTCGAGGGCGAGCACGTCGAGGAGCTCGGTGCCGGGGAACCGGACGTAGCCGCCGTCGCCTTCGCCACCCCGGAGTCGCCAGTGTCGTCCGGGATCCACCACAGCCGGAACAGGCCCATGACGTGGTCGACCCGCAGCCCGGCGCCGTGGGCGAAGGCACCACGGAACAGCTCGGCGAGCGGCTCGTAGCCGAGCGGCCCGGAGCCGCCACGGCACGAACGGCGGGAGCCCCCAGTTCTGGCCGGCGGCGTTGAACTCGTCGGGCGGCGCGCCGACGCGGACGTCGTGGGCGAGGCAGTCCTGCCACGTCCACGCGTCGAACCCGTCCGGGGCGGCGCCGATGGCGAGGTCGTGGACGAGCGCGGCGCCGGTCGCGGCGCCGACCAGTTGCCGGTCGAGCTGCCACTGCAGCCAGGCGTGGAAGGTGACGGCATCGGCGTGGGCGGCGGCGAAGCGGGCGACGGCCGGGCTCTCGGGGCGCCGGTGCTCGACCGGCCACGAGCGCCAGCCCGTGCCGTGGTGCTCGGCCAGGGCGCAGAAGGTGGCGTAGCGGCCCAGCGCCGAACCGCTCGGCGGCCTCGAAGGCGAAGAACCCGGGATCCATGGCCGCCTCGGCCCGCTGCGCCAGCCAGAGCCGGGTCAGCGCCTCCCGCTTCGCCGCCCACACCGCCGTCCGATCGATGCGCCGGTCGGCGTCGAGCGCCCGACCGCGGCCGGCGAGCTCGGCCAGGTCGGGATCGGACGGGTCCCAGCCGTCCACGAGCTCGAGCCGCAGGTGCAGCGGGTTCCGCCACCGACGGCGACGACGCGAAGTACGGGCTCGGCTCGGGCGACTCGACCGGGAGCGGGGCGTGCAGCGGTGACAGGGCGACGAAGCCGGCTCCTGTCGCCGTCGCCCACTGGGTGAGCGACGCCAGGTCGGCGAGATCGCCGATGCCCCAGCTCGCGCTCGACCGCGCCGCGTAGAGCTGGATCGTCCACCCCGCAGTCCGTTCCGGTGCCGGAGCGCACCGGTCGGGAACGACGATCAGCCGGGTCGTCGGCCCCCCGTCGGAGGGGTGGAGGTCGTGGTAGCCGAGGGGCAGGTCGGGCGGCAGCGCGTCGTCGACCAGGACGGAGGTGCCGTCCTCCAGGACCACCTCGGCCGGCCGCTCGGTCGGCGCCGGCGTCCCGTGCCGGACGAACCACACCGGCCGCCCGGCCGGCGGTGGGTCGTCGACGTCGGCCAGGCCGCCCATCGCCACCCGCAGCCGACGCCGCGTCGTCTCGGGGGTGTCGTGCCACGTCCCCCCGACGTCCCAGTAGCCGTCCTCGATGCCCCAGCTGTCAGCCATCGGAGCCCGGAGCGTCACCCCAGTGGGCGCCGACGAACTCCACGAGCTCGTCGATGTCGGCCGAGTCGCAGGTCTGCTTGACGACCCAGGCCGTGGCCACGACGGGAGCCGGGAGATCGGGGTTCGGGGCGACGACGACGCCGTAGCCGGCCAGCCCCTGGAGCCGGCGCGACCTGCGCGTCGGTCGAGGTCGGGCGCGTACTGGAGCAGGACGCCACCGGCCTCGAGGTGCCCGACCTGGTTCGGGCGCGACAGTGGCTCGTCACGGTTCCCGGAGAGCATGCGGAGCCGGGCTCGTGGGGTCCGGACGTCGGGGGATCGGTGGTGTACTCGGGCTCGGCGGCGCCGCCCAGGACGTGCACTGCGCTGGCTGGGTCGAGGGCCTCGCGGCGCTCGGCCTCGCAACCCGACGCGCCGGCGGTGGTGGAGGCGCCGTCGCCCTCGCCGCTGTCGTCGCCGCAGCCCGTCAGCGTCGTCGCGGCGAGCGCCGCCACCACCAGCAGGCTGGCGACGGTGGCCGGTCCGGGCACCCGGCGGCTCAGCGGGGACCAGCGGTTGACGAGGGAGATGCCGGCGGCGATCAACGCCCCGCCGACGAGCAGCCGCACCTCGAACGTCTCGTCGAGGACGACGATCCCGACGGCGACGGCGACGAGGGGGATCACGTAGGTGACGAGCGACGCTCGGGTCGCACCGAGGTCGGCGATGATCCGGTAGCACAGGAGGTAGGCGACGCCCGTCCCCACGACGCCGAGGAGCAGCGACGGCGCCGATGCGGCGCGGCGTGGCGTCGAACCCGTCGACGAGGCTCGTGACCAGGGCGAACGGCGCCAGCAGCAGCGCCGCCGCCGTCAGCTGGCCACCGGCGGCGACCGCGGGCGGGACGCCGGTGAGGTGCCGGCGCATCCAGGCGAAGGCGAGGCCGTAGCAGGCAGCCGGCAGCCACCGACGGCGCCGGCGCCGAGCGCCGAGGACCCGGTGAGGTCGCTCACACCGAAGCCGGCGGCGACCGACACCCCGACGAAGCCGATGATGAGGCCGGCGATCTGGCCGGGCCGGAGCCGGTCGCCGAGCACGACGCGGGCGGCGACCGCGGTGAACAGCGGCGTCGACGCGTTCACGACCGCGGTCAGCCCGCTCGAGATGCGCTGCTCGCCCCAGGCGATGAGCGTGAACGGCAAGGCGTTGGCGACGACGGCGACGAGCACGACCCAACGACGGTAGGCCGGGTCCCGGGGCAGCCTGACGCGCTGACTCCGGAGCCAGATGCGCAGCACGGCGGCGCCGAGGGCGACCCGGAGGAACGCCACCGTCGGCGGGCGTGAACCCCTCGACGGCGACCTTGATGAAGAGGAACGACCAGCCCCAGATCAATGCGAGGAGCAGCAGCCGTTTCATCGGCGGGCTCTCGGCTCGTGCGGGCAGTCGCTCACGAGCGGCGCACCTTACGGAACCTGAGCTGGCCCTCCTCCTACACTTGCGGACGATGTCCCGCTCGCTCGTCGAACGCCGCCTGTCGGAGCTCTCCGACCGGCTGCGCCAGCTCCGCCAGGAGCTGGTCGTCACCGACGAGCAGTTGCGGCAGCTGGCCGAAGAGGCCGACGACGCCCGGCTGCGTGCCCTCGTGTCGGAGACGCCGCTGGCCGAGCGCGACCACCGCGACGCCCAACGTCACGCCGATGCCATGATGCGCCACCGCAGCGACGTGCAGTCGAGCATCGACCGGCTCGAGCAGACCCAGGACGAGCTGCTCGACCGGTTGACCGCAGAGCTCGACCGCTGACCCGCCCCCGAGACCTGACGGAGGTCGCCCCCGTGCCCACCCGTGTCGTGATCGCAGAGGACGAGGCCATCATCCGCCTCGACCTGAAGGAGACCCTCGAGGAGGAGGGCTACGAGGTCGTGGGCGAGACCGGGCGGGGCGACGAAGCCGTCCAGCTCGTCAGCGACCTCGAACCCGACCTCGCCATCCTCGACATCAAGATGCCGGGCATGGACGGGCTGGAGGCGGCCAGGGCGATCACCGCCGAACGGGGCGCCGCGGTGCTGATCCTGACGGCGTTCAGCCAGCGTGACCTGATCGAGCAGGCCCGCGACGCCGGGGCGCTGGCCTACCTCGTCAAGCCGTTCCAGAAGTCCGAGCTGATCCCGGCGGTGGAGGTCGCCCTCGGCCGCTTCGCCGAGATGAAGGCGCTCGCCGAGGAGAACAGCTCCCTGGCGGAGCAGCTCGCCACCCGCAAGCTCGTCGACCGGGCCAAGGGCATCCTGATGGACCGCCACGGGCTCACCGAGGCCGAGGCGTTCCGGTTCGTGCAGAAGACGGCCATGGACACGCGCCAAGGCCTCGGCGTCGTGGCCCAGTCGGTCATCGACGGGGAGCTGACCCCGCCCGATTGACGGCTTCCTGGCTCGACGACCTGCCGCTCGACCCGGCGGCGCACTGGCCGGCCATGGGCGTCCGGCTCGACGACCGGCCGTGGCCCGAACCCGCCGACGAGGCGACCCTGGCGCACCGCCGCACGCTCCTGGCGGCACACCCCGACTCGGTGCTGACCCTGCCCGGCTCCGAACCGGCCATCTCCGAATGTGCGGGGCTTCTCGACGTCATGACGTCGAAAGAGCCCGCCGGTTCTGACCGCGAGGCCGCCGACGCGCAGCTCGCCGCCATCGCCGTCGCGCAGTCCGACGACCTCTGCCTCCTCGCGCCGGAGCCGGGCCTGCCCCTCGTCGCCGGCGCCCTGCTGTTCCCCTCGCACTGGCGCCTGGCCGAGAAGCTCGGACGACCCCTCGCCGAGGTCCACGGCCGCGTGCCCGGCTACCCCGCCGACGAGGTCGACCGGTTCCTCGACCGGCTCCGGCCGGGCCACGTCGTGTGGCGTCGCAACCTCCTCGTCCACCGCGACGGCGAGCTCCACGCCCCCTGGCCGGCCAGCGAGGAGCGCCCGGTCGAGGAGTGGTGGTTGCGGTCCGAGCGCCAGACCCTGCGCCGCCTCCCGAGCAGCCACGCCGTCCTCTTCACGATCCGGACCGACACGGCGCCGCTCGCCGGGCTCGAGCCGGCCTCCGCCGCCGGCTCGCGTCGCGCTTCATGAGCCTCCCGGCCGAGTGGCGCGACTACGCCGGTGTCGGCGACCGCCTCCCCGACCTCGTCACGTTCCTCCGCTCCTGATCTCCGGGCCAATTCGAAGGGTGGGGGCGGGCCGCTACCGTCAACGCCGCATGGCCACGGTGATGCTGATCGACGGCAACTCGCTGACCTACCGCGCCTTCTTCGCGCTCCCGACCGACATCGCTCTCGCCAGCGGGCAGATCACCAACGCCGTCTACGGGTTCACGTCGATGCTCCTGAACCTCGTGCGCGATCACAAGCCCGACGGCATCGCCGTCGCCTTCGACCGCCCGGAGCCGACGTTCCGCCACGAGCGGGTCGAGACCTACAAGGCGAACCGCACGGCGGCGCCCGACATCCTGCGCGAGCAGATGGGTCTGGT
>CAWIZW010000021.1:0-69894 GCA_963840695.1 uncultured Acidimicrobiia bacterium
CTCTTGCTCGACTCATCGTATTGTTCGACCGCTACCTGATCGGCAGCGATGGTTACAGC
Source organism: uncultured Acidimicrobiia bacterium (assembly GCA_963840695.1). Lineage (GTDB taxonomy): Bacteria > Actinomycetota > Acidimicrobiia > Acidimicrobiales > JACDCH01 > JACDCH01. Next base: position 60 of record CAWIZW010000021.1, read on the forward strand.
GTCTCCTTCTCGGCGGAGGGGCTGCTCGACGGACCGCGGCCTCGACGCTCTGGACGATCTCGCTCCGCCACAGCTGGTCGTGCACATGCCACCGACGTCGCTCCCCCATGGAGGCGTCCTCGAGTACAACCGGGACGGTTCGCCCCGCTACAGACCGCTGACCCCCACCGTCGATGGCTGGATGCTGGCCGATCTCGCTCAGAGCGGACCGGGCTTACCCTCGCTGGCGTCGGAGCACGACCTGTCTGCGCTCGCGGTAGGTGACCTCGTCGATGTTGTCATCGTCCCAACCAGCAACTCCTCGCCGGCGATAGAGCCGGAGCACTTCGAGCTCGAGGTCGTCCTGCACGACGGAGAGCTCTCCATCGGCCGGGCAACGAACCCATCGACAGTGCAGCGGGACCTACTGGCTGGGTCGTGTCTCGTTTTCGCTCCGCACCACGTGGCGGACGTTCTTCGCCGGGTTCCGGTGGGGAACGGTTCGCCTCGAAGGTCGCGAGGTGGTGGAACAAGCGATGAGCCGCCTCGTCCGTCCGCTGCTGTCTCGACCGCTGTCAGTTCTTGCCGTTGCGGACGAAGATCACCGTGTAGGTCGTCGCCGTCGCGGGCGTGGTCACGAGATGGGTGAGCTTCCCCCCGTCGGACCAGGAGCCGAAGCGGTGCTTCTTGGGCGCCGTTCGCGGAGATCGTGACGCTCCAGCCCTCCCACGACGTGTACGTCGCCGGCGCGGTCGCGGCCTGGCCGTTCACGCTGACCTGAGCGCCGGTGGGGCTACTGGCCAGCGTGATCACGACCCGGTTGGGTTCAAGCCGGCGCGTCGTCGCTACTGAACCGCCGCGGCCGTCGCTGGCGGTGACGGTCGCCTCGACGAGGCTGTTCGCGGCGGCCGCCAGGTCCTCAGGGGTCGGGTAGGTGAAGGTGACTGATGGGCCGCTCCCGCTCGTGATCGGGTGCGTGTGGGACGTGGGCAGACCGTCGCCGTGGCGCAGGTTGACGGTCCACGACAGCGTCACCGGATCGCCGTCGGGATCGCTCGCCGAGGCGGCGACGGTGACCTGCTGACCGACGGCGAACCGGGCATCCGCCGGCGGTGCCGTGATCGCGACCGTGGGCGGCCGGTTGCCGGCGGACGACACGGTGACGATCGTCGTCGCCGGAGCCGGCGAGGGCGTGCCGGAGGTGTCGCGCACGATGAGGGACGCCGTGTACGTGCCGGGGGATCCGTACACGTGACTCGTCGTCGCCGTGGTCGTGGTGGCACCCGGCGTGCCGTCGCCCCATTGCCACTCGTAGGTGAGGGCGTCGTTGTCGGGGTCCGTCGAGGCGGATCCGTCGAAGCCGACCGTCAGCGGCGCGTCGCCGCTCGTCGGGGTCGCAGTCATCCGGGCCGTCGGCGCCCCGTTCGTCGCCGTCGACGTGATCGCGCTGGACCTGGCCACCGTTGGCGTAGGTCGTGTAGTAGAGCGCTGCCGGCCGGGCGAAGAGCAGGTGCACGGCGCTGCTGCCGCCGAGGCCGGTGGCGAAGTCGGTGCGGGTGAAGCCGCCGCTGCCGTTCGGCTCAGCCGGAAGATCCGGCCGCAGACGTAGTCGCTGAACAGGTAGTCGCCGTCGTAGGCGCTGGGCCAGACGCCGTTCGGCACGAAGGCGCCACCGGTGATCGAGCCGCAGCCGTCGCGTGCGCCCGTAGTCGAAGATCGGATCGGTCATGCCGGCGGGCGGCGGGCTGCCGCAGTCGTCGTGGTCGAGCCGGTCGCGCAGTGCCCCTCGCGGACGTTCCAGCCGTAGTCGGCGCCGGCCGCGCCCGAGATCGATCTCCTCCCAGGCGCTCTGCCCGACGTCGTTGATGAAGAACCGAGTCGCCGGCGGTGTTGGGATCGAAGGCCATGCGGAACGGGTTGCGCAGGCCCCAGGCGAAGATCTCCTGGCACCTGGTTGACCGTTGTGATGCCGCCGGTGGTTGCAGCCGCGCGGTGCCCGCGCCCGGCGAAGGGGTTGTCCGGCGGCATCGCGCCGGTCGCGCGTGATGCGGAGGATCTTGCCGAGGAGGACGTGTGCGGTCGCGCGCGGCGTCGTTGGTCGCCGGCGCAGCCGCTGTCGCCGGCGTAGTCGCAGCCGCCGTCGCCGATCGACGACGTAGAGCATGCCGTCGTTGCCGAACGGCGAGGTCGCCGGCGTTGTGGTTGCCGGCCGGTTGAGGCATGCCGTCGACCAGCACCAGCTCGGATGCAGGGTCGATGACGTCATCGGTGATCGTGTACCGGGACACACGGTTCAGGCACGTCCCTGCCTCGTTCCGCGTGGAGTAGACGTACACCCACGGGTTCGTCGGGAACGAGGGATCGAGCGCGATCCCGAGCAGCCCCCGCTCCGAGGTCGAGCAGGTGATGCCGGCGATGTCGAGGGCCGGCGTCGCGAGCAAGGCGCCCGCCTTCACGATGCGGACCTGACCGGGCTGGGTCGCGACGAAGAGACGCCCGTCGGGCACGCTCGCGAGGGCGGTGGGAGCGGCGACGGTCGCGACGACGGTGTCGGTGAAGCCAGGGGGCACGGCGGCAGCTGAGGGCGTCGTTCCGCCGGCGACCACGAGCGTTGCGCCCACCACCGCGACGACGAGCATCGACCGCAGTCCACGACCTCGCATGGCAGCACCCCCTCGGTCGATGGCTGACGCTACAACCGCGGCCGCCGCGGCTTGCTTTCTGTCGCCGGCTGACCTCACGTAGGGGTGGTGGCCAGTTGGTGATCCGGGGCGTGCCGGACTTGCGCCGAACAGTCTCCGATGGCGGCGGCGAGCAAGTCATGGAGCATGGCGTCCGGGTCCGGTACGCAGGCCTGGGCGATGCCGACACCGCGTGGCGGACAATGTCGGGCGCGCCGCGCCGCCGGAAGTCCTTCGGCGCCGTCTCGATCTCCTGGTAGAAGCCCTCGGCCCACTGGGCGGCGTGGGGAACCTGGGCCAGCGCCGCCCGGCTCGACTCCTCGAGGCCGTGCGCGGGCCGTCCGTCGAGGTCGGCCAGGAACCGCTCGGCGGCCAGCACGGACACGGCGAGGGCGCGTTGACGCTCGGCAGAGGCGACGGGCAGCGCCGTCGTGGCGGACCGGAGCGCGATCTCCACGTCGACGTGCGGGTCGTCACTGGCAAGCCCGATCACCGACGGGACCAGCGCGACCAGCCGTCCACGCCCGACGTCCGAGGTGTGGTCGTTGACGAGGCGGGCGAGGGAGGCGAGCAGTGGATGCGTACAGGCCGGACGATCGCTCCATCGCTCGCCGGCGAGGTACGACGCCAGCTCCATGAAGCAGGCGCCCTTGCGCGGGCTCCGGTGCTTGCCTGGCAACAGCTGCGGGACCAGTTCGGGCACATCAGCGTCGTGACGGAACATGAGTCACCCCCCGGGCTTCGGGGCTCTGGCCATCCATTCTGCGACTCCTGCGGCCCGCACGCCACCCTTCCGTGACCGCCGAGAAGGGAGCTGCGGCGGTGGGCACGGCGCTACTCCGTGGGAGTCAAGACTCCACGAGTCGCGGTCCATCTCGAAGGCGTGGTGTTCCGCCAGCTGATTGACGTGCGACCAGAGCTCGCTGGCGAGCACCTGTCGATTCGGTCCTGCTGTGTTTCGTCGGCCGTCATCACGAAGCGGATCGTCACGGCGTACCGCTTGGAGGTCATGTCGTTCATGGCGGAAGTCGACCAGGCGAACGGCCTCAGGCAAACGTCCACTTCGTGGCGCCGTTCAGCGGCGGCGCGCCGCCCACCCCGAAGGCCTGCTGGCAGGCGATCCGGTAGAGGTTCCAGGGCGGCGGTCCACCACTCGGGGCGGTGTACGGAGCCGTGAACGCGTCGCCGGCCACCTCGGCGGGCCAACCGCCTCCGCGATAGACCTCGGCCACCCGTTCGAGCTCGTTCGGTTCGGTGACGCGGTGCGCCTGACCCACGAAGACGACATCGACGCCCGCGAGCCGTGCGGTCAGCGTGCAGGCAGGGTTGTGCGCCAGGTTGCGTGCCTTCCGCGTCCCCGGCCCACTGACGACGTACCAGGCGCCGTCGATCCACATGGCTCCCACGAAGGCCGCGTGCGGACGTCCATCAGGCATGACCGTTCCCAGGACCGTGAAGACGTCCTGGCCGGATGTCTGTCCCGGCTTCCAGCCGCTCTGCGACAGCACTCCAGGGCAACGCTTCGTGACCGTACTGGTCGAGATTGACGGTGGTAACGGGTTCGGGATTCGTCATGATGCGTCGTCCTTCCGTGCTGTGGTGCGGTGCGATCTGCGCCGCTCACGTAGGACCACGAACGACGTCGTCCGATTCGACCTCGTCGCGAAGGAATTCCTCGGGCGCGGGTCGGCGTCCGATCAGAACGGCTGCGAGACGACCCTCGGCATCGTGAAGTAGTCGACCGTCGCCTGACGCGCCGCGTCCGCATCGAAGGACTTGCACGTGAAGAGCACGGCCGCCAAGAACCGACGAGCGGTCCAGACGTACAGCGAGATGCCAGAGTCGATGAGGGGCTGGAAGGCGTCGAAGCCCTGGTTCTCGGCGCGCCCGGTGCCGCCCGGCGAGTAGATCATCGGTTCGCCGTAGGTCCGCAGGCCGAGGGTCGACGCGACGTGGTCGAAGTAGCCCCGGATCGAAGCCTCGTCGACGTCGGCCTCGTAGAAGCCCTCGAGGAGGAGCCGCTGCCTCGTGATGTCCGGCGCAAGATCCTCCATGACTCCCCTCCCACGTCGGCTGGTCCAACCTGGGCGAGCCGTTCACACAGCTGTCTAGCGTCGGCGCCGACCGCCTTCTCGTGCGACGACCTGTCGGTGGAGGCCGCCCCGCGTCACACCTGCCGCGGCAATGTGAGAGCGGCGAGGTAGGCGCGTCCGGGACCGAGCTCCGACCAGGTGCTGTCGCGGAGCTGAAGGGTGGCCAGCGCCCCTGTGGGGAACTTCGTATGAAGCTGCGCGAGCGCGTTGCCGTCGCCCTCCCCGGCGAGTTCCAAGGCGAGATCCTGGAGGCCGGGGTTGTGCCCGACGACCATCACTGAGCCGACGCCCACGTCCAGAGCGCGCACACGGAGGAGAATCGCGGTTGCATCCGCGCCATAGAGACGTTCGTCGATCTGCACTTCGGATGGGTCACCGAGCCCCGGGCGCAGCAATTCGAGGGTCTCACGAGCTCGGCGAGCGGACGAACACAGCACGACCTCGGGCTGAGCCCCGGTGGCCTCGAGGTGGGCGGCCATGCGCCGGGCCGCTCGCACTCCACGCGCGGCCAGGGGACGGTCGACGTCGGCGAGTTCTGGGTCGGCCCAGCTGGACTTCGCGTGGCGCACCAGCAGCAATGTCCGCACCTCGCCCATGGTGGCGCCTTCACCGATCGTGCGTTGGCCTCACCGAACCTCAGTGGTGAGGCGGCGGGGCGACGGCGCGCCAGCCGCCGGGACACCGCCGGAGGTCGCGGTCGGCGGGGCCGGCCCGGGCGGACCGCTTGGGACTGCGCCGACCTGCGCGTAGTACCGGTCGCGCTCCGCCTGGTACTTGAGCGCGGTAAGCCGGCCGCTGAACCAGGCGATGAGCGAATGCAAGGCCAGCGCCACGATCGAATAGACGATGATGGCGAAGAGGAGCGACGCGTCGAACACCGCGCGGTCGCCGATCGGCGTCGTCGGGAAGATCCCCCGGAACGGTTCCATGATCCGAGACGCCGCGGTGTACACCCACTCGGCGAAGTCGGCGGTCGGGTTGGCGCCGAACAGCCGCAAGAAGAACGCCAAGGTCAGGATGACGATGTAGACCACGAGGATGGCGTAGACGATCCCAGTGATGACCTTGCCGACCGTGAGGACCCAGCTCTTCGACTCCCGGTCCATGGCACCTCCCGAGGGCTGTCCGTCTGATGGTCCACCTCTGCGACCTACGAACCTTCACCCGGCGAGGTCTGTCGCCGCAAGTGCTCGGCCGCTGGAGGACTTTGCCGGCCCCCATCCGCTCGATTCCGCCCAGGAGGGGCGCGGTGTGCACGGGACAAACCGTCGCGAAGACCGCCTATGACGAGTCGACGTGATGGCCGCTGGGGTGAAGAATTCCAGCCATGCCGATCACCATCGATGAACTCGTCTCCGACACCGACATACGAGAGGGGTTCGTCGCGTGGCAGCCCGGGCTCGAAGGCCTGGTCGAGTTCTGCGTCGAGGCGACAAAGGGCTCACTCGGCGAGACGATGACGCTCGACGAGCTGGTCGAGGGGTTCGGCCCGGAGGGCGAGCACCCGATCGACTGGGCCAGCCTCGGCCTCGAGCACATGATCACCTTCGGCCAGGGTCTGAGCGACACCGGCCACGCCCACGCCGACGGCATCGAGAGCCGCATCGTTCGCGACATCCACGCCGAGCTCCGCAGCATCTTGGAGCCCGTACCTCGAGGCGTACGAATTCTCGACCACGGTCAGCAGCCCGACGGCCGCCACCATCGGCATCAACGACATCGACTGGCCCACGGTGGCGGCATGGAACGAGGCGATCGTCAAGGACCTCGACGAGGGCGACAGCGAGAAGTACTGGCAGGACGGCGAGCACCTCGTCATCGGCGAGCAACAGGCGCCGGCTTGGCGCATGGCGATCGAGGCGGCCAACGGCGTTGACCCGCCGACCGGCGACAGCTTCACCGGCTGGCTCACGATGAGGGCCCGGGGCAGCACGCTCAGCGCAGGGCGGATCACCGTCAACGGGAATTGTGATCAGGCGGCGTTCAAGGACGCAGTTCGCGCGTTCTCGAACAAGCGCATCGACTTCGTCTGAGTCGACCTGGCGCCGCGCGCGCGGTCCTCGACAGACTGGCGCCATGGTGACCCGCTCGGCGCCCTCCAGGGCCACGCTCCTGGCGTTGGAGCCGCCTCGCGCCGTCGGGGAGCTCGGCTTGTTGGCGGCGTGGAGCCCGCTGCTGGCGCGCTCACCACACGGTGACGGCCACACCGTGCTCGTGATGCCGGGCCTCGGCGCCAGCGACCTGTCGACCCGTCCGCTGCGTCGCTTCCTGCGGACGCTCGGCTACGACGTGCACGGCTGGGGTCTCGGGCGCAACGAGGGGCCGACGGCCCGCATGCTCGACGGCATCGGGCAGCGCTTCCTTGACCTGCACGGGCGGCGCGGCGAGGGCGTGTCGCTCGTCGGCTGGTCGATGGGCGGCATCTTCGCCCGCCGCCTCGGCCGCCTGAACCCCGACGCGGTTCGGCAGGTGATCACGCTGGGCTCTCCGTACCGGATGCTGAGCGACACGGACTCGTCGTCGCTGCGCACGCCGTCCACGTCCGTGTACTCCCGGACCGACGGCATCGCCCCGTGGCGGTCGTGCTTCGACGGGTTCGGATCCCGCCACGAGGCGGTGGAGGTACGCGGCTCGCACTGCGGCCTCGGGCATCACCCCGCCGTGCTCCACCTGCTCGCCGACCGCCTGGCGCAGCCTGCGCGCGAGTGGAAGCCGTTCGTACCTCGCGGGCTGTGGCGCCCCTGGTTCCCGACTGTCGACCGGGACTGACTACTTCGTCGCCTCGTACAGCTCGTCGAAGCTGGCCTGCAGGCACTCGGCGTAGACCGCCGGGTCCGGGAGCATCTCGCGGCACGACGTGAACGAGACGGTGATGGTGCCGTTGTACGAGAAGACCGGGTGGATGATGCCCATGCCGTCGGTGATCGGGCCCATGCCGAACAGCGCCACCATCTGGGCGCCCGCCATGTAGAGCGGCATCTGCGGGCCGGGCACGTTCGTGATGACGGTGTTGATCGGCATGCCCGCCACGGTTGGCCAGGCTGAACCGGCTCGCGGTCCGCGCCGCGAGCCCGGCGAGGGCCCAGGGGACGAACTGCGTGTAGTCGCTCAGCGTGCGCGCCCCGACGGCGTTGGTGATCTCCTTCGACGCCTGCGTGTTGGCGTAGACGGTCTTCAGTCGCTCGAGCGGGTCGGAGATCGTCGTCGGGAGCGACACGGTCATGGCCGACACCTGGTTGCCCATCGTCCCCGACTCGTCGGTCGTCCGCACCGAGATCGGCGCCATCGCCACCAAGGGCTCGTCGGGCAGTTCGCCCTTGTCCGTGAGGTAACGCCGCAACGCACCGGTGACGACCGCGACGATCGCGTCGTTCACCGTCGCGCCGGGCACCGCCGACTTGATCTCCTTGACCTGCGCGAGGTCGAAGGCGCGCCCGTCGATGACGCGGTGAGCGGTGATCACCGAGCTGAACCGCGTCCGGGGCGCGGCGGGGAGCGCCGAGCGGAGCGCGCCGACGTTGCGCAGCGCGTTTCGGGCCGTGCGACGGACGAGCCGGGCGAACTTGAAGGGCTGGGTGGCGTTGTTGAACCCGGCCCGCGCCAGCAGCTCGAACGCGCTGGGCACGCTCCAGGCGCCGACCGGGTCCTCGACGGCCGGGACCGGGGCCTCCGGGGTCAGGTCGTGGATGGCGGCGGTCATCTCCGCGCCGGACACGCCGTCGATGGCTGCGTGGTGGACCTTGCTGACGAGCGCGAAGGACCCCGGCGGCACGCCCTCGACGTTGTCGAGGCCCTCGATGACGTAGAACTCCCACAACGGACGATCGAGGTCGAGCTCGCGGGCGTGCAGGCGCGCGGCCTGTATGCACAGCTGGCGCCAGTCACCCGGCTTCGGCAGGGCGATGTGCCGCACGTGGAACTCGAGGTCGAAGTCGGGGTCGTACACCCAGTAGGGGTGGTCGAGGTCGAACGGCACGCGGGCGAGCTTCTCCCGGTACGACGGCACGAGCGGCACCCGCCCGGTGATGTGCTCGAGGATGCCCTTGAAGGTCACCTTCCCGTCAGGTGCCGTCGACGGGTCGTAGATCGCGATGGAGCCGATGTGCATCGGCGCCCGCGGGCCCTCCAGGTAGACGAACGACGCGTCCATCCCACTCAGCTGGCGCATGGCACCTCCCCGTGGATCGGCGGTTGTGCGGCGGACACTACGTCGCAGGGTCGCAGCCATGGCCCGGCCAATGTTCGCTCTTGGCGGCAGTTGTGGTCGAGCTACCTCCCGCCGTCGCCCGGCGGCTCAGGTCTGCCCGATGTAGCCCCCGTCGGTTGTCGGTGGCTGCTGGGCCAGCCACTCGTCGTAGATCTGCTGGGCGAGCTTCTCCTGGTTGAGGTCCTTCAGGTTGATCTGGTCGACCGGCATCCCCTGCTTCCGGAGCCATTCGACCGTCTGCAGCAGGTGCTCCGCCTGCGGCTTGTAGTGGCCGCTCGAGTCGTCGATCTCGATGATCTGCCCGTCCTTGACCTTGAGCTGACCGGCGCCGGCGACCGGTCCTCCTGCCACGGCCGTCGAGTGATGGATCGCCTTGACCTCCTCGCCCAGGTCGACGGCCGCCTTGAAGGCGGCGACCGCCAACTGCGAGTCGCCGAGGGTCGCGAGGTCGATCCACTCGCCCTCCTGCTGGATCCAGACCTCGTCCAGCGAGAAGGTGAACAGCTGGCCGTTCGGATCGAGCACGTAGCCGAACGTGCCGTCCATCGGGCTGCCTGTCTCGTCCACCAACAACCCGTTCTCGATCGAGCGCGGACGAACGGAGTCGGTGTCGGACGGGTCGTACGGCGTCGTCCACTGAGTCGACTCCGGGTCGAGGGTGCCTCGCAGGGTCGGCGCGCCGAAGCTCGCCGCCGTCTCGTCCTCCCCCATGTACTGCTCCAGCAGCGGTGTGGTCTGCAGCTGACCGGCCGCTGGCCAGTCTCCGAACGTCACGGCCACGCCCTGCATCGGCGAGCTGTCGCCGTAGAAGACCTGGCCGGTCGCGTCGATGTACGCGCCACCCGTGTCATTGGCACCATCAGTGCTGATGATCCGGCCGTCGTCCTCGACCGCGAACCCGGTGTCGTTCCCGTCCGCGTCTCGAAGCACGCCCGACGCATCCACGTACGTGCCTGCTGTGAACATTCCGACTACCTCCTCGGCCCTGGCACCGCTCGGGGGCGCCGAGGGTCGCGCCATTCTTACGGATATTCGGGGGGCTCACCACGGCTGCCGAGCAGCACCACCAGGCGTGGGGTGGCCGGTGTCGGCGAGGAACTCCGTGACGTGCCGGCGAACCTCGTCGAGTTGGTCCAGATAGGCGAAGTGTCCGCAGTTCGGAAGGATCCTCAGCTCCGCGGCGGGGATCGCCGCCGCGATCCGCGCCGCGATGTCGACCGGGATGAAGTCGTGGTCGCCGTGCAGGACGAGCGTGGGTACGCGGACAGCGCCGGAGTGACGGGGTGAGGTCGTAGCTCTCGGACGACCATGTCTGGTCGTAGAGCCGCTGCTCGATCTCCCGCGCCCGGACGACCCCCTCCGGCGTGGAACCGACACGCAGCCGCCGGATCAGGTCATCGAGCCGGTCGGGGCCTCGCAGCGCCGAGGCGAAATGGAGGCGGTAGTACTCCGCGTCGGCATCGAGGTCGCCCGCCAGGTACTCCTGGCTCTTCGCGAGCTCCTGCATCCTCCGGATCTGTGCCGGCGTCTTCCGCCGCGCGAGCTCCTGACGTACAGCCAGCACTCCGGTGTGCGAGCACGGCGCGGTGTTCATCAGGATCAGATGCGACACACCGGCGGGGAAGCGGATGGCGTACTCCATGGCGAGGAGCCCACCCCACGAGTGGCCCAGCACCGCGACCGGGGTGTCTCCGATCGACCGGCGCACCGCGTCGAGATCCTCGACCTCGGACGTCATCGTCATCTCGTGGTGCGCGGTGCTGTCGAACGATCGACCCCGACCGCGCTGGTCGTAGTACACGAGGCGGACCGAGTCGGCGAGAGCGTCCAGCTCCGGCAACAGGTAGGCGTGGTCGAAGTCAGGACCACCGTGGAGAACGACGACTCGGCGACCGCTACCGACGTCGCGCACGTAGAGGCGAGCTGTCCCACTGCGAACGAAAGCCTCACGAGCGGGCGGCGCAACCGCACCCACGACGCGGATGCTACCGAGGGCGCCGCACTCCGACGCCGCTTGGAGTTGTCCGCGAGACTGCGGTGATGCTCAGGGTGCTCCTGATCGGGCCGACGAGCGCGCCGTGGTCCGAGGTCGAGGGAGAGGTTGCATCGGACCTCGCCCGGCTCGCACGACCCGACGTGGCCGTGTCGTACCGGTGCACCGGTGCCGGCCCCTTGGCGATCCACACCGACGAGGACGAGCTCGAGGCCGCGCCGCACGTCGTGCGAGCGGTGGTCGACGCCGCCGCGGACGGGTTCCACGCGGTCATCGTCGATTGCACGGCCGACCCAGGCGTGGTCGAGGCCCGACAGGAGGTGACGATCCCGGTCGTGGGCGCGGGCGAGGCGTTGCGGGCGGCGATCGACGCGGCACCGGCACCTGTCTGCCTGGTGACAGGAGACGAGCTGCGGGCGCTCGAGCTCGATGCGCTGTTGGCACACACCAGCGGCGCGGCGACGGTGGCGTTGGGCGGCACCGGCTTCTCGCACCTGGTCGGCGCGTTGGTCGACGCCGAACCGGGGCGTCTGGTGCTCGACCCGCTCGATCAGGCCTTGGAGATGTGCCTCGCTCAGCTCGGCTGAACCGGTCGAGCCGGCCGCCGGGAACTGCCGTCGACCTTCTCCGCGACCTCGCCGAGGCGTCTGAGGTCCTCGGCGAGGCTGTTGCTGCGGTCGCGGTGGGAGGGAACGAGGACCGCGTAGAGGCGAGCGAGCACCGCCGGTGCCCGGACGACCTCGTACGACTGGGTGATGCGGGTCCCGGCGTCGACGGCCTCGAGCTGGATCCGCCATTCGGTGCTGTCCGGGAACAACGCGGTCGGCACGGTTCGCCACACGAACGTGCCGGGTTCGTCGGCGACGAGGACCTCGTTGACACGGCTCCACGTCCAGGGGCCGGCCTTGTTCGTACCCCGGAAGCGTCTCCCTGGCGCCGCCTCGTCGGCGTCGTCGAGCCACTCGACGCGGTGGCATTCATGGCTCCATTCGCCGACACGGGTCACATCCGCGACCACGCTCCAGACGGCGGTGACCGGCGCCCCGACGACGACCTCGACCCGCCCGGTGCGAGGGATCGTGCGCGGCAACGCCGCCGCCGGCCGGACGCGCCGCGGCGCGCGCCGTCGGGGAGGGCACCCGCCGGCTCCCAGCACGCCGTCGCCCGTCGTCGGTAGCGACGCGCGAAGCCGTGGAGGAGCACGAGTCTCGGGATCGGCGGCACCTGGTGCACCACGACCTGGCTGCGCTCCGGGTCGAGCCCGTCCAGTAGCCAGTGACCCTCGAAACCCAGCTGCGGCCAGCGACTTGGGCTTGATGAAGTACTCCTGATCGATCGCGTGCCACTCGGCAGCGGTGACGGTGACGGAGGCGAGCGGCATCGCCTCGTCCTCCTCCCGTTGGAGATGTGGGAGGAGCACGTCGCCGAGCTGTTCGAGCGCGCCGAGGAGCGCGAGTCGTGCCTCGTCGGAAGCTTCGGTCCGGTACTGGCGGGCGGTCGTCGCACAGGCGTCGACCAAGGGGGCGATGCGAGCGTGGTCCGCTTCCATGGCGTCGACCAGCGCCGCGGCGCGGGCGCAGCGATCCCGCACCAGCGGCCACAGGCCGGCGTCCTCGCCGTGGTGGTGGGCGTGGAGGAAGCCCATCATCCAGTCGACGTGCTCGCCGATCGCGGCCCGCTGGGCACCTTCGGGGTACGGCGCAGAGCGGAGCGCTGCGACGGCGCGACCGAGGTCACGCCGCAGGGCGTCGTGGACGATCCCCATCATCCGCGTGTCGGTCGGTTCGTTCGCGAAGGGTGTCACGGCTTCTGCCTCCCCGGCCGCAGGAGGCGACCGATCGTGTCCGCCAACCAGTCCTCGTAGCGCACCGGGCTCCATCCGGCCCGGTCGACCAGGAGCTGGTAGACCTCCATGCCGAGGACGGCCCACAGCCCGTCGCGCTCGGTGTCGGTGATCGGCCGGCCGGCCACGAGCCGGGTCCCCTCGTCGATGTTGATGCGGCGCCGCCGTTCGCCCTCGGTCAGCCGCTGCGCCAACTCGGCATCACCCGCCGCCCCTTCGCGCAGCGCCTTCCCGAGCCCGTAGGTGCGTTCGTGGATCTGACGAACGAGGCGCGCCGCGCGCGCGCCCGCGTCGAGAGCGAGCCCCGACCCAGCACGGCGAACTCCGGGCGTTCTCCGAGCGGGATCGGCTGGGCATCGCCGACGACGGCGACATCGATGGCGGCGAGCAGCAGCTCCGGCTTCGAGCCGAAGTTCGCGTACACGGTCTCCACCGCCACTCCCGCGGCGCGAGCGACATCGCGCATGCCCGTGCCCACCCACCCCTTCTGCCCGAACAGCTCGGTGGCGGCCTCGAGCACGGCCGCTCGCGTCTGCGCCGCGTGTTGTGCCCGGCGCGGTGACTCGTACCGTCGAACGCCGCGACGAACACCTGGTTGCGCTGAGGCCACGTCAAGAGCCTAGAACAGAGATGTAGTCAATACAAGATCGTTCTCGACTCACCGCGCGAACCGATGAGTTCTCGGGCGGGGATCCGTCACATCCGTGACATCTGCGGGCGAGCCGAGGGAGGCCCTCATGCCCCGAGAACCCCGAGTCCTGCTCAGCGGGCTCGCCTACGTCGAGTCCGCCCGGTGGCACGACGGCCGACTCTGGTTCGCCCACTGGGGGACCGGCGAGATCGTCGCCGTCGACCTCGACGGCAACCATGAGGTCGTCGGCGAAGGTCGCCCCGGCCTCGGATGGTCGATCGACTGGCTGCCCGACGGCCGCCTGCTGGTGACCGGCGAGGAGCTCCTGCGCCGGGAACCCGACGGCACGATGGTGCGTCACGCCGACCTCCGGGGCGTCGCCGACCACAGCTGGAACGAGATCGTCGTGGACGGTCGCGGCAACATCTACCTCGACGGGTTCGACTTCGACTTCCTCGGCGGTGAGGCACCCAAGCCGGGGATCATCGCCCTCGTCACACCCGACGGCGAAGCGCGCCAGGTCGCCGACGGGATCGAGTTCCCCAACGGCATGGTCGTGACGCCGGACAACTCGACGCTGATCATCGCCGAGTCCTTCGCCGGTCGGCTGACCGCGTTCGACATCGCCGGCGACGGCACGCTGTCGAACCGGCGGGTGTGGGCCGAAGGCGTCGGACCCGACGGGATCAAGCTCGACGCTGAGGGCGCCATCTGGGCCTCCTCCTCGGCCGGCGCCAAGGACTGCGTGCGCATCCGGCAAGGTGGCGAGGTCGCGGAGCGGTTCGAGCTCGATCGGTTCTGCTTCGCCTGCACGCTCGGTGGGCCGGAGGGGCGAACGTTGTTCATGCTCGCGGCGGACTGGCGCGGCATCGAGCACGTCGACGAGGCGCTCGCCGATCGGACGGGGCAGGTGCTGGTCGCCGAGGCGCCGGTGCCCGGCGCCGGGTGGCCGAGTTGGTGACGGGCTGAGGAGCACCGCGGTCGCAGCGGCCTTCACACGACGAGCTTCTGTGCTCGCAGATCGGAAGTTCATGTGCAACTATGCAGTTGCACATACTGGAGCGGTCGAGGAGGCACCATGCCCGTGGTTCGCGACGTGGAGTACGAGGCCGACGGCATGACGATGATCGGCAGCCTCGGCCTCCCCGACCGGCCCGGTACGTCACCGGGCGTGCTCATCGCCCACGAGGCGAACGGGCTCGACGACTACCAGAAGGGCCGTGCTCGGCAGCTGGCAGAGCTCGGGTACGTCGCCTTCGCGCTCGACTACCACGGCGGCGGTGCGCCGCCGGCGTTCTCGATGGCCCAGGAACGGACGTCCGCGCTGTGGGACGACGCTGACCGGATGCGGGCCGTGGGCCAGGCCGGCCTCGACGTGCTCCTCGCCGAACCGGCGACCGACCCGAGGAAGGTCGCCGCCATCGGGTACTGCTTCGGCGGGGCCCTCATGCTCGAGCTGGCCCGTACCGGTGCCGATCTCCGGGCGGTCGTCGGCTTCCACCCTGGCCTCCGCACGACGCGGCCGGGCGACTCGAAGAACATCGTCGGCACGCGTGCTGGTCTGCGTCGGGAGCGAGGACCCGTACGTGACGTTCGAGGACCGGGCGGCGTTCGAGGCCGAGATGCGGGCGGCGAAGGTCGACTGGCGGATGCACCTCTACGGCGGCGTCGAGCACACCTTCACCCATCCGCACGCCGACGAGGCGGGCCTCCCCGGTCTGCGCTACCACCAACCGTCGGCCGAGCGGTCCTGGCGGGCGATGCTCGAGCTGTTCGACGAGGTCTTCGTCGACTGACTTGGGGTTGACCGGGCGCTCGGGAGCCGTAAAACCCCCGGTCCGTTCGAGGGTCGTCAACACACCCGTCGTCGCCGAACTCCACCTGCGCTGATCTCGTGCTCACCGCGGCTGCCGCGGGAACGGTGGCGTGGGGGTCGCGCCGTCTCGATGGTCAGGTCGTGTGGACCACGTAGGTGGAGCACGGCGAGTGGTGCACCACCTTGCTCGGGACGTTGCCCAGGACGAAGCGCTTCACCGACCCGATGCCCTTGTTGCCCACGACGATGACCGACGCGTTGATCTCCTCGGCGATGTCGAGCAGCACTTCGGCCGGGTCGCCAGTGCGAGCATGGACCTCGGCGGTCACGCCCGAGACACGGGCGCGCGCCTTGGCATCGTCGAGCACGGCGGTGACGGCGCTGTCGGACCGGATCTCGTACTCCGCCGGCAAGCCCGCGGGCGACGACAGCGGCTGGTACGCGCTGACGATGTGCAGCTCGTCCCCGAGCTTCTCCGCCAGCCGGATGGCCTCCTGCAGCGCAGCCGTGGCCGTCTCGGAGCCATCGGTACCTACGACGATCGGTCCTCCCACTTCACCCTCCCATGCGTGTCCCGGAGGGGTGAGCCTAGATCGACGCACCATGGGGTCGCCGCGCTCACGCCGAGGAAGGACTGAGGCGCCGCACGAGGTGCGGCAGCACCACCATGTTGTCGCCGCCGAGGCCGACCATCGAGTGCCGCTTCGGCTCGGCGCCCGGCTTCTTGCGGACGAGGAAGAACACCGTGCCCCCCTCCACCTCGGTGCCGGTCACCTGTGACCAGGGCACCACCTTGGACAGGGGCTTCTTGAGGCGGAACCCCTGGCTCGTCAGCTCGACGCGGGCCCCCGCCGGGCCGAGCGTGATGGTCTCGCCCGCCGCCAGCAGTGTCGCCATGTCGGCCGCGAGGCGGCTGCACACGGTCGCGTCGAGCAGGCCGACGAGGATGCTGTACGCCCCGCTGAACTCCTCGAGCCGCTCGTTCTTGTGGTTGGTCGCCATGAGGAAGCCCTGCTTCCGGTCGCCGGCGCGGAGCTGCACCGTGAAGCTGGTCCCCATGTAGGAGCCGTTCAAGTGGGAACGAACGGCTGTGTACTGGACGGCGTCGACCTCGTTCAGGGCGAAGGTCTCGCCCCGGATCGTGATGGTGTCGGCGGTGGCCACGAGCTCGGTGCCGTCGTCCTTGCCGACGCCGACGCGCACGAGCACGCCCGCCGGTCTTCGGTCGTCGGTCCAGCGCTCGCCATCCCACCACCGGAGCATCCCGGTGCGCTCTGGATCCTCGTACCAGCCCGCCGGCGTCACCCGCACGACAGTAGGGGGGTGAGCGACGAGTCCGGCGACGCGCCGACGTGCGGTCCTGGCAGAGTGGGCGCATGGCAGACGACGACGCAGCTGACGAGGGTCCCATCAGCGTCCCGTACGAGGAGCCGAGCGAGGAGGAGCAGGAGCGGCTGCGCAAGCAGTCCGAGCTGAGCGACCTCATCAGTGCGGTGTGCGGCCAGCTCCAGCACGAGGTGTCCGCCGTGCAGCACGCCGCGTCCGTCACGGCTTCGTCGCCGGAGTCGGCGACGCGTGACGAGATGCACGGGCTCGCAGGGCAGTGCAGCGGCCTGTCGGCGAAGGGCTATGCAGCCGCGGCCCAACTGCAGGGCGCAGGGGTGGAGGACTGGGTCTATTCCGTGAAGGCGTGCAACGAGGTCGGCTTCTGGGCGAACTCGGCCGCCGGACACGCGAACGCGGCGGCGGCCTCGGAGTCCGACACCGAGATCCGGTCGAGTCTCGACCAGGTCGTCAACGAGCTCGGCAACGCGGCGTCGAGCATCGGCGGCGCCTGAGCCAGAGGTCCCGACGCTTCCGCGCTACGGCGTCAGCGTCGAGGGGTCCACCAGCCCGACCTGGACGTACGGGATCGAGCCAGTTGAGGTACGTGGTCGACTCGGCCACCTTGCCGTCGGCGATGCGGTACACGACGCACTCGTAGGTGGAGTACGGGAGGTCGGCCCCTCGAAGGAAGCTGTTGCCGGGGAAGCGCTCGGCGTTCACCTTGCCCACCACGCACACGTGCTCGCCGTCGCCGAACATCTGCTTGACGTCGAACCGGCCCGTTCCGGCGTTCTGCCGGAACTGGTCGACGACGGCCTGTCGACCGGTGGTCACGCCGCCCAGCGCGGCCGGCACGCCGGCCATCCGGAACGACACGTCGTCGGTGAGCAACGCCCCATACCGATCGAAGTCCTGATCTCGGGCTGCCTGCTGGAGCTCCTGGATGAGCTCGAGGTTCGCCTTGCTGTCCATCGATCCGCCTCCCTCCGCCCCGGTCGCCCGCGGGCACACGCGAGTCTCCACCCGCAGGAGCCGTTCCGCCAGGGCGGCTCTACGCTCGACTCGATGGCGGACGGTGAGGAACAGGGCCGTTCCTTCCCGGCGCACTTCTTCGCTCGGGCCGACGAGGACGACGACGCCCGCTTCTACGCCGTTCCCCGGCTCGTCACCCACATCGACGACGACGCCATCGTCGCCGTCGGCGTGCTGTACGAGGAGCTGCACGTCGAAGGCGACGTCCTCGACCTCATGAGCTCGTGGGTGTCCCACTTCCGCACGCCCCCCAGGCACCTGCGAGTGCTCGGCATGAACGAGTACGAGCTGCGGGCCAACACCTCAGCGGCGGAGCGCATCGTCCACGACCTCAACGCCGACCCGCGCGTGCCCCTGCCGTCGGAGTCCATCGACGACGCCGTCTGCTGCGCGTCGGTCGACTACCTCACCCACCCGGTCGCCGTCTTCCGGGACGTGGCGCGGGTGCTGCGTCCCGGCGGTCGCTTCGTCTGCACCTTCAGCAACCGCGTCTTCGCGACCAAGGCCATCCGGGGTTGGCTTCTCGGCACCGACGAGGACCGGTGCGCCATCGTGGCCGAGTACTTCCGTCAGTCCCGGGTGTTCGGGCCGGCGACGGTCAGCCGGCGGTCGGCGCCCGACCATCGCGGGGATCCGCTGTACGCGGTGTGGGCCACTCGTCGCTGATCGATCGCTGATCGCCTACACCCGGATCTCGTAGTACAGGTTGGCCGGGTCCTCGACGTCGTGGACGGTGAAGCGGCCGAAGCCGGCCCGTTCGGCCATCGCCTGCAGCAAGTCGCCGTGGAGGCCGACCGTGCCCAGTCCCGCGCCGCCGGGCTCCGAGAGGGCCGACGCCATGCAGCTGGTGATCGAGAACCCGTAGAGCAGCGCCAGCAGCGGGTTCCGGCGGTTCTGCTCCCACGTGGGCCAGCAGCGGATCTCCTTGGCCAGCCAGGTGCCGTCGGCTTGGACCGCCCGACGCACGGCCTCGATCGCCTCGGCCGGGCGGGTCATGTCGTGCAGGCAGTCGAACGTGAGCACGAGGTCGTAGGCCTCGGGATCGGTGACCGCTTCGGCCCGGCCCAGACGGGCGGTCGCGTTCGGTAGGTGCGCCAGGTTGCGTCTCGGCCCGCTCGATGGCGTGGCGGGAGAGGTCGACCCCGTCGACCTGGGTGGCCGGGAACGCCTCGGCGATGGCGGCCATCGCCACACCGGCGCCGCAGCCGAGGTCGAGCACACGCCCGCCGGTCTCGAGCTTGGCCACGACGCCGTCGAGCCGGGGCAGCACCACCGGCACCAACGCGGTCCGCGACCACGCCGCCGACATCCGTTCGACCTCGTGGGCACCCTCAGCACCCTGGGCGTCGTAGTCGGGGCCGACCCCGCTGTGGAAGGCGTCGGCCAGGCGGTCGACGAAGGCCGCGGGCCGGCCGCCGGCGAAGGCGCCGGCGGCGAAGGCGAGGTGGTCCTCGTCGACCAGCACCGCGCCCGCCTCGGGCGGCATCGTGAAGGTCGCGCCGTCGGCGGTGACGAGGAGGTCGGCTGCCGCCATGCCGCGGAGCCACTCGAGCACCCACCGCTCGTGCAGGCCGGTGGCGGCGGCCAGGGCATCGGCATCGGAGGTGCCGAGGCCGGCGAGCGCGCGGAAGAGCCCGAGGCGGTCACCGAGGTGGATCAGGATCGACACGGCCTCGCCCTGCTTGTAGCCCCAGACACGGAGGGCGTAGAGGCCGATCTCCTCGTTCGTCGGTGCGTTGCTCACGGGCCGACAGTACGCAGGGCGGTCAGGTCGCGAGGCCTGCGCAAGCTGCTGCTCAGCGTCGACCGGACGTCGCGCCGGCGACGCGCCGACGGAGCCCGAGTACGGTGCCGCGCCGATGGCGCCGCGCATCGAGGCGGACGTGTGCGTCGTGGGCGCCGGCTACGCGGGGCTGACGGCGGCCTTCCGGCTCAGCCAGGCCGGCAAGTCCGTCGTGGTGCTCGAGGCCCGCGACCGCATCGGCGGTCGCATCTGGACCTTCCACCTGCCCGACGGCAGCCCGGTCGATCGGGGCGGCGGGTGGCTCGGCCCGAGGCACGACGCCATCTTCGGGCTCGCGCGCGAACTCGGCGTGTCGACCTACAAGACGTGGGTCAAGGGTGCGCACCTGCTCGTCGCCGGCGGGAAGACGCGTCGCTACACGGGCCTCATACCGAAGATCAGCCCGCTCGCCGTGCTCACGATCGCGCTGGCCCAGGCGAAGGTCGACCGCATGAGCAAGCACGTCCCGCTCGAGGCGCCGTGGGAAGCGGCGAAGGCGGCCGAGTGGGATCGACGATCGGTCGCCTGGTTCCTCGAGCGAACGGGCATCCGGACGGCGGCGGCGCGCGACCTGTTCGAGACCGCGGTGCGCGGGCTGTTCACGGGCCCGCTCGACGAGACGTCGTTCCTGCACCTGCTGTTCCTCGTGCGCGGGCACGGCAGCCTCAACACGCTGTTCTCGATCGAGCACGGGGCGCAGGAGAACCTGGTCGAGGGGGGCGCCGGCACGATCGCCCGGCGCATGGCCGACACCCTCGGCGACGCCGTGCACCTCAGCTCGCCGGTCCGGTCCATCGACCAGGACGAGGACCGTGTCGTCGTCGAAGCCGACGGCCTCATCGTCTCGGCGCCGCACGCCGTCGTGTCCGTGCCGCCCGCGCTCGCCCTCGAGATCGCCTTCGATCCCGCGCTCCCCGACGACCGGGCCGCGCTGTACCGCGGTGCCGTCGCCGGCCCCGAGTCGAAGACGCTCGTCGTCTACGACGAGCCGTTCTGGCGCGCCGACGGGTTCAGTGGCCAGTCCGCCGAGCCCAACTCGGTCTCGGAGGTCACCCTCGACGCCAGCCCGATGCCCGGGAGCCCGGGCGTCATCGCCTCGTTCACGTTCGGGCGCGTCGCCTGCCGGCGCCGATGCCCTCGACCCGGCCGAGCGCCGGAGCGCGGTCCTCGCCGCCCTGGCGTCGCGGTGGGGACCACGAGCGGCCTCACCGGTCGAGTTCATCGAGACGCCGTGGTGGAAGGAGGAGTGGACGCGCGGGTGCTCGATGGCGCACTTCCCTCCGGGCCTCCTCACCAGCTACGGGCCCCTGCTCCGCGAGCCGTTCGGCCGCGTGCACTGGGCCGGGACGGAGACGTCGACGACGTCGCACGGGGCGATCGACGGCGCCGTGCGCTCCGGCGAGCGGGCTGCAGCCGAGATCCTCGACCGCGCCTGATCGTCCTAGGGGACGCCGACCCAGACGGGACGCTCGGCGTCGCCCTCCTCGAACTCGATCCACACCTCGTCGCCGGGAGCGGGGATCTCGACATCGCCGGCGTCGCCGCCGGGCAGCGACGCCCGCGCCCAGGACGAGTCGGTACCGAACACGTCGGGTACCTGCACGAGGAGCCGATGCTCCATGAGCGGGTCGACGTTGTCGACGACGAGCCCGCGGTACTTCCCGACGTAGCCCTTCCGGTCCGGCTCCTCGGACTCGGCGGCGGCATCGCGCTCCCAGACGGGATAGTCGCTGTCGCCGCGCTCGAAGGAGATCCACACCCTGTCGCCGACCGCCGGGGTGCTGTCGTCGCCGGGGGCGACGGAGGGCATCGCCCATCCCGACACGTCCGGCCCGTAGACCTCGGGCACGACCACCTGGAGCCGGTTCTGCATCAGCGGGTCGACGTTGTTCACGACGCTGCCCCGCGTAGGTTCCGCCGTAGCCCAGAGCCATCAGCCGGGAACGTACCTCCTTCGCCTGGTCAGGCGCGGCCCGTGGCGAGGAGGGCGGTGAGACGGAGCGGGAGGCCGTCGTCGCCGCGCTGGGCGCGGAGCCGGGCGAACGCCTGCTCGCGCAGAGTGTCGATCGTCGCCGCGTCGACCTGCTCGAGCATCCCCCGCAGGCTGTAGGACCACTTCCAGGCCCACCACTCCTCCTCGTCGGCCAGTACGACGTCGTGGCGCTCGACGTCGACGCGGACGTCGCCGAAGCCGCCGCTGACGAGCAGCGCGGTCAGCGCGGGCCGCGTCGTCGAACGGGCGCACCACGGCGCGTCGTGACACCTCGAGGCCGGCGAGGAGGTCGTCCTCCCAGGCCCACCGGTCGTCCTCTTCACCCCAGGTCGACACGGCCACGACCCCGCCGGGCACGAGCACGCGGTGGAACCCGGCCACGGCCCGCTCGGGATCGGGGAAGAAGAAGACGCCGAAGGCGCACAGCACGAAGTCGAAGGACGCCGGCTCGAACTCGAGCGCCTCCGCGTCCATCACGACGACCTCGGCGTCGCCGGTGCCCACACCGGCGTCGCGCAACGCCTCGAGCGCGAGCGCCGTCATCGCCGGCGAGAGGTCGACGCCGACGAGCCGCCCGCCGGGGCCGATCCGCTCCGCCGCCGGGACGAGGACGGCGCCCCGGCCGCAGGCGACATCGAGCACGGTCGTGCCGGCATGCACGCCGGCCCGGTCGACGAGCCGGCGACCGAAGTGCTCGTGGTACGCGCCTGCGGTCTGGTCGTACGTGGGCGCGGCCCGGTCGAACACGCCGGCGAGCCACACCTTGGCGTCGTCGGACCCGCCGTCCATGGCATGAGGTTGCCACGTCCGAGCGGCTCTGGAGGTCGAGCTACGGCGGCCCGTCGTCGAACCAGAGGGGGTGGCGCCCGCCGACGATGCCGGTGTAGTTGACGGTGATCTCCTCGCCGGCCTCGATGGGACGTGCCGCCGCAACGACGTGCACGCCCACGCCGAACCGGGGCTCCGGCACCTGGATGTGGTGGGCGTTGGCCTCGACGGCGTGGTTGTAGATCGACCCGTAGCCCAGCACGACGATGACGCCGTCGGACCAGGGGTACACGTACTCGCGGAGGATGGTCTGGTCGATGTGGGGACCCTGCTCGTCCGGGACGAAGATCGTCGGGCAGATCTCGATGACGTGCCCTGGTGCGATCGCCTGCTCGGCGAAGACGCCCAGGCCGTGGATGGGCGACGGGCCGACGCGCAACTGGACCTTCGGACCGACGCTGAACGGCTCGGCCGTCGTGTCCTCGCCGGGTAGGTCCATCGCCCGGCGACGGTAGCGGCGGGCCCGGCTACCGTTCTGGTGCCGCGCCGGAAGGAGCCTCATGGACGCCCTCTACACCGCCGTCGCTCACACGACGGGCGACGGCCGCAACGGGCACGCCCGTACCGACGACGGGACCCTCGACTTCGAGTTGCGGATCCCGAAGGAGCTCGGCGGTCCAGGCGGAGCCACCAACCCCGAGCAGCTCTTCGCGGCCGGGTACGCCGCGTGCTTCCACTCGGCGCTGCGGTTCATCGCCCAGCGCGACAAGCTCGATGTCGGCGACACCGAGGTCTCGGCGACGGTCGGCCTCGGTCTGCTACCGAGCGGTGGCTTCGGGCTGGAGGTCGAGCTCGACGTCCACGTCCCCGGGCTCGACGACGACGCGGCGCGCGACCTCGTCGAGCGGGCCCACGAGGTGTGCCCGTACTCGAACGCCACCCGCGGCAACATCGACGTCGCCCTGTCGGTCGTCTGACCCCGCGCCAGTCATGCATCGGGCCGGGCGGCCGGGAACGGCACGCCGTGGCGGTCGAGGTGCGCCTTCGCGGCCACCGGTGCGCGCCGCGGCGGCCCGAGCCGGCGGGCGGGCCGGCCGAGCGGTACGAGGGCGAGCGGCTCGACCCCCTCGGGCAGTCCCACCGTCGCGCGGACGTCGTCGGGCACGTAGCTGGCGAGCGTGGTGAGCGCCGAGCCGTAGCCGAGGGCCGTCGCCGCCAGCAGCAGGTTCTGGACGGCCGGGAACACCGACGAAGGGAGGGCGCGGCGCGGCGTGCCGGTGGTGATGTCGCCGGCGACGACGACGATCACGCGGCGCGCCACCGAACCCGGCGGCGATGGACTCGTCGACCTCGGCGAGCAACCCGGGCTCGAGGCGGCCCGCCGCGTGCTCGCGCCCGCCCGCGTGCCACTGCCGGCGGGCCACGGCGCTCAGGGCGTCCCTGACCTCGGGGTCGCGCACCACGACGAACACCCACGGCTGGCTGTTCTCGGCGCTCGGCGCGTGCGTCGCCGCCTCCAGCATGCGTTCGAGCGCCTCGTCGGGCACCGGGTCGGGGGCGAAGCTGCGACAAGCCCGCTGGGACGTGATGGCCGCGAAGAGCCCGGCGTCGGTCACGCCGCGTCGGCGAGGTCGGGCCGGTACTCCGGGTGCTCGGTGAGCCACGCCGACGCCCGGCGCATGGAGGCTTCGTTCTGCCGGTTGATGAAGCCGTAGATCGGCCCCTCGAACCAGCGCCATGGCAGCTTGGTCAGGTGGTAGCGCTCCTCGAACGAGAAGCGCGACCGGTTCGGGCCCAGCCGCTCGAGGCTGACCCGGCCGGTCTGGTCGTCGCCCGGGCCGCGGCCCAGCATCGTGAACGTGTAGCCGCGGGCCGGCTCGACGTCGGTGACGAGCTCCAGGGCGGAGCCCGTCCGGCCGAGAGGCAGCTTGTAGATGACGCGGCGGAGCAGCCCGTTGCCGTCCTCGTCGCCCGGCCAGATGACCTCGACCCGCAGCACCATCGGCGCGTACGCGGTCCAGTTGTCGTAGTCCTGGAACAGGGCCCACAGCCGTTCGGGGGAGTGCGGCATCTCCACGCTGTAGCGGTGCTCGCGCACCGCCCGAGGGTACCTGACACCGATGTCAGGTCGAGCGGGAACGGTACGGTCGGGCGGCGTGGCGCCCGGAGCCCGCACTCGGACGCGACGTTCGGTCATCGCCGTGCTGGTCGCGGTGTTCTGCTCCTCGGCCGCCTCGATGGCGGGCGTGACCGCGCTCGGCAAGCAGGTCTACGACCTCACCGGGAGGGAGCTCGACCTCGGGCTCCTCGGCTTGGCCGAGTTCCTGCCCGCGGCCGTGCTCGTGCTCGTCACCGGGCACGTCGCCGACCGCTATGACCGGCGGCGGGTCGCCGCCATCGGCCTCGTCGTGGAGGCCACCGCCGCCGCCACCCTCGCGTGGTACGCGACCACGAGCCCGACCTCGGCCGGCCCGATCTTCGGGCTCGTGATCGTGTTCGGCATCGGCCGGGCCTTCGTCGCACCGGCGGCGCGGGCGCTCCCGGCCGACATCGTCGCTCCGGAGCGGCTGCCCTGGCTCGTGCCGCGCTACTCGGCGACCTGGCAGGCGGCGGCGATCGTCGGGCCGGTGCTCGGCGGGACGCTCTACGCCAGCGACGAGGCGCTCCCGTTCGTGGCCATGGTCGTGCTCCTCGTCGTGGCGGCGGCGGCGATCCTGAGCATCGACCTGCGCGAGCGGCAAACGGTTGAGGAGGTCGGGCTCGTCGACGACGCGACGGAACCGCGACCCGGCTTCGAGGACGCGCTCGGGGGCCTGCGCTTCATCCGGCACCACCAGATCCTCCTCGGCGCCATCGGCCTCGACCTGTTCGCCGTCCTCTTCGGCGGGGCCGTCGCCCTGCTGCCCGCCATCGCCGAGGACCGGCTCGGGGTCGACTCCGTCGGGCTGGGTTGGTTGCGGGCCGCGGGTGGCATCGGCGCTGCGGTGGTCACGCTGGCGTTGGCGCGCCGCCCGATCCGGCGGCGCGTGGGCCGGCGGCTGCTCCTCGCCGTCGCCGTCTTCGGCGCCGGCACCGTCGTGCTCGGGGCCACGACGAGCTACGTCGTCGCCCTCCTCGCCATGGCTGTGCTCTCGGGCGCCGACGCCGTCAGCGTCTTCATCCGCGCCACGCTCGTTCCCCTCGTGACGCCGGAGAACACCCGGGGTCGGGTGCTCGCCGTGGAGAACGTCTTCATCGGCGCGTCCAACGAGCTCGGCGCCTTCGAGTCGGGCGTGGCCGGCCAGCTGCTGGGCCCGGGCCCGGCGGTCGTGCTCGGCGGCCTCGCCACCATCGGCGTGGCCGGCGTGTGGTGGGTGCGCTTCCCCGCCCTCCGCGACGTCGACTCCTTCCCGACGTCGGTCGCCACCGCCTCCACCGCCCTGGCAGGCTCCGGGGATGGACACGGACAGGCAACGGATCGCACCCCTTCCCCCGGACCAGCGTGACGAGCGCACCGAGGACCTCCTCCGGTCGCTCCGCGGCGACCCGGAGGGACCCGATCTCAACATCTTCGCCACCCTGGCCCACCATCCCCGGCTCCTGAAGCGGTGGTCGGCCTTCGGCGGGACCCTGCTCTACCGGGGCGAGCTGGCGCCGCGCGACCGTGAGCTCCTGATCCTCCGCACCGCCTGGAACTGCTGCGCCGACTACGAGTGGGGCCAGCACGTCGTCATCGGCACCGCGGCCGGCCTGACCGCCGAGGAGGTCGACCGGGTCGCCGGCCCGCTCGAGGACGCGGGCTGGGGTGACGACGACGCCGGCCTGCTCCGGGCGGCCGACGAGCTCCACCACGACGCCAGGATCGGCGACACCACCTGGGCATCCTTGGCCGGCCGCTACACCGAGGCGCAGCTGCTCGAGCTGTGCATGGTCGTCGGGCAGTACCACCTCGTCGCCTTCACCGTGAACTCCGCCGGCGTGCAGCGCGAGGCCGGTGTCGGCGGCTTCCCGCGGTGAGCGGGCACCGATGACCCACCTCGTCGGGCGCCGGATCCTCGTCGTTGGAGCGGGGACGCGCCGGTCCGACGACCCCGACGCTCCCGTCGGCAACGGCCGGGCGATCTCGGTCGCCGCCGCCCGCGGCGGTGCCGCTGTCGCCTGCGCCGATCGCGACGCCGAGGCCGCCGAGGAGACGGCCCGGCTCGTCGCCGCGACCGGTGCGGCCAGCGCCGTTGCCGTCGTCGTCGCCGACGTCGCCGACGAAGCCGGGTGCGCGACCACCGTCGAGCAGGCCGCCACCGCCCTGGGCGGCCTCGACGGCCTGGTCCTCAACGTCGGGATCGCCGCCGGCCGCGGCCTCGAGGGGACCTCGGCGTCGGACTGGGACCTCACCTTCGCCGTGAACCTCCGGGCCCACTTCCTCGTCAGCCAGGCGGCGCTCCCCGTGCTCGACGACGGCTCCTCGATCGTGTTCATCTCCTCGGTCGCCGGCCTGCGGCCGGGGAGCCGGCTCCCGGCCTACGACGCGTCCAAGGCCGGCATCGCCGGGTTGTGCCGGCACGTCGCCCTCGAGGGCTCCCGCCGGGGCATCCGGGCCAACGTCGTCGCTCCCGGGCTCATCGACACACCGCTCGGTCGGGTGGCGACGCAGGGCCGGCCCAGCCGGGCCCGGACACCGGTGCCGCTCGGTCGCCAGGGCACGGCGTGGGAGGTGGCCGGACCCGTCTTGTTCCTGCTGTCGGCGGACGCGTCGTACATCACCGGTCAGGTGCTGGCCGTCGACGGCGGCCTCTCCACGTTGTAGCCGGTTCGCTCGGCGCCATCCCTGGCGCTCGTCCTCGGCCGGCGCTCAGCGCCATCCTGGCGCTTGCGCTCAGCGCAGCACGAGGTCGGCGAGGACGTCCATCGAGCGGAGCCAGTCGTCGAGCGTGGTGCGCCAGGGGGCGCTGACCACGTGCTCGACGCCCGCGGCCTCGTAGGCGTCGCGCTCGGCCCTGATGGTGTCGGGCTCCATGCCCTGCGGGTCCCAACCGGTGCGCAACGAGATGGTGAACTCCGGCTCGGGACGGTCCTGGCGCAGCCGCTCGATGATGGGCGCCGCCTCCGACGGCGTCACCGAGATCAACTGGAAGCCGTCGGCCTTCTCGACCGCCCGTCGGTGGGCTCGGCTCGTACCGCCCCCGACCCAGATCGGGATGGTGTGCGCCGGCTTCGGGAGCACGCGAACGTCGGCGAACGCGTAGTGCTCGCCCTCGAAGGTGGCCGGGTCGTCGCGCCACGCGGCGCGGAGGACGTCGATGATCTCGTCGGTCCGGGCGCCTCGGTTGGCGAAGTCATAGCCGAGCGCCTCGAACTCGGCCTCGGACCACCCGACGCCGGCGCCGACGGTCACCCGTCCTCCCGACAGCGCGTCGAGCGAGGCCAGCGTGTTGGCCAGGGTGAGCGGGTTGTGCTGCGGGAGGACGAGCACGCTCGTCCCGAGTCCCACCCGTTCGGTCACCGCCGCCGCCCACGTGAGGGTGACGAGCGGGTCGTACAGGTGCGGCGACGGGTAGCTCTGCCCCGCCGGGTGGACGATGTGGTCGCTGACCCACACGTCGGCGAAGCCGAGCTCGTCGGCGTGGCGGGCGGCGCGGACGATGGCGTCGACCGACGCGACGCGGCCGTACTGGGGGAGGTGGATGCCGAGGCGCACGGTCCGACTGTCTAGCGGTCGCTCCCCTAGGTTCACCGGTGATGGATCCGATCGTGGCCCGCAAGACCTGGCGCACCCTCGAGCCGTACCACGGGCTCGTGTACTTCGCCCCCGAACCGGCGGCGCGGTACGCCGCCCTGGGCATCGAAGGAAGGGACGGCTACTTCGCCTCGCGCGCCGCGGCGATGGGCGCCGTGTCGGCCGAGGTCGTGATCGCCACGTTCTTCAACTTCGACCCGCGCCTCGTGCGTCACGCCCTGCCAGCTGCGTGGGAACGCACGACACCGGCCGCCCTGCTCGATGCCAGGCTCGTCGGCATCGACGCCGCGCTGCGCGCCGCCGTCGGGGACGACGCCGTCGGGTCGAGTGCCGTCACTCGGGCCGCGGTGCTGGCCCGGGGCGCCCTCGCCGCGTGCGAGCCCGAGGGGCGACCTCTGGGCGCGGCGCACGCCGCCCTGCCCGTGCCCGACGACGACCACCTGGTCCTGTGGCACGCCATCACCGCGCTGCGCGAGCACCGTGGCGACGGGCACGTCGCCTGCCTCGTCGAGGCCGGAATCGGCGCCTGCGAGGCGCTCGTTCTCCACGCCGCGACCGGCGAGGTGCCGCGGTCGGCGCTGCAGTCGACGCGGGGCTGGTCCGACGACGCCTGGGATGCCGCCGTCGAGCGCCTCCGCGCACGCGGCTGGGTCGACGGCGACGGCGCGTTCACCGATGCCGGCCGGGCCGCCCGTGACCGGGTCGAGGCCAGGACCGACGAGCTCGCCGCCGCTCCGTGGGCGGCCGTCGGCGACGACGGATGCGCGGAGCTCCGCACCCTCGTCCGCCCGCTGTCGAAGGCCATCGTCTCCGGTGGCGCCTTCGGCCTCCCCGCCCGCTAATCCGGTTCTCGGGGCGGGCTCACCTTGTACACGAGTGTGCCGGTGGCGGCGCGCCGGCCGCCTTCGGTGCGCACGTCCGCGGCGCAGAACACCATCGACTTGCCGCGCTGCTCGACCCACCCCTCGGCGACAGCGTCCTCCTGGACGACGGCCCCGAGGTACTGGATGTTCATCGACACCGTCAGGTACAGCCAGCCGCGCTTGTAGGCGGCGCCGACCGCGGGCACGACCACGGTGTCGATCAGTGTGGCGATGGCGCCGCCGTGGACGACGCCGGCCGGCTGCTCGAGCTCGGGCCGGTACGGCAGGCGCATCCGGCAGTAGTCCGTCCTGATCTCCTCGACGACGAGACCGACGACGCTCGGGAAGTACGGCCGCTCCCATTCCGGGAACGCCGACCAGACCTCGGCGACGTCGGGAGCGAGGGGAGCGTACGAGTCGGCGCGCATCGGACAGACCGTACGCGGCGTTGAAGGCCGACCGGTTCGACCAGTCGACGCTGTGCGTGTCGTGGGACGTGTGGCGCCTCATCAACCACGTCGTCGGGGGTAGCCACTGGTTCGCCGCGTCGACGGGGCGGGGGCTCCGGCTCCCCGAGGGCGGCCGGCTCTTCATCGCCGACGCCTTCCGCGGTCCCGACGGCGTCGCGCCGTTCGGGATCGCCGTGGACCTCCGCGACGATGCGCCGGCCGCCGATCAGCTCGCTGGGTTCCTCGGCCGCAAGGTCTGAGCGGCGCGCAGCAACTCCACCACCTCGTCGTCGGTCGTCGCCGTGAAGTTGCGGTACCAGCGGCCGACGGCGGCGAACCGCAACGGCGAGTCCACGACGACGACCTCGTCGGCCACCTCGGCGAGCACGGCCGGCGCGTCGCGCGGCGCCACGGGGGCGGCCATGACGACACGCGTGGCGCCGGCGTCGCGGGCGGCGATGCACGCGGCGCGCGCCGTCGCGCCCGTGGCGATGCCGTCGTCGATCACGATCGCGGTACGGCCCTCGAGCCGCTCCCGAGGGCGACCCTCGCGGTAGAGCCGGACCCGCGCCTCGAGCACCTCCCGCTCGCGCTGCTCGACCCGGGCGATTGCAGCGGCGTCGGCGCCGACCTCGCGGGCGATGACCCGGTCGAGCACGCGGACCCCGCCCTCGGCGATGGCGCCCATGGCGAGCTCCGGTTGAATCGGCGCTCCGAGCTTGCGCACGACGATGACGTCGAGTGGGCAACCGAGGCGGGCAGCGACCTCGGCGGCGACGACGACCCCGCCGCGGGGCAGACCCAGGGCCACGGGTTGGGTGAGCGCGAGCCGCCCGAGGGCGTCGGCCAGCCGGCGACCGCCGTCGCGGCGATCCGCGAACGTCACCTCGCGAGGTTCGCGCGCGTCGGGCGACGGTGCTGGCGGCGGCGGATTGCGATGCCGTCTCCAACTTGACCGAGCGGTCAAGTTCGGACTGCTAGGGTCCGGCCATGGACATCTCTGGAGCTTCGGCCATCGTCACCGGCGGCGCGTCGGGCCTCGGCGAGGCCACCGCCAAGCTGCTCGCCGAGCGCGGGGCGAAGGTCGTCATCGCCGACCTCGACCGCCAGGAGGAGAAGGCCAAGGACGTCGTCGCCACGACCGGCGGGCTCTTCGCGCCCTGCGACGTCACCGACCCCGAGCAGGTGATCGCGGCGGTCGAGGCGGCCAAGGAGCTCGGCCCGCTCCGCGTGCTCGTGAATTGCGCCGGGATCGGCTGGCCCCAGCGGACGATCGGCAAGGACGGGCTGTACGCCTCGGCCCACGACCTCGACATCTTCACCAAGGTCGTCCAGATCAACCTGATCGGCACGTTCAACTGCATCCGGCTGGCGGCGACGGCGATGAGCCAGACCCAGCCGCTCGACGAGTACGGCGAGCGCGGCGCGATCGTGAACACCGCGTCGGTGGCGGCCTACGACGGTCAGATCGGCCAGGCCGCCTACTCGGCGTCCAAGGGCGGCATCGTCGGGATGACCCTGCCCGTCGCCCGCGACCTGTCCGCCGTCGGCATCCGCGTCAACACCATCGCCCCCGGGTTCATCGACACACCGATCTACGGCTCGGGTGAGTCCTCCGAGGCGTTCAAGGCGAAGCTGGCACCGAACCTGCTGTTCCCGAACCGCTTCGGCTTCGCCGACGAGTTCGCCACCCTCGCGGTCGAGCTGCTCACGAACAGCTACATGAACGGCGAGAGCATCCGCTGCGACGGCGGCGTCCGCATGCCCCCGAAGTAGCTCGACTACTTCGCCGTCGCCGCCCGGAGGGCGGCTTCGAGCCCACGGTGGCGGAAGGCGTATCCGTTCGCCTCGAGGACCGTCGGTGCCACGCGCTGGCTGGCGAAGAGGAGCTCCTGCGCCAACTCGCTGCCGAGGAGCAGCTTCGGACCGAACGCCGGGACCGGTAGCACCGCCGGGCGCCCGAGCACGGCGCCGAACACCTTGGTGAACTCGGCGTTGGTCACCGGTTCCGGCGCGGTGAGGTTGGCCGGACCGCCGACGTCGTGCTCGAGCAGGAACCGGATGGCGCCGACCTCGTCGTCGATCGAGATCCACGACATCCATTGCGTGCCCTTGCCGAGCCGGCCGCCGAGGGCGAGGCGGAACAGGGGGAGGAGCTTGCCGAGGACGCCTCCCTCGCGTGCCAGCACGATGCCGGTCCGGAGCAAGGCGGTGCGGATGCCGGCGTCGGCGGCCGGTCGGGTGGCCCTCTCCCACGCGGTACAGATCTCGGAGAGGAACCCCGACCCGGGCGCGCTCGCCTCCGTCAGCACCTCGTCGCCCCGGTCGCCGTAGAACCCAACGGCCGACCCCGACAGCAGGACGGACGGGGGCGCCGACAGCCCGGCCAATGCTTCGGCGAGGAGCGACGTCCCGACCGTCCTGCTCTCCAGCACCCGTCGCTTCCGCTCGTCGGTCCAGCGCTTGTCGCCGATGCCCTCGCCGGCGAGGTGCACGACGCCGTCGAGGCCCTCGAGGCCGGCTGCGTCGATCGTCCGGGCGTCGAGGTCCCAGCGCACGATCGGGTCGCCGGGATCGCCGGCCGACCGGACGATCCGCACCACGTCGTGCCCGTCGGCGCGGAGGGAACGTACGAGCGCCGAGCCGATCAGGCCCGACGAGCCGGTCACGGCGACACGCATGGCGTGACCCTACGAGCCGGCGCTCGTGCGTCGTGGCGCGACGCAGAGACGACTACCGCGGGCGGTTCCGTCGCTCCGCGTGCTCGCTCACGTCGTCGATCCGAGGGCGACGATGACCGAGAACGCGCCGAGGGAGGCGGCCGCGTTCGTAGCCAGCCGAGCGGCGCGAGGACCGGCGGCCACGACGCGGCGGTGGACCCCGGCGAGATCCTGCGGCGTGCGCACGCGCGCGCCGAGAAGGATCCCGAGGCCGCGGGCGGTCCCGAAGGCGGCACCCACGACGGCACCGGCTGCCGGCGAGCCGGTCGACGCCGCCCCGGCGATGGCCGCGTAGACCAGGGCCGACGGCACGATCGTCACGACAGCCATGCCGAGCTGCACCCCGAAGCCGAACCCGTAGACCCACCCGCGGTAGACGCCGAGCCAACGCTCGTCGACCTGGCGCCGGACGGTCGGCGTGCCGCGGCGGTCGAGGAGGGCGGCGCCGGCGATGGCGCCGGCGATGGCCGCGAGCGCGATCACGGTCGCCGCGTGTCGGGTCGAGCGGATCGAGCAGGAGCCAGCCGACGGCGCCGGCGGCGGCGCCGACGAGCGCGCCACCGAACGCCGACCCGACGACGTGGGCCGTGGCGGTGACGCCGAAGCGGTTGCCGCGTGCCCGCTCCCCGAGCGGGCTGATGCTGGTGAGCATCGACTCGCCTCAGGGTGACCAGAGCGAGCGGACGGCGGCGAGGAGGGCGAGGAGCACGGCGAGGGCAACCACGACGGCGGAGGCGGCGGTCACGAGGGCCGCTCCGGCGCCGGCTCGGCCGGGGCGGGAGCGGTGCTGTCGAGGCGCTGGTGCAGCCGGGGGTCGCCGGGCGCCAGGCCGGCGGCGAGGAGCGCGGCGTCGATGTCGGCCTCCCGGCGGGCGTCGGCCCGCGGCTTGGCCCGGCGCCGCGAGGGCCCGGCGCCGGTCCAGTCGAGGTCGGCGGTCGCCTGGGCGAGCAGCGTGGCGACCTGGGCCCACGAGGAGCCCGTGCCCTCGCCGACGACACGGCCGCTCGGCCCGTCGACGGCGATGACGTACGGCGAGCCCGGGACCTCGTAGTCGGTCCACGCCTGCGAGGCGAGCACGGTCGTGAACTTCCTCGGGGCCAGGTCGGCGATGGCGTCCGGGCTCTCGGCGTCGGGGCCCTTGGTCACCACGACGAGGCGAGCGTCCTCCGGGAGCGCGACGGTCGACGGGCGACGCAGGTCGTCCCAGAACCGGGCGCAGGTGAGGCACGACGACGAGAGGAAGGCCAGCACGGTGACGTGGGGGGCGCCGACGACCCGCAGCGCGATGGCGTCGCCGGCGGGGTCGGTCCCGACGATGTCGACGGCGTCACGGCCCGTCGGCGCGGCCAGCGCGGCTGCCGGTGGGGCTGGCCCCCGTCGCGCCGGCTCGGGCGCGCCCGTGGGATCGCCGATGCCGGCACCGAGCTCGTGGAGGCGGCGGAGGATGGCCGCGTGGCTGCGCAGCAGTCCGGCCACCAGCACGGTCTGCACCGCGACGACCGCGGCGAGGAGGACGACGAGGGCGGTCACGGCGCCGACCCCAGGGCCCGTGCCGCGGTCTGGGCTTCGGGGAGGGCGGTCAGGCACAGCACCTCGCCTGCGGCCAGGAGGCCGACGAGCAGGGCGTAGGGCAGACCGGCCGCCGGCGTGTCGCCCACTGCGGCGGCCATCGAGGCCACCGGGTCGACGACGGCGGCGGCGAACAGCCCGGCCACGACGAGGGACGTCGCCACGTGGACACCGGTCACCGGGGAGCCGGCGCCGAAGCAGCCGCAGGTCGCCGACCGCCGGGCGAGGACGGTGGCGACGACGGCGAAGCCGACGTGGAAGGCGGACGCGGCGGCCGCGGCGGCCGCACCGGCGCCGGCCAGCACCGCCACGGCGACGGTCGCCTCGGTCGCGCCGAGGAGGCGTGCCCCGGCGCGCGAGCCGGGGAGTCCCAGCGTCCGCAAGGCGGCGCTGGTGCCGGCAGGGCGCAGCACCTTGGCGCCGCCGGCGGCGAGCAGGACGAGGGCAGCAGCGTGGACGGGGCCGGCAAGGGGGGTCATGGCCGCCACGGAGCGTAGTCAGCCCGGACGGGTCACCGGGCGACCACCGGCGACGGTCGCGCGCTCATACCGGCCGGTTCCAGCGTCGTCGCTACGATCGGCCGCCGTGCCCGCTCCCGGGCGCCGGAGGTCAGCAGTGCACGTCGTGGTCGTGGGGTGCGGTCGAGTCGGCTCCGGGCTTGCCGGAGCCCTGGAGGCAGCGGGTCACACCGTTGCCGTCATCGACCGGCAGGAGCGGGCCTTCCGGCGGCTCCCCGAGGGCTTCACGGGCAAGACCATCGTCGGCGTCGGCTTCGACCGCGACCGGCTCGCCGAGGCCGGCATCGAGGAGGCCGGCGCCCTGGCCGCGGTGACGAACGGCGACAACTCGAACATCCTCGTCGCCCGCATCGCCCGCGAGACCTACGGGATCGAGCGGGTCGTGGCCCGCATCTACGACCCCCGCCGCGCCGCCATCTACGAGCGCCTCGGCATCGCCACGATCGCCACCGTCCAGTGGGCGACGGAGCGGGTGCTGCGGCGCATCGTGGCCGACTCGAAGGCCGTCGAGTGGATCGACCCCAGCGCCAGGGTCGTCCTCGTCGAGCGCACCGCGCCCCCGTCCGCGGTCGGGCACAAGCTCGCCGACCTCGAGGCCAGCGGGGTCGTCCGGGTGGTGGCGGTGTCGCGCCTCGGTGTCGCCCAGCTGCCGCAGCCCGACCTCGTCGTGCAGGAGGGTGACGTGCTCTACATGGCGGTCGGTAGTGACGACGTCGACGGCCCTCGACGCCCGGCTCGCCGCCACCCCAGCGGGACGAACGCACTGATGCGCGTGGTCATCGCCGGCGGCGGCAACGTCGGCACGTTCATCGGCGCCGAGCTGGCCCAGGCCGACCACGAGGTCACGATCGTCGAGGTCGATCCCGACCGCGTCCGCCAGAAGCAGAAGGCGGGCGATCCGCCGGGGGTGCGCTGGCTGGCGGCGGACGCCTGCGAGGTGAGCGAGTTCTCGCGGGCCGAGGTCGAGCGGGCCGACGTCGTCGCCGCGGTCACGGGCGACGACGAGGACAACCTCGTGATCTCACTGCTGGCCAAGCAGGAATTCGCCGTCCCCCGCGTCGTCGCCCGGGTGAACAACCCGAAGAACGAGTGGATGTTCAACGAGATGTGGGGCGTCGACGTCTCGGTCTCGACCCCGCACCTGCTCACCGCGCTCGTCGAGGAGGCCGTGTCGGTCGGGACCCTCGTGCGGCTCCTGTCCTTCGAACGGGGGCGGGCCCGGCTCGTCGAGGTCACCCTGGCCCCCGAGTCGCCCGCCGTCGATCACGAGATCGCCTCGTTGGGCTTCCCCCGCGACTCGACCGTCGTCGCCATCCTCCGCAAGGACCACGTCGTCGTGCCCCGAGGCGACACTCCGCTCGCCGCCGGGGACGAGGTGCTCGTCCTCGTGACCGACGACAGCGAGGAACCGGTGCGGCAGCTCCTCACGGGCCGCTAGGCGGTCGGCGGCCCGATGGCATCGATCATGAAGCGGGTGCTCGTCGGGCGCCCCATGGCGTCGGCCGACGAGCACCACACGTTGCTCCCCAAGGTGATCGCCTTGGCCGTCTTCGCCTCCGACGCGATCTCCTCGACGGCCTACGCGACCGAGGAGATCCTGCACGTCCTCGTGCCGGTCGCCGGCGCCGAGGCCCTCGAGGCGCTCATCCCGATCTCGCTGATCGTCATGGCGATGCTGGTCGTCGTCGTCTCCAGCTACCGCCAGACGATCTTCGCCTACCCGACCGGCGGCTCGTCCTACGTCGTGTCGAGGGAGAACCTGGGCGAGAAGCCGGCGCTCGTTGCCGGCGCCAGCGTGCTCGTCGACTACGTGCTCACGGTGGCGGTGTCGATCTCCGCCGGTGTCGCCGCCATCACCTCGGCGTACCCCAGCCTGCGCGACCAGCGGGTGCCGCTCTGCCTCGGCTTCATCACCATCTTGATGCTGGCGAACCTGCGCGGCCTCAAGGAGTCGGGAAGGGTGTTCGCCGTCCCGACCTACGTGTACATCGTCTCTCTCGGCGGGATGATCGCCTACGGCCTGTACCGGGTGTCCAGCGGCGATCTCGACCCGCTGGCGCCGGTCGTCGAGCGGTACGACGAGTTCACCGACGGCAAGTACAGCTCCGGGATGCTGCCAGGGATCACCGCCTACCTCTTCCTGCGAGCCTTCTCCTCTGGCGCCGTCGCCCTCACCGGCGTCGAGGCCATCTCCGACGGCGTGCCGGCGTTCAGGGAGCCCAAGTCGAAGAACGCGGCGACGACGCTGACGGCCATGGGCCTGATCCTCGCCGTCTACTTCTTCTCCATCTCGGTGCTCACCCACCGGCTGAAGCCGACGCTGTCCGACGACGAGACGATCCTCTCGATCCTCGCCAGCACGATCTACGGCGACGGTTCGATCCTCTACTACGTGATGCAGTTCTCGACGATGGCGATCCTGCTCCTCGCCGCCAACACCGCCTACGCCGACTTCCCGCGGATCGCGTCGATCCTCGCCCGCGACGGCTACCTCCCGCGGCAGCTCCACAACCGCGGCGACCGCCTCGTGTTCTCGAACGGGATCATCGCCCTGTCGGTCATCGCCGGTGCTCTGATCGTCGCCTTCGGCGGCGTGACCACCGCTCTGATCCCGCTCTACGCGGTCGGCGTGTTCCTGAGCTTCACGCTGTCCCAGACCGGCATGGTGCGCCACCACCTGCGCCACCGCGAGCCCGGCTGGAAGCGGAAGGCAGCGGTGAACACCATCGGCGCCACCGCCACCGGCATCGTGCTCCTCATCGTCGTCGTGTCGAAGTTCACCATCGGCGCCTGGGTGCCGGTCGTGCTCATCCCGGCGATCGCCTTCCTGCTCACCCGGGTCAAGCGTCACTACGACCGGGTGGAACGGGCCCTCGCCATCCCCGACGGCTACCGGCCGCGGCGCCACACCCACACCGTCGTGGTGCTCGTCGGCAGCATCCACCGGGCGTCGCTGGCGGCGATCGCCTACGCGAAGTCGCT
This sequence comes from uncultured Acidimicrobiia bacterium, assembly GCA_963840695.1. GTDB lineage: Bacteria > Actinomycetota > Acidimicrobiia > Acidimicrobiales > JACDCH01 > JACDCH01. The sequence continues at coordinate 37,019 of CAWIZW010000021.1, forward strand.
GGCGCCTGATCGGCTCGTCGCGCTGACCGTGGTGAGCGAGCCGGAGGAAGCCGAGCGGGTGCAGGCGGCGTGGGAGCGCTACGGCATCGACACGCCGCTGCGCGTCCTGTCCTCGCCCTATCGCGAGCTGTCGGGGCCGGTCCTCGCCGAGCTCGACGACCTCGACGCGCAGTACGACAACGACATCATCACCGTGATCCTCCCCGAGTTCGTGCTCACGAAGTGGTGGGAGCAGCTGCTGCACAACCAGTCGGCCTTCATGCTCAAGGCCCGGCTGCTGTTCCGCAGGAACACCGTCGTCGTCTCGGTCCCGTACCACATCGACGGCGGAAGCGTCGACGTGCCGGGCGTCATGGAGTCACCCCACCGCGACCGCCCGAACGGGTCGTCCTAGGCGAGCAGCGTGTAGCCGGGGTTCATCAGCTGCAGGCGGCCGTCGACCTTGCCGGCGACGCCTTCGAGCACGACTCCGCGCCCGGGATCGAGACCCCGGATCCGCTTGCGACCGGTGAAGACGGCGACGGCCTTGGCGTTGCCGTCGCCCACGGTGACTTCGAGCCAGGGGCTCCCGGCCCGCGGCACGACCTGGATGGCTTGGACCTCGCCGCAGATGCGGACGCGGTGCGCGGGACGGCGGTGTCGATCGGGGAGATGCCGAGATCGCAGAACCGGTCCTGGAGCCGGACGAGGTTCTCCTGCTCCGTCGTCGACGCCAACCGCTTCATGCGGTCCTTGAGTCCCACGAACCGGCAGGTTATCGACCGGGTCAGGCGATGAGGTGGAGGCGGCGGGCCAGGTCGCTCGTGAGCCGCCGGTCGGGGTCGAGGCGGTCGCGGACGGCGCGCCACTCGTCGAGTCGCGGGTACATGGCCGGCACCAGGTCGGGCCGCACCCTGCTGTCCTTGGCGAGGTACTGCCGGCCGCCGGCCTCCACGACGTCGAGGTCGAGCCGGTCGAGCAGGCGCGGCCAGCTCTGGTGAACCCGCCGGCACGTCGAGGGCGAGGGTCCAGCCCGGCGCCGGGAACGACAGCGGCCCGGGGTCGGCGGCGCCGAAGGTCTTGAGGACGGCGAAGAACGACGGCGCCCGGAAGTCGCTCAGCGCCTCGATGCAGCGCCGGAGGACCGCCTCCTCGCCGAAGGGCAGCAGGCACTGCCACTGGAGGAACCCCCGGCCGCCGTACAGCCGGTTCCAGCCGTCGGCCATGTCGAGCGGGTGGAAGAACGTGGTGATGCTCTGGAGCTCGTCGCGCCGCCGGGCCGGGGCCTTGCGGAACCAGAACTCGTTGAAGGCGCCGATCGTGAGCCGGTTCAGGAGCCCGCTCGGGGCGTGCGGTGCGGGCACCGGCGCCCGTGGGGCGAAGCGCAGCGGGTCCCGAAGGCGGCGGTCGCCCGGCGCCAAGGCGGCGAGGGGCGCGAAGTCGCCCTGGGTGAGCACCGAGCGGCCGAGGTGGCGGCCGGGGGCGAGGAGGTCGACCCAGGCCACGGAGTACCGGTACCGCTGCTGGCCCTCGCGCAGGCGGTCGAGGAGATCGTCGAGGTCGGCGACGCGGTCGGTGTCGACGGCGAGGAGGCTGGTCTCGATGTGCTTGCAGGCGACGGTCGCCTCGACGATCGTGCCGGTGAGGCCCATGCCCCCGCACGTCGCCCAGAACTCGGCGGGCGAGCCGGCAGGCGTCAGCGTGCGGGTCGTGCCGTCGGGGAGGGCCAGGACGAGCGACTGGACGTGGGCGCCGAAGGTCCCGTCGGCGTGGTGGTTCTTGCCGTGGATGTCCGAGGCGATGGCGCCGCCGACGGTGACGAACCGGGTCCCGGGCGTCACCGGGACGAACAGCCCCTGGGGGACGAGGACCCGCAACAGCTCGTCGAGCGACGTGCCCCCGGCGACGCGCACGACGCCCGACGGCACGTCGAGGTCGAGGATGCCGGCGACCCCGGTGGCGTCGACGACCCTCCCGCCGGCGTTCTGGGCGGCGTCGCCGTAGGCGCGCCCGAGGCCGCGGGCGACGACGCCCGCGGCGGCGGATCGGCGGTGGCCTTGGCGAGCTCGTCGGCAGAGCCGGGCCGCACGACGTCGGCCGCGCTCGGCGCGGTCCGCCCCCACCCCGACAGCAGCTCGCGCCGGCCCTCGTTCACGACGTGTAGACGCCGAGCCCGAACACGGCGGCCCACAGGACGCCGATGACCTGCAGCGTCCGATCCGACAGGACGACCTCCTCCGGGGCCGAGCCGCGGCCCTGGTCGAGCACGAGGGCGTAGCGGAGGATGGCGAGCACGAAGGGGAGGATCGACAGCTGGTACCAGGGGACTGAAGCGTCGGTGGCGTCGGCCTTCTCGAAGGCCCAGAGGCAGTAGGCCACCAGCACCGCACCCGAGGACACCGATCGCAGGTAGGCGGAGAACGTGGGCGTGTACGCCGCGAGGACGGGGCGCGTGTGCGTGGCGCCGTCGCCGATCTCGGCGGCCTCCGCGCCCCGCTTGCCCGACACCATGAAGAGGGAGCCGAAGCAGGTGACGATGAAGAACCAGTCCGAGATGGGCACGCCCGTGGCGGCGGCGCCGCCGACGGCGCGGAGCACGAAACCGGCCGCGACGGTCGGCGAGGTCGACGACGGCGATGTGCTTGAGCCACAGCGAGTACGCAGTCGTCAGGGCGACGTAGCCGCCCACCGTCGCCACCAGCGGCCAGCCGATCACCGCCGCGAGCCCGATCGACGCGACCAGCAGCACGATGCCCCCGGCGTAGGCGGTGCGGACGGGGACGATCCCCGACGCCACCGGCCGGGCCCGCTTGGTCGGGTGGCGACGGTCGGCCTCGACGTCGCGGGCGTCGTTCAGGAAGTACGTCCCGCTCGCCGCCAGGCAGAAGCAGACGAAGGCGACGAGCGTGTCGGCCAGGAACTCGGGATCGTCGAGCACCCCTGCCGCCCCCGGCGCCGCGAAGACCAGGATGTTCTTGGCCCACTGCTTCGGGCGGGCCAGGCGCACCAGCCCCCGCACGAGCGACGGGGCGCGGGCGCGCCGGTCGCGGCAGGGTCGAGCGTGCGGGCCACGTCAGGAGGCTAGGTCCGTCACTATCCCCGCTCCGAGACCTTGCGCCACAGTCCCCGAGGAAGGTGGCGGAAGCCGGTGAACACGTAGCGCAGGACGCCGGGGACCCACACCACCTCCCGGCTGCCGGCCAGGGCGTCGACGACGGCCTCGGCCACCGCGTCGGGAGTGGTCGCGAACGGCGCCGGGTCGTGACCCTCGGTCATCGCCGAGTGCACGAAGCCGGGCCGCACCACCAGCACCCGCACGCCGCTGCCCACGAGGGCGTCGCCGAGCCCTTGGGCGAAGGCGTCGAGCCCGGCCTTGGTCGAGCCGTACACGTAGTTCGCCTTGCGCGTCCGCTCGCCGGCCACCGACGAGAGCACGATGATCGTGCCGTGGCCCTGGTGGCGGAGCCGGTCGCGGACGAGGAGCAACGTCGACACCGGACCGGCGTAGTTGGTCACGACGGCGTCGGCGGCGGCGGCCGGATCGCGGTCGAAGTCCTCCTGGTCGCCGAGGACGCCTGCCGCCAGCAGGACGGCGTCGACATCGGCCCCGTCGCCGGCGGCGTCGAAGGCGGCCTTGACGGCAGCGCCGTGGGCGGCGATGTCGGTGGCGTCCCAGTCGACGATCTCGACGCGCTCGGCCCCGGCCCGGCGCAGACGGGCGGCCACGGCAGCCATGGCCGGCGGCCGGCGGCCGGCCAGCACGACGACCCGGCAGCCGTCGGTGACGAGCCGTTCGGCGATGGCGGCGCCGATGTCGGAGGCACCCCCGAGGACGAGGAGGGACTGGACCCGGCCGAAGGCGTCGCGCACGGAACAGGCCTAGTCGAGCTGCGCCACTTGGACGGCGAAGGCCACGAGGATCGCCAGGCCACACAGCAGGGCGGCGAGGATCAGGCCTCGGGTCGACATCGCGGGGACGGTAGTGGCGCGTCAGGTCCCTGTGAACATCACGTCACACGGCGGCGCATCCGGTGACAGCGGTCCAGGTCGTGGCTACGTTCCTGCCTGAGTGAGCGAGCGAAGCGAGCGAACCAATGTCGCTGGGTGTTCGCTGCGAAGCAGCGAGATCGGCATCTCCGTGCCGCCGAAGGCGGCTGCCTGATGCCGAGCGGGTTGTTCGCGGGGTACGAGGAGGGGGACTTCTTCGACGAGGTCTTCGAGCCGGGCGGCTCCGTGCGCGCCCACTACGCCGCCCTGATCCGTCGCATGGCCGGTCTGCCCCCGGCGGAGCTGGCCCGGCGCGAGCGCCTCCGCGACGACGCCTTCCGCGCCCAGGGCATCACCTTCACCGTGTACGGCGACGACGAGGGCACCGAGCGCACCTTCCCGATGGACCTGTTGCCGCGGATCATCCCGCCGGCGGAGTGGGAGCGGATCGAGGCGGGCCTCGTCCAGCGGGTCACCGCCCTGAACCGCTTCCTCGACGACCTGTACAACGGGGAGCGGGCCGCGATCCGCGACGGGATCGTGCCCAACTGGCTCGTCGCCTCGTCCGAGGGCTTCGTCCGCGAGGCGGCGGGGATCCCGGTGCCCGACGGTGCCCGGTGCCTGGTCGCCGGCATCGACCTCGTCCGCGACGACGAGGGCAGGTACCTCGTGCTCGAGGACAACCTCCGCAACCCTTCGGGCATCAGCTACGTCCTCGAGAACCGGGCGGCCATGACCAAGGTGCTGCCGGCGGCGTTCGCCGACCATCGCGTCCGCACCGTCGACCACTACGGGTCGAGCCTCCTCGAGGCGCTGCACCACGTCGCACCGCCCGCGGCCGGCGACGACCCGACGATCGTCGTCCTCACCCCCGGCGTGCACAACTCGGCCTACTTCGAGCACGCCTTCCTCGCCCGCCAGATGGGCGTCGAGCTGGTGGAGGGCCGCGACCTCGTCGTCGACGAGCACGTCGTCGCCCTTCGCACGACGCGGGGGCTCGAGCGGGTCGACGTCATCTACCGCCGCATCGACGACGACTTCCTCGACCCGGTCGCCTTCCGGGCCGACTCGACCCTCGGCGTCCCCGGGCTCATGGCCGCGGCGCGGGGCGGCAACGTCACGATCGCCAACGCCGTCGGCAACGGCGTCGCCGACGACAAGGCCGTCTACGCCTACGTGCCCGAGCTCATCCGCTTCTACCTCGGCGAGGAGCCCATCCTCCCCAACGTCCAGACCTACCTGCTGTGGGAGCCCGACCAGCGCGCCGTCGTCCTGGACCGGCTCGACCAGCTCGTCGTGAAGCCCGTCGGCGCGTCGGGGGGCTACGGGCTCGTGATCGGCCCGGCCGCGACCGACTCGGAGCTGGCCGAGTGCCGCGCCGCCATCGAGGCCGACCCCCGCGGCTTCGTCGCCCAGGAGGTCGTAGCGCTGTCGCGGCACCCGACCCTCGTCGGCGACCACCTCGAGGGTCGCCACGTCGACCTGCGGCCGTTCGTCGTCACGGGCGATCGTGTGGAGGTCATCCCCGGCGGCCTGACACGGGTCGCACTGCGCAAGGGCTCGCTCGTCGTGAACTCCTCCCAGGGTGGCGGGTCGAAGGACACGTGGGTCCTCGCCCCCGACCCCGCCCGGGCCGAGGGCGAGCCGCCCGCCATCGAACAGGAGCGAACGGTTGCTGGCGCGTCACGCTGAGTCCCTGTTCTGGACGGGGCGGTACGTCGAGCGGGCCGAGGACACCGCCCGGATGCTCGACGTCACGTACCACGGCCTGCTGGAGGCGACGCCGTTCGAGTCGCGCCGGGCCTGGCGCGACCTGCTGACCGTCCTCTCCCTCGAGAGCGAGTTCGCCGCCGTCGGCCGGGAGCTCTCGGCCCCGGGCGTGTCGGAGTTCCTCGTCTCCGACGAGTCGAACCCGGGATCGATCCTGTCGTCGGTGGCGCGGGCCAGGGAGAACGTGCGCTCGCTCCGCGAGCAGGTCTCGACCGAGCTCTGGGAGGCGATCAACGGGTTCCACCTCGACCTGCGCCAGCGCGACCTGCCGGCCGACCTCGAGCAGCCCTACGTGCTCTACGCCCTCGTCAAGCACCGCTGCCAGACCCTGGCCGGGGTCGCCGCCGAGACGATGCCGCGCGACGACGGGTGGCGGTTCCTGCAGATCGGCTGGATGCTCGAGCGCGCCGAGATGGCCTGCCGGCTCCTCGACGTCCGATACGGCCGGGTGCCGGTCAGCTCGGGGGCGTACCACCACTGGCTCGGCACCTTGAAGTCGGCGTCGGCCTCGGAGGCCTACCGCAAGGCCCACCGCGCCTCGCTCGACCCGACCGACGTGCTCGAGTTCCTCCTGCTGTCGCGCACCTTCCCGCGCAGCCTGCTGTTCTGCCTGCGGCGGGTCGAGCAGGACCTCGGCCGCCTCGGTGAGGCGGGCAGCGGCCGCCTGACCCGGCCCGAGCGGCTCCTCGGCCGGATCCGCGCCGACCTGGAGTTCGCCGACCTCCACGAGGTCCTCGCCGACGACCTCCACGGGTTCCTCGACCGCCTCCAGAAGGGCGTCCGGCAGGTCGCCGAGGCCGTCGCCCTCCAATACTTCCGCAACTCCCAAGAGGTGGCCCTCTCCGTCCTCGACTTCCGGCCCGCCGGATGATCGTCGGAGCCGAACCAGAGGTTCGGCTCCGAGCCGTTTGGCGGCGGCCTTCGGCCGCCACCCAGGCGTCCTCGGAGGCGGAGCCTCCTGCGGCGCATCCCTGGGGGCTGCGCCCCCAGACCCCCAGCGGCTGCGCCGACGCCAACGCGCTCGACGAGAAGGGCCTCAGCTGTGCGTTTTGACATTCGCTATCGGTGTCGGTTCACGTACGACCAACTCGTGCGGGAGTCGCAGAACGAGCTGCGCGCGTGCCCCGCGTCCGACGAGCACCAGCAGCTCGTGTCGTACCGGGTGCAGACCATCCCGTCGTCGCGGGTCCTGTCGTACACGGACTGGTTCGGCACGAGGGTCGACGCCTTCGGCGTGCGCGAACCGCACCTCGTCCTCGACGTCGTCGCCGAGGCCACGGTGGAGACGTCGCCCCGACCGCTGCTCACCGTCGACCCCCGGATCGAGGCCCTCGCGGAGCCGGGGTTCGCCGATGCCCACGTCGAGTACCTCGAGCGCACCCCCCACGCCGACTGGGACAAGGAGGTGGCCACCGAAGCCGAGCGCCAGGCGTCCCTCGCCGGCACCGGCGTGGTCGGGCGGGTCCTCGCCATCCACCGCTTCGTCCGGTCCCACCTCACCTATGCGCCCGGCTCGACCTATGTCGGCGTCGACGTCGACCAGGTGTACGGCCGCGGTCAGGGCGTGTGCCAGGACTTCGCCCACCTGGCCATCGCCCTCTGCCGGGCCATCGGGATCCCGGCCCGCTACGTGTCGGGGTACCTCTTCACCGTCGACGACGCCACGGGCGGCGACGGCGCCGGCGACGCCGTCCGCGTGCAGACCCACGCCTGGTTCGAGGCGGCCATCCCCGGCTTCGGGTGGCTCGCCCTCGACCCGACGAACGGCCTGGAGGTGGGGCCGCGGCACGTGAAGATCGGCCACGGGCGTGACTATGACGACGTGCCGCCCCTTCGTGGCGTCTTCGCCGGGACGGTGGCCCACGACCTCGAGGTGACCGTCGACATCCGTCGCCTGGCTGCGCCGGCGCAGGCGGCGCCGGTGTCGCGGGCCTCGAGCGTCGCCCGCCAGCTCCAGCGCGACGACGAGGCGGTGATCCGCCGCGCCGAGGAAGACCGCCACCAGCAACAGCAGCAGCAGCAGTGACGCTGGTTCGCGTCCTGCGCAGGCCGAGAGAGGGCGGGCTGGCGGGTGGGTAGGCTCGCCCGACGTGGCTGAGCAGTTCGATGTGGTCGTCATCGGCGGTGGACCCGGCGGGTACGCCGCCGCCCTCTACGGCGGTTCCGCCGGCCTGAAGATCGCCCTCGTGGAGCGGGACAAGGTGGGCGGAACGTGCCTGCACCGCGGCTGCATCCCGGCGAAGGAGCTGCTGGAGACGGCGGCCACCAACCGCCACGTGAAGCACGCCAAGGAGTACGGCGTGCTCGCCGAGGCGACCGGCCTCGACTGGGACGTGTCGCTCGCCCGCAAGAACACGATCGTCCAGAACAACTGGAAGGGCCTGCAGTCGACGCTGAAGCGCCGCGGCACCACGACCTTCCCCGGCACCGGGACCCTGTCGCCGTCCGAGGGCGGCGCCGGAAAGAGCAGCGCGCCGCACGTCGTCACCGTCACGGCCGACGACGGCTCCACGACCGAGCTGACGGCCGACGCGATCATCCTCGCCGCCGGCTCGGTGCCGCGCACGATCCCCGGCTTCGACGTCCAGGGGACGCTCGTCGTGACGTCCGACGAGCTCCTCGACTACCCGTCGCTCCCGCCCACCGCCGTCGTGATCGGCGGCGGCGCCATCGGCTGCGAGTTCGCCTCCATGCTGGCCGACCTCGGGACCAAGGTCACGATCCTCGAGGGCCTGCCGAAGATCCTCCCGGGTTGCGACGACGACGTCGCCAACGTGGTCGTGAAGGCCTTCGGTCGCAAGGGCATCGAGATCCGGACCGATGTGAAGGTGACCGGGCACACGCCGAAGGACGACGGCGGCACCGTCGTGCAGATCGAGGGCGGTGAACCCGTCGAGACCGATCTCGTCGTGATCTCGGTCGGGCGCCGGCCGTTGTCCGAGTCCCTCGGGCTCGAGGGCTCGGGGGTCGAGGTCGACGACCGCGGCTTCGTGAAGGTCGACGAGCTGTGCCGGACCTCCGTCGAAGGCATCTGGGCCGTCGGCGACCTCGTCGCCACGCCGGCCCTGGCCCACGTCGGGTTCGCCGAGGCGATCGTCGCCATCCAGGACATCCTCGGTGAGGACCCCGTCCCGGTCGCCTACGACAGGGTGCCGTGGTGCATCTACTGCTCACCCGAGGTCGCCTTCGCCGGGCTGTCCGAGCAGGCGGCGAAGGACGCCGGGTACGACGTCGTCACCTACAAGTCCCAGTACTCCCACAACGCCCGATCGATGATCGTGAACCAGGCCGAGGGCCTCGTGAAGGTCATCGCCGAGAAGGGCCCCGACGGCACCGCCGGACGGGTGCTCGGCGTGCACATGGTCGGTCCGTGGGTCACCGAGCAGCTCGGCGGCGGGTACCTCGCCGTCAACTGGGAAGCGACCGTCGACGAGGTCGCCCACTTCATCCAGCCCCACCCGACGATGAGCGAGGTGTTCGGTGAGGCGTTCATCGCCCTGACCGGCCGCCCGCTGCACGGCTGAGCGAGGAGCTCCTTCGAGCCATGACTGACATCACGATGCCCCAGCTCGGAGAGACGGTCACCGAGGGGACGATCACGAAGTGGCACAAGGCGGTCGGCGACGCCGTCAAGGAGGACGAGGTCCTCTACGAGGTGTCCACCGACAAGGTCGACACCGAGGTGACCGCGCCGACGTCCGGGTTCCTCGCCGAGATCGTCGTGCCCGAGGGCGAGACCGTCGACGTCGGCACCAAGCTGGCCGTGATCTCCACCGACGCACCCGCCGGTGGCGGCGCCGCCCCGGCCGAAGCCGCGGCGCCCCGCCGAGGCGGCGAAGGCCGACGCCGAGGCACCCGCCGAGGCGCCGGCGCCGCGGAGGCCGAGGCACCGGCGCCGGCGCCCGCCGCGGACGGCGGAGGCAGAGGCGCCGGCCGAGGGCGCCCGCCCGTCGGTCGACGGCGGCGGCAAGGTGCTGTCGCCGGTCGTACGCCGGCTGATCGCCGAGCACGGGCTCGATCCCGCCGCGATCTCCGGCACCGGCGCCGGCGGGCGGATCACCCGGGAGGACGTCCTCAAGGTCGTCGAGTCCGGTGGTGGTGCCACGGCGGCCGCGCCGGCACCGGCGGCCGCGGAGACTCCGGCGGCCGCGGCCGTGCCGGCCCCGGCCGCGGCGCCGGCACCAGCGGCTTCGTCGCGACCCGCGCCCCAGGCGATCGTGCCCAAGCCGGGCGAGCGCGACACCGCCATCCCCCACACGAACATCCGCAAGCGCACCGCTGAGCACATGGTCCGGTCGAAGGCGACTTCGGCCCACGTGTACGCCTCCATCGAGGTCGACTTCGAGGCCGTCGAACGGGTGCGCCGCGCGGCCAAGGACGAGTGGCGCGCCGCCGAGGGCTTCGGGCTCACCTACCTGCCCTTCATCACCCGGGCCGTCGTCGACGCCGTCGCCGAGTACCCGGAGGTCAACGCCACCTTCGGTGAGAACGAGCTCATCGTGCACCACGACGTCAACCTCGGCATCGCCGTCGACATGGACTTCAAGGGGCTCATGGTCCCGGTCGTGCAGCACGCCGACTCGAAGCGCCTGCGGGCGATCGCCCGGGAGATCAGCGACCTGGCCGCCCGGGCCCGCTCCAAGAAGCTCGGTCCCGACGACATCGCCGGCGGGACGTTCACGATCACGAACCCCGGTCCGTTCGGCACCACCCTGACGCTGCCGATCATCAACCAGCCGCAGGTGGCGATCCTCTCGACCGACGGCGTCAAGCGGCGGCCCGTCGTGGTCGCCGGGCCCAACGGCGAGGAGTCGATCGCCATCCACTCCGTCGGCAACATCACGCTCACGTGGGACCACCGCGCCTTCGACGGGGCCTACGCGGCCAGCTTCCTCAACCGGATCCGCGAGCTGCTCGAGACCAAGGACTGGGCGGCTGAGATCTAGACCGCTGCACGTCCGGTGGTTGGGGCGGGTGCGGTACCGCGACGCCCACGCCCTCCAGCGCGGGCTGCACGGCGGGCACGGCGCCGACCACCTGCTGCTGCTCGAGCACCCGCACGTGTACACCCTCGGCGTGCGCGCCGACCTGCGCCACGTCCTCGTCCCACCGGCGGAGGTCGGCGCCGAGCTGGTCAAGGCCGATCGCGGCGGCGACGTCACCTACCACGGACCCGGCCAGCTCGTCGGCTACCCGATCCTGACGCTCCCGACGGTCGCCGGCGCCGCCGACGTTCCCGCGTACGTGCACGCCCTCGAGGAGGTGCTGATCGGGGCGCTGGCCGATCTGGGGCTGGCGGGCGCCAGGAGCCTCGACGAGTACCCCGGCGTCTGGATCGACGACCGCAAGATCGCCGCCATCGGCGTGCGCAACATCCGCGGCCGCACCATGCACGGCTTCGCCCTCAACGTCGAACCCGACCTGACCTACTTCGACCACATCGTCCCGTGCGGCATCGCCGACCGCGCCGTCACCTCAATGGCGGCGGAGGGCATCGACGCATCGATGGCCGAGGTCGTCGACGCCGTCACCGCCCGGTTCGTCGCCTGGTGGGCGCCGCCCGCCCACGACCGCGCCGACGTCGCGTGGCAGCACGCCTTCGACGGCGGCGACCTGTCCGCCTTCAGCCGGGGGGCGGGCGCCGGCGCCCCGGTCCGGCTCACGCGCCGCCTCGCCGCCGCCGGCGTCGTCGACGGGCTGCCCATCGAGGCCCGCAAGCCGGAGTGGGCCGTCGCACGCGTGCGCATCGGCGACGACTACCTCCGCCTCAAGAAGACGATGCGCGACCTCGAGCTCGTGACCGTCTGCGAGGAGGCCGGCTGCCCGAACATCTTCGAGTGCTGGGCCGCCGGCACCGCCACGTTCATGATCAACGGCGAGCGCTGCACGCGAGCGTGCGGGTTCTGCCTCGTCGACACCCGCCACCCCGTCGCCCTCGACGCCGAGGAGCCGGAGCGGGTGGCGGAGGCGGTGGCGCGGATGGGCCTGTCCTTCGCCGTCGTCACCGCCGTCGCCCGCGACGACCTCCCCGACGGGGGCGCCGCCGCCTTCGCCGCGACCGTGCGGGCCATACGCCGTCGGTGCCCGAACGCCGGCGTGGAGGTGCTCATCCCCGACTTCCAGGGCGATCCCGACGCCCTCGACGTCGTGTTCGCCGTCCGACCCGACGTGCTCGACCACAACCTCGAGACCGTGGCCCGGCTCCAGCGAGCGGTGCGGCCCTCGGCCGGCTACGCCCGGAGCCTCGCCGTGCTGGCGAGAGCGAAGGCGGCGGGCCTCACGACGAAGTCCGGGCTCATCGTCGGGATGGGGGAGACCGACGACGAGGTGGTCGAGGCCCTCGGCGACCTCGCCGCCGTCGGGGTCGACATCGTCACCATCGGCCAGTACCTGCGCCCCACGACCAACCACCTCCCGATCCACCGCTGGGTCGAGCCCTCGACGTTCGAGGCGTGGCGGACGGCCGGTGCCGCCTTGGGCATCGCCCACGTCGAGGCGAGCCCCCTCACCCGGGCCTCCCACCACGCCGCCGAGTCCTGGCAGTCCGTCGCCTTCCCGGTTCTCGCACCGGATTCGGTCGCCCGGGCGACCGGATCAGGCGCGAAGGTCTCCTCGTGATGTTCGCGGACCGGGTGGCCCGGGTTCGGGCCCGGATGGTCGAGCTCGATGTCGACGTGCTGCTGCTGTCGGTCGGGCCCGACCTGCCGTGGCTGTGCGGCTACGAGGCCATGCCGCTCGAGCGGCTGACGATGCTCGTCGTCCCGGTCGACGGCGACGCCACCCTCGTCGTACCCCGGCTCGAAGCGCCGCGGGTCGTCGACCGGCCCGAGGTGTTCAGCCTGCGGTCGTGGGAGGAGACCGACGACCCCATCGGCATCGTCGCCGGGCTCGCCGGCGCGGCCCGCACCGCGGCGATCGGCGACCGCACCTGGGCCCGCTTCCTCGTCGACCTCCAGTCGGCGATGCCGGCGACGATGCGCTGGCGCAAGGGCGGTGAGGTCGTCGGCCCGCTGCGGGCGGTGAAGGACGCGGCCGAGGTCGAGGCGCTGCGGCGGGCGGCGGCCGCCGCCGACCGGGTGGCGGCGCAGCTCCAGGGCGGCGAGATCCCGCTCGTCGGCCGGACCGAGGCCGAGGTGTCCGCCGACCTCGGGCGCCGGCTGCTGGCCGAGGGCCACCACAAGGTCAACTTCGCCATCGTCGCCGCCGGATCCAACGCCGCCAGCCCCCACCACGAGCCCGGCCGCCGGGTCATCGCGCGCCGGCGAGGGCGTGCTGTGCGACTTCGGCGGCACCATGCACGGCCCCGACGGCGTCGGCTACTGCTCCGACATCACCCGATGCGTGTGGACCGGGGGCGAGGCGCCGCCCGCCGCGGTCGCCGAGGTGTACGCCGTGCTCCACGACGCGCAGCGCCGCGCCTGCGACGCCGCCACGGTCGGGACGCCGTGCGAGGCGGTCGACGCCGAGGCCCGCTCCCGCATCGCCGCCGCCGGCTGGGGCGACCGCTTCATCCACCGCACCGGTCACGGGATCGGCATCGAGGAGCACGAGGACCCGTACGTCGTCGCCGGGAACACGACGCCGCTGGCCGCCGGGCACGCCTTCTCGGTCGAGCCCGGCATCTACGTGCCCGGCGAGTTCGGCTTCCGGCTCGAGGACATCGTCGTCGCCACCGAGGACGGCCCCGACGAGCTGAACCGGGCCGACCACGCCCTGGTCGTCGTGGACGCCTGATGGCGTAGCGTCGTGCCGTGTGATCCGCCTCGACGCCGCCACGGTGCTGCTGCAGTGGGCCGGCGGCGGGCTGGCGTTCCTCTGGGTCACGACGCGCCGCCGCGAGGTCGGGCTCGGCTACGGCTGGCTGCTGCGCAGCATCTACCTCGTCATGGCGGTCGGCGCCCTCGTCGCCGGGTTGGCGCTCGACACGGTGCCGGTGCGGGAGGTGGCGAGCGCCCTGACGGCGCTGGCGACCGGGGTCGCCCTGGTCGTGTCGATCCTGCGCCGGCGAGCCGGGGTGGCCGGCCGAGCGCGAGGTCCTGCAACGGCGCGAGGCCCGTGTCGAGGCCATGGTCACCGCCGGTGCCGGCTACGACGTCACCGGCATCGAGCGCCGGGCCGAGGACCGGGACCGGCCCGACCCGACGGCGCCCGAGTTCCCTCCGTTCCTCGACCTCGTCGCGCCGGCCATCGCCCTCGTCGGGCTGGTGGCCGCCGGCATCGCCGCCGCCGACGGCGCGTCGTCGGGCCAGGTCGCCCTGGCGGTGGCCCGCACCGTCGTCGGTGCCGCCTTCCTCGGGGCCGTGACCGACGCCATGCTCCTCGGGCACTGGTACCTCGTGCAGCCCGGCCTGGCCCGGGGACCGCTGCTCGAGCTCGTCCGCTGGGTGGGCTGGATCTGGCCGGTCGAGGTGGCGCTCCTGCTCGTGCCGACCGGCATGGTGTCGGTGTGGAACGGCACGATCGACGACGGCTACGGCGGGATGCTCGGCTGGTTCTGGGCGGCATGCGCGGTCACGACGATCGGTCTCGTGTTCGTGACCAGGGCGGCGCTGAAGGAGCGGTCCTACTCGGCGGTCATGGCCGCCACCGGCCTGCTCTACCTCGCCATCCTCACCGCCTTCGGCACCGACCTCGTGGCCCGGGCCGTCCTCGCCGGCTAGCCCGCGGCCCCCTAGGCGAAGTACTCGTCGGGGATCTCCGGCGCGGGCTCGGCGGGCTCCGCCGCGGCGACGGCCGGTGCGACGGGCCGGGTGCGGGTGGGCAGCAGCACGCCGATCCCGACGAGCACCAGGGTCAGCGGGAACAGCAGGGGGAGGGCGTCGGTCGTGGAGTCGGCCCCCACCACCATCGTCAGCACGCCCACGACCGTGAACCACACCCCGATGAGCAGCGCGCCCGGGTCGAAGGTCCTCAGCTGACGGTCATCCACGACGCACCTCCACACTCCCGGCGCCGACCTGGAGGTCGAGCTCGATGCGACCCTCGCCTGCGCCCTCGATGACCTGGTCGAGCTCGGGCCCGACGCCGCTGCGCTCGCGGCCGAGGACGCCGAGGTCCCCGACACCGACTTCGGCACGCACCTCGGCCGTCGCCCCCGGCGGCAGGATGACGATCAGCTCACCGGCGGCGACGGTGGCCTCGAGGCGAGGCTCGTCGCCGAGCAGGTCGAGCTGGCGGAGGTCGAAGACGAGACGCCCGGCGGTGAGGTGCTCGGGCGTGGCGATGTCGTCGGCCGAGTCGGCGACGACGGTGCGGTCGGCGAACCCGCCTTCGAGCGGGACGTCGATGATCGCCACGGTGGCGATGCCGGCGAGGAGGAGGAGACCGGCCGGGATCAGCGGCCGGGTCCGGCCGAGCCAGGCGCCGGCGGCGATGACGACGCCGAGCGCCGCCAGGCACGACCCGAGCACCACGGTCGGGGCCACGTCGTCGGACAGCACGACGGCGGTGGAGAAGGCCCCGGCGGCGATGAACAGCCCTCCGACGGCGACGCCGAGGGACCGCCACGGGAACTGCCACTGCCGCCGGTTTCGGGCCGGCGGCGGGACGGCCGCTGCGTCAGCGGCGAGCGGGGGAGACGGTGGAGGCGGTGGCGGAGGCGGCAGGGAGGAGAGGTCGGTCGTCGTCGTCGTGGTCGCATCGGCTCCGACGATCGTCATGGGCGCGCTCGGCGGACCCGACGACGGCGGCACCGGCGGCCCTGGTGGTGCCGGTGGTGCCGGTGGCGTCGGTGAGGCACCGCGTGAGCGGTTGCTTCCGCGGCCGCCCCACACGAGGACGGCGCCCAGGCCGAGGAGGGCGAAGGCGACGACGGAGAGCTCGTCGAAGTCGCCGTCGAACACGCCGAAGAAGCCGAGCACGGCGACGATCCCGAGCAGCCCGAGGGGGATCGATCGGTCGCCGCCGTCGGACCGGCCGGGGGCCGGGTCCTCGGGCACGACGAGCCAGGCGATGAGGTAGGCGACGATGCCGGCGCCGCCGATCAGCGTGAGGACGATGGCGCCGATGCGGACGATCGTCGGGTCGATGCCGAGGTACTCGGCGACGCCGGCACAGACGCCGGCGATCATCCGGTCCTGGGTCGACCGGGTCAGCCGGCGGGGACCGAGCGGGGGCGGCTGGTACGGAGGCGGCTCGTCCGCCGGCGGAAGCGGCGTCGTGGTGTCCATGGGGGCCATCGTCCGGGAAGCGGGCCGATTGCACCATCGGGGATGACCCTGACGGGGGCGTCCCCGATGGGCATCCGCCTCGCTGCGGCGGCATGATCCTCCCGTGCCCGGCACCGTCCTCACGCGGCTCCCTTCCGCCGCAGCCCCGACCGCCTGCTCGGCGGCGTCTGCGCGGGCGTGGCCGAGCGCCTCGGGATCGACCCGCTCCTCGTCCGGCTCGCCGCCGTGGTGTTGACCCTCGGCACCGGCATCGGCCTCGGCGTGTACATGACGGCGTGGTGGTGGCACCCCTCGACGACCGCCCGCCTCGGAGGACCGCCGCCCGCCGCCGCCGTGGCTGGCGGCGCTGCAGCGTGACGACCCGCGGACGCTCGTCGGGGCGGCGTTCCTCGGCGTCGGGCTCATCATCCTGCTCCGGGTCGTCGGCGCCCTCGCCGACGACGTCGTCACCATCGCCGCCACCCTCGTCGCCGCCGGGATCGCCGTCGCCTGGGTGCGGACGTCGCCCGAGGACCGCGACCGGCTGCGCGATGCCGCAGCGCGGGCTCCCGGATCGCCCATGGAGCTCCTCCGCGCCGGGCCCGGGTCGGTCGCCCGTCTCGCCCTCGGCGCCGTGCTCGTGCTCGGCGGGGCCTTCGCCCTTCTCGCCGCCGCCGATGCCGTCGACGACGCCGGCTCGATCCTGCTGGCCGTCGCCGTCACCGTCGGCGGGCTCGGCCTGCTGCTCGGGCCGTGGGTCGTCGGGCTGCTCGACGTGGCCGGCGAGGAGCGACGGGCCCGCATCCGCTCCGAGGAGCGCGCCGACATCGCCGCCGAGCTGCACGACTCGGTGCTGCAGACCCTCGCGCTCATCCAGCGCAGCGCGCCCAGCCGGCCCACCGAGGCCGTCGCCCTCGCCCGGCGCCAGGAGCGCGAGCTGCGCTCGTGGCTCTACGGCGACGGGCGGGCCCTGCGTGGCAGCGGCGACGCCGAGACCCTCGCCGCCGCGCTCGAGGCGATGGCCGCGGAGGTCGAGGCCGACCACGGCGTCGAGGTCGAGGTCGTCGCCGTCGGTGACCACCCGCTCGACCAGCGCACGGCGGCGCTCGTGGCCGCCGCCCGCGAGGCGATCGTCAACGCCGCCCGGCACGCCGGGGTCACCACCGTGGACTGCTACGCCGAGGTCGCGGGCGGGACCGCCGGTGTCTACGTCCGCGACCGTGGCCGCGGCTTCGACCCCGACGACCTCCCAGGCGACCGCCACGGCATCGCCGAGTCGATCACGCGGCCGCATGGCGCGGGTCGGCGGGCAGGCGACGATCACCTCGTCGCCCGGCGCCGGGACCGAGGTCGCCCTCGAGGTCGACGTGGAGCCGGCGCGGTGACCGACGACGCGACCACCCCGGCGCTGGTGCGGACGTTCCTCGTCGACGACCACCGGCTGTTCCTCGCCGGGGTGCAGGCCGAGCTCGAGGGGCGGGTCGACGTCGTGGGAACGGCCGTCGACGTCGACTCGGCCATCGCCGGCATCCTCGAGTCGGACCCCGAGGTCGTCCTCCTCGACGTGCACCTGCCCGGCGGCGGGGGCCGGGCCGTGCTGCAGGCGGTCCTGGCGGCGCGACCCGACGTGCGGTTCCTCGCCCTGTCGGTGTCCGATGCCGCCGAGGACGTCATCGGTGTCATCCGGGGCGGGGCCCGCGGCTACGTCACGAAGACGATCGGTCCCGACGAGCTCGTCGCCGCCGTCGAGCGGGTGCACGACGGCGACGCGGTGTTCTCGCCCCGCCTCGCCGGGTTCGTGCTCGACGCCTTCGCCGGGCGAGTCGCCGGCCCCGGCGCCCAACCCCGACCTGGAGCAGCTGACGCCGCGGGAGCGGGAGGTGCTTCGGCTCATCGCCCGGGGCTACACCTACCGGGAGCTCGCCCAGCGGCTGGAGATCTCGGTGAAGACCGTCGAGACCCACGTCTCGGCGGTGCTGCGCAAGCTCCAGCTGTCGACCCGGCACCAGCTGGCCCGGTGGGCGACCGACCGCGGGGTGGTGTGATCCCCGAGATTTGGGAAGACTCTGGGCATGCCTCGCCCCATCTGGAGCGGTTCGATCAGCTTCGGGCTGGTCAGCGTGCCCGTGAAGCTGTTCTCTGCCGTCAACCGCAAGTCGGTCCACTTCAACCAGATCGACAGCCGGAGCGGTAGCCGCATCAAGTACCAGAAGGTGTCGGCGGCCGACGGCAGCGAGGTGCCGGCCGAGGCGATCGTGAAGGGCTACGAGCTGCCGTCGGGCCAGTACGTGCTCATCGACGACGCCGAGCTGTCGGCGCTCGACCCCGAGGCGTCGCGGACGATCGACATCGAGGAGTTCGTCGACCTCGACGAGATCGACCCGATCTTCTACGACGCCGCCTACTACGTCGCGCCCGACAAGACGACGACCAAGCCCTACGCCCTCCTGGCGCGGGCGATGGAGGAGACGGGGAAGGTGGGCGTGGCCCGCTTCGTGATGCGGACGAAGCAGTACCTGTGCGCCGTGCGCCCCAAGGACGGCAAGCTGCTCCTGTCGACGATGGTCTACGCCGACGAGGTCAACGACACCGGCGAGATCCGGGAGTTCGAGGCGGTCGAGGCCGTCGACCTCACCGACAAGGAGCTGACGATGGCGAAGCAGCTCATCGAGTCGCTCACCGGTGACTTCGAGCCGGCGAAGTTCGAGGACTCCTACCGCGAGAAGGTGCTCGACCTGATCGAGCGCAAGGCCGAGGGCGAGACGGGCCTGGTCGAGGTGCCCGAGCCCGAGGTCGCCGACAAGGTCGTCGACCTCATGGCCGCGCTCGAGGCGTCGGTCGCCGCCGCCAAGGAAGCCCGGAAGCGGCACCCGGCGTCACCGGGCAAGGGCGCCGAGGCCGAGGAAGGGGCGGCGAAGAAGCCGGCCCGCAAGCGCAAGTCCGCCTGACCAGCCGGTGGCCGCCGGGACGACGTCGGTCGAGATCGACGGTCGGCAGCTGAAGCTGTCGAACCTGGACAAGGTGCTGTACCCCGAGAGCGGGTTCACCAAGGGCGAGGTCATCGACTACTACGCCCGGATCGCGCCGGCGATGCTGCCGCACATCGGCGACCGGGGCGTCACCTTGCGACGGTTCCCGAACGGGGTCGACGCGGGGAGCTTCTTCGAGAAGCGCTGCGCGTCGCACCGGCCCGGCGTGGGTGCCCGTGTGCCTCGGTCCGGGCGACAGCGGCGGTCCCATCGACTACTGCCGGCTCGACTCGCGGCCGGCGCTGGTGTGGTCGGCGAACATGGCCGCCCTCGAGATCCACGCGCCCATGGCCCGTTGCGACGACATCGAGACGCCGACGATGGTCGTGTTCGACCTCGATCCCGGTGCGCCGGCGGGCATCGCCGAGTGCTGCCAGGTGGCGCTGTCGATCCGCGACGTCCTGGGCGGGCTCGGCCTGGAGGTGTGGCCGAAGACGTCGGGATCGAAGGGCCTGCAGCTGTACCTGCCGGCGAACCGGCCCGGGCTGACCCACGAGCAGGCCTCGGGGTTCGCCCTCGCCGTCGCCCAGGTCCTCGAGCGCCACGATCCCGGCAGGGTCACCTCGACCATGAGCAAGGCGGCCCGACCCGGGAAGGTGTTCGTCGACTGGAGCCAGAACAGCAGGCACAAGACGACCGTCGGCGTGTACTCGCTGCGGGCCCGGCCTGGGCCCACCGTGTCGACGCCGGTCTCCTGGGACGAGGTCGACGCCGGCGCCGCCGGCGACGATCCGCTCGTCTTCGAGGCCAGCGACGTCCTCGCTCGCGTCGAGGCCGACGGCGACCTCTTCGCCGACACCCTCACCCTCGAGCAGCACATCCCCGACCCGAAGGCCTGAGCCGCCGCCGTCGCGGCCGGCACGCCATCGTGTCGGCTCAGGTGGCTCGTTTCCGGCGCGCTCAGCCGACACGTCGCCCGCGCCGACCGTCGTGTCGGCTCAGGTGGCTCGTTTCCGGCGCGTTCAGCCGACACGATGGGCGGCGAAGCGAACGAGGTCGTGCCGACAGTCGGGGACCTGGCGCGTCAGGCGATGCCAGGTGAATCGCAGCACGCTGTGACCGTGGATGGCGGCCTCGTTGTCGCGCCACCGGTCGTACTCGAAGTCACGAACCCTCGTGTGCCAACGCCGGCCGTCGCCTTCGATGATGAGGTTCCAGTCGGGCACGAGCGCATCGACCCGTCGGGAGCCAGGAGGCCACCAGGGCGGCGTCGCCTCCCAGTGCACGGGAGGGAGCCATGCCATCGACGCGACGAGGCCTCGTAGGTGTCGCTCGAGCGTCGAGCGCGGAGGCACGTACCCCTCGCCGCGCGCCTCGACGACGTCGCGAATCGCGCCGATGCCCTCGATCCGTGATCGCGCGAGGGCGACGTATCGCTCGCGGAACGCGTCGAGGAGGTGACGGTCGCGGCCGGCGATGTCGTCGAGCAGGTTGCCGAGTGATGTGCCGTCCATCATCGGGGCCAGCTGCACCAGGCAGTCGGCCCTGCTGACGACCCGGATGCCCTCGACGACCGTGAGCCGGCCGACCGTCTTGGACTCGCGCACCGGACCGAAGGGACTGTCATGGGTCGTCCCGCGCCGGGTCACGACCTCGAGCCCGGCTCGGTTGAAACCCTCGAAGCCATGCAGGGCGGCGCCGGCGACGCCGGCCAGCGCCCCGTCGGGCACCGAGAGCGTCGCCGCCATGGCCTGACGCAGCCACGTTCCCGGGTGGGACGGCAGCGCGAACACGTCGCTGTCGAGGAGGCGCAGCCATCGGCGTGCCTCCTCGCGACGGCGGACCATCGCTCTGCTGGCTCCGTTGCGGACGGCCTGGCGACGGTGGAACACACCGTGCTGTCTCTGGGCGAGGCTGTCGATCGCCCGATCAAGGTCTCGGGCCACCATACGCGCATGATGCCGACGGGGTGTGTCCGAGTTCGCCGGGCCGGCCGTCGCGGCCACCTCCCGCGAACGTGTCGGCCCAAGCGGCTCGTTTCCGGCGCGTTCAGCCGACACGTCGCCCGCGCCGACCGTCGTGTCGGCTCAGGTGGCTCGTTTCCGGCGCGTTCAGCCGACACGATGGGGACGGGGCGGCGGGCCGCCCCGGCCGGCAGGGTTACCGGGCGACGAAGTACTTGGCCTGGGGGTGGTGGCAGATGATCGCCGAGGTCGTCTGCTCGGGCTGGTACTGCCAGCCCGTCTCCTCGTCGCACTCGAGGCCGATGCGGGCGCCGTCGAGCAGTTGGAGCACGGTGGCGTTGTCCTCGAGGTCGGGGCAGGCGGGGTAGCCCCACGAGTATCGGCCGCCCCGGTACTGCTGGCGGAACAAGCCCGTGAGGGTCGGGCCGTCCTCGCCGGCGAAGCCCCACTCCTCTCGGATCCGGTGGTGCCAGAGCTCGGCGAGGGCCTCGGCCAGCTCGACCCCGAGGCCGTGCAGGTGCAGGTACTCGTTGTAGCGGTCGTCGGCGAACAGCTTCGCCGTCGCCTCCGACACCGCCGCCCCCATCGTCACGATGTGGAAGCCGGCGTAGTCGACCTCGGGGGCGTCGATCGGCCGGAAGAAGTCGGCGATGCAGAGGTACGGCGCCTTGGTCTGCCGCGGGAAGCGGAACCGGACCCGCTCGGCCGTGCGCGCCTCGTCGTCCCACACGACGAGCTCCTCGCCGTCGCCCGACACCGGGAACCAGCCGTACACGACCTGCGGGAGGAGGATCCCGGCTGCGGTCGCCTTGGCGAGCTCCTCCCGCAGCGTCGGCCGGATCCGGTCCTTGAAGGCGGCGTCGTTCTCCCCGGCCTCGGGCCGGTAGCCCCATTGGTTGCGGAACAGCGCCGTCTCGTTCACGTAGGCGGCGATCTCGTCGACCGGGATGCCCTTCACGACCCGCGCCCCGACGAACGGCGGCACGAAGACCGGGTTGTCGGTCACGACGTCGGGCGACCGCGCCGGGATCTCGACGGCGCCGTCGTCGCCGCCGGCACCGCCGCGCTGGAACGGCGCCGGCACGCGTGAGGCCGACGGCTCGCGCCCCCACCCCGGATCGTCAGGCGCCTCGCCCCGCCGGATGGCGCCGAGCTGGTCCATCACCGACAGCCCCTCGAAGGCGTCCTTGCCGTAGAAGACCCGTCCCTCGTACACGCCCCGCAGGTCGCGCTCGACGTAGCTGCGCGTCAACGCCGCGCCCGCCGAGCAGCACGGGGATCCGGGAGAGGTCGCGCTCGTTGAGCTCGGTGAGGTTCTCCCGCATGATGAGCGTCGACTTCACCAGCAGCCCGCTCATCCCGATGGCGTCGGCGTCGATCTCGAGCGCCTTCTCGATCATGTCGCCGAGCGACACCTTGATGCCGAGGTTGTGCACCTCGTAGCCGTTGTTGGTGAGGATGATGTCGACGAGGTTCTTGCCGATGTCGTGCACGTCGCCCTTGACGGTGGCGAGCACGATGCGGCCCTTCGACGTTCCCGCCCTCGACCCGCTCCATGAGCGGCTCGAGGTGGGCCACGGCCGTCTTCATCGTCTCGGCCGACTGCAGCACGAACGGCAGCTGCATCTGCCCCGAGCCGAACAGCTCACCCACCGTCTTCATCCCGGCGAGCAGGAGGTCGTTGATGATGGCGAGCGGGGCCCACCCGGCGGCCAGCGCCTCGTCGAGGTCGTCGACCAGCCCGTTGCGGTCGCCGTCGACGATCCGCTGCTCGAGACGCCGCTCGACGGTCCAGTCGCTGCGGTCCTCCTGCTCGGCGCCGCTCGCCGTCGCCCCCTCGAACAGCTCCATGAGGCGGTGCAGGGGGTCGTACCCGTCGCGGCGACGGTCGTAGATCAGGTCGAGGCAGGTCTGCGACGTGCTCCTCGGGCAGCCGGTTGATCGGCACGATCCGGGCTGCGTGCACGATGGCGGCGTCGAGGCCGGCCTCCTGGCACTCGTGCAGGAACACCGAGTTCAGCGCCTGGCGCGCCGCCGGGTTGAGCCCGAAGCTGACGTTCGACAACCCGAGGATCGTGTTCACGCCGGGGAGCTCGGCCTTGATGCGGCGGATGCCCTCGATGGTCTCGATGCCGTCGCCCCGGCTCTCCTCGATCCCGGTCGCCAAGCGTGAGCGCCAGCGGATCGAAGAAGAGGTCGTGGGGGGCGAGTCCGTAGCGGTCGACGGCGATGTCGTGGATCGCCCTGGCCGCCCGCAGCTTCCACTCCGCGGTCGCGCGCCTGGCCCTCGGTGTCGATGCAGGTGGCGACGACGGCGGCGCCGTAGTCGCGGGCCAGGGACAGGAACCGGTCGAGGCGGGTGCCCGGGGCGTCGCCGTCCTCGAGGTTGACCGAGTTGAGGATCGCCTTGCCGCCGACCCACTGCAACGCCGTCTCGACCACGGCCGGCTCGGTCGAGTCGATCATCAGCGGGGCGGTCGACTGCGTGGCGAACCGGCGGGCGACCTCGGCCATGTCGATGGCGCCGTCGCGGCCGACGTAGTCGACGCACACGTCGATGACGTGGCTGCCCTCGCGCACCTGCTCGCCCACCATGGCGACGGTCGTGTCCCAGTCGCCCGCCAGCATCGCCTCGCGGAACTTCTTCGAACCGTTGGCGTTCGTGCGCTCGCCGACGACGAGGAACGACGGCGACTGGTCGTAGCCGACATGGGTGTAGATCGACGCGCACCCCGGCTCGAACGCGGGCCGGCGACGGGCCGGCTCGACGTCGCGGAGCTCCTGGGCGAGCAGGGCGATGTACTCCGGCGTCGTGCCACAGCACCCGCCGACGATCGAGACCCCGAGCTCCTCGACGAACCGGCGGTGGTGCTCGCACAGCTGGGTCGCGCGTCAGGTCGTAGTGCATCTTCCCGTCGACCACCGACGGGAGGCCGGCGTTGGGCAGGACCGAGATGGGCAGCCGGCTGTGCTGGGCGAGGTGACGGAGGTGCTCGCCCATCTCCGACGGTCCGGTGGCGCAGTTGATGCCGAGCACGTCGGGCCGCATGGCGTCGAGTGCGGTCAGGGCGGCACCGATCTCGGTGCCCAGCAGCATCCGGCCGGTGAGCTCGATCGTCACCTGCACCTGGAGGGGCACGTCACGGCCCTCGGCGGCCATGGCGGCGCGGGCGCCGAGCATGGCCGCCTTGGCCGACAGCAGGTCGAACTGGGTCTCGACGAGCAGGAGGTCGACGCCGCCGCGGAGCAGGCCGCGGCACTCGACCTCGAACCCGTCGCGCAGGTCGGCGAAGGCGATCTGGCCGAGCGAAGGCGACTTCGTCCCGGGACCGACCGACCCGGCGACGAACCGGCGCCGGTCGGGCGTCGAGAAGCCGTCGGCCACCTCCCGAGCGATGCGGGCGTTGGCCTCGCTGAGCTCCTCGGCCCGCTCGGCGATGCCGTACTCCGCGAGCGTCCCCGGCAGCGCGCCGAACGTGTTCGTCTCGACGACGTCGCACCCGGCCTCGAAGTAGGCCGTGTGCAGCGCGGCCACGACGTCGGGCCGGGTGACGGCCAGGAGCTCGGGGCAGCCCTCGTAGTGCTCGCCGCCGTAGTCGTCGGCGGTGAGGCCCTGGGTCTGGAACCAGGTGCCGGTGGCGCCGTCGTAGATGACGACTCGTTCCGCGACGAGAGCGAGGTAGGGGGAGTCCATGGGCTCGGCAAGGCTACCGAGCGGCCCTCCGGCGCCCGAAGCCCGTAACGCCCGTGGCAGTAGCGTCGGCAGCGCCCATGACCCGGATCCAGTTGCCGCGACCGAAGGACCCCGACGTGTCGGTGGTCGTGCTGGGCTACCGGCGCGCCGACGCCCTCGCCCGCTGCCTCGCCTCCCTGGCGGCACAGGAGACGGGCGTCGCCTACGAGGTGATCGTCGTGCTCAACGGGGCCACGCCCGACGTGTCGCGGGTCGCCCTCGACGACGTGGACGGTGCCGTGGTCGTCCGATCGCCCGTGAACCTCGGGTACGCGGTCGGGTGCAACCGAGGCGCGGCGGCCTCCTCGGCGCCGATGCTCGCCTTCCTCAACGACGATGCCGTCGCCGACCCGGGCTGGCTGGAGGCGCTCGTCCGAGCCGCGGCGCGCCGGCCGGCTGCGGCGGCGATCGGCCCGCTCGTCCTCTTCGAGGACGGCACCGTGCAGGAGACCGGCGGGGGCCGTGTCCTGGCCGACGGCACGTTCGAGGCGCTCGGCGAGGACGCCGCCCCCGACGACCCGGCGGTGAGCCAGCCCCGGCCGATCGACTACGCGACCGGCGCCGGATCGCTCGTTCGCCGCGAGGCCTGGGACGAGGTGCACGGGATGGACGAGACGTACTTCCCGGCGTACTTCGAGGACATCGACCTCGGGCTCCGGCTGGCCCGGGCCGGTTGGGAGCTCTGGTACGAGCCGGAGGCCGTCGTCCGGCACGAGCGGGGCGGGAGCACCGCCGGCGCCGTGCGCCTCCTCGTCCAGCGCTCGAACCGTGCGCGCTTCCTCGCCCGGTGGGGCCCGGGGGGTGATCCCGACGCCGTGGTCGAGGAGCCGTCGCACGACCCCGGTGAGCGGGCGGCCGACATCGACGTCGACATCGAACCGCTGCACGCGGCGAGGGCGGCGGCGTTCGAAGCGGCCGTCCTCGAGGTCCTCACCGCCGAGGTCGACGCGGCGCGCGACGCCGTGGCCAGGGAGAAGGCCGCCCACGACTGGCTGAACGGCGAGCTGGAGCGCGAGCGCGCCCACGCCCGTTGGCTCGCCGAACAGCTCGCCGACGAGCGCCGCCGTCCCGCCGGCGGGCGCGTGCGACGTGGCGTGGCCCGCGTCCTCGCCGCCGGACGGCAGGCGCCTGGTGCCGACACCGCGGAAGACCGACCACCGACCACCCCGGTCCACACCGACGCCGTCGCCGACGGCAACCCTGGAGGATCCCCGTGAGCCCTGTCCCTGTGAAGGTCCGCGCCACCGCCGATGACCGATCGAGCGACGCGGTCGTCATCCCCGTTGCCAAGAACCAGATCGGCAAGCCGCTCGCCGGCAGGACGCGGGCGCCGTGGGACTACCTCAAGGCGCGCGGGTTCGAGGCGAAGGCGGGGGAGGTGTGCGTCGCGCCCGGCACCGGCGGTCGCACGACCCTGTTCGTCGGGGTCGGCCCCGCGGCCGAGGTCACCACGGCGACGCTGCGGCGCGCCGCCGGCGCCAGTGTCCGCGCCGCCGGCACGGCTCGGTCACTCACGACGTTCCTGGCGTCGGCCGCGCCGGCGGGACTCGACAACGCCGAGGTGCTGCGGGCGGTGGCGGAGGGCAGCGTCCTCGCCGCCTACCGGTTCTCGGAGGCCACGAAGAAGAAGGGACCGGCGGAGGGCCGGCTCCGCACGGTGTCGGTGGTCGATCCCGAGGGCGGCGGGCGGCCCGCTCAGGCGGCCGTCGCCGCGGGCGTGGCGACGGCCGAGGCGGCGTGCCTCGCCCGTGACCTCGTGAACACGCCCGGCGGCGAGCTGACGGCGTCGGCGTTCGCCGACCGCGCCGCCGACGTCGCCGAGGCCACCGGCCTCGACGTGCACCGTCCACGACGAGGACGACCTCGATGAGCTCGGCTTCGGTGGCCTGCTCGCCGTGAACCGAGGGCTCGACCGTCCCGGCCTACTTCGTCGAGCTCGCCTACGACCCGCCGGAGGCCGACGGGTCGACCCCGACCGTCGCCCTCGTCGGCAAGGGCATCACCTTCGACTCCGGTGGCCTGTCGCTCAAGCCGGCCGAGGGCATGACGACCATGAAGTGCGACATGGCCGGGGCTGCGGCGGTGCTCGGCGCCCTGTCCGCCTGCGCCGACCGCGACGTCAAGGTCAAGGTGCGGGGCTACCTGCCGTTGACCGACAACATGCTCGGTCGGCGACGCCACCCGCGTCGGCGACATCGTGCACCACTACGGCGGGTCGACGACCGAGGTGCTCAACACCGACGCCGAGGGTCGCCTCGTGCTCGGCGACGCCCTCGCCTGGGCGACCGAGGCCCGCGAGGGGCATCCGAAGCCGGCGGCCGTGATCGACCTCGCCACGCTGACGGGCGCGTGCATGGTCGCCCTCGGCACCCGCACCGCCGGTCTCTTCGGCAACGACGAAGCGCTGCTGTCGTCGGTGCAGGGCGCGGCGGATCGAGCGGGAGAGCCGGTGTGGCCGATGCCGCTGCCCGCGGTGGAGGAGCGGCGCATCGAGTCGAAGATCGCCGACCGCAAGAACATCGGCCACCGCTACGGCGGCGCCATCCACGCCGGGTTGTTCCTCCGTGCCTTCGTCGCCGACGGCATCCCGTGGGCCCACCTCGACATCGCCGGCCCGGCGTTCAACGAGGAGAACGACGAAGCCGAGATCCCCGCCGGCGGCACCGGCTTCGGCGTCCGGACGTTGCTCGAGCTGCTGAGCCGACTGGGAGTGACGGACCGGAGCTACTCGGCCGCTTCGGCCAGCGCCTCGGCCAGCGCCGGGTGCACGAGGAGCGACTCGACGATGTCGTTGACCCGGAGGTGGTTGGTGACGGCGACGGCGATCACCGAGATCAGCTCGGCGGCGTGGCGACCGACGATCGAGCCGCCGAGCACGACGCCGGTGGCCGGATCGCTGATGAGCTTCACGAAGCCCCGCGGGTCGTTGTTGATGAGCGCCTTGGCCGACGCCGAGAACGGCACCTTGGTCGTGCGCACCTTGCGGCCGGCGGCGAAGGCGTCGGCCTCGGCCAGGCCGACGTCGGCGATCTCGGGCTCGGTGAAGATCGCCGAGGCGGCCTTGTCGTAGTCGAGGTGGCGGTGCTCGCGGGTGTGCAGGCCCATCACGTGCTCGGCGACCTTGCGGCCCTGCATCGCCGCGACCGACGACAGCGGCAGCTTCCCGGAGACGTCGCCGGCGGCGTAGATGTGCGGGACGTTCGTGACGCAGTGCTGGTTGACCGGGATGTAGCCCGACTCGTCGACCTCGACGCCGGCGGCGTCGAGGCCGAGGCCGTCGCTGTTCGGGATCGACGCCGATGCCAGCAGGAGCGTGTGCGAGCCGCTGGCGGACCGGCCGTCGTCGCACCGGACGGCGACGCCGCCGTCGTCGGCCCGGTCGATGCCGATGGCGCGGGCGCCCTTGAGGAGGCGGACGCCCCGGCGGAGGAACTCGTCCTCGAGGGCGGCGGCGACCTCCGGGTCCTTGGTGGGCAGCACCTGCTGGCGGCTCACGATCGAGGGTGACCTCGCAGCCGAACGAGCTGAACATGTGCACGAACTCGACGCCGGTGACGCCCGAGCCGATCACGACGAGGTGCTCGGGCAGCTCGGGCGGCGGGTAGGCGTGGCGGGTCGTGAGGACCCGGCGCGCCGTCGACCTCGGCCCAGTCGGGGATGCGGGGCCGGCTGCCCGGTGGCGACCAGCACGGCGTCGGCCGTCGAGCTCCTCGACGCCGTCGGCCGGTGTCGACGACGAGCTCGTGTGGGACCCTTGAGCCGGGCGGTGCCCGTCGAGCAGGCGCACGCCCTGGTCGGCGAGCAGGTCGACCACCTGGCCCTGGAGCCGCCCGGTGATCTCGCCGATCCGGTCGGCGCAGGAGGTCGAGGTCGATCTTCGGCGCCTGCTCGGCCGAGGCCCATGCCCTCGATGCGGCGGCTGAACGACATGGCGCCGCCGGTGGCGATCATCGCCTTCGACGGGATGCAGTCCCACAGGTGGGCGGCGCCGCCGATGACGTCGCGCTCGACCAGGGTGACCTCGGCGCCGAGCCGGGCGGCGTGGGTGGCGGCGGTGTTGCCGGCGGGACCGCCGCCGATGATCACGAACCGGGTCGGCACACCGTCGAGGCTACGCGGTCGGCACGAAGGCGCCCGCCCGTACGCTCTGCGCGCATGCGTGTCGTCCTCTGCCTCGGGCTCCACGCCGACGATCCGTTCCAGCTCGCCCCCGCTCGGCTCCACGAGCCGCCGTGGATCAGCGGCGGCGTGCGCGACGTGCACGAGCTCGCCGTCGCCGCGGCGGCGGCCGGGTACGAGACCGAGGTGCGGGGCGACTTCGACCGCAACGTGCTCGCCGAGCTGTGCGCCGGCCGCCGGGGTGCGAGGTCGGCGACGCCCGCCGAGCCGCCGGGCCGGCCGAGCCCGACGACTCCTGTGCGTCCCCGACGGCATCCGCGACCCCGCCTTCTTCATCCGCGTCGCCCTCATGCCGAGCACGCCCGTGTACCTCGCGCTGGCGCCGCCGGGCCTGTTCGGCTGGTCGTTCGTGCCGGGGTGGCGGCTACGAGGACGCGCTCGAGGTCGACCCGGCGAGCGTCGGCCGCCCCGAGCACTGCCAGGGCGATCGACGCGCTCGGGTACGTGGTCTGGTCGAACGCCCCGACCATCACGCGACGAGTTCGTGGCCGCCGGCGTCCCGGCAGTGAACCTCGGCGAGGCGTGGCCCGCGCCCGCCCCGGAGCAGCCGGCGAAGGACGTCGACGTGGTGACGATCGGCGCGAACCGCTGGGCGCCGGTCACCCGCCGGGCGCTCGACGGCTTCCGGCGGCACGTGGCGCGAGCTGCCGATGCTGCCGAACGCACGAGCTGATGACCGAGCTCGGGCGAGGCCGGGTCGTTCGTGCACTGCCCCCGGATCGAGGGCGGCTCCGCGCTCGGCGGCCGAGGCGCGGCGCATGGGGACCTTCTGCATCGGTCTGGCGTCGAACCGGTTCGCCGTCGGCTTCGACGAGGCGTCCGGTGGCGTGCTCGTCGAACGGCTCGAAGACGTCAGCGGCGGTCGTCGAGGAGATCCTCGCCGATCCCGGCGAAGTCGCCCGCCGCCGGGCCCGCGCTCGTGCCCAGTCCGTCGGAGGCGACGAACTGGCGGCCGTTCGTCGACCGGGTCCGTGCCGCGATCGCCGCCATCGGTCGCGAGCCCGCGCCGCGCCACGTCGGCCTGGCGGCAGGTGACGGCCGAGCTGCCCGACGCGACGCCGAGCGTGGAGCGCACCTGCTCGACGCCGTTCGCGCCCGCCGCTCGGTGCGTGCCGCCGACGCCCTCAGCCGGTTCCTCCGGCGCGGATCACCGGACGACCTGAGTCGTGTCGGCCGCGGCCGGTTCGCGCGCCGGATCCGTAGCTCCGTACGCTGGGAGCCCGTATGGCCGACGACCTCTCCGCCTGGCGTGAGCTTGCCGCCAAGGAGCTCAAGGGCGCTGATCCGGACGCGCTGGCTGGACGACGCCCGAGGGCATCGACGTCAAGCCGCTCTACACGGCCGACGACCTCGAAGGCATCGACCACGTCGACTCGCTCCCGGGCCTGCCGCCGTTCGTCCGCGGGCGTCAGGGCGACGATGTACGCCAACCGGCCCTGGACGATCCGGCAGTACGCCGGGTTCTCGACGGCCGAGGAGTCCAACGCCTTCTACCGGCGCAACCTCGAGGCCGGCCAGATGGGCCTCTCGGTCGCCTTCGACCTGGCCACCCACCGCGGCTACGACTCCGACCACCCCCGCGTCGTCGGCGACGTCGGCAAGGCCGGCGTGGCCATCGACTCGGTCGAGGACATGAAGATCCTCTTCGACGGCATCCCGCTCGACCAGATGAGCGTGTCGATGACGATGAACGGGGCCGTGCTGCCCGTGCTCGCCTGCTACGTCGTCGCCGGCGAGGAGCAGGGCGTCGGCCAGGACCAGCTCTCCGGGACCATCCAGAACGACATCCTCAAGGAGTTCATGGTCCGGAACACCTACATCTACCCGCCCGGACCCTCGATGCGGATCGTGGCCGACATCATCGAGCACACCTCGCAGCACATGCCGCGGTTCAACTCGATCTCGATCTCCGGCTACCACATGCAGGAGGCCGGAGCGACCGCCGACCTCGAGCTCGCCTTCACCATCGCCGACGGCCTCGAGTACGTGCGGACGGCGACGGCGCGCGGCCTCGACGTCGACGAGTTCGCCGGCCGGCTGTCGTTCTTCTTCGCCATCGGCATGAACGTCTTCATGGAGGTGGCCAAGCTCCGCGCCGCCCGGCTCCTCTGGCACCGGGTGATGACCGGCTTCGGCCCGACGAAACCGGGTTCGCTCATGCTGCGCACGCACTGCCAGACGAGCGGCGTGTCGCTCACCGAGTCCGACCCGTACAACAACGTCGTCCGCACGACGGTCGAGGCCCTCGCCGCCGTCCTCGGCGGTACGCAGAGCCTCCACACGAACTCCTTCGACGAGGCGCTCGGGCTGCCCACCGACTCCAGCGCCCGCATCGCCCGCAACACCCAGTTGATCCTGGCCGAGGAGACCGGCGTCCCCAAGGTCGTCGACCCCCTCGCCGGCTCGTACTACGTCGAGCGCCTCACCGCCGACCTCGCCGAGAAGGCGTGGGCGATCATCGAGGAGGTCGAGGGACTCGGCGGCATGACGAAGGCGGTCGAGTCGGGCATGCCGAAGCTGCGCATCGAGGAGGCCGCGGCCCGCCGCCAGGCCCGGGTCGACCGGGGCGAGGAGGTCGTCGTCGGCGTGAACCGGTACCGGCCCGCCGACGTCGACGTCGTCGACGTGCTCGCCATCGACAACACCAAGGTCCGCGAGCAGCAGATCGCCCGGCTCGAGCGGGTGCGGGCCGAGCGCGACGCGGCGCGTCACGCCGCGCTCGACCGGCTCCGCGAAGGCGCGGCCCGGCCAGACCGCGTGGCTGGCGTTGGGAGCTCAGGCCGAACGTAGTTCGGGCCAACGGCACACCCCAAGGCCAAAAGGGCTGTCACCATCGGCGCGAGCAATTTCTTTCTCATACTCAGGGCTTGCTCCTGACACCTCAAGAAGGGGGGGAAGTTAAGAATCGACACGTGCCTCTTTGCCACCAGCATGTAAATCGACGGCACGACAAACAGCGTAAAGATTGAGCCGATGATCATTCCGCTCACGAGCATGATGCCGATGCTGTTGCGCGCGCCGGCCCCAGGGCCCGGTCGCGATGATCAAGCGGAAAGTGCCCCATGACCGTCGCTGCCGTCGTCATCAGAATCGGGCGCAGGCGGGTGCCGGCGGCCTCGATGATTGCCGCGAAGCTTGTCCCTGCCGAGTTCCTGCAGGTGATTGGCGAACTGCACGATGAGCACGCCATTCTTGGAAACCAGACCCGACCAGGGTGATCAAGCCAGACCTGGCAGAAAATGTTCAGCGTTGTGAAGTTGAGGAACGAGAACAGCAGCGCACCCGAAATGGCGAGCGGGACTGAGCCTGCAAGGATGATGAACGGATCGCGGAAGCTCTCGAACTGCGCCGCCAGCACGAGATAGATCAGGATCGCCGGATAGAGGAAGTTGCCAAGAATGTGTTGCCCTCAGTGCGTAGCTGTCGCGACTCACCGGCGTAGTCGATGGTGAAGCCCTGCGGCAGGATCGCGCGGGCCTCGTTTTCGAGGAACTCGAAGGGCCTGATTGAGAGGCACCGGCGGTGGGATCACTCCGGGGATACGCACCGCATTCAGCTGCTGGAACTTCTTCAGCTGGCGTGGCTCGGCGCCCCTTCAACGAAGTGAATGTGGACAGCGGCACCAGCCCCCGTTGGCTCCGGCAAGGCTCCCGTAATGTAGACCTTCGTAAGCTGGTCCGGAGTCAGCCGTCGGCCTCGCTTGATTTGGGGAATCACCTTGTAGCTTCGTCCTTGAATACTGAAGCGATTGACGTAGCCCCGCCGCCAAGCAGTGCGGAAAGGTCTTGTCCCGCTTGCCTGAGATCGACGCCCTGCGAGCGCAGCTTGTCGCGATCGAACACGACTTCGGTTTGCGGCTGGTCGAACTTCACATCCGCATCGACAAAGATGAACAGTCCGCTGGCCATGGCTTTGGGCACGAGCTGGTTCGCGAGCTCGCGCAGTTCTGTGGGCTCAGCCGCCGAGGCGATGACCACGTCTACCGGAAAATCTCCACCGCCAGGCAGCGGCGGAGGAATCAGCGGGATCACGCGGATGCCCGGGATCTGCGACAGCGGTGGGGCCACCTCCATCAGGAGTTGTCGAGTGGTCTTGGTCCGCTCGCTCCATGGCTTGGTGACGAGCCCGGCGAACCCCCCGGTTGGCA
>CAWIZW010000022.1:0-150749 GCA_963840695.1 uncultured Acidimicrobiia bacterium
GTCAACATGCGCGTCGGCCTTGCGGCTGCGAGCGGGCTCCTGTTGCTGCGGGTGCGGGCACCATCACCTCACCCGGCTGGCTGCACGGGGTCGGTGGTGAAGTCGTCGCCCCGATCCTCCTCGGGGTTCGGGTCATTGAACGTCGGGCTCTGCACCCTCGTCGTGCGGACCCCATCGTCCCCGCCTGCCTTCTCGCGTCATCGATGCGGTCGCCGAAGTCGTCGAGCCGCTGCTGGTCGGTTGAGCGATCCGCGCGGCTCCCCGGGTGGCTCCGCGCCGAGCCACCCAGCGACGCCCCAGCGTTCACGGACACGCAACGGCGGTGTTCGTCGCTCGCCGATCGCGCGTCAGGTGGCGCGGATTGTCCGTCGAGCAGCGAAACGCCTGGGTCTGGTCCATAAGCCTAGCGCTGTGGGCCAGGACCGCTCGACCCAGAGTGGTGGGGTTATCGGACAAGTCCCCCTCCGACACCACGACCCCCTCCGACACCACTGTTCTCAACCCCGAGTCCCACCTCGTGGAGTGCCACGTTCGACCGAGGAGCTCCGTGGACGGTCACCTCAAGGTGGTCCGGGTGAACCTCGACCTGGTGGACGAGCTCGTCCAGTCAGGACTCGTCGCTCGGTCTCGTCGGCCTCGTCCCAGATGCGCTCGATGTCGAGCTGGCTCAGGAGGTCGGCGAGCACCTCGAACACACGGCGAGGTCGTCGGCCTCGACAAGACACGGTCGGCTGGCATCGGACATCTGAGCCTCAAGGACCGCGATCTGCCGGGTGAGGCGACGCTCGTCCTCGGCGAGCAGATCCCGCCAATGCGATCCTCGTAGAACAGCCCGAGCAGCTTCCGACGCTGCTGCTGCAGTATTCCAACCTGCTGGGTGATGTCGTAGTCGCGGGGCCTCCGCCCGGCCTGCGGCTCGGGCTCCGCCCCCGTGCCAGATGTTCGCGGATCGCCGTTCGGAGGCGCTCGTCCTCGGCGATGAGATGTATGCCGAGCACGGCAGCACGAAGTAGCCCGCTCGCTGAACGGCGAGGGAGGCGGCAGCCTTGCCCGCGGTGCCGGCACCGGTAGGCGAGATGCCCTCGACCGTTGTCCTCGACGGTCATGACTCTCCGACACAGTCCGCACCGGACTCGGCCCGCCATGAGATCGCGGCCACGCCGGCGGCCCGTGATCCGACCTCGATGGGCGGCCTCGAACCCCCACGGTGACGAGTGGCTCGTGGAGGCCCGGAAACCACTGGTCGTTGAGCCGGATCTCGCCGAGGTACCCGGGGTTTCGCAGGATCGCGAGCACCGTCGAGTAGTTGAGGCCGAGCCGGATGGAGATGTCGCCCTGCGTCGCGCCCGGGCCGCGCATGCGAAAGCGGTTCGAACGACGGCGGCGTGCTCGTTGCGGCTGCAGGATGCCGTCGACGAGGTGTAGCCCGTCGGTGGCCGGTTCCCCCGCCGTCCCTGGCGCACCGCCTGATGGACGCTCATGCGGACGTTCTGGCGAGCTGCTCTCGGTAGAACTCAGCGAACGATCCGAGGATGTGTAGAACATCCGGCCCGTCGCCGAGGAAAGATCGAGCTTCTCGGTGAAGGAGTGGAGCGCAACGCCGGCCAGACCGAACCGATCAGCGAGCAGGATCAGGTCGGGTTAGGTTTCGAGAGAGCCGATCGAGCCGCCACGTAAGCACGTTCGCCACGTGCCCGTCCTCGACCATCGCCAGGACACGCTGCAGGCCCGGTCGGTTCAGAACCTTGCCCGAGAGTCCAGGGTCGGCGATGACCGTCACCTCACCCAGGTCGTGGAGCTCGGCGAACCCGAAGCCGGTCAGCCTGCCCGTCGATCGAGAACCCGCCGGCGCACCGTCGGCACCCATCTCACCCACGTCTTCGCCAAACTCGGCGTGACATCACGCGCCGAACTCACCGCCGCCGCACTACGCCGTGCACGATAACGACGGCGCATAACGCTCGCCGTCGTGGCGAGGCGCTCGCCGAACGGGATCGAGGTGCACGCGCAGCCGGCGCGGCGCCGCCTCTGTCAGGAGAAGACGACCTCCTTGTCAGAGAATTCCTCGATCGTCATCTGGACCTCGGACTGCTTGGCCGAAATGCCGGTGATCTCGAGCGACCCCTTACTGAACGTGCCGCCCTTCGTGACGGTGATCTGACCCTCCTCGAGGTCCGCTTGGCGCGTTACGTACTCGACGGCTTTCGTCATGTGACCACGGCCGATCAACACGAGCACGCCTCCGGCGGAGATGGGGACGACGTCGCCGTCGTCGGTGTCCTTCACGTTCTGCTGGTTGAGGGCGACGATCGCGGCCCAGTCGGCGTCGGTCGGATACCAATCCGAGACGTCGTAGCCGGGGCCGGCCGAGCCTGACGTCATCGTCAGCGGTAGCTCTCGACGGGTGTCGTCGTCGAGGCGGATCGACGTGCACGCACACCAGATCAGGTCGTTGCCGGCGTGGGTCCCGAGGATGCCCGTGCAGTCGTGCTCCCACCGCTCGGCGGGGACCGGGCTCCCCGTGCCGTCGTTGTCGTATGCCCGCTGCTGCACGTTGAGTGCCGGGGTCGGACAGGTCTCCGGTGTCCCTGTACACAGGTAGAACTTGTCGGAGCCTTCGGGCAGTGTGACGATCTGCGCGCCCCATTCGAGCTTGTTGGCGAGGTCGCGCTCCTCGTCGGTGTCCTCGGGTGACAGCCGGTAGTTGTACGTCACCCACCGCGCCGGGATCGGTGACTCGTCTTCCTTGAAGTGGTCCCACACGTTGACCACCTTGTTGTAATCGCTGATCACCTCACCCGTGTCGGCCTTGTATGCAGGCAGGACCAAGGGTTGTCCGGCGTCCGAGAAGAAACGAAGTGTGGTGCCGGGAGGAACGAGCACCTCGGGTGGATATTTCCCACCCGCCGGGTCGAATCCGCCGTGGCCGAGAAAGACGATCGTCGCCATCCGTAGCTCCCTTCCAGACCCGCGCGCCTCGATCGTTTCACCACGTCGACCCTGTGACAAGCCGGACCAAACGATCGGCGGCTTGACGGTCAGCCGCCTGGCACGAGCGCGAACTCGAGGACGCGGTGGGCGGTGCTCGGGAGGATCCGTCGGCAGCAGCCGGGCCGCAACGGACGCTGCTGTCTCGTAGGTTCCGCCGCCGGTGCCGGGCTCGGCCCCGAACAGAACGCGTCGGTCGCCCGCCGCCCGGCGTAAAGCCCGTGGGAAGCCCGAGGTCGCCCGGCTGATGCGAGCCAACGGCATCCGGGGCGCCAGCAGGGCTCGCCGGCGCTGGGCCTCGGCCGACGCGGGCGCCTCTGACTACTCGGTGACGACGAGGCTGGCGCTGGCCATGGTGTTGCCGTCGGGGTCGCGCAGGGACACCCACGAGGTGCCCGGCTCGAGGGCGGTGATGACGTCCTTGGCGATGTCGCCGCCGGTCTCGAAGGTGGCGCCGGGCTCGAGGGTGGTGTCGGTGATGAAGTCGTACTCACGAACGGTCCCGTCGGGGCCGTCGAGGGTCCAGTACCAGCCGGTCGTGGCGCCGGCCTCGTCGCCCAGGTTCGCCAGGGTGAAGTGGTAGTTCACCTCGACGGTCTTGAGCGGGTCGACGGTGTCGGGGTCGACACTGGGCGTGCTGTTGGGGTCGTTGCTGATCTGAGCAGGCATCTCATTTCCTTGGGTGCGGGCCGCGGGCGCGGCCGGGTGGTGGAGGTCGAGTGGCTGGAGCGCGGCGGTCAGGCGCCGGTCCGCTTCCAGAAGACGTAGTCGGCGGTGTAGGGCACCTCGTCGACGGTGCCGCTCGTCGTCGCGTTGCACTCGCTGGCGGGCGGCATGACGCCACCGGTCGTCTCGATCCGCTGGATGAAGGTCGTGCTGGCGAGTCGGTCGCCGTCCGCGCCGACCGACGTCGACGCGGCAGCCAGCCGCAGCCAGTCGATGGCGGAGGTGTCCATGTTCACGCCGGCCTCGCGGCGACCTACGACCCGGCTGCCGTCCCTCGCCTCCCACGTCGGTCCGCCGAAGTGGGTGATGATCAGCTTGCCGCGGTCGTCGTAGAGGTCGGCCCGAGGTGCGACGAACTGCCAGGTGAAGCTGCCACCGACGACGTTGCACCGGTAGATCTGCACGCCGACGGCGTGGGCGACGAGGTACGGCTTGTTGCCGGCCTCGACGGCGATGTCGTTCGGGACGCTCGGCGGCGGCTCTGGCCCGGCGCCGGCGGCCGGTGCGAGCGAAGCGAGGGCGGCACCGGCGATGGTTGCCGCGGCCAGGACGCGGCCGAGACGAGTCGAGCCCTTCATGACGATCCTCCGAGTCGTTGTGGTGTGCCGCTGACGATGACGGTCAGCGGCCCACAACGCGTGGAGGACCCGTGGAGACGGAGTGGAGATTGGTCCGGGGCTGGTCGCGCTAGGCGGGGAGCGGCTCGAGCCGAGCCGGCACGTGCTTGTGGTACGGCGTGCCGGCGATCGGGTCGCGGTGGTCGCTCGAGGTCAGCTCGTTCGGCGCCACGCCGACGGGACGCTCGCCGGGCACCTGGGTGACCCCGAGCCCGTTCGGCAGCGAGATGGTTCGCGACCGCTTGTCTCGACGCTGACGCTCGAGTTCGGGCTGCGCGCCGAGTTGCCCCAACGGCGGGTCCCCGCGTACAAGCCTTCGGGCAATTGCCAAGGCAGCCCTTCAAATCGCCCGCGCTCTGCGCGCAAGGTCCTCCACCGAGCACCACAGGGGGACGAACACACATGTCCACACGCAAAGCACCTCTCGCCGCCCTCGTCGGGGCCGGCCTACTACTCGTGGCCTGTCACGTCACCGTCGACGGCAACACCCTCACGGCGCTCGATGCACAGGAGGAGGCCTGGTACTCCAACGGTGACGAGCCCTACGTCGCCGTGATCCAGTTCCGCGTGACGCCGTCGGTCGCGGGTTCGACCCAAACGCGCTACTTGGGCCATCTCCAGGAGATCGCCCAGGGCGTGTACGACGGCGAGTCGGCCGCCATCCCCGACGCCATGGCCGCCACGCAGTTCCCCAACGTGAACCTCGTCGGCTTCGAGGAAGTGCTTGCCGGCCAGCGGCCGGAGATCGTCGGCGCCGTCACGGTGGCCATGGAGAGCGACGCCAGCCCGTGGAGCGCGATTGACGGGATCATGACCGACGTCCGCAACGAGCTCGACGCCCAGTTGCGGGCCCAGATCGAGACGCTGTCGCTTGCCGACCTCCTCAGTCCGACCACCGCCGCCGAACGGCTGGCCGAGGCGGCCCGGCGGGTCGAGGCGGCGGCGTCGCCGTCGTTCTGGGAGTCCGTCGGCATCTGGTTCCGGTCCTTCGGCGATCCCGACGACACCATCGGCTTCAAGGTCCTGTTCTTCGTCGCCGCCGAAGGCGAGCTCGCCGCCGCGGTCGACGCCCGGCTCGCGTCCGGGCTACCGCCGGCGCTCGTCGGCCGAGCGCTCCGCGCCGGTCCCATCGACGTCGACTACTCGGGCGACGGCGCCACCTACCGGGTTCGCTGGGACGTCTCGATCAGCTGACGGCGGGGTCAGGCCCTGGGGCTGCGACGTGGCGGCAACTGGCGACGTTGGGAGGAGATCACCCACTTGACCCGCTGTGCAAGCTTGTAAGGCGGATCAATCGGACAGCCCGATCGACAGATGAGGGGGCGGACGTGGGATCGATCGACAGTGCCAGTCTCGAAGTGTTGGCCGCGAACTTCGCGGGTGAGCTGATCGGGCCCGATCACCCGTTCTACGACAGTGCCAGGGCCCTGTGGAACGGCAACGTGGACCGGCGGCCGGCTCTCGTCGCCCGCTGCCGCGATGTGGCCGATGTCATCGCCGCCGTCCGGTTCGCGCGCGAGCGCGGGCTCCTCACCTCGGTCCGCGGCGGCGGTCATGCGGTGGCCGGTCACGCGCTGTGCGACGACGGACTGGTCATCGACCTTTCCCACATGACCGGCGCTCGGGTCGACCCGCTCGCGCAGACGATCCGCCTGGATGGCGGCTGCCTCAACTCGGATCTCGATCGTCAGAGCCAAGCCTTCGGTCTCGCCGCCACCGGAGGGATCGTGAGCCACACCGGGGTGGGCGGTCTCACCTTGGGCGGCGGCATCGGACACTTGATGCGCAGGTTCGGCTTGTCGATCGACGCGCTGCGGTCCTGCGATGTCGTTACCGCCGACGGCGAGCTCGTCGTGGCGAGCGAGCAGGAGAACGCGGAGCTGTTCTGGGGACTGCGCGGTGGGGGCGGGAACTTCGGGGTCGTTACAAGCTTCGAGTTCCAGCTCTATCCGCTCGGCCCGACGGTGCTCGCCGGCATGCTCATATGGCCGATGGATGAAGCTCCGGCGGTTCTCGGCTTCGTTCGCGACTTCATCGGCGATGCGCCCGACGAAGTCGGATTGATGGCGAACCTTCGACTCGCGCCACCGTTGCCGGCGATACCGGAGGCACTTCACGGAAAGCCGATCGTTGCGGTCGTGCCCACGTATGCGGGGCCAGTCGAGGAGGGTGAACGAGTGCTCGCTCCCTTGCGGTCCCTCGGCACACCGGCAGTCGACGCGTTGATGCCGAAGCCGTACGTCGCGCACCAGAAGATGTTCGACGCGGCACTCCCGCACGGTCGCCACTACTACTGGAAGTCGCACAAGCTCGGCCCGCTCACCAACGACATCATCGATGTGGTCGCAGATCAGGCGAGCAAGATCACATCTCCGCTGTCGACCGTCGCGATCTTCAGCTTGGGCGGTGCAGTCGCGCGAGTCGACGAGGACAGCACCGCGTTCCCGTATCGCGATGCGGCGCACGACATCAACATCGTTGGATCATGGCTGCCCGAGCAGGCGGCCGATGCCGAGCGCCACGTGCAATGGGTACGAGGCTTGTTCAGCGCCCTCGAGCCCCACAGCCGCGGCGTCTACGTCAACTTCACGAGTGACGATGCCGCCGAGCGAGTCCGAGTTGCATACACCGCTCGGCAGTGGGCTCGGCTCACGGCCCTGAAGTCGAAGTACGACCCGACGAACTTCTTCAGGATGAACGCCAACATCCCACCGAATTGAGTCGCCGACCCTCAACCGGCCGCAACCGCAGCGCGCGCGGTGTCGTAGGGCTCGGGACGCGTGCTGCTCGTCCCGACCGATCGCCGTCAGGCCGAAGCGGCCGTCGATCGCGAGGCACGACAGCATGTGAAGCACCACGCCCGTCTGCGTGCGCCAGCGCGCCGGCGCCTGCGCTGCTCAGGGCGCGGACATCGCTGCTTCGAACACGACTTCTGCCGCAGCGACGACGTCCGCCAGCGCGAGCGCCCGTCCGGCGGCGACTTCGCCGTCGAAGGCGTCACCGAGGTTCGCCCGGGCGGCAGCGAGGACCGCGTCGCTAAGGGTTTGATCGTCGGGGAGGAGCCGGAAGTCCAGCTCCTCGAAGATGGCGTCGGCGGCGGCGTGGAGGCGTACGGCCGCAGCATCAAGTCCGGCGGGCTGTGCCATGCGCGCCGCCAGGACGAGGGCGAACCCGGTGACGAGCGGGACGTCGAGCTCGGCGCTGAGCCGCATCGCGTCGCGCTGGTGACGCGCCGCGTTCGCCGTCTCCCCGTCGCGCAGCTCCGTCTCGGCCAGGTTGTTGACCACGTACATGTGGGTCAGCACATCGCCGCACTGCTCCGCGATCGTCGCCGCCTCGGAGAGGATCTCCCGCGTCGAGGCCGCGCCGAGCGCCTGGTCCACGAGGCCCAGGTCGACCAGTACGGACGCCCGGACCGACGGGGGGAGCGCCCTCGCCAGATTCGTTCTGAGCTCTTGCTCAGCCTTCCGAAGCGCCGCCGCTCCGCCGTCTCGCAGCCCGAGCACACACCGCGCCCCGGACAACAGGACGATGCCGTGGCGGTCGTATTCGCCGAACTCCTCGATGCACGAGCGGGCGGCGGCGAGGTGCTCCTCCGCCTTCTGGTGTTCCTCGATTTCGGCGAAGTGCCTTGCGACGATGGCGTGGAGCCGGGCGGACCCCTGGCTCGCCGGGCTCGCCACGTCCACCAGCGGCAGGAGCAGCCGGAGCGGGGCGTCGCGAACGGCCCGCCCGAGGTCGAGATCGACGCCGAGGCGCGCCAGCGCGTGGGCGAGCTCCACCTCGCCGCTGTCGACAAGGGGATCTATGAGATGCACGAGCGTGGCCTGCTCGAGTGCCATCCGCGACCGCCACTCTGGGGATCCGCTCTCGGTGAGCGGGAAGTCGGCGAGGTAGCGCTCGCCCAGGGCGGTCCGTGTGGCCCGGGCGTCGCCTGCGCCTGCGCAGTACTCCGCGGCGACCGCGCTGATCGTCTCGAGCAGGCGGTAGCGCGTCGAGCCCTCCTGGCGCTCGACGTTGACCAGCGACTTGTCGACGAGCGACCAGACCACTTCGGTGACGTCGTCGGCGCCGACCTCGCCGTGTCCAGCGGCGGCCGCCGCCGTCGCGAGGTCGAAGCTCCCGACGAAGACCGCGAGGCGCCGGAACACCGCCTGCTCGGTCGGGTCGAGCAGGTCGTAGCTCCAGTCGAGCAGG
Source organism: uncultured Acidimicrobiia bacterium (assembly GCA_963840695.1). Classification (GTDB taxonomy): domain Bacteria; phylum Actinomycetota; class Acidimicrobiia; order Acidimicrobiales; family JACDCH01; genus JACDCH01. The sequence goes on from CAWIZW010000022.1 coordinate 8,529, forward strand.
GCCTTCAGCGTGCGCTGGCGTTCGGCGACGGCGTCGTCGCGCCGTCGGAGCGACGCCAGGCGATCATCGAGACTGGCGAGGATCTCGGCCGGCGTCAGGACGTTGGCGCGGGCGGCGGCGAGCTCGATGGCGAGCGGCATGCCGTCGAGTCGCCGGCAGATCGCGAGCGCGACGGTGCGGTCGTCGCCGTCGAGGCGCAGCGTGCTGTCGCGCCGGTGGGCCCGATCGACGAAGAGGTCGACGCAGTCCTCGGTCAAGGGCAGCGGCGTGACGGCGAGGGTGTGCTCGCCGGCGACGCCGAGCCGTTCCCGGCTCGTCGCCAGCAGCCCGGTCGCCGGGCAGTCGGCGAGCACGGCGCGGGCCAGCTCGCGGCGCGAGACCAGGACGTGCTCGCAGTTGTCGAGCAGCAACAGAGCGCCCCGGCCACGGAGGAAGTCGACGACGCCGTCGAGTGGCGAGTCGTCGCCGGCAGCGATGCCGAGAGTCTCGGCGACGGCGTCGGCGATGGGCTCGCCGGCGGGGATCGCCGCCAGATCGACCATCCACACGCCGTCGCCCCACTTCGGTGCCACGCCGAGGGCGAACTCGGTCGCCAGCCTCGTCTTGCCGATCCCGCCCGGCCCCAACAGCGTGACCAGCCGTCCGGCCTCGACGATCGAGCGCGAGGTCCTCGACCTCGTCGAGGCGACCGACGAACGTGTCCCGGGCGGGGAGAGGTTGTGGCCCTCGGCGGGCACCGGCGCGGAGCGCCGGGAACCGGTCTTCGGCCTCGCCGCTCGAGGTGACCTCGTGGAGGACGGCCGGGCCCTCGAAGTCCCGTAACCGGTAGGCGCCGAGTCGCCGAGCCGTGATGCCTGTCGATCGCACCGGCGGCGGCGACGGCATCGGCGGAGGCGAGCACCTGTCCGCCGTTGCCGGCGCCGACGACGCGAGCTGCACGGTGCAGCGCGAGGGCGATGTAGTCGCCGTCGCGCGGATAGGCGATGCCGGTGTGCACGCCCATTCGCACCCGGACTGAGGCGTCGTCTGGCCACGCCTCGGCTCGCAGCCGTCGCTGGGCGTCGACGGCGGCGGCGAAGGCGTCCGCGGCCGAGGCGAAGGCGACGAGCAGCGCGTCGCCCTCCGCCTTGAACTCGACACCCCCGTGGTCGGCCCAGGTCGACCGCAGGAGGCGGTGGTGCTGGTCGAGCAGGGGCTCGTAGCGGTCTCCGAGGCGGCGGAACAGCCGCGTGGACCCCTCGATGTCGGTGAGGAGGAAGGTCACCGATCCCGACGGCAACGCGTCGCCCACGGGCACAGGATGGCACTTCGCTCCGGGACGAGGTCACGGGGGCGCCTCAGGCATCGGGGATCGGCAGACGCTCGACGAGCCAACCGACCGGGCGCGCGGTCGACGGCGAACCCGAGTACAGCGGCGGCCCAGCCCGGGATGGAGTCGCGGTCGTTGGCGTCGTCGATGGCGCGGTGGGCTCCAGTGCGGAGCGCCGTTTCCATGGTGTCTTCGTCCCAGCTCACGTCCTCGTACCCGCTGTCCGGGTCGAGGGACAACACGAGGCGCTCGCGGGAGGTGCCGAGCTCGCAGGCGGCGCCGTTGAGGGTCGAGTGGGCGATGCGTTGGATCGAGGCGTCGAGCCCGTCGCCCGGGAACGGGTCGGGCCCCGCCGTGCACGGGTCCTCGGCGACGAATTCTCCGGTGTCGGCGGCGCCGTTGGCCAGTTCGAAGGCGACCAGACCGAACGCGACGACCACGACCGCGCCGAGGCCGGCCGCCGACCAGGCTTGCTGCGATGTCGACCACTGTCGGTGGGATGGGGGTCGCCGTCTGACGACGAGCACCGCTGGGACAGCGGCCAGCGCCGCCAGTCCGGCTGCAATGGCGAAGGCGGGCCGAAAGGCCCGGGTCACGGCCTCGGTCACGGTGTCCATCAAGTCGTCGCGGGCCCGCGCCATCGCGTTGTCGCCTTCGGCGCCCCGCTCGTCGAACTCGGCGGCGAGATCAGGCACCTGGCCACGTGGCGCCTCCTCGATGGCGTTGCGAACCGCCCACGCCACGGGCAGCTTGTCGGAGAGGGGCAGGTCGGTCGTGAGCAACGTCCGCGTCCCGCCGAGCGTGGCCCGCTCGATCCCGGCGTCGAGGCTCGACGACAGAACCGGCGCGATCAGGGCGAGCCCGAGCACGAGCCCCGCATGGCGGGCCCCGATCGACACGGCGCCGACCCGGACGGTCGGGCCGTCGGCGGGCACGGCAGCGGCGTCGAGCACTTCGTGCACCAGGTCGAACCCGGCCCCGCACACGGCGAAGGCGATGGCGGCCGTGACCGGCGCCGCACCGGGCACGAGCGCCAGCCCGACGAGGCCGAGCGCGAGCAGGAGGGCGCCGCCGGCGGCGACCGCGGGTCCAGGGGCGGGCTGAAGGAGGCGCCCGACCACCATGCCGAGCGGGAGCGCGCTGACGAGCACTGCGGACTGCGCGCGGGCTGTAGCTCCACACCTCGATCGCCAGGAGGACGCCGAGGAACAGCGCGGCGACGAGCGCCGAGAACACGAGGGCGAAACCGACGTTGGCGATGGTCACGTCGCGGCGACGCGTCCCCGGATCGCCGTGCAGCTGACCCTCGCGCCGCTGGCGCGCGCCGCCGGCTCGGCCGCCACCAGGAGGGCGCCGGCGGCGACGGGAGCCTGGACGAAGAAGATCGCCCGCCACGCGAACAGCTCGGTGAGGAAACCGCCGAGGGCCGGGCCGACGGCCACGCCGACCGCAGCCGGCGAGGGCCCACCACCGGCGGGCCCGTCCCTCGCCCGGGACGACCGCGACGAGCACGGGCAGTGAGCCGGCGAGCAGCAGCGTGGCGCCCACGCCCTGGGCCGCCCGGGCGGCGAGCAGCCCCGACAGGCTCGTCGCCGCGCCGGCCATCGGCGACGACGGCGGTGAAGGCGGTGGCGCCGACGACAACGAGGGTCAGCGGCCGGACGCGCCGATGAGCGACGGCGACGGGAACGGCGGTGATCGCGACCGCCAAGGCGTAGGTCGTGAGGACCCAGGACACGCCGACGATGGACGTGTCGAACTCGCCGTACAGGTCGGGCAGGGCGAGGGCAACGACGGAGGCATCGGCGAACGCGAGCCCCACCGCGCCGATCAGCAACGCGACGATGACGCGCTGCCGGACCGTCACGGGGGACACGGTAGGCACGAGGCGCGGCTGGAGCGTCGTCGGGGCGATCCGCCCCTGCGGCGACTCAGGAGGTGAACGACGTGTTCAGGAGCCGGCCGCGGGGGACGGCGCGGTCAAAGCCGGAGATACCTGGGCGGGCACCAGGGCGCTAACGGAGCGAGGGTGACGCTGCCTTCGAACCACGGTCCCGACGACCCTGCACTCACCGACGACGACCCCTGCACCCCTGTCGGGCCTGCGAGCACGGCACACGAAGAGGGCGCCCCGAGGGACGCCCTCTTCAAACGGTCCTGTGCCGTGAGTGGATCCTGAACTCCGCCGGTCCTACCTCCGGATCTTCAGCACGATGTACAGGCTCCCGCCCGTGGCACCGAACGGCCGGACCCGCACGGTGAAGAGGGCGTTCGCCGCCGCCGTCGGGACGTGAAGGTTGTAGATGTACTCCCCGTCGACCTGACGCATGACGCCCGTGGTGTCGGCTGCGGACACCGACGTGGTCGAGATGTTGAGCGAAGCGTCGCCCGGATCCGTGCCGGGGTCGACCTCACCGGTGAGGAGCTGGATGGCCGGCGTGAGCCCGCCGAGGAACGTGCCACTACACCCGACGGTGATCTTGACGGGGACGACCCGACCCGTCTGGACGGCGTTGTAGACGCCGGCTCGCAGCGGGGACAGGAAGTCGGCGTCGTAGGTGTTCACCGCCGACGATGTGGCGACAGCGGACTCGCCACCGTCCTTGTCCCTCGCCACCGCGCTGACGGTGTGCACGCCGCAGGTCGTGAAGGTTGTCGTGAATGTGTTGGCGCCCGCTGCTCCGAAGGCCCCGCCGTTGAAGGACCAGGAGAACCCGGCGGCCGTGTCCACGGTGGACGGGTCCGTGGCAGTTCCGGTGAACGTGACCGGCTGGCCGACGAGCACGGTCGTGGTCGATGCCGTCAACGCCGTGATCGTGGGAGCCACGTTGGCGGCCGCCCAGTCGAAGCTGTCGAGCGCGACGCCGTGCTCACCGTCGTCAGCCTGGACGACCACCGTGGCTCCGCCGTTGTCGTTCGTCGGGAGGCTCCATGACCAGGTGCCGTCGAGGTTGTCGGTGACTGTGCCGACCCCGCTGACCTTGGTGATCACGAGCGTGTCGTTCCCGTCGCCGTCGCTGAATGCCCCCGAGGTGGACAACGTGGCGCCCTCGTTGCCGGCGACGTCTGCCGCCGCCGTCGACACGTCCGGCGCATACGAGTTCGAATCGCAAGCGTCGCCGACACCGTCGACGTCGGCGTCGGCCTGGTCGGCGTTCGCCACGTCGGGGCAGTTGTCGTCGTCGTCGGAGACGCCGTCCCCATCGCTGTCGACGTCGACAGGTGGCGGGGTGCAGGTGACGATCACGTTGAACTGCGTGGTCAGCACCTTGCCTGAGGTCTGCCCCGTCACGGTGTAGTCCACCTGGTACGTGCCACCAGGCGTGTTTCGCGGGAACTGCGGTCACGACAAGGATCTTCGTGGTCTGGCCGTTCGAGTTCCACGTCGAGGCGATGTGATTGGTCGCGGACACGGGCGCGGAGGAGATCCCCGATCCGCTCGCCGTGACAGCGAGAACCGTGAGCGCCTCGCCGGCCATGTAGTGGTCCCCGCCGCCGTAGGTGAGCTCGACGAACCCCTGGGCGGTCTCCGCCGCGCAGGTCGCGGCGATGTTCACGCTCGGCTCGGCCGTGTCACCGTCGCGGCTGATGGTGTCAGCCACGGCGATGCCTGCCGAACAGGTCAGCAGCCCGGCTACCGCGGCACCTGCAAAGAGCTTCCTCGTGAGTCGCACTGAACCTCTGCCTTCCGTGGCCCGTGCGGACCAAGTGGATTGGCATCGGTTTCGCCACTCACTCCCCGAGAGCCAGGCGACCAGATACGGCCTCTCGGATCAACGTGCCGCCCGCTGGAACGGTTTTGCCCCAACACGGGCGGACGGTACAGGTGCCCCCCGGGAAGCCACAAGGAGAGACTTCTCTACCACGCAGAATGAGACAGACGGCCTAGACGCATGAGCACGAAGGTGATCAAAACGCCCAAGCTGACGACCGACACTAGATGTGAGATCTCCTCACGGGGTCGGCGTGCGCTGCCACTGATCGGCGGCGCCCCTCCGACACGCTCGGTCTCGTACCACTCGTTCGCGCCGAGGGAATGCCGGTCGACCCGTCGTGCTCACGCGTGCCAGCTCTCGGCCGTTGTTACGCCCAGGGTCGCCGACCACGCGCAGCGGAGGTCGGGCTGCCCGCCGGCCATGCCGACCCACCGAACTCCCAGCGACCAGCCGGCCGGTAGGACAAGGCCAGGGTCGCCGACGAGGGCGCCGGACCACGTAAGTGCGGCGCCGGGCTCTACCGTCACGGGCCCAGTCCCGTTCGACGCCATCGCCAGCACACCCATGGTGATGGCGCCGGGCCCGAGGAGGATCACCTCCATCTGACGCGGGCCCGTTTCGCAGTTCGTCGCGGTGACGGACCGGGGCACCCACAGGGCGCTCGACGGCACCGTCTGCCAACTCGCCCGCAGCCCACCGGTGTCCGCCCGGAAGGAGCCGACACGGTCGCCGGCGACTGTTCCGCGGGGCGACCGGTGCCGGAGCCGGTTCCGGCGGGCTGCTGGACGGCCGCGAACTGCCAGTTGCAGCCGGACGCGCTCCTGTCATCGACGACCGGCGCCCGCCGACCGATTGCCCGGGTCCGACGACGACGGGCGCGGCGACGGTGTCGTGCCACGCCAGCTCGCCGCCGGCAGCCACGTCGACGGCCACACGCCGGTTGGGTTGTCCCGCCACCCACACGTCACCGGGTACGAACCGCAGGACGGTGGTGGACCTCGGCTCGTCGTAGACGAAGAACTCGACTGGCCTCGTTCGCGCTCTCGCAGTTGGTGGCCCGCAGCCACAGTAGGCGCCACTCGACGCCGGCCGGTAGGCCGGTCGCCGGCGGCGAGAACAGCGCGGTCGAGGGCGACTCGGTGGCCTGCGGGCGTCGAGACGAGATCGTGCCGGCGGACGAGACGAAGCTGGTGGACTGGTTGACGAACGCACAGCCCGCGCCGACGCGGCCGTGTTGGTCACCGGACCGTTCGTCGGTGGCGGCAGCGTCTGCTCCGGATCGGCGTGCGGTGGTGCGGACGGGGGCACCGTTGGTGGTGCGGACGTGCTGGTCGCACGTCGTGGACGTCGTCGAGGGTCCGGCGGCGTCGTCGCCGCTCGCCGACGGCGATGCCGGAGCAACCTCCGTCGGCGTCGTCGGCGCTGCCCGCTCGAGCACCCGACCCAGTACCTCGGTCTTCGGGGCCGGGTCGAGTGACGCCGTCGTCTCGGATGAGCCTCGCGACTCGGAGGCCGGCGGCACCTTGGAGCCCGATCACGACGCGGCGCGCTGCGCTCGATGGCGTCGGAGCAGGCGACTCCGAGCCGAGCGCGGCCACGGCAACCACCGCGGCTGCCGTCCGCGCCCGGTCGCCCTGTCGCATCGTCGCCCTCCATCGCCGCGCCGGGCCCCCGAAGGAGCCGCGGGGCGATGTTACCGTGGAGTGGTCGGTCTTGCTCAGCGGGTGGTAGCGGGCAGGCGGTGAGAGCCACCGGATGGCCCAACCACGGTAGCCGGCGCGGCTCGGAGAGCACGCGAGCCTCGAGCGCGACGCGGATCCTCGCTGGCCCTTCCCACACCACCGCCACGCCATCGGCGTCGACCGCACCGAGCAGCCGCACGATCTCGTCGGCGAGCAGGCACTCGGCGTACACGTGCTTCGGCACCCTCGCTTCGCAGCGCAGGACGACATCGAGGTCGATCCAGAGCCGGGTCCAGTCGCGGTCACGGACCTCTGCTGCCGCGACCGTTGCGGCGGTAGACCCGCGTGACCTCGTGCACGTCGACCACGGTGATGGGGTGTGCCGCGTTGACACCGTGCTCGTCGCCGGCGCGGCCGACGAGGTTCGCCCTCGCCCAGGCCGTGAAGTCTTCGCAGAGCTCGAACCAGCCCTCGGTTCCCGTGGCGAAGCGAGCGGCGAAGTCCTGGCGTCGTGCCTCGGAGGCTTCGTCGATCTCGGCCTGCAGCTCGGTCAGGCGCTCGTGTGCCGATTCGGCGCACGGGCCGGCGGCCTCTGCCTGCAGCAGGCACCGCGCCCGCTCGAACGCCCCGGCGTGCCACGCATCGACTGCCTCGTCGATGCGCGCGGCACTGCGCCGGAACGCCTGGGCGAAGGTGATGTCGTCCTCCGGTCCGGCGAGCGCCGGCGGCGGCCCCGGTGGCAGCGGATCGACGCGATGGAGCAGATCGGTCGCCGACGGCACCGCTGCGAACGCCGATCCTTCCATGCGCACCTCGACGCGGTCTCGGGTTCCCCAGCCGGTGGAGAACAACGTCAGGGCGGCGATCGTGCGCAGCGGCAAGAGCACGAGCATGTGCAGGGCGCCGTACAGCGGCGCGATGAGGAAGGTGAACAACCGCGATGCGACGGAGCCGTCGTCTTGCCGCCACACGCTGAAGTAGTGGCCGCTGCGGACGAAGCTGATCAGGCAGATCATGGCGAAGTACACGCCCAGGGCGGAGAAACCTTGGTGGATGCCGGCGATGGCCATCGTCAGCGTCAGCATCAACGTGAAGATGATCCAACTGGACAGCTCCAGGAACGTGAGGCAGAACGCCGTCGAGCGCACTGGCATGTTCTGGACGACCCAGACGCTCTCGCGGATGAAGGACTTGTTCCAGCGCAGCTGTTGGCGCAGGAAATGCCGCACACGCTCCGGAACGGCCGTACGGGCGACGGCTGACGCCTGCAGCACTGCTCGACCGTGGAGAAGCGAGTAGTTCGTGAGCCTTCGGTCGTCGCCAAAGACGGCGGGTTTGCCGAGGAAGCGTTGGGAGAGGAAATCGTCGAGATGCTCGTGGATCACCTCGGCCCGGTACAGCGCCAGGGAACCGCAGGCACACAGGACCGACCCGAGCTGGGAGTACGCGGCGCGCTCCCACATGAAGGCGTTGACGTAGCGAAGGTGGATCATCCGGGTGAGGACGTTCCGGTTGCTGTTGACGGCGAGGACCATCCCGGTGACGCACATCACTCGCTCGTCAACGAAGGGCTTGAGCCCTTCTTCGAGGGCGTCGGGATTCAGGACGGTGTCGCTGTCGACGGTCAGGAACACGGTGGCCTCGGGGCTGGCGCGGAAACACACGCCCTGTGCCTCTCGCTTGCCCCGGTTGCGGGGGAAGACGGTCAGGTCCGTGTCGATGCCTCGCCGGGTCGCCTCGGCGAGGAGCGCCCTGGCGACCTCGACCGCGCTCATGTCGCTCGAACCGTCGTCGACGACGTGGATCTTGTCCGGCACTCTTGACTGCTCGATGATTGACCGGAGGCAGTTGCCGAACAGCTCGGGATCCTCGTTGTAGACGGGGACGACGACGGTGACGACCTCACCGTCCGGGCCTGACTTGTCGCCCGCAGCGGGTTTGTTGAGCAGTGAGAGGACGAGTTTGGAGCCGAGCAGGACGAACCCGACCCAGCCGTAGATGCTGGCTCCCCGCAGCGCCGCCCATGCGAGCAGGAATATGGCCAGCGGGATGTACCGCTCCCAGCGGCGGCTCAACGCTTGGCGACGCGCAACGCTGTCACGCCGACCATGATGGCGAGCAGCGCGGCGACGATGAGCCATTCGACGTCGAACACGACGCCCGTGAGCGCGAGGCTCCCGCCCGTGAAGGTAACGGTGCCCTCGATATCCTCGTACATGCGATGCCTCCCAGAGATTGGCCCGAGACTTCGGCACGCTGAGCGTCAGACTTAAGTACTAGACCTCACTCTCCGCGCGGCGTCAGTCTCGCCCGTCGGGGGTAAGGGGAGCGGCGCTGGACTCGCCGGCACCGTCGACCCGAAGGATCCACCATGGACATCGTCCGGAACGCCGATGGCACCCTCGTGGTACCCGTCACGGCGGAGCGCCGTCACGAAGCCGATGATGACGCCGAGGGGACGTCCGTGGAGGACAAGGCACCGGCGCCCACCACTCGCGTCCTCCATCCGGGCGAGGGCGGCTACGACGAAGCGCTGGCGGCGTGGGACTTGCAGCAGAACCCGGATCGGGAGCCGGTCGTGTCGACCGCGTCGGGCCGGCGGGAGGCCATGCGCCTCGTCCACGCCGTCGCCGCGTCGCCCGACCACGAAGTGGAACCGGCCGTGGCGGCGCTCCAGGATCCGGAGGCGGCCGGCGAGGCGCTGCGCCACGTACTCGTCGGCGGCGTGCACGCGGTCGAAGACTTCGCGGGCGAGGTCGCCGATGCGGAGGGCGGCGATCCGCTCCACGCGCACGAGGCCACCAAGATCATCGGCGAGGTGCTCGCCGAACTCGACTCCTGACTCGCAATGCCGCGACGGAAGGGCAGACGGCAGTCAACCGTGCGCAGTGGAGCTAGACCGGCAGCTCCCACTCCGTGACGCGGACGATGTCGCCTTGCTCGTCCCGATCATCGGTTTGCCGCCCCATCGCGAAACCTACTTTCGCAAGCACCCGGCCGCTTTGGGGGCGCTCGATCGGCGTGTGGGCGACTATGCGATGCACATCGGAGGCGTCGCGCGCCTTGGTCACGAGCGCCTCGACTGCCGCGGACGCGTACCCCCGGTTCCAATGCGACTCCACGACGGCGTAGCCGATCTCAATCGTTCCCTCCTCGATGAAGGCGCCGCCGATCTCACCGATGACGACGTCGTCTTCGGAACGATGGACGAAGAACGGGCCGAACTGGCCGTCGGTGCCGACGACCTGCGCGACGCCCGCGGAGAACTCTGTCGGGTAGTCCTCGGCGACATGCAGGCCTCCGGGCCGCTCGCCTTTGAGGATCGCGTCGGCCGCCTCGGGCGTCATCTCGCGGAGCACGATCGTCACGTCGGGATCGTAGGCGCAAAGGATGAGCCAGACGTGTGAGAGCCACGGGCCTGACGGCTAGAAATCAGTGACGACGCCCCTCCGACACTGGGCTCCGCGCGAGAGTCGGCGCATGGCCTCCGGCGCTCAGCGCGTGGTGCGCACCCACGACGGTGTGGACATCGCGTACTCGATCCACGGTGCCGCCGCCGCCGAAGGGCTGACGGTGGTTCTGGTGCACGGCTGGGCCGGCAACCGCACCTACTGGGACCACCAGGTCGAGCATCTCCGTGACCGGTACCAGGTCGTGGCGGTCGATCTGGGCGGTCACGGGGAATCGGGGCTCGGTCGAGCCGACTGGAACCTCCCGGCCTTCGGCGACGACGTCATCGCGGTCGTCCACGAGGTCGATGCGCCGCAGGTCGCGCTCGTCGGTCACTCGATGGGCGGTGACGCCGCGGTCCACGCGGCCCGGCAGCTCGGGGATCGGGTCGCAGGGATCGTCTGGGTCGATGTGCTCCGGTCGCTCGGCGATGAGCCGGTGAGCCCGCCCGACGTGGTCGACGCGTTCGTCGCGCCGTTCCGCGAGGACTTCGCCGCTGCGGTCGACCGGTTCGCCCGCAGCTTGTTCCCGACTACGGCCGACCCCGCTCTGGTCGATCGCATCGCCGGGGACATGGCCGCTGTCCGCCGGGAGGGCACTCTCGGCTCGCTCGGTCGCGCCCTCAACCGCCACCCGCCGATCCTCGCGGCCCTCTCCCAGATCACGGCGCCGGTCGTTGCCATCAACCCCGACATCGGACCCACCGACGTCGACTCGTTGCGCCGGCACGGCGTCGAGCCGATCGTCCTCGAGGGCGTGGGGCACTTCCTGATGCTGGAGGATCCCGAGCGGTTCAACGCGGTGCTCACTTCGACGCTGGCGTCGTTCGAGCGCTAGCCAGCCGCCACTCGGCGTTTGGTGACGTCGCCCCGGTCACTCAATGCCGTGATCCGCTTCGGACTCAGCCGGCGGCGTCGGCCGCCGCCTGCAGCCGAGCAGAGTCGGCGGCCCGGCCCCGTGTGATGTTCGCCTGCGCATCAGCGAACGCGTCGGCCGCTGCTTGCAGCCGGGCAGAGTCGGCGGCCCGGCTCCGTGCGATGATCGCCTGCTCGGCGAAGTACGCCTCCGCCTCCGCCTCCAGCCGCCTCGACGACGCATCCAGACCATTGGAAGTGCTCGAACCGTGGCTGGCCTGGAAGGTCCCGTAGCCGCCGAGGCCACCAAGAACAACAGCCACAAGCCCGGAAACGAACAGCACAGTGACTCGCCGTCGCGGTCGCCGAGGCACACGACGCACCCCAACTCGCTCAGGCGTTGCTTCCTCGGACCTTTCGATCGTTGCGATTGCCATCTCGATCCCTCCTCGCGCTCCAGGGACATGGTGCGAGAGATGGCCGGCCGGTGCAGCCGCGGACGCCGCACCCGGTGTGCGTCATTCGCCGCATCCCAGCGTTACCATCGACCAGTGTCAGGGCCGCATTGGCAGCCAACCCCAGACAGTGTCCTTGGCATGCTCGACCCGGCAGACAGAACAATTCTGATCGATGCCGGCCGACTTCGCCGTTACCGGCGGGGCGCGCCCATCATCGTCCAGGGTGATCACGGCGACACCGTGTTCGTCGTTCTTTCCGGCCGGGTGAAGGTCACGGTGGACACCGTCGATGGTCGCGAGATCCTGCTCGCAGTGAACGGCCCCGGTGCGTTGTTGGGCGAGTTTGAAGCCATCGACAGCGGGGTCGGTCCCCGAACCGCGGGCAACGTGGCCCTCGAACCGGTCGAGTGCCGGGCGATGACGGGCCAGGAGTTCCGCAACCTGCTCGACTCGCACCCAAGCATTCCGCTGGCCATGCTCCGGCGGGCCATTCGGACGCTCCAAGCTGCTGATCGGCGGCGAGTCGACGCTGCTTCGCTCGACACCACTCACCGGCTTGCCCGCCTGCTGCTCGAGCTCGCCGACACCCAGGGCGAAGCCGACCCGTCCCGGGTGGACATCGATATCCCGCTGACCCAAGAGGAGCTCGCCAGTCTGATTGCTGCTTCCCGCGACACGGTGGTCCGCGCCCTCACATCACTGCGTTCCCGTCACCTCATCGCCACCGCCCGACGTCGGATCACCATCCTCGACATCGACGCTCTCCGCCGATACGGCGAGTAGACCGGCGAGCCGTCACCGCCAAGGGACAGTTCGTGAGTTCGACCGAGTTCTGCCGAACCGCAGGCACACCAATTGGGGCAAGCTGGTGCCCGGCGTTCACATTCGTGGGCGGGAGCGGATATGCAGCACCGCTTTGTTGTCGCTTGTGTCGTGCTTGTCACGTGGGTGCTAGCCGCCGGCTGCGGCGATGATGACACCGACGGCGCTGGCGATGACGGCTCAACCTCGTCGCCGATCTCACAGTCCTCGGCGGACGACCGAATCGAGGCTGTTGTGGTTGAGTCGTTTCCCGCTCCTGATCGGCCTTCATCGTGGCTGCTCGTCGACATCACGGATGGCACGACGATTGAGGGCGTGTCGCGGCTCGCCGTGGAAGTTCCATACTCGGAGACGGTCTGCGGGGCCGAAGGCCGACCGGTAGCGCTGCATTTCTTCAGCGCGGGGGAGGAGGTGTCATTCGAGCGCGTCGAGACGAACGCCACCCTGTCGTTTCTCCCCGACGCCGCGTGGGCGTCGGCGCCCGTGGTGGGTGCCCGACAGCTGCGCATCGCCTGCCCGCCGGGCAGCGACGAGGCTGCGGACACGGTCGCGGACCAGAGGGCGATGTGGGAGGCCGCGGATATCGACTCCTACGAGTACACGATGCATTGGGGCGTGTTCTCACTGCTCGGTGGTGAGTACAGGGTGCGAGTCGTGGACGGGCAGCCGGCCGAGTTGCGCCGAATCGACGGAGCCGAGGACGTCCAGGGTCGGGGAGACGCGCTTCCGCGGAGTATCGATGAGGTCTTCGATGTTCTCGAACGCGAGCTTGCTGCCGATCGCATCGACGCTCATTACGACGAGGCACTGGGCTACCCGGTCGACGTGCTCATCGACCGCGTCGCGAATGGCATTGACGATGAGCTACAGATCCGGATCTCGGACTTCACAGTGACGGGCTGAGATCCATCGGGAGCCAGCATCGGCTTCCTTCATTACTGCTTACTGCGTCGCCGCGAGCAGCCCCGCAAGCTCATCGTGGAGGTCTCGTGCGATCTGGGTGCCGTCGCGAACTATTTCTGGGCACGTGATGAGACTGACGTTGAGCTCGCCGGCGTAACTACCAAGGGTGATATTCAGCCCGGCACCTTCGCCGAGTGGCCCCGTCGGATAGAGCGCCGTCATCCGGCTGTTGGCGCAGTACAGCGGGCCGGTGGGGCCGGGGATGTTCGACACCACCACATGAAACGGGGGCTCGGCGATATCAGCCACTCGTAGCTGGGAGTACAACCGCGCCGCCTGGGCGACCAGTGGTGGCCCCCCGACAACAGCCCAGTTCATCAGGGCCCGGGCCTCGACCGGGTCGTGCTTCGCCTTCGCCGCCTTGGTGTGGGCGTGGATCACCTGCAATCGCTCGAGCGGCGCAGTGAGGTCGGTGGCGAGTGGCACCAGCATGAACGACACGCGATTGCCCATCGTTCCTCGTTCGGCCTCGGTGCGAACTGAAATCGGCACCCCGGCCACGAGCGAGGGTGCGTCTGTCAGGCCGGACCGGTCAATCAGGCGTCGGAGCGCTCCCGCGCAAAGGGCGAGCACCACATCGTTGACGGTGCATCCGACACGGTTCTTTACCGTCCGCACCGCGTCGAGGGGTATGTCGGTCAGGGCGACGTTGCGGTGCGGCGTGATGGTCGCGTTCAGGGGGCTCTTCCACGGGCGTGGAAGCTCGCTGGCTGGCGTCAGGGTGTCGTTGCCCGACGCCGGCAAGCCCGGTGGCGTTCGGGAGAACCACGGCGGGTGACGCATCAGGTCGCCCATGGCGTTCAACACCATCTGCCTGTCGTCAGGTTCGGTCTCGGTGCTCTCCGGCGGTGGCACCCGAGGCGGTACGGGCGATCGGTCCGGGGACAGCAGGATGGTCATCAGCTCGGTTCCGGAGACGCCGTCCACTGCGGCGTGGTGCACCTTGGTGATGAGCGCGAACTGGCCATCTGCGAGCCCATCGACCAGGCCCAGCTCCCACAGGGGACGGCTCCGATCGAGCTGTCGGCTGAGGATGTCCGCCACGACCTCGCCCAGCTCCGCATGGCCCCCGGGCGGCGCGGCCACGAGACGGCGGACGTGATAGTCAACGTCAAAGCGACCGTCGTCGACCCAGACCGGGTGGTGCAGACCGAACGGCACCTCCCGCAGCCGTCGCCGTAACACCGGCAGGCGGTCCAGGCGGCTGCTGACCAGCGCTCGCAAGTGCTCCAAGGTGAACTCCTCACCCGGTGGCCGAGCGAAGACGGCCGTGAATCCGATGTGCATGTGCACACTCGGCGTTTCCAGATAGAGGAAGTTGGCGTCACTCCCACCGAGTCGCTGCACGGCCGGCAACCTACAGCTCTACAGGGCATGGTCACCCGAGATCCTCATCACCAATCCACGCAGCGTGGTGGTAGATGGTTCAGGGCCGAGGTCGCTGTCAGTGACGAAGACGCAGCGCGAGGATCGTGCGTGATGCCGGACTTCGAGACGCTTCGTTACGACATCGACGGCGGCCTGTGCCGCCTCACCCTCGACCGCGCCGAGCACATGAACGGCATGACGAACCAGATGGTGCGCGAGGCGCGCGACGCGCTCGAGCTGGCCGCCGCCGACCCCTCCGTCCGGGTGCTCGTGCTCACCGGCGAGGGCAAGGCGTTCTGCCCCGGGGCCGACCTGCATCACTTCGCCAGCGGCGGCGCCGACGAGCGACTCACTTCGCGCGAGTTCGAGGTCACCGCGCTGCTGCACGAGATCCCTGCCGTGACCGTCGCCGCGATCAACGGTGCGTGCGCCGGTGCCGGGCTGGGCTGGGCACTGGCGTGCGATCTCCGGTTCATGTCGGCATCGGCGAAGCTCAACACCGCCTTCCTCGATGTCGCCGTCGCCGGCGACATGGCGATCCCGTGGTCCTTGCCGCGGCTCGTCGGAGCCAGCCGGGCGCGTGACCTGTCCTTCCTGCCGCGGCGCGTCGAAGCCGAGGAGGCGCTCGCCATCGGGCTCGTGTCCAGGGTGTTCCCGGACGACTTGTTCCGAACGGAGACCGACGCCCTCCTCAGGGAGCTGCTCGAAAAGTCGCCTACGGCACTGCTCGGCCTGAAGCAGAACTACGTGATGGCCGAGCGCATGACGCTGGGCGACTTCGTCGACTACGAGGCGGAGCGGCACCTTCGGATCGCGTCGAGCGCCGACACGGCCGAGGCGTTCCGTGCTTTCGTCGAGAAGCGGAAGCCGATGTTCCGGTGATTTGGCTGCGTCAGGTGGCGCTCGTCGTCCGTGACCTCGATGCGGTGGTCGGTGACCTCTGCCGTGCGCTGGGCATCGAGGTGGCCTTCAACGACCCCGCCGTCGCGACGTTCGGACTTCGCAACGCGGTGCTGCCGGTCGGGGACCCAGTTCATCGAGGTCGTGTCACCGACGAAGGACGGCACGGCTGCGGGGCGCCAGCTCGACCGGCTCGGCGGCGACGGCGGTTACATGGTGATCGCCCACACCGACCGCCACGACGAGCTGCGCTCGAGGATCGAGTCGCTTGGCATCCGCACGGTGCTCGAAGCCGAGGATGACGGCTACAGGATCATGCAGCTCCATCCGAGCGACACCGGCGGGTCGTTCCTCGAGATCGACTTCCAGCCCGGAGGCGAGGACCCCGCCGGTCCGTGGATGCCCGCCGGTCCCGACTGGCAGCGTGCCGTACGCACCGACGTCGTCGACGGGTTCACCGGCGTCGAGCTGGCGGTTCCCGAACCCGACCAGGTCGCGGCCCATTGGACCGAGATCCTCGGCCAGCCGCAGTTCGACAACGCATCGATCACCTACACCGAGGGGACCGGCGGCCTGGTCGCTGTCGACCTTCGCGGCCGCGGCTCCGGCACCCATCGGGTCGGTGGCGTCGACTTCCGCCTCTGACCGGCGGGGCACGGTTCGGTCACCTCGCGGTTTGGTCGGCCCGTGCCGGCGAACTCCGTGGTACTGCCTTCAGTTTACGGCTGTGGGCTCGCTTGCTTCCAACGGCGTCGGCAGCGACGATCCCCGCGTGCCGGGTGACGAAGAGCTCCGTCGGGAGCGCGCCTACCTCGATGCCGCCTACGACCGCGTCCTGGCCATGCGGGGCTCGGCCGAGGGCCTGGCCGGGGCGGCGCGGCAGCTCACCGAGTCCAGGAATGCGCAGGCGCTGTTCGAGCGCGACAGCACCATCGCCCACGCCGGCCGCCGGCTGGCCGCGCTCGACATCACGAAGGACCGTCTGGCCGTCGGTCGCCTCGACTTCGCCGACGGCAGTTGCCTCTATGTAGGTCGCGTGGCCGTCGCTGACGAGCACGGCGACCCGCTCGTCGTCGACTGGCGGGCGCCGGTCGCCGAGCCGTTCTACCGGGCGTTGCCCCACGACCCCATGGGTGTCGTGCGGCGACGCCACTTCCGTTGGCGGCATGGCGAGCTGGTCGGGCTGGAGGACGAGGTCTTCGACGTCAGCGCCGCGGGCGAGGCCGGGCTCTACCTCGTGGGTGAGGGTGCGCTGTTGGCTGCGCTCGAAGCGCCGCGGACCGGTCGCATGCAGGACGTGGTGGCGACGATCCAGGCCGAGCAGGACGTCGTGATCCGTCGCCCCCGCGCCGGCGTGACGGTCGTCCAAGGGGCGCCTGGTACCGGCAAGACGGCAGTGGCGCTCCACCGGGCCGCGTATCTGCTCTACGCCGAGCGATCCCGCCTGGCTGGCGCAGTCCTCTTCGTCGGGCCGTCGGCGACGTTCCTGCGATATGTCGAGGACGTCGTCCCGTCGCTCGGTGAGGACAGGGTCGTACTGGCGACGCCGGCGGAACTCGGCCCGGCCGTGGCGGTATCGAAGGTCGACCCGCCGGCGGCGGCCGCGGTCAAGGGCGATGTCCGCATGGTCGACGTCCTCGCCCGGGCGGTCCGGGCCCACGAGCGGGCGCCGCGGGCGGGCATCGAGCTGTGGGCGGGCCGGTTTCGGCTCGTGGTCGAGCACGACCGCCTTGCGGCCATCGTCGCGACAGCCAGGCGACGGTCGACGACGCACAACGGCGGCCGGCCGCTGGTGGAGCGCTTTCTCCTGCGGGCGCTGGAAGCCGCGTACCGGAACGGCCTCGAGCGCGACCACCGGATCGGCCGCATCGGCCCGGAGGGAGTCCGGTACGCGCCACGCGCTCCTCGACGTCGTCGACCGAGGTGCGCTGGCACAGGCCCTCCACGCCATGTGGCCCCTGCTCAGGCCCGAAGGGCTCGTGCGCCGTCTCCTCGCATCGCCCCGGCGCCTGGCGAAGGCCGGGCGCGACATCCTCACGCCGGACGAGCTGGACGCGCTGCATGCCTCGAGTGAGGGCGGCGACGGATGGAGCGAGGCCGACGTGGCCCTCCTCGACGAGGCCGACGTCCTGCTCGGGCCCGTCCCGACGCGACCGCAGCGCGCCGGCGGGCGGCGACCGGCGCTCGACCACGTGGCCGAGCGGATCCTGGAGGAGCGGCTGCCCGACTGCCCGCGGTGCGGGCGCCCACTCGAGTACCTGCCGGGCCAGGCGTCCGGCAGCGACCGGCTGGACTGTCGGGAGTGCAAGGCCACGTACGCCACGACCACGCTCATGGGTGATCCCGCCGCCAACGAGCTGCACGGCGTGTACGAGGAGCTCGCCCACCAGTTCGATGTCGAGGAGGTGTCCGCGGTGCGCCCGGCCGACGCCCGGTACGGCCACGTCGTCGTGGACGAGGCCCAGGATCTTTCGCCGATGCAGTGGCGGGCGGTTGCCCGGCGGTGCCCGACCCAGTCGTTCACCCTGGCCGGCGACGAGGCGCAGGCAGTCCGCGCCGGCGCGGCGGTGACGTGGGACCGCATCCTCGGAGCGCTCGGCGTCGACGCGGGTTCGGTGGCCCGCCACGAGCTCACGGTCAACTACCGCACCCCGGCCGAGGTCATGGAGCTGGCGGCCCGGTTGCTCGAGCAGTTCGCGCCGCACCTGCACCCGGCCCGCTCCGTCAGGACCGCCGGGGTCGGTCCCCGCCGCTTCCACACCGGTGGCCGGCCGCTCGGCGCGGCGGAGATCGCGCACGCGGTTGCCGACATCCAGCGCGATGTCGGGGCCGGGCTGGTCGCGGTCGTCACACCCGAGCAACTGGTCGCCGACCGCAATGGCGGCGCTGAGCACCTCACCGCCGTCGACGCGAAAGGGTTGGAGTTCGACGGCGTCGTCGTCGTCGATCCCGAGGCCATCGTCCGCGAGTCACCGGGGGCGACAGGCATGGCGCGCCTCTATGTGGCCCTCACCCGGGCGACGACAAGGCTGACGATCCTCGCACCGACGCCGCCGGGTCCGCCGCTCGAGGAGGCGCTCGGCCCGCTCGAGCCGGTGCCGGCTCGCTGAGCCGCGCACGAAGTCGGCGAATCCCGCCAGATGCTGTTCATTCACTGCGCCGCTATGCCAGCAGTTGATCAAGATCGCGGTTGGCGTACCAGTTGTGGTGCCACTCCTCATCGAGCACCGTCCGGATGCAGTCCCGGAGCGTGTGCTCTCCGCAGCGGCGCTCCAGATCGGCATCGGCGAGTTCCTCGACGAGCCGCCTGACGATCGCCATGCGATCCTCCCGCGCAACCACCACCTCTGCCCACGTCGGCGACGCGTGAACGTCGATGCCGGGCACATCGGTGAGGAAGCTCGGGGGCACCCCGATCGGATGGAAGTGGCCGGTACGGCCCAGAACCGTGCCGCTGATCCAACCGTCGGTGACCATCACGAGATGCCGGAAGTTCTCTGACCATGACCACTCGTCGTCTTCGAGCCGCCGGTGAAGGACATCCTCCGGCAGCGCCGCCGCCCGTGTCTTCGACGCCGCCCACAGCTCCT
Organism: uncultured Acidimicrobiia bacterium; assembly: GCA_963840695.1. Classification (GTDB taxonomy): domain Bacteria; phylum Actinomycetota; class Acidimicrobiia; order Acidimicrobiales; family JACDCH01; genus JACDCH01. The sequence goes on from CAWIZW010000022.1 coordinate 27,641, forward strand.
CGACCACGGCCCAGGCCTCGCGCACGCCGCCGACATCGGCCGGACGAAGCTTCGCCCGCTCCGGGAACCGCCGGTCCATCTCGGCGGCGATGAGCGGCGCGACCTCGATGTCGTTGACCACGAGTCCGGTGATGAGTCCGGAGAACCTGGCGTTGACGAGCATCGTCTCCTTCCAGCGCGTGTTGCTGAGGTCGACGTTGCGGAACGTCCGCCCCGACCAGTCCTCGAACCCCTCGGGCACGAGCTCGGCTTATCACTCGTCGTCACAGGCCGCGACACGGGCACGCGTGTGCCCGAGAGGGCACGAGGCATCCGCTGGGCGCCATGCCCTGAGTCGTCACGGCGCTGACATCGCCGCCTCGAACACCGCGTCCGCCGCGGCGATGACATCGGCGAGCGCGAGTGCCCGTCCGGCGCTGACTTCGGCGTCGAAGGCGTCGCCGAGGTTCGCCCGGGCGGCGGCGAGGACGGCGTCGCTGAGGGCACGGTCGTCGGGGAGGAGCCGGAAGTCCATCTCCTCGAAGAGTGCGTCGGCGGCGGCGTGGAGGCGCACCGCCACCGCATCGGAGCCTGCCGGCTGCGCCATGCGAGCGGCCAGGACGAGCGCGAAGCCGGTGACGAGCGGGACGTCGAGCTCGGCGCTCAGCCGCATCGCCTCCTGTTGGTGACGCGCCGCGTCGCCGTGTCTCCGTCGCGCAGCTCGTCCTCGGCCAGGTTGTTGACCACGAACATCAGGGTCAGTCACGTCGCCGCACTGCTCGGCGAGCGTCGCCGCCTCGGCGAGGTACTCCCGCGTCGTGTCCGCGCCGAGGGCCTGGCTCACCAGTCCCATGTCGACGAGACGCTCGGCTCGAACTGACGGGGTGAGCGGCCGCGCCAGGTCCGCCGAGGAGCTGCTGCTCCGCCCGCCGCAGCGACGCCTCGGTCGCGTCCCGCAGCCCGAACACGGCCAGCGCCCCGGACAACAGGACGAAGCCGTGGCGGTCGTGGTCGCCGAACTCCTCGATGCACCGGCGGGCGGCGGCGAGATGCTCCTCCGCCTGCGGGCGGTCTTCGACGTCGGCGAACAGCCTCGCGACGAAGGCGTGGAGGCGGGCCGTAGCCCGGCTCCGCGGGCGGCCCGCGTCCAGCCAGCGGCAGGAGCGTCCGGAGCGCGACGTCTCGGAGGAACCGCGTCCGACGTCGAGTGTCGATGCCGAGGCGCGCCATCGCGTGGGCGAGCTCGACCTCACCGTCGTCGATGAGGGGCTCGACGAGACTGCACGAGCGTGGCCTGCTCGAGTGCCATCCGCGACCGCCACTCGGGGGACCCGCTGTCGGCGAGCGGGAAGTCGGCGAGGTAGCGCTCGCCCAGGGCCGCCCGTGTCGCGCGGGCGTCGCCGGCGTCGGCGCTGTACTCGGCGGCGACCGCGCTGATCGTCTCGAGCAGGCGGTAGCGCGTCGAACCCTCCCGGCGCTCGACGTTGACCAGCGACTTGTCGACGAGCGCCCAGACCACCTCGGCGACGTCGTCGACGTCGCACCTCGCCGTGCCCGGCGGCGGCGGTCGCCGTCGCGATGTCGAAGCTCCCGACGAACACCGCCAGGCGCCGGAACACCGCCTGCTCGGTCGGGTCGAGCAGGTCGTAGCTCCAGTCGAGCAGCGCCCGCAGCGTGCGCTGGCGTTCGGCAACGCGCGTCGTCGCGCCGCCGGAGCGACGGCGAGGCGACCATCGAGGCCGGCGAGGATCTCCGCCGGCGTGAGGACGTTGGCGCGGGCGGCGGCGAGCTCGATGGCGAGCGGCAGCCCATCGAGCCGCCGGCAGATCGCGAGCGCCACGGCGCGGTCGTCGCCGTCGAGGCGCAGCGTGCTGTCGCTGCCGTCGTGCCCGGTCGACGAAGAGGTCGACGCAGTCCTCGGTCAACGGCAGCGGGAGCGACGGAGACGGTGTGCTCGCCGCGCGACGCCGAGCCGTTCCGGCTCGTCGCCAGCAGCGCAGTCGCCGGGCAGTCGGCGAGCACGGCGCGGGCCAGCTCGCGCGCCGAGGTCGAGGACGTGCTCGCAGTTGTCCAGCAGCACCAGCGCGCTCTCGGCCGCGGAGATGCTCGACGACGGCGTCGACGAGCGAGCCGTCGCCGGGACCGACGCCGAGGGTGTCGGCGACGGCGCCGGCGATGGGCTCGCCGGCGGGGATCGCGGCCAGATCGACCATCCACACCCCGTCGCCCCACTTCGGTGCTGCACCGAGCGCGAACTCCGTCGCCAGCCTCGTCTTGCCGATGCCGCCCGGCCCCAGCAGCGTGACCAGCCGCCCGGCCTCCACGATCGACGCGAGGTCCTGGACCTCGTCGAGGCGCCCGACGAACGTGTCCCGGGACGGCGAGATGTTGTGGCCGTCGGCGGGCACGGCGCGAAGCGCGGGGAACCGGTCCTGCGGTCGCCGCTCGAAGTGACCTCGTGGAGCACCTCCGGGCCCTCGAAGTCCCGCAGCCGATAGGCACCCAGTCGCCGAGCCGCGATGCCTTCGACCGCACCCGCGGCGGCGACAGCATCGGCCGACGCGACCACCTGCCCGCCGTTGCCGGCGCCGACGACGCGAGCTGCGCGATGCAGCGCGAGGGAGATGTAGTCGCCGTCGCGTGGATAGGCGATGCCGGTGTGCAGACCCATCCGCACCCGGACGGAGGCGTCCACAGGCCACGCCTCGGCGCGCAGCCGTCGCTGCGCGTCCACGGCAGCGGCGAAGGCGTCGGCCGCCGAGGCGAAGGCGACGAGCAGAGCGTCGCCTTCCGCCTTGAACTCAGCGCCCCTGTGATCGTCCCAGGTCGACCGCAGGACGCGGTGGTGCTGGTCGAGCAGGGACTCGTAGCGGTCGCCCAAGCGGCGGAACAGCCGCGTTGACCCCTCGATGTCGGTGAAGAGGAAGGTCACCGATCCCGACGGCAAGGGCCCACCCACGGTCACAGGATGGCACTGCGCAGGACTCCATTCGCCGAGAACTTGCTACCCGCCGAGAAGCGGCAGACGTTCGACGAGCCAACCGATCGGGGCGTGGTCGACAACAAACCCGAGCGCTGCGGCCGCCCAGCCCGGGATGGCGTCGCGGTCGTTGGCATCGTCGATGGCCCGGTGGGCGCCCGTGCGCAGGGCCGTCTCGAGCGTCTCTTCATTCCAGGTCACGTCTTCGTAGCCGCTGCTTTCGTCGAGTGACAGCACGAGGCGCTCCCGCGTGGTGCCGAGCTCGCAGGCGGCCCCGTTGAGGGTGGACAGGGCGATGCGCTGGAGCGAGGCGTCGAGGCCGTCGCCCGGGTACGGGTCGGGGCCGGCCGTGCACGGGTCCTCGGCGACGAACTCACCGACGTCGGCGGCGCCGTCGGCTCAACTCGAACGACGATCAGCCCGATCGCGACGGCGGCCAAGGCGCCGATGCCGACCGTGGACCAGGCGCGACGGGTTCCCGACCACCGGCGGTGGGACGCCGGTCGCCGGGCGGCGACGAGCAACGCCGGAACGGCGGCCAGCACCGCCAGCAGCGGCGGCGATGGCGAAGGCGGGGCGGAACGACCGGGTCACGGCGTCGGTCACCGTGTCCATCAAGTCGTCGCGGGCCCGGGCCATTTCGTTGTCGCCCTCGGCGCCCCGCTCGTCGAACTCGGCGGCGAGATCGGGCACCTCACCCCGCGGCGCCTCCTCGATGGCGTTGCGCAGCGCCCACGTCACCGGCAGCTTGTCGGCCAGCGGCAGTTCAGTCGTGAGCATCGTCTGCGTTGCGCCGAGCGTCGCCCGGTCGATCCCCGCCTCGAGGCTGGAGGACAGGACCGGCGCGATCAGCGCCAGCCCGAGCACGAGCCCGGCATGACGGGCGCCGATCGACACTGCGGAGGCCCGGACCGCCGGGCCGTCGGCCGGCACCGCCGCCTCGTCGAGCACCTCGTGGACGAGGTCGAAACCCGCCCCGCAGACAGCGAAGGCGATGGCGGCGACAACCGGCGCGGCCCCCGGCACGAGCGCCAGCCCGACAAGTCCGAGCGCCAGCAGCAGCGCTCCACCGACCGCGACGACGGCCCGCGGAGCTGGCTGAACGAGACGCCCGACCAGCATCCCGAGCGGCAGTGCGCTCACGACCACGGCCGACTGCGCCGGGCTGTAGCGCCACACCTCGATGGCCAGCAGCACGCCGAGGAACAACGCCGCGACCAACGCCGCGAAGACGAGCGCGAATCCGGCGTTGGCGATGACCACGTCCCGACGGCGCGTCCCCGGATCGCCGTGGAGCCGACCCTCCTGCCGCTGTGCCCGCGCCGCCGGCTCGGCCGCCACCACGAGAGCGGCGGCGGCGACGGGAGCCTGGACGAAGAAGATCGCCCGCCACGCGAACAGCTCGGTGAGCACGCCGCCCAGAGCCGGGCCGATGGCGACCCCGACCGCACCGGCGAGGGCCCACCACCGGCGGGCCACACCCTCGCCGGGGACGACCGCAACGAGCACGGGCAGCGAGCCGGCCAGCAGCAGCGTGGCGCCGACACCCTGCGCGGCGCGCGCACCGAGCAGCAGCGAAAGCCCTGTCGCCACGCCAGCCACCACGCGAGGACGCGGCGAACACCGCGGCGCCGACCACGACCAGGGTCAGCGGCCGGACGCGCCGGTGGAACAACGCGACAGGGACGGCGGTGACGGCGACCGCCAGCGCGTAGGTCGTGAGCACCCACGACACGCCGACGATGGTCGTGTCGAACTCGGCGTACAGATCCGGGAGAGCGAGGGCGACGACGGACGCGTCGGCGAAGGCGAGCCCCACCGCGCCGATCAGCAACGCGATGACGAGCGCTGACGGACCGCCACGGGGGACACGGTAGGCAGCAGGCGCCTGGACGTGGGGCTGGCTACTGCGCCGCGGCGCGCATGCCGACGATGTCGCCGGTGTGCAACGACTTGCCGGCGATGCCCCATGCTCGATGGTTGCGGATCGTCATCGCTCGGCGATGACGTGGCGTCCGAGGAAGTCAGCGATCTCTCGCGGCGACGGGCTCCGGCTGCTGGACGTGCAGGAGATGGCCGACGCCGTTGATCGTGCGCTCCTCGACGTTCGGGAGCGACGAGCGCAGGAACTCGGCGACCTCGACCCAGAGGATCTGGGTGTCGCTGCCGAGCATCGAGAGCACTGGCTGGTCGATGGCGGCGGCTTGCTCCGGTTCGAGCGTCCACTGTGTGAGACCTGGGAGCTCGACACCGAAGAAGGTGTCGGCGTCCTTGACGGCTTGCTCGACGGCGCCCGGGAACGCGCTCGTCGAGGAGGCGCTCGACAGGTCACCCAGTCGAGCCCGCTCACCGCGCTCAGGAACATCGCGACGGCCTCTTCGTGCTGGCCCTGCGCGTATGCATCGAACACGGGGCCGGCGTTCTCGAGGAACGCCGCGCCGCTGGGCACCGAGAAGAGCGAGGGTTCCAGCAGGGTCAGGGTGGCCACGCGGCCGGGTTCGTCGAGGGCCAGCTGGACCGCGACGGCTGCTCCGCTGGAATGCCCGGCGACGTGGGCGCGGCGAACTCCGAGGTGTTCGAGCAAGCGCCGCCGCGTCCTTGGCGTGGTCGCCGACGCTCACGGGCGTCTGCGAGTGGGTGCTCCCGACCCAGCCTCGCTTGTGGTACCGGATCAGCTGGTATCGGTCGTGGAGCGACGGCTCGGCCACGAGCGGCAGGAACCCGTCGGCCAACACGGGGCTGACAAGCAAGACCGGCTCGCCCGATCCGGTCACCTCGTACTCGAGCTCGACGCCGTTGACGGCTGCCGTTTCCATGGCTTCTCCTTGGGTCGGAATCGTTGCCACGGCGTTCGTGGCCCCTACCAAGGAGGCGTGAGCGACACTGTTACCGCGGTAACTCGGCCGTGACGGCGTGCGGATGAGTGCGATGAGTCGATGAACGACCTGAGCGCCCTTGGAGCTCTGGAGCGTGCTCACGACGCCGCCGCGCGCGGACGGTGGCAGGAGGCCTTCGAGCTCTTCGCGGGCGCGGACGAGAGCGGTCTGCTCGGCCCGGCGGACCTGCCGGTGTTCGCCGGCGTTGCCTACGGCGCCGGCCACCTCGACGTGACCGTGGAGGCGTGGGAGCGGGCCTATGCCGAACTCCTCGCTGCAGGCGAGACCGTCGGCGCAGCGGGCGCGGCCGTCCGCGTGGCGATGCACTTGCTGTTCGACACCGCGCTCATGGCGCCGGTACGGGGATGGCTCGCGCGTGGCGGAGCGGCTACTCGACGATCAGACCGAGACACCAGTGCACGCCTGGCTCGCGGTCGTTCGCAACTACGAGCGGATGCTGATCGGCGACCTGGACAGTGCACGGGCGTGGGCGCGAATCGCCATCGAGGTCGGTTCGAGATGCGATCCGGCGGCCGCCGCCATCGGACGGGTCGCTGAGGGTCGGATCCTCATCCTCGATGGTGACGTCACCCAGGGTCTCGCACTGCTCGACGAGGCGGGCGTCGCTGCGACTTCGGGCGACCTCGACCCGCTCTCGACGGGAGTCGTCTACTGCGAGCTCGTGTGCGCACTTCAGGGCCTCGCTCTCTACGACTTGGCGGAGGAGTGGACCGAGGCGATGGAACGGTGGTCGAGGACGAATGCCATCGGCAGCCTTCACGGACGCTGCCGGGTTCACCGAGCGGAGATCCTCAGGTTGCGAGGTGTGTGCCACGACGCCGAGGTCCAAGCGCTCCTCGCCGTCGAGGAGCTTCGGCCCTACCTGCGACGCGAGCTGGGGTGGCCGTTGACCGAGCTCGGACGGATCCGACTGCGCATGGGCGACATCACGGGAGCGGAGGAGGCGCTTCTGGCGGCTCATCACGTCGGGTGGGATGCCGAACCCGGCCTCGCACTGGTCCGCCTCGCCCAAGGTGACGTCGACACCGCGGCCGCATCGATCCGCGACGCGCTCGACAGCCCCTCGCTCGTGCCTTCGAAGGAGCTGCCGCCGAGCACCGAGCTGCGGCGGGTGCCGCTGCTCGAGGCGCAGGTCGTCATCGGCATCGCGGCCGGCGACATCGATCGGGCCCGATCGGCTGCCGACGAGCTGGAGGCGGTCGCCGCCCGCTTCCAGAGCAAGGCACTCGTCGCTTGTGCAGCGGTCGCACGGGCAAGGGTGCGGCTCGCGGAAGGCGATGCCGTCGAGGCGGAGCGGCTCTTCTCCGAGGGGGCACGGCTCTGGGGCGACGTCGGTGCGCCCTATGAGGCGGCGACGGCTCGTCTCGGCCTCGCGGATGCACATCGCGCCAGCGGAAGGGAGCACCAAGCCGCGCTCGAGCTCCAGGCGGCCCGTCTGGTGCTGGACGGCATCGAGGCCGCGCTGCAGATCGACGACGCGGTGCCGACCGAGGCGCGGAACGTGTTTCGTCGCGAGGGTGACTACTGGTCGTTGGCGTTCGACGGCTGCACGGTGCACGTGCGCGACCTCAAGGGCATGCGATACCTCGCCCGGCTCCTCGGCGAACCCGTCGCGGGAGCTCCATGTGCTCGACCTCGTCGCGGCCGAAAACTCCGGTGTCGTGCTGGCGAGATCGCGCCGCGGCAGGGCACGCCGTCCTCGGGCATGCGGGCGAGATGCTCGACGCTCGAGCGAAGGAGGCATACCGGCGTCGGCTGGCCGAGATCGAGGAGGACATCGACGATGCGCAAGCGAGCGGCGACGCGACCCGCGAAGCGCAGGCCGATGTCGAACGTGACTTCCTCCTCCGAGAGCTGTCGCGAGCCGTTGGCCTCGGTGGCCGAGGACGACGAGCCGGTGACGCATCGGAGCGAGCGCGGGCCGCGGTGACACGTGCGATTCGCCAGGCCATGGCTCGGATCGCGTGAGCAGCTCCCCGAGCTCGGGAAGCACCTCGAGCGGACCATCCGAACGGGCACCTACTGCGCCTACCTGCCTGACCCGCGTGTTCCAGCCGACTGGGACCTCTGAAGGGACGGGACATGCACCTAGACGGCGGTCGACAACCACGACAGTGCGGTGTCGTCGAGCCGCCCGGCGACCGCGGCGACGAACGTGGCGTCGTCGAGGTCGGCGTCCATGCCGTCGCCTCGCACGCGAGTCCGCCCGGGCATCGGCGTGTCGATCGCCAGCCCCGGCTTCGACTCGCTCAGCGCGAAGCGAGAGAACGGTGCTCGCCAGGCGACACGCGCCTCGCGGTCGTCATCGTCCTCAGGCACGAACATGTCGTCGGCGTGCGTCGCCAGCTCGGATGCGACGTGGAACGCCTGCCACCGGGCCGGGTAGTCGCCGACGCTGGTGTCCACGGTGCCGTCGGCGCGCTGTCGAAAGCCGCTGCGGGTCTCGGCGTTTCGAGAACGCCACGCATCCAGGAGCTGCGACGGCGACTGGTCGGCGAGCTCGACGAGGCCGAGGGCGTTGAAGCTCGCGATGTCGGTCGCGCCCCGGGCCGCCAGGGCGGCGATGAAATCGGCGACGCCACCGGCGAGACATGCGGCGTGGTACGGCTCAGCCGAGAGCAGATGGGCGAGCACGTCGCGCACGCTCCAGCCGTCGCACCTCGACGGCAGGGTCCACTCCGGGTCGGCGTCGGGTCGCCCCGACAAGTGGGCCTCGATGCGGGCCGCCTCCCGGTCCATGGCGCGGAACGGGTCGACCCCGGCGAGATGACGGTCGTCGGCCACACCTCCATCCTGTCCCCGTGAGCTACCCGAAGACGACCGTTTCGGATAGTTCGGACCGCCGCCGTCGGTCGAGCACAGGTCCGACTACGTTCCGCTGGTATGGCCCAGCCGTTTGACTTCGTCGTGGTGGGGGGTGGGTCGGCCGGCGCCGTCGTCGCGGCCCGGCTCTCGGAGGATCCGACGTGCCGAGTCGCGCTTCTGGAGGCCGGTGGCCCTCCGCCACCCCAGGCGCTGATGCCCGCCGCCTGCCCTGTGCTGCAGGTGAACCCCGACACCGACTGGATGTACACGGCCGACGCCGGCGGCTGCGGTCTCGGTCTCACCGACGGTCGAATGATGGTGCCTCGCGGCAAGATGCTCGGCGGTTCGTCCGGCATCAACTACATGGCGTACGTCCGAGGCCATCCTGGCGACTTCGACTCCTGGGCCGCGGACGGTGCCACCGGGTGGAGCTACGACGACGTGCTGCCCTACTTCAAGAAGAGCGAGGGGCTGGCGCCGAGCGGCGACATCGTCGTCGACGCTGATGCCCACAACACCGAGGGTCCCCTCGGCGTGTCGGTGCGGGCACCGGTGCTCGTCGGCGCACAGGACTTCGTCGACGCGGCGGTCGCCGCAGGGATTCCGTGTGGCGACTACAACGGCCGTGACCGCGGCGGTCCTGACGGGGTCGTTTCGCTCCTGCAGACGACCACTCGCGCCGGGAAGCGGTCCAGTACGTATCACGCGTTCCTCGAGGGCGATGTCGAGCAGCGACCGAACCTCGAGGTGATCTGCGGGGCGCACGTGACCAGAGTCGTCCTGGACGGTGATCCCGGTCAGCTGCGGGCAACCGGGGTCGAGTACCGGACCGCCGACGGCGAGGTCGTCGTCGCCGAGGCCGCCAAGGAGGTCGTGCTCTGCGCTGGAGCGGTGGGGTCTCCCCACATCCTCATGCTGTCCGGCGTCGGCCCGAAGCGAGAGCTCGAAGCGGTCGGCGTGCCGTGCCAACTCGACGCTCCCGACGTCGGCAAGCACCTCAAGGACCACCTGCAGGTCGGGCTTGTCTTCCCGGCGCCGGGCGTGGGCATCTCGATGAGCCAGATGGGCGTGTCCATGGGACCCGATGCCCTTCGGGCACCCGCCGGGCCGTTGCCGGCCGACCCGGCGGACGACGCCGGGCTACCCGAGGAGCTCCAGTCGCTCAAGGCCGAGGCCGAGCGACGGGTGACGGAGTGGGCGACGACCGGTCACGGCCTGGTGTCGTCGTCGCTGTACGAGGCATGCGCGTGGTTCTCGACTGGTCTGGGTGACCACCACACCCACGACGCGCAGCTCGGATTCTTCATCTGCGGGTACAACCACGACATCTGGCGCGGCTGCCTGCGGGTCGACCCAGACGGAGTACTTCGACGACGCCGACGCGCGCCTGGCTCCGGACGTCGAGAGCGTGATCGTCCTCGCCAATCCGGTGCAACCCCACAGCGAGGGCGAGATCGTCCTCTCCAGCGCCGAGCCCTTCGACCATCCCGACATCCGCATGAACTACTTCGCCGATCCCTACGACATGGAGGTCATGGTCGCGGTGCTTCGTCGGGCGCTCGACGTCGTGGCGAGCTGGCCGCCTCCGCGAGAGCTCGGCCCGCTGCTCGTCCCTCCTGCGCTCGCGGCCAAACACGGGCACGTCACCGGCGAGGCGCCGAGCGACGACCTGCTCATCGACCTCGCCCGCCACTATTCGTTCACCGTGTACCACCTGACGAGCACGTGCCGGATGGGAAGTGTCGTCGATCCCCGACTGCGGGTGATGGGCGTCGCCGGTCTGCGGGTCGCCGACGCCAGCGTCATGCCTGACGTCGTCAGCGGCAACACGAACGCGGCATCGATCATGATCGGCGAGAAGGCGGCCGAGATGCTGGCGGCCGACCACGGTGTGCAACTGGCGGAGTTCGTCGGCCAGACCGCCTGACGCCTACTTGTGGTACGGCGCCAGGCCGCCGGCGTCCAGGATCCGCTGGTACACCTGCTTGTAGTTGCCGGCATCCTCCTGCGGCAGGTTGGCAAGACGCCCGCTCGCGTCGACCCGCACCCAGCCCTTGAGGTGCTCGTCCCCGTCGAGGTAGGCGATGATCTTGAGCACGTCCATGTTCCAGAAGTCCATGCCGCCCGGCTGCTTGGCCAGGTAGTCGACGATCTTGTCGCCGTCCGGGGCATCGGCCTTGACGTCGATCACCGAGAGATCGGCTTCGAAGATGCGGATGTGGAGGTTGCCGGGGTTGCCGTACTCGCTCTTGTTCCCGCCGACCCACTCCGCGCTCAGGTCGGCGAAGAGCGCCTCCGGGTCGCGTGGTTGTGGCGGTGCTCGGCGTCGACGTAGAGGCTGAGGATCCACTCGCGCGCCAGGCCATAGCCGTCGATGTCGGTCTCGAGCAGCTTGGCGAGCTTGTCCCTGATCTCGAGCCAGAACCGGTCCCTGGCGCTGACGACCTCTCGCTTGACGTTGTCGATGTGGGTCATGTGCTCCGTGTAGAAGTCGCGTAGCCGGACCGACTTGTCGGCCGCCTTGGCCCGCTCCGCCTCGTCCCACAGTCCCTTGAGGGCATCGACGGCGATGTCGAGTCCCGGGATCTTGTCGGTCGCCTTCTTGACCACCTCGCCGAGCGCCTTGTCGAAGAACAAGCTGAGCATCTTCCCGGCGAAGTCGGGTGAGGCTTCGTCGTCGCTGGCGCTCATGAGCACCTTGTCGAAGTTCTGGAGCGCCGCCTCCCAATGCTCGAGGATCGCGTACTCGAACCAGAAGATGCCCTCGGCGATCTTCTGATCCTCGAGCTGCGGCGCCGGATTGGCCTCCCAGTCTCCCGACCCGGCCGCGGCGACGACGGCGTCGGGCTCGCTGGCGGCGTCGGCGTAGGCGTAGGCGTCGGTGTCCCCGGTCTGCGGCGCTTGCGTCTGGGGGGCGACGGTCGACCAGTCGTACTGGCCGACCTCGCCATGGATCTGGTTCTTCATGTCGAGCCAGTACGCGACCATGGCGGCGTCGTCCGGGTTGTTCGGATCGAGCGTTCGGCCGATCGGATACACCTCGTAGAAGGCCTCGTCGGTCCAGCGGTTCGTGATCTCGGTCCGGATGTCCCCCCACGCCTCGACCCAGTGGGCCTGCTCCGAGTCATTCGGGTCGAGGTGTTCGGGGGCGTCGGGGTGCGCCTGGCGGAACTCCTGGTCCGTCTGCGCGTTGAGGGCGTCCAACGTCGGTAGCGCCACCATCGGGGCCTCCCCTGTGTGCTTGATCTGTCGTCGGGAAGGCGTGCCACGCCCGTGACATCGGATGGCACACGTCGGGACGACGGCTGCGAGCTGGGCTGTCGCCGCGGCGAGGCCGGATGATCGCCACCGGCGCTTTCGTCCGCGATGCGACTCCCTCGGAACACCGAATAGGACGCAAGCGGCGAGCTCGCCGTGGAGGAATCGAACCCCCGTCACTGGGACCAAAACCCAGCCGCGATACCAGCAACGCACCGGCGATAGACGGCTCGGAGAGCTGGAGTCGAACCAGCGTGGCGGTGAGTCAGAGTCACCATGGGATGCCGACAACCCATCTCCGATCGAGTCGAGCGTGCACGAGTCGAACCTGCCGCCAGATGGTCGGGCTGGGAGGGTTCGAACCTCCGACCTCACGCTCCCAAAGCGCGTGCGCTACCACTGCGCCACAACCCGATGGAGCCCTCGGCTGGACTCGAACCAGCGACCGTCGAGGTAGAAGCTCGCCGCTCTGTTCCGGCTGAGCTACGAGGGCATGGTGCGTGCGAGTGGAGTCGAAAGCACTGGGCACCGAGGATCAGCCGGTACGGCATTCGGTGGTGGACCGTGTCGGTCTCGAACCGACCACCTCCTGCTTGCAAGGCAGGCGCTCTACCAGATGAGCTAACAGCCCGTCGAGATGGTGGCACGGGTGAGGACTCGAACCTCACAGCGGGTCTCCCCCAACGGGTTATGAGCCCGTTCAGCCAACCGCGGCTTGTCCATGCACGAGTCCCAACCACTGGATTCGAACCAGTGACCTTCCGGTTATGGGCCGGTTGCTCTGCCTACCGAGCTCGGCTGGGGCGATGGGGAGACCGACGAGATTTGAACTCGTCCTTCGAGGGCCACATCCTCGCGTGCTTGTCCACTGACACTACGGCCTCAGTCCATGTGCGAGGGATCGAACCTCGGGCCTCCTCGGTGTGAACGAGGCGCTCTGCCAACTGAGCTACGCATGGTGGTGGGGCGCCCGGTAACGGCGCCGCCGGCTCGTTACCTCACGCCCTCGTCCGCTTCCCTGGATTCGAACCAGGTGCCTCGTTCTTATCAGGAACGCGCTCTCACCGATTGAGCTAGAAGCGGGTGGTGATCGTACGAGGGATCGAACCTCGGACCTCGTGCGTGTCGAGCACGTGCTCTAACCAACTGAGCTACACGATCAAGGTGGTGTGCCCGGTGGGAAACGATCCCACGACCTTCAGCGTTTCAGACTGACGCTCTGCCGACTGAGCTACAGACACGTGGAGCTAGAGGGGCGAGATGGAGTAGGCGACCGGTAACGATCCGGCGTCATCTGTTTGGAAGACAGAGGCTCTGCCATTGAGCTACGCCTACGCGCGATGGAGATGCGTCCCGGAGTTGAACCGGGCTACGACGGGTTGCAGCCGCCGACCTGTGCCGCTCGGTCAACGCATCATCGAGCTCCCCCGGATGGGATCGAACCACCGACATCGGCGTTAACAGCGCCGCGTTCTGCCACTGAACTACAAGGGATTGGTACTGCGCACGGGGATCGAACCCGTCATCTCCAGGTTGAGAACCTGGCGTGTTCACCGACTACACCAGCGCAGCATGAGTACCCCGTGTGGGTGCCGACCCCACTCCTCCGCCTTGAAAGGGCGACGATCCCAGCCGGGAATCTGACGGGGCGTGGAAGAGAGCGGCGGTCCCGACCCGCACCCCGTGAGGGGCCGCCCGCGTTCCAGGCGGGGCCGGATGCCTATCCGGTTCACTCTCCGAGATGGAGGAAGGCGGCGGTCCTGACCCGCACCCCTTGCGGGGGCCGTCCGTTTTCGAGACGGAGCCGAGTGCCTACCCGGTTCACCTTCCAAGATGGCGGAGCGCTGAGGGATCGAACCCCCGAGTGTCACCTCGTCCCCGGGCTTCAAACCCGGTTGCCGGCCATTCGGCGAAGCGCTCCTCGAGCGGAAGATGGAGGTCCCGACCCCCACACCTTGCGGTGCGTGCCGCCTAGCAAACGGCCCCGGCGCGCCTGTCCGGTTCACCTTCCTTGCGTCCAAACTGAGCTACAGCGGCATGGCTCCGACGGGAGGACTCAAACCCCCGGCCTCTGGGTCCGGAACCCAGCGCTCTGTTCACCTGAGCTACGTCGGATTGGCTCCTGCGGAGGGACTCAAACCCCCGACCTTCTGATTCGTAATCAGACGCTCTCTTCAACTGAGCTACACAGGAAAGTAGGCCGCGGCCCGAGGCCTTCGAGTCAATCGCGTCACGTGCTGCCCGCGATGTCTTCCCTCTGCTGGTCCCCGGTCCGGCTACGCCAGCGCCTTGTACGGGATTTGAACCCGTGGCCTCCACCTTGACGGGGTGGCGAGCACTCCAGACTGCTCCAACAAGGCTTGGTCCTCCCCCTGGGCAACGATCCCAGAACCTTCAGCTTAAGAGGCTGCTGCTCTGCCTGTTGAGCTAGAGGAGGATGGTCAAACCCGCGGCTTACAGACGGCGACCGGCAGGAGCGGGGCTCCGCCGGCGCCGTGTAGGCAGCGGGATGGCGCCCGCTGCCTTGTCCTATTCAGTGTTTCAAAGGGCTGCCTCACACGGTCTCCGGCGAGGACTTCGTCGAGCTCGACACGTTGGCAGGGGCGGGACGAATCGAACGCCCGACTCTGGGTTTGGAAGCCAGGGCCATACCACTTGACGACACCCCCTCGAGAGGGTTGGTGTACGCCTACCAGCGGTGAGCTGACGGTCGACTCCCGGCATTGCATCCGCGGGGGTCGACCTGGGTCCGCTCATACGAGCCGAACCCGGGGCAGGCCGCGAGGATCGACAAGCCTGTGGCTTGGATCCTCGGAGCGAGCTGCTTCATCACGGCCACCATCGTGCCCAGTCTCGTGGGTGCCGTCAACGACTTTGCGTGACATGCCGGCCATCGCGTGGGTCAGCGCTCCAGGGAGGCGAGCGCATGGCGTGACCGTTCGATCATCCACGGACTCCGATGCGCTTCGTGCTGTGCGAGGCCGATCGAGAGCAACTCCCTCGCATCCTGGCGGTGCCCGCATGTCGCCGCGGCGAGGCCGGCGGCGTGCGCGGCCGCGCCCCGGTAGATGAGTCCCGGATCGAGGATCGTGAGCTCGGTGACCGACCGCAGCGATCCCCACACCGCGGCGCCGATCGACTCGTCGCCGGTCAGATGGGCCGCATCGGCCAGCATCGACAACGTCGCCAGCCAATAGCCGTCGTGGTCGACGTCGGTCACGAACGTCGGATCGATCGTCGTGGAGGGCGTCGGCCGCCTCTGTGATCTGGCCGGCTCGTGCGAGGAGGTCCGCGTACCACGCCTTCACGCTGAGCTCCATCGAGGGCATCGGCCACTCGATCGGTGCCAGCGGTCTGACCTCCATGACCGGTCCCCCGAGCAGTCGGATGACGCCGAGCATGCCCATCTCCTGGATCGCACCGCCCGCAGGGTCGATGAGCGCTGCATCCGCGGCTCGCGTGATGCTGCTGCCGCGGCGCGGGCCGTGGACCAGTCGCCGGCCACGCTGGCGCGCAGGAGACCGGCGTACGACGCCGCAAAGGCACCGACGGTGTCGCCGCAGCGCGAGGCCTCGCCGGCAAGTTCGTCGAGCGTCTCGAGTGCGCCGGCGAGATCGCCATCGGTCGCCTGCACGCGAGCGACGATCGGCAGCGCCCACCGCCGCCACGGCTCCTCGGGATGCTCTGTCGCGAGCTTGAGCAGATCTCGCGTCCAGGCCCAATGCTGCGATCGGCGCTCGGGATCCCAGACGACGACGCACAGCGCGTGCAGGGCGCCGGCGATCAACGCCGGCTCGTCCATGGCACGCGCGGTCGCCAGAGCCTTGGTCGCTGCCGCCTCGCACTCGGCTGCCGGCCGATGGTGGCTGGCGGCGATGGCCCAACGCGCGAGCAGGCGTGATCGCAGCCGCGTCGGACCAGCAGGGACGTGCTCGAGCGCCTCCTCGAGCAACATCACGATGTCGTCGGTCGCGTCGAGGCTCGCCCGCCACCCGTCGCCGGCAGCGCCGAGTGCGGCCTCGGTGAAGCGGCGGACGTCGCCGGCGTCGCGAGCGTGGCGCGCGGCGTCGGCGAATGCCGCGACCGCCGTCGCGGCGTCACCGGCCGCGCGCGCGGCCAGCGCCTCGGACCGTCGCTGATCCGACAACGACACGAGCTCGAACGATCGCCGCACATCGCGCGCCGGTATCCGCACCTCCGGAGTCCTCGCGGAGCAAGGACTCATAGGCGGCCACGAGCTCCGGTCCTGGCGAGACTCCGATCTCCAGCGCCAGGGTGCGACGGGCGCGCTCGAACGCGCGTAGACCGTCGACGGCCCGACCTGCTCGCTTGGTACGCCGTGAGCAGGAGGGTCCAGCGGCGCTCCCGTAGCGGCTCGGCGGCCACGAACGCCTCGAGCTGCGGAAGGAGCTCCGGCGCCGCTCCGTTGTCGAGCGCGGCTTCCCACCGCGCTTCGACAGCGGACTGCCGCAGCTCGTTCAGCTCGGCCCGCCGAGCGTCTGCGGGTCGCCAGTGGCAGAACTCGTCGAGCGGCGACTCACCGCACCAGGCGAGCGCCGCGTCCCAGCGGGCGGCGTCGCCAGGTCCGGATGCGGCAGCTTCGCGGACCGCGTGCTCGAACCGCTCGATGTCGACATCGAGATCTGCGCCCAGGCGGTAGCTCTCTCCGACGGTCTCGATGACGGCTCGGCCGAGCTTGGCCCGAACGCGAAGGACGTTGGTCTGAATCGTCTTCCGCGCCGAGGCGGGCGGGTCCGATCCCCACAGTGCGTCGACCAGCGACTCGACCGAGACGGCGGCCGGCCGGCAGATCGCGAGGGCGGCCACCAACCTGCGCTCCATCGGGCGAAGGTCGGCACCCTCGCCCTCCCGGGACGCCGAGCGGGACGGCCCGAGGACCCGCACGACCACGTCAGCAACGTTATCAGCGGCGCCGTGCGACCGGTTTGAGGCTGCGCTGCGACCGCTGGCCGCGACGCTGCGTGTGACCAAGGGAAAGGACCCAACCATGCACGCACAGCGTCACGCCCGTCGACTCGTCACCTTGACCGCCGTCCTTCTCTTCGTCGCCTCGACCACCGCGGCGGCGCGCGCCGACGGTGGCAATCGAACCCATCACGTCGAGTTCGCGTCGACCGTGCAAATCGTCGGTGGCGACTTCGGCTGCGACCCGACGTCGCCGGCCCGCTGTGCCGGGACGTTCCGCACGATTCGCACGTTCACCGGCGATCTCGAGGGCACCGCGTATGTCACCGGGAGTGCTGTTCTGCTGGGAGACGGCACGTATCAGGGCCAAGGAGTCGCCCAGTTCACGGGAACAGTCGACGGATGCGGCAGTGGAACGCTGGTCATGCTCGAGACAGGGATCCTCGATCCGGCGACGGGCCAGGAGCGGGGTACCTGGAGCGTCACCGCCGGACAAGGCACCGGCGACCTCGCCCAGGTGTCCGGATCGGGTTCGTCTGACGCAGGCGCTGAGGGAACGACAGGGACCATTCGTTGCCGCTGACCTCGACGGCATCGCGAGCGGAGGCTGAAGCCGTCCTGGCCGGCTGACCGAAACCGAGTCTTCGCCGCACGGTCTCGTCGGTACGTTGTCCGGATGCGCGACCCGGTGGCATCCGAGTCGGGAACGCCGTTGTCCCCGCGGATCGTCACCTTCCTCGGCGCCGAGGCGCTCAGCGCCATCGGGTCGTGGGCGACGATCATCGCGATCTGGGGCTACGCCGCCTACGAGTACGACGCCCGGCGGCCGACGTGTCGCTGTTCGGCATCGCGTTCGCGCTCCCCGGCGTGCTCCTCGGGCCCGCTCACCGGCACGGTGATCGACCGGATCGGGCCGAAGGCGACGCTGGCCGATCGCCAAGGTGATCGGCGTCGTCGCCTCGCTGGCGCTGCTGGCGGCCGACGACTTCCGACGCCTGCCGTCCTCAGCGCGCTGCACGGCGTCGCCATGGCGTTCTCGCTACCCGGCCCTGCAGTCGATGCCGCCCCGGCTGGTGGCCGACGAGCACCTCGCCCGCACCAACGCCCTCGTGTCGCTCACCGACGAGCTCGCCATCGTGCTCGGGCCGGTCGCGGCCGGCATCGGCATCGCCGCCTTCGGGTTCCGGGGCGCCTTCGTGTTCGACGCCGTCACCTACGCCCTCGGCCTGGTCGTGCTGCCGATGGTCCGCCTGCGCGCCGCTCCGCGGCACCGACGCCGACGGCACGACCGCGGCCGGTGCGGCTCCGCGACGCCCTCGAGGGCTGGAAGCTCATCGCCCGCACCGGCGTGCTGCGCCGGATCGTCACCTGCACGTTCGCCGTGCACCTGCTGTACGGCACGGCGCTGCTCGCCGAGCCGCTGTACGTCCGCGACGTGCTGGAGCGGTCCGAGGCGGTGTTCGCCGCGCTCCAGACGGCGTTCGGCATCTGCCTCGTCGTCGGCGGGCTGCTCGCCGCCCGCCTCGGCGACCGCATGGCCTCGTTCGGCTGGGTCGCCGCTCGGCGTCGGCGTGCTCCGGGCCTGACCGCCATCGTCTACCTCGGCACGCCGTCGTCGTCGTCGCGTTCGTCGGCGTGGCGCTGGGGCGTGGCCACCGCCGTCATCTGCGGGCCGTCGCGCACGGTGCTCCAGCGGTCCAGCCCCGAGCGGGCCCACGGCCGGGTGCTGTCCGCCGACTTCGTGGCCGGCAGCACCGCCGAGCTCGTCGGCGTCGGCATCGCCGGCGTCCTCGTCAGCGCGTTCGGTGTTCCCTGGTCGGCGCTGATCCTCGGGCTGTCGGTCACGTCGGTCGCTGCCTACCTGGCGCTGGCCGACCGCCGTGATCACCAGGTCGGTCCGGCGGCGTCGCCCGAGCCGACCGGCGACGCGCTCGCCACCGCAACCGGCTGACGTCGGGGCGTCGGCGACCCGCAGCGGTCACAACGCGAGACGGTCGCTCGGAGCGGGGCGGGAGCCGATGCGTGGCTCCTACTGTGGCCGCCGTGGCCGCGAGGTTGCGTCTGGCCGACCTGCTCGGCGGGCTGTCGATGGTGGCCGACTTCGGTTTCGGCCTTCCCCCGGGAAATGCCGTGCGGACCTGCGTGATCGCCGCCGCGCTGGCGCGACGGATGGACCTGGGCGACGACGACGTGCGCGACTGCTTCTACGCGGCGCTGCTCATGCACGTCGGCTGCGTCGGCGGTGGCGCACGAGTCGGCGGCGACGTTCGGTGACGACATCGCCCTCAATCGCGCCGTCGTCTCGAACCAACTTCGCCCGCCCGGACGATGTCGGCCGCGACGCTGCTGCCAGAGCTCACCCGCGACATGACGCCCGAGGCCGCCCGCCGAACGAGCGCCTTTGTGATCGCCCACGGCGACCAGTGGGCCCGTCGCACTGACGTCGGGCGTGTGCGAGGTGGCTCGGGACACCGCTCGTCGCCTGGGCTTGCCGGCCTCGACCCAGAACACGCTCTACCACGCTTTCGAGTCCTGGGTCGGCCGTTGGGTGCCCGACGGGCTGCGAGGCGACGACATCGCCATCGCCTCCCGGGTGGCTCGTGCGGCCACTGACGCCGCCCTGTTCGCTCACCTCGGCGGTGTCGATGCCGCTGTCGTCGCTCTCCGCGATCGGGCCGGGGTGATCCTCGACCCGTCGGTGGTCGACTGCTTCGCGGGCGCCGCCGATCAGATCCTCGCCGAGGCCGACGACGGCGACCCTCAGGACCGCATCCTCGAGGTCGAGCCCTCACCGGTGGTCGAGCGGAGCGAAGCAGAACTGGTCGGCGTGGCTGCGGCCTTCGGGGATCTCGCCGACGTGAAGGTGCCGTGCTTCCACGGCCACGGAAGGAGGTGGCACGGCTGGCCGTCGGGGGAGCCCGCCGACTCGGGCTCGGAAGCAAGAGGTGCGTCACGTCGAGTCGCGGCCCTGCTCCACGACGTCGGTCGCGTCGGCGTGTCGAACGCGGTATGGGAGAAGGCGGGGTCGCTCACGCGAGTGGAGTGGGAGCAGGTGCGAATGCACGGCTACTTCACCGAGCGAATCCTCGCCTCGTCGCCGTCGCTCGCGGCCGTGGCGACACGCCGCCGGCATGCATCACGAGCGGCTCGATGGCACCGGGTACCACCGCTGCTGCCGAGCCGGCAGCATCCCTGTTGCCGCTCGCCTCCTGGCGGTGGCCGACGGTTTCGCGGCGATGACGCGATCCCGTCCACATCGCGGCGCCTGCGCGGCCGACGAGGCGGCCGGAGCGCTGCTCGAGGAGGCCGCCCCCGGGCGCCTCGACGCCGATGTCGTGGCCGCAGTCCTCGCAGAGGCCGGCCAGGAAGGCGGCGGCCGGTCAGCGGCCACGTCCTGCCGGCCTCAGCGAGCGCGAAGTCGAGGTCCTGACGCTCATGGCCGAGGGGTTGAGCAACGCCGAGGTCGCCGAGCGTCTGTTCATCTCCCGCCGCACAGCGGAGCACCACGCCCAGCACATCTACGCCAAGATCGGCGCGTCGACGCGCGCCGCCGCTGCGCTGTTCGCGGTGCAGCACGATCTCGTGCGCGGTCGAATGGGTAGGTCTACCGATGCGGCGAACGGGCCTCAGACCGCACGCTTCTCCGCGACCACAGATGAGGGAGAACGCAATGACCACCACCGATCCGATCTCTGCTCGCATCCGGCGCGCCGACCATGCCGACCATCAGGCGGTGGCCACCACCGTGGCGGCGGCGTTCTTCGACGACCCCGTCATCGCCTGGCTCCTGCCGGACGTCGACCGGCGCCGGCAGGTCATCGTGCCGTTGTTCGAGGTGTCGATCGAGCCGTACCTGCGGAACGGCGAGGTCTACCTGACCGACAAGGGCGAGGGTGCGGCCGTGTGGCTGCCGCCTGGCCACGAGCTGACGACCTCCGAGGAGGAGGCGGCAAGTTCGGCGCCGCCCTCGAGCCGTCGCCGGCGACGCCAGCGAGCGCCTCGGGCTGCTCGAGGAGACCTTCGCCCAGCACCACCCCGAGGGGCCCCTGTACTACTGCCAGTTCCTCGCCACCGTCCCCGCGCTCCAGGGGCGCGGCATCGGCTCTGCGTTCCTGCGCGATCAGCTCCAGCGGGCCGACCAGGAACGGATGCCCGCCTATCACGAGGCGACGACCCTCCGGAACCGTGCCCTGTACGAGCGGCACGGCTACGTGAACCAGGGCGAGATCGCCCTGCCCGACGGCGGCCCGACGCTGTGGCGCATGTGGCGAGACCCCCGGTAGTCGATCGACGGGATGTCAGGGGGCTGCGCCAGCGTCGAAGCCTGCTGGCCGTCGTCCTGATCGTCGGATCGGTCGCGGGGTGCGGCTCGGACGACGACGATGGTGCAGAGGCGAACGCCCCGACGACGGCCGAAACCGCGGCGAGCACGGCCACGACAGCGCGACCACGGCGATCACGGCGACGACGGTCACCGACACCGGCATCGGCGCGTTGCCAGCTGATCTGGTCGCCGAGCGGTACGCGGTGCCACCAGGGTCGCGGCCCCACGACGTCGCACCGGCAGCCGACGGCACCGTCTGGTACACCGCGCAGAGCGCTGGGCGGCTGGGGCGGCTCGACCCGGCCACGGGTGCGATCACCGAGATCGCCCTCGGGAGCGGCTCCCGGCCGCATGGCGTCATCGTCGGCCCCGACGGCGCACTCTGGATCACCGATGGTGGCCTCAACGCGATCGTTCGGGTCGATCCGGTCACCGAGGAGGTGACGACGTTCGCGCTGCCGGCCACTCACCCGTCGACCAACCTGAACACGGCTGTCTTCGCCGCCGACGGCACGTTGTGGTTCACGGGGCAAGCCGGTGTCTACGGGCGGTTGCGACGCGGCGCCAGCGACGTCGAGGTCTTCGAGGCGCCGCGCGGCCCGGGTCCGTACGGCATCACCGCGACACCGGGCGGCGACGTCTACTACGCGTCGTTGGCCGGCAACCACATCACTCGGGTCGACCCCACGACCGGCGAGGCGTTCGTTCTGGAACCCCCGACGCCAGGACAGGGGAGCCGTCGCGTGTGGAGCGACTCGTCCGGGCGGATCTGGTCGAGCCAATGGAACGCCGGTCAGGTCGCGGTCTACGACCCACCCTCCGGGCAGTGGCGTGAGTGGCGCCTTCCAGGCGACGATCCGCAGGCGTATGCCGTGTACGTCGACGAGCACGATCGCGTCTGGTTGAGCGACTTCGGCGCCAACGCGCTGGTCGTGTTCGACCCCGTCACCGAGGCGTTCAGATCGATCCCGCTCCCGGGAACGCCGAGCGATGTGCGGCAACTGCTCGGCCGGACGGGCGAGGTGTGGGGCGCCGAGTCGGCCGCCGATGCCCTTGTGGTCATCCGCACCCGCTAGCTCTGGCGCAAGGGACGTCCGTCGGGTGACACGGTCATCTCAAAGTGATATGATCATCTCATGTCAATGCGGGCTCAGCATCGAGCGCTGACCGAGCGGACGATCCTCGACGCGGTGCTCGCTCTCGTCGCGGAGGGCGAACTCGACCAGGTGTCGGTGCCGGCCGTGGCGCAGCGCTCCGGGGTGTCGGTCGCCACCATCTACCGCTACTTCCCCACGAAGGCGACGCTGCTCGACGCGGCAGCGTGGGTGCCGTCCTCGCGCGTAGCCGCCCTCCGCCCAGAGCGTCTGATCGGCGGCGGGTTCCGCGAGTATCTCGTGGCGCTGTGGACGGGTTTCGCCGAGAACCTGCCGCTGCTGCGGCACCAGGCGACGTCGGCGGCTGGGCGCGAGATGCGAGCACTGCGACTCGACGCCGGGCGGCGTCAGCTCGCCGCAGAGCTCCGCGACCTCGGACTCGACCCGGAGAGCGCGCCCGCCCAGCGGCTCACGTCGCTCTACCTGCTCCTCGCAGGCTCGCTGGCGTTGCTCGAGCTCCACGATCGGCAGGGGTTGTCGGTGGACGACGCCGCAGACGAGGTGGTGTGGGCGGCGCAGGTGCTGCTCGCGGCAACCCGGAGCGAGGCCCGCACCGCCGCCCGGACCGCGACGAAGGCGAGGAGACGCGCCCGATGACCACCTACACCGTGGATGCCCCACCGCCGGGCACGTGGATCCGGTTCTCCGACCACTTCCCGCACACGCTCACCCCGGAGTACACGCGCCTCTACCGCACGACCTTCGAGCCGGCCCAAGCCGCCGTCTACGAGCGCTACGGCGTCCCGTTCCGCGGTCTGGCGACGGTGATCATCGACGGCCACCTCTACCTCGGCCCCGAACCGCTGGTCGGTCGCGCCGGCGCTCTGGTGCCTCCGCGGCCGGTGCTGTGGCTCGTGACGCGCCTGCACCCGGAGATGCGCCGTCGGCGCGCCCGGGCCCGAACGGTGCTGCGCGACCGGCCGTGGCGCGACGAGGTGCATGTCTGGCGCCGCGAGCTGCGCCCGTTGTGGGTCGAAGGGAACCTCGCGCTCCAGGCGGTCGACCCCATGGGCCTCGACGACGGCGCGCTCGCGCATCATCGTCCGGCAGTGCCAGGCCAACGCCGAGGAGGGCTACCGGGCGCACTTCCTACTGCACGGACCCGACCTCTTCGCGACGGGGCTCCTGCTGGCCGTGGCGCCGACTGGGGTCTGGACGCGCGCGAGCTGCTCGGCCTGCTCGTCGGGTCGGTCGCCGGCGTCGACGGGCGCCGACGAGGACCTCGACCTCGTGCGGGCCCGCGTCGTCGGACACCCCGACGGGCCAGAGACCTTGCGATCGCTCGATGACGTCCGCGCGGTCGGTCCGGATGTCGCCGCCGCCCTCGACCGGTTCCTGCTGCACCACGGGTGGAGGCTCATCACCAGCTACGACCTCGACGGCCGGTGCCTCCACGAGCTGCCCGAGCTGGTGCTGACGCTGGTGACGACGCCTCGCCCAGCGCCGGTCGACGACGTCGATGTCGACGCGCTCCGCCGGCGGGTGCCCGAGGGCGATCGGGTCGAGCTCGATCGGCTCCTCGACGACGCCCGCTTCACCTACGGGCTGCGGGACGACAACGGCGGCATCACCGGTGCATGGACCGTCGGCCTCTTGCGGCGTTCGATGCTCGAGGTCGGCCGCCGCCTCGCCGACCGCGGGCGGCTCACGACCGCGGCTCATGCCGTCGAGGTCGACGTCGATGAGCTGCTCGGCCTGCTTGCGGGCGGCGTCGGTCCGGAGGCGGACGACGTCGCCGCGCCGCTGCCGCCCGCGTCGGCGAGTCGGGCGCCCATGCCGGCTCGGTTCGGGCCGGAGCTCCCGGGCCGCGACGTCATCGCGATGTTCCCGGCGCCGCTCGACCTGATGGTGCGATCGCAGCTCGCCATCGCTGAGGGCAGCTCGCACCCGACGGATGAAGCGCTCACCGGACTCGGCATCGGCGACACATCGGTCACGAGCCCGCGCCTGCGTGGCCCACGACGCCGCGGACGCGCTTGCACGCCTGCGCCCGGGCGATGTGCTGGTGGCGCGTTCGACGAACACCGGCGTTCAACGCGGCGCTCTGATCGCGGGCGGGCTCGTCGTCGAGGAGGGCGGCTACCTCTCGCACACGGCCGTGACCGCGCGCGAGCTGGGGCTGCCCGCAGTGATCGGCGCCGCCGGTGCCCTCAGCGCGCTGCCCGATGGCGAGCTGGTGTGCGTCGAGCCCGACCTCGGTATCGTCCGTCGCCCCCACCGCGGGCAGGTACCCGGCATCATGTAGATCGGCAAAGGTCCGTCGCGTCGGCGAGAGCCTCGTCGATGAGGCGAAGGATGTCGTCGATGCGGCTGCGGCGCGGACGACGGGTCGGCAGCTTCGGGGTGGTCTGCTTGACCCTGCCCTCACGGTGATCTGTCATCTCGGCTCCTCGGGGCTTGGGCAGATCCGATCGCCCGAGGATGCGCCCGCTGACGATGCGGACGCTTGAAGATCGTGTGGAGAAGCGTGAGGATCGACCTTCACGACGTGGCGCCCGCAGCCGACGGCGCCCTCGTGGTCGTCGGCACTCGACTCCGCTCGCCGGCGCCGTGAGAACTGAGTATCCGTTGCTCAAGCGTTCGGAGTGGATGTCCCCGAGAGTATGAGGCGTCCCGACCGGCTCCCACCCTGATCGAAAGGACATGACGTGAGCAGCGCTCTCGCCGATTTTCGCGCCATCGCACAGCCGGAGGTCGGGCGACGCCCGGCACCAGCTGCGCGACCTGATCGAGGGCATCGACGGCGTGGTCCATGACCGACGCCCGCTGGAAGGGCGTCTCGATGCGATCGCGCTCCTCCTCGCCGATGCAGTCACCGCGCCCGGGCTGCTGCCGGCGCGGTGCCGGGCATCGTCGCCGGATGGCTATCGAACCAACATCGTTCACATCGCCGGGGACGGATCGTTCTCGGTGGTGGCGCTCGTCTGGCTACCCGGACAGCGCACGCCCATCCACTCGCATCGGTGCTGGTGCGTCGTCGCGGTTCACGAAGGCGTCGAGCTCGAGACGCTGTACGAGCTCGACGACACGGCGTTGAGGCCGACGGACCACCGCATGTACCGGGTCGGCGACGTCAGCTGGCTCTCCGCGGAGAGCGACATCCACGCCGTGCAAAACATCGGTGATGCCCGCGCCATATCGCTGCATGTCTACGGCACGGACTATCGGCGGTTCGCGTCGAGCATCCTGGATACCTACTCGCCAGATGCCCGGACGCTGACCCCTGACGCGCTTCCGGTCCGGGCGACCACGTGAGGTCGAGGGCCGTCGCGGCTATCTCATATACGCGATATCATCGCTGAGATGAATGCGGCTCGGCGGTCGGTGTTTCCAGGGTTCGCCGGCATGGCCGAGCAGCGCCGCGAGATCGTCGCCGAGCTCGTCCGGCTCCGGTCGCAGCTCGGGCTCTCACAGACCGACGTCGCGGCCCGGATGGGCACGTCGCAGTCTGCGGTCGCACGCCTCGAGCGTGGCGAGAACGACATTCGGCTCTCGAGCCTGCAGCGCTACGCCGCGGCGGTCGGCGGCGACCTTCGGTGGCGGGTCGCGCCAACGGAGTCCGGGTGATGGCTCAGCCGCCGGGCTGGCCGCCGGAGATCCCGACGCCCGCTCCTCCCTGGCGCGAGCCGAGCCGGCCACCGGTTCCGCCTCGTCCATCGGTCTACCCACCGGTTCCCGTCGTGTACGAGGGCGAGCCGCACCCGATGGCCGACGACCTCCGCGATCGGCTGCTCGAGCGCAGGATCGTTCTCGTCAACGGCGTCCTCGATGACGCGTCGGCGACCGACACGGCGGCGCGGCTGATGTACCTCGACGGCACCGGCGACGAGCCGATCGACCTCCGGTACTCCTGCCACGACAGCGCGCTCGATGCCGCGTTCACCCTCGCCGACGTCGTCGAGCTGCTCGGCGTCGACCTCCGGGCGACCGCCCTCGGCACGATCGCGGGCCCTGCGCTACTGCCCTTCGCCGTGGCGACGCGGCGGATCGCTCATCCCCACGCTCGTTCCGGTTCCTCGAACCCCAGCTCGAGGTTCGGGGTCGGGCGACCGACGTGGTGGCCGAGGCTGACCACCACGCCCAGCGCGTGGCCGACCTGCATCGCCGGCTGGGGGAGGCGACCGGTCGAGCACGCGAATCCATCGATGCCGAGTTCGCCGCGCAGCGACTGCTCTCTGCCGACGCGGCACGAGCCTTCGGGCTCGTCGACGAGGTCGCCAACCGTCTCCGACAACACGCACCGTGAGATTCACCGGCTGATTCCTCAAGTTTGCCCACGGAGCGTGCCGATCACCCTCGGGCAGACCGCAGCGTTCACTGCGAGCGCAGGCGGAAGGAGGCGCGGCCATGGGCGCGATCGGACGGTCCTCGGGCGTCATCGTCTCGATGGCGGTGAGCGCAGTGCTCCTCACGGCAACCGCCCAGGCGGCGCCGCCATCGCCGATCGTCGACTACGGCGCCTCGGGCTACCGCTACCTCGAGGTGCCGACCGGCGGTGGGCCGGCCGACTTCGCGGCGGTGGGCTTCGACGACAGCGCGTTCTCGACCGGCACGGCTCCCTTCGGTGACGACCCGGTGTTCTGCCCGTTGGCGCCGACGACGAAGTGGTCACGTGAGACCGACCTCCTCGTCCGCCGCAGCGTCTCGTTGCCCGCCGGTACGACCGATGTCACGGTCCACGTCGCCATCGACAACGACTTCGACCTGTTCTGGAACGGGACGAACGTCGCGTCGATCGTCAGCGAGGGCTGCGCCGTCCTCGACAGCTTCGTCATCGCCATCCCCGATGCCCTCCTCAGCGCAGGACCGAATGTGCTCGCGGCGCGGGCCCGTGACCGCGGCATCACCAGCTACTTCGACCTCCGCGTCACCGCCAACCTCCCACCCAGCTGTGCCTCGGTGGGGTTGACCTCGACGAGGCTGTGGCCGCCCGATCACACGTTGCGGACGATCAGCGCGTCGGGTGGGGTCGACCCTGAGGGCGGCGACCTGACGGTCGCCATCGCCGGCGTGACCCAGGACGAACCGCTCGACGGCCTGGCTGACGGGCACACGAGCCCGGACGCATCGGTGGACGGCCTCGCTGAGAATCAGGTGCGGCTGCGGGCCGAGCGTTCGGGCCTCGGCGATGGCCGGGTCTACCGCGTCGAGGTGACGGCGACGGATCCCGACGGCGCGTCCTGCACGAAGACGATCCTGGTGGGAGTACCACACGACATGCGCGGCTCACAGCCCGTCGACACCACGAGCGTCGTCGTCGACTCGTTCGGCCCTGCACCGGTGGTGACGGTCGCCACGCCGGTGCTGTCAGCTCCGAGCGCTGACACCCCGTCGGGTTCGGGACCGGTGGAGCCGGCGTCGACGGTCCCGGCTCCGACCGAGCGTCGCGTCGCGGTGACGGTCCCGGCCCCCGACCCGGCACCGACGTCGCACGAGCCCCAACCGACGCCGACGCCTGCTGATCCGGGTCCGCCGGCCGGGGCGACGAGAGGTGGTCACGGCGGTCCGCCCGAACGAGTCGCAGCCCGTCATCCCTGACGCACGCCGGGGGTACCCGCATCGATCACCCACGTCGATGCCGTGGAGACGGGCGAGGTCGGCGTCGCCGTCGACTCCACGAACCGGTACTCCGCGGTCAGGGACTCCGGGGTCGCGGTGCAGCGGACGTAGCCACGGTGACGGGCGTCGGCCATCTTCGCCCCTGCGCTCTGCGCTGCCGACTCGAACAGGGCGACGAACTCCTCGGGGAACGACGACGAGATGGACGTGCCCACCAGCTCGACGGCCACCACCTCCTCCCCCCGCCGGACGTCGGCCACAGCGCTCGCGTGGATGTCGCCGGTCACGATGACCGCGTTCGACGTCGCTGCGAGGATGTCGAGCACTCGACCCCGAGCGGCGGGATAGCCATCCCACTGGTCCAGGTTGTAGACGGTCGACGCGCCGAGGATGATCGGCGACGGCGAGAAGACGACCTGGTTGGCGAGGACGTTCCACGTCGACGTCGATCGTGCGGTCTCGGCGGCCAGCCACGACTCCTGGGCGTCGCCGAGCATCGCCCGCGTCGGGTCGTCGCGTTCGGGGCAGGACTCGCCGAGGTCGGAGCTCCGTCCGCAGGGTTGGTTGGCCCGGTACTGCCGGGAGTCCAGCGCGAACACCGACAGGAGGTCACCCCACCGCAGCGTGCGGTTGATCTCGAACGACGGCCCCGCCGGCGGGTCCAACCGAACCGGCATGTGCTCCCACCACGCCTGATAGGCGGCGGCGCGCCGCTCGAGGAACGGTTCGGGTGGCCCGCCGTCCTGCGGGGAGTCGCCCGCGTAGTTGTTCTCGACCTCGTGGTCGTCCCAGATCACGAGCCAGGGCCGTGCCGCGTGGGCGGCCTGCAGGGCCGGGTCGCTCTTGTACAGGGCGTAGCGGCTGCGGTAGGCCTCGATGGTCGTCGGCTCGGGACCGTCGTGCTGGCGAACGCCGTCGGTGCCGGCGGCACCCTCGTAGATGTAGTCGCCGAGCCAGAGGACGAGCTCGACGTCCTCCTCGGCGAGATGGGTGTGAGCGGGCCAGAACCCGGCCTCCCAGTTCTGGCAGGAGCCGAAGGCGAACCGCACCGACTCGGTCTCGCCCTCGGGCGAGGTCCGGGTGCGACCGATCGGGCTGGTGTGCTCGCCGACGCGGAACCGGTACCGGTACTCGGTGCCCGCCGCCAGCCCGTCGACCACCGCATGGACGCTGTGGCCATACCTGGGCTCGGCCGTCGTCACGTCGGAGACGACGATCGTGTCGAAGGTGTCGTCGGTAGCGACCTCCCACACGACCGGTACGTCCTCGTCGGGCATGCCGCCGCCGGCCGCCGGCTCGGGCGCGAGGCGCGTCCACAGCACGACGCTCCGTGACGTCCGGATCACCCGACGCGACGCCGAGCGTGAAGGGCGGGCCGGGCAGCGGCGGGACAGGGGGCGTGGTCGTCGTGCCGGGCTCACTGGTGCTCGTGCTCGTGGCCGCGGCGTCGTCGTTGCCGTCGCTGTCGTCCGAGCATGCGGCCAGGGCGGCGACGCCTGCCGCGCCGATGAGGAACTCCCGGCGGCTGATGGACATCGGGCGGAAGCTAATGCCGCGGCGCTCATGGCCGCGGCCGCAGTCCAGCGCCCAGCGACGGGGTCGAGATCAACCCCGTCGCTGGGCGGGCCCCCCTGGATGTGTGGAGTCAGCAGGGGTTGCGGGTGACCAGCGTGCAGGTGCCGGGCTCGTCGGAGTAGTCGAACCCGTGGGCGTAGGCACCGGGCTCGACGGTCGACTCGGCCGTGGCCCACCGCTCCGCCGCGTCGGCCGAAGGGTGCGCTCCGGCCGGGACCACGACGCTGGCGTCTTCCAGGGCCTCGACGTACCGGCTCGCCTCGGCGGCCGATGCGTCGCGGAACTGGGCCTCGGCTTCGACGGTGCTCACCGAACGGGCCGGCGCGTCGTCATCGCTGATGACCAGCGTCCCGGCGACGCCCATCAGGGCGCCCCCGGCGAACAGGGCCAGACGGGTCCAGAGCGCAGGTCGGCCATGAGCCGTGCTCGGGGCCGAGAGGATGGATGTGGTTGCAGTCATGGGATGCTCTTTTCAGGGTGTGGGTTGTGTCAGGGGAGAGGTGGTGAGTGCGTGGGCGGCACGCCCGAGCCAGAGCCACGGCCACTGGCGGGGCCGGCGAGGCCGAGCCAGGACCAGGTCGGTGTCCGGCGTGCGCACGAAGCGGTGGTGGCCGGCCTGGCTCTCGAAGCGCCGCTGCCGGTCCCGCTGGATGGCTTGTGTTGCGTCGAGTCCGATGTACATGGCGCTCCCTCGGGCGAGTTCGTGCCCTGACCATGCGCTCGAACGCGGCGGCGCTCAGCGTCAGATGACGCAATGGACGCGTGACTGAGGCAGGCGTCAGACGTCGGTGACGACCGTCACCGACGGTCGTCACCGGGTCGTTGCGCTACGCGCCGCTGCGGCGCCTCGACGGGCGCGT
Source organism: uncultured Acidimicrobiia bacterium (assembly GCA_963840695.1). GTDB lineage: Bacteria > Actinomycetota > Acidimicrobiia > Acidimicrobiales > JACDCH01 > JACDCH01. The sequence continues at coordinate 57,958 of CAWIZW010000022.1, forward strand.
CTACGGAACTGGCGGTGCGCTAGAAGCCGCCGGCGTGGCCGGCGGTCAGAGGCTCGGGAAGCACTTGTCGAGTGCCTCCAAGACGCCCTCGCGACGGATCTGCTCCTTCGCCTGCCGACGTCCTCGTAGAAGACGACGTAGACCTGCTCCATCTGGGCGCTGGCGCTGTACCAGAGCCGCTCGAGCGCGGGCTCGGGGTCGGTTCCGGCGTCGATCGCGTCGGCGAACGCCTTGCGAGAGGAGGCGTCGATGAGGGCGGTGTCGCTCGGGGCCTGGATCCAGTTGTAGTGGAGCTCGTCGATGCTGCCCTGCCCGGCGTAGTAGGCGGCGAGGTCGTTGTAGAGCGAGCTCACCGCCTGGTACATCGGCTTGCCGTTGGCACCCTCCTGCCACCATCGCTCGAACACGTTGTTCCACCAGTCGTCCTCGCGGCAGCTCGCGTAGGACTTCGGTCGGGCGTTGCCGAGGAGGCTGTCGGCGATGTCTTCGGTGAGCCACGGCATCGGCGAAGCATCCCACGAGCAAGGCGTCCCGTGCCGCGTAGCCTCTGGCGCGTGGCGGAGATCTCGGCGCGGCCGTTCGTCGGCCGGGCGGAGGAGCTCGAACGGCTGAGCGCGGCGCACGATCGGGCCTGCGCCGAGCATGCGCAGGTCGTGCTCGTGACCGGCGAGGCCGGCGTCGGCAAGTCGACGCTCGTCGAGCGTTGGTCCGCGGCTGACGCGGCTGACGTCACCGGGCGCGCGCCGCTCCTCGTCACCGGCCACTGCGTCGACCGTGAGCTCGTCTTCGTCCCCATCGTCGAGATCCTGCGGTCGCTGGCCGCGGCGTTCGGTTCGCGGTTCGCCGACGTCGCGGGCGCTGCCACCGTGGAGATCGCTGCCCTCGTGCCCGATCTGGTGCCCGTGCCAGCCGGGACGGGCGGCACGTCGTCTGGGAACGAGCGGCTCTTCGACGCCCTCTCGCAGGTCGTCGTGCGGGCCTCCCGGTCGGCGCCGCTCGTCGTGACGATCGAGGACGTGCAGTGGGCCGACGCAGCCACACTGAGCTTCGTCCGCTACTTCGTCCTCACGGCCCCGGCCGCCCGGGTGCTGCTGGTCCTGACGGCGCGCGGCGAGGAGGCCCAGCAATCGCCGGCGCTGCGGCGCTGGCTCGGCGAGCTGTCCCGCTCGCGCTTCGTCGAGGTGATCAGGCTCGGGCCGCTGAGCCCGCGCGGAGTCCGCCGCCCTCGTCACCGAGCTCGGCGGCGTGACCACCGAGGCGGTGCTCGCGGAGCTGCACGAGCGCTCCGGCGGAAACCCGTTCTTCCTCGAGGAGCTCATCGCCGACGCCGGCCCGGGCCGCGCCGTCCCCGCACGGGTTCGGCGACGTGCTCGGTGCCCGCATCGAAGGCCTTTCCGACGACGCACGCGCCGTCGCAGCAGCCGCGGCCGTCATCGGCCCGACGACACCCCACGAGCTGCTCGCCGCGCGTCGTCGCGCTCGAGGCGCCCGCGCTCCCGCATCGTTGCCGCGAATTGCTCGAGGAGGGCGTGCTCGACGCCGACGACGATCTGCCTCTGTACCGGTTCCGCCACGCCCTCTGGCAGGAGGCGGTGCTCGCCCAGCTCCTCGCCGTCGAGCGTGCCGACCTCCACCGCCGCGTCGCGCTCGTACTCGAGTCGGACGCCGAGGGGGTCGAAGGCGGCGACCCCGTCGTGGCAGCGATGCTCGCGTCGCAGTGGGAGGCCGCGGGCGATCGGCTGAAGGCGTTCACCGCGACCCTCGCGGCGGCGCGGGCTCTGGCGGCGTCGGGCCTGCAGGCGGAGGCGGCCGATCTGTTCGAGCGCGTCCTCTCGCACTGGGACGACGCGGGCGCCGCCAGCCGGATCGGCGCCGTCGCTCGGGTCGACGTGCTGGAGGAAGCGGCCGCCGCCGCCTCCTATGCCGATCGCCCCTCGGTCGCCGTCGCCCACCTCGAGGCCGCCGCGGCGCTCCTCGAAGTGTCGGACTCCCGCCGGCCGCGCATTCGGTCGAGCCTCGGCCGTTGCCTCATCGACGCCGGCCGATCCGCCGAGGGCGTCGCCGTGCTCGACGACGTCATCGCTAACCGGCGAGGAGCGGGGCGCCGCCGTCGGGTGGGCCCTGTGGACCCGGGCGTGGTTCGAACTCGGGCAGGCGCACGTTGGAGCGGGCCTGCCTCTCGGGCGGCGGGCGGTCGCGGACGTCGTCCGATGCCGGCGACGAATTGCCGCTGGCGGAGGCGCTCACGACGCTCGGCGCAGCCGAGAGCGACATCGATCTTCTCGAAGCGGCGGTAGAAGCGTCACGTCGTTGCGGTGCCGCCGATGTCACCGTGCGGGCGCTGAACAACATCTGGGGATGCCGCTACGACATGTCGGGGACGCTCGTCGGCGCCGAACCTTTCCTCCGGGCGATCGTCGACGCTGCTGCGCGCCGATGCCGGTCCGTCACCGGGCGGTCGCGCTGCTCAATGTCGCCTGGCTCTGGTGCGAGCTCGGCCACTTCGAGGACGCGGTCCGGCTGGCCGCGGACGTCCCTGACCTCGAGTTCACCGGCCCAGCGGGGTTCCAATATCTCCTGCACCGGTCCACCATCGCCCTCCTGACCGGTGAGCTGGCCGAGGCGCAGGTGTGGTTCGACCGGGCCTCGTCGATCCTCGACGCGGAGGCCTACTCGGGCGGCCGGCTGTTGCTGGTCACCGAAGCCGCCCGCCTCGCCTGGATCACCGGGTCGCCGGCGCCGGAGCTCCCCGACCCGGCCGTGCTCGGCGGCACGTACGACTACGAGGTGCTGGAGGTCGCGCTGTGGTCGGCCCGGCTGGCGGCCCGTGAAGTCGAGCGGGGCCGCGCCGCCGGCGATCCGGCCGCCTTGGAGCCGCCGCTTCAGCCGGCCCCCACCTCCGGGTGGCGTCGCTCCCCACGACACTCTCACCGGGCTACCGGCTCGCCATCGAGGCCGAGCCGCGGCCGCGGCCGGACACCCCGCCCCCGACGCCTTCGGCGCCGCCGCAGACGCGTTCGCGGCGACCGCCGCCGTCGCGCACGCGGGGTGGTGCCGCGTGCGGGAGGTGGAGGCCGCCCTCGCCTCCGGTGATCGCATGCGGGCCCAGGCGGCGGTCGAGGTGGCCCACGCGGCCCGGTCGCGACCGGCTTCACCCTGCTCGCCGACCTCGTGCGGGACCGAGCCGACCGCGGTGGCCTGCGGATCGCCGTCGGCCCTGTGGCGGAGCGATCGACTGCTGGACTGACGGCGCGGGAGCAGGACGTGCTCGCCGCCCTGGCCGATGGCCTGTCGAACCGGGAGGTGGCCGCCCGCCTCTACCTCGGCGTCAGGACGGTGGAGACGCACGTCTCCCGCGTCTTGGCGAAGCTGGGGGCGACCGACCGGACGGAGGCGGTCAGCGTCGCCCGCGAACGCGGCCTGCTCGCCTGACCTGCCCCGCGGGCGGGGAGGGGGGTCAGGCCTGGGTCGGAACGGCCGGGAGGGTGCCGTCGAGGAACGATCGCTCGAGCTCCCGGGCCGGGAGGGGATGGCTGATGTGGTAGCCCTGCGCGACCTGGCAATCGAGCTCGGTGAGCCGTGTGCAGGTGCGCTCGTCCTCGACGCCCTCGGCGACGACGGTGAGGCCGAGGCTTCGCCCGAGGCCGATGATCGACTCGACGACGGCGGAGCCGTTCTCGTCGGTGACCATGCCGATGACGAACGACTTGTCGATCTTGACCTCGGCGACCGGTAGCCGGGTGAGCCGGGCCAGCGAGGAGTAGCCCGTGCCGAAGTCGTCGATCGACAACCGCACGCCGAGCCGCGCCAGCGCGATCAGCACCTCACGGCTCGCGCCGATGTCGCTCATCACGCTCGTCTCCGTGAGCTCGAGCGTCAACCGCGACGCCGGCACGCCGTGGCGGTCGAGGTGCTCGCGCACCTCGTCGACGAACTCCCGGTCGAGCAGGTCCTGAGCCGACACGTTCACCGCGAGGCCGAGCTCGGCGCCCGTTGCGTGGTCGCGCCGCCAGGTGGCGAGTTGGCCCAGCGCCGCGTCGAGCACCCACCGCGTGACGCCCCGCACGAGCCCGGACCGCTCGGCCAGCGGGATGAACTCGTCGGGACGGAGCTCCCCGAGGGTCGGGTGCCGCCAGCGCACCAGGGCCTCGACCGAGCGCAGCGACCGGCCGATCAGCTCGACCTGGGGCTGGTACACGAGGTCGAGCTCGCCCCGTTCGAGCGCCTCCCTGACGTCGCTCATGATGGCGAGCCGACGCGGTGTGTACTGGTCGATGGCGGGTTCGTAGGCGACGACGCCGGTGTGACCGGCATGGCCTTCCTTCGCCGCGTACATGGCGACGTCGGCTCGCTGGAGGAGGCCGGTCGAATCGTCGCCGTGCAGGGGCCCCACGGCGACGCCGACGCTTGCGCTGACGTCGAGGGTGAGCCGATCGATCGTGACGTAGCGGCCGAGCTCGGCACGCAGCTGGTGGGCCACGGCCACGGCCTCGTCGACATCGGCGACGTCCGGTAGCAGCACGACGAACTCGTCGCCGCCGAGCCGGGCGACGGTTCCGCGGTCGGCGGCGGAGCTGACGAGGCGATGTCCTACGGTCCGGAGCAGCTCGTCGCCGCTGCGATGTCCGAGGGTGTCGTTCACCTCCTTGAAGTGGTCGAGGTCGAGCAGCAGCACGGCGACCTGGCGGCCCGCTCGGCGCAGGTCGAGGGCCTCGGTGAGCAGGTCGGCGAACAGGCACGCGGTTGGGGAGGCCGGTGAGGCCGTCGTGGGTGGCCTGGTGCCGGCGGGCAGCGGCCTCCTGGCGGACCTGGTCGAGGAGCCGGCTGTTGCGCAACGCCATCGACGCCGCTTGGGCGAGGGTCTCGAGCAACCGCAGGTCGGCCTTGGCGAAGGGCCGGACCGCGCTTTGGCGGTCGGCGACGAGCAGGTACGCCCCGGGCAGGTTGTCGACCTCGAGCGGTGCGATGACCACGTCGGTGTACGGACTGCCGTCGAGCGAGGGATCGCCGGCAGCCAGGTGATGGCCTTCGGCGTCGGCCGCGATCGCGTCGAGCGGGCCGGACGGCACCGTCATCGACGCGACGCCATCAGCAGTGGTGACCGTGTAGCGGGCACCGGTCGACAACGGAACGACGAGTGCTGCCTCCCGCGCCGACAGGAGGTCTCGTGCCCCGTGGAGCAGCACCGGCTCGACCTTGTCGCGAGGGAGAGCGTCGGTGAGGGATCGCGTGAAGTCGTAGACCGCCTCGAGCTGTGAGTGCCGGTCGCGCAGCGTGCGGTAGCGGCGGTGCCCGACAGCGAACGCGACACATGGCAGGACGAGCAACCACGCTGCCCAGGCGTTCACGTCCAGGACACACAGCGCGACCAGCGCGAAGTTGGCGTTCAGCACGGCGACGAGCAGCCCAGTCGCCAGCATCGAGCCGAGCAGCCGGAACTGGACCTTCCCGACCGACCGCGAGATGGCGGCGACGACGGTCGACAGCGCGAACGCGTCGGAGACCACGATGGCGACCAGTGCTGCGGCCCAGCCTCTCGGGCTCAACGGGTCGGCGCCGTCGAGCAGTGCGGCGTACACGATCACGGCGATCGCCGTCGTGGCGGTGAACTGGGCCACGTTGAACGCCGCCTTGATCGGCGGTTGGCGGACGCAGATGACGACGCCGCTGATCAGGCGGGCGACGAGGAGCTCCTTCGGCGAGCAGTAGACGAGTCCGACGAGGAGCGCGATCTCGGCGAAGGTGACCGTGAGGCCGTGTCCGCGGATCTCGAGATCGACCTCGGGGATGTCGGCGAGGACGAAGAGCACGGCGACGCCGCCGAGGGCCGCCCAGCCTCCGGCCGCGGGTTGGTCGACGTTCGCCAGCGCCCACGTCCACCCGGCGACGCCGACCGCGGAGACGACGGCGAAGATGGCCCAGACCGAACCGCCGCCCGTGCGCGCGCCGTCAGGCACCGGCCCATCCTTCACGGTGTCCCTCGAATTGGCCATGCAACGTCGCCACCACCATCGGATCAGCCCGGGGGGAACTGAGGTTCACCGGCGCCATCCACCCGTTCAGGCAGCTTCGCATGGTTCGGACGAACGGTGACAGAAAACCATCATCGTCGAATCCGTCACGCGAGCCTCCGGCCCGCGAGACTTTGTGCCGTTCGTAGTCACTCGACCTCCGGGAGTGGTCGCCTGCCGCCGCGCGGTGGCGGGGCGGGTCCACCCCGTGCGGGCCCGCCGCAGCCACGCGGTTCACCCCCATCTCCGTTGAAGGGGGTGAGACCGTGAAGTGGAAGTGATTCGTGCTCGCCGCACATCTCATCATCCAACCCACCGCCGCCCGTAGCCCTGTCCAAGCGTCGAGCGGCGATCTCAGTACCTGGTCGATCGGCAGCGACGTCTCGAAGTTGAGGTGTTCTGCCGTGAACCGTACTGCCCGAGGAGCACACCGTGACGAGGACCATCGAACATCTGTGGTCCGCCGAGCCCGACGTGGTGGTGGGCGGCCCGTGCAGCGCCCGCCACCACCTCGGTCGTGCGCGGTGATCTCCACCGTCCGCTTCCGCCGGCTGCTCGCCGCGTCGGGGCTGTCCAGCATCGGCGACGGCATGCTCGCCGTCGCCCTACCGCTCGTCGCACTCCGGCTCACCGGCGACGCCAGGATCGTCGGTGGTCTCGTCGCCGTGCAGCACCTGCCCTGGTTGGTGGCCGCGCCGCTGAGCGGCGCGGTCGTCGACCGGTACGACCTCCGCCGCCTGGCGGTGCTCGGCGACCTCGGCCGCGCCGCATGCGTCGGCGTCCTGGCCGGCGCCGTCCTCGCCGGCACCGGCGGGATCGCCCTCCTCTACGTCATCGCCCTCGTGACCGGCGTCCTCGAGACGGTCTCGGTGGGCGTTGCCCATGCGGCGTTGCCGGCCGTCGTCGCCCCGGCCGATCTCGACGCGGCCAACGGCCGGCTCGACGCGACGACGACGGCCGGCGAGCTCTTCGTCGGCCCGATCCTCGGTGCCGCGCTGTTCACGGTGGAGCCTGCACTCCCGATCTTCCTCGATGCCGTCTCGTTCGCGGCGTCCGCCGCCCTGCTCTTCACCGCCGTCCAGCGGCGGACCCCTGCGGTGCGCGACGCCGAATCGAAGGGCCTCGCACGCTCGGTCGTGACGGCTCTCCGTTGGTACCGGCAGCATCCGTTGCTGCCCGGCCTGACCGCGCTCGTCGGCGCCCTCGCCTTCGCCCAGGCAATCGTCTTCGCGACCCTCGTGCTCTACGCCCGGGACGAGGTCGGCATCTCCGAGGGACGCTACGGCGTCTTCCTCGCCGCCGGCGCCGCCGGCACCGTGCTCGGTGGCATCGTCGCCGGACGCGCCCGCTCCCGGCGCGGCACGGCAGGTGTCCTCCGAGCGGCGATCGCCGGAGGTGCGCTCGCGTACGGGCTGCTCGCGCTGGCGTCGGAGCCGGCGCTCGCCACCCTGGGGCTCGCCGTCCTCGGCGGCGCGGTGGCGGTCGGCAATGCCGTGACGGTCGCCTTCCGGCAGCGAACGGTCCCCGCGGCGATGCTCGGCCGCGCCGGGAACCTGTTCCGGACGTTCGTCTTCGGTGCCTGGCCGCTCGGTGCTCTCGTCGGCGGCGCACTCACGGAGCGGTTCGACGCCCGTCTCTCGATGGTGCTCGCCGCCGCCATCCACCTCGCCGTCCTGGCGGTCGCCAGCGCCGGCTTCCTGCCGCGGCTGGCGGCGGCAGAGCGCGCCACGATCGAGACCACCGCAGTGGTCAGGCCACTCGAGGACCCCGCAGGAGCTGGCCAGGGAGGGCGCCGGTGAACTCGTCGGCGTCGACGGTCTGCACGCCGCCGACGAACGTGGCGGCGTAGCCGCTCGCCCGCTGGATGAGCCGGGGCGCGCCGGCGGGGAAGTCGTGGGCCATGCGGGGCGGGCCGAACGACAGCCGGTCGTAGTCGATGAGGTTCAGGTCGGCTCGGAACCCCGGTGCCACCACGCCACGGTCGGCGAGGCCGTACAGCTCCGCGGTCTGGCGCGACTGCCGGGCGACGACCAGCTCGAGCGGGAGCTTCGGTCCGCGGGTGCGGTCTCGGGTCCAGAAGGTGAGCATGAACGTCGGCGTCCCGCCGTCGCAGATCACCCGGCAGTGGGCGCCGGCGTCGGCCAGGCCCATGCGCGTGTGGGGATGCAGGTGGGCGGCGTGGGTGAAGGAGAGGTCGCCGTACGCGTAGTTGAAGAACGGCGTCAGCAACATGCCGTGGCCGTCGTGGGCCAGCAGCTGGTCGAGCACCAACCGCATGGCGGGCACGCCGGACCGAGCTGCTCGAGCCGCGACGGTGTCCTCGGCGAGGGGCTCGTAGTCGATGTCGCCGTCGGCGACCGCCCAGTAGCGGTCGAGCTTGTCCAGGACGGCGTGCCGGAAGAAGCCGCCGTCGTCGGGGATCTCCTCGACGAGCCGCCGCTGCCGCTCCGGGTCGCGGAGAGCGAGCAGCCGCTCGTCGAAGGGCAGGTCGGCGACCTCCTGGTACGCGGGGTGGAACAGCAACGGGTGCAGGCTGCCCTCGAGGCAGGCGAGCAGCCCGATCGACCGGCCGGCCACCTGGGCGACGATCGGGATGCCCTCGGCGTTGGCCTCGTCGAGCAGCTGCAGGACGGTGCGCCAGACCTCGGGGGCTTGGTCGGGCTGGTTGAGGTTGACGCTCACCGTTCGGCCGCTGCGCCGCGCGACCTCCCGCATCCACGGCCACTCGTCCGTCGGCACCCTGGCGTGGTCGGGGGCGAACTGGAACACGCCGTGGCCGGCCCGCCGGAGCGCGTCGGCGATGCCGAGCAGCTCATCGGCGGCGGCATCCGTCCCCGGCACGAGCTCTCCCGACTTGGAGCGATGGATGGGGGTTCGCGAGGTGGTGAAGCCCAGGGCCCCGGCCCTGCAGCGCGTCCTCGACCAGCGTCGCCATCCGGACGATGTCCTCCGGCGTCGCGGGTTCGTTCGACGCGCCCCGTTCGCCCATGACGAAGGCCCGCAGCGGACCGTGGGCGATCTGGGTGCCGAGGTCGATGACGTGCGGTCGCCGCTCGATGGCGTCGAGGAACTCGTCGAAGTGCTCCCACTCCCACTCGATGCCTTCGGCCATGGCGGCGCCGGGGATGTCCTCCACGCCCTCCATGAGCTCGATCAGCCACTCGTGGCGGCTGGGGTGCACCGGGGCGAAGCCGACGCCGCAGTTGCCCATCACCGCGGTCGTGACTCCGTGCCACGACGATGGGGTGAGCCACGGGTCCCAAGTGGCCTGCGCGTCGTAGTGGGTGTGGACGTCGACCCAGCCGGGAGTCACCAGCAGGCCGTCGGCGTCGACGGTGCGGCCGGCCGGTCCGCTGATGCGCGGCGCGACCTCGGCGATGAGGTCGCCGACGATGCCGACGTCGGCGGGACGACCCGGCGTGCCGCTGCCGTCGACGAGGTGGCCACCACGGATGACGATGTCGTGCACGCCGCCAGGCTCGCGCACCGCAGCACGACCCGCGGCGAGCGCCCGGTTCGTCGTGCCAAGCTTCGACCCGACGCGGGAGGTGGGCTCATGCCGAAGGAAGGCGATGTCGTCCTGACGAACCTGACGGCCGATCCGTCCGGCGGCCCGACGCCGGGGGCGGTGCTGGCGGTCCTGGTGCACAACGTGACCGATGCCGACATCCCCGCCGACGCGCTGACGGTGGCGTTCTACGCGAGCGCCCAGAGCGGCCAGACGCAGTCCTCGGCCGTCGAGTCGTTCTACGTGCCCGCCGTCCCGGCCAACACGATGCACGAGTCGAGCGCGCCGATCCAGATCGACCCCGGCGACTGGATCGTCACCGCGAGCGTCTTCGACTCCGACACGAACGAAACCCTCGCGAACCACGACGGCATCGACACGCACGTGCCGGGCGAGGTCCACGAGGCGCAGGCGTTCGACGACACGGTGAAGCACGACGTCGCCGTCGCCATCGAGCGAATCGAGCACCTGGGCCAGACGCTCTTCCGCGTCCACTACACCCTCGGGAACAACGGGCAGACGACCGTGCCACCCGGGATGCTGGTTCGGGCGATGATCGTCGAGAACGACGACACGCTCGCCTGGCAGGACTACCACTTCGAGATCGCCTGCCCGCCCGGCCCGCCCGACCCCAAGTACCTCACGCTCGAGGGCTCGAAGTCGTTCACGAACGCCACGGTGTACGTGACCGCCGATCCCGGCGGGCCGAGCGAGGTGACCGACCAGGTCCAGGCGAGCGTGGCGGCCGACGGCTCCGTGCACATCACCGGCTGATCGCCGTCGGCGATCCGGTCGAGCCCGAGGCTCGACCAGGTGTCGATCCGGGTACACCTCCCCGTTGCGCCGTCGAGTACGCGGCCTGAGCACGGGAGGAACGGAACAAACGTGGGGCTCACCGACACCATCGACGGCCAGCCGGTCGCCGCCGACGACGAGCGTCGCGCCGGTCGGTGACCGTGCGATGCGGTTCGCCGAGAACTCGGTCTACACGGCGGTTGGCCTGCTCCTGCTCGTCTGCGCGTGCTTCGCGCTCATCTCGGTCGGGTACGACCTCGTCACACAGACCGACGAGGGAGCGATCGAGGCCGTCACCGAAGCGCTCGACGGCCTGCTCCTCGTCTTCATCGTGATCGAGCTGTTCGGAGCCGTGCGACAGACGCTCGCCGAGCGCAACCTGGTCGCCGAGCCGTTCTTGGTCGTCGGCATCATCGCCTCGATCAAGGAGATCGTCGTCACGGCGCTCGAGGTCGGCGACGTGGACGGCGAGGCCTTCGACGAGGCCATGACCGAGATCGCCGTTCTCGGTGGCGTCGTGCTCGTCCTCGCGATCGCCTCCTTCCTCGTGCGTCGCAAGGAGCGGGAGCCCGCCGAGCGATGAGGGTGTTCCAGCACGCGGTCGCCTCGTTCGAGCCGACCGCCGACGGGGTGTTGCTGTGGACCCGGTTGGGTGACGGCGCGACCGAGCGCGGAATGGATGGTCAGCGCCGACCCCGACCTCGTGCAGGTGGTCGCGAGAGGCGACGCCCGTACGAGTGCGGCGGACGATCACACGATCACGGTTGACGTCGACGGTCTCCAGCCGGCGACGTCCTACTGGTACCGCTTCGTCGCCGGCGGCGAGCGCTCACCGGTCGGTCGCACACGCACGCTGCCGGCGAGGGATGTCGACCGGTTCCGCGTGGCGACGGTCTGCTGCGCGCGGTACTCGGTGGCGCCGCTCGGGGTCTACCGAGCCGTCGCCGAGCGCGAGGTCGACCTCGTGCTCCACCTCGGCGACTACATGTACGAGGACGACGGATCGTCGGGGCCGCGCTCGCACGACCCGCCCCGGACCGCGGTGTCCCTCGACGACTATCGCCGGCGGATCGCGCAGGCCCGCACCGACCCTGACGTGCAGGCGCTCCACCTTCGTCATCCGATGGTTGCGATCTGGGACGACCACGACCTGAGCGACAACGCATGGCGCGACGGGGCCAAGCACCACGATCCTGAGGAACACGGACCATGGGAGCTCCGGGTGGCGGCGGCGGCGCAGGCCCGGCAGGAGTGGCTGCCGGCCCGGTTGCGCGACCCTGACGACCCGACCACGACCTGGCGGTCGGTGCCGGTGGGCGATCTCGCCGAGCTCCTGCTCCTCGACACCCGCCTCGTGGGTCGCGACCGGCACGCCGGCGACGACGGCGCCCTCGACCTCGACGACCCGGCGCGCTCGCTCCTCGGCGACGAGCAGCGGGCGTGGCTGAACGAGCGCCTCCACGACGTCCAGCGTCCGTGGGCGGTGATCGCCAGCGGTGTCGTCGTGAACGAGCTCGAGCTGTCCTGGCCCCGCGGCCTTCGATGGATCAACTCCCTCCTCCCCAACGGGTACTCCGTGCTCGACGGGCGGGTCCTGCACGACGACCAGTGGGACGGCTATCCGGCGGAGCGGGCGCGCCTCGCGGGCTGGCTTCGCGAGCGCGGCGCCGCCGGCGGACGCGCCGTCATCCTGTCGGGCGACGTGCACTCCTCGTGGGCGTTCAGAGGACCGTGCGACGCGGCGGGCATGCCCGTGGCGGTGGAGATGACGACCCCGGCGGTCTCGTCAGCGGCCATGGGTCGTGCGCACTATCCCGGTCTCTGGCGCGTCCTCGATCGCGAGGCGAACCGGCTCGACCACGTCTGCTGGGCCGACGTCACCGAGCGCGGCTACGGCATCGTCGATCTCAGCCCGACGTCGGCGACGGCATCGTGGTGGTTCGTCCACCCCTACGCCGACGATCCCGCCGCCCAGGCGCAGCAGGCGGCCGCGTTCCGGACCCAGCGGGCGGACTGGCCGCCGCGGTTCGAACGGGTCGAGGACGTGGCCGGGGATCCCGAGCGACCGGGGCTGTCCGAGCCGCTCCCCGCCCGGCCTGACGACCTCGTGCGGCTCCGTCGGCGCCGCGCCGTCCGTCTCGGCGCCGAGTTCGCTGCCGTCTCGGCCCTTCCCCTGGCGGCCGCCGCGGCCGCAGGCGGCTTCGTCCGACGCCGGCGAGCGCGACGTGAGCGCTCCTGGTCCCTCCTCAGATGGGTTGGTTAGGGCTCACGATGCGACCAGGCGAGGGCACTGCTGGAACGCCGGGAAGTCGGGATCGGGCTCGACGAGCTCGATGAAGATCGGCGTTCCGTCGGGCGTCTCGCCGATCTGGATGAACTGACCGGAGCCCTGCACCTTGGATGCGGGATGGTCGTAGTTGAACGTGACGAGCAGGCCACCGAGGTCGGCGTCGAAGACGGGCTCGCCCACGAAGCCATTGGCGTTGACCGGCCGCGCGAAGTTGGACTCGGTCGGATCGCTGAGTCCGGGCGGCTCGAGCTCGCCGTGACCGGCACACCACTGCGCGACGATCTCGTGGACGACGGCTTGCGAGGGTGACGCCCACACGCCCACCGTCACACCCGCCGCCGCCAGCGTCACCAACACTCTCGCCAGTCTCGCCACGTCGGTTCCCCCTTGTCCTCGGTTCCGACTCCTGTACGGATGAGACCGGCCGAGAGTTCACCCAGCCGCTCAGCCCGGGTCGAGCGTGCAGTCCGCCCCGGCGTTGACCGGGTTGCAGCGGGCTCCGGTGACGCTGCCGGGCCCGTCCGGCATCTGCACGACGAACCCGGTGCCGAGCTCGGGATCCTCGACGTAGTAGTCCGTCGACACGTACTGGGCGCCGCTGGCGAGGGCGGCGTCGCGAAGTGACGTGTCGCCCTGCACGGCGTGGATCGGCGGCACGTCCGACCGCGTGCGGACGAGGTACCCGGCTCGGACCGCGGCCGTGAGCCGATCGCCTTCGGCGACGGCATCGTCGATGCGGAGGAAGGCGGCGTCGGGCCTGCCCTCCTGTGAGGACGTGAACAGGAGCCTGCCCTCGAGTGCGGTCGCATCGCCGACATAGGTGTCTCGCGTCGCGTTGGTGTCCACGAGCGCGAACAGGACCCGCCCACGCGCCTCGGCGAGTGTCGGCCAGGCGTCACCAGCGAGCACGGCTTGCTCGAGGGTGTCGTGGGTGCCACGCACGTCGTCGGGGACGATGAGCTGTTCGCGGTCGAACACCGACAGGATCTCGGCCTCGAGGTCGTCGAACAGCTCGCCGGTCCACGGCAGCACCTCGGTGAACTGGACTCCGAGGCCGCTGAGATCGATGCCCGCGGCGGCAGCCGTGGCCGCGAGGGAGTCGGTCTTCGCCTCGATCATGACCATGACCGGCAGGTGGTCGGTGTTCGACGACGACCACGCCTCGACCTGCTCGAGGCAGGCCACGAACGTGACGCACGTCGAGCGGAAGTCGACGTCGACCAGGTGGAGGACCTTGAACCCGGGCTGGTCGAGGAGCGGCTCGCCGGACGCGGTCGGCAGCCCGACGAGCTGGAGCGCCGGGCGGTTGGCGAACCGGCCGCCGTCCGGATCCGGGTACACGTCGATCTCCAGTTGGCGGATGCCGAAGTCCTCCAGCTGCTCGGTGATCGGGCGATGGTCGTAGTCGAGCTCCGCGGCGAGCGCCGGGCTGAAGGCGGCGACGCCCGCCAGCACGGCGTCGTCGGGCGCGAGGTGGTAGCTGTTGTGCGAGCCGAGCACCTGGACCTCGTTCAGTCGCACCTCGGGCACCGGCGCGGCGGTGGTGGTGGTCGCGTCGGCTACGTCGGCCGCGTCCTCGGCGTCGTCGCCGGCCGAGCTGCAGGCGACGAGCAGAGCGGCGGCCACGCCGGCAAGGGCGCGTCGGACAACGGCGGTCATCGCCCGAGTGTGGCAGTCCGGCGCGATCGCAGCGATCTAGCGACGTGCAGGTCGGCCAGTTCTGCTGGCTCGGCTAGAGGATCTGGCTGAGGAACAGCTTCGTCCTGGCCTCGACCGGTTGGGTGAAGAAGTGCTCGGGCGTGCCGACCTCGACGATCTGGCCGTCGGCCATGAACACGACCCGATCGGCGACCTCCCGGGCGAAGCCCATCTCGTGGGTGACGACGATCATCGTCATCCCCTCGCGGGCGAGCTCCTTCATCACGTCGAGGACCTCGTTGATCATCTCCGGGTCGAGCGCCGAGGTCGGCTCGTCGAACAGCATGACCTTCGGCTGCATCGCCAGGGCGCGGGCGATGGCGACCCGCTGCTGCTGCCCGCCCGACAGCTGCCCCGGGTGCTTGCGAGCCTGTTCGGGGATGCGCACCCGCTCGAGCAGCTCCATGGCGAGGGCCTCGGCCTGCCGTCGAGGCATCTTGCGCACGTTGCGCGGGGCGAGCGTGACGTTCTCGAGCACGGTGAGATGAGGGAAGAGGTTGAACGACTGGAAGACCATCCCCGTCTCGCGGCGGACGGCCTGGATGGTCCGGATGTCGTCGGTCAGCTCGACGCCGTCGACGACGATCCGACCGCGGTCGTGCTTCTCGAGCCGATTGATGCAGCGGATCAGGGTCGACTTGCCCGAGCCCGACGGCCCGATGACGACGACGACCTCTTGGCGGCCGATGCTGAGGTCGATGGCCTCGAGCGCCTGGAAGTCGCCGAAGAACTTGTCGACGCCGGCGACCTCGATCATCACGTCGCCGCTCCCCGCCACGACGGTGGCATCGGCAAACACCGTGCCGTCCGTGCCGTCCGTCGCTGGCTCATCGGGTCCCGACCCCCAGTCGTCGCTCGATCCGCTGGCTCTCGCGGGACAGCGTGTAGGACCCCACCCAGAAGAGGGCGGCCGCGAACACGAGCGTCTCGGCGACCAGCCCCTGCCCCTGGAACTCCGGCTGCTTGGTGACGTTGTCGGCGACGGTCAGCACGTCGAGGAAGCCGATGATGAACACGAGCGTCGTGTCCTTGAACAGCGAGATGAACTGGCCGACCAGCGCCGGGATCACGTTGCGCAGCGCCTGCGGCAGCACGATGAGTCCGGTGATGCGCACCGGCGACAGGCCGAGCGCCTGGGCCGCCTCGGTCTGGCCCCGGGGCACCGACTGCAGACCGCCGCGGACGATCTCGGCGACGTAGGCGGCGGTGAAGATCGTGAAGGCGACGATCACCCGCACGACCTTGCCCGGCAGCAGCTCGCGAGGGAAGAAGAAGCCGAGGGCGACGTCGCTCATGAGGACGAGCACGACGAGCGGGACGCCGCGGAAGAACTCGATGAAGCCGATCGAGACGGTCCGGATCGCCGGCAGGGTCGAGCGGCGCCCGAGGGCGAGGAGCACGCCCGAGCGGGAAGCAGGCGAGCATGCTCACCGACGCGATGAGCAGCGTGAGCATCAGCCCGCCCCACGCATCCCAGCCGAGCGGCTCGGTCAGGAACGGCAGCACGAGGAACGGCAGCACCAGGCGGGAGCGACGTAGACGACGGGCCCGACGCTCGTCGGCAGCGCAGCCACCGAGGAGGCGGCCGGCGATGGCCGCGCCGATGGTGCCGGCCGGCGACGAGCCACGGCGTCGCGGTGCCGGCGAGCAGCAGCAGGAGCGACGAGCAGGACGAGCGCCGGCCAGTACCGGCCGACGACGTTCTGGACCCGCTGCGCGAACGTCAGCCGGGGAGCGGCGACGCCGTCGGCGATCGCCGCAGCGCGGCGGCGCCGGGTGAGCACGCCGGTGACGAGCCCAGCGACGACGGCGACGCCGAGCACGCGACGGCGACGACGCGCCACAGGTCGTCGCGCGGGTAGCGCCCGACCAGGAAGAGGCGTCAGGTTCGTCGCGCACGACCTCCCAGCGGCCGGTGACGAACGACGAACGCGACGGCGTCGGTACAGCGCCCACCCGACCACGACGCGCGGCGACGACGGTCGATCGCCGTGTCCCGGCGCGTTGCGGAACAGGTTCTGCCGGGCCCAGGCGACGGCCGGTCATCGCTCCACCAGCGCGAGTCGGCGGTTGACGACGTTGGTGACCGTCGAGATGGCGCAGCGAGAGCGCGAGGTACAGCACGAGCAGCAGGACGTACGACGGCACGGCCGGCGCCCGGCTGGCGATGGAGACCTGCGTGACCTTCGTGAGCTCGAAGTAGCTGATGGCGACGGCCAGCGACGAGTTCTTCGTGAGGTTGAGGTACTGGTTGGCGAGCGCCGGCGACGGCGATCCGCATCGCCTGCGGCAGCACGACGAGGCGCATCCGTTGCCCGGGCGTCAGGGCCGAGCGCGGTGGCCGCCTCGACCTGGCCCTTCGGCGACGGCCTGGATGCTCCCGCGCACGATCTCGGCGATGTGGCTGGCGGTGTAGAGGACGAGCGCACACAGCAGGGCGGCGAACTCGGGCGGCATGCTGATGCCGCCGGTCGACGACCCGCGTCCTCGAGCTGCGGGGCGGTGACGTCGACCGGCCCGCCGAGCGCGACGAGCCCGATGCCGACGACGACGACGAAGGCAGCCGCGCCCGGCGAGCCCGGCGCGGGCCGGTCGGCCGGTCCGGTCGAAGACGCCGCCGCCGCCACCGCGCGACGACCACGGCGGCCGCGACCGCCACCACGAGCGAGCCCGAGCACGAGCCAGCCCTGCCGTCGGTGCGGATCCACGGCACCGCCACGCCGCGGACGGACAGCGACGAGCAGGCCGTCGACGGTCGTGGCGTCCTCGAGCGCGCGGCAGCTGCAGGAACACGGCGACGTAGGCGAAGATGATCAGCACGAGCAACGGCACGTTGCGGAACAGCTCGACGTAGACCTGCGCCGCCTTCGACACGAGCCAGTTGCTCGACAGGCGAGCGATGCCGATGAGCGTGCCGAGCACCGTCGCGACAGACGATGCCCGCCACCGCGACGCGGGCGGTGTTGGCCAGGCCCGACGAGGATCGCGTCCTGCACGCTCTGGGTCGGCCGGAACGAGCTGCCGGCGATCGGGAAGCTCGCCGGCTGGTCGAGGTAGTCGAACGTCAGCGGGATGCTCGTCTCCTCGGCGTTGCTGCCGGACGTTGCCGACGAGCCAGAGCCCGACGGCGACGACGACGGCCAGGACCACCGCCTGGAAGGCGATCCGGAGGACCCGGACGTCTCGCCAGAGCGGTGGCCGGGCTGGCGCGATGCGCTGATCGCGTGACCGGAGCGGTCAGTGGATCACCGGTAGGGCGGGGCGTAGAGGAGGCCGCCGTCGGTCCACAGCACGTTCAGGCCCCGCTCGAGCCCGAGCGGCGCGAGGTGCTCCTCGAAGATCTCGGCGTAGTTGCCCACCTGGGTGACCACCTGGACCGCGTAGTCGGCCGGGAGGCCGAGGCCGGGGTCGAAGGTGCCGCCCTCCTCGCTCGTGCCGAGGAAGGTGCGGATGCTCGGGTCCTCGCTGTCGGCTGAACTCGCCGATGTTGGTCGAGTCGATCCCGAACTCCTCGGCCTGGATCGTGGCGAAGATCGCCCACTCGACCGCCTGGGCCAGCTCGGTGTCGCCGTCGGCGACGGCCGGGGCGAGGGGCTCCTTGGAGAAGACGTCACTCGAGGATGCGCAGCGCGTCGGGCCCCTCGGGGTAGGCCGAACGGAGCCCGGTGAGCTGGGACACGTCGGAGGACCAGCCGTCGCAACGACCGGCGAGGAACGCCTCCTGGATGAGCTCGGGCGTCGGGGAAGGAGAGCACCTCGGCAGGGGCGATGCCGAGGCGGGCGAACTCGATGGCGATGTTGCCCTCGGTCGTGGTGCCCGACGCGACGCAGATCGTCGTGCCGTCCATGTCGGCCACCGACTGGTAGGGCGCGTCGGTCGCCACCATCATCCCCTGGCCGTCGTAGAAGGTCGGCTGGAGGAAGTTGGCGCCTTCACTGCCGTCCCGGCCTGCGGTCCACGTGGTGTTGCGCACGAGGACGTCGATCTCGCCCGACTGCAGGGCGGTGAACCGGGCTTCGGTGGCCAGGTCGACGAACTCCACCGCTTCGGCATCGCCGAGGATCGCCGGCGGCGATGACCCGGCAGAAGTCGGCGTCGAAGCCGACGTGGTCGCCCTCGGGTGTCAGCACGGCGAAGCCGGGGAGCGCGTCGCGTGTGCCGCAGCGGACCGACCCTCGTTCGACGATGGCGTCGAGGGTGCTTCCCTCCTGGATGAGCGTGATCTCGGTGTCTGCGTCGGTGGTCGTGGTCGCCGCGGCGTCATCGCCGTCGTCATCGCTGCACGCGGTGACGGCCAACGACAAGGCCAGTGCGGTCGCTCCCCAGCGGAACCGGCGTCCAAGGATCATCATCAGTGATCTCCTCTGTACGTGGGGTACGGGCGACCCTACTGCGGGTGAGGATCGTGTACGCTCAGCCCTTCACGACCGCGTTGCTCCTGACCTCGGTGCCGCCCGTGCGAACCGAGGAGCGACGTTGCAACAGATCTCGAAGCTCTCGGTGTTCGGTGCCGTGGTGCGCCGGTCGGGACCGCACCTGATCGAGGCGTCGTTGATCCCGACGGCGCTGTTCTACTGTTGCCTGGTCCTGGCCGGGCTGGGTGCCGCCTTGGCCGCCGCCCTCGTCTGGTTGTACGCGGCCGTCCTGTCACGGCTCGTGCGGCGCCGGCCGGTCCCGCCGCTTCTCGTGCTCGGGGCCATCGGCATCACGGTGCGGACGACGGTCGCCGTGGCCAGCGGCAGCACGTTCTTCTACTTCGCCCAGCCCGTCCTCAGCTCCGTCGTGATGGGTTGCGTGTTCATGGTCTCGGTGGTCGTCGGTCGCCCGATGGTGGAGCGCCTCGCCCTGGAGTTCTGGCCGCTGACGCCGGAGATGCTGGAGCGCCCAGCCGTCATCCGCCTGCTCAGAGGGCTGACCTTCCTCTGGGCCGCCGTCAACCTGGCGATCGGGGCGACGAACCTGACGCTGCTGGTCTACCTGCCACTCGCCGCCTATGTGGCGGTGAAGCAGATCGCGAGCCTGGTCATCACCGGCGCCGGCATCGCCCTCACGATCGACCTGTCGATCCGGACCGCCCGACGCGAGGGCTTCGTCGTGGAGCGAAGGCTCGGTCGGCGACGGTCGGGTCACTGGACCATGCGCTCCTTGCCCTCCCAGTAGGGGGCCCGGAGCTCGCGCTTGAGGACCTTCATGGCGCCGGACATCGGCAGCGGCTCGCTGCGGAACTCGATCGACTTGGGCACCTTGTAGCCGGCGATCCGCTCCCGGCACCACGCCTTGAGGCTCGTCCTCGTCGACCGACGCACCCGCCTGCAGCACGACGATGGCGTGCACGGCCTCGCCCCACTGCTCCGACGGGATGCCGATCACCGCCACCTGGGCGACGGCCTCGTGGGAGGCGAGCGCGTTCTCGACCTCGCTCGAGTACACGTTCTCGCCGCCGGTCACGATCATGTCCTTCACGCGGTCGACGAGGTACAGGTAGCCGCGGTCGTCGAGCCTTCCGGCGTCGCCGGTGTGGTACCAGCCGCCGACGAACGCGTCGGCCGTCTCGTCGGGCCGGTTCCAGTACTCGCGCATGTAGTTGCCGCCGCGGGCGCACACCTCGCCGACCTCGCCGACCGGCAGGAGCTTGCCCGATCTCGTCCTGGATCGAGACCATCGAACCGGGCACGCTGCGGCCCGGCCGACCGCAGGAGATCGCCGCCCTGCCGGTGCTCGTCCGGGCCGAGGCAGGTGAGCAGGCCGCAGTTCTCCGTCATCCCGTAGCCCTGGTAGATGTCGAGGTCGGGGAAGAGCCCGAGCAGCCGCTCGAGCAGCGCCGTGGGCATCGGCGACGCGCCGTAGGTCAGCGCCTGACATCGACGCGCAGCGCTCGGGCTTGAAGTCCGGGTGGTCGAGCAGCATCTGGATCATCGTCGGCACCATCACCGTCGTCGTCACCGTGTTGCGCTCGATCACGTCGAGCACACGACCGGGGTCGAACATCGGGACGAACGTCGTGCGTGCCGCCGACCGCAGGGATCGTGAGGACGCCGCCGAACGACGCGGCGTGGAACATCGGCGTCTGGTGCAGGTACACGTAGTTGTCGTCGAACGGGTAGATGGCGGCGATCTTGTAGAGGTCGAGCATCGCCGCCCGGTGGTCGAGCACGACGCCCTTGGGCAGGCCGGTGGTACCGCCCGTGTACATGAGGATGGCGACGTCGTCCTCCTCGGGCTCCTCGGGCACCACGGCGTCGCCGGCGGCGAGGACGTCGTCGTAGCCGATGTCGTGGGCGACGTCGCCCCCGCCGATCAGCACGACCTTCTCGATCGCCGTCTCGCCCCGCACCCGCTCGATGAGCGGGGCGAAGAACTGGTCGACGAAGCAGACCGTCGTGCCGGAGTCCTGGAGGATGAACTCGAGCTCCTTGGGCGCGAGGCGCAGGTTCAGCGGGTTGACGACCCCGGCGCCGAGGAACGCGGCGTGGTACAGCTCGAGGTACTGGTGGCTGTTGAGCGCCATCACCGCGAAGCGATCGGTCGGCGCCACGCCGAGCTCCTTGCCGAGGCCGTCGGCGAGGCGGAGCGTCCGCTCGACGTGCTCGGCGAAGGTGAGCGGTGAACGTCGCCGTCGAGGGTGGCGGGCTTGTCGGCGTAGCGCTCGGCGGCGGGCAGGAGCATCCGGTGGTAGACGAGGTCCTTCACGTCGACATCCTTCCTGTGTCCGGGGACACCGGGCTCGGGCCGCGGCGAGCCTAGAGTCGCGGTCCGCCATGGTGCGCGTGGATGCCGCAGGAGCGACCGCCGAGCTCGTCCTCGACGCCCTCGCCACCGACGGGTACTGCATCGTCGAAGGGCTCCTGCCGGCGGAAGCGGTCGCCCAGGCTCGCACCTCGCTGCTCGACGTGCTCGAGTCGACGCCGCGTGGGCCGCAACGAGTTCGAGGGGTACGGCACCCAGCGGATCTACGCGCTGTTCGCCAAGACGAGGGCCTTCGACGCCCCGGCGCTGCATCCGCTGCTGCTCGGCGTGCTCGACGGGTTGCTCGGGCACTACCAGCTCTCGGCGCCGACCGGCATCCAGATCGGCGCCGGCGAGCGGGCGCAGGTGCTCCACCAGGACCAGAGCATCTACCCCCTCCCGCCGGACTACCCCGACGTCGTGCTCAACACGATGTGGGCGCTGGACGACTTCACCGAAGCCAACGGCGCCACCCGGCTCATCCCCGGGAGCCACCGCTGGGTCGGGCGGCGACCGTCCGGGAGCGACGAGATCGCCTACGCCGAGATGCCGGCAGGGTCGGTCGCGTTCTACGTCGGGCAGCATCTGGCACGGCGGCGGCGCCAACACCACCGACCGCCCCCGGCTCGGCGTGATCCTCGAATACGTGGCCGCCTGGCTGCGGGCCCAGGAGACGCATCTCCTGGCCGTGCCCCGCGACGTCGTGGCCGGGCTGCCCGAGCGCCTGCAGGAGCTGCTCGGGTACAACATCTACCCGCCGTTCGTCGGCTACGTCGACGGCCGGCACCCCCGCCGGTACATCGCCGACGGCGTCCGAACTGGTCGCGCTCAGCCGTCGTGATCGGTGGGTCGCCCGAGGCTGCCGGCCCCTCGGCGGCCAGCAGCCCGCCTGACGATCCGACCGATCCGTACGCCGGGTTCGGTGGTCGCGTCGACCGCACCTTCGCCCGTTCCGAGTCGTGGTGGCCGCCGACGGCCGCGCCCGCCGGAGGGCGCGCCCAACGTCGTGGTCGTGCTCGTCGACGACCTCGGCTTCTCCGACCTCGGGTGCTTCGGGTCGGAGATCGCGACTCCGCAACCTCGATCGCCTCGCCGCCGAGGGCCTCCGCTACGTCAACTTCCACTCGACGCCGATGTGCTCGCCGACGCGGGCGGCGCTGCTCACGGGCGTGCAACCCGCACGCCGCCGGCGTCGGCCACGTCGCCCACTCCGACAGCGGGTTCCCGGGCTACGCGATGGAGCTCTCGCCGAACGTGGCGACGATGGCCGAGATCCTGCGCGACCACGGTTACGCGACCCTCATGGTCGGCAAGTGGCACCTGGCCAAGGACTCCGACATCTCCGACGCCGGACCGCGCCACTCGTGGCCGTGCCAGCGCGGCTTCGACCGGTTCTACGGGTTCCTCGACGGCTTCACGAACCTCCACCACCCGCACCGGCTCATCGAGGACAACCACGCGGTCGAGGTCGACGCCTATCCCGACGGCTACTACCTCACCGACGACCTGACCGACCGGGCGATCGCCATGGTCCGGTCGGTCAAGGCGTCCGACCCCGCCGCAGCCGTTCTTCCTCTACTTCGCCCACGGGGCGGTGCACGCGCCGCTGCACGCCAAGGCGGCCGACATCGCGCGGTACCGCGGACCGCTACCGCGACGGCTGGGACCGGCTGCGGGAGGCGCGCCACCGTCGCCAGCTCGAGCTGGGCGTCGTCGCCGAGGGCACCGAGCTGGCGCCCCGCAACACCGAGCCCGACAACGACGTCCCGGCCTGGGACGAGCTGACGGCTGACAGAGCAGGAGCTCTTCGCGCGGCACATGGAGGTCTACGCCGCGATGGTCGACAACGTCGACGCCAACTTCGGGCGGCTGCGCGTGCGCCCTCGAGGAGCTCGACGCCTGGGACGACACGATCGTCCTCTTCACCTCCGACAACGGCGCGTCACGCGAGGGCGAGGCGACGGGCACGACGTCGTACTTCGTCCACCTCATCAGCCACTCCGACGTCGAGGCCGACCACGCCCGCCTCGACGAGATCGGCGGGCCCCGGACCACCCCGCACTACCCCCGGGGATGGGCGATGGCGTCGAACACGCCGTTCCGGCTCTACAAGATCAACACCCATGCCGGCGGTCACCAGGTCGAGCACGATCCTCGGCTGGCCGCGGCGGCTGGCGACGCGTCGGCCGCTGCCGGAGGGATCCGCCGCCAGTACGTCCACGTCACCGACGTCCTGCCGACCCTGCTCGACCTCCTCGGACTCGAAGCGCCGGCGGTTCGGGCCGGGGACGGCGTTCAAGCCGATGGCGGGATGCTCGTTCGCCGCCGACCATCGACGACCCCGACGCTCCGTCGCAGCACAGGGAGCAGCACTACGAGATGCAGGGCCACCGCGGCTACTACCGCGACGGCTGGGAGGTCGTCACCCTCCACCGCCCGATGACCTCCTTCGCCGAGGACCGATGGGAGCTCTACGACCTGGCCGCCGACCCGACCGAGCTGCGCGACCTCGAGCGAGGCGCACCCCGACGCCGTCGCCGAGCTCGTCGAGGCGTGGGAGCAGGCGGCATGGGCGAACCAGGTCTTCCCGCTCGACGAGGGCACCTTCATCAAGCACCTCATCCGACCGCCGGGCACCGAGCGCTTCGCCGCAGCCGATCACCCTCTGGCCCGGCACACCGACGCTCGAGCGATGGCGCTCCCAGCAGCTCGTCGCCGTCCGGTCCTTCCGCGTGACGTGCGCGCGGCGCACCGGCGCCGGCGACCAGGGCGTCCTCGTCGCCCACGGCGACCAGGGCGGCGGGTACGCGCTCTACGTCGAAGGTGGGCAGCTGCACTGGGTGCTCAACGACGGCCGCGGCTCCACCCGCACGCTCGACGGCGGCCCGCTCCCCGACGGCGAGATCGAGGTCGTGGCCGATGTCGACGCGCCCGGCAAGGGCATCTGGGACGTCGTCCTGCGGGTCGACGGCGAGGAGCGATCGCGCCGCGACGGCTTCGCCCTGCTGTTCCCGATGGCGCCGTTCGAGGGCATCGACGTCGGCATCGACCGCCGCTCGCCGGTCTCGTGGGACGTGTTCGAGCGGCACGGACCGTTCCCGTACACCGGCCACCTGCGGTCGGTGACCTACGAGCCGGGGCCGCCGGCGCCGGACTCGCCGTATGTCCTGATCGACAGGCTTCGGGACGCTCGGCTCCCGGTTCGAGTAGCTCGCGGTGTCTGCCCGGTCCTGCGGCAAGCGCAGTTCACCGAACCGTCGAGCCCTCGTAACATCCGGCGCGCGATGGGGGAGCAGGGGCGAGGGCGCGACGCGGGCTTCGGCTACCAGCCTGCGCTCGACGGCGTGCGGGCGGTCGCGGTCGCCGCCGTCCTGGCCTTCCACCTCGACGTGCCGTGGATGCGAGGCGGGTACCTCGGGGTGTCGGTGTTCTTCACGCTGTCGGGGTTCCTGATCACCTCGCTGCTGCTCCACGAACATGCCCGGACCGGCCGCATCGCCATCGGCGCAGTTCTACGTCCGGCGGCTGCGTCGGCTCCTGCCGGCGTCGCTGTTCTGCCTCGCGGCCATCGCCGTGCTCGCCAACAGCGGGCTCTTCGGCGCCCGCGCGCAGCTCCGAGCCGAGGTGCTCGGCGCCGTCCTCAACGTGGCCAACTGGCGGGCGCTGCTCGGCGGCGAGTCCTACGCCGACCTCTTCGCGGCCCCGTCGCCGGTCGAGCACTTCTGGTCGCTCGCCATCGAGGAGCAGTTCTACCTGCTCTGGCCGATCGCACTCGCGTGCGTCTGCGCGGCTGGCGGCGCGGCGCGGCGCGTCGGTCGGCCGCGTGCTCACCGGTGCCTTCGCGGTGCTCGCGCTCGAGCGCGCCCGCGACGGCGCTGCTCTGGAGCACCGACGCGGCCTACCTGGCCTCGTGGCCCCGCTTCGCCGAGATCCTCGCCGGCGCGGCGTTGGCCGCCGTGCGGTTCGAACGACCGGCGCCGACACGCGTGCCTGCGCCTCGCCGGTCCGTGCCTGCTCGCCGTCCTGGCCGCCTGCGCCTTGACCCCGGCCGGCCACGGGTGGGCCTACGCCGGCGGGCTGCCCCTGTTCGCGCTCCTCTCGGTGGGGCTGATCGCCGGACTGCAGCACGGCGGCGCCGTGACTCGGGCGCTGTCCTGGGCGCCCCTCGTGTGGTCTGGGCCGCGTCAGCTTCGGCGTCTACCTCTTCCACTGGCCGCTGTTCGCGGTGCTCGACACCGAACGCACCGGGCTGGCCGGCTGGCCCCTGGCCGCGGTCCGCGTCGGTGCGACCCTCGCGGTGGCGGCGGCGTCGTACCGCTGGTTCGAGCGCCCGATCCGGACCGGACACGTCCTCGCCCGACCGCCGGCGTACGTTCGCAGCGCGGCGGCGGCGTTCGTCGCCGTCCTCGTCGCCGTCGTCGTCGCCGTTCCCGGTGCCGCGACGCGGCTTCCGACAGCACCGAGGCGGTGACGATCGTCGCTCGGCAGGTGCCGCTCTCCGCCCCGGCGCGCGTCGACCGCGTCGTCCGGCGCGCCGCCGGTCGCCGCGCTGGCGCAACCGGCTCCCGTGAGCCGACCACGATCGCCGTCTTCGGCGACTCGGTACCCGACTGGCTCATGCGCGACGGGTCGGTCGGCTTCTCGCGCACCGACGTCGTGCTCATCGACGCGGCCCACGAAGGCTGCGACGTGTCGGTCGCCCGGCCCCCCTGGCGCGACCGTGACGGGAACCCGCAGGAGATCCCCGACTTCTGTCAGGCCTGGCCGGTCTCGTACGGCCCGGTCGTGGCCAGCATCCAGCAGCCCGTCGACATCGCGGTGCTCGTACTCGGTCCGGCCGTGATCATCGATCGACTGATCGGCGACCAGTGGGTCGGGCCGTGCGACGACATGGCGTGGTACCGCGACGACATCTCGAAGCGGATCCGGTTCCTCGACGCCCACGTCGACCGGGTCGTGCTCGCCCTCCCGTCGTGGGGTGGGCGCCTCGTGACCTGGTTCGTCCCCGACGACCACTTCGGGCGCGAGGCGTGCGCGCGCGAACAGCTGGCGGCGACCGCGGCAGCCGTCGGTGTCCCGACCGTGGACCTCGCCGAGATGCTCTGTCCCGCCGGGCCTCGCAGGCGAGTGCCCGCCGCTCCGCGAGCGCGACGGCATGCACGTCGACCCCGAAGACGCCCCCGCCGTCCTGGACTGGCTGCTCGACTCCGTGCTGGCGACCGAAGGTCGCGATAGATCGATCGGCGGCCGCCGATTCGGGTAGGACGGGCGGGTGCGGACGATCGGGGTCGAGGAGCGACGCGACCGGCTGGCGCGGCGGCACCGGCTCGCGCCCGGGTCGGCGGCGGGCGATCCGCTCGAGGTGGCCACCTCGCTCGTCGCCCTGCACGCCACCGACCCGGCGACCGTGCACCTCTCGATCGCGGCGCGGACCGGCGCCGCCGACGTCGCGCCGGCCGAGGCGGCGCTCTACGACGACCGCACGCTCGTCCGGCTCCTCGGCATGCGTCGCACGATGTGGGTCGTGCCGGCGGCGCTGGTGCCGGTCGTGCAGGCGTCGTCGACGGCCGAGGTCGCGGCGAAGGAGCGCAAGCGGCTGATCCAGGTGATCGAGCAGGCCGGCCTGGCGGCAGACGGGCGCCGAGTGGTTGGCCGACGTCGAGGCAGCCACGCTCGCCGCGCTCCGGGCCCGCGGTGGGGGCCAGGCCGCCGAGATCGGGGCGGCGGTCCCCGTCCTCCGCGAGAAGGTCGTCATCGGGGGTGACAGCAAGTGGGCCGTCGCCCAGAACCTCACCACGAGGGTCCTGCTGCTCCTCGGGGCGTCGGGCGCCATCGTGCGGGGACGGCCGGCGGGTCGTGGACCGGGAGCCGGTACCGGTGGATGCCGGCCGACGTGTGGTTCGGGCCGGACCAGCCCGAGCTGCCGGGCGCCGCCGACGCACGCGCCGAGCTCGTCCGGCGGTGGCTGGCGGCCTTCGGTCCGGCCACGCTCGAGGACCTGCGCTGGTGGACGGGCTGGACCCTGGGCGCGACGCGGCAGGCGGTCGCCGCGGTGGACACCGATCGAGGTCGGCCTCGACGGCGGCGCGACCGGCCTGGTGCTCGGCGACGACATCGAGTCCGAACCGCCCGCCGGGCCCTGGGTGGCGCTGCTTCCGGCGCTCGACCCCACGGCCATGGGATGGAAGGAGCGCGCCTGGTACGTCGGGGACCACACGGCTGCGTCGTTCGATCGCAGCGGGAACATCGGTCCCACGATCTGGTGCGACGGGCGGATCGTCGGCGGGTGGGCGCAGCGCAAGGACGGCACGGTCGCGCACCGTCTCCTCGAGGACATCGGGCGCGAGGCCGACGGACGCGGTCGACGCAGCCGCGGCGCGCCTCACCGCGTGGCTCGGTCCCGCACGCGTGACCCCGCGGTTCCCGACGCCGCTCCAGAAGGAGCTCGCCCGGCTCGTGAGCGCGAACGGCTCACCCGAACGGCATCACTCCACTAGGTTGACGCCCGCCGGGCGGCATGGTGCCGACCCAATGAACCAGGAGAACTGCATGCGTCGATCCCGCTGGTCGAAGCCGCTCGCGTTCGCCGTCGGGTTGTCCCTCGTGGCGGCCGCGTGTGGCGACGACGACGACGAGGACACCAGATACGACCGAACGACCGAGGAGACCGACACCACGGACGGTGGCGGGACGGCCGCAGGAGACTTCACCGCGTGCCAGGTGACCGACACCGGCGGCGTCGACGATCGGTCGTTCAACCAGACCGCGTACGAGGGCCTGCAGGCGGCAGCCGAGGAGATCGGGTTCGAGCCGAGTGTGTTGGAGTCGACCTCGGAGGCCGACTTACGCGCCCAACATCCAGGCCAGCATCGACAGCGGGTGCAGCCTCGTCGTCACCGTCGGCTTCTTGCTCGGCGACGCGACGGCGGCGGCGGCCGAGGAGAACCCCGACCAGCAATTCGCCATCGTCGACTTCGACTTCGCCGACCCCGACACCTTCGAGGACATCACCTTCGACAACGTGCGGGAGCTGACCTTCCAGACCGACCAGGCGGCGTTCCTCGCCGGCTACGTCGCCGCGGCGACGTCGGAGAGCGGCGTCATCGGCACCTACGGCGGCCTCAACATCCCGACGGTGACGATCTTCATGAACGGCATGGCCGCCGGGATCGACTACTACAACCAGGAGAACGGGACCGACGTCCAGCTCGTCGGGTGGGACGCGGCCGCCCAGGAGGGCCTCTTCACCGGGGACTTCACCGACCAGACCAAGGGCCGCCAGACGACCGAGCAGCTGCTCGACCAGGGCGCCGACATCATCATGCCGGTGGCCGGCCCCGTCGGACTCGGGTCGATCGAGGCCATCCGCGCCGGCGGCGGCACCGAGCGGCTGATCTGGGTCGACACCGACGGCTGCGTGTCGCTGCCGGATGACTGCGACCTGTTCCTCACGTCCGTGCAGAAGAAGATGGACAACGCCGTGCACGACACCGTCGTCGCCGCCGCCGCCGGTGACTTCGAGGGTGGCCTCTACGTCGGCACCCTCGAGAACGACGGCGTCGGCCTCGCCCCGTTCCACGACTTCGAGGACTCCGTTCCGGCGGAGGTCCAGGACCAGCATCGCGGCGCTGCACCGAGCAGATCATCTCCGGCGAGATCGAGGTCAGCCCCGGAGGCTGATCGAGCCGTCGCACGTCGAGGAGGGGTCGTGCCGCGCACGGCCCCTCCTCGCGTGCGAGGATCGCACCCACCATGCGGGTCGAGCTGCGCGGCATCACGAAGCGCTTCCCGGGCGTCCTCGCCAACGAGGACGTGTCGCTGACCTTCGAGCCGGGTCAGGTGCACGCCCTCCTCGGGCGAGAACGGAGCCGGGAAGTCGACGCTCATGAACGTCCTCTTCGGGCTGTACCAACCCGACGAGGGCGAGGTCCTGATCGACGGTGAGCCCGTGACCTTCCGCGGTCCCGCCGACGCCATCGCCGCCGGCATCGGCATGGTGCACCAGCACTTCAAGCTCGTCCCCGTGTTCACCGTCGCCGAGAACGTGATGCTCGGGACGGAGCAGACGCAGCGCTTCGGCTTCCTCGACCGCCGCGCCGCTCGCCGCCAGGTCGAGGAGCTCTCCGCCCGCTACGGCCTCGAGGTGCCGCCCGACGCCATCATCGAGGACCTCCCGGTGGGCATCCAGCAGCGCGTCGAGATCGTGAAGGCGCTCTACCGCGACGCGAAGTGCCTGATCCTCGACGAGCCGACCGCGGTGCTCACGCCGGCGGAGATCGAGGAGCTGCTGAACATCGTCCGGGAGCTGAAGGCCGACGGCCGGGCGATCGTGTTCATCACCCACAAGCTGCGCGAGGTGCTCGCCGTCGCCGACCGCATCAGCGTCCTCCGCCGGGGCGCGCGTGGTCGGGTCGACGGCGCCGGACGAGACCGACGCCAACAAGCTGGCCACGATGATGGTCGGGCGCGACGTGAAGCTCGTCGTCGATCGGGGCCCGGCTTCGCCCACGGCGACGAAGCTCGAGGCACGCGGCCTGACGATCCTCGACGAGCAGGAGCACGCCGTGGTCGACGA
Source organism: uncultured Acidimicrobiia bacterium (assembly GCA_963840695.1). GTDB lineage: Bacteria > Actinomycetota > Acidimicrobiia > Acidimicrobiales > JACDCH01 > JACDCH01. Next base: position 87,562 of record CAWIZW010000022.1, read on the forward strand.
CATCACCCTCGAGGTCCGCGCCGGCGAGATCCTCGCCGTGGCCGGCGTCGACGGCAACGGGCAGTCCGAGCTCGTCCAGGCCATGACCGGGCTCAGGGAGCCGGCGGCCGGATCGATCTGGATCGACGGCCGCGACGTGACCGACGCCGGGCCGGGCGAGCGGATCGACCAGGGTCTGGCCCACATCCCCGAGGACCGGCAGCGAACCGGGCTCGTCGGCGCGTTCTCGATCGCCGACAACCTGGTGCTGAATCGATGGCGCTCCCGGCCCTTCGCGAAGGGCGTCCGCATCGACCGCGACGCTGTGGCGGCGCACGCCGACGAGCTGATCGACAGCTTCGACATCCGGACACCGTCGCCACGGGTCGCCGTCCAGACCCTCTCGGGCGGCAACCAGCAGAAGGTGATCGTCGCCCGGGAGTTCGCCCACGACGCCTCGGTGCTCGTGCTGTCCCAACCCACGCGGGGCCTCGACGTCGGGTCGATCCAGTACATCCACGGTCGCATCGTCGAGCAGCGCGACGCCGGCGCCGCGGTGCTGCTCGTGTCGTCCGAGCTCGACGAGGTGATGGCGCTCGCCGACCGGGTCGTCGTCATGTACCGGGGTCGCATCGCCGGCGAGCTGAGCGGCGAGCGCCTCACCCGCGACAACGTCGGCATCCTGATGGCCGGCGGCGAGCTCCCCGAGGTGGCGGCCTGATGACGCTGATCGAGGACGGCGCGGAGCTCCCCGAGCTGGAACCCGCCGGTCCCGAGGCGCCCGTCCTGGCGGACTCCCGGGCCGAGCGGATCCGCAGCGCGTTGCAGACGGTCGCGTTCACGCTGCTCGCCATCTTCACCGCCCTGATCGCCGGCGCCATCGTGATCGTCTTCACCGATCCCGACACGCTCAACCAGTGGAGCGAGTTCTTCAGCGACCCGCTCGGCGCCCTCTCGGCGTCGTGGAACCTCGTCTCCGACGCGTACCAGGCGCTCTTCGAGTCGTCGCTCGGCAGCGTCGATGCCATCAGCCGGACGCTCGTCGAGGCGACGCCGCTCATCTTCGCCGGCCTCTCGGTCGCCCTCGCCTTCCGGGCCGGCCTCTTCAACATCGGCGCCGCCGGCCAGCTGATGATCGGCGCCACCTGCGCCGCATGGGTCGGCTTCCACTTCTCGCTCCCCGCCGTCGTGCACCTCCCGCTGGCCATCCTCGCCGGGATCCTCGGCGGCATGGTGTGGGGCGGGTTCGCCGGCTTCCTCAAGGCGCGAACCGGGGCCCACGAGGTGATCTCGACGATCATGCTCAACTACATCGCGCTGCGCCTCATCGACTGGTTGCTGTCGCTCGAATCGTTCCAGCGCGCCGGACGCAACGACCCGATCTCGCCGCCGGTGCACGAGTCGGCCCGCCTGCCCGACCTGCCCGGACCGTTCTCGGTGCACTACGGGCTCGTGCTCGCGCTGCTGGCGGCCTGGGGCGTGTGGTGGTTGCTGAACCGGTCGACGATCGGCTTCCGCATGCGGGCGGTCGGGACGAACCCCGACGCGGCGACGGCCGCCGGCATGTCGGTCGGCGCCACCTACATCCTCGCCATGGCGCTCGCCGGTGGCCTCGCCGGCATGGCGGGCACCGTGAACCTCCTGGGCCGGCCCAGCTTCTCCCTGTCGGCCGGCTACTACCAGCAGATCGGGTTCGACGCCATCGCCCTCGCCCTCGTCGGGCGGGCCAGCCCCGTCGGGGTCGTGGGGGCCGCGTTGCTCTTCGGTGCCCTTCAGGCCGGCTCGCACGGGCATGCAGGCGGCGACCGACATCCCGGTCGACATCATCGTGGTCATCCAGGCGCTCATCATCGTGTTCGTGGCGGCGCCGACCATCGTCCAGGCCATCTGGCGCGATCCGCGGCCGGCGCGCCGTCGAGTCGCAGCGGTTCACGACGGGGTGGGGATCGTGACCGACCGTCGCCGTCCACAGCCGAGGTCCTGTCCGAGGAGACGATCGTCCACCTCGACCGGGCTGCGCACCACAAGGCCCGCGTCCTCGGTGGCATCACCGTCGGCCTCGGCGTCGCCGCCTGCGTGCTGTTCGGGCGGGCCGTCGGCGACGCCACGTTCGTCCTGAACCGGCGGGGCGAGGACTCGCTCCCCGACCTCGTCGTCCCGGCCGGGCCGACGGCGATCGTGCTCGGGCTCATCGCCATCGTCCTCGGCATCCTGGCCGCCACCCGCTTCCCGCCTCGGCGGGCACCGGTCGTGCTCGCCATCGGCATGGTCCTGTTCGTGCTCGCCATGCTCGTGTGGGCGACGGCCGGCGGTTCCACGACGCTCGTCGGGCTGCTCGCCGGCACGCTGCGGCGGGCCTCCCCGCTGGCGCTCGGCGCCCTGGCCGGGGTCCTGTGCGAGCGCGCCGGAGTCATCAACATCGCCATCGAGGGCATGCTCCTGTTCGGCGCCTTCGCCGGGTCGATCGTCGCCAGCGCCTCCGACAACAAGTGGGCCGGCGTGCTCGGCGGGATCGCCATCGGCGCCCTCCTCGGGCTGGTGCTCGGCGTCCTGTCGATCCGCTACACCGTCGACCAGGTCGTCGGCGGCACCGTCATCAACATCTTCGCCCTCGGCATGACGAGCTACCTCGCGGCCGCGGTCCTGACGCGCTACCCCGACCTCAACAGCCCCCCGACGTTCCGACCCAGTCGGCATCCCCCTGCTCGCAGGACATACCGGTGGTCGGTCCCGTGCTGTTCGACAACACGCTGGCACGTGTACCTGACGCTCGTGCTCGTCGCCGTCGTCACCGTCGCCCTGTTCCGCACGCGATGGGGGCTGCGGGTGCGCTCGGTCGGTGAGCACCCGTCGGCGGCCGACACCGTCGGGCATCGACGTGCGCCGCACCCGGTACGTGGCGGTGATGCTGGGCGGCGCCGTCGCCGGCTTCGGCGGGACGTTCTTCAGCCTGGACTCCGCCGGCCGGTTCGAGCAGGAGATGACCGCCGGGCGTGGCTTCATCGCCCTGGCCGCGGTGATCTTCGGGCGCTGGCACCCCGTCGGCGCCCTCGGCGCCGCCCTCGTGTTCGGCTTCGCCGAGGAGTTCCAGGGCCGCCTGGCCGCCCTCGGATCGCCGATCCCGTCGGAGTTCCTCCTCATGGCCCCGTACGTCGTGACCCTCATCGTCGTCGCCGGGCTCGTCGGCAAGGCGAGAGCGCCCGCCGCCGACGGCAAGCCCTTCACGCGATGACCGACGAGCCGGCGACGCCCGACTGGACGAGCCTGCGCCGGCGCGCCGTGGGCGCGGCGGCCACGGCCTACGCGCCGTACTCCGGCTACCGCGTCGGCGCCGCGGCGCTCGTCGACGACGGCCGGACGATCGTCGGGTGCAACGTGGAGAACGCGTCGTACGGCCTGACCCTCTGCGCAGAGTGCGGGCTGGTGTCGGCGCTGCACGCGACCGGCGGCGGCCGCCTGGTCGGCGGTGGCGGTGTGCGGGCCCGACGGTCGGGACCTGGCGCCCTGCGGTCGGTGCCGGCAGCTCCTCTGGGAGCAGGGCGGCCCCGACCTGCTCGTCAACGAACGTCCGATGCGCGACTGGCTGCCGGACGCGTGGGACGCCGGCGAGCTGGACTAGGGACGGGCCGTGGCCACCGACATCCTCGACGTGCTGCGCACGAAGCGCGACGGCGGTCGCCTGTCGACCGAGCAGATCCGGTTCTTCATCGACGGCTACACCGCCGGCACGATCGCCGACGAGCAGGCGGCGGCGCTGTGCATGGCGATCCTGTTCCAGGGCATGGAACCGGCCGAGCTGGCCGAGTGGACCCGGGCGATGATCGACACGGGCGAGCGGCTCGACCTCTCGGCCGTCGGACGCCCGACCGTCGACAAGCACTCGACCGGTGGCGTCGGCGACAAGGTCTCGCTGCCGCTCGTGCCGCTCGTCGCCGCCTGCGGCGCGGCCGTGCCGCAGGTCGGCGGGCGCGGCCTCGGCCACACCGGCGGGACGCTGGACAAGATGGAGGCCATCGCCGGCTGGCGGTCGGCCCTCTCGGCCGACGAGGCCGTCGAGCAGCTGCGCACCGTCGGGGCGATGATCTCCGGCGCCGGTCCGGGCCTGGTGCCGGCCGATCGGAAGCTCTACGCCCTGCGCGACGTCACGGCGACGGTCGAGGCGATCCCGCTCATCGCCAGCTCGATCATGTCGAAGAAGATCGCCGAGGGCACCGGCGCGCTGGTGCTCGACGTGAAGGTGGGCTCGGGCGCGTTCCTGCCGGAGGTGGCGCGGGCGCGTGAGCTGGCCGAGGTGATGGTCGGGCTCGGCGAGGCGAGCGGCGTGCGCACGGTCGCGCTGCTCACCGACATGTCGGTGCCGCTCGGCCGCGCCGTCGGCAACGCCCTCGAGGTCGAGGAGTCGATCGAGGTGCTTCGCGGCGGCGGCCCGCCCGACGTGGTGGCGGTGACCGTCGCCCTGGCCGAGGCGATGCTCGGGCTCGCCGGCCTGGACGACGCCGATCCCGCCGGGGTGCTGGCCGCCGGCGACGCCATGGCGACGTGGGAGGCGATGGTCTCGGCGCAGGGCGGCGACCTGTCGGTCCCGCTCGAGGAGGCGCAGGAGCGGAAGGTCGTCGTCGCGCCCCGCGCCGGGTTCGTGACGAGGCTCGACGCCCGCGCCGTGGGCGTCGCCGCCTGGCGCCTCGGCGCCGGCCGGGCCCGCAAGGAGGACACCGTGTCGATGGGCGCGGGGATCGTGTGCCTGCGGACCCACGGCGAGCGGGTCGAGGAGGGCGAGCCCGTGCTCGAGCTCCGCGCCGACGACGCGGCGCGCTTCGCCGCCGCCGAGGCCGCCCTCGAGGGCGCGTGGGCGGTCGGCGACGAAGAACCCGAACCCCGCCGCCTGATCCTCGCCCGCATCGGCTAGCCGGTCTCGCGAGGACGTCTCGTCAGCTGCGGAGGTTGGGCGGGACCGTGGAGATGCTCGTGCCGAGGGCGGCGGCCTTGAGGGCCGCGAAGCCGGGCTTGATCTGCTCGTTGATGATCCGGAGGCGGCCGTCGAAGGGCCAGAACGCCGACTTCATGGCGTTCGTCGTGAGCCACTCCACGTCGTCCCAGTCCCAGCCGAAGACCTGGCTCAGGGCGAGCATCTCCGACGACAGCGTCACGCCCGACATCGTCCGGTTGTCGGTGTTCACCGTCACCCGGAACCGCAGCCGCTTGAGGAGACCGATGGGGTGCTCGGCGAGCGACGGCGCCGCGCCGGTGTGGACGTTCGACGAGGGGCACATCTCCAACGGCGTGCGCCGGTCGCGGACGAACGAAGCCAGCCGGCCGAGCACGACCTTGCCGTCGGGACCGATCTCGATGTCGTCGACGATGCGGACGCCGTGGCCGAGCCGCTCGGCGCCGCACAGCTGCAGCGCCTCCCAGATCGACGGCAGGCCGAAGGCCTCGCCGGCGTGGATCGTGATGTGGTGGTTCGCCTCGGCGATGCGGCGGAAGGCGTCGAGGTGCCGGGTCGGGGGGAACCCCTCCTCGCTGCCGGCGATGTCGAACCCGACCACGCCCGCGTCGCGGTGGCGCAGGACGAGATCGGCGATCTCGGTGGAGTTCGCCGCCGTCCGCATGGCCGAGAGGATCACCCCGATGGTGATCGGCCGTCCCGACGAGCCCGCCGCGAACCCGGCCAGCACGGCTTGGACGACCTCGTCGAGGGTCAGGCCGCCCTCGAGGTGCAGCTCCGGGGCGAACCGAACCTCGGCGTAGACGACGCCGTCGTCGGCCAGGTCGGTGGCGCACTCGGCGGCGACGCGCTCCAACGACGTCGCGCGGTCTGCATGACGCCGACGGTGTGGGCGAAGCCGTCGAGGTAGAGCACCAGGTCGCCGCGGTTGGCGCCGGCGGTGAACCAGCTGGCCAGCTCGTCGGGGTCCGTGGTGGGGAGCCCGGTGTAGCCCGTCTCCGCCGCCAGCTCGACGACCGTCGCCGGTCGGACGCCGCCGTCGAGGTGGTCGTGGAGGAGCACCTTGGGCGCTCGGCGGATCTGGTCGAGGGTGGGTCGCTCGTCCATGTCCCGGCTCAGGGTACCGACAGACCGTCGAGGATGGCCCGGGTGGCCGAGCACCCGAGGCGGGTGGCGCCGGCGTCGACCATGGCGACGGCGTCGGCGGCGGTGCGGATCCCGCCGGAGGCCTTGACGCCGAGGCGTCCGTCCGACGGCGGCCGCCATCCGGGCGACGGCGTCGGTGGTGGCGCCGCCGGCCGGGTGGTAGCCGGTCGAGGTCTTCACGAAGTCGGCGCCGTGCGGCCTCGGCCGCCCGGCACGCGGCCTCGATCGCGGCCGGGTCGAGCGTGTCCAGCAGCGCCGACTCGATGATCACCTTCAGGACGACCGGCGACGGCACGGCCCCGCGGACCAAGGCCAGCTCGGCCTCGATGCCGGCCCAGTCGCCGGCCGCGGCGAGCCCGAGGTCGATGACGACGTCGATCTCGGTCGCGCCGGCATCGACGGCGGCGGCCGCCTCGGCCGCCTTGAGCGCCGGCCGGTGCGCGCCGGACGGGAAGCCGCACACGGCGGCGACGGCGATGCCCGGGGCCACGGCGCCGTCGGGCAGTGGCAGGCGCGACGGCGAGACGCACACCGCGGCCACGCCGAGGTCGTTGGCCTCCGCGCACAGGGCGGCGACGTCGGCGGCGGTGGCGTCCGGCCGCAGGAGGGTGTGGTCGATCATGGCGGCGAGGTCGGCCCGGTCCATCGCCTGCAATCATGCCGCCGTGCAGACGACTGTGGTCGACCACCCGCTCGCCGCCGAGCTCCTCGCCCGCCTTCGCGACGAGACCACCGACCGGGCCGCGTTCCGCCAGGCCATGGACGGCCTGGCCGGGATGCTCGTCTACGAGGCGTGCCGGAACCTGTCGACGGCCGACGCCGAGGTGCGGACGCCGCTGGGTCCGGCCCCGGCTCGACGGGTGACGGCCTGGCCGGTCGTGGTGCCCATCCTCCGGGCCGGGCTCGGGATGATGAACGCCGTCCTCCAGCTGCTGCCCGACACCGACACCGCCTTCATCGGCGTCGCCCGCGACGAGACCACCTTCGAGCCCGAGCCGTACATGCTCAAGGTGCCCGGCCCAGCTCGCCGGCCGGCCGGTGCTGGTGGTCGACCCGATGCTGGCGACGGGCGGGTCGCTGCTGCACGCCTGCCGCCTCCTCACCGATCGGGGGGCCGGGCCCATCACGGCCGTCTCGGTGCTCGCCGCGCCCGAGGGCATCGCCGCCGTCGAGGCGTCGGGCCTCGACATCGACGTCGTCACCGCCGCCATCGACGACCACCTCAACGACAAGGCCTTCATCGTCCCCGGCCTCGGCGACGCCGGCGACCGCCTCTTCGGCACCGCCTGAACCGACCCGGCCGACCCGGCGCAACCCGGCCAACCCGGCGTTCTGGCGGCAGCCAGCGTACCTCAGGGATCGACAGGTGCCGCCAGAAGGAGCTCGGGGAGGGCGGCTTCGACGGCGGCCAGGCGGGCTCGGGCGGTGGTGTCGTCGGGGTCGACGGCCTCGATGTAGGCCTTCAGCTTCGGCTCGGTGCCGCTCGGGCGGACGATCAGCCGGGCGCCGTCGAGGTGGAGGCGCACGACATCCGACGGCGGGAGCCCGTCGACGCCCCCGGGCCGGAGGTCGTCGACACCGACGACGGGCACACCGCCGACCTCCTCCGGCGGGGCCGCCGCCAGCCGGTCGACCACCGCCCGGGCCCGGTCGAGGGCGCCGGGGCCGTCGTAGCGGATCGACACCTGCCGGGTGAGGTGATGGCCGTGGCGCCGGGCGATGTCGGCCAGGCGGTCGAGCACGGACCGGCCCTGGGCCTGCTCGGCGGCGACGAGGCCGGCGAAGGCCAGCGCCGCCGAGATGCCGTCCTTGTCGCGGACGACGTCGCCGACGCAGGAGCCCAGGGCCTCCTCGTAGGCGTAGATCGGGCGGAGGTGGGGGCGGGCGAGGGCGGCCCGGGCCAGCCACTTGAAGCCGGTGAGCGTCTCCACGTACTCGGCGCCGTGCTCGGCGGCCAGCTTGCCGAGCAGCGACGACGACACGATGGTCGTCGCCACCAGCCGGTCGGGCCCGCTGGTCCGCTCGAGCAGCCAGTCGCCGAGGAGCGTCCCGATCTCGTCGCCGGTCAGGGCGCGCCAACCGCCGGGCACGTCGGCGCTCGGGACGGCCACGGCCAGGCGATCGGCGTCGGGGTCGTTGGCGATCGCGACGTCGGCGCCGCTCGTGCCGGGCCAGGTCGAGGAGCAGGTCCATCGCCCCCGGCTCCTCCGGGTTCGGGAAGGCGACCGTCGGGAAGTCGGGGTCGGGCTCGGCTTGGGCGGCGACGACCGACGGCGGCGCGAAGCCGGCCGCGGCGAAGACCCGGAGAGCCACGCCGGCGCCCACGCCGTGCATCGGGGTGTAGGCGATCCGGACGCCGGTCGTGCCCCTCGGCGCCAGGGGTGAGCCGACGACGGCGTCGACGTAGGCAGCCACCACCTCGTCTCCGATGACCTCCACGGCCCCGGGGTCGAGCGGGATCGAGGCCAGCGGGCCGACGGCGTCGATGGCGCGCGGAGATCTCGGTGTCCATCGGCGGCACGATCTGGGCGCCGTCGGCCGCGTACACCTTGTACCCGTTGTCGGCCGGCGGGTTGTGGCTGGCCGTCACCATCACGCCGGCGGCGGCGTCGAGCTGCTCGCACGGCGAAGGCGAGCACTGGCGTCGGGACGACGAACCCGAACCGGCGGGCACCGACGCCGAGTCCGGCGAGCACGGCGGCGGCGTCCTCGGCGAAGGCGGCCGAACCGTGGCGGGCGTCGTGCCCGACGACCGCCGGGCCGGCACCGGATGGCGCGCCACCGTCGAGCAACCACCGGCCGAGCCCCGCCGTCGCCCGCCGGACGAGCGCCCGGTTCATCCGGTTGGGCCCGGCACCGATCGGCCCGCGGAGCCCGGCGGTGCCGAACTCGAGCCGGGCCCCGAACCGCTCCGCCAGCCCGGCTTCGTCGCCGGCCTCCAGCAGGGCGTCGATCTCGGCGCGGGTCTCGGGGTCGGGGTCCTCGTCCCGCCAGGCGCGGGCCGCCGCCTCCAGCGCCGGGTTCACAGGTCGGCCGCGATGGCGACGAGCAGGTCGGCCATCCGTTCGGCGGCGGCCTGCCCCGCGGCGAGGACGTCGGCGTGATCGAGCTGCTCGTCGCCGAGGCCGGCCGCCAGGTTGGTGACCAACGACAGGGCGAGGACCTCGGCGCCGGCCTGGCGGGCCGCGATGGTCTCGTGGACGGTCGACATCCCCACGAGGTCGCACCCGAGGCTTCGGTAGGCCCGGATCTCCGCCGGCGTCTCGTAGTGCGGCCCGGGCACGGCGGCGTAGACGCCCTCGGTCAGCGACGGGTCGTGCCGGCGGGCGAGGGCGCGGAGGCGGGGCGAGTAGGCGTCGGTCAGATCGCAGAACCGCGGTCCCCATCCGGCGTCGACCGGTGGCTCCGGCCCGGCGAGGGGCGACCGGCCGGTGAGGTTCACGTGGTCGCTGAGCAGCACCGGCATCGCCGACCCGCATGCCCTCGCGGAGCCCGCCGGCGGCGTTGGTCAGCACGACGACGCGGCACCCGGCGCGGACCGCGGCGCGGACCGGGTGGGCGACCTCGGCCGGGCCGTGGCCCTCGTAGGCGTGGATGCGCCCGAGGTAGACGAGCAGTCGCCGGCCGCCGCCCTCGATCGAGCGCACCGCAGCGGCGTGTCCGGCCACCGTCGAGCCACCGCTCGGGAAGCCGGGCAGCTCCGCCAGGGGTATCTCGGCGGTCACGGTGCCGAGGCGGTCGGCCGCCGGCCGCCAGCCCGAGCCCAGCACGACGGCGAGGTCGTGCCGCTCGACGCCGGTGCGCTCGGCGATGGCGGCAGCGGCTTCGTCGGCCAGCGCGTACGGGTCGGTCACCTCCGCACGCTAACCCTGGCCTGCCACTACGGTCCGCTTCGATGCCGGCGACGACGAGGTGCTCCTCGAGGCGGCCGGACGGGAGGTGCCGATCTCCCACCCCGACAAGGTCTTCTTCCCCGAGCACGGGGAGACCAAGCTCGACCTGGCCCGCTACTACCTCGCCGTCGCCGAGCCGCTGCTGGCGACCATGGGCGGGCGGCCGGTGCTGCTGCAGCGGTTCCCCGACGGCGCCACCGGCAACTCGTTCTTCCAGAAGCGGGTCGCGCCCGACGAAGCGAGCGCCGTGGGTGACGACGGCGACGGTCAGCACGCCCAACGGCACCGAGTCGAGCGCCCTCGTCGCCGTCGACGTCGCCCACGTGCTCTGGGCCGTGAACATGGGCTGCCTCGGCTTCCACGTCTGGCCGACCCGGGCGCGACCGACGGCGAGGAGGCGCCCGATCCCCGTGCCCCCTCGGTCGGCTACGGGCTGCCGGAGCAGGAGCGGGGACCACTCGCCGACGAGTTGCGGATCGACCTCGACCCCACCCCGGGCGTGAACTTCGAGATGGTCCGGGAGGCGGCGTTCGAGGTCGAGCGGCTGTTCGACGATCTCGGCATCCGGGCCTTCCCGAAGACGACGGGCAACCGTGGGATCCACGTGTACGTCCGGATCGAGGACGCCCGGTGGTCCTCCTACGACGTCCGGGCGTGCGCGGTGGCCGTGGCCCGCGAGCTCGAGCGGCGCCGCCCCGACCTCCTCACGGCGGCGTGGTGGAAGGAGGAGCGGGGCCGGCGAGTGTTCATCGACTTCAACCAGAACGCTCCGCACAAGACGGTGTTCGGGGCGTGGTCGGTGCGGGCGCCGCGCCGGCGGCCAGGTGTCGACCCCCTTCGGCTGGGACGAGCTGGCGACCATCCATCCCGACCAGTTCACCCTCTCGAACGTCCCCGCCCGGTTCGCCGCCGCCGGCGACCCGTGGGCCGAGATGTACGGCGATCCCCAACCGCTCGAGCCCCTGCTCGAGCTGCACGAGCGCGACATGGCCGCCGGCGAGCTCGACGCGCCGTGGCCGCCCGTCTACCCGAAGATGCCGAACGAGCCGTCTCGGGTCGCGCCGAGCCGGGCCCGCAAGGAGGAGTGAGCGGATGCCGACGTGGAAGGACGTCGTGGCCTTCGCGACCAGCCTCCCGGAGACCGAGGAGTCGACCTGGTTCAACACGCCGTCGCTCAAGGTGAAGGGGAAGGGCTTCGCCCGCCTGCGGTCGGAGGCGGAGGGCGGGCTCGTCCTCATGTGCGACCACGACGAGAAGGCTGCGCTCCTCGAGTCCGGGGACCCCGCCTTCTACCAGACGCCCCACTACGAGGGGTATCCGACGATCCTCGTGAACCTCGACCTCGTCGACCCCGACGTCCTCGAGGAGATGATCGTCGAGGCGTGGCGCCGCAAGGCACCGAAGCGCCTGCTGCGCCAGTTCGACGCCGAACGCGACACCTGACCAAACTGCGCACTCGATGGTCTCGGAGCTGTTCGACCCGACGGCGTGGCAGGCCGTCGCCCGGGTTCGACGACCTCGCCCGACATCACCTACCACCGCGCCGTCGACGCCGGCGTGGTGCGGATCGCCTTCGACCGGCCGGAGGTGCGCAACGCCTTCCGGCCCGCCAGACCGTCGACGAGCTGTACCGCGCGCTCGACCACGCCCGGCAGAGCGGCCGACGTCGGCTGCGTGCTCCTCACCGGCAACGGCCCGTCGCCGAAGGACGGCGGCTGGGCGTTCTGCTCCGGCGGCGACCAGCGCATCCGGGGCCGTGACGGCTACCAGTACGCCGAGTCCGGACGACGCGCCGAGGCGCATCGACCCGGCCCGGACCGGCCGGCTCCACATCCTCGAGGTGCAGCGGCTCATCCGCTTCATGCCCAAGGTCGTGATCTGCGTCGTGCCCGGCTGGGCGGCCGGTGGCGGCCACAGCCTCCACGTCGTCTGCGACCTCACCCTCGCCAGCCGCGAGCACGCCCGCTTCAAGCAGACCGACGCCGACGTCGCCAGCTTCGACGGCGGCTTCGGCTCGGCCTACCTCGCCCGCCAGGTCGGCCAGAAGTTCGCCCGCGAGATCTTCTTCCTCGGCGACGAGTACTCCGCCGACGACGCCCACCGGATGGGCATGGTCAACGCCGTCGTCGCCCCACGCCGACCTCGAGCGGGTCGGCGCTCGAGTGGGGGCGCAAGGTCTGCGCCAAGAGCCCCACCGCCCAGCGGATGCTGAAGTTCTCGTTCAACCTCATCGACGACGGGCTCGTCGGCCAGCAGGTGTTCGCCGGCGAGGCGACGCGGCTCGCGTACATGACCGACGAGGCCGCCGAGGGCCGCGACGCCTTCCTCGAGAAGCGCCAGCCCGACTGGTCGGGGTTCCCCTACTTGTTCTGATGTCGGCGTCCAACTGAAGGGCAGGACCCGATGCCGTCTTCGAGACCTTCGACCAGGACATCGCCGACATGATGCTCGCCGGCGGGATGAACGGCGCCGGGGGCGGCGGCGTGCCGCAGTACCTGGGCATCCGGTTCACGTCGATCACGCCGGGCGTGGTGGTGGCCGAGCTCGACGTCACCGACGGACCTGCTCAACCCCTTCGGCGCGGCGCACGGTGCCACCCTGGCCGCCCTCGTCGACCACCTGCTCGGCTCCGCCGTGTTCCCGCTCCTGCCGCGTGGGACGTGGCCGGCGACCCTCGAGTTCAAGTTGAACTACCTGGCGCCGGCCCGCGTCGGCGTGCTGCGGGCGACGGCGACGGTCGTGTCGATGTCGAAGCGGACCGCCGTGATCGCCGTCGACTGCGAGAACGAGGGCCGGCTCGTGGGCACCGCCCTCGGCACGGTGAGCATCACGCCCCCGAAGTGACCGTCGGGTCCTCGGGCCAGGCGTGCTTCGGGTAGCGGCCCGCCATCGCCTTGCGGACCTCGGCCCAGGACCCCGACCAGAAGCCGGGGAGGTCGGCGGTCACCTGCACCGGTCGGTCGGCCGGGGAGAGCAGGTGCAGCACGACGCGGGACGCGGCCGTCGAGGACGGTCGGGTGCTGCCGGACGCCGAAGAGGTGCTGCACCCGCACGCGCGCCGCCGGGCCGGCCTCGGCGTCGTAGTCGATGGGGACCCGGCGCCCCGACGGCAGCGTCGAGCTCAGCGCGGCGCGAGGCGGTCGAGGTCGCGCGCCGGCGCCCGGCGGGAGCAGCGTGGCCCGCAGCACGCGGCGGCGACGTCGAGGTCCTCGACGTCGGCCCGGGAGGTGGCGCCGGCGAGGAAGGGGGCCAGCCAGGAGTCGAGCGAGGCCAGCAGGGCCGCGGTCGGAGAGGTCGGGCCAGGGCTCGCCGAGATGACCGCGCGAGGAAGGCGACCCGGGCTCGCAGCGACTCGACCGCGGCCGAGGGCGGCAGCAGGCCGAGCTTCGTCGCCTTCACCCGGGCGACGAGCTCGACGGTCGTCTCCGGCCCGGGCGGCGGTCGGCGGAGGACCGTGCCGAGGTCGAGGCGGTCGAGGGTGCGGGCCACTCGTTCCACGACGTCGTCGCGGTCCCTGTCCCACACGATCGACCGGTGCTCGCGGACCTCGCGGACCGAAGATGGCGAGCACGTCGTCGAGCTCGAGCGCGGCGCCGAGCCGGATGCGGGCGCCGTCGCGCTTGCCGTCGAGGTCGGCGGCGACGACGAACGGCGCGCCGGCGAGCGGGTCGTCGGCCGGCACCCACGCCGCCGTCCCGCCCCGCAGCCGGAACCGCCCCGGCCCGCCCTTGGCCTGCCCGACCCGGTCCGGGTACGCCAGCGCCAGCACCCGCCCGGCCGACGAGCCCGAATTGGCGGCAGCTAGATCGCACGTATCTGGCGATCTGCTGCCGCCAATTCGTTGCGAGTCGGCGCGAGGAGGTCGTCGACGCGGCGGCGTGTCGACCCGGGCCGAGGCGCTGGGTGATGTCGGCGGCGTCGCCGGGCGGGGGACGGCCGTCCAGCACCGTGGCCAGCACGCACGCCTCGACCCGGTCGGCCTCGGCGGCGTCGGCCACCATGCGGGCGAGGCGGGGGTGCAGCGGGAGGCCGACGGCGCCCCGCGCCCGACGCCGTGATCGTGCCGTCGTCGTCGACGAGGCCGAGCGCTCGCAGCACCGATCGACCCTCGACCAGGGTCCGGGCCGGCGGCGGGTCGAGCCACGGCAGCGACGTGCCGTCGATGTCGCCCCACGCCGCCAGCTCGAGCGCGAGGCCGGCGAGGTCGACCCGGGCGATCTCGGGGTCGGCTGAAGGCGCGCCGGGCGGCGTGGTCGACGGTCGACCAGAGCCGCCAGGCCACGCCCGGTCCCTGCCGGCCGGCCCGTCCCGGCCCGCTGGTCGGCGGATGCCTTGGCGATCGACTCGGTTCGCAGCCGGGTCATCCCGGTGCGAGCGTCGTGGGCCGGGCGGCGGGCGAGGCCGGAGTCGACGACGATGCGCACGCCGTCGACGGTGAGCGACGTCTCGGCGATGTCGGTGGCGAGCACGACCCGGCGCCGCCCTGGTGCCGCCGGCGCCAGGGCCCGATCCTGCTCGGCGGCCGGTAGTGATCCGTGCAGTGCCAGGACGTCGACGCCCCGGTCGGCCAGATCGGCGAGGGCCGCACGGGCCCGGTCGATCTCGCCCGCGCCCGGGAGGAACGCCAGCACGTCGCCGTCGTCCTCGTCGAGGGCGCGCCGCACGGCGGCGGCGACCTCGACGGCGGCGTCGGGGCGCCACGTGCGGCCCCGGCGCGTCGGTGCCACCGTCGGCGCCCACCGCACGTCGACCGGGAAGGGGCGGCCCTCGGCCTCGACGACCGGGGCCCCACCGAGCCGAGGCCGCCAGCCGCGCCACGTCGACCGTGGCCGACATGGCGAGGATGCGGAGATCGGGCCGCAGCGAGGCCCGGGCGTCGAGCGCCAGCGCCAGTCCGAGGTCGGTGACGAGGTGCCGCTCGTGGACCTCGTCGAACACGACGAGCGCCGTCCCGGGCAGCGACGGGTCGCGCTGCAGGCGCCGGGTGAGGATGCCCTCGGTGACCACCTCGATGCGGGTCGCCGGCCCGACCCTGGCGTCGTCGCGGGTGCGGTACCCGACGGTCCCGCCGACCTCCTCGCCGAGGTGCTCGGCGAGCCGGCGGGCCACCGCCCTCGTCGCCACCCGGCGGGGCTGGAGCACGACGATGCCGACCGCCGCCCATCCACGGCTCGTCGAGCAGCCGGAGCGGCACGATGGTCGACTTGCCCGAGCCCGGCGGGGCGCGCAGCACGGCCACGCCCGGATCGGCCAGCGCCGACCGCAGCGCCGGCACCGCCTCCTCCACCGGCAGGGTCGTCACGCCGCTCACCCCTCTAAGGTCGCGCGAAGGCTCCCGTTCGCACCGATCGTCACGGCCGGCTGACGCCGTCCGTGACAGCCCAGCGCCGCTTGGAGGGCTCGCCTGGCGGCTCGCCCTCTAGGCTCGCACGTCCCCCCACAACGACCCGAAAGCCGATCTGTGCCCATCGAGACCCGAGCCGACCTTCGCAACGTGGCGATCGTCGCCCACGTCGACCACGGGAAGACGACCCTCGTCGACCAGCTGCTCTGGCAGTCCGGCGCCTTCCGCTCCAACCAGGACGTCGCCGAGCGGGTCATGGACTCCGGCGACCTCGAGCGGGAGAAGGGCATCACGATCCTGGCCAAGAACACGACGGTGCGGCTTCGACGGCGTGCTCGATCAACATCGTCGACACGCCCGGCCACGCCGACTTCGGTGGCGAGGTCGAGCGGGGCCTCTCGATGGTCGACGGCGTGCTGCTGCTCGTCGACGCCTCCGAGGGCCCGCTGCCCCAGACCCGCTTCGTGCTCCGCAAGGCGCTGGCCAGCCGCCTGCCCGTCATCCTCGTCGTGAACAAGGTCGACCGGCCCGACGCCCGCATCGCCGAGGTCGTGCACGAGATCGAGGAGCTGTTCCTCGACCTCGACGCCGACATCGACCAGCTCGACTTCCCGATCGTCTACTGCGAGTCGCGGGCCGGACGCGCCAGCCTGGAGCGTCCCGCCGACGGCAGCCGGCCTGCCCGAGGGCACCGACCTGCGCCCCCTGATCGACCTGCTGCTCGAGCGCATCCCGGCGCCCACCTACGACCCTGACGTCCCGCTCCAGGCGCTGGTCACCAACCTCGACGCCTCGCCGTACGTCGGTCGCCTCGCCCTGTGCCGGATCCGCTCGGGCCGGCTGCGCAAGGGCAACCTCGTGGCCTGGTGCCGAGCCGACGGCACGATCGAGCGGGCCAAGATCACCGAGCTCTACGTCACCGAGGCGCTCGACCGGGTCCCGGCCGACGAGGCCGGCCCCGGGGAGATCGTCGCCATCGCCGGCATCCCCGAGATCACGATCGGGGAGACCCTCGCCGACCTCGACGATCCGCGGCCCCTGCCGGTGATCACCATCGACGAGCCGAGCCTGTCGATGACCATCGGCATCAACACGTCGCCGCTGGCGGGGACCGAGGGCTCCAAGGTCACGGCCCGGCAGATCCAGGGCCGCCTCGAGAGCGAGCTCGTCGGCAACGTGTCGATCCGGGTGCTGCCGACCCCGCGGCCCGACACGTGGGAGGTCCAGGGTCGCGGCGAGCTCCAGCTGGCCGTGCTGGTCGAGATGATGCGGCGGGAGGGCTTCGAGCTCACCGTGGGCAAGCCGCAGGTCCTCACCCGCGAGATCGACGGCACGGTCCACGAGCCCGTCGATCGTGTGACCGTCGACGTCCCCGAGGAGTTCCTCGGCGTCATGACCCAGCTCCTCGCCCTGCGCAAGGGGCGCATGGAGCAGATCGTCAACCACGGCTCGGGGTGGGTGCGCCTCGAGTTCCTCGTCCCGGCCCGGGGCCTCATCGGGTTCCGCACCGAGCTGCTCACCGAGACGCGAGGCACCGCCCTGCTGCACCACGTGTTCGAGCGGTGGGAACCGTGGGCCGGCGAGCTCCGGGGGCGGCGCAACGGTTCGCTCGTCGCCGACCGCCGGGGGCCCACGACCGGCCACGCCCTCACCGCGCTGCAGGAGCGGGGCCAGCTCTTCGTCGGCCCGGGCGTCGAGGTCTACGAGGGGATGGTCGTCGGCGAGAACGCCCGCGCCGACGACATGGACATCAACCCGACGAAGGAGAAGAAGCTCAACAACATCCGGTCGTCGACGGCCGAGATCGTCGAGAAGCTCATCCCGCCGCGGATGCTCTCGCTGGAGCAGGCCCTCGAGGAGATCGCCGAGGACGAGTGCGTCGAGGTCACGCCGACCTCGGTGCGCATGCGCAAGGTCGAGCTCGACCAGACGACCCGCGGGCGGATGGCGAAGCGGGCCAAGTCCGGAGCCCCCGGCTGACGCGGTAGAACCCACGGCCATGCGCTTCTCGATCTGGCCGTCGCTCACCCAGCCCTGGGCCGACGTCGTCGACGTCGTCAGTCACGCCGAGGCCACGGGCTGGGACGGCGTGTACCTCGCCGACCACTTCATGGGCGACGCCGGCGCGCCGTGGCCGGTCGAGATCCCGACGCTCGAGGCGACCGCCGCCCTCGCCGCCCTGGCGGCGGCGACCGAACGGGTGCGGCTGTCGCCGCTCGTGCTCGGCATCACCTACCGCCACCCGGCGGTGCTCGCCAAGTGGGCGGCGACCGTCGACCACGTCAGCGGTGGACGGCTGCTGCTCGGGGTCGGCGCCGGGTGGCAGGAGAACGAGCACGAGCAGTACGGCATCCCGCTCGGCTCGCCGGGGGAGCGGATCGAGCGCTTCGAGGAGGCGCTGCGCATCCTGCGCGGGCTCCTGACCGAGGAGCGCACGACGGTCGAGGGCACGCACTACGAGGTGCGCGACGCGCATGGCCGAGCCCAAGCCGGTGCAGTCGAGGCTGCCGATCCTCGTCGGCGGCAAGGGCGACCGCATGCTGGGCGTCGTCGCCCGCCACGCCGACGAGTGGAACATGTGGTCGACCCGCCGACCTTCGCCGAGCGCTCCGCCGTGCTCGACGCGCGCTGCGAGGCGCATCGGCACGTGACCCCGCCACGATCGCCCGGTCGACGCAGGCCCTGTTCTCGGTCACCGACGACCCGGAACGGGCGCGGACCTTCGGCCCGCGGGTCGCGCCCCGGCCCGCCGTCGCCGGCACGCCCGCGCAGATCGCCGAGACGGTCGCGGCGTGGCGCGACGCCGGCGTCGACGAGGTCATCGTCCCCGACTTCACCCTCGGCTCGGGCGCCAGGCGCGTCGACGCCATGGACGCCCTCATCGAGGAGCTCGCCCCGACGTTCCGCTGAACGCGAGCCCTTCTTTGGCGGCTCGGCTGGACCTGTTCGGGTCGAGCCGCCAAAGAACGGTCTAGACGGCGTCGAAGGGGTTGCGGAGCTGGCGTTCGACCTTGAAGCCACAGAACTGGCAGTGGTCGAGGTCGCGGTTCAGGGCGGCCCTGCACCCGGGGCACCGAGCCGGCTCGGCGACGGCATCGTGTTCGACCTGGTGCTCCTCGATCAGAGAGGCGACGGCGGCGACGAGCTGCTCGTCGGTGAGCCCCAGCTTCTCGTGCAGGAGCGTCCAGAGCGCCTCGGTGACGACCGTGAGGTGCTCGAGCCGGTCCTCGAGCTCGTCGGCGCGTGTCGGTGCGTCGCGTGACGAAGCGCCTCGTTGGCGTCCTGCATCGAGCCCCGCGCTCGGAGCTGGCGGATCTGGGCTTGCTGGTACAAGTCCCACAGCACGCCGCGAAAGCTAGCTTCGCCGAACCATGGACATGCCCCTCCGCCGCCTCGGTCGCTCCGGTCTCAAGGTCAGTGTGCTGTCGTTCGGATCCTGGGTGTCCTTCGGCAACCAGCTCGACACCGGGCGGGCCGCGGAGTGCCTCGCGGCCGCCAAGGAAGGCGGCATGAACTTCTTCGACAACGCCGAGGTCTACGCCGGCGGGGAGTCGGAGCGGATCATGGGGCGGGCCATCGCCGACCTCGGGTGGGATCGCCGCGACTACGTGATCTCCACGAAGTTCTTCTGGGGGATCCACGACGCGCCGAACATGCGCAACACCCTCAACCGCAAGTACCTGCTGCAGGCCATCGACGGCTCGCTCGAGCGCTTGGGCCTCGACTTCGTCGATCTCGTCTTCTGCCACCGGGCCGACCCGGACACGCCGATCGAGGAGACGGTCTGGGCGATGACCGACATGATCGAGTCGGGCAAGGCCCACTACTGGGGGACCTCGGAGTGGACCGCCGACGACATCCGCGCCGCGTGGGAGGTCGCCGAGCGCCACCACCTCCGCAAGCCGGTGATGGAGCAGCCGCAGTACAACCTGTTCGAGCGGCGCAAGGTCGACCACGAGTACGCCCGGCTCTACGAGGACATCGGTCTCGGGCTCACGACCTGGAGCCCGCTCGCCTCCGGGCTCCTGACCGGCAAGTACCTCGACGGCATGCCGGCCGGAAGCCGGGCGACGCTCCCCGGCTACGAGTGGCTCGCGTCGGAGCTGACCGACGCCGACAAGAACGACAGCGGTGCGGGCGCATGGCGGCCGTCGCCGATCGGCTCGGGTGCTCCCTCGCCCAGCTCGCCATGGCCTGGTGCGCCTCGAACCCGAGGGTCTCGACGGTGATCACCGGAGCCAGCCGTCCCGAGCAGGTCGAGGAGAACCTCGGCGCCCTCGACGTCCTCCCCCTCATGACCGAGGAGCTGAGGACCGAGCTGGTCGACCTGGCTCGGGCGGCCCGGCGCCGCTAGCCGGGGTGGACATCCTCGACGTCCTCCGCCTCGAGCCCCACGGCCCCGACACGTGGGTCGGCACCGGGCCCCGGTACGACTGGGGCGGGTTGTACGGCGGTCAGATCGTCGCCCAGGCCCTCGAGGCGGCCGCGGCCAGCGTCGCCGACGGGTTCGTGCCGCACAGCGTGCGGGCGTACTTCATCCGTCCCGGCGACCACGCCGCACCCGTGCGCTACGAGGTGGACCGCCCCCGTGACGGCAAGTCGTTCTGCACCCGCCGCGTCATCGCCCGGCAAGCCATCGGCGCCATCCTGAACCTCGAAGCCAGCTTCACCCGCGGCGAGGAGTCCGTGTCGCTCCAGACCTGCGAGCTCGAACCGGTCGACGGACCCGACGACGCCCTCACCGACAGCTCGTGGACCCCGCTCTTCGAGCGCCGGTTCGTCCCCGGAACCGATGCCCGCGGCCGGGCCCGGGCGTGGATG
Organism: uncultured Acidimicrobiia bacterium; assembly: GCA_963840695.1. Lineage (GTDB taxonomy): Bacteria > Actinomycetota > Acidimicrobiia > Acidimicrobiales > JACDCH01 > JACDCH01. The sequence goes on from CAWIZW010000022.1 coordinate 107,690, forward strand.
CGCACCACGACCGCGCTCGGCGACGACCCCCTCGTCCAGGCGGGCGCCCTCGCCTACATCTCCGACGATCTCCCCGCCGACGCGGTCGTGCGGGCCCACCCGATCGGCCGGCGGTCGAAGGAGGACATCAGCAGGAGCGTGTTCACCGCCAGCCTCGACCACACGATCTGGTTCCACCGCCCGATCCGCGCCGACGAGTGGCACCTGCACGACGTCTCGTGCCACGGGTTCTCGAACGGTCGCGGCCTCGCCATCGGGCACGTGTTCGCGGCCGACGGGACGCACATCGCGACCGTCGCCCAGGAGGTGCTCCTCCGCGAGCTCCGCGAGCTGCGCAGCTAGCGTCGGCGCCCGTGTACGGGGTCGTGATCTACGAGAGCCTCACCGGCAACACGCGACGCGCCGGCCAGCTGATCGCCGGCGACCTGACGGCGTCGGGCTATCCCACCGTCGCCTGCCCGACGACGGCCATCGACTACCAGGCGCTCCACGAGGCCGAGCTGGTCGTCGTCGGCGGCTGGACCGACGGGCTGTTCTTCGTCGGGCAACGGCCGGGGCGGGCCGGGCGGCTGCGCAAACTGCCGACCCTCAAGGGCAAGCGCGCCCTCTGCTACGTCACCTACGCCCTCGATCCCGGCAAGACCCTCGACAAGGTCGTGGCGATCGTCGAGGACCTCGGCGCCACGGTCGAGGGGGGCATGACGATCCGCCGCGACCGGCTCGCCGAGGGCGCCCGCGAGTTCGTCGACCGGGCCCTCGCCAACGTCCTCTCCGCTTGACCCCGTCGCCCCGAGCGCTGCTCTTCGTCTGCCTCGGCAACATCTGCCGCTCGCCGACCGCGGAAGGCGTCATGCGGTCGGTGCTGGCGGAGGCGGGGATCGAGGGCGTGATGGTCGACTCGGCCGGAACGGCCGGGTGGCACGTCGGTGACGCCCCCGATCGTCGCAGCGTCGCCGAGGCGCGATCGCGTGGTGTCGACCTGACGGGCTTGCGCGGTCGCCAGGTGAGCACGGCCGACTTCGAGCGCTTCGACCTCCTGCTGGCCATGGACGCCGAGAACGAGGCCGATCTCCGCCGGTTGGCGCCCGACGAACAGGCGCGGTCGAAGGTGGCGCTGCTGCGGTCGTTCGACCCCGCGGCCACCGCCGCCGGCGACCTCGACGTCCCCGACCCGTACTACGGCGGGCCCGACGGCTTCGCCCTGGTGTTCGACGCGATCGAAGCCGCCTGCCGCGGGCTGCTCGACCACGTCGCCGACGGTGACGCCGCCCGCTGAGATCGTCGGGCGCCTCGTCGTGACGGCGGCCCCGATCGGCGGCGGCGACATCTGCCGCGCCTTCCGGGCGGAGCTGGACGACGGCCGGCACGTGTTCGTGAAGACCCTCGCCGGCGCCCCCGAGGGCTTCTTCGCGACCGAGGCCGACGGCTTGCGCTGGCTGGACGCCGCCGGCGCCCCGGTGCCGGCGGTGCTCGACCTCGGCACGGAGTGGCTGGCGCTGGCCTGGATCGACGCCTGGCCCGTCGACGCCCGCGGTCGAGGAGGACGCCGGTCGCGCCGTCGCTCGTCTGCACGCGGCGGGGTGCGCCCGGGTTCGGGTACCACCGCGACGGCTTCGTCGGGACCGTGCCGGTCGACAACACCTTCGAGGACGACTGGCCGACGTTCTGGGCCGAACGCCGAGTGCGGCCGATCGTCCGCCGGCTGGTGGCCGAGGGCCGGCTCGATGCCGACGGCGGCGCCGTGCTCGAGCGCCTGTGCGACCGCCTCCCGGCGTCGGCCGACCTCGCCGGACCGCCGGAAGCGCCGGCGCGCCTGCACGGTGATCTGTGGAGCGGGAACCTGCTGGCGGGCGCGGGCGGCCGGGCCTGGCTCGTCGATCCGTCGGCCCACGGCGGGCATCGCGAGACCGATCTCGCCATGCTCGCCCTCTTCGGCGGCCTCTCCGACCGGTTCGTCGGTGCCTACACCGAAGCGGCGCCGCTGGCGCCGGGCTGGCGCGACCGCATGGCGCTGCACCAGCTGCACCCGTTGCTCGTGCACGCGCTGCTGTTCGGCGGCGGGTACGGCGGGCGCGCCGTGGCCGTGGCCCGGGACCTCGCATGACCCCGCTCGCGCGCCGCGGCGTGACGGCTGTCACGTGGACAGCGTTCGGACGCCGACGGAGGATCGGTGCATGTGCCACGCACGTCGAGAGGGGTGGGCGCCCGAGTGAGCAGGACACGGCCCGGCGGTACCGCCCGACCGCCGACGACGGGTCGATCCGGGTGTCCCAGGCCGAGCGCGACGCCGTCGTCTCCCAGCTGTCGAAGCACACCGCCGACGGCCGCCTGACCCTCGCCGAGTTCGAGGTGCGCGTCGAGGAGGCGTACGCGGCGACGACCCGCGCTGACCTCGACCATGCCCTGCGGGAGCTGCCCCGCGAGCGGGAGCACGCGCCGCGGCGTCCCCATCGGAACCGGCAGGGCGTGGCGCCCGCCGGCGGTGCTCGTGATCGTCGCGGTCGTCGCCCTCGCCATGGCGACGACGTGGTGGGCGATGTGGCTCCTCTGGCCCGGCCTGGCCTGGGCGGGCGGCGGGTGCGGCTCCGGCAGGTACCGGGAGTCGACGCCGGCGCGCGACCGCGCCGACGACGTGATCCACGTCTGACCGGCCGGGCGGTCAGCTCAGCAAGGCGGCGATGCGGTCGTCGACGCCGCCGGGGGTCGGGTATCGGTGCTCGGGTGCCGAGAGCCCGTCCATCGGCACCCCCTCGCGCTGCATCGTGGCCTGCACGGCCTCGTCGAGGAAGCGGGAGATGGCGGCGTAGCCGTGGGCGTCGCTGCGCACACCGCCGGCCTGGCGGTGGTGGTGCATCCGCAGCGGCGCGTAGCAGTGCAGCTCGTCCTTGGCCCGCGTGAGGGCGACGTAGAGCAGGCGGCGCTCCTCCTCGACCTGGGCGGCGTCGCCGGTGGCGAGGTCGGACGGGAGGTTGCCGTCGACGAGGGAGAGCACGTGGACGACGCGCCACTCGCCGCCCTTGGCCGAGTGGATGGTGCGAGAGCGTGAGGTAGTCGTCGTCGAGGTGGGGCGGGCCGGCGAGGTCGCCGGTCGACGCCGGCGGGTCGAGGGTGAGCTCGACGAGGAAGCGGGACAGGCTCGGTGAGCCGCGCAGCCGCCTGCTCGAGGGCGTCGAGGTCGCCGAGGCGAGGCGCGGGCTTGCCGTAGCGGCGCTCGACGACGGGGTCGAGCCACGCGCCGGACCCGTTCGACGGCGGCGCCCGGCCGCCGGACGCGGCGCGGGCGTCGGCGAGGGCGGCCACGCAGGTCGGGGCGAGCTCGCTCGGGCGGTGGGCCGCCGGCGGCGCACGCCGTCGGCCGCCGCGGCGCGCCGTGGCCGGGCCGACCCCGTCGAGCAGCCGCGAGCACCCGGAACCAGGCCAGCTCGTCGCGCGGGTTCTCCACGAGCCGGCAGGCGGCGACGCAGGTCCTTGACGTGGGCGGCCTCGAGGAAGCGCAGCCCGCCGTACTTCACGAACGGGATGCGCCGGGCCGCCAGCTCGAGCTCGAGCAGCGCCGAGTGGTGGCCGGTGCGGACGAGCACGGCCTGGTCGCGCAGCGGGATGCCGCGCTCGTGACGCTCGAGGATGCGGGCGCACACCTCGGCGGACTGGTGCGCCTCGTCGGCGCAGGCGACGAGGGCGGCGCGGGCGCCGCCGGCCCGGTCGGCGCGCAGCACCTTGGCGTGGCGCTCGGCCGCGGGCATCTCGGCCAGCACCGCGTTGGCGGTGGCGAGGATCTCGGGCGTCGACCGGTGGTTGTCCTCGAGCAGCGACGACGTCGGCGCCGAAGCGATCCGGGAAGTCGAGGATGTTGCGGACCGTGGCCGCCCGGAAGCCGTAGATGGCCTGGGCGTCGTCGCCGACGGCGGTGAGCCGGGCGCCGTGCGGCGGCGCATCGCCCTCGAGGATGTCGGCCTGGAGGGCGTTGGTGTCCTGGTACTCGTCGACGAGCACGTGGTCGAAGCGGCCGGCGATCGGCTGGCGGCGACGTCGGGCACTGGCGCAGCAGCGCCGCCCAGCACAGCAGGAGGTCGTCGTAGTCGAGGACCTGGGCGCCGCGCTTGCGGGCGGTGTAGGCGGCGAAGGTGGCGCCGAGGTCGTCGCGCTCCTCCTCGGCACCACGGGAAGTGGCGGTCGAGGACGGCGGACAGCGGCGTGCGCGGTGTTGACGCACCGGCTGAGGATCTGCGGCCAGCATCTCCTTGCGGGCCCGCCGGCGCTCGGGCCGTGCCGGCGCGCCTTCGTGGGCGTCGAGCTCGGCGCGGCAGAGGGCGAGGAGGTCGGCGGCGTCGGCCTGGTCGAGCACGGTGAAGGACGGCGTCGAGCCCGAGGGCCCGGCCGTGGAGGCGGAGCAGCCGGTTGGCGACGGCGTGGAAGGTGCCGCCCCACGCCCGGCCGGCGACGTCGGCGCCGCAGAGCTGCCCGGCCCGGCGCAGCAGCTCGGCCGCCGCCCGCCGGCTGAAGGTGAGCAGCAGGATCCGCTCCGGCGGCGATGCCGCCGTGCGACGAGGCGGGCGACGCGGGCGGCCAGCGTGGTGGTCTTGCCGGTCCCGGCGCCCGCCACCACCAGCAGGTGGCCGCCGTCGTGCTCGACCGCGAGCTGCTGGGACGGCGTCGAGCCCGCTGGCGAACATGCGTACGCACCGTACCGAGGCGAACCGGTGTTCGCAAGGATGCCGCCGGCCAGGACCGGCGGAGGAAACCGTGGCCATCACCTCGTTCCCACCGCACATTCCGGGACGGGTCCGTAGGCTCGCCCGCCGTGGTCGCTCCGGCTGACGTCGAGGCTCCTGCCGCCGGTTCGACCGGCGGTTCGTCGTCGTCGTCGCCGCCGGCCTCGCCTACTTCATCGGCCTGGGGATCCTGGCGCCAGTCCTGCCGCGCTACGTCGAGGACGAGCTCGGCGGCGGCGGGGCCGAGGTCGGCATCGTCGTGGGCGCCTTCGCCGTGTCGGCGGCAGTGCTCCGCCCGTGGGTCGGCCGCATCGGCGACACGCGGGGCCGGCGGGTGCTGTTCGTCGGGGGCTCGGCGCTGTTCGGCGTCTCGGTGCTCGGCTACGGCCTCCCCGGTGGGCATCGCCGTCCTCGTGCTGCTGCGGCTGGTGAGCGGCGTCGCCGAGGCGGCCACGTTCATCGGCGCGGCGACCACGGCCCAGGACCTGGCGCCGCCCGACCGCCGGGGCCAGGCCGCCAGCCTCTTCTCGATCGCCGTCTACGGCGGGCTGGCCATCGGACCGGTCGTCGGCGAGACGGTCTACGACGCCTACGGCGCCGACGGCGCGTGGATCGCCGCCGCGACGGCCGCGTTCGTGGGCACCGCCATCGGCTTGTTCATGCCCGACCGGGTGGGCGTGCCGGCGGCCCCGCCCGACACCGCCGCTGCGCTGGCTGCACCCGGCGGGCGTGCGCCCCGGGATCATCCTCATGCTCGGCGCCGCCGGGTACGCCGGGCTTCGCGTCGTTCGTCCCCCTCTACGTCGACGAGGTCGGCCTCGACGACGCCGCCGGCGTGTTCGTCGAGTACGGGGTCATCGTGCTGGCCGTCCGGATCTTCGGGAGCCGGCTGCCCGACGTGCTCGGCACCCGGCGGGGTCCCCTCCTCGCCCTGTCGCTCCAGGGCACCGGCCTGGTCCTGATGGGCCTGTGGGGGACCGCCACGGGCCTCTACGTGTCGACCGCCGTGTACGCCGCCGGCGTCTCGCTGCTGTACCCGTCGCTCTTCCCGCTCGTCGTCGACGCCGCGCCCGACAGCGAGCGCAGCCAGGCCATCGGGACCTACACGCTCTTCTTCGATCTGTCCCAGGGTCTCGGCGCCCCGCTCCTGGGGGCCGTCGTCGTGCTCACGGGCGAGCAGGGCGCGTTCATCGCCGCCGGTCTGCTCTCGTACCTCGGCCTCGTCCTCCACCGCAACGGCAGGCCGGTCGTCGGCCCGGCTGTCGAGCCATGCCCGCCGCCCGCCCCGGGCGAGTGACCACGGGCCCGGGCCCGGCCCGGCGGCCCTTCCGTCGTTCCTTGGCGGCTGAGCTGGAACTATTCCAGCCCAGCCGCCAAAGAACCGACTCGATCCTCGTCGTGCGGTCCGCTCACCGACAGGACGCCCGCGCCGCCGAAGACGACGGCCGAGGTCACGAGCGCGGCAGCGACACCACCGGTGGCCCCGATGGCGCCGAGGACCGGGCCGCCGCCGAGCTCACCGACGGACTCGGCCTGGAGCACGAGCGAGTTGAGGGTCGCCCGGCTGCCGGGGTCGGCGCCCCGGTTGGCCCAGGCCTGCACGAGGGGATAGGCGACGTGGCGCATCCCGCCGCCGAGCACGACCCCGGTGGCGGCGAGCCAGAACGGTCCGAGGGCGAGGGCGAGGACGGAGAGCGCGACCACCGCGTTCGTCCACGCCAGCCAGCGACGCAGGGACCTCGGGTCGTCGTCGCCGATCCGCCGCTCGACGACCGCTGACATCGCGGCACCGAGGACGAGGCCGCCGGCGAACAGCAGGGCGACGGTGGTGACGGCCGAGCCCTCACCCACGTCGTCGCCGAGGAGGTGGAGCTGCCAGAGCCGGTCCATGCCCTCGCCGGCGAACCCCAGCGCCAGCATCACGCCGAGGAGGACGGCGATCGACGGCCGGGACCGGACCTGCGCCCGGGTCCGGCGCACCGACTCGAGGATGGTCGGGCGGTCGTCGGGGTGACGGTGGGGCGCGTCCTCCGGCATGCGGAGCGCCAGCCAGGCCGCCAGCGCCACGAGGACAGCCGCCGCCGACGAGCAGCGGGACGGCCAGCCCGACCTGGCCCAGCACGGCGCCGGCGCCGATGCCGGCGAGCGAGCCGAGCAGCTCGGCGCTCTGGCCGCTCGCGTACAGCGGCCGGGCCGCGTCCTCGCCGACCTCGTCGGTGATCCAGGCGACATCGGCGCCGGACATGAACGTCCAACCGAGCCCGGACACGACCTGGGCGGCGACCACGACGGCGAGGTTCGGGCTCGCGATGAGCGCCAGCGCCGCGCCGGCCAGCACGAGACCCACGAGCACCGAGAGCTTGCGGCTGTGCCGGTCGGCCAGGGCACCGGTGGGGACGTCGGCGAGGGTGTAGGTCAGCTCGAGGGTCGTGCCGAGCAGCGCGAGCATGAGGGGTCCGGCATCGAGCTCGTCGATGACCCGGAGCGTGTAGGTGGTGACCGCGGTGAAGAGACCGAACCCGAACCCGGCCCGGTAGACGATCCACGCCGTGCGCGGCATCACCGGGCGGCGCGCGGTCAGCATCGGCTCAGCCTCGCGCCCCGGCGGGCGGGCTCAGGCCGGGATTCTCTGGACGTAGACCTGCTGGGCGACGGTCCGCGACAGGGTCCGGTCGGCGCCGTCGACCCGCAGCACGAGCGGGCCGTCGAAGGGGTGCTTCTCCCGCACCTCGACCCGCCCGCCGGGCCGGAGCCCGAGGGTGTCCAGGAAGTCGATGACGTCGGGATCGGTCGAGCCGGGCACGGCGACGACGGCGACGTCGCCGGGCTCGAGGTCGTAGAGGGGCGGGAGGTCGGGGACGTCGACCGACTCGGGCGCCGGGATCGGGAAGCCGTGCGGGCAGGTGGCGGGCCGGTCGAGGGCCAGGAAGATGCGGTCCTCGACCTCCTGGGGCAGCTCGTGCTCGAAGCTCGTGGCCAACCGGTCGGCCTCGTTCCAGGCGTAGCCGAGCATGTCGGCGAGGAAGCGTTCGACGATCCGGTGGCGCCGGATGGCGGCGACGGCCGAGCGGCGACCGTCGGGGGTCAACCGCACGCCGCGGTACAGCTCGTGCTCGACGAGCCCGCGGTCGGCCAGCCGCTTCACCGTCGTCGTCACCGTCGACGGGGACACCTCGAGACGGTCGGCGAGGTCGCCCGTGTGCGCGGCGTCGTCGGCCTTGGTCAGGCGGTACACCGCCTTCAAGGTCTCCCGCTCCGACCGCGACAACTTCAGATCCATGCCTCGGTCGAAGGTAGTTTTCGGTGCCACGAAACCTCAAAACCGTGGCAGGCTGCCGGGGTGATGCACCTGGCTCGTGTGCTGCTGCGGCCCTGGTCGAACGGGGAGTACGCACCGGTTCCAGCCACGCCGGTGGCCGCCGAAGCGGTGCGGCGGGCGCTGACCGACGCCGACGCCCACGCCCGTGCCCTCGGCGTCGACCGGCGGGCGTTCCTGCGGTCCTCCATGGGCACGGCCACGACGCTGCTCGCCCTCGCCGCCTGCAGCGACGACGAAGCAGGCGGCGGCGGGTCGGCCGGGGGCACGTTCACCGTGCCGCCCGAGGCGGCGACCGACAGCACGGCCGCGGAGACCACGCTCGGGCCCGTCGACGGCGAGGTCATCGTCGACGTCCAGACGCACTTCCTCGACCCGGAGGCCAACGGGTTCGGAGCAGGCTTCCCGCAGGCAGAGTGCGGTGCCGGCGCCGAGCTGTGCTTCACCATCGACCGGTGGGCCGACCTCGTCCTGGGGGCGTCGGACACGTCGGTGGCCGTGCTCTCGGCCCTGCCCATCGTCGACGACGACCACCCGATGTCGGTCGAGAAGATGGAGGTCGCCCGCCGCCTCGCCGAGGCGCTCTGTGGCGACGACCGGGTGCTGCTCCAGGGCGAGGCCTTCCCCCAGGTCGGTGACCTCGACGCCGCCCTCGAGGGCATGACGGCCCTGGCGAGCGAGCACGACATCGTGGCGTGGAAGACCTACACCCACGTCGGCGGCGGCTACTCGTTCGAGGGTGCGGTGGGCGAGGCGTTCCTCGCCCACGTCGCCGACCTGGCCGCCGAGGGCACCGGCCCTGCGGTCGTCGCCGTCCACAAGGGTCTCGGGGCGGATCCCTCCGACATCGGCCCGGCCGCCGCGGCGTTCCCCGAGGTGACGTTCGTCGTGTACCACTCGGGGTTCGAGACCGACGTCGCCGAGCGCGCCTTCCGCGAGGACGGTCAGGGCGTCGACCGGCTGGTCCGGTCGCTCCGCGGAGGCCGGGGTGGGGCCGTCGGCGAACGTGTACTGCGAGCTCGGCTCGACCTGGTACCACAACATGGGCAACCCCACCCAGGCCGCCCACGTCCTGGGCAAGGTCGTCGGCGCCGTGGGGCCCGACCGCGTCCTGTGGGGGACCGACTCGATCTGGTACGGCACGCCGCAGCCGCAGATCGAGGCGTTCCGAGCCTTCGAGATCACCCCGGAGCTCCAGGAGCGGCACGGCTACCCGGCGCTGACGACCGAGGTGAAGCGGGCGATCCTCGGTGGCAACGCCGCCGCTCTCCACGGCCTCGACCTCGCCGCGGTCGGCCCTCCGTGCCGGTTCACGGCGGCCGAGCGGGAAGCGGCGCGGGAGGAGGCGACGGGCCGCCTCGGTGCGCTGGGGGAGCAGGCGATGGGCCCCGTCACGCGGCGCCAGGCGCTGTCGCTGTGGCGCCGCGAGCACCCCTGGTTCCGCTAGGGCGCTTCTCGGGCAGACCGCCTGCCCGATCGGGCGGTCCGGCCGCTTCTCGACGTATCACTCGGCTTCTGTCACTCTCTGCGTCCGTATGCACCGCATCATCGTCACTCTCGGCGCGGCCGTGGTCCTCGCCGCGCTCGTCACGACCGTCTCGCCGACCGCGTCGGCGGCTCCGGCTCCTCGCGGCGGTTCCGACGCCGCCGCGGAACACCGGCGGGTCGAGGACTACTGGACCCAGGCTCGGCGCGACGCGGCCGTGCCCGCGCCACGTCCATCCCAACCGCCGGCCCCCGGGCGGCGGCGGTGGCGGCGGCGGGGGAGCGGTGAATGGTGCGACGTGGACCGGCGGAGGCGACGTCGTCCTCACCACCGGCAAGGTGTTCTTCACCATGGGTGGCGTGAACTACGTGTGCTCGGGCAGCGCGGTCGACACGGCGATCGGCTCGGTCGTCCTGACCGCCGGCCACTGCGTGAAGGACGGTGCCGGGGCGTTCGCCACGAACTTCGCCTTCTACTCCGGCCTACAGCAACGGCAGCCCCCACCCGGTGCTCGGCGGCGTGGACCGCGAGCGATCTCTTCACGACGAACGCCTGGGGCGGATCGGAGGACTTCGACGACGACGCCGGGTTCGCCGTCGTGTACCGGACGGGAGCATCCTCGCTCGAGAACGCCATCCAGGCGGCGGGGGACGGCTCGGTGTGGATCCCGCCGGTCGACTTCTCGGGCGCGACGTCGCCCTACTCGGCGTTCGGCTATCCGGCGGCGAGGCCCTACAACGGCCGGACGCTGATCTACTGCCAGGGGCCGCTCACCGGCGAGCTCGACGGACAGCCGGGGACCCAGTCGATCGCCTGCAACATGACGGGCGGTTCGTCGGGAGGCCCGTGGCTCGAGACCTTCGGCGACGGGACCTCGCGGGTCAGTTCGCTCAACAGCTACGGGTACGCGTCGCTCAAGGGCTACATGTTCGGGCCGATCTTCGGTGCGGGCGAGCAGGCCGCCTTCGACGGCGCCGCCACGGGGAACTGCGTCGGCAGCCCTTCCTTCTACCGCTGCGTCAGCATCAGCTGACGTCGCCGGCCAGGAAGGCCGTCAGCGCCGCTCGGTAGGGCGCCACGTCCGACGTCGCCATCAGCTCGCGGGCCGAGTGCATCGCCAGCATCGGCGCGCCGACGTCGACGACGGGGATGCCCAGACCGCGCCGCGGTGATGGGCCCGATGGTCGACCCGCAGGGCAGGTCGGCGCGGTGCGCGTACCACTGGTAGGGGACGCCGGCCGCCTCGCAGGCGGCGACGAAGACGGCCGCGGTCCGGGCCTCGGTGGCGTAGCGCTGGTTCACGTTCGTCTTGATCACCGGCCCGCCGCCGAGGTCGATCCAGTGCCCGGGCTCGTGGCGCTCCGCGTAGTTCGGGTGCGTGGCGTGGGCCATGTCGGCCGACGCGCACAGCGACGCGGCCAGGGTGCGGTGCCGCGCCTCGACGTCGGGGAGCAGGCGCTCGATGGCCTGGGCGAGCAGCGGTGAGCCGGCGCCACGGTGGGTCTCGGAGCCGACCTCCTCGTGGTCGAACAGGGCGACGATGCCGGTGCCGGCGCCGATGAGCGCCTCGACCGCGGCCCAGCAGGAGGCGAGGTTGTCGAGCCGGGGCGACGACAGGAGCTCGCCGTCGCGCCCCGACACCGTCGCGGGCACGAGGTCGTGCGTCATGACGTCCCAGGCGACGACGTCGCCCCCCGAACGGTCCGCCAGCCATCGGGCGAAGCCGCCGGCGTCGACCGCGCCCAGTCCCCAGATGGGGGCGAGGTGCTGCTGGGGGTTGAGGAGCAGGCCCGAGGTCACGATCTCACGGTCGAGGTGGATGGCGAGCTGCGGGAGGTGCAGCAACGGCTCGTCGAACCGGACGAGCGCCAGCGAACCGTCGCGGAACGCCACCTGGCCCGACAGGCCGAGGTCGCGCCCCAGCCACGAGTTGAGCAGCACCCCGCCGTACGGCTCGACCGCCAGCTGGCGCGCCCCGGCGCGACCGGTGTCGGGCTGGGGCTTGATGCGGAGGTTGGGTGAGTCGGTGTGCGCGCCGATCACCCGTAGCGGCCGGCCCGCCTCGACCGGCCCCCAGGCCACGAGGGCGCCGTCGCGTACGACGAAGGCGGGACCGGCGGACACCGCACCGTCGTCGGCGCGTGCGAAGCCGGCATCCTCCAGCCGGCGCGCCGCCTCGGCCGCGGCGTGGAACGGCGACGGCGACGCGTCGAGGAAGGTGCGGACGTCGGCGACGGGATCGGGCGGGGGCACGGCGGCCGAGCGTACAAACCCGTCGTGATCGCTCGGCCGGTTCGGGTTCGGGGGTCAGGGGGTCAGTCGGTGCGCAGCGCCGTCGCCGGGCGCGAGCGGGCGGCATCGCGACCGGGCCACCACGACACCACCAAGGCGGTGGCCAGCGCGACGGCGGGCACGATCACGCCGACGATCCCGAGGGGTACCCGAGCGTCGAGCGGACTACCGATCGTCTCGGCCAGCGCCGCCAGGCGGCGCGCCCGAACACGATCCCGCCGAGCAGGCCGACGACGAGCGCGATGCCGGCCATCGCCGTGGCCTGCACGGCAACGGCGGTCCGCAGCTGGCGGCCGGTGAACCCGAGCGCTCGCAGCATGGCGAGGTCGCGGCGTCGTCGCCGCGTGCTCACGATCATGGTGTGGGCGAAGGCGGCGATGGCGATCGCGGCCGTCGCGGCCGCGAACGTCGCCGGCATCGACCGCGTCCGGCCCAGATCGACGAGGTCGCCCGGGGTCGGAGGTGGGATCGAGGCGAGGTCGCCGACTTCGGCCTCGATGGCGGCGATGACCCCGTCGCGGTCGGCCCCGGGCGCCAACGAGGCGAACAGCTCGAGGCCGGAGACCTCCTCGCCGGCGGCTCGTTCCAGTCCGGCGAGCGAGAAGAGGGAACCCTCGTCGAGCCGCCCGCCCGCGCCCTGGGCCGGCATCACCACCTCGCCCACGACGCCGGAACCTCGACGGCGCCGTCTCGAGGCCGATCTCGACGGTGTCGCCGATCTCGACGCCCATCCGGTCGAGCGTTCGGCCCCCGAGGGCGACGCTGTCGCTGGTGTCGGGGTAGGTGCCGCTGACCAGGGGTGGGCGGAGTTCGCCGCCGACCGGGTCGAGCCCGAGGACGGTCACCTCCCGGCCGCCCACGTCGGCGCTCGCCAGCGAGCCCGTCGCCACCGCCGTGACTCGTGGGTCGTGCTCGAGGAAGGCGGCTCCGTCCTCGGCGGGCGCCCTCGTCTCGTAGTCCGTCAGCGCGATGTCCCAGCGCACGCCGTAGCGGTGCGGGTCGTCGAGTTGACGGTCGAGGGTCGCGCCGACCGTGAAGGCCGCGACGGTCGCGGCCACCGCGATGCCGACGCCGGCGACCGTCGACCACACCGGCACGCGGTTGGCCGGGCCTCCACGCTCGAAGGCCACTCGAAGCCCGGCACTGACCACGGTGCTCGGCCCCAGACGCAACCGGCGCCGCCCGACGTGGCCGTGCGTCCGTGGAGCCGCCGCAGCGTGAGCAGGGTGCCGGCGCCGACACACGCGACGACGCAGACGGCGAGTCCGAGCCCGAGCACGGGGATGTCGACGGAGAGCCCACGGTCGGGCTCGGCGAGACGGGCCAGGCCGGTGGGGGAGAGCGGCGACAGGGCGGTGGCGAGGGCGATGCCGATGACGCCGGCGGCAGCGCCGACCGCGAACCACTGGGCGGCGGCGGCGCGGGCCTGGTCCCGCGCCGTCAGGCCGACCGCGTCGAGGGCCAGACGGTCGGTCGCATCGGCGTCGACGTGCCGGGAGATCGCCTGGGCGGTGATCACCAACCCCGCCACCGTCAGCACGCCGGCGAGAGCCGCCAGCGCGACGACTTGCGGCCGGAGCGATCGGCCGACGTCGCGAGCGATGTCACGATGCAGGAGCACCGACGCCCGGCCCTGGTCGGCGGCGAGGGCGTTCATCGCCTGCTCGAAGCCGGTCACATCGGCGCCGTCCGCCAGGCGGATGAACAGCACGGTGTTCTCACCGGCGCTCGCATCGGCGTCGGCGAACCCGCCGGAGAACTGCATGAGCGGTTGCCCGAAGCTCACGAGCGGCGGGAACCATCCGGGTGCGGCGGCGACGCCCACGATGTTGATCCGCGCCTCGGGGACGCGAGCCAACAGGTTCTCGACGAAGGCCCGGTCCTCGGGGTTGTCGAGCTCGTCGAGGATTGCTGGATCGACGAGCTGGAACGAGTCGCCGACGGCGAGGCCCTCGCGTTCCGCCAGGGCGTAGGCGATGACTGCTTCGTTGGTCGCGTCGGGGTCGACGGGCCGTCCCGCGATCAGACGCTGCGGGATGGCGGCGACGCCTCCCTCGTCGACGCTGACGTAGTAGGCGGTGCCCGGCCCGAGGTCGGCGTACTCGAAGAGGGCCCGTTCGACCGACTCGACGCCGGGGAGCCCGGCGACGTCGCCGGCGTCGAGGACGGCCGAGCCGTCGCTGGGATAGTTGATCTGGAGCGCGTCCCAGGCGTCGCTGGCGTCGACGTAGCACGTGTACACGCTCGCGGTGCGTCGTGACGCGGCGGCCGCCGCCATGGCGCCGCCGAACACCGCGCCGACGAGCACGGCGAGCAGCAGCAGGGACGGCCAGTGCGAGCGGAGCTGGCTACGCACCCGGTAGGCGGTCGCGCCACCCATCAACGGCAATTCCACCTCGCCGGCCCCCCGCTGACCAGATGGATGGCTCCCCGCCTCCGGTGGTGCTGGCACCCTTGCCGTCTCCGTGCCTTTGCGGGCATGCTCTCCGTGCGGGGCGGGCGGGCGATCCCCCCTGCAGGGGGGAAGCGCGATGCGTCGTGTCCTTGCGTTCGGAGCCGTTTGTGCGGCGGGCCTGCGTGCTGGCCCCGATGGCGCCTTCCGGCGCCGCGCCACTCGAGCGGGAGCACTACTCGTTCCACGACGAGGACCAGTTCATCGACGACGAATGCGGCGAAGCGATGACGATCGACTACACCGCCGACGGCTCGGGGGTCTTCATGCTCAAGCAGGGCCGGCGCGGGGATCCCACGCCGTACTTCTTCGACAACTACTACAGCGTCGAGACCTACACGAACGTGGAGAACGGCGCGACGGCGACGATCGTCCACCAGGGTCTCTTCAAGGACCTGCAGATCGAGCACGTCGAAGGGCACGATCTACCGGTTCACCGCGATCGAGACGGGCCGGCCGGTCACGGTCTACGGACCCGATGGCGAGCAGCTGATCTTCGATGCGGGACGGATCCGGTACACGGTCCTCATCGACACGCTCGGCGACACGGACCTGGACAACGACGTGTTCCTCGGCGACGCGAGGACCCGTCCGTGGCCGGACCGCACCCGGTCTTCGTCGGCGAGGTCGACTTCTGCGACCTCCTGGACGTGCTGCGTTGAGCTGACGTCACCGTGTTTCCGGGGTGTTTCCGGCACCCCGGCGCGACCGTCTACAGTGACGAGACCCCCGACGGGCCAATGTCGTCCCTGCTGGTGGTGCCGACCGACCGACCTCGATCGACACAGGACGACGCATGTCTTCGAAGCACGCGCCCACCGCCCAGGGCCTCTACGACCCCCGGTTCGAGCACGACGCCTGCGGCGTCGGGTTCGTGGCCGACATGCACGGCCGCCGCAGCCACGACCTCGTCCGCCTCGGCCTCTCGACGCTGTGCAACCTCGACCATCGGGGGGCCACCAATGCCGAGCCCAACGTCGGCGACGGCGCCGGCGTGCTGCTCCAGGTCCCCGACCGCTTCCTCCGCGCCACCGTCGGGTTCGCGCTCCCCGAGGCCGGGGCCTACGCCTGCGGCATCGCCTTCCTCCCTCGGGACGACACCGAGGCCGCCGCTGCCCTCGTCGAGAAGATCGCCGCCGACGAGGGCCTGGTCGTCCTCGGCTGGCGCGACGTGCCCTATGACGACTCGGCCATCGGGACGATGGCCCGCGACGTCATGCCGGTCTTCCGGATGGTGCTGCTGTCGGGCGCCGCCGGCGAGGCCGGCATCGACCTCGACCGTCGCTGCTTCGTGGCCCGCAAGCGGATCGAGCACGAGACCGCCTCCGTGGCGAAGGAGCGGGACAGCGTGTACTTCCCGTCGCTGTCGGCCCGCACGATCGTCTACAAGGGCATGCTCACCACCGACCAGCTCGACGACTTCTGGCCCGACCTGCTCGACGAGCGGGTCGAGTCGGCGATCGTCATGGTCCACAGCCGGTTCTCGACGAACACGTTCCCGGCATGGCCCCTCGCCCACCCGTACCGGTTCGTCGCCCACAACGGCGAGATCAACACCGTCATGGGCAACGAGAACTGGATCCGGGCCCGCGAGGCGCTCCTCCGGACGCCGCTGATCCCGGGGCTCGAGCGGGCCTTCCCGATCTGCACGCCCGGGTCCTCCGACACGTGCCGGTTCGACGAGGCGCTCGAGCTGCTCCACCTCGGGGGGCGGAGCCTGCCGCACGCCGTGCTCATGATGATCCCCGAGGCGTGGGAGAACCACGAGTCGATGTCGGCCGACCGGCGGGCCTTCTACGAGTTCCATTCCGCGCTGATGGAGCCCTGGGACGGCCCGGCGTCGGTGGCCTTCACCGACGGCACCGTCGTGGGCGCCGTCCTCGACCGCAACGGCCTGCGCCCCTCCCGCTACTGGGTGACCGAGGACGGCCTCGTCGTCATGGCCTCCGAGGTCGGCGTGCTCGACCTCCCGGCGCACACCGTCGTGCAGAAGGGCCGGCTCCGGCCCGGTCGCATGTTCCTCGTCGACACGGCGCAGGGCCGGATCGTCGACGACGAGGAGATCAAGACCACCCTCGCCGCCGAGCACCCCTACGACGAGTGGCTCCACGCCGGGCTCGTGCACCTCGAGGACCTGCCGCCTCGGCACTTCCTCACGCCGCAGCACGGCTCGGTCGTCACCCAGCAGCGGACCTTCGGCTACACGGTCGAGGAGCAGAAGATCCTGTTGTCGCCGATGGCGAAGAACGGGTACGAGCCGATCGGCTCGATGGGCACCGACACGCCCGTCGCCGTCCTCTCCGAGAAGCCCCGGCTGCTGTTCGACTACTTCCAGCAGCTGTTCGCGCAGGTGACGAACCCGCCCCTCGACGCCATCCGCGAGGAGCTCGTCACCTCGCTCTCGGCCACGCTCGGCCCGGAGGGCAACCTGCTCGACCCGACGCCGGCGTCGTGCCGGCAGGTCGTCGTGCCCAGCCCGATCCTCACGAACGAGGAGCTGGCCAAGGTCCTCTACATCAACGACGACGGCGAGTTCCCCGGCCTCAAGCCCTTCGCCGTCGACGGGCTGTACCCCGTGGCCGAGGGCGGCGACGGCCTGCGCCGTGCCCTCGACGGCATCAGGGCCACGGTGTCGGCGGCCATCGCCGATGGCGCCAAGCTCGTGATCCTCTCCGACCGCCACTCGAACGCGGAGCTGGCGCCGATCCCTGCGCTCCTGCTCACCTCGGCCGTCCACCACCACCTGATCCGGGAGAAGACGCGTACGCGCGTCGGCCTCATCGTCGAGACGGGCGAGGCCCGCGAGGTGCACCACATGGCGCTGCTCCTCGGCTTCGGCGCCGCCGCCATCAACCCGTACCTCGCCTTCGACACGATCGCCGACATGATCAAGACGGGGCTGCTGGCGGGGATCAGCGAGCGCAAGGCCGTCCGGAACTACGTCAAGGCGTGCGGCAAGGGCGTCCTCAAGGTGATGTCGAAGATGGGCGTCTCGACCGTCGCGTCGTACACCGGCGCCCAGATCTTCGAGGCCATCGGGCTGGGCCAGGACCTCGTCGACGAGTACTTCACGGGCGTCACCTCCAAGCTCGACGGCGTCGGCCTCGACGCCCTCGCCGAGGAGGTCGCCCGCCGCCACCGCTTCGCCCACCTCGACCGGCCGGAGGAGGCCGCCCACCGCGACCTGTGGGCCGGCGGCGAGTACCAGTGGCGGCGCGAGGGCGAGCTGCACCTGTTCAACCCCGAGACCGTCTACAAGCTGCAGCACTCGACGCGGACGAAGCGCTACGACATCTTCAAGGAGTACACGCGGCTCGTCGACGAGCAGGCGAAGCGCCTCTACACGCTGCGCGGCCTCTTCGAGATCCGTGAAGGGGCGCGGCCCGCCGGTGCCGATCGAGGAGGTCGAGCCGGTCGCGGCGATCGTCAAGCGCTTCTCGACGGGCGCGATGAGCTACGGCTCGATCTCGGCCGAGGCCCACCAGACCCTCGCCATCGCCATGAACCGCCTCGGCGGCAAGTCGAACACCGGCGAGGGCGGCGAGGACGCCGACCGCTTCGTCCCCGACGCCAACGGCGACCTCCGGCGCTCGGCGATCAAGCAGGTCGCGTCGGGGCGGTTCGGCGTGACCTCGGAGTACCTGACGAACGCCGACGACCTCCAGATCAAGATGGCCCAGGGGGCCAAGCCCGGCGAGGGCGGCCAGCTGCCCGGCGGCAAGGTCTACCCGTGGATCGCCCGCACCCGGCACTCGACGCCAGGCGTCGGGCTGATCTCGCCGCCGCCGCACCACGACATCTACTCGATCGAGGATCTCAAGCAGCTGATCCACGACCTGAAGAACTCGAACCCGTCGGCCCGCGTCCACGTGAAGCTCGTGGCCGAGGTCGGCGTCGGGACCGTCGCCGCCGGCGTGTCGAAGGCCAAGGCCGACGTCGTGCTGATCTCCGGGCACGACGGCGGCACCGGCGCCGCGCCGCTCACGTCGCTCAAGCACGCCGGCGACGCCGTGGGAGCTCGGCCTCGCCGAGACGCAGCAGACGCTGCTCGTGAACGGGTTGCGCGACCGGATCGTCGTGCAGGCCGACGGCCAGATGAAGACCGGCCGCGACGTGATCATCGCCGCCCTGCTCGGCGCCGAGGAGTTCGGCTTCGCCACCGCGCCGCTCGTCGTGTCGGGCTGCATCATGATGCGGGTCTGCCACCTCGACACCTGCCCGGTCGGCGTGGCGACGCAGAACCCGACGTTGCGGGCGCGGTTCAACGGCAAGCCCGAGTTCGTCGAGAACTTCTTCGAGTTCATCGCCGAGGAGGTGCGCGAGCACCTGGCCCGCCTCGGGTTCCGCACCCTGGCCGAGGCGATCGGCCAGGTCGAGCTGCTCGACTCCCGCGCCGCCGTCGACCACTGGAAGGCGGCCGGGCTCGACCTCACGCCGATCCTCCACAAGCCCGAGTCACCCTGGGAGCAGGACCTCCACTGCACCAAGCCCCAGGACCACGGCCTGGAGCGGGCGCTCGACAACGAGCTCATCCGCCTGGCCGGGCCGGCCCTCTCCGACGGCCAGCCCGTCCAGGCCGACCTGGCGATCCGCAACGTCAACCGCACCGTCGGGACGATGCTCGGCCACGAGCTCACCAGGCGCTACGGCGGCGACGGCCTCCCCGACGGCACCATCGACCTCACCTTCACCGGCTCGGCCGGGCAGAGCTTCGGCGCCTTCGTGCCTCGCGGCATCACCCTGCGGCTGCTCGGGGACGCCAACGACTACCTCGGCAAGGGGCTCTCGGGCGGGCGGATCGTCGTGCGGCCACCGTTCGACAGCCATCCCGGCTTCGTCGCCGAGGAGAACATCGTCGCCGGCAACGTCATCCTCTACGGGGCGACCGGCGGCGAGGTGTTCCTGCGCGGTGTCGTCGGGGAGCGCTTCTGCGTGCGCAACTCCGGCGCCACCGCCGTCGTCGAAGGCGTCGGCGACCACGGCTGCGAGTACATGACCGGCGGCCGGGTCGTCGTGCTCGGACCGACGGGTCGCAACTTCGGGGCCGGCATGTCCGGCGGGCTCGCGTTCGTCTGGGATCCCGACGACACCTTCCACACGAGGGTCAACACCGAGATGGTCGACCTCGACCCGCTCGACGACGAGGACCGCGAATGGCTGCGGGAGGTCGTCCGGCGGCACCAGTCCGAGACCGGCTCGGCCGTCGCCGCCCGGCTGCTCGAGCGCTGGCACGACAACGTCCGCCACTTCACCAAGATCTTCCCGAAGGACTACAAGCGGGTGCTCGAGGCGATCGCCATCGCCAGGACGCCAGAGGAGACACAGGCGGCGCAGGACGTCGGACGAGGCCGAGTCAGTGGCGCCGCTCGGCCCATCGGCGTGAGGGCGGATCGGGGCACCAGCGGCTGCGCACCATCGACTCGGGGTTCTCTGAACACGGGTCCGCGGAAGCTGCCGACGCGGCGCCCGGTGCCGGTGCGGTTGCTCGACTGGCACGAGGTCTACGAGCCGTTCGCCGACGGCGAGCTCCGCGCCCAGGCCAGCCGCTGCATGGACTGCGGCATCCCGTTCTGCAACAACGGCTGCCCGCTCGGGCAACCTGATCCCCGACTGGAACGACCTCGTGCACCGCGACCTGTGGCGCGACGCGATCGACCGTCTCCACGCGACGAACAACTTCCCGGAGTTCACCGGGCGCCTCTGCCCTGCGCCCTGCGAGGCCGCGTGCGTCCTCGGCATCAACCAGGACCCGGTCACGATCAAGCAGGTCGAGGTGTCCATCGTCGACCGGGCGTGGCAGGAGGGCTGGATCGAGCCCGTCGTCCCCTCGACCACGCACGGGCAAGCGCGTGGCCGTCGTCGGGTCGGGTCCGGCGGGGCTGGCGGCGGCGCAGCAGCTGACGCGGGCCGGGCACGACGTCGTCGTCTACGAGCGGGCCGACCGCATCGGCGGGCTGCTCCGCTACGGCATCCCCGAGTTCAAGATGGAGAAGCGCCACCTCGACCAGCGCCTCGCGCAGATGGAGGCCGAGGGCACCGAGTTCCGCACCGAACGCCGAGGTCGGCGCGCAACGTGCCCGTCGCGGAGCTCGACGGCTACGACGCGGTGGTGCTCGCCGGCGGTGCCACCGCGGCGCGCGACCTGCCGGTGCCCGGCCGCGAGCTCGCCGGGATCCACCAGGCGATGGAGTACCTGCCGTGGGGCAACCGCGCCCAGGAGGGCGATCTCGCCGTCGACGAGGTGCCGATCACCGCAGCGGGCAAGCGCGTCGTCATCATCGGGGGCGGCGACACCGGCGCCGACTGCCTCGGGCACGGCCCACCGCCAGGGGGCGGCGTCGGTCCACCAGTTCGAGATCCTGCCCCGGCCGCCCGAGGAGCGCCCGTCGGCCAACCCGTGGCCGACCTACCCGATGATCTTCCGCGTCTCCTCGGCCCACGAGGAGGGCGGCGAGCGCGTCTACGCCGTCAACACCGAGCGCTTCCTCGGCGACGACGACGGCAACGTCCGCGCCCTCGTCGGGCACGAGGTCGAGATGGTCGACGGCCGCTTCGAGAAGGTCGACGGCACCGACTTCGAGCTCGAGTGCGAGCTGGTGCTGCTGGCCATGGGCTTCGTCGGCCCCGAGCGCGCCGGCCTGCTCGACGACCTCGGCGTCGAGCTGACCGACCGCGGCAACGTCGCCCGCGACGAGCGCCTACGCCACCACCAGGCCGGACGTGTTCGTCTGCGGCGACATGGGCCGGGGCCAGAGCCTGATCGTGTGGGCGATCGCCGAGGGCCGCTCGTGCGCGGCCGCGGTCGACCGCCACCTCATGGGCGAGACCGCGCTCCCCAGCCCGATCCCCCCCGACGCCGCGCCGTTGCGGTAGGGCCTGGGCTCAGCTCTCGGTCACCGAGGACCAACCCGACGTCCGCGACGACCGTTGCCGTCGACCCGCTCGACGGGGAGCTGCACCCTGGTGTGCGCCTGCACGTTGGCCTTCGTGTCGGCGCCGATCACGTTGGCCTCGATCGTCCAGTCCTCGTCGGAGTCCATCACCTCGCCGAACGGGATCGACGTCCGGAAGATGTCCTCGCGGTCGACCTCGGCGATGAAGGAGTTCATCCACCCCGGTCCGCCCTGCGGATCGAGTAGCGAACACGGTGACGCCCACGGAGTCGAGGTGGGCGTCGCCGGTGAACCGGTAGTGCAGCACGAGCTCCTCGCCGTCGAGGCGCAGGTCGACGACGTCGACGGCCAGGGACCCTCCGGTCGCCGCCACCTGCTCACCCGCGGGGTGGACCACCGCCCCGGCCACCTGCCCGTGCAGCTCGTAGTAGAGCTGGCCGGCGTAGCCCCCCTCGCTTCGTCGACTGGATCTGGATGTTGATCGTGATCGGCCCGTCGGGCAGATCGGCCGGCATCGGCGCGTGGGTCTCCTGCTCGGCGTCGACGGCCAGGCTCTCGAGGGAGAACGACTGGGACGTGGTCACGCCGGAGGCGGCGAACGCCGTGACGGACTCGCCGACGAACGTCGCGTCCGTTTCGTCGCTGTTGCGGTAGCGGTAGACGACCTTGCCCTCGCTGATGGTGGGCTCTTGGACCCACGCGAGGCCGGTCAGGGGAGCGTCGTCGGGCATGCGGAGCACGCTCGCACGTCCGGGCCCCGTCGGTCGATACCCGGTCGGGCAGACGGGAGGGCAGGCCGTATCCTTACCGGCCGCCCCATGACGACCTCCGACCCCGCTGACGCGCGCCCTGCTCCGACGGGGCTTCCGGACCCTCCGGGCCATGGTGGCCCTGCACCCCCGGCCCTTCGTCATCGCCGTCTGCCGGCGCCGCGGTGTTCGCGGTGGCGACGGTGGCGTCGGCGTGGGCCCTCGGCCGGGTCGTCGACAAGGTCATCGTGCCGCGCTTCGAGGAGGGCGAGGTCGAGACGAGCGTCGTGCTGTCGAGCCTCGGCCTCGTCGTCGGCATCGGGCTCCTGAAGGCCGCCGGCATCATCGTGCGCCGGGTGGGCGCCACGATCGCCGGCGGCCGGATCCAGGCGACGATGCGCCAGCAGGTCGTGCGCCGCTACCAGGAGGTTCCGTACTCGTACCACCGGCGCAAGCCGACCGGCGAGCTGCTCTCGCACGCCGGGAACGACGTCGACGCCGCCGCCGAGGTCCTGGCTCCGCTTGCCGTACTCGACCGGCGTGCTCGTGATCCTCGTCGCTGTCGGTCGCCTGGCTGCTCGCCACCGACCTGTGGCTGGCGCTGATCGGCCTCACCGTCTTCCCGGCGCTCGTCTGCTGAACCTCGTCTACCAACGCAAGGTCGAAGGGCCGGCGGAGGAGGCGCAGGAGCAGCTGGGGCTCGTGTCCGGCGTCGCCCACGAGAGCTTCGAGGGCGCGCTGGTCGTGAAGGCGCTCGGGGCCGAGGCGGTCGAGAGCGACCGCTTCGGAGCCGCCGCCGTCTCGCTGCGCGACGCCAAGGTCAACGTGGCGACGATCCGGGCGACCTTCGAGGCCCTGCTCGACGCCATCCCGACCCTCGGCGTCCTCGTGCTCCTGCCCGTCGGCGCCTGGCGGGTGCGAGGCCGGCGCCATCACCCCCGGCACGGTCGTCGCCTTCGTGAGCCTGTTCCAGATCCTCGTCTTCCCGCTCCGGCTCATCGGCTACGTGCTCGGCGAGCTCCCCCGCGCCGTCGTCGGGTGCGAGCGGATCCAGCGGGTGCTGGCCGAGCCGGCCGATCCGCGCCACGCCGTCGCCGAGGTGCGGCGACCCCCGGCCCGATCGCGCCAACCCGGGGGTGCGGCTCGAGATCGAGCACCTGACCTTCGCCCACGAGGCCGGCGTGCCCGTCGTCGACGGACGTGTCGTTCACGCGTCGAGCGCGGCCGGACGGTGGCCGTCGTCGGCGCGACGGGATCGGGCAAGTCGACCCTGCTGCTGCTCATCGCCGGGCTCCTCGAGCCCGAGTCGGGGAGGATCGTCCTCGACGGCCAGGATCTCGCCGACCTGTCGGTCCTCGAGCTCCGGTCGCGGGTGGCGACGGCCTTCCAGGAGGCGTTCCTCTTCGCCGACACGGTGAGCGAAAACGTGCTGTTCGGGTGGCCCGCCGAGGAGCTGCACCCGGCGCTCAGCCTCGCCGGCGCCGACGGCTTCGTCGACGCGCTCCCCGACGGCCCCCGGTCGGTCGTCGGTGAGCGGGGCTCGACGCTTTCGGGTGGGCAGCGCCAGCGCGTGGCCCTCGCCCGCGCGCTGGTGCGCCGGCCCGGGCTGCTGCTCCTCGACGACGCCACCTCCGCCGTCGACCCGACGACCGAGGGCCGCATCCTCGCCGCGCTGTCGGGCGAGCTCGCCGGCACCACCACCCTCGTGGTCGCCAACCGCCCGTCGACCATCGGCCTCGCCGACGAGGTCCTGTTCCTCGAGGACGGCCGCCTCGTGGATCACGGGCGCCACGACGACCTGCTCGACCGCCAGCCCGGGTACGCCCGCATGGTGCGGGCCTACGAGCTCGACCGCGCCGACCGCGAAGGCGAGGTGTTGCCGTGAGCGAGCGCGTAGCGCGAGCGAACCATGGGCATCGCGCTCTCTGCGCCGCGCAGCGGCGCAGGCGTCATTGGCGCACCCGAGTCCACGCCGCGCTACGACACACGCACGAGGCGATGGAGCGCCAATGACGCCGCCGTTGGATTCGCGCGACCCGATCGAAGGGGTCACCTGGGGGCCCGGTCTCGACGAGTTCGACCTGCTCCTCGACGAGGACGTCGACCGACCGCCCGAAGGGGCGCTCTCGATCGTCCGGCGCGGCCTCGCGCGTCAGTCCGGAGCTCCGGCGGGGCCTCGGCGTGACGCTCTTCCTCGCCCTCATCGGCGCCGGCGGGCGGGTGCTCGTGCCGGTCCTCACCCAGCAGGTGATCGACAAGGGGATCGACACCGAGACCGGCGTCATCGACATGGGGGAGGTGTGGCGGCTCTCGGCCATCGCCTTCGTCCTGCTCCTGATCACGACGTTCACGAACTGGATGACGCGGATCCGGCTGGCGCGCAGCGCCGAAGGCGCCCTCGCCCGCTTGCGGGGGCGGGTGTTCGACCACATCCACCGCCTGTCGATCGCCCGTCACACCGAGAACCGGCGCGGCGTGCTCGTCGCCGCGCGTGACATCCGACGTCGAGACGCTGTCGAACTTCTTCGCCTGGGGCGGGATCGCCTGGGTCGTCAGCCTGTCGATGATGACGGCCGTCGCCCTCACGATGCTCGATCTACGACTGGCGGCTGGCCGTGATCGCCATCGGCTCCGCCGTCCCGCTGTTCCTCGTCCTGAAGGCGCTGCAGAAGCGGATCCTGGCGGCCTGGGACCTCGTCCGGACCCGCGTCGGCGAGATGCTCGGCGCCATCGGCGAGTCCGTGTCGGGCGCTGCCGTCATCCGCGCCTACGGCGTCCAGGCGCGCACGACCGAGCGGGTGAACGAGACGATCGACCTCCACCGCGACTCCTACGTCAGGGCCGGTGCGCTCGGCGCGGTGCTGTTCCCGGCCAACGAGGTCTTCGCCGTGTTCACGACCTCGGCGGTCGTGCTCGCCGGCGTCGCCCTCGGTCCGGCATCGGGGCTGAGCGCGGGCGAGATGGTCGCCTTCCTGTTCCTCGTCGCGCTGTTCCTCGAACCGATCGCCGAGTTCACCGAGATCCTCGACCAGACCCAGACCGCGGTGGCCGGCTGGCGCAAGGTCCTCGACGTCCTCGACACGCCGATCGAGGTGCGCCGATCCCGGCCCGACGGGCGCCGTGCTGCCGGACGGGCCGCCCGAGATCCGGCTCGTGGGGGTCACCTACCGCTACCCGGGCCACGGTGACCCTGCCTACGCCGTCAAGGACGTCGACGCCGTCATCCGCTCCGGCGCCTCGGTCGCGCTCGTCGGGGCGACGGGGTCGGGGAAGTCGACCCTGGCCAAGCTGCTCGTACGCCTCGCCGATCCCAGCGCCGGCACGATCGAGCTCGCACGGCATCGACCTCCGCGAGGTCCAGTCGGCGTCGTTGCGCTCGAACATCGTGCTGGTGCCGCAGGAGTCGTTCCTGTTCGCCACGACGATCCTCGAGAACGTCCGCTTCGCCAACCCGAAGGCGTCCGAAGCCGACGTGCGCCTCGCCTTCTACGAGCTCGGTCTCGACGAGTGGCTCGACACGCTGCCCACGGGCCTGTCGACCCAGGTCGGCCAGCGCGGCGACGGGTTGTCGGTCGGCGAGCGCCAGCTCGTCGCCCTGGCGCGGGCCTACGTCGCCAACCCCACGTGCCTGCTGCTCGACGAGGCGACTTCGGCGGTCGACCCTGGCACCGAGACGCGCATCGCCCGTGCCCTCGAGTCCCTCGCCCGCGGCCGGACGTCGATCACGATCGCCCACCGGCTCTCCACCGCCGAGCGGTCGGACTGGGTGCTCGTGCTCGACGACGGCCGGCTCGTCGAGCAGGGCACCCACGCCGACCTGCTCGCCATGCGCGGCGTCTACGCCGGCCTCCACGCCTCCTGGATGGACGTCACCGCGTCGAACTGAGCAAGCTGCCGGGCCGTGCGCGTCGTGCTCGTCCACTGGAACCAGCCGGCGCGCCTGCGGCGGACCGTCGAGGCGTTCCGGGCCAGTGACGGCGTCGACGTCAGCATCACCGTCGTCGACAACGACTCGACCGAGCGGCCCGACGCCGACCTCGGCGTCGAGGTGCTCGAGGCGGGGGCGAACCTCGGGTTCGGCCCGGGGGCCAACGTCGGGCTGCGCCACTTCCTCGCCGACCCGGCCGACGGCGACTGGGTCGCCGTCGCCCCGCACGACGCGTTGCCGGCGCCGGACTGCCTCGCGCCGCATCCGCGACGCCCTCGACGAGCGGCCCGAGGCCGGGCTCGCCTGCGCCGACTACGGCGACGGCGCCACGCCCGGTCGTCGACCCGTACTTCGGCGGCATCCCGGCACCGGCCACGGTCGCGGAGGGCTGGGAGCCGGCCGGCTACCCGCACGGCACGCTGCTCGTCGCCCGCCGCGACTGCCTCGGTCGACGTCGGCCTGTTCGACGAGCGCTACTTCAGCTACTGCGAGGAGGCCGACCTCGGCGTGCGGGCCCGGGCCGCGGGCTGGGACGTCGGCCTCGTGCGGGGCGCGCTCGTGCGCAACCCCGAGCTGCACGGCGCGCTGCGGCGTCGTGTCCTACCTCCAGCTGCGCAACACGCTGCTGCTCGTGCGCGAGCACTCCGGCTGCTACCACGCCGGGATCCGGCTTGCAGCTCGCGCTCTGGCAGCTCGGCGTCGGGCTGGTGTGGCCGGCTCGCCGCGACCCGTACTGGCACGTCGAGGGCAAGGTGCGGGGGATGGTCGACTTCGCCCGGGGCCGGTTCGGGCCGCCGCCCGCCGACCTGCTCGCACCGGTGACGCGGCGCGCCGCTCCGCCACGGCTCGAGTTCCTCGACGCCGTCCGGGGCGTGGCCGCCCTCGATCGTCGTGGCCGGCCACGGCGCCGAGGTGCTCTTCGCCGGGCTTCGCCCGGTGGCAGCGCGACTGGGTCCCGCCGGGCCGGGCCGGGGTGTGCGCCTTCTTCCTCGTCTCGGGGTACGTGATCCCGATCAGCCTCGAGCGGGGCGCCGAGGGAGCCACCACGCCGGTGGCCTCCGAGCTTCGCCGTCGGGCGGTCGGCCGGCTCTACCCGGTGTACTGGTCAGCCTCGCATCGTGCTCGTCCTCGGCGTCGCGGCTCGGCGTCGACGCCCTGCCGAGCGGACTTCGAGGCCGAGCTGCCGTGGTCG
This sequence comes from uncultured Acidimicrobiia bacterium, assembly GCA_963840695.1. Classification (GTDB taxonomy): domain Bacteria; phylum Actinomycetota; class Acidimicrobiia; order Acidimicrobiales; family JACDCH01; genus JACDCH01. The sequence goes on from CAWIZW010000022.1 coordinate 134,710, forward strand.
GCCGTCGTCAACGCCACGATGCTGCAGGAGCTCGTCGGCGTGCCCCACGCCATCGGCGCTCTACTACACCCTCACCATCGAGCTGGTCTGGTACTCGCCTGCGCCGTGCTGTTCGCCCTCGGTGTCCTGCACCGCGACCGAGCGGCTGGCGTGGCTCGGGCTCGCCGGGCTGGCCGTCGTCGGTGTCGGCGTGCCGCTCCTCGCCGACCGGCACGTGCCCGTTCTCGACCGGCTTCTACCTCGTGACGATGCTCGTCGGCACGGCCTGCGCCCGCCACGCGGCCGGCGTCCTGCCCGGCCGGCCGGGTGGCGGCCGCTCGTCGGCCGGCGCGGCAGTCGTCGCCGTGGCGGGGTCGTGGGCGAACTACGAGCGGGTGCCGGGTGGCGCCGACCCCGACGGCGCCCTCGGGGTCATGCCCGCGGTACTGCCGTGGGTCGTCGCCTACGCCGGGTTCCTCGTCGCCCTCCGCGTGGCGGCGGCGCCGCTTCCCTGCGCCGCTCGTGTGGCTCGGGCTCGTGTCGTACTCGGTGTACCTCCTGCATCCCGTCCTGCTGCCGCTGCTCGACGATCGCCAGACCGACCCGTGGCTCGGGACTCGCGGTCCTGCTCCTCGGGACGCTGGCGTTGGCCGCACTCGTGCAGCGGTTGGTCGAGGCCCCCGGCCAGCAGCTGGGGCGCCGGTGGCGGGCGCCGGCTGCGGGCCCGGTGAGCCGCGGCGCCGCGAAGGCCGCTACGGTCACCGGGCCGTGAGTGACTCCCGCGGCTGACATCCCTCTCGCGTTCCGTGGCGGGCCGCGTGGCCCTCGTGACCGGCGCGGCGTCCGGCATGGGCCGGGCGACCGCGCACCTCCTCGCCGACGAGGGCGCCGGGTCGCGGTCACCGACCGCGACGGCGACGGCGGCGCGGCCGTCGGCCGACGAGATCACCGCCGTCCACGGCGACGAGGCGGCGGCGGCGTGGGCGCTCGACGTGGCGTCGGCCGCCGCGATCGACGCCGTCGTCGCCGAGGTCGTCGCGCGGCTCGGCCCGATCGACATCCTCGTCAACAACGCCGGCGTCGCCTGCCCGCGCCGCTCGACGGCGACGCCGAGGCCTACGACGCGGCGTGGGACACGACCATCGCCGTCAACCTCACCGCCCACCAGCGCCTCGTGCGGGCGTGCCTCCCGTACCTGCGCCGCAACGGCGACGGGCGGGTCGTGAACATCGCCTCGACCGAAGGGCTCGGCGCCCAGCGCTGGATCAGCCCGTACACCGCGTCGAAGCACGGCGTGATCGGGCTCACCCGGGCGTTGGCCGTCGAGCTCGGCGCGACGCGGCGTCACGGTGAACTGCGTCTGCCCCGGCCCGATCCGCACCGGCATGACCGCCGGCGATCCCCGAGGACGACAAGACGAACTTCGCCAGCGCAAGGTCCCGCTGCGGCGCTACGGCGACCCCGAGGAGGTCGCCCAGGTGGTCGCTGTCGCTCGTGCTCCCGGCGGCGAGCTACCTCAACGGCGCCGTCGTCCCCGTCGACGGCGGCATGACCATCAAGAACGACTGAACAAGTCAGAGGCGGGCGAAGGGGCCGGTGATGGCGAAGGTGATGCCGGGGTCCTGGATGTTGGCGAAGAGCGTCTGGCGGTCGGGCGAGAAGACGGGGCCGGTGAACTCGGAGTCGTCGGAGCGTTGCGGGCGAACGGGTGCGTCGCCCCGGCCGTCGTCGACGGCCAGCAGGTGCTGGACGCCGTCGCCGTCCTCGGCGAGGAACAAGCCCGCCGTAGGGCGAGACGGTGATGTTGTCGGGACCCTCGCCCGGATCGTCGAGCGGGTCGCGTTGACGGGCGAAGTACACCTCGAGGCTCGAGCGTCTGGGCCGCGGGGTCGTAGCCCACACCTGGCCGTCGTGCTCGGCTGCGCCGTCGTCGGCGAGCGACGAGCACGACGATGTAGGCGCTTGCCGTCTGCCCCACCACGCGCCCTCGAACTTGCGGCTGCGGGTCACCTCGGTGTCGGCGAGCTGCTTGCGGGTCGAGGTGCGTCGGCCGCGAGGGGGTCGGGCACCGGCGACCCACGTGCACGTCGAGCGTCGGTCCCGGCACGGAGAACACCGAGAGGTCCGGCACGTGCACCCCGCCGATCGACGCGGCCATCGCGGTCGAGGGCGCCGCCGCTCGCGGAGCGCCCCGTAGCTCGGGCGTCGCGTCGTTGGGGACGAAGCGGTAGACGAGCCGTGCGGGCCGCTGGCGTCCTCGGTGAGGTAGAGCGTGCCCGTCTCGGGGTCGACGCAGACGGCCTCGTGGGCGAAGCGGCCGAGGCCCGGTCAGCGGCGTCGGCGTGTCGTTGTTCGTCGGGCGACGTCGGGTCGACCTCGAACACGAAGCCGTGGTCCTTCGTGAACGGCGGCGCTCGGCCCGCTGCTCGGTCTCCTCGCAGGTCAGCCAGGTGCCCCACGGGGTCGGCACCGCCGGCGCAGTTGCTGAACGTGCCGGCGAGGCTCACGTAGTGTCGAGGTCACCCGGCCGCGGCCGGTCGAGCTGCGAGCGTGGTGGTGCCACCCGTGGCGCCCGGGTCGTAGGTCAGCGACGGGGCGGCGGCCGCGGCGTCGGTCGCCGGCCGCCCTGCTCGTGGTTCCGGACGAGGCGCACGCCGCCGCCGGGCCCGACGGAAGGCGGCGGTGCCGTCGTAGCGGCCGGGGACGACGCCCGCTGCGCCGACGAGCGGCTCGCCCTGCTGGTCCACGATCGAGTACCGGAACCCCGCCGGGAGATCGAGCAGGCCGGCCGGGTCGGGACGCAGCGGTCCGTAGCCGTGGCCCGACCGCGAGGGCGGGCGCGGCACCGAGCAACGCAGTGAGGTCGCCGACGGCGACGAGGCCGGCACCGGCGGCAGCGCGGGTGAGGAGGTCACGACGGGAGAGGGTCATGACCCGATCCCAGCGGTCCGGATGAGCAGCCGGTGACGAGCGGTCGAGGTCGCGGTGAAGCTCCGGCGAAGATCCTCCGACCCCGAATTGGCGGTGGTTGTTCGGCGCATGCGCCGATGGCCACCGCCAATTCAGGGGGGGTCAGGCGGCGAGGGCGAGGTCGAGGACCTCGGCGACGTCGTCGACGAGGTGGATGGTGATGTCGGCGCGGACCGCCTCGGGGACGTCGTCGAGGTCGGGCTCGTTGCGCTTCGGGAGCACGACCTCGGTGAGGCCGGCCCGGTGGGCGGCGAGCACCTTCTGCTTCACGCCGCCGATCGGCAGCACCCGGCCGGAGAGGGTGACCTCGCCGGTCATGCCGACCTCGGCGCGCACCGGGCGACCGGTGAGCAGCGACACGAGCGCGGTCGTCATGGTGATGCCGGCCGACGGGCCGTCCTTGGGCACCGCGCCGGCGGGGAAGTGCACGTGGAACCGGCGGTCGAGGTCGCCGTCGTCGACGCCGAGCTCGCCGGCGTGGCTCCGCACCCACGAGAGGGCGATCTGCGCCGACTCCTTCATGACGTCGCCGAGCTGGCCGGTGACGACGAGGCCGGCTTCGCCGTCCATGGCCGACGCCTCGACGAACAGCACGTCGCCGCCGGCGCCGGTGACGGCCAGGCCGGTGGCGACGCCCGGGCCGCGGTGCGCTCGGCGACCTCCTCGGCGTGGAACCGCTCGCGACCGAGCAGGTCGGGGACGTCGGGCTCGTCGACGGTGATCGGCGTCGGTGCCGCTGTCGCCGGCTGCTCCCTGGCGACGCGCGTCGCGACCTTGCGGAGGGCCTTGCCGAGCTGGCGCTCGAGCTCGCGGACGCCGGCTTCGCGGGTGCAGCCCGGCGACGATGCGCCGGAGCGCGGCGTCGGTCACCGCGACCTCGTCGTCGCCGCAGGCCGTTGCCGCGCACCTGCCGGGCGAGGAGGTGGTCGCGGGCGATGGCGACCTTCTCGTCCTCGGTGTAGCCGTCGAGCCGGATCAGCTCGAGCCGGTCGAGCAGCGGGCCGGGGATGGTCTCGAGCACGTTGGCGGTGGCGAGGAAGAGGACGTCGGAGAGGTCGAGGTCGACCTCGAGGTAGTGGTCGCGGAAGGTGTGGTTCTGCGCCGGGTCGAGCACCTCGAGCAGCGCCGAGGACGGGTCGCCCCGCCAGTCGGCGCCGACCTTGTCGATCTCGTCGAGCAGGACGACCGGGTTCATCGTGCCGGCCTCGGTGAGGGCCCGGACGATGCGGCCGGGCTGGGCGCCGACGTAGGTGCGGCGGTGGCCCCGGATCTCGGCCTCGTCGCGCACGCCGCCGAGGGCGACCCGCACGAACTTCCGGCCCAGGGCGCGGGCGACCGACTCGCCGAGCGAGGTCTTGCCGACACCCGGGAGGGCCGACGAGGGCGCGAGCACGGCGCCTCGGCCGCGCCGGGCCGTCGGCTCGCCGGCGTCGGCGTCGTCGAGGCCGCGCTCGGCGCGCAGCTTGCGGACGGCGAGGAACTCGACGATGCGGTCCTTCACCTCGTCGAGGCCGGTGTGGTCGGCGTCGAGCACCTCGCGGGCGGCGTCGATGTCGAGGTCGTCACCGGTGCGCTCGGTCCACGGCAGGCCGAGCACGGTGTCGAGCCAGGTCTGGATCCAGCCCCGCTCGGGGTTCTGGGCCGACGTGCGCTCGAAGCGGGCGAGCTCCTTGCGCAGCGCCTTCACGACGGCCTCGGCGGCACCGGCCGGCCTCGAGCTCGTCGATGCGGGCGCGGTAGTCGCTCGACCGAGGACCCCTCGTCGTCGCCGTCCTCGCCGAGCTCCTTGCGGATGGCCTCCATCTGGCGGCGGAGCAGGAACTCGCGCTGCTGGTCCTCCATGCCGTCGCGGACGTCGCCGGCGATCTTCTCGGTGAGCTCGAGCTCGGCGAGGGCCTCCTTCGCCCAGTCGAGGACCTTGGCGACGCGCACCTCGACGTCGACGGCCTCGAGCAGCTCGACCTTGCGCTCGGTGGGCAGGTCGGGCCACCAGCCGGCGAGGTCGGCGAGCGCGCCCGGGTCGTCGCTGTCGCGCCACGCGAGGACGGCGGTGAGGCGGCGGCCGCCGAGGCGCTCGAACAGGGCCCGCAGGGTGGCCCGCAGCTCGGTGGCGAGCTCCTTGGCCCGCTCGGTCGGCGCGCTCGTCGGCGATGGGCTCGGCCGTCGACCGAGGAGGGCGGGGGAGGATGCGCCGATGACGCCGGTGCCGACCCAGGCCCGGCCGGTGGCCCGCACGACGAAGGCCTCGGTGCCGCCGGGCAGGGCGCCGGAGGACTCGATGCGGGCGAGGGCGCCGACGCGGGCGTAGCGGCCCTCGACGCTGGGGGACGAGCAGCAGCTCGCCGCCGTCGGCGGCGGCGGCCTCGAGCGCCGCCTTGGCCTCGTCGGTCTCGGCCGCGATCGTCACGACCATCGGCGGGAGCACGACGCCGCCGGGCAGGGGCAGGACGGCGAGGGTTCGCGAGCGGGGCAGCGGACGTCTCGGTGGTGCGGGATTCGCGGCATCGGGGGCTCCTGAGCAGGCGACTTGCGAGTAGCAAGTCGAAACCCTACGAAGGTTCGGTGCATTCCCCACCGCGAACCTGCGCGGTCCGCGCCCGAGTAGCGCAGGTCGTCGGCGGCGGGCACCCGGCCGTCGTCTACGTCGAGGTCGTGGCCACGCGGGTGGGGTTCCTGCGGCACGGGCTTGATCGCCCGGTTCCACGCCGGGATGCTGGCGTCGAGCGGCGAGCCGTTCGAGCCGGGCCCGGTGCTACGACGTCGACGCCGACCGGGCCGCGGCCTTCGCCGCCGAGTACGGCTACGACGCCGTGGCCAGCGAGGACGCGGTGCTCGACGCCTGCGACGCCGTCTACGTCACCACCTGGACGTCCGAGCACGCGCGCCTCGTCGCGGCGGCCGCGGCCCGGGGCGTCCACGTGTTCTGCGAGAAGCCGCTCGCCGTCGACGCCGCCGGCGCCCGGGCCATGGCCGAGCGCCGCCGAGCGACGCCGGCATCGTCGCCCAGGTCGGCCTCGTCCTGCGCCGATCGCCGGCGTTCGGGCTGGTCAAGGCGCTGCTCGACGGACCCGGCGGCGGGGCGGCCGATGGCCGTGGTGTTCCGCGACGACCAGTTCATCCCGATCCGCGGGATACTACGGGTCGATCGTGGCGGGCCGAGCCAGACAAGGCCGGCGCGGGCACGCTCATCGAGCACTCGATCCACGACCTCGACCTGCTCGACCTAGCTGCTCGGCGCCGGCCGCGTCGGTGGCCTGTCGCACCGCGAACTTCCACGGCCTGCCCGGCATCGAGGACGTGGCCGTCGCCACGCTCGGCTTCGCGCTCGGGCGCCACGGCGTCGTTGACGTCGGTCTGGCACGACATCGACGAGCGGCGGGTCGCTGCGGCGGGTCGAGCTGTTCTGCGAGCGGGCCTGCATCGCCTCGAGGGCGACTGGCTCGGACCCGTCCGCTGGCGCTTCGCCGGCGACGAGGAGGAGTCGGTGCTCGAGGGCGACGAACTGATCGCCGAGGCCCGCCGGCGGGGGCGCGGGTCGGCAACCCCGACGGCTCCTTCCTGCGGGCGATCGCCAAGGGTGGCCCGGCGTGGCCCTCGCTCGCCGACGCGGTGCGGGCCCACGAGCTCGCCGACGCCTGCTACGCCTCCGCCGCCGCCGGCGGCACCCCGATCGCCGTCTGAACCGCCGGGTTGGCGCCTAGGTTCGCACCGTGATCGACCTGCTCGAGGGCCTCGCGACGACGCGCGCCATCCGCCGCATCCGGCCCGACCCGATCCCCGACGACGATCTGGCGACGATCCTGTGGCACGCCACGAGGGCGCCATCGGGGAGCAACCGCCAGCCGGCTCGCTTCCTCGTGCTGCGCGACGGGCCCACGGCGGTCGAGGCCAAGGCGCTCCTGGGCCGGGCCTTCCGCGCCGCGTGGGCCGAGAAGGCTGCAGCCGACCGCTACGACGCCGGCTCCGGCGGCGCAACGGCGTCGCCCAAGGCCAGGCACGCCCGGGCCATGGACCGGTTCGTCGAGGGGTTCGAGACGATCCCCGTCGTCGTGCTCGCCTGCCTGGTGCGCTACCGGTCACCGACGCCGACCGAGGGAGCGTCGGTGTACCCCGCCTGCCAGAACCTCCTCCTCGCCGCCCGGGCGCTCGGCTACGGCGGCGTCATGACGATCTGGCACTCGTTCGTCGAGGACGAGCTGCGGGCCCTGCTCGACATCCCCGACGGCGTCGCCATCGCCGCCACCATCCCACTCGGCCGGCCCGAGGGCGCGCACGGCCCGGTGCGCCGTCGCCCGCTCGCCGACGTCGTGTACGACGACCGCTGGGAGGCGCCCGCCACCTGGGCCGCCGACCCCCCCGGCACGAGGTTCGCCGGCGGACCGAGAGCCGCTACGGACGGTCCGTGAGGCGGCGGAGGCGGTCGGGGTCCTCGCCCAGGGGGAGCGACGACTGCACGGCGATCCCGCGGGCCGTCATCCGCTCGACGACGGCCTCCTCGACCTCCGGCCACGACCGGGCCCGCGGCCCTTCGACCTCGGCGTTGTACGACGCGTCGAACACGATGACGTCGTTGCCTCGTGCCCGGAGGGCGGTGACGTTGTGCGGCGCGTCGTCGACGTACAGGTCGGCCTCGACCTCCGGTTTGCGCCCGAGGAAGCACAGGTCCCGGTACGGGATCCCGTTCGTGTCGAGCCACGACACCGTGTCGGTCACCGCCACCTGGTGGCCCCAGTGGACGACCAGGCGATGGGTGATGATGCGGATCCACACGCCGGCGTCGGACAGGCGCCACAGCGCGGCGGCGCAGCCGTCGAGCATCGGCATGTCGGCGAACATCCGGTGCTCGAGCACCGCCAGGCGGTGCAAGTGGTCGAAGCCGCCGATCTCGTCGAGCCCCCACTCGTGGAAGTCCCAGGACCGTCCGGTGGGGAGGTCGGCGATGTCGCAGCCCTTCTCCTGGGCGACGACGCGGGCGAAGGCGGCGGTGTAGTCGGCGCACACCCCGTCGAGGTCGACCCCCAGGATGAACGCGGTCATCGCAACAGTGGGTCGCCGAGGTGGTGCGTGTCGTTGATGCCCAGGAGGAGCCACCGCTCGCCGTCGGTCCGCAGCGTCGTGACCGAGGTGTTGTCGATCGACACGACCATCGAGCGGTGCGCACCGAACTGCCGGGCGAGCCACGCGTTGATGACCCCGCCGTGGCACACGACGGCGATCGACCCGCCGGGGTGGGCGGCGGCGAGCTCGGAGCAGGCGGCGTGGATGCGGTCGCGTAGCGCCTCGTCGGCCTCGGCGCCGGGGATGGCCTCCCACCGCCCGACGGCGAGGAAGGCGAGGAACTCGGGGTCGCCGACGGCGGCGCGGCGGCGGAACTCGCCCTCCTCCCACTCGCCGAGGTGCACCTCGCGGAGGTCGGTGCGGGTGACGACGTCGAGGCCGCGCGGCGCTGCCAGCAGCTCCGCCGTCTGGCGGGCGCGGGCGAGGTCGCTGGCGTAGACGGCGTCGAGCAGCCGGCCGTCGAGCCGGGCGGCCAGCCGCTCGGCCTGGCGCCGGCCCTCCTCGGAGAGCGGGGGATCGAGGCTCTCGGGGGCGCCGGGCACGACCGGCGCCGACTCGCCGTGACGGATCAGCAGCAGCTCGGTACCGAACTCCCCGTCGGCGAGCCGGCCGGTCTGGGCGTACGCCCTCGGTTCGACCGATGCCGCCATCAGGCCCCGACCGTCGTCACGCCGGCACCGCGCCGAGGAACTCGAGGGCGGCGTCGAGGAAGCCGAACTGCTTCGGCGTCGAGAAGTGGTCGACCCCGGCGAGGGTGAGGCAACTCGCGTCGGGCAGGGCGTCGGCGAGGGGCTCACCGGGGCCGGCGACGTCGCGCTCCCCGATCACGACCAGGACCGGCATCGTGAGCCGGGCGAGGTGCTCGGAGGTCACCTCCGGCCGGCACTCGCGCAGCAGTCGGGCGAGCCCGACGGGATCGGTCCCCGAACGCCAGCGCGTGGTCGAGGAAGTACCGGGCCATCGGCTCGTCGGGGTCACCGGCCTCGAGGGCGTCGGCGACACGCAGCATCGAGTCGTCGTCGCGGAACAGGTTGGCGCCGATGCCGGCGAGGACGACCCGACGGAACCGCTGCGGCTCGGCCGCGGCGGCGAGGAGCACCGTGCGGGCGCCGAGGCTGAACCCGATGGCGTCGACCGGCTCGTCGCCGTCGGGCAGGCAGTCGAGGGCGAAGGCGGTGAGGTCGACCGGCGTGTCGGGCAGCGGCGTGGTGCCGTGGCCGGGCAGGTCAGGGGCCAGCACCGTGCGGTCGGCGTCGGCGAGGAGGTCGAGCCACCCGGCCTCGCGCCACGTCGAGGCGGCGGAGGCGGCGAGGCCGTGGAGCAGGAGCACGGGCGGTCCGGGCACGAGCGACGACACTAGGCGATGTGCCGGAGGAGGGGTTGCAGGTCAACCGGGGCTTGGTGATCCCCGAGGCGGAGCTCGCCGTCCGCACCGGGCCGTCGGGCGGACCCGGCGGGCAGCACGCCAACCGGTCGCACACCCGGGTGGAGATCCGCTTCGACGTCGAGGGCTCGATCGGTGCTCGGCCCTCGTCAGCGGGCGCGCCTGCTCGAGCGGCTCGGCCCGGTCGTGCGGGTCGTCGCCGACGACGAGCGGAGCCAGTCGCGCAACCGGGCGTTGGCGCGAGAGCGCCTGGCGGCGCGCCTCGCCGCCGCCCTCCGCGTCGAGCGGCCGCGGCGGCCGACCGCGCCGTCCCGCGGTTCCGTCGAGCGCCGGCTCGAGGCGCAAGCGGCGCCAGGGCGGAGCGCAAGCGCGGCCGCGGCTGGCGCCCCGACGAGGACTGAGTGGCGCCCGGACCGAACCGGCGCGTCGGCGTCAGGCGGGCGGTGTCGCGGTCGCCTGGACCCCGGAGATGTCGCCGCCGCCGTGCACGCCACGTTCGAGATGGCGTTCTGGCAGATGACCCGGACGGCGAGCGCCTGATCGGGATTGAACCTGATCGGCTTGACCCAGTGGTAGTCGAGGTCGCGGAAGTTGGCGAGGTTCGACTCGATCAGAACAGCGTCGCCGCGCAGGATCTGGATGTGACCGAGGTCGTTGTTCGGGTTCTGGAGCACGAGGTCGGTCATGAAGAAGATCTGGTCGGGGCCGCGTTCGGCGACCAGAGTGCTGGTGTCGTTGGGGCCGGTCGCGCCCGCCGCCGGGGCGGCCAGCCGGAAGTCGACCCCCGTCGCCCGGGCGAGGATCTGCTCCTCGATCTCCGGCGCCGCCCGAGCCGGGCACCGTCGTGCCGGTGGCCGCCTGGGCCGCCTCCTCGGCGGCGGCGGCCGAGGACGCAGCCTCCTCGGCGGCGGCGCCGGCGGCGGCCGCTTCCTCGCTGGCGGCTTCAGCCTGCTCGACGGCGGCGGCGGTCTCCTCCTCGGCGGCCTCGCGGGCGGCGGACTCGATCGCCGACTTGAAGACCGTCTGCCAGAGGATGAACAGGATGATGAGGAGCGCCAGCAGGGCCAGCAGCGCCTTGAGCAGCCACTTCGGGAGGATCTGCTCCTGGAGGACGATGCCGTCGGCGAAGACCGGGGCCCGCCCGTCGTCGGCGAGGACGGCGACCTGGTAGGGCAGGGTCTTGGATGGGCCCTTCCAGAACGTGTTGACCGGGACGGACGTCGACGTCGGCGAAGGTGGCCTTGCCCGGCTCGAGCGAGATCGCCGGCGGATCGACCGTGCCCTTGAGCTGCTGCTCCGGGTCCTCGACGAGCAGCTGGACGTTGACCGGGACGTTGCCGACGTTGTCGACCGCGATCTCGGACTTGGCCCGTCGCTTGGCTTTGATGGTCCGCGGCACGATCTCGGCGGCGAGCTCCGAGAACGGCGCGATCTCGATCTCGCCTTCCTCGACGACCGAGCCGGCCGTGTCCTCCCGAGACAGCACCCGGACGGCGAACGGCACGAGGCCGGCCCGCACGTTCGGTGACTTCGGCGGGGCGAAGGTGATCGTCGCCTCGGCCTCCGCCCCCGGGAACAGGTTGACTTCCTTCGGTTCCGCCGTTGCCCACGCCGCGGCGTCGCCGACCACGTCGATCAAGAAGTTGTCCACCACCTGGCCGGTGTTGCGGATCTTGATCGTTCGCTTGGTCGTTTCGCCTGGTTGGACGATCGGTTCTCCCGCCGCCAAGAACGCCGATGCACCCACGACCGCGCACCGTACGGCTCTGACGGCACACTGTAAAGCACCTCCGTCCAAGAGTGGTGCCTCGACCACTACCCGCCCCGGCGGTACGCTCTGTGGGCTCTGGCATCGGGCAGGCTGGGGTCGATGACCGGTCGAAAGGCGTTCCGGCGCTGTAACTCTCCGTGGCTCGGCGGGGTCTGGGGCGAGGGAGAAGGCGGGGTGGGTGGAAAGGAAGGTGGGTCAGTGCGTTCCGGCACTTGAGCTGGGAGCAGCGGCAACGGCGGCTGCGCCGACGCAAGCAGCGTCGCTACGCGGCGGCGGCCGTGACGATCGCCGGGGGCCAGGTGGTCTGGATCGCGGCGCGCGACGCCGACCCCGCAGGCGCCCTGCAGGTCGATCGGTCCATCGAGCTGGCCTCGCACTGCTCCGGCACGACCCTCAGCTGCGACGAGTTCTCCGAGGCTGGCGGTGGGGTCAGCGCCGTCGACATGTCGGCCGACGGTCGCTACGTCGCCTTCATCACCCAGGCCTCGCTCGTCAGCGCCGACAACGACACCTTCAGCGACGACGTCTACGTCGCCGACATGGAGCAGGGCCTGATCCGCTGGATCACCGACGCCGACAACCCCGGCGGGTTCACGTGGTCCGAGGACGACGACATCACCTCGGTCGCCATCTCCGGCGACGGTCGGTACGTGACCTGGGTGGTCTTCGACGTCAACAACTTCTTCCTCCCGCAGGCCGTGCCGATCGCCGACGGCGACGACACCGACGAGAACCTCGACGTGCTGGTCGCCACGATCGACGTCGACCCGGGCGGCGGCAGCGACGGGTCCTTCTTCTCCGGCACCCACTCCGAGCCGCTGCTCGTCAGCGTCGACGACGCCGGCGTCAACCTGGGCTCCGACTCCAGCGGACCGGCCAACCTCAGCTCGTTCGAGCCGACGATCAGCCACGACGGCCGCTTCATCGCCTTCACGTACCTCCTCGAGGATCCGCTCTTGGTGACCCAGGGCATGCGGCCGGCCTCGATCGTCGGCGTGCACGATCGTGACGCCGACCAGGACGGGATCTACGACGAGCTGACCTTCCCCGACGAGCAGACCACGACGTTCATCGACAGCGGGTCGCTGTCGGCTGAGAACCCCGACCTGTCCGCCGGCGGCGACTTCATCGCCTATCGCGCCTTCGACCCGACCGCCCTCGGCGACTCCTGGGCATCATCCGCGTGTGGCGTCGATCCGACGGCGTCTCCTTCGACGTGACCGCCGCCGACTTCACCGGCGGCGACCTCACCGGAACCGTCGCTCGGACCCCGACCATCAGCGCCGACGGGACGAAGGTCGCCTACGACTTCGAGTACGCGCACCCGAATCCGGGCGAGTTCGGCGACCGGCACCAGACGGTCGTCGTCACCGTCGACCCCGGCCTGGGCACCTTCTCGAACCCGTACATCGCCAGCCAGGTCCCGACCAACCCCGATCCCGTCACCGCGATCAGCGACAGCACCATCGGGTCGCGGCCGGTGCTGTCCGACGACGGCCGCTACGTCGCCTACGTCAGCAACGCCGACAACGTGGCCGCGCACCTCGGGAGCGGCGGTGGCCAGATCTACGTCGTCGATCTCCTGCAGGCCGCGCCCGAGGACCGGGTCCCGGTCATCGCGTCAGCGGTGGACGCCCTACCCGACCCCATCGGCGCCGACGGGGGCTCGTCCTCGCCGGCGATCTCGGCGACCGGACAGTTCGTGGCCTTCGATTCGAGCGCCGACGCTCCCGCCTTCTTCCCCGGCATCGACAACGCCGACAACGCCTTCCGGCAGGAGTGGCAGGTCGACGTCGAGACGAACACGTCGGTCGCGTTCCCCGACACGTCGGTGGGCGGAACGTCGGGACCGGTGACCGTCACGTTCACGACCGACGACTTCGGGCCGTGGTTCGGTGGCGCCGTCGAGTTGCTCGACACGTACGTCGACCCGGGGCTGCACGACTACCAGGTCGTCGGGGATTGTTCGTCGCCCTTCGGGTACCACGCCAACGACCCGTGCACCGTGCAGGTGACCTTCGCTCCAGTCCAGGACGGCAACCGGCTCGCCGAGCTCTGCGTCGTCCACGCCGTCGGTTTCGGTTGCGAGGTGACGACCGTCCTCAGCGGGCAGGCCCTGGTGCCTGGACGCGCCCGGGCCGATCGTCCTCGAGTCGCTCACCACCGACGGTGATCAGCTCAACCTCGGCGCCGAGGGCGGTGGTTCGGTCATCTCCGCCGACGGGCGGTTCATCGCCTTCGTGACGAGCGAGGGCATCGATCCCGCCGACCAGAACGGACTCGACGATGTCTACGTCCGAGACCGCTTCCGGGAGACCACGACGCTGATCTCCACCGGCGCCGGTCTCGGCCAGCCCCGGGTCAGGGCGGGGCGGAGAGCGTTGCCCCCTCGATCTCCGGCGACGGCCGCTTCATCGCCTTCGAGTCCAGCGCCAACAAGGTCCCCGAGCCCGACAGCGAGGACGACGGCGGCTGGCTCGACGTGTTCCTCGTCGACCGCGGCGATCCCGACGCCAACGGCAACTACGTCCCGGCGGCGGCGACCATGTCGCTCATCTCGACCCAGCCCGACGGCACCGGGCTGTTCGATAACGCCTCCGACACGAGCATCTCGGGCGACGGCACGCAGGCCACGTTCACGGTCGTCGGCGGTGAAGGCGACTCCGATGTGTTCGTCTGGGACCGGTTCGGACCGATCGGTCCCCGCACCGTCGATCTCGGTACGTTCGTGCCGACGACGATCTCCGACACGTTCGAGCCGGCGATCTCGGCTGACGGCCTCCACGTCGCCTTCGTCGGCCGGACGGAGATCACCGAGGGCCCGTTCGGCCCCGTCACCAGCGACATCCCTACGTGTTCGATCGTGACTTCGACCAGGACGGGATCCACGACGAGCCTGCGCCCGAGACCAGGGTCGTGGCGGTGACGATACGACCTTCACCCCGGTCGACCCGTTGGTGGACTCCCGGGTCGACCCGCTGCAGAGCACCGAAGCAGCGACCCGGTCATCTCCGGTGACGGCTCGACGGTGGCCTACGCCTTCGAGCAGTTCTACGACTTCAACGCCAGCTCGAGCCTAAGTTCATGTGACCCCTCTGCCGTGGGGTACACGGCAGATCGTCGTGGTCGATCGCGACCAGGCCAGCGGCGGACCGCTGACCACCGAGCTCGTCTCGCTGGCGGGACCGGGCGACCCAACGCCGTGACGCGCCGGGGCATCGCCGGGTTCGACAACATGGCCCAGAACGCCGGCCAGTGCCTCAGCGGCGCCGAGGGCGGTGGCTCGTCCTACACGCCCGACCTCTCCGACCACGGGCGCTATGTGACCTTCGCCACCGAGGCCGACAACCTCGTCGTCGACCCAGCGCGAGCCTGCCCGGGTTCTCCTTCTGCGGCGACGGCGGCGGTGCGACATCGTCGCCGTCGATCGCATCGCGCCGCCAACGGCGGCGGCCCCCAGCACGTGAACCAACCCCCCGGTCCCGTCCGCGTCCCGCCACGCTCAATCCGCCTCTCGGCTTCGTCGACCGGAGGTCCTCGATCCCGCCATCTCCGCCGATGGTCGGTTCATCACCTTCACGACCGGCGCCGAGTACTTCCTCGGGTACGAGAACGGGCCACCGACGACGGGGTTCGTCGAGCCGGTCGACAACAACCTCTTCGCCATGTTACTCCGCGAGTGGCAGCCCGTCGTCGACACCTCGCCGCCCGTGGTCTTCCCGACACCCCGCTGGGGTCACCTGGTGGCCCAGCCCACGGTCCTGTCCACCCAGGACTTCGGACCGGCGCCGATCCAGAGCTGGACGATCACCGGGGCGAACGCCGGCGACTTCGCGCGGGTCAATCAGCAGAACTGCCTGCCGGTCGTGCCCCCGCCGCCGCCCATCTTCGGCGTGTCGCCCCTGCCGGTCCACGGTCGCATCGCGCTGAGAGCAACTGCTCGGTGTTCGTCGCCTTCACGCCGACGGCCTCCGGGCCCCGCAGCGCCGTCCTGCAGGTCGTCGCCGGGGTGAATCCCTTCTCGGTCCCGGGTACGCAGCCGCAGGTGTTCAACATTCCACTCACCGGCACCGGAGGTGAGCGGGCCAGGGCGGCTTCTCGGCGCAGCCCTCGGTCGACCTCGGCTCGCAGATCGTCACGACGACGAGCCCCGAGGGCACGGTGACGGTCACCAACACCGGGACCCAACCGTTCCAGATCACCAACATCACCCTCGGCGGCCCGAACCCCGGCGACTTCACCATCGTCGACGGGTCGAGCTGCGCTGCGGTCCCTCGGTCCCGGCGCCTCCTGCACGGTCCGCGTGACGTTCACCCCCACCGCGCCAGGCGAGCGCTCGGCGACGCTCGTGTTCACCGACACGGCGCCCGGTGGACCGCACAGCGTCGGGCTACCGGCGGCCCCGCTCCCGACCCTGATCGTCAACCCCGGCGTCACCGTCCCGGATGCACGGTACAGATCCAGGGCCTGAACTGGGCGCCCAACCAGATCGTCGTCCTGACCACGGCGGATGCGAACGACCCGATCGGTCCGCCGGCTCCACCGAGATCAGGGCGAACGCCTTCGGCGGCCTCGACGGGTCGATCCTGTTCTTCCCGAAGTCGCCGACCGGACCCCGGATCGTCATCGCCACGGGCACGCCGCCGACGCTCACCGCGTTCCAGCCGCTGTTGATCTCGGTGGCGACGATGAAGGCGTCGATTTCGTCGCCCGCGGGTAGCAGCCAACCGCTGGCCAGCGCCCTTTCGGGCAACCGGTCCTGCTCGTTGAGTCAACGTTGAGCGCCCGAAGAGCCGCTCGTGCCATGGTCTGCGGACCGGTCGGGGGCGGTCCCGGCCCTGTGGGTGCGAGGCGGTTCGGGTGCACATGACCAAGCGG
>CAWIZW010000023.1:0-166220 GCA_963840695.1 uncultured Acidimicrobiia bacterium
GACCAAGGAGAACGTCTGCAAGGGCGTGGAGGCTGGTTCGGTAGCCGTCTGCGACTGACCGATCCGCAGGGCGTCTCGATGCGCCCTCCGCCCGCACGTCCGGACGGAGGGCGCATTCGCCCGTGGGTCACGACAAGGCGTGAGCGATGACTGAGGCTCAGACGGGCACCGGGATGACGCCGAGCCCCCCGACCACCGCCCCGCAACCACGGGGGTCGTGGCGCTCGGTGCTGACCGCGACCGAGCTGGACACCCGCCTGCTCGGCATGGTGGTGGCGATCGCCGCCATCTGGATCGCGTTCAACATCCTCACGGGCGGCGACTTCCTCACCGCCCGCAACCTGTGGAACCTCTCCGTCCAGAGCACGTCCATCGCGATCATGGCCACCGGCATGGTCCTGATCATCGTCTCGCGCAACATCGACCTCTCGGTGGGGTCGCTGCTCGGGTTCCTCGGTTACACGATGGCGCTGGTGCAGACCGACGGCATCGTCGCGTTCTTCGGCATCGACTTCACGATCGACGGGCTACCGGGCGAGTCCTATGCCTGGGTCGTCGCGCTCGCCGTCGGCGTGCTCCTCGGCGCCATGGTCGGCGCCGTGACGGGCTCGATCGTGGCCTACGGCGGGGTCCCGTCGTTCATCGTCACCCTGGGCGGCTTTCTCATCTGGCGGGGCATGATCTTCCGCACCGGAGGCAAGCAGGGGCAGACCCTCTCGCCGCTGCAGGACACCTTCCAGCGGCTCGGAGGCGGAGCCACGGGCTCGCTCGGCGAGTGGCGAAGCTGGGCGCTCGCGCTGCTGGGCTGCGCCGGCGTCGTGGTCGTCATCTACCTGTCGCGGCGCCGCCGGCAACGGTATGACCTTGCCGTCCGCCCGATGTGGATCGAGATCGGCCTGGGTGTCCTCGGCTGCGCGACCGTCCTCGCCGCCGTCGGGCTGGTCGCCAACCGCTACACTCACCGATCACGGGGGAGCCCACCGGAGTCGCGTACCCGGTCGTGATCCTGATCCTCGTGACCCTTGTGATGACCTACCTCGCCCGCCGCCGTCGCTTCGGTCGCTACGTGTACGCGTACGGCGGCAACCCCGAGGCGGCCGAGCTGAGCGGCATCAACACCCGCCGCACGACCATGCTCACGTTCGTCCTCATGGGCGTCCTCGTCGCGGTGAGCGCCGCTATCCAGACCCGCGGCTCAACGCCGGGGTGACGAACCTCGGTGTCCAGAACGAGCTCGACGTCATCGCCGCTGCCGTCATCGGCGGCACGTCGTTCGCCGGCGGCGTCGGGACGATCCCCGGAGCGGTGCTGGGTGCGGTCATCATGCAGTCGCTCCGCTCCGGCATGGTGCTGTTGAAGATCGATTCACCGTCGCAGGACATCGTGGTCGGCATCGTGCTGGTCGCGGCCGTCGCCATCGATTCAGCCCTCCGGTCCGGGCGCCGGACCGTGGCAGTGGGCGCGCTCGCGACCGGTTTGACCTTGGCTGCCATCATCATCCAGACGGGTCGAGGGTGAGGGAGGTACCGCACGATGACCGACACGCGATCGACCACGACGACTGAGCCCGGGCAGACCCCGTTGGTCGAGATCCGCGACATCCGTGTGGCGTTCGGCGGCCTCCACGCCGTCGACGGCGTCACGATCGATCTCCACCCCGGTGAGGTCGTCGCACTCGTCGGCGGCAACGGCGCCGGGAAGTCGACCTTGATGCACACGCTGGCGGGCGCTCACCCCGCGGACTCGGGGCAGATCTTCGTGAACGGTGAGCCCGTGACCCTCCACCACCCACGTGACGCTCAGAAGCACGGCATCGAGACGATCTACCAGAAGCTGGCGCTGGCCGAGAACATCGACGCCGCGGGGAACGTCTTCCTCGGGCGGGAGCTCCGTACCCGCACCGGGGCCCTCGACGACTCGGCCATGGCGTCGGCGACCCAGAAGGTGATCGGACGGCTCAACAAGCGGTTCACGAACCTCAAGATCCCGGTCCAGTCGCTGTCCGGCGGACAGCGGCAATCGGTGGCCATCGCCCGAGCGATCTACTTCGACGCCAAGATCCTCATCATGGACGAACCGACCGCCGCCCTCGGCCCGGCGGAGACCGACCAGGTGCGCGAGCTGGTG
Organism: uncultured Acidimicrobiia bacterium; assembly: GCA_963840695.1. Taxonomy (GTDB): domain Bacteria; phylum Actinomycetota; class Acidimicrobiia; order Acidimicrobiales; family JACDCH01; genus JACDCH01. Next base: position 2,128 of record CAWIZW010000023.1, read on the forward strand.
ACCCAGCTCAAGTCCGAGGGCATCGGGATCTTCCTCATCAGCCACGACATCCACGACGTGTTCGACCTGGCCGACAGGATCAGCGTGATGCTCCAGGGAAAGCTCGTCGACACCGTCAACAAGCACGACGTCACCAAAGACGAGGTCCTGGCCATGATCATCATGGGCAAGAAGCCCGGCGAGATCTCCAGCGAGGACATGGCCGAGCTCCACAGCTGACCGGCGCGTGCTCAGGTCACTGTGAACAGGACGCCGGCGATCGTGGCGGTGGTCAGCGCGAACACCCGCGATCGTCACCTCGCACAGCCCTGAGCGACCGTCGGCGTTCGACACGAAGCGGAGTGTGGCGCCGTCGAGCTCGACGTCGTCACCCGTGGTCTCGGCGCCGAGCAGCGCGCCCGAGCGCGCCGCCACCTCCGATGGGGACCGGACCGCAAAGGTCGCGCCGCTGATCGCCGAGTAGCCCCGATCGGGCGCCGCCTCCCATGCGGGGCCGGCCCATGGCCACGCGGTCTCGATCTCGCAGCGGTCGACCGACAACAGGGTGCCGTCTGTGTCGGACGGGTGGAGGTGCAGCCCCACGATGCCCTCACCGTCCGCCTCGAAGACGATCCGGATGTCGAGGTCCTGGGCTCGCCGACGGATCTCGTCGAGCGGGTCGGTGGTCTGCACGATGGCCATGTAGCCGGCGTCCCGACCGGCGCGCTCGAGGAAGCGGCGAGCGGGAGCACCGTCGCGGAAGGGGCTTACGACCTCGAGGAACGTGTCGCCGACCGCGTAGAGCGCATTGCGCAGGCCGAAGTGGGCCACACCAGGATCAGCCCAGACGTGAGGCAAGAAGAGCTGGTCCTCGATCGCGGCCCGGGTGGCGGCGAGGTCCGCCGCCGCGACGACGACCTGACGCAGGCGCACGGTTCGAGGGTATTCGCCGTCGGGCTCGCTTCTTGATCTAGTACGAGTTCAGCAGGCGGCGGCTCGACTTGAGGCCGCCGCGAGCGCACATGGCGGTCGCAAGCATGGATGAGGACGCATTCGATCGAGCCGTGCACCGCGAGAGCCAGCTGCGGGCACGAGCACCTGGGTCTTCCGCACAAGGGGAAGGTTCGCGACAGCTACACGGCCGGCGACGTCCGCACGATCGTCACCACTGACCGCGTATCGGCGTTTGATCGGCTCCTCGGGACGATGCCGTTCAAGGGACAGGCGCTCAACGAGATCGCCAACTTCTGGTTCGAGGCAACAAGCGACATCATCCCGAACCACCTCCTCGAGGTTCCCGATCCGAACGTCGTGCGGGTACGCGAGTGTGAGCCGGTGGCGCTGGAGTTCGTCGTGAGGGCGTACATCACGGGCGTCACACGAACGTCGCTGTGGTTCAACTACGAACAGGGCCAGCGTGACATCGCCGGCAACCGCCTACCCGACGGATTGCGCAAGAACGAGCGCCTGGCAGCTCCGATTCTGACACCGACGACGAAGTTCGAGCCCCACGATCGGAACCTCGGAGGTGCTGACGCCGTCCGAGAGGGGCTCATCGAGAGGGAATTGTTCGACCGCATCTCGGAGATCAGCTTCTCAGCTCTTTGAGCGCGGAACAGAGATCGCAGCAAGCCGCGGGTTGATCCTGGTCGACACGAAGTACGAGTTCGGAACCGTCAACGGCGAACTCGTCTTGATGGACGAGGTGCACACGCCCGACAGCTCGCGCTACTGGTACGCCGACACCTACGAGGAGCTGTTCCGCAAGGGAAAGGACCAGCGGGCGTTGGACAAGGAGCCGCTCCGCGAGTGGTTCGTCCAGCAAGGCTTCCGCGGCGACGGTGTGCCGCCGCCGCTGGTCGACGAGGTCCGCCTGGCTACCGCAACCAGGTACATCTCACTCGCAGAGGAGATCACGCAACGGCCGTTCGTGGCGACCGAGCTGACCGCGCGCGACCGGGTCGCGGCTCTGTTCGACCGGTAGCTGGACGTGCTGACGGTGGGCGGCTGCCACGTCGACGTGGTGTGTGAAGCGGCCGCGACCTGACCTGGCCCTTACTGAGCGCGCTCGGAGGGACTCGAACCCCCAACCTTCTGATCCGTAGATCTCAGGAGCGCACTTCCCGCACCTTCGAGGTGAGTGAGATTGCCGTCATCGACCGCCCGCTCCGCCCTTTGTCGGCCGTTGCTTCTCACCGTGCTTCTCACGGAGCGTCCTCTTCGAAGATGAGGCTCCTTGTGTGTACCAAGGAGGGCATGCACCCGGGAGGGGACATGGCCGTCGGGCATCGCGGGACGCTCGAGGGGATGGGCTCGGTGTGGGGCAAGCTCGACGTGAAGCAGCGTTCCTCCGGAACACATGACCCTCGTGCCAACTGCACGACGGATCCCCCGTGGACGCGCACTCGAGGGTGGGAACTGGTGCGTGGAACCGTTCACGCCAGGAACTGGGTCACTGCCTGGGCGAAGCGCTCCGGGTGCTGGAAGAGGAATCCGTGACCGGCGCGGGGGTACAGGATCAGCTCCGCGTTCGGGATCCGCTGAGCCATCACGTACGAGTTGTAGGCGTGGATCATGACGTCGTCGACGCCGTTGGCGACCAGCACCGGGATCTTGATCTCGCCAAGCCTGGGCAGCGAGGACCCCTCGCCTTTGGCCCAGTCGAAGATCGCGATCGCCTGGGCGCTGACGCCTTCGAGGCTGACGGCCGGCCCTCGATCCTCGTCACGCTGACCGAGACGGGCAAGGTGGGCGATGCCCGCGGCGCGGCCGTCGGCGTGCTCCGGGAAGAAGAGGTAGAGGAAGTCTTCGTCGTCGTTGATGAGCTTCGGAGCGATCTCCCACACATGTGCGGGGGCTCGAGGCGCCTCGGCGACCCCGCCCGGACCGGTCCCGGCGAGCACGAGTCGCCTGACGAGCTCCGGGTGGGTCAGGGTCATGTCCTGCGCGACGGCGCCTCCCATCGACCAGCCGAGCAGGTCGACCTGATCGAGCCGGAGGTGACGGATGAAGTCGACGGCACCCTCGGCCATCCCGTGGATGGTCGTCGGCACGGGGCCGCTTGATCTGCCTACTCCGGTGTTGTCGAACGCGATCACCTGGCGATGATCGGCGAGCCGATCGAGGAGGGCCGGATCCCAGTCGTCGATGGTCCCGCGGAATCTGTGGAGGAGTACGAGCGGCGGCTCGGACGACGTGTCGCCGATGACTCGGTACGCGTACCGGACGGTCCCGGTGTCGAGGTACATGGTTGGCGTGTGGCGCCACTGGAGTGCCGGGATTTGTAGGGCAGTGCTCATGGCGTGAACTCCTGGTGTTGATGGGATTCCGGTCGAAGGATTCGCTGTGTGTGCTCGTTCGGCCGCGGGAGGCTGGCGCGCGATCTCTAGCGCGTAGCGCTCCTAGAGCCTGAAGGTGAGGAGGAACGTGGCGCCGGTTTCGGTGACGAAGTCCGTGTGGACCGAACCCGTCGATGCGGCGTAGCCGTCGCCGGCCCGGAGCTCGATGCCCTGGGTGCGCAGCTCGCCGTCGATGACGTAGAGGAACTCCGGGTGGGCGTGTTCGTGAGCGTCGCCTGCGTATCCCGGCTGGGCTTCGACGAGAGTCAGGTAGTAGTCGTCCGCGACCGCGAGGACCTTTGCTCGGGCGTCGCCCGTCGACCCGCCCCATGGCGCCCAGTCGCGCTCGCTGTGGTGGCCGATGTCCCAACCGTCGAGTGAGTGGTTCATGGTTCTGCTCCTTGTGGTGGTGTGGGCGCTGAACGGTCAGGCGCCGATGCCTCGAGCCATGAGGGCTGCGAGGATGGGGATCGAGGCGAACAAGCTGATCTGGGCGTTGATGGCCCGGCGTGCGGCCGTCACCTCGCCGAGTCGCAGGCGCGGATTCGGGATCCTCCGTGAGGGCTCGCCGCCAGCGGAGGTAGCGGATGGTGGGGCGGATCGACAGGAGCCCGACTGCAGCGAAGGTGGCGATCTTCAGCCAGAACGTCGAGCTGCGTCGTGTAGAAGCTGGCGGGCTTGGCGCCGAGGAAGACGCGAGCGAAGCCGGCGGTGAGGACGACACGCGGCGAACACGCCGTAGGTGGAGTCGATGCGCACCAGCCGACGCACGTCGGTGGCCCTCAGGCCGGGGCGCACGAGGGTCCACTCCGCGGCCAGCACTGCGGCGATGCCGAACACGGCGAGGTGATGGATGATGGCGAGCCAGGCGTCGGTGGTCATGGCGCTGCCTCAGGCCGCTGCGAGCTCGGCGGGCGGATCCGCCTGCTCGTCGGACGGCGGGTCGATGTCGAGGTGAGGGAGGGCACGGTCGAGCCAGGTCGGCAGCCACCAGTTCGCTCGTCCCATCAGCGCCATCGCGGATGGCACCAGGACCATTCGGATCACGGTGGCGTCGAGCAGGACGGCCACCGAGAGGCCGAGGCCGATCATCTTCATGAAGGTGGCGGGGTTCGCCATGAAGCCACCGAAGACGGCGATCATGATCAGCGCTGCGCTGGTGATGACCCGGGCGGTGGCGCCGAGCCCAGCTACGACCGCGTGGTGGTTGTCGCCGGTGCGCTGGTACTCCTCGCGGATGCGGCTGAGGAGGAAGACCTCGTAGTCCATCGACAGCCCGAAGAGGATGGCGAACATCATCATGGGCACGAGCGGGTTGATCGGCACGGTCTGATCGACACCGACGAGCGATGCGCCCCAGCCCCACTGGAAGACGGCGACGACGATGCCGTAGGCCGCTCCGATGGAGAGCAGGTTCATGGCGGCGGCCTTCAGGGGGACGAGGACCGAGCGGAACACGGCCATCAGCAGCAGCACAGAGATGGCGACGACGGAGCCGATGAACCAGGGCAACCGCTCGCTGAGCTGGTTGGAGACATCGGCGAAGCCGGCGACCGAGCCGCCGAGGAGGACCGTGGTGCCCGTCCGGTCCTCGATCTGCGGGAGCACGTCACTGCGTAGGTCCTCGACGAGTGTCGCGGTCGCCTCGTCCTGTGGGCTCCATTCGGGGATCGCGGTGACGATGGCGGCGTCACCTTCTGCGCTCAGAAGCGGCGGGCTCACCGAGCCGATCCCGTCGGTAGCAGCCAGGGTGGCCTGCAGATCAGTGACGGCCACCGTGGGGTCGTCGCTCTCCGTGAGGTCCGTGACCGCAAGGAGGGTTCCGTTGAACCCGGGCCCGAAGGCGTCGCTGAGAAGGTCGTACGCCCGTCGGGTGGTCCGGTCGGTGGACTCCGCGCCGGCGTCGGAGAAGCCGATGCGCAGGGCGGCCAGCGGGACGGTGAGGGCCAGGAGCAGGACGAGGCTGGCGAAGGCGTACCGAACCGGGTGGCTTCCGACATGGTGCGCCCATCGTCCGGCGAAGGTCGACTCGACCGGTCGGCTCGACGCCCTGAGCCGCCGGCGACGCGTGCGGGCGGTCAGGCCGTCGATGCGGTGCCCCACGGCGCCGAGGAGCGCGGGGAGCAGGGTCACCGCGGCCAGCACCGACAGCGCAACGACGATGGCGGTGCCGTAGCCCATCATCGCGATGGCGGGCAGCCCTGATGCGCGAAGTCCGACGATGGCGATCAGGACCGTCGTGCCGGCGAACACGACGGCTTGGCCGGCGGTGGCGTTGGCGTGTGCGATCGCATCGACGCGTGCCTGCCCGTCGCTGACGAGCTGGCGGTACCGGGTCAGGACGAACAGCGCGTAGTCGATGCCGACGCCGAGGCCGATCATCGTCGCGAGCGAGGTGGTGTCCGCCGGAACGGCTCCGGCAGCGGCGAGCAGGCCGAGGAGGCCGGTGCCGATCACCAATGCGAAGAGCGCTAGGCCGATCGGGAGGAGCGCGGCGGCCACCGATCCCAGCGCGATGAGCAGCACGATCAAGGCCACCACGAGACCGAAGCTCTCGTTGCCTTCGGTGTCCTCGTCGGCGAAGTCAGCTACCGCTCCGCCGATCTCGACTTGGACACCGGCGTCAGCGGCGGGAGCCGTCGATGAACGGAGAGCGTCGAGGTGTTCAGGGGTGAGCTCGTCGAACCGCACCGAGTAGTCGATCGTGGCGTAGGCAGTTCGACCGTCGGCGCTGACGGTTCCTGCTCCGGGTTCGAAGGGGTCGGTGACGCCGCCGACGTCATCGAGCGCACGTGTGTCTCGCACGGACGCGCCGATGCGTCGCGGCGATCGCGGGGTCGTCGAGGCGCCCGGCCTCGGTATGGAACACGATCCGGCTGGTGGTGCCGGTGAGGCCGGGGAACCGGTCCTCGATGAGGTCCACCGCTTGCTGGGACTCGGCGCCGGGGATGTCGAAGGAGTTCGTGGGCTCGCCGCCCCAGGCGCGGTTGGCAGCGATCGTGCCCATGGCGACCATCAACCACACGAGCGCGGTGCGGCCGGGGCGGCGTGCGGCTCGGTGGCCGATGCGATGCAGGAGCTTTCCCATCAGAGGTCCTCTCGGGTCAGGCCGCGATGGCCGGGGTCGGGGCGGTGCCAGCCGGGGCCGGTCCGTAGCCATGTCGAGGTGGCTGGCGTCGACGTGCTCGAGGAGCTCGCCGATCGTGGAGAACGACGTGCTGACACCAGGCGCAGGTGGCGTGGCGACGGGATGGCTCCGGGAAGTGCACTGGTCATGGGAGCAGACTCCGCCGGGCCGCTTGCTCGGTGCTTTGCGTACGCTGTGAGTCGCTGTCGGCCCCGGCGTTCAGGGTCCGGTGAGCACGAAGAGGGGCGGAAGGGATGACGTCAACCGAGACCGAACAGGTCGAGTTCGGGATCCTCGGAGCGCTCGAGGTGCGGACGGGCGGGCGGCCTGTTCCGATGCGACAGGGCCTCACCCGTGCGGTGTTGCTGTCCCTGCTGCTCCGTCCGAACCAGACGGTCTCGACCGATGTCCTGATCGAGGACCTCTACGGAGAGGACCTTCCGGCGCACCCGCTGAACGCCCTGCAGGTGCAGGTGTCCTACCTTCGGAAGGTCCTCGCGGACGCTGGTGCCGCCGATCTCCTGCGAACGGAAGGCGCTGGGTACCGCCTCATCCTCGACCCCACTGCGGTTGATGCCCGCCACTTCGAGACCCTTGTCAGCCGGGCCCGAAGCTCAGCGGACGTCGGGACCTCCGAGGCTCTGCACGCGGCCGTCGAGGCTCTCGACCAGGCGCTCGCGCTGTGGCGGGGAACGCCGCTGGAGGATGTGGCCTACCGAGACTTCGCGGCTGCCGAGATCGCCAGGCTGGACGAGCTCCGTCTCGTGGCGCGTGAGCTGCGCGCGGAGGTTCAGCTTGCCCTCGGGCATCACCGCGAGGTCGTTCCCGACCTCGCGGCGCTCGCCGAGGAGCAGCCGCATCGTGAGCGTGTGCATCAGCTTCTGATGCTCGCGCTGTACCGGGCCGGTCGACAGTCGGATGCGCTACGCGAGTACGAAGCGACTCGCCTGGCTCTTGGCGAAGGGTTGGGGCTCGAACCTGGACCGGAGATCCGACAGCTCGAGCGAGCCATCCTCGACCAGGACAGCACTCTCGACTGGGTTCCGCCGCCCGCACACGCACCTGACGAAGGCTCGCCTGTTGCGGCTCAACAGATCGAGGCGGCGCCGTTGCCCGCGCCGATCGCCGGTCTCGTCGGCCGAGCGGACGAGCTTGCCCAGATCCGGGGCCTGCTCGAGCGCTCCCGCGCCGTCACCCTCACGGGTCCCGGCGGCTCCGGCAAGACTCGACTGGCGATCGAGCACGCTCGCGGATCCGACGGCGCGCGCTGGTTCGTGGACCTTGGACCGGTCTCGGATCGGGCCGCCGTGTTCAACGACGTCTCCACCGCCTTCGGAGTCACCGTCCGGGCCAGCGGCGATGACGTGTCGGGGGTCATCGCCTTGTCCCCTACGGGGCTCCTGGTCCTCGACACGTGCGAGCACGTGGTCGAGGCGGCCGCCGAAGTCGTTGCTGCCCTGCTCCACGGGTGCCCCGGGCTTCACGTCCTCGCCACCAGCCGTCGGCCCTTGGAGGTCGCCGGCGAGCTCGTGTGCGCGGTTCCTCCCCTCGGGCTGCCAGATTCCGACCTGTACGAGGTCCCGACCGCAGTTCGGGCGAGTCCGGCGGTCCAGCTCTTCCTCGAACGGGCGCAGGGCGCGCATCCTGACTTCGAGCTCACTGGTGAGAACTCGGCGCTGGTCGCGGCGATCTGTCGTGCGCTCGATGGCCTTCCTCTCAGCCTCGAGCTCGCAGCAGCCCGTCTCGACGTGCTGACCCCGGACCAGCTCCACCGCGGGCTCGATGACAGGTTTGCGCTGCTGAGCACAGGCAGCCGGGGAGCAGCCGCCCGCCAGCAAACGTTGCGCGCCGCGATCGATTGGAGCTACGAGCTCCTCACCGGCGAGGAACGGGAGATGTTCCAACGCCTCGCCGCGCTGCCGGGCCCGTTCCGGATCGACCTGGCTTGCTCGCTGGCCGAAGGCGTCGTGGCGGATCCGGTGGAGTGCCTTCGCTCGCTCGTCCGTCAGTCGATGCTGGCTCGACACGATGCCGAACAGTTCGCCGTCCTCGACACCCTGCAGGCCTACGCGCGGGAACGGTCAAGCAGTCGAGACATCCATGAGGCCCTGAAGGCACTGACCGTCTGGGCCGTTGATGCCGCTGATCAGAGGGACCGTCAGGCTCGGGGCGCCCGTCAGCTAGAGGCGCTCTCCACCTTGAGGGCGGACCTGCCGAACCTGCGCGCTGCGCTGGAGTGGAGCCTCGTTGAGCGTGGCGATCCAGCCGCGGGCGCCGCGATCGCGGGCCGGTTGGGCTGGTTCTGGCACCTCACTGGGATGTACGAGGAGGGGTACCGCTGGTCGGTCGAGGCCACCAGGGTGCAGGACGTCAGCCCGGCCGTCCACGTGGTCGCATCGATCGGGGCGGGATTGCACGCGACCGCGCTGGGCCTGCTGGATGAAGCCCGCGCCTTTCTCGACGACGCGGTAGCGGTGGCTGAGACGGCTTCTCCCGAGCAGGCGCCGCGGGCCCGGGCCCACCGCGGTGACATGGAGTGGTGGTTCGGCGACCCTGACGCAGCCGACGCCGACCTGACGGCGGCGGCGTCCGAATCAGGCCCTGGCATGCCGGCGGACGACCCCTGGGTGCGCGCCTTCGCGCAGCTGCACCTCGGTCGGGTTCGGCTCCGGCAGGAGCGCTACGACGAGGCCACCGAGCTCTTCAACCACGCGCGTACCAACCTCGACCAGATCGGCGACGTCTACCTGGCCGAGCTCGAACTGCGGTTCCGAGCCCGGGGCGCGAGCCTCGAGGGCGATCCCGCACGCGCGATCGAGCTCGGTCATCGAGCGCTTGCGAACGCAGAGCAGCTCGGCCACACCGAAGGGATCGCCATCTCACTCTTGGCGATCGGCGAGGCGAAGCGAGACGCGGGAGACCGTGATGGCGCCGCTTCGATGCTCCGCCAGGCCGTCGAGTTCAGCGTGGCCGCAGACCACATCGGATCCGTGTGCCAGGCCCTGTCGCTCCTCGCCGCGATCGAGGCGGACTCTGGGAACCGCGCACGGGCCAAGGAGCTCATCGAGGCGCTCCTCCGGGCACAGAAGGCCGCTGGGCTTCCGATCCTCACCCCGGGTGGCGTCGTCCAGGATCTCGTAGCCGACCTCCTCGATGGCCAGTACCCCGCCCCTCCGGAAGGCGAAAGGGCAACGGCGGAACAAGGGCGGGCAGACCTGCGGGCACTGGCCCTCGCCTACCTGGGCTGATCGCCATCGGTCGCACAGCGGGCGGCCAGCGCGGTGTCAGCGCGCTCATGTGTGATCGGGCACATGACAACGCAGACAGAGTTCCGATGCTGCCGCTGGCGCGGAGCGGCTGGTTACCGACTACGTGAGGCATCTCAAGGCCGAAGCCCTCGCGGAGCAGAAGCGGGCCGGGTACGCCGCATGGGGTGCCATGTGGAGGAGCGCCATGACCCAACGGCGAGTGCCCCATGGGTGAAGTGACCTCTCCGCTCACCAAGCTCACTTCCCACACCTTCGAGGAGGCCATCGGTGGCGACGGCTCTGCGGTGGCCGTCGCGTTCCTCGCTGACTGGTGCGCACCGTGTCGGCTCCTCCGGCCGACCCTCACGGACATCGCCAGCCAGCTCCCCGACCAGATCACCATTGCGGAGGTGGACGTCGATGCCGAGCCCGGGCTTGCGAGCCGGTATCACGTGGAGGTCCTCCCCACGGTGGTTGCGTTTCGGCGCGGATGTCCGGTTCTCCGTCTGACGGGATCTCTAGCGAACGAACAGCTGCTCGAGGATCTGTCGGACGTCGCCAACCCACGCCGCGCAGAGGAGTAGCCGCGATGGAAGCGACCGCACACCCCGCCCCCACCCTTCGCTACTACCTCCTCGACGTCTTCACCGAGAAACCCTTCAGCGGCAACCAGCTCGCCGTGTTCGTCGACCCGGAGCCGCTGTCGGACGGACAGATGCAACGGATCGCGGCTGAGCTCCACCTCTCGGAGACGGTGTTCGTCTGGTCGCCGTCCCGCGCCGGGGACCCATGGCGCGCGCGGATCTTCACGCCCGGCATCGAGCTCCCGTTTGCCGGCCACCCGACTGTCGGTGCCGCGTTCCTCCTCGCGAGCCTCGGCCAGGTGACGGGCGTGGGCGATCTGATCGAGTTCGAGCTCGAGGAAGCAGTGGGTACCGTCCCAGTCGCAGTTGCCCTCGACCAGCACGGGGTCCCGGTCCGGGCCGATCTCGTCGTTCCACGATCTTCTGAGAGGGTCGACACCGCCGATCCGGCGGAGCTCGCCGCGGTCGTGGGACTGGATCTCTCCGACCTCCATCCGCACCTACCGGTCCGCGGGTACTCGGCCGGCAACCCGTTCTCGATCGTTCCCGTGACCGACGTGGCGGCACTGGCTCGAGCGCAGGTGGACTCTTCACGATGGGAACGCATCGTGGCGACCTCGGCTGCGCCGCACCTCTACCTCGTCACCCCCTTTCCGGACACCGATCGGACCTCGCGGACGTGGCGAGCCCGGATGTTCGCTCCCGCGATGGGGATCGCAGAAGATCCAGCGACGGGCGCCGCCGCGGCCGCCTTCGCGGGCTACCTCGAAGAGGTCGGTCCGGTGGAAGGTGACCGTTCGGACCTCATCGAGCAAGGAGTCGAGATGGGTCGCCCGAGCATGATCAACCTGACCATCTCCAAGCTCGACGGGGGCGGTCGCGTCGTCGTCCGTGTCGGAGGTCCGGCGGTCGTCATCGGCAACGGAGTCCTCGCCGTCCCTCGCTCGAACTGACCTTCACGGGGGCTGCCGTCTCAGTCCGCAGCCACGTCGGTGACGGCACGGTGGAGGGCTCGTAGGCGGCGATGGGTCGTGACGGCCGATGATCCGAGCCGGCCGTTGATGATGTCCAGGAGCGGGAGGAAGTGCTCCGCAGCCGCAGCGTGCGCACGCCGGCCCGCGTCGGTGAGGTGCAGGCGATACGAGCGGCCGTCTTCGGGGTTGGTGGAGCGCTCGACGTGGCCCCGCGACTCGAAGCGCTTCACATAGCTGGAGACCGTGGTCGGGGGAGCGGCCATCCAATGGGCGAGCTCGCTCGGCGTCATCCCCTCGGTGGAGCGCAGCACGCGAGTAGATCGCGAACTCGTCTGAGTCCAGGCCCGACGGTCCGAGCCGCTGGTCGACCAGCGCGGTAGTGGCTCTCGAGAGGAGCCACACGTCGAAGAGGACGTTGTCGAGCCTTGGGTCGAGCTCAGGTTCGGGGTTGACAGAAGTACTGCGATCTCGCATCATCTGGATGATACTACGAGATCGCACTACTTGGAGGATCTGATGCAGCTCTCGAACGACGTGATCGCCGGTGAGGGACCGGACGACTTCCTGACGGTGCGGCACCTCCGTGTCGCCGGAAGCAACTACGAGATCGGCGGGGCCCTGGCGACTGCTGCTCGGGAGGTGCACGGCGAGGCGGCGGGCCCACGTCCGGCTGTCAGCCCTGTGGTCCAGCGGGCTCGCCGCCGCTGGTTCGAGCTGCACCACCCGATCCTGGCGGAGCGCGGCCGGGGGATGGCCGAGGTGTTCGGGGTGGACTACGAGAGCGACGAGTGGGACGTCGTCTGGCTGGCGACGTACGACACCCCGGCCGGCTGCTCGGTCGCCTTCTACCCCGGTGAGGGCACCAAGGACGGTCACGGCATCCTCGCCCGGAACTTCGACTTCCCCACCGCCACCGCCAGCGAGATCTTCGGTGGCCCAGCGCAGACCTGGCGAGCGGGCGCTGGCCGCTGACCCGTGGGTGGTGGAGCTGCATCCCGATGTCGGCTACGCGTCGGTGTCGGTCGGGATCATGGACGTGGCCGGTGCCATGGACGGCATCAACGAGGCGGGCTGGCGGTCGCGCTCCTGGCCGACAACGAGTCACCCGACCCCGAGCCCACGGGCGGCCCGCAGGTCGGCCTCGCGGAGCAGCAGATCGTCCGCTACCTGCTCGACACCTGCGCCACCGTCGACGAGGCGAAGGACGCGCTGCTGCTGGCCAAGCAGTACTACTTCTTCGTCCCGTGCCACTTCGTGGTCGCCGACCGGAGCGGCCGGTCCTTCGTGTGGGAGCACTCGGCCACCCACAACCGCGAGGCGATCGTCGAGGGGGACCGGTTCGCGGCGGGCCGGACGGTGTGCACCAACCACCTCCTCCACCCCCGGGCCGACCTGACGGACCTGCCCGCCGAGGACGGGTCGCTGGGCACGGCCGCCATGACCTACTCGCGTTGGGCGGCCCTGCACGCGGCCACGAACGACGGCGCGGTGGTCGACCGCGACGAGATCCGCGGCCACCTCCGGTCCGTCCGGTTCGAAGCCCCGGTCGTCGGGGCCCGCACGTTCTGGCAGGCCCTCTACGACGTGGAGGACCGTTCGGTCGAGGTGAGCTTCTACCTACGGGACGAAGGGGAGAGCCTCTACACCGACCCGATCAGGGTGGCCCTGTCGTGAACGCGCCGGCTGATCAGGGTTGCTCGTTGGTGCGCAGGAGCTTGGCCAACAACCCGGCGAGCTGCGACACCTCCCGAGCGCTGAGGCCGGACACGACCTCCTGCTCCACCGCGGCATGGGCCGTCATGGCCTCGTCGATCGTTCGCAGCCCGTCGTCCGTGAGCGAGACCAGCACGCTGCGCCGGTCCTCCGGATGGGGGCGGCGCCGCACCAGCCCCGCCCGCTCGAGGCGGTCGACCATGAGGCTCAGCCCTCCGGAGGTGACCATCAGGTGCTCCGACATCTGCGAGGGCGACAGCTCGTAGGGGGCGCCGCTGCGACGTAGGGCGGAGAGCGCGCTGTACTCCCCGCCCTTGATGCCCAGCGGAGCGAACGCCGCCTCGTTCCGGCGGGAGATCAGATCGGCGGCCCGGACCACTCGTCCCGTCACCGCCTTGCCAGAGGGATCGAGGTCCGGGCGCTCCTGGCGCCACTGTCCGATGATCCGATCGACCGCATCTTCATCTTTCATGAAAGTATCTTGACACTAAGAGACTTCGGTGCGCAAGATCGCTTTGCGGAAAGACACCTACGGGCCGGAGGCCGAGATGACGATCGCCCTGACCGAGAGCTCCACGACAGAAGTGCCGGCCCGGCGCCGTCAGCGGCTCGCGGATCGCCACCCCGTTGCGCTGTTCACCACCCTCGCGTTCGCGCTGTCGTGGTGGCCCGCCATAGGTCGGTTCGGTAACCCCGAGTCTGCCGTCGTGATCCCGATCGGCCCGTCGATCGCTGGCGCGCTGGTGATCGGCTGGCGCGCGCGGCGCCACGGCCTGGGCGAGCTGGCGCGAGCTGAGCGCCGCTCCCACGTCGGACGCTGGTGGTGGGCGCTGACGATCCCCGTGGGGATCGCCTTCGCCGCGGGTCCCTTGAGCATCGTCCTCGGCGCCGAGCCACCGAGCTCCAAGGGGGTCGCGACGTCGGCCGTCCTGATCTTCCTGCTTCCGGTCACGATGGTGGTGGCCGGACCCCTCGGAGAGGAGCTCGGCTGGCGCGGCTTCCTGCTCCCGCACCTGCTGCGGACACGCCCGCCCTTGCGCGCGGCCCTCGCCGTCCTGCCGATCTGGCTCGCGTTCCACCTTCCCCTGGTCCTCACGACCCCCAGCCGCTACGGCCTTGCCTGGGCGATCGTGATCGCCGGGCTCGCTCTCACCATGACCTGGCTCCACCTCCGCACCGACGGGAGCCTTCGACTCGCCGTCGCGTTCCACGCGGCCGTCAACACCATCGCGGCCGCCAGCATCCAAGCCTTCGACGACCAGGACCAAGCCCTCGTCGCGGCCGTCACCGCCGCCCTCTGGCTCCTCGTCGGCTTCGCCGTCGCACTCGGGCCTCTGCGCCCAGAGCAGAACCACCCCCGCACCAACGAAGGGACCCGATCATGATCACCGCCACCGACCTCACGAAGCGCTACGACGACACCCTCGCCGTGGACCGCCTGTCCTTCACTGTGCAGCCCGGCCGCGTCACCGGGTTCCTCGGCCCCAACGGCGCCGGGAAGTCGACGACCATGCGGCTGATCCTCGGCCTCGACGCCGCGACGTCAGGCCAGGCGCTCATCGACGGCCGCCCCTACCGTGAGCTCGCCACCCCCCTGCGCTCAGTCGGCGCGCTCCTCGACGCCCAAGCCGTCGACCCGGCCCGTAGCGGCCGCAACCACCTCGCATGGCTCGCCGCCAGCAACCGCATCGACTCCCGTCGCATCGACGAGGTGCTCGAGCTCGTCGGCCTCCAAGGCGCCGCGCATCGCCGCGTCGGTGGCTACTCCCTGGGCATGCACCAGCGCCTCGGCCTCGCTGCCGCGCTGCTCGGCGATCCCGCCACCCTCCTCCTCGACGAGCCGATGAACGGGCTCGACCCCGAGGGCATCGTGTGGATGCGCGGCTTCGTCCGGCAGCTGGCCGACGAGGGCCGCACCGTGTTCCTCTCCAGCCACCTCATGCCCGAGATGGCCCTCACCGCCGACCACCTCATCGTCATCGGCCACGGCCGGCTCATCGCCGACTCCAGCATGTCCGCCCTCATCGCTGCCCACGCCCGCGACCACGTGAAGGTCCGGACCAGCGAACGCCAAGACGAGCTCGCGGCGCTCGTCAGCCGCTACGGCGGTGACGTCGCCGCGGCCGACGGTGCCATCACCGTCACCGGCCTCGACGCCGGCGCCATCGGTCAGATCGCGGCCGCGTCAGGCATCGCGCTCGCCGAGCTCACCCCCGAGCGCGCCTCGCTCGAAGACGCCTTCATCGAGATGACCCAAGAACAAGCCACCCACCACGCCGATCTCGTCGGCGCCACCACAGGAGCCTGAGCACCATGAACACCGCCACGTTCAACGCCGAGTGGACAAAGGTCCGCACCCTCCGCTCCACCTGGGCGACCGTCATCGGCGCCGCCGCCCTGTCCCTGTTGTTCGCCCTGATCGTGTCGACCACGCAGGCCAACGACTGGGACGAGATGAGCCCGACCGACCGCGCCGAGTTCGACCCGACCAGCGTCGCGCTCGTCGGGGTCCTGTTCACCACCGTCATCTTCGGGTCGTTCGCGGTCCGCTCCATCGCCGGAGAGCACTCGACGGGCATGATCCGCACCACGTTCGCGGCGCTCCCGAACCGTCGCCGCGTCGTCGCGGTCAAGGCGATCATCGTCGCGGCGATCGCGCTTCCGAGCAGCCTCGCCGCCAACCTCGCCGCCTTCCTGCTCGGGCAGCGCATCCTCGCCACCACCGGTGCCGAGACGAGCCTCGGTGAACCCGGCGTCGCTCGAGCGATCGCCTTTGGCGCCCTCGCGGTGAGCGCCACCGCCGTGCTCGGCGTCGGCCTCGGCGGGATCCTGCGTCGCACCGCCGCCGCCACGACCTTGCTCTCGGTCGCGATCATCGGCAGCCAGCTCTTCTCCGTCGTCGTCCCCGCCGGCGCCCGGCCCTACCTCCCGGGAACCGCACTGCAAGCCGCCGTCACCGGGACCAACGCCACCGATGACATCCTCGCCCCGGTACCCGCCCTGCTCACCTTGGGCGCCTACGCCGGCCTTGCTCTGGCGGCCGCCATGATCCTCGCCGGTCGTCGGGACGCCTGAGACGTGACCGCCGCGGTGCGGGCCTCACGCGTAGGTGCGCTGCTCGACCCGGTTGCTGTCGGGATCTCTGAGGTAGAGCCCCCGCCCGACGCCGCGGGCCCCGAAGAGGTCCGCTGGCCCCATCTCGACCCCTCCATCACCCTGGACACGGCGAGCTCGTCGAGTGCTTCTCACCGTGCGTACCTTCAAAGATGTCCATGGTCTCCCGAACGCGTCCGACCACTTCACGCGAGTCCGTGGCAGGCGGCTGCGTCCGCCCGAGTCCGTCGAGTCCGAATTCCGGCGAGTTCGAGTGCCAGGAGTAGTACCGGCCTACCCCAGCTCTCGAGGCTCTGACGGCGACCGTGCAATCCATCGTTCGGTCGCGGCCGGGCGTATGTTCCTCGTGTGCGGCTCGCTGGCGTAGATCAGGTCGTGCTCGTATCAGCCGATCCTGAGCGGCTGGTCTCGTGGTATGCGGAACATCTCGGCGCCGCGCCCGAGCGCCTGGACGAATGGCGGAGCGGTGACGTCCCGTTCGTGTCGATGCGCATCAGTCCCACCTTCTTGATCGACATCACCGCTGGCGAGCGCACCGGCACGAACGTCGACCATGTAGCACTGACTGTCGAAGAGGTCGACCTCGACGAGCTCGCTGCGTCTGGATCGCTTGAGGTCGAGATGGGGCCGGCGGACCTCTATGGCGCGCGTGGCGTGGGCCGCGGCCTGTACCTCCGCGATCCGGACGGCAACCGGGTCGAGCTCCGAACCTACGCGTAGGGCTCCGGCCGCATCCTCCGCCGTTGCCGCGACCGGTCGGCTGCCCCACCGGATCGAGCTGGCCTCGAGCGATGCACTGGTGGCGGCCCTACTCCTCGATGGCGCCGAGGAGCTTGCGAAGCAGAGCGCTGAGCTGGCGTCGTTCGTCCCCGTCGAGCACCGCGGTGAGCCGCTCCTCGGTCTGCACGTGCTGGCTCATGGCCTCGTCGATGATCGTTCGTCCTGTGTCGGTGAGGCGCACGATGCTGCCGCGCCGGTCAGCGGGGTTGGGGAGGCGGTCGATGAAGCCCTTGCGCTCGAGCCGATCGAGTGCGGCGGTCATCCCGCCGGAGGTCATCATCCGGTGCCGGGCCAGCTCGGTGGGCGTGAGCTCGTAGGGCTCGCCGGCGCGGCGCAGCGGCGCGAGCACGCCGTAGTCACCGTCGTTCAGCCCGAGTGGCTGGAACGTGTCCGAATACGCCTGCTGGAACCGCGACGCGAGCCGGACGATCCGGCCGGTGACCTCCTTGGCGCTCGGGTCCAGGTCGGGGCGCTCGCGCTTCCACTCCTCGACGATCGTGTCCACCGCGTCTCTCGGCCTGAACCTTCGTGGAAAGTATCTTGACTCAAAGGTTTCTCCCCTGTATCTTGACACTAAGATATCTTACAAGGGAGCTGTCATGTCCACCACTTCGATCACGCACCCCAACACCGCCAGCTCGAAGGCCCTGCGCGTCGTTCTCGTCGTCCTCGGCGCCATCAGCGCGTTCGTGGCCATCAACGTCGCCTTCGGCGGCCTCGAGACCCTCGGCCTGCAGGGTCCCACCGACTACGTGGAGGTCACCGACCACGCCGCCTACGCCCTCCGCGACAGCCACGCCCGCTACTACGGCGGCGTGTACCTCGCCCTGGGCCTCTTCCTGATCTACGCCAGCACCGACCTGCGCCGCTTCCGCATCACCTGCAGGTCGTGTTCGCCATGATCTTCGCCGGCGGCCTCGCTCGCCTCAGCCAAGGCGACCTCGGCGTCACCTTCGGCGCCGACCTCATGGTCTCCACGCTCATCGAGCTCGTCGGCATGCCGATCCTCGCCCTCTGGGTCCGCCACGTCACCCAGCCGGCCGAGTCCGCCAGCGTCGCCTCCGTCAGCACTGCGGCGCTGGTCAGGTCGAGCGCATAGACGTAAGCCGCCCCCAACGATCGGTCCCGGATCTGGTCACAGGTCCGGGACCATTCGCGTGGACGCCGGCTGATCAGGCGGCAGTGAGCAGGTACCGGGTTCCGACCACGCTGGGTGCGTAGCCGCTCGGAGCGAAAGCGTTGGCGAGCGCAGCGGCGGCTCGCCATCCGGTGCAGTGCCCGGGTGCGACGATCCGCGGCTCGACTCGGGCGGCGAGGTCGCGGACGGTGGGTTCGATGCGGTCTTCGACGGTGGTGCCGGCGAGGTGGTAGCCGCCGAGCAGCAGGTCGATGGGCTGGTCGGGTACGAGCCGTCGTGCTTCGAGGCCGACGTTGACGACGCCGGCGTGTGAGCAGGCGGTGAGGACGGTGGTGCCTCGGCCCTCGGACGTTGGCGGCCAGGAAGCGCTCGTCGTGGATCTCGAGGTCGAGGGTCACCTGTCCGTCGCGCCAGGTGTGGTGTCCGGCGAGACCGGTCTCATAGCTCGTGCCACGCGGGATGTCGCCGCTGGAGAGGAACAGGCCAGCGACAGGGTGCTGGTTGGCGTGGGCGACGACCTGTCCTCCGGCGGCCTCGATGGCGTCGATGGTGGGTTCGGGCGGGAGCATCGCGAACACGTCGAACGGGGTGAGGATCCCGCGTTGGTCGGGTCGGTCCGGGTGCACGTCCACGATCAGCGGCGGACGTCCGGCGCGGCTTCGTGCGGCGGCGATCGCTTCGACGACCGTCGGGATGCCTCCCGAGTGGTCCCAGTGCCAGTGCGACAGGAACAGCACGTCGATGGCGGCCAGGTCGACGGAGAGGCGCTCGGCGTTGGCGAGCCACACGTCGCCGTAGGGGCCGACATCGAAGAGGACCGTCGCGGTCCGGTCGCCTGCTCGGGCCTCCGCGAGGGCGGAGAACCCGTGGCAGGCGACGCAGAGGTGGTCGAGGGTGACGACGCAGTCGTGCCCGTCGTGCTGGCCCATCGGCTCAGCGCCGAGGAGGTAGGCCATCTCGGGGAGCTGCGGGACGCCAGGGCCGATGCTCGAGAGCGTGTCGGTGGCGTTGTCGACGACGATCGTGATGGTGAGCGCATCGAGCTCGGGCGCCGCCGCGTCGGGGGCGGGTGTCATCGGCTCATGGTCCCAGAGCCGGCGCCGACGGGCTCGTCCGTCCGCTCCGGCTCCAAGTCGTCGAGGACCGGAGCTGCGGTCGGCTCGGTGACGTGGGTCGTGGACGGTGCTTCGTGGAGCCCGAAGCGCTGATGGAACCGGCGCAGCGGGGCGGGTGCCCACCAGTTGCGCTCCCCGAGGAGCTTCATGGTCGCCGGCACCAGGAGCGTCCGGACGATCGTGGCGTCGACGAGCACCGCGATGGCGAGACCGACACCGAGCTGCTTGATCGCCAGGACCTCGCCGGCCGCGAAGCCCATGAAGACGATCACGATGAGGACTGCGGCGGCGGTGATGATGCGGCCACTGCGTTGGAGGCCGACGGCGACGGCGAGGTCGCTGTCGCCGGTCTCGTCGTGCACCTCCTTGATGCGTGACAGCAGGAACACCTCGTAGTCCATGCTCAGATCCGAAGGCGAAGATCAGGATGAGGATGGGCATCCACAGGTCGAGCGCGCCGACGGAGTCGAACGCCAGCGGACCGGACAGGTGCCCTTCCTGGAAGATCCAGGCGAGCGCTCCGAAGCTGGCGGTCAGGCTGAGGATGTTCATCGCGACGGCCTTGATCGGGACCATCACCGAGCCGGTCATGAGGAACAGCAGCACCAGGGTGGTGGTGACGACCAGGAGGGCGGCGTACGGGAGGCGTTCGCTGAGTCGTGCCTTCACGTCGATGAGCTCGGCGGCGATCCCGCCGACGTCCTTGTCGAAGGTCGGCTGGGTGTCCCGCAGCTGAGCCACGAGCTCGGATGCTTCGGCGCCTTGCGAGGTGCCGACCGGGGTGATGTCGACGACGCTGACGCCAGCGGGGGTGTCGGGACGGACGGACACTCCAGCGACACCGGACATCGCCTCCGCGTCCTCGAGCCAGGCGACGAACTCGGCGTCGTCGGGGTCGGTATCAGCGATGACGGTGACGGGGTCGGTGCCGCGGGCAGGGAACCGGTCGGCCGAGGGTGAGGGCGACGTCGCGGACCTCCGAGGATCGGGGCAGGGTGCGGGCGTCGCCGATCTCGAAGCGGGCGCCGAGGAACGGCACGCCGAGGAGGACGAGGAAGACCACCGCGGCGGCGCCGACGGCGACGGCGTGGCTCTGCACCCATCGGGTGAGCCGGTAGAAGCGGCCCTCGACGTCGGCGGTCGGGGCCGACGGTCGGATCTTGCCGCCGACTGCGGCGAGGGTGGCGGGCAGGAGCGTGATCGCGGCGGACATGCACAGGAGGACGACGCCGAGGCCGGCGATCCCGAACGAGGAGAGGATCGGGACGCCGAAGACGAACAGTCCGCACATGGCGGCGGCGACGGTGAGGGCGGAGAAGACCACGGTGGTGCCGGCGGTGCTGACGGTCCGGGTCACGGCGTCGTGGAGGTCGCGGCCGAGGCCGCGTTCCTCCCGGAAGCGGTTGATCATCAGGAGCCCGTAGTCGATGCCGAGGCCGATGCCGAGCATGTTGACGACGTTGATGCTGAAGATGCTGACGTTGCCGAGGGTGGTGGCGGCGACGAGCACGGCGAGGGAGGTGATGACGCCGGCGATGGCGACGAGGAACGGCAGCGCGCCGGCCCGGAGTCCGCCGAGGAGGAAGATCATGGCGACGAACGCGATGGGCAGGGCGATCGCCTCGCCTCGGAGGAGGTCGTTCTCGGACGCGGTGGCGAACTGCTCGCCGACGAGCACGTTCCCGCCGACGAGGATCTCGGGTGCGTCGAGGTCTCGGGCGACGTCGGTGATCTCGTGCGCGAGCTCGAGCTCCGCTTCCTCGTCGAGCCCACCGGTGATGGTGACCACCGCGAGGGCGGCTCGACCGTCGCTGGCGCGCAGCGCGTCGATCGGGGTGGACCACGGGTCGACGACGGCGACGACCCCGTCGATGGCGGCGACCTTCTGGAGCCCCTCGGTGAGAGCTGCTGCGGTGGCGGGGTCGTCGATGTCGATGCCGTCGGCGATGATGGCGATCTCCCCGCCGGTCTCGGCGAGGTCGTCGAGGCGTTCGGTCACACGGCCCGACTCGGTGCCGGGGCCTGCGCCGAAGCTGGTGGAGAGCACGGAGAACGCCGTGCTCCCGACCGCGGCCGTGGCCAGGAGCAGGACGATCCAGAACGTGATGACCGCACGGCGGCGGCGCACGACGAACGAAGCGAGCGAGGACATCAGCGGTCACCTTCTGGGTCTTGGCCTGGAGCGGGAGAACCCGCTCGATGAACGTGCTCTGCACGAGCGTGACGACGATGGCGCCAGAGGCACCGAAGATCGGGCCACTGGTCGGCCGGGTCGATCGACGAAGGAGCTGACGATCCAGCCGAGCGCCCACAGCGCGCCGGTGGTGCCGCCCCAGGTGAGGACCGACGACATGGCGGAGCGGACGGCTCGCGCCTGGGCGATGCCAACGGCGAGGCCGGAGACAGCGCCCATGACGGCCAGGGAGACCCGGTCGGTCTCGAAGCCGACGACGGCGGCGCCGACGGTGAGGCCGATGCCGAGGGCCGCCGCGGTAGCGGACGCCCATCGGAGGGTGACGCCGCGGCGGCGGAGCAGCAGCCATTGGCCGAGCCCGAGGACGGCTCCGGTAACGACGCCGGCCAGGGCTGCGGCCGATGCGCTGTCGACATGTCCGGCGAGGAGCCAACCGAGGTACCCGGCGGGCGGAATGGCCAGGGCGGTGAGCATCCAGCGCCACCACGGCCGGAACGACCGGGAAGCTGAGGACGGTCGGGTGGTGGTGGTCGGGTGATGTGGTGAGGGGGCTCATGGAGTGTCCTTCCGGGTGGTGTTGTGGTGGGGTGTTGGCGGTGATCCAGGCGACGAGAACGCTGGTGGGGTGGTCGGTGAGGTGGTCACGGGCGAGCGCGTCGACGAGGTCGGTGTTGCCGGCGACATGGGCGGCGGCGATCGCGACGACTTGGCGGTCGCGGGTCGTCGTCGCCACCGACGCGGCGTGGTGGAGCAGATCGGTCGGATCCGGCGCGAACAGGGCAGCGGACACCAAGGTCGTCACGTCGTCGCTGGTTCGGGCCTGATCGATGATGCGGGCCACGGCGGCGGCGTCTCCGACCGCAAGCTGGTGGATCAGGTTGTCGGGGTCTGCGGGCACAGGGGCAGCGTCAACTGGGGTGCTGACACAGCCCTGACACGGGGGACTGGGCGTACCCTTCGGTGATGGCGGTGGTGCGTGTGCTCGATACGGTCGAGCTCCATCGCGGCGGGGAGTCCTTCCAGGTGCGGCCCGGGAAGACGACGGAGCTGTTCGTCCGTCTCGCCCTCGAGGCGGGTTCGATGGTTCGCACCGAGCTGCTGATCGAAGACCTGTGGAGCGACGACGCGCGCCGTGACGGCTCGCAACACCCTCCAAGCGACCGTCTCGCGGTTGCGTCGCTCGCTGGGTGACGCGGCGCTCGTGACCGGTACGACCGCCGGCTACACGCTGAACGTTGACCCGGGAGCGGTCGACGCGCTCGAGGTCGTGCGCCTCGCCGAAGAGGCCTCTCTTGCTCGCAGCGGCGGCGACCCGTCCGCCGCTCTCGAGTCGTGTTCGAGGGCGCTGGCCCTCTTCGGAGGCGACGTGCTGCGCCATGCCGGCGACGGCGAATGGGTCATCCCGCACCGGGCCCGGCTCGAACAGGTCCGCCTCGGCCTCCTCGAAGCCCACCTCGCGGCTCGCCTCGACCTCGGCACACCCGCTGAGGTGATCGGTGACCTCGAAGCCCTCGTGCACGCGCACCCGGAGCGCGAAGGCTTCGCGGCGCTGTTGATGGTCGCCCTGTACCGCGACGGCCGACAGGCCGACGCGTTGGCCGCCTACCAGCGCACCCGCACCTGGCTGCTCGATGAGCTCGGACTCGACCCGGGTTCGGACCTGCAACAGCTCGAGCAGGAGATCCTGGTCCACGACTCGTCCCTCGGCGCGCCGCAGTCGACGGTCCGGGGTCTCGCGCCGACGCGTCCCACCGGGAACCTGCCGGCCATGTCCGCCGAGCTCATCGGCCGCGACACCGACCTCGCGGCCATCATCGACCTGCTCACCGATTCCCGGCTCGTGGAGGTCGTCGGGCCGGGCGGCGTCGGAAAGACCGCCGCCGCGATCGCCGCCGGTCGCTCGCTCAGCGGCTCCGATCTCGCCGACGGCGGCGTGTGGCTGGCCAGGCTCGAGACGGCCGTGTCAGCCGACGACGTGGTCGACACGGCGGTTGCCGCACTGAACGTCGGCGGTGAGGGAGCACTCCTCGAACGGCTCAAGAACGGCCGGACCGTGCTGATCCTCGACAACTGCGAGCACGTCCTCGACTCGGCGACGGAGCTCGCTGCCCGGCTGCTGGACGCCGCGCCCGGCTTGCGGATCCTCTGCACCAGCCAAGCCCCGCTCGGCCTCGACGGGGAGGTCGTCTTCGAGCTCGCGCCGCTGGCGATCTCTGACGCCGTCGCGTTGTTCACCGATCGGGCCGGTTCACAACGGGCGAACCGCGCGTCGGTGGTCTCCGGCGACGCCGTGGAGGATCTGTGCCGGTCACTCGACGGGCTGCCCCTGGCGATCGAGCTCGCCGCGGCTCGCACGAGGACGCTGTCGGTGGAGGAGATCACCCGACGGCTCGATGACCGGTTCCGGGTGCTGGCCGACCCGACCAGCCGGCGACCAGAACGCCGGCGGGCACTGCGCTCCACGATCGGGTGGAGCTACGAGCTTCTGTTCCCTGACGACCAGCGGGGCCTGTGGGCGCTCGCAACCTTCGCCGGTGGCGCACCGCTCCCCGCGGTCGAGGCCGTCCTCGATGCCCTCGACGTACCGGAGGCCGCGGCGATCGACGTCGTCGGCCGGCTCGCCGCCCGATCCCTGGTCATCGTCGACGACGACGCACCGGAGAAAGCAGAGGTCCGGTACCGGCTGCTCGACAGCATCCGGGCGTTCGCGCTCGAAGCGATGGCTGAGGCAAAGCTGTCCGATCAGGCCAGTGCCGCGCACGCCGCCTGGTTCGCGGCGGCGGCCCGGACCTCGACCGACGGGGTACGCAGCGGCGCCCAGGGCGAGCACCTCGCCTTCGCCCGAGCCGAGCGCGCCAACATCGACACGGCGCTGGCCTGGACCATCGACCACGACTCCCTCGGCGCCCTCGACATGGTCAACGGCTTCGGTTGGGCCTGGATCGTCCTCGGAGACAGCCGCGGTGCCCAACGCATCCTGTCGGCCGCTCGACGCCGCCGGCGACGCCGCACCGGACGCCGCCCGCGCCAACGCGCTGCTGCTCGCCGCCTGGATCGAAGCCTCCTCCGAGCGCCTCGACCTCGCCCAGGAGCACATCGACGCCGCCACCCAGATCGCCGAGCGGATCGGTGACGTCGACCTGCAGGCGCGGTGCGCGTACTACGGCGCCTACGTCGTGTCCCACCACGGCGACTTCCACCACGCGCTCGAGCTCACCGACCGCGCCGACGCGCTCTACGAAGGCCGCGACCGTCCCTGGGACCAGGCCGCGAACTGGCTCTTCGCCGCCCGCGCCGCGATCTCCGCACACGACGAACCCCGCAGCGTCGAAGCGGTCGACCAGGTACAGCACTGGCTGCAACGCGTCGACGATCCATGGCTCCACGTGCGCTACGACCACGTTCGGGGCGAGCTCGCCCGCATCCAGCATCGCTTCGACGATGCCGTCACCCATCTCGGTCACGCCGCGGAGACGTCCCATCGGCTCGGCTTCCAGCAGACCGAGGCGTACCAGCTGTCCAGCCTCGGACGGGCACAGTGCCAGGCCGGCGACTACGACGCCGGCTCCGCCACCCTGGACCTTGCCGTAGCGAAGGCGGAGGCGATCGGCGACGTACGTCTCGCCGCGCTCGCCCGAGTGCATCTCGGCCGGGTCCTTCGCGCGCTCGGCGAGGACACCCGGGCTCGTGCCGCCCTCGAGGCCGCGACGGCCTGGCACCGAGGCGCCGGTGGCGGCGAGCAGGCGGCGCTCGGTGAGTGCCTCCTGGCGGCCCTCGACATCGACGCCCCCGACACGGCAGCCGAAGCACGCCTTGGTGAGCTGCTCGAGGGTGCTCGACATGACGGGGACGCCCCGGTCGAGGTGTTCGCCCTCGACGGCCTCGCCCGCATCGCCGCCGACGGCGGCGACCTGAACCGCGCCGCGGACCTCTGCGACGAGGCCGATCGGCGCATGGGAGCGGCGTCGGACTTCATCACCGACCTGGACCGCACCGACGCGCGGTCGGTCCGGGCCCTCACCTGAAGGCGGTCAGGTCACTGCTGGGACGACGAAAGCGTCACCCTCGCTGGGTGGCACGGCCGGTACGGCGGTCGGTCGGGCCCGCTCGCCGCGCTGGTTGATGAGGAGGAACGCCGCCAGGCCGAACGGTCGCGATGGCGACGCCGATCACCTGGCCGGTCCGTACGGTCTCGCCCAACAGCAGGAGCGACCACACGACCGCGATCGCCGGCTGGACGACCTGAGCCACGGCGATCGTGCCGATCTGGATCGTCCGCTGCGCATAGACCATGAGCCCGTTCGCCGCGACCCCTGCGATGAACGTGAGCAGCAACGTGAAGATCCACCCCTTCGCGCTCAGCCCGACCATGCCACCGTTGGCGACCGCCAGCGGGAGCACGGCCACCGCGGCGATCGGGCAGATCGTCGCCATGAACACCGCCACGTCCATGTCCCGCCGGAAGTGCCGCGTCGACACGACGAAGCCCACCAGCAAGCAGCATCGCGACGAACCCGAACACGTTGCCCTGGAGGGAGGCATCACCCGCCGCTGGTGCACTGAACAGCACCAGCGCGACCCCACCGAACGCGAGGATCGCGAACACCAGGGCCCGGGCATCGTTGAACTCGCCGAAGAGCCAGGCGCCGATCGGGACGATGAAGAACGGCGCGAGCGATCCGATCAGGGCGGCGTTGGCGACGCTGTTGTGCGTCGCCCCCGCGAAGAACACCGCGAGGTTCAGGCCGAAGAACACGCCCGGCACCAGCGCCTGGCGAACGTTCGCAGCGGTGACCCGCCGTCCGGTGGAGCGGAGGTACACGTTGAACACGACGGTCGCGATGGTCAGCCGCCAGAACGCAACGAGCACACCCGGCGTCTCGGCACGCTTCACCAGCGTCGAGCTCAGCGAGAAGCCGACGACGACACCGACAACCGCGAGAGCTCCGAGCGTGCGCCCTCGGAGCTTGATACGCCGCGGTCCCTCCACACTCGTCACCGAATCGACCTCCTGACCGTCAAGCGTTCATCGTCAACTGCTCGACGCCCGATTCCGGTCGGTACGGACGAATCGTTCGCGGCCCTGCGCCGCGTCCCGTCGCCGGATCCCGGCCCGGCTCCTGCGGGCCGCGGCAACCATGGACAGGCTCACTGGGGGCTCCTCCGCCGACGGAGGTCGGTGAACCGCATCATGCGCTCAACCTGACGAGAACACCAGGCATCGTCCCCCGCGCGGGCCCGGTCGCCCTCACGTGTCAGGACAGTGTCAGGGGTCGGGCACAACCTCGCCGCATGACACCCACCGCCCTTCCCACACCGTCGAGGCGCCACGCGACGTGCGCATGGTGCCAAACCGAACACCCCACGATCGTCGCCCTGTTGTCCCACGTCGACGAAGCGCACCTCGAAGGATCCGCCGCCGCGACCGGCGGTCAGCTCGCAAGGGCGGCCTGAGCCATGACGACCCAGATCGCGACCGGCCTGCTCCTGCTCGTCCTGCCGGTTGCGTACAACGTCCTGTTCGCCGTTCTCGCCAGAACGTTCGACTACCCCGACATCCTGCGCCAACCGACCAAGGACATCCTGCGGCGGTTCACCGAGGGCGGCAGCCGCCTCGTCCTGGCCTGGTGGGGCTTCGCGATGACTGCCGTGCTGCTCGCCCCGGCTGTCGTCCTGTTCTCGAACACGTTCACCGACGCCAACGCGACCGTCGTGACCCTCGCCACCACCTTCGGAGTGCTCGCCGCCCTCGTCCAGTTCCTCGGCCTGATCCGCTGGCCGCTCGCGGTCCCGTACCTCGCCCGCACCGCAGCCGACCCCGCTGCCGATCGGGCCACCGAGGCCGCAGTCGAAGTGACATTCCAGACCCTGAACCGCTACCTCGGCGTCGCCGTAGGCGAGCACCTCGGGTACCTGTTCACCGGCCTTTGGACCGCTTTCGCTGGCATCGCCGTTGTCCAGTCCGAGCTCCTCAACCCGGCGTTCGGTGTCGCCGGGATCGCAATCGCGCCGCTCTTCGTTCTCGGCGCCGCCGAGTTCGTAGGCCCGTTCGAACCCCAGGGCTGGAAGGTCAGCGCCGCCCTCGTCCCCGTCGCATACGTCGGCTGGTCGATCTGGCTGCTCGCCGTCGGCATCGGCCTTCTGGTCGCGGCATAGCCCGCTGAAAGAGGCGCGGCCGGCTCGCTTGGGCGGCAGCAGGGGGATTCCCCATCGGTTCGGTTGACTCCGCTGGGCCTCCGCCACCTTGCCTCAGTAGATCCGGCGATCTTTTAGGGGTCCGCGCGCGCCGCTGAACGCGTTGCCCAGGGTCAGCTACTAGGGAGGAGATGTCGGCGGGGGTTGCCGCCACGGGCGGCCCAGCGCCGCTGGCGATCCACACCGCAGCGAAGACCCCGAGTGCGATGGAGAGCCCGTAGGCGCGCAGCTGTAGACGGGCCGAGATGGATCGCGTTGCTTGACGGGCTCGGGATCGAACCGAGCACCACGGACAGGTCAGCCACTAGCTAGATGACGCGCCAGCTGAGAAGGACGACGTCCGTTTCTGTTGAGCAACTGCTAACCTCAGTCGTCGGCAGCTCGATCGGGTCTGCGTCGATACTCGTCACCACGACGGGGGCACAGCTGGGGAAGCCCTCGCAGTCGGTGCGGGTTCCGCTCACAGGACGAGCTCGTAGCCGGCCTCGTCGACGGCGGCGCGCACGTCAGCCGGGTCGATGGCACAGGTGCTGGTGACGGTCACCTCGCCGGTGTCGAGGTCGACGGCGACGTCGGTAACCCCGGCGAGCTTGCCGATCTCAGCGGACACCGAGCTGACGCAGTGCCCGCAGGTCATGCCCTTGACGTGGTGGATGGTCGTGCTCATCAGGTGCGGCTCCTCTCTGTCTGGTGTGGTGCTGGTCGTGGCGTCGGGTCGACTGTCATCAGGTCACCTCGACGGTGATCGTCATGCCGGCGTCGTAGTGGCCTTCCTGGTGGCAGCCGATCTCGGTCGTGCCGGCCTCGTCGAAGGTGTGGGTGAGCTCTTCGCTGTCTCCGGGCTCGACGGTGACCGCCTCCTCGTCGTCGGCGTCCCCGTGCCCGCCTCCGTGGCCCATGTCGTCCTGGTCGGCTCGCATCTCGCTCTCGTGGTCCGCTTGGGCATCCGCGTCCCCGATGAACGCGTCGTGGGCGACGTCCCCGCGGTTGGTGAACACGAACCGGACGGTGTCGCCCTCGTTCACCTCGAGGCGGTCGGGTTCGAAGGCGATGTCGACCATGTCGACCTCGACCGTGCGGGCACCGTCGCTGGCGGCCCCGTCGGAGTCGGAGGTGTCGCCGCAGGCGGCGAGGCCGACAACGAGCAGGGCGCTGGCCGCTGCCGCGGCAAGGCGGGTTCGCTGCATCACGACGTTCCTTTCGATGGTGGTCACGCGTGGACGGGCTCGGGGCTGGCCGGTCGGGGCTGCTCTTCGCTCGGCGCGGGTCGCAGGTCGACCCGGCGGAGCAGCTGGGCGTTGGCGGCGACGACGATCGTCGACGCGCTCATGAGGATCGCGGCGACAGCCGGAGGCATGGAGATGCCCGCCCACATGAGCGCCCCGGCCGCGATCGGGATGGCCAGGACGTTGTACCCGGCGGCCCACCACAGGTTCTGGAGGCTCTTGCGGTACGCAGCCGCTGAGAGCCGGATGATGCTGACGACCAGCCGCGGGTCGGAGCTGGCCAGGATCAGCCCGGCCGACTCGATCGCCACGTCGGTGCCCGCGCCGATGGCGATGCCGACATCGGCGCTCGCCAGGGCCGGGGCGTCGTTCACGCCGTCGCCGACCATGGCGACCTTCAAACCGCGGGCTTGCAGCTCGGCGACCTTGTTCGCCTTGTCCTCGGGCAGGACCTCCGAGAACACCTCGTCGACGCCGAGGTCACGGCCGACCGCTTCGCCGACCTGGCGGGCGTCGCCGGTGATCATCACCACGTGCCGGCCCATCGCCTGGAGCTGGGCGACGGCGTCGCGGGCCTCGGGCCGGACCTCGTCCTCGAGCGCGATGCCACCGACGATCGTGTCGCCGCGCACGAGGTACAGGACCGCGGAGCCCCGCTCCTTCCACTGCTGGACCCAGTCCGCCAGCTCCTCAGGTTCGGTCAGGGACCGTTCCCGAAGGAGCGCCGGCCCACCGACGGCGTAGGCCTCCCCGTCGATGGTGGCTTCCACCCCGCGGCCGGTGATGGACCGGAACCCGGTCGCCGTCGCGACCTGACCACGGTCGCCTGCGGCGGTGACGATCGCGCGGGCCAGGGGATGCTCGCTGTCGGACTCGACCCCACCCGCGATGCGCAGGACCTCGTCCTCGCTGACGCCCACCGGCACCGGCGACGCCGACGACGGTGTGCTGGCCCTTGGTGAGCGTCCCGGTCTTGTCGAACAGGAACGCCTGCACGGTGCGGCTCTCCTCCAGCGCCAGGCGGTCCTTCACCAGGATGCCGTTGGTGGCCGCCATCGCCGAGGAGATCGACGTCGTCAACGGGATCGCCAGACCCAGCGCGTGCGGGCAGGAGATGACGAGCACCGTCACGACCCGGGTCACCGCCTCGTCGGGCTCGCCGAGGGCGAGCCACACGATCCCGGTGATCACCGCCGCGCCGGTGGCCACGTAGAAGAGGAGCGCCGCAGCCCGGTCCGCGAGCACCTGCGCCCGCGACCGCGACTCCTGAGCCTCCGCCACCAGCCGCTGGATGCCGGCGAGAGCGGTGTCCTCACCGACCGCGTCGACCCGCACCCGGATCGCCGAGTCCGTCGACACGGTGCCGGCCACGACCCGGTCGCCGACGTCCTTGGCGACCGGCTTGGACTCGCCGGTGATCATCGACTCGTCCAGCTCCGCCGAACCCTCGACGATCTCGCCATCGGCAGGCACCCGGGCCCCGGCGCGGACCAGCACCACATCCCCAACCCGCAGGTCCTCGGCTGCGATGGTCTCCACCTGCCCGTCCGGGCCGACACGCTCAGCGTCATCGGGCAACAGCGCCGCCAGGGCAGCGAGGGCGTCCTGGGCCTGGCCGAGCGCCTTCATCTCCTGCCAGTGGCCGAGCAGCATGATCGTCACCAGCAGCGACAGCTCCCACCAGAAGTCCAGGTCGAACGCGTCGAGCGATGTCGCCATCGACGCGACGTAGGCGACCGTGATCGCCATGGCGATCAGCAGCATCATCCCGGGCTGCCGCTCCTTCGCCTCTCGCCAGCCGCCCTCGAGGAACGGCCAGCCACCCCAGAAGAAGATGACCGAGCCGAGCACGGGGCCGACCCACTCCATGCCGGAGAAGTCGAGCTCGTAGCCGAACCAGTCCATGACCATGTGGCTCGTCACCACCACCGGGACCGACAGCAGCAAGCTCACCCAGAACCGGCGGCGGAACATCTCCACGTGGTGGCCGGCGTGCTTGCCGTGATCGCCGTGCCCGTCGTGCGCCGCGTGTCCGGCGGCGTCGCCGGTCTGGGCTGCCCCGTCCTCGACGCGTCGGCCGTCGTGGCCGTGGTGCGGTCGGGTGGTGGTCGATGTTGTGCGTGTGCTCGTGGGTCTTCACGGTGACCCTCCTCAGCTCTTGACGAGCCGCTCCACAGCGGCGGTCGCTTCGGTCAGCTTTCGGTTCGCCTCAGGACCTCCGGCCGCGACCGCCTCGGCGACGCAGTGACGGAGGTGATCGTCGAACAGCCCCAGCCCCACCTGCTGGAGGCCCTTGGTGGCCGCCGACACCTGCGTGAGGACGTCGATGCAGTACTGGTCCTCTTCGATCATCCGGGCGATGCCACGCACCTGCCCCTCGACCCGCCGCAGCCTTGCCAGCAGGTCGTCCTTGCTCATCTCGTATCCGGCCATGCCGCTACCATACCCCCCTAGGGTATCTGCTGCAACGCTGCGTCGAGGTTCGGCCGGTTCGCAGCGCTGGCCTGTGCCGCTGCGGCCGCAGCGTGGAGCACGGACTCCGTTCTGACGGCGTCGATGTCGTCGCGGACGAAGCGGGCGGCCGACGCGAGGATCAGCCCGGACGTGACCGCCACCGGGACGAGGGCGAGGACGCTCGCCTGGATGCCCACCGAGTCGGAGGCGGCACCCAGCAGGGGCAGGGCGATCGCGACGCCCGGGATGGCGAAGAACGACATGGTCGTGAACGCGGCCGAGCGGACCCGTGGTGGGGCGATCAACGACACGAGCGCGAAGAACGCAGGGCCCCGGGTGCGGTGGGCGAGGGGGGACTTGAACCCCCACGAGGTAACCCTCACTGGCACCTGAAGCCGACGCGTCTGCCAATTCCGCCACTCGCCCGAGTGGAAGCGTCGAGGGTAGCGCGGCACCCGTGCGGGGCCGCCAGCGACCTGCGAGGATGCCCGCCGGCATTCGTGGGGAGGGACGGACGATGAACGACGAGACCGAGCTCGGGGCGACGGTGCTGCCCCCCACCTCCTACAAGTACAGGGGCCACTGCGCCGAGTGCGGCGACCTGCCGACGCTGTACGACACCGAAGCCGAGGCCGAGGCCGATCTGCACGCCCACGTGCCGGCGCATGCCCCTGCGATGCACGTCGTGCAGGTCCCCTGGGGCTGACCGCCGCCGTCGGGCTCCGCGGCGTCCACGCCTAACCTGCCGCGCATGGGGTTGAAGCAGTTCGAGCGCCGGCTGGAGCGCATGGTGGAGGGCGTGTTCTCGGGCCTGTTCAAGAGCGGGCTGCGCCCCGTGGAACTCGGTCGCCGCCTGGTCCGCGAAATGGACGACGAGCGCACCGTCGACGTGCGGGGCCGCACGGTCGTCCCCAACCACTTCACCGTCGAGCTGTCCTCGAGCGACCACGAGGCGTTCGTCGACATCGCCGACACCCTCGCCCGCGAGCTGGCCGACGCCGCCCGCGAGCACGCCCACGACGAGGGGTACGCCTTCCTCGGGCCCGTCGAGGTCGAGCTCGTGCTCACCGACGGGATGCGCACCGGGACCTTCACGATCACCGGGCGGATGAAGCAGGGCGAGGGCGGCGCCGGCGCCGGGTCGCTGGTGCTGCCCACCGGCGACCGCGTCCCGCTCGGCGAGTCGGTGCTCACCATCGGCCGGCTGCCCGAGTCGAACATCGTGCTCGCCGACCCAACGTGAGCCGGGCCCACGCCGAGATCCGGCCTCGGGGCGTCGGCTACGTGCGTCGTCGACCTCGGATCGACCAACGGCACCCGCGTCAACGGCGTGCGGGTGAGCGAGCAGGCGCTGGTCGACGGCGACGAGGTCGCCTTCGGCAACACCCGGATGCGCTTCGAGGCGTCCTGAGCTAGCGTGTCCGCATGACGGGCACAGCGTCCCACGATCTGGACACTGGCTCCCGGCCTGGGATGGAGCCGCCTACGCCGCCAACACCGCCCACCACCGCGTCCACGACGACGCCTTCCTGGCCGCCACGCCGATCACGGCCGACGACAGCGTGCTCGACCTCGGGTGCGGGAGCGGCGACTTCACCGCCACCATCGCCGCCCTCGTGCCCGACGGCGACGTCGTCGGCGTCGACGCCCAGCCGTCGATGCTCGCCGAGGCCCGGACGCGCGCCCGTGCCGAACCAGTCCTTCGTGCTCGGCCCGGTCCAGGCGCTCGGCGACGCTGCTGCCGGCCCCGACGCACGACGCCTCGTTCGACCTCGTGCTGTCGCGGTCGGTCCTGCACTGGGTGCCGGCCGCCGACCAGCCCGCGTGTCTACGCCGGCGCCGCCCGACTGCTCGCGCCCGGCGGTTGGGTGCGGGTCGAGTGCGGCGGGGCCGGCAACGTCGCCGCCGTCCAGGCGCTGCTCGACGACGTGTCGGCCGGCCTCGGCGGGCCGACGGCGCCGTGGACCTTCGCCGACGCCGCCACCGCGATGCACTGGGTCGAAGTCCGCCGGGCTCGACCACGAGGCCGGCGGCCGCGGCTTCGTGCGGACCGTCGCCCAGCACCGGCGCTTCGACGAGGCGTCGCTGCTCGGCTGGCTGCGCAGCCAGGTGTACATGGCCTACGAAGTCGGGTTGCCGGCGGCCGCATACGCCGAGTTCCGCGCTTCGGCCGAGGCGCGGCTGGCCGAGCTGCGCCGTCCCGACGGGACCTACGACCAGACTGGGTCCGACTCGACCTCCTGGCCCGGCGCCCGGACTGAACCCGGACTGAGGGCAACACCATCGGGGTAGCGGGGCGCCGCACCGGCGAGGGGACCCTCGCCTACGCTCACCTGCGCCCATGTCCGAGCAGCTGCTGACGATCCTCAAGCTCTGCCTGCTCGCCCTCCTGTACCTGTTCTTCTTCCGGGTGCTGCGGGCGGTGTGGGCCGAGCTGCGCCAGTCGAGCGTGCCCACGCCGGCGCCGGCGGCCGCGCGTGCCGGTCACGGCTCGCCGCCGCCCGCCGCCGCCGTCCCGCCGTCCCGGAGCCGGCGGCGCGACAAGGGGAGGGTCGGCCAGCTCGTCGTCGCCGAGCCCGCCCGAGCGCCGCGGGTCCAGCTTCGCCCTGGGCGACGAGCTCACCGTCGGGCGGGCGGCGGGCTGCGCCATCGCGATCCCGAACGACACCTACGTCTCGAGCCTGCACGCCCGCGTGTTCCGCGCCCGTGACGGCTCGGTGCAGGTCGAGGACCTCGGTTCGACGAACGGCACCTTCGTCAACCGCACGAAGGTCGGTGCGCCCGTCACGCTCGCCGTCGGCGATCGGCTCCAGATCGGGAACACGGTGTTCGAGGTGAAGGGATGATCGGCGTGCGGGCCGGGGCATCGACCGACACCGGCCAGGTCCGGCAGAACAACCAGGACACGTCGCTCGTCGCCGACGACGACGGGCTCTGGGCCGTCGCCGACGGCATGGGCGGCCACCGCGGTGGCGAGGTCGCCTCGGCGCTGGCCATCGACGACCCTCCGCGAGGCGTTCGCCGCCGGGCTGCCGACCGAGGACGGGCTGCTCGACGCGGCCGACGGCGGCCAACATCGCCGTGCACGACGCCGCCGAGGAGGATCCCGACCTGCGGGGCATGGGCACGACGCTCGTCGCCGTCGCCCGCGACCGAGGACGGCGACCTCGCCTTCATCAACGTCGGCGACAGCCGCATCTACCTGCTCCGCGACGGCGAGCTCGAGCAGCTCACCGATGGACCACAGCCTCGTCGAGGAGATGGTCCGCGAGGGCGCATCACCCCGGAGGAGGCGCTCACCCACCCGAAGCGCAACATCGTCACCCGCGCCCTCGGCATCAGCCCGTGGGTGCAGGTCGACTCCGACACCATCACCCCCGTCACCGGCGATCGGTTCCTGCTCTGCTCCGACGGGCTGTTCAACGAGGTCGAGGAGGACCGCATCGCGTCGGTGCTGCGCCGCCTCGCCGACCCGGCCGACGCCGCCAGCGAGCTCGTGCGCCTCGCCAACGAGAGCGGCGGTCGCGACAACATCACCGCCGTCGTCGTCGACGTCATCGACGACGACGACCGGGCGGCGAAGGCCTCGGCGCTGGTCGACTCGACGGCGGCGGGCGCCGCCGCGGTGCCGGCGGGCGTCGGTTCGGGCGACGGCGCGCCGCCGCGTACCCGGACCTTGCGCCGGCGAGCGCGACCCCGACGCGCCCAAGCCGCCGCGCCGGATCACCTGGCGCGTCGTCGCCTTCCTGCTCGTGCTGGTCGCCATCCTCGGCGCCGGCGTCGCCGCCATCAGCTCCTACGCCCGCGGCACGTACTACGTCGGCACCGACGGCGACACCGTGGTGATCTACAAGGGCAAGCCCGACGGCGTGCTGTGGTTCGAACCCGACGCTCGAGGAGACGACCGAGCTCCAGGTCGCCGACCTCCCCGCCGAGGCACGCGACGACGTGGCCCGTGGCATCGAGTTCGGCGAGCCTCGACGAGGCCGAGGCCTACGTCGCCCGGTACACGACGACGACCACGACGACGACGACGACCGACGACGACCACCACCACGACGACGTCGACGACGACCACCACGGCGGCGCCGCCTCCCGCACCGCCGCCGTGATCGCCCTGGCCCGCCGCCGGACCGAGCTGGGGCTCATCGTCCTCGGAGCCATCGTCACCGGCTCGGCCTACGTCCTCACGTCACTCGGGCGCACGTCGACCCTGCCCGCCAACATCGTGCCGTTCCTCGGCATCGTGCTCGGCCTGCTCATCACCGCCCACGTCGCCACCCGGCGCCTGGCGCCCGGCGCCGACGCCCTGCTGCTGCCCCTCGCGGCCCTCCTGAACGGCATCGGCTACGTGTTCATCGCCCGGCTCGACGAGGCGAGCCCGAACCCCGACGGCCTCGCCGGCCTCCAGGCGGCGTGGACGGCGATCGGGGTCGGCGCCTACATCGCCACGCTCGTCGTGGTGCGGCGCGCCCGCGACCTCGCCCGCTACCGCTACACGCTCCTGCTGATCGGCGTCGTGCTGCTGCTGCTGCCCCTCGTGCCCGGGATCGGCAACGAGATCCGCGGCGCCAAGATCTGGGTCGAGATCGGCCCCCTCGGCTTCCAGCCCGGCGAGTTCGCCAAGATCGCCCTCGCCATCTTCTTCGCCGGCTACCTCGTGGAGAACCGCGAGGCGCTGACCCTCAAGGCCATGGACCTCAAGTTCCTCGGCCCGGTCGGGATCGCCTGGGCGGCGTCGTTCGATCGTGATGACGGCCGAGCGCGACCTCGGGTCGTCGCTGCTGTTCTTCGGGCTGTTCGTCGTCATGTTGTGGGTGGCCACGGGGCGCCTCGCTGTACCTCGCCCTCGGCGGCGGCATGTTCGCGGCCGGCGCCTACGCGGCCTGGTCGATGTTCGACCACGTGCAGGAGCGCGTGACGATCTGGCTCGACCCGTGGTCGGACGCGCAGGGCGACGGCTTCCAGGTCGTGCAGAGCTGGTTCGCGCTGGCGTGGGGCGGGATCGGCGGGACCGGGCTCGGTCTCGGCAACCCCGACCGGATCCCCGTCGTGGAGACCGACTTCATCTTCGCCGCCATCGGCGAGGAGCTCGGCCTGCTGGGGACGACCGCCGTCATCGTCGCCTTCCTGTTGCTCCTCGGCGCCGGGCTGCGCGTCGCCGTCCGGACCGACGAGCCGTTCGAGAAGCTGCTCGCCGTCGGGCTCACGACGCTGCTCGCCCTCCAGGCCTTCATCATCATGGCGGGGGTCACCCGGCTGCTGCCCCTCACCGGCGTGACGCTGCCGTTCGTCAGCTACGGCGGCTCGTCGCTGGTCGGCAACTACGTGCTGCTCGCGCTCCTCGTGCGGGTCAGCGACGACACCGCCCGCCGTCGCGGCGAGGTCCCGCGCGCCGCAACCCAAGGCCTGCAGCCGAGACGGTGGCGCCGTGAACCAGCCAGATCGTGCGGCTCGGGGTCGGCCTCGTCGTCTGCTACGTCGCCCTGTTCGGGATGGTCAACTACGTCCAGGTCCTGCGGGCCGACGAGCTCAACGACGATCCCCGCAACACCAGCGCGATCGTGCGCGACTTCGACCGCGACCGAGGGCAGATCCTCACCGCCGACGGCGTGGTGCTGGCCGAGACCGTCCCCGCCCCGCCCGGGGGCCGCTTCGAGTACCAGCGGCATCTACCCGCAGGGCGAGCTGTACGCCCACGTCACCGGCTTCCTGAACTTCAACTTCGGGGCCGACGGCGTCGAGCGCTCCTACAACGACCAGCTCGCCGGCGAGACGACCGACC
Organism: uncultured Acidimicrobiia bacterium; assembly: GCA_963840695.1. Classification (GTDB taxonomy): domain Bacteria; phylum Actinomycetota; class Acidimicrobiia; order Acidimicrobiales; family JACDCH01; genus JACDCH01. The sequence goes on from CAWIZW010000023.1 coordinate 39,092, forward strand.
TCCAGTACCAGAGCTTCTCCGACCTCTTCGTCGATCGGGAGCGGGTCGGCGACGTGACCCTCACGATCCGACGACGACGTGCAGCAGCGTCGCCCGCGACGCGCTCGCTCGCCACCGGTGCGCCGCGCGGATCGGTCGTCGCGCTCGACCCCCGCACCGGCGCGATCCTCGCCATGTACTCGAACGCCGAGCTACGACCCGAACGCCCTGTCGAGCCACGACCAGGCCGCCGCCGACGCCGCCCGCGCCGCCCTCGAGCCCGACTCAGTCGCAACAGCCCGCTGATCCCGGCGATGTACCGCAAGTCGTTCTTCCCGGGCTCGACGTTCAAGGTCGTCACCGTCGTCGGTCGGCGTCGACCGCGCCGGGGTCACCGGCGACCAGCCCGTGTACCCGCCGATGTCGGAGTTCGACATCGACTTCACCGACGACGAGCTCGAGAACTTCGGCGGCGGCCACGTGCGGCGGCGCGCTGTTCGTGATCCTGCCGGTGAGCTGCAACACCGCCTTCGCCGACATGGGCGTGAACACGAACGGCGAGGAGAACATGGTCGCCGGCGCGCGAGGCGTTCGGGTTCAACTCGCGGCCGCCGCTCGATCTCCCGGCCCCGGCCGCGTCGACCTTCCCGACGGTGTTCCCCGCCGACCAGGGCAACGGTCCCCTGGCTCGGGCCTCGATCGGCCAGGGCGACGTGTCGGCCACCCCCTTGCAGATGGCCCTCGTCGCCGCCGGCGTCGCCAACGACGGTCAGGGTGATGGCGCCGCACGTCCTCGACCGGGTGACCGACGACCGGCAGGAGGTCGTCGAGTCGCCACGAGGACACGGTGTGGACCGAGGCGATGAGCGCCTCGTCGGCCGCCGTCGTCCGCGAGGCCATGATCCGGGTCGTCACCGAGGGCAGCGGCGGGCGGGCTGCCATCCCCGGTTTCGTCGTCGGGGGCAAGACCGGGACGGCGCAGCTGGGCACCGAGCCGCCGTCGAGCCATGCCTGGTTCATCTCCTGGGCCGGCCGCCCCGGCGCCACCCCCGAGGTCGCCGTCGCGGTGCTGATCGAGGCGCAACCGGGCGTCAGCGAGGTCACCGGCGGCCGGCTGGCGGCCCCGGTGGCGCAGGCGGTCATGTCGACGGTGCTCGGGGCAGCGTGAGCGCGCCGACGGACTCGGGAGCGCGTCTGCAGCCGCCGGGCCTCACTAGGGTTCGCGCCGACCTATGCCCGAACCCACCGTGTTCAACGGCCGCTTCGAGCTCCGCCGCCGGCTCGGCAAGGGCGGGATGGCCGAGGTGTTCCTCGCCAGGGACCTCCAGCTCGATCGTCCCGTCGCGGTGAAGGTCCTCTTCCCCGAGTTCGCCACCGACCCGAACTTCGTCGCCCGCTTCCGGCGCGAGGCCCAGGCGGCCGCCAACCTGAACCACCCGAACATCGTCGGGGTCTACGACTGGGGCCAGGAGCACGGGACGTACTTCATCGTCCAGGAGTACGTCGACGGCACCAGCCTCGCCGACCTGATCCGCACCAACGGCGCGCTCAGCATCGAGCAGTCCGTCGACGTCGCCACCGACGTCGCCGCCGCCCTCGGTCACGCCCACAGCGCCGGGATGCTGCACCGCGACATCAAGCCCGGGAACATCCTCATCACCCCGACCGGGTCGGTGAAGGTCGCCGACTGGGGCATCGGCCGGGCCATGGACGCCGCCGTCGAGGAGAACCTCACCCAGACCGGCGCGGTCATGGGCACGGCGACGTACTTCTCACCGGAGCAGGCCCAGGGGCTCCCGCTCGACGCCCGCAGCGACCTCTACGCCCTCGGCGTCGTGCTCTACGAGATGCTCACCGGCCGGCCGCCCTTCACCGGCGACAGCCCGGTGGCCATCGCCTACAAGCACGTGCAGGAACCGCCGCGGCCGCCGCGCAGCGTCGATCTCGCCATCCCCCCCGAGCTCGAGGCGATCACGCTGCGGCTCCTCGCCAAGTCCCCGGCGGAGCGCTACCGGACCGCCGACGAGGTGCGCGACGACCTCCGGCGGTTCCGTGAAGGCGTTCCGCTCTCGGCCGACCGCCGCGGCCGGCGCCGTGGCCGCGACGGCGGCGGTGCCGGCGGCGAACCAGACGATGGTCGTCCCGGCGGCCGAGGTGTGGGAGCCGACGCCGCCGCCGCCGCCGGAGAAGCGCTCCGGCTGGTTCGCGGTCGCCCTCGTCCTGCTGCTGCTCCTCCTCGCCGGGCTCCTGTTCCTGCTCGCCCGCGCCCTGGGCGTCGGCGAGGACGACGACACGACCGACGTCGTCGAGGTCGAGGTCCCCCGGGTCATCGACCTCCCGGTCGAGCAGGCCAGGCAGATCCTCACCACCGCAGGCTTCGAGGTCGTCGAGACGGCCGAGGAGGTCGCCGATGCCGCGCAGGTCGGCATCGTGATCGAGCAGGACCCCGAGAGCGGGATCCGCATCCCCGAGGGCGACCCCGTCTCGATCGTCGTCGGAACCCAGAACCTGCTGCCGATGCCCGACGTCAGCGGATCGACCCCCGACGAGGCCCTCAACACCCTGCGCCAGCTCGGATTCACGTCCGTACCGAGCGTGGAGGAGGAGGAGAACGCCGACGTCGACGAAGGGCTGATCATCCGCACCGAACCCCCACCGGGGACCGAGGTCGCCGGCGACGCGCCGATCACGTTCTTCGTGTCGAGCGGCCCGCCGCCGGTGCCCGTGCCGAACGTGGCGACGCTGTCCGAGAGCGACGCCGTCGACGCCATCGAGGCCGCGGGCCTCGTGCCCCAGGTCCGCCAGGAGGCATCCGGCGACGTCAACGACGGCCGGGTGATCCGCACCGAGCCGGCGGCCGGTACCGAGGTCGAGCCGGGATCGACGGTCATCATCGTCGTGTCGAGCGGACCGGCGTCGGAGACCGTGCCCGACGTGCGCGGCCTCGATCAGGACTCGGCCGTCTCGGCCCTCGAGGGCGCCGGCTTCGAGGTCGACGTCCAGACCGAGGTCGTCGACGTCGGCGACCCGCGCGCCGGGACGGTCATCGACCAGTCGCCCACCGGCAACAGCGAAGCCGCCCCCGGCTCGACGGTGACGATCACCGTCGCCGAGGAGGACGTCGGCGACTGAGCTCCGAACCCCCCGAAATTGGCGGTGGTTGTACGCGCTATGCGCCGGTAGCCACCGCCGGTTCGCACTGCCGGAGCCAGTTGGCGATGAGGTCGTGGCCACCGGCGGTCAGGATCGACTCGGGGTGGAACTGCACGCCCTCGGTGCTCGGGTGCTGGCGGTGCCGCAGGCCCATGACGATGCCGTCGTCGGTCCACGCCGTCACGACCAGCACGTCGGGGACCGACTCGGGAGCCACGACGAGCGAGTGGTACCGGGTCGCCTCGAACGGGTTCGGGAGGCCGGCGAACACGCCCTCCCCGTCGTGGTGGACGACGCTCGTCTTGCCGTGCATCACCTGGGGGGCACGCACCACATCGCCGCCGTAGACCTGTCCGAGGCATTGGTGCCCGAGGCACACGCCGAGCACGGGACGGACGCCGGCGAAACGGCGAATGACTTCGTTGGAAACACCGGCGTCCTCGGGCCGTCCCGGTCCGGGTGAGACGAGCACACCGTCGGGGTCGAGGGCGAGGATCTGCTCGATGGCGAGGTCGTCATGCCGATGGACGACGGGTTCGGCGCCGAGCTCGCCCAGGTACTGGACGAGGTTGTAGACGAACGAGTCGTAGTTATCGAGGACGAGGATGCGGGCCCCCATGGACTCGGCAGGGTAGTGAGCAAGGTCGCGGCGAGCCGCCCCGGTTGTTCGCCGCTCGCCGACGCCGTCGAAGCTGTGCTTCGACGGCGACTACCTTCGGCCCTCGATGGCCAAGCCGGTGAAGCGCAAGGTGCCGCCCGGGAGCTCGGGGCGGGTGACGCCCAAGGGCGGTCACGGGGTGTCCCCCGGCAAGCGGACCCCCGAGGCGACCGGGCGGTACACGCCCCCGATCCCCAAGGAGATGCGGGTCAGCCCCACCTGGGTGCCCGTCCTCATGGGCGTGCTGCTGGTGCTCGGGACCGCCGTGATCCTGCTGAACTACGTCGCCCTGCTCCCGACCTGGGGTTTCCTCCCCGACGACACCTCGAACATGTGGCTGCTGGTCGGGCTGGGGATGATCCTCGGCGGCATCATCGTGGCCACGCAGTGGCGATGACGGCCGTAGCTGTCGCGCAGTCGTCGAACTCGTAGCGGGCTAGGCGTCGCGCGAGTTACAGGCGTGTGACCTTCCCCAAAGCCGTCCCCACCCTGTGGATAACTACTCGGGCGGCGTGACCAGCTCCATCTCGTCCATGCAGTGCCGCGGCGGGTCCGGGACCTCGTCGTTCGCGGTCGTCATGCGCACCTCGGTGCCGCACACCCCGCAGCGGTAGACGAGCTTCACCTTCCGGAGCTCGCCCGGTGGCGGCGGCTCGGGCAGTGGCTGGGCCAGGCCGACGAGCACCGCCCGGCCCAGGCGCCACAGGACGACGAACGCCGCGAAGGCGATGGCGAGCTTGAGGACGAGCGCCAGGGCCGGGCCTAGAGCCGCTCGATGATGGTGGCGTTGGCCATCCCGCCGCCCTCGCACATCGTCTGGAGGCCGTACCGGCCCCCGGTGCGCTCGAGCTCGTTGAGCAGGGTGGCGAGCAGCTTCGTGCCCGAGCAGCCCAACGGATGGCCGAGGGCGATCGCCCCGCCGTTGACGTTGACCCGCTCCATGTCGGGCTTGAGCTCCTTCTCCCAGGCCAGGACGACCGAGGCGAAGGCCTCGTTGACCTCGAAGAGGTCGATGTCGTCGACGGTCAGGCCGGCCTTGGCCAGCACCTTCTCGGTGGACGGGATGGGACCGGTGAGCATCGTGACCGGGTCGACGCCGGCCAGGGCGAACTGGACGAACCGGGCCCGCGGGCGCAGGCCGAGCTCGTTGGCCTTCTCCTCGCTCATGATCAGGGCGGCGGAGGCGCCGTCGGTGATCTGGGAGGAGTTGCCGGCCGTCACCTTGCCGTCGGGCTTGAACGCCGGCTTCAGGTTGGCGAGGGACTCGACGGTGGTGTCGCGCCGGATGCCCTCGTCGGCGGTGACGAGCTCGTCGGAGTCGACGACCTTGCCCGTCTCCCGGTCGAGACGGCTCTCGCTGCACCGGCACGATCTCGTTCTCGAAGCGGCCCTCGTCGGTGGCGCGGGCGGCCCGCTGCTGGCTCTGGGCGCCGAAGGCGTCGAGGTCCTCGCGGGTCAGGCCCCACTTGTCGGCGATCAGCTCCGCCGAGATCCCCTGCGGCACGAGGCCGCCGATCTCGGCGTAGCGCAGACCGACCTTGGGCCCGAAGGGCAGGCCGTACTTGCCGTCGGCGAACGACGCCCCCATCGGCACCTGCGTCATGACCTCCACACCGGCGGCGATCGACGACGTCGTAGGCGCCGGCCATGACCCCCTGGGCGGCGAAGTGGGCCGACTGCTGGGACGACCCGCACTGGCGGTCGATCGTCGTGGACGGCACCGACTCCGGGAACCCGGCGGCGAGCACTGCGTTGCGGCCCACGTTGATGCCCTGGGCCCCCACCTGCATGACGCAGCCCATGATCACGTCCTCGACGAGGGCGGGATCGAGGTCGTTGCGCTGCACGAGCGCGCTCAGCACCTCCGAGGCGAGGTCGGCGGGGTGCCAGCCCGACAGCTTGCCGTTCCGCTTGCCTCCCGCGGTGCGGACGGCGTCGACGATCACAGCGGTGCGCATGGACGATCTCCTGAGGTTCGGGTCAGCGAACTTGACCGAGCGGTCAAGAGTCTGCCGGGCCGACCGTCCCGACCGCAACACGGGTGTGTCGAGCGCGCATCCTGCGCCTCGTGTCGAAGCGGTCACCGCCGCGCGATCCTTGGGCGCATGGGGAACAGCATCGAGGAGCTCACGGAGGCCGTCGAGGGCAAGACGCTGGCGACGGAATTCCTGCGGATCGTCGAGGCGCGGGGCTGACACCGTCGCCCTCCGCCAGCGCGGCGCCGACGGCGAGTCGTGGGACGAGTGGACCTTCCGCGACTACGCCGACCACGTCGGCCGGCGCGACCGCGTCGCTCCGCGCCCTCGGCGTGGGTCCCGGAGACCGGGTCGTGCTGATGCTCCGCAACGTCGTCGACTTCCACCTGCTCGACCTCGCCGTGGTGTTCTGCGGCGCCACGCCGATCTCGATCTACAACTCGTCCTCGCCGGAACAGGTGGCGTACCTCGCCGGCCACTGCGAGGCGAAGGTCGCCGTCGTCGAGGACCAGGGGTTCCAGGAGCGCTTCCTGAAGGTCCGTGACGAGCTGCCCGACCTCGGCGAGATCGTCGTCCTGGCCGAGCGTGGTCACGACGTGTTCCACGGCCACGGGCGCGCCGAGCTCGCCGAGGCGGCCGAGGACGTCACGCCGGACACGCTGGCGACGGTGATCTACACGTCGGGCACGACGGGTCCGCCCAAGGGCGTGATGATCACGAACTTCAACGTCGTCTACACGGCGGAGTCACTGCGGCGCTGCTTCGGCGCCGACCTCGACCTCGCCGGCAAGCGGCTCGTCTCCTACCTGCCGATGGCCCACATCGCCGAGCGGATGACCTCGCACTACAGCCAGATCATCCAGGGCTACGAGGTCACGAGCTGCCCCGACCCCGGCCAGCTGTCGGCCTACCTGCGCGAGGTGCGCCCGAACATCATGTTCGGGGTCCCCCGCGTCTGGGAGAAGCTCCACGCCGGCGTCGCCGCCGCCATCGCCGCCGACCCGGCGAAGAAGGCGAAGTTCGACGAGGGCATCGCCGCCGCCGTCCCGATCGCCATCGACCGCTCGTGGGGCCGGTCGACGGCCGAGCAGGACGCCACGTGGGACCTCCTCCAGAGCGCCGCCTTCGGTCCGGTGAAGCAGCTCGTCGGCCTCGACCAGATCGACTTCGCCATCACCGGCGCCGCTCCGATCCCCCGCGAGCTGCTGGAGTGGTACCAGGCCATCGGCGTCCCGCTGTCGGAGATCTACGGCATGTCGGAGACGTCGGGCCCGATGACCTGGACGCCCACGAGGCTGAAGCCCGGCACCGTCGGGCCGGCCATCCCGGGGTGCGAGGTCACCCTGGCCGACGACGGCGAGGTCATCTGCCGGGGCGGCAACGTGTTCGAGGGCTACCTCGACGCGCCGGAGAAGACGGCCGAGGCGTTGCAGGACGGATGGCTCCACTCCGGCGACATCGGTGAGGTCGACGACGACGGCTACTTCAAGATCGTCGATCGCAAGAAGGAGCTGATCATCACCGCCGGCGGCAAGAACATCAGCCCGGCCAACCTCGAGGCCGCCCTCAAGAGCGTGCCGCTGATCGGCCAGGCCTGCGCCATCGGCGACCAACGCCCGTTCGTGGCGGCGCTGGTGGTCCTCGACCCCGAGGTGGCGCCGGTGTGGGCCGACCAGCACGGGCTCGGCGGGCTCACGCTGCAAGAGCTCGCCGAGCACCCGGCGGTGATCGAGGAGGTCGAGCGCGGCGTCGCCGAGGTCATGCAGGCGTTCAACAACGCCGAGCGGGTCAAGAAGGTGCGCGTGCTCGGCACCGAGTGGCTGCCCGACTCCGAGGAGCTGACGCCGACCTCGAAGCTCAAGCGGCGCGGGATCCACGCCCGGTACGGCGCCGAGATCGAGTCGCTCTACCAGCCCGCGGGAGCCGCCTAGTCTCGAACGATGCGTCGACTCGCCCTTCCGGTCCTCCTCGCCCTCGCCCTCGGCTTGTCGGCGGCCTGCGGCGGGGGCGACGAAGGTGCGAACGAGGAGTTCTGCGACGCGCTCGAGACGCTGTCGGACGCGATCGCCGATGGCGACATCGACGAGCAGATCGACACCATCGAGGACGACCTCGCCGACGCAGCGAACGACGAGCAGACCGAGGCCCTCGAGAACCTCGTCGACGCCTACGAGGACAGCGACAACGACCAGGCCGACCTGGCTGACGAGGTCCAGGACGAGCTCGGCGACTTCGCCGAGGAGTGCGATATCGACGACGACGAATTCGCCGTCGCCCCGACGACGACGACGACCGAGGCGCCGGAGACGACCACGACGACCGAAGGCGGCGGCGACGACACGACGACGGTGCCGCCCGACGACAACGACGCCCCTGACGTCCTCGCCCGCGCCGAGGTGCCCGATGGCATCGCCGCCGACTTCGCCGCCCTCGCCGACGCCTGCTTCAACGGCGACATGGAGGCCTGCGACGCCCTCTTCGACTCGACGCCGGGCGGCTCGGTCGACGAGGCCTATGGCGCCACGTGCGGCGGCCGGCTCGCCGACGCCGACGTCCAGCCGAGCCAGTGCTCGTCGATCATCACCGGGCCCGTCGAGGTCCCCGCCGAGATCGTCGACCAGGCCAACGCGACCGCGTGCTTCGGCGGCGACATGGTCGCCTGCGACGAGCTGTTCAACACCTCGGCCTCCGGGTCCCTCGACGAGACCTACGGCGCCCTGTGCGCCGGGCGCGTCGAGAACACCCAGGCCTTCTGCGTCGACATCTTCGGCGACGTCGCCTTCCTCTGACCCACCCGAAGCCGGTTCTGACCATTTCCGGTTGCGACCGGGCAGGAAGCGCGCGCTGGCCCGGCCGTCGTGGGTCGATGACGCTGCGGTCATGGACCGAGACCGCCTCCTCGCCCGCTACGCCGGTGGGGTCGACGCCGTGCGCGCCGCCCTCGCCGGCGCCGACGACGCCGAGCTCGACGCCCGCCCCGCCGAGGGCGGCTGGACGGCGCGGGAGTGCGTGCACCACCTCGCCGACAGCGAGGCCCGGTCGATGAGCCGGCTCCGCCAGCTCGTCGCCGGGGCCGAGCCCGACATCCAGCCCTACGACCAGGACGCCTGGGCCGACGGGCTGCCGTACCACCTCCCGATCGATCCCGCGCTCGGCCGTGCTCGCCGCCGTGCGCGCCTACAGCCTCACCACCCTCCAGTCACTCACCGACGCCGACTGGACCAAGGCGGGGCGCCACCCCGAGCACGACGAGCCCTACACGGTCGAGGCCTGGCTCGAGATCTACGCCGAGCACCCGTACGAGCACGCCGCTCAGATCAGCGCGGCCCGGGCGTCGCTCGGCGACGCCGCCGTCACCAGCTGACGCGGACGTACTTCTGCTCGCAGAAGGCGAGCACGCCCTCGTGGCCGCCCTCGCGGCCGAGGCCCGACTGCTTCACGCCGCCGAAGGGCGCCGCGGGGTCGGAGACGAGCCCCTCGTTGAGCCCGACCATGCCCGCCTCGAGCGCCTCGGCGACGCGCAGGCCGCGCTTCAGGTCGCCGGTGAAGACGTAGGCCACGAGGCCGAAGATGGTGTCGTTGGCCCGGGCGACGGCGGTCGCCTCGTCGTCGAAGGCGACGATCGGCGCCACCGGCCCGAACACCTCCTCGTCGGTGATGGGCGAGTCGGGGGCGACCCCGGCGAGCACGGTGGGCTCGTAGAAGAAGCCGCGGTCGCGGTCGGCCGGGCGCCGCCCGCCGGTGGCGACGGTGGCACCGCCGTCGAGAGCAGCCTGCACGAGCCGCTCGACCTTCTCCCGGCCGGCTTCGTCGACGAGCGGACCGAGCTCGGTCGACGGGTCGATCCCGGGGCCGACCCGCAGACCCCGGAACCGCTCCGCCAGCCGGGCGGCGAACTCGGCGGCGACCGGGGCCTCGACGTAGAAGCGGTTCGCCGCCGTGCACGTCTCACCGTTGTGACGCAGCTTGGCAACCATGGCGCCTTCGACGGCGGCGTCGAGGTCGGCGTCGGCGAACACGAGGAACGGCGCGTTGCCGCCGAGCTCCATGCTCACGTTGAGGACGCGCTCGGCCGCCTGTGCCAGCAGCACACGACCGACCTCCGTCGAACCCGTGAACGACAGCTTGCGCACCCGGTCGTCGCCGAGGATGACCTCGGTGACCGCCCGCGAGTCGCTCGACGTGATCGTCGAAACGACGCCCGCCGGGAGCCCGACCTCCTCGAGCAGCCCCTGCATCCGCACGGCGGTCAACGGCGTCTGCTTCGCCGGCTTCATGATCGCGGTGCACCCGGCCGCGAGCGCCGGGGCGATCTTGCGGGCCAGCATGGCCGCGGGGAAGTTCCACGGGCTGATGAGGTAGCTGACGCCGACGGGCTGGAGCATGGTGAGGATCCGGGCACGGGCGCCCGGGCCGCCGGCCGTCGGCGCCGTCATGACGCGGCCCTCGAGCCGGCACGCCTCCTCGGCGTACCAGCGGAAGAACTCGGCGCTGTAGGTGATCTCCCCCTTGGCCTCGGCGATGGGCTTCCCGTTCTCCAGCGTGATCAGCTCGGCCAGCTCGTCGGCATGGGCGACGAGCGCGCCGTGGGCCTTGCGGAGCAGTTCGGCCCGCTCCCGCGGCGGTGTCACCGACCACGACGGCAGCGCGGCGGCCGCGGCGTCGACCGCGGCCGCGGCGTCGGCGGGCCCCTGGTCGGGGACCTCCGCGAAGGGCTCCTCGGTGGCGGGATCGACGACGGCGATGGTGGCGGCCATCCGCCTGTCCTACCTCCTCGTGCCCGGCTTCGCCTCCCGGACGACGTCCTGGCGCTTAGCGTCTCACCCGCGTGGAGTGGTTGACGTCGTTACCGATGCTGGTGCTCGTCGCGGGCTGGCTCCTGGTGGCCGCCGCCGTCGCCGTCACCAGCCGGCTCGTGGTGCGCCGCGGCATCCCGGGAGTGGAGGACGAGCACATCCCGGCCATCGCCGGGCCGCTCATGCCGGCGCTGGGCGCGACCTTCGCCGTCCTCACCGCCATCACCCTCGCGAGCGAGGCCGGCTACCTCAGGGACGCGCAGACCATCGTGAGCACCGAGGCGGCCGCAGCCGCCCGGCTGGGGTGGGCCGCGACCAGCCCCCAGGTCGACACTGCGCCGATCCACGCCGCGCTCGCCGAGTACCTCCGCACCGCCCGGGCGGACGAATGGGACCCTTCGAGCGAACGGGGTCGACCCCGCCATGGCCGACGCCATCGCCGCCCTCGAGGGCGTCGTCCGGGACGAGGCCGCCCGCACCGAGCTCGGGACCCCCGCCAGCACCGAGCTCCTCGCCTCGCTCGACGCGCTCACGACCGCCCGCCGCGTGCGGTTGGCGGCGGCGACGCGGGACATCCCCGCCCTCTACGTCGTCACGCTCGTCGCCAGCGGTCTCGTCCTGGTCGCCAACGCCGGCGTGCTCACGTTCCGGAGCGGCGCGCGTGCCTCGCTGCTGATCATGGGGTTGGCGGGCGTGGTCGGGCTGAGCCTGGCGCTGCTCTTCGCCCTCACGGGGCCGTGGCACGGTGCGCTCGCCGTCAGTGGCGACCCGATCGACGACGTCAGCGCGACCTCGACAGCGGCTTCTTCAGCCCGGGCTGACGGCGAGGTCGGGCCGGGACCCGCGCCTACAGGCGGACGCCCTCCTCGTCGCACGGGCAGGGTCAGCGTCGAGGCCGACGAGCTGGCAGCTCCTGGTCGATGATCTCGAGCGATCCGCTCCATGGCGACGGGTCGCAGGCCGCCGAAGCCGCCGTGGAACGGGTTGTCGAGGAACTGGAGCAGCAGCAGCATCGCCGTGATCGACCGACACCACCGTGCCCATCAGCACCGCCTGCACGAGGACCCGCTCGCCGCTGTCGGCGAAGAACAGCATGTAGACGAAGATGACGGCGGCGGTGAAGAACAGCACCGCCCACAGCGGGTGCCGGGATCACGCCGACGGCGCCGTGGATGCGGTCCTGACGGGCCGTCCTCGCGGTCGGAGGTCTGGTCGAGCCACTTGCCGTAGGCAGCCTGCTCCGTGGCGGACTCCGGCTCGACGGTCCTGCAGCGTCTGGAACAGCTCGAAGCCCCAGGGGTTCAGCTCCTCGCCGAGGGTGCCGGCCTGCATCCGCTCCCACTGCACGCCGGCGACCGAGCGGGCGTAGCAGACCAGTTCGGCGGTGAGCTCGGCCGACGACTCCGCCGGGAGCAGCTGGGCGGTGGCGATCTGCTGGGCGACCAGTCTGCGCCTCGGCCTCGGCGCCGGCCCGCGACGCGTCGTAGCTCGAGAAGGCCAGGAACACGACGAAGCCCACGAGCACCGCGAAGCCGGTGGCCAGCACCCCGAACACGCCGGCGGCGCGGTCGCCGTCGTTGAAGTAGCTCCCGTCGGGTGCCCGGCGCCGCACCAGCAGCATGGCGGCGATGCCGAGCGCGGTCGCGACGACGATGATCACGATCGCGACAGCAAGGTTCATCGAGGCCACCCAAGTCCGGGAGTACGAACAAGCCAGCGTGCCTCAGATCGGCACCTACCCGCGTCCGAACCTCTCGGCTGACATCACGGCCGCCAACGGAAGCGGCCCGTAGAGGTGCGGGAACCCGTCCTCGACTCGGACTTCGGCGCCGAGGCCCGACGGGTCGATCGGTCAGGAGGAGCACGTCGTCACGGTCGGCGTAGCGCTGCACTGAGTGCGGACTCGGCGTGGTCGAGGACCGCTGCGATCCCGAGTTCGGGCAGCTCAGCGCGTGCGCCACGCCGCATCCGAAGCGCGGTGTCGATCGTCTCGGCGTCCGCCGACCTCTGACGAGCCCATTCGCGCTGCGTCGGCCTTCGAGCCGAGCTCGCCGGCCTCCGCGTAGCGCCAGGCCCGACACACGTTGAGCACCGAGAAGTGACCGAGCGACTCATGAGCTCGGTGCCAAGCAATCGACTCGGCCATTGCCTCGAGGATGACTGGACGCGGGACCGGAGCGAAGACCTCGCGTGCCGGCGGGCCCTCGATGGAGATCCCAAAGGCATGGGCGAAGGCCCGGTCGATGACGAACCAGAAGCGGGGCTCCGCGGACGCGTCGAAGCCGACATGGGGCGCCATCCCCGGACCGGTGTTCAGGTTGATCTCGAATGCCGCGTCGGATGAAGCGACCGCCACCCGTGGGCGCGTGTACAAGACGAATTCGAAGCCGCGGGTCGGACACCGCAGGTTCGGATGGCTGAGCTCGTCCACCACTTGGCGCTTCTCGTCGTCCGAGATGGGGCGGTCCGTGACGGCGACCATGTCGATGTCGCTGTGGCCGGGGATGTAGTCGCCGAGGGCGACGGAACCGACGAAGTAGACGCCGACGAGATCGTCGGCGAGGACCCGCCGCAGCCCGCGCGGCAGCTTCGCCTCCGAACTCGGCCACGTCGGGAGGGACCACGCCCGCGATCCTTCCCCAGGTACGTCGTGGTGGAGGCGATGGGACTCGAACCCACGACTTCCTGCTTGCAAAGCAGGTGCTCTAGCCAGCTGAGCTACACCCCCGCAACCTGTTAGCGCTGCTCTTCAGCGCTCTGACCAGCGTGTTCGGCGTTCCGTCTCCTCCTTTCGTCGTGCCGTCTCGTGTCGCAACGTGTCGCCGTTGGTGGGGGAAACCCGGGGGAATCGTTACCAAGTGGGGGAAATCCGGGGGAAACCCCACGCCTCCAACGACGCCCATCGTACGAGCGAACGACAGCGCGCTCACCCTCCTCCCGTTTGACGCATGCCGATATCGGAATATGATGGCGGCCATGGCACGAGCAGCGACGACGTCGGACGTCTTCAACGCGATCGCCGAGCCGCAGCGCCGGGAGATCCTGGTGCTGCTGCGGGCGGGTGGGCGGCCGGTGACCGAGTTGGCCCAGGAACTGGGGATGACCCAGCCGGGGGCGTCCAAACACCTGCGGGTGCTCCGGGAGGTCGGGCTGGTGCGGGACCGCAAGGCAGGCAAGCAGCGCCTGTACGGCCTGGACGCCCGCGGGCTGCGACCGGTCCACGAGTGGACCGGCGGGTTCGAGCGGTTCTGGAACGAGAGCTTCGACCGGCTGGACGAGTACGTGCAGGACCTGAAGCAGGCAAGGCAGGAGGAGTAGCTGATGAGCGCGACGGGACGACGAGCGCCGGCGCAGTCCGCGACGGCCGACCGCGAGATCGTGATCTCCCGGGTCATCGACGCCCCACGGGAGCTGGTGTTCGAGGCCTTCACCGAGGTGCGGCACCTGTCGCGGTGGTGGGGGCCGGAGGGGTTCACCACCACCACGCGGGCGTTCGAGTTCCGCGTCGGCGGGGAGTGGGACTTCGTGATGCACGGACCGGACGGGACGGACTACCAGGAGTGGATCTCCTGGACCGAGATCGCCCCGCCGGAGCGGATCGCGCTGCTGCATGGCGAGTCCCGCGGCGACCCGAACGCCTTCGAGTCGGTCCTCTCGTTCGCGCCCGACGGTGCGGCGACCCGGATCGAGATGCGCACGGTGTTCCCCACCAAGGAGCTGCGAGACGAGGCGGTCGAGAAGTACCACGCGATCGAGGGCGGCCAGCAGACCCTGAGCAAGCTGGCTGCCTACGTCACCGAGATCGTTCGGAAGGGAGCTGAGGGCTGATGGCCGGGAAGGTGTTCTTCAGCGTGTCGATGTCGCTGGACGGTTTCATCGCGCCCGAGTCCCTCGAGGACTTGATGGGGCAGCAGTGGATGGAACTGCAGCAGTGGATCTTCCCGCTGCGGTTCCTCCGGGAGAACCTGAAGCTTGGCGAGGGCGGCGAGGAAGGGCGCGACAACGACATCGTGCGGGAGACGTTCGAGCGCACCGGCGCGAGCGTGATGGGCAAGCGCATGTTCGACGCCGGCGAGCAGGCGTGGCCGGAGGAGGCGCCGTTCCACACGCCGGTCTTCGTCGTGACGCACGAGAAGCGTGACCCCTGGGAGCGGCCGGGCGGGACCACCTTCCACTTCGTCAACGACGGCATCGAGCCCGCGCTCGACCAGGCCCGCGAGGCCGCCGGCGACCGCGACGTCCGCATCGCGGGCGGCGGCGCGACGATCCTGGAGTACGTGAACGCCGGCCTGATCGACGAGTTCTCGATCGCGCTGTCGCCCGTGCTGTTCGGCTCCGGAATCCGCCTGTTCGAGGGCGTGGACGCGGGCCGCGTGGCCCTGGAGCCGGTCCGCGCGGAGCCCTCCCCAAGGGTGACGCACCTGACCTACGCAGTCCGGGAGCGGTAGCCAGGGAGCGGATGACGGCTGTCCGCAACCCCGGCGGTGCCTCAGCCTGCCGGGGTCAGCAGGGCGGCCAGCGTGTCCACACCCTCGGCGGCGGGGATTGATAGCGACCTTCAGGTGAACCGTTCGGCGTCGTTGTGCGATGAGTTTGGCCGCGCGCAACCGTCCAACGGATCGTGAGTGTCCGCAAGGGGCGCTGGGCGTGCAGCAGGAGGAGTAGGCGATATGGATTCGATGGCTCGCCGGATGTTCGAGCTGGTCGAGCCGATCGGTGTCATCCCTTACTCAGCCGATGAACCCAACGAGGCGATGTTTGCCCTGGGGTTCACCAACTACTGGGACACCTACTTCGCCGGACGGGCGGCGCCGCTGGGCCTCGTCTCGGCGGAGGTGGTGGACGCGCTCTTCTACAACTTCGCTCCCGGCGAGGTGGCTCGCCACATTCCGAAGGTGTGGCGCAGCACTACGCCCGAAGCGGCGATCGCTGCTCGTCAGATGGGCTGTGTGAAGGCGTTGCGGCGGATCCTCGGCGATCACGTCGACTCTCCCGCCTTCGCCCGCGCCGCTGAACTGTTGATCAAGGCGGCGACCAGCGCACCGTTCGAGGGCCGGCCGATGTACGCCGCGCTGCGCGCGATCCCGATCCCCGATGACGTGGTGGCCCGCATCTTTCATGCGGCTTCCTTGCTGCGCGAGCACCGTGGCGACGGGCACATCGCGGCCCTGATGGTCGAGGGTGTTGGCGGCCTCGAGGCTCACGTCCTCTTCGCCCTCGACATGGGCATGCCTGCGGAGAGGTTTGGACGCATCCACCACCTCCCGGCAGCGCAGCTCGCCGCCGTGATCGACGGGATGCGCGATCGCGGCCTGATCGGGGATGACGGTTGGTTGAGCGAACTGGGTCGCGCCGTCAAACAGCGGGTCGAGGCGCTCACCGACGACCTCGCGGCGAAGCCCTACGAGAGCCTTGAGCCTGACGAGCTCGATGAGCTCGTGGCCACTCTCGAGCCGCTCGCCGCGCTGCTACTCGCCGCCCAGGACTAGGACGGGATCGCGGTCTGCCTCGTTGCGCTCAGGAGAGCTTCGTATAGTCGACGGACCACCAGCGAGTCGGGCGCATCGAGAACTTGAGGTTGCCTTCCTCGTCGGTGCTGGCCACGTAGGCGTCGCCCAGCTCCGGGCCGAAGTAGCGGTGCGCCAGCGGGCGTCGGTCGGCTTCGAGCTCGGCCGGTGCCACGTCGACGATCGGTCCCTCGACGCTGACGTACTTGTAGAAGGGCGGCTCCTCCGTCTGCGCGGAGAGGCTGAAGCGCCGGGCGGCGTTCAACAGCCTTCCCTTGAGGGATTCGGCGCCGGTGATGATCCACACGAGCCCCCCGGGCTCGTAGCCGTACCAGATCGGGACGGTGAGCGGCGGGCCGTCGGCTCGCTCGATCGAGATGACGCCGACGTGGACACCGGCGAGGAACTCCTGCCGCTCGTGCTCGCTCATGGCCAAGGACATGGGCGAAGGGTGTCACGTCGCCCGACACGTCGCGTTCGGAGATCAGCTAGCGGGGTGCTGTGGAGACGATGGGACTCGAACCCACGACCCCCTGCTTGCAAACCAGGACCATCCACGACGCCGAAGAGGCTCGGTCCCCCATGTCGTGAACCGGTCGTGACCGTGACGCAAGGCGGCACCGGGCATGTCGTCGTGCCCGGTGCCGCGATACAGGTAGCGCCTACAGGAACGTCGGCAGACGGGCCGCCGTCGCCCCATCCGGTCGCCCGGTGAGGAAAGCCATCGGACCGACCATCTGGATCAGGTTCAGGCTGATGTCGAGGGGGATCTGGTTGCGGTGTTCTGGGAAGGCGTTGACGATCTCCTGGCGGAGCTTGGCCTTGGCCTCGTCGTCGAGGGGAACCTCGCCGCCCCGGCAGTAGTCCTCGACCATCCTCGACACCGCCGTCAGGTAGCGCTCCTGGGCGTCGATCATCCCGGCGTCGCCGGGGGCGCCGTGGCCGGGAACGATCACGCGGGGCTCCAGCTCGTTGACCAGCTCACGGATGTGGCCGAGCTGCGTGAACCAGTCGGGCACGCTCGTCCCGTCGGCGAAGAACGTGTGCGCGCCCGGCCAGACGGTGTCGGCCACGTGGAGCACCTTCGACTGGGGCAGCCACGCCATCGTCACGTCGACTGACTCGCCCGACACGGTCGTGCTGTCGGTGAACTCGAACAGCTGCACCGCGGTCTTGCCCAGCCAGAGCTCCCGCGAGCGCACGAACGTGTTGCGGGGCACCGCGTAGGTCGCCGGCAGGTGCCCCCCGAAGATGCCCTGGAGGAACATCAGATACCAGAACGAGCTCTGGTCGATCATGCGGGCCGTGAAGTAGCTCGACACCAGCTCGGCGCCGGCCTCGGCGAACACGAGGTTGCCGAAGACGTGGTCGGGGTGGTGGTGGCTGTTGGTCACGTACCGGATGGGCGCGTCGGTGCGGGCCCGGATGTCGCGGAGCACCCTCTCCGCGTGACGGGGCAGCAGCTGGCTATCGACGACGACGACGCCGTCGCTCGTCGTGACGTAGAGCGTGTTGACATCGAGCGTGTAGTCGGGCGACGAGTACACGTACACGCCGCCGCCCAGGTCGACGGTCTCGCCCTCGTCGTCGATCGTGCCGTACTCCGGCCGCCACTCCAGCACCGGCCCCGCCATCGGCGGTGCGGCGAAGAACTGTCCTGCGCGTGTGTCCGTGGTGGTCATGGCCCTCTCCCTCCGTCGAGTGTCACCTGCGATCGTGCGACGACGCGGGCACCCCTGACATGCGGGAGAGCCGCCAGATAAGCGCGACGGCCCGTCAGTTAGGGCCGACGCTCCGGGCGGCGAAGGCGACGAGCTCCGAACGTCGCGACACTCCTGCCTTGGCCGTGAGGCTGGCGACGTGGCGCTCGACCGTGCGGGGCGAAAGGTACAAGCGGGCACCGATGTCCTTGTTGGACAGCCCCTCGCCGAGCAGACGGAGAACCTCGAGCTCCCGTGCGGTGAGCCCCAACGCCCGCAGCGACGCCGAGGACGCCACCTCCTCGGCCCTCCGCCTCGGCACGGGGGCCCCGGCCTTCCGCAGCAACGACCGGCAGGCCGACGCGAGCCGCTCGTCGCCGTTGCGGTCGAAGAACCGCAGGGCATCCGTGAGCCAGGCCACCGGGTCGCCCCACCCGTCGGCCAGCGCCGCCTCGGCGACCAGGCGGTGGGCGCAGTGCCGGAACCACGACACGTCCGCCAGCGCCTCGTCGCCCTGCAAGAGCAAGCCGAGCGCGGTGTCGACATCGCCCCCCCTGCCGGCGATGACGGCCTCGGCGTGGCGGAGGAAGCCCCGCGCCAGGAAGTGCACCGGCTCATGCGCGGGCCAGTGGTCCATGTCGCCGTCGTCGACCGCGAGCACGAGGGCCAGTAGCCCCGCCGCCGGTCCGGTGGCCTGGTCGCCGGACGCCTGCGGCAACGCGACCGCGGCCCGCTCGAGGTGGCGGCGGGCGGCGGCCCGGTCCTCCTCCACGAACGCGAGCAGGACCCGGGCGAACTCGGCGATGACCTCGAAGTCGCTGTCGCCGTGCTCGCTCGCCTCGGCCAGGCATCGCTCCAGCTCGGTCCGGCGGCCGGCCCGGGCGTGGGCGACCGCCTCGAACGCCAACGCGGCGGCGAGCGGCGCGCCGAGCCGGTAGCGCCTCGCCAGCTCGGTGGCGCGGCGCGCCACGGCGAGGCTCGGCTCGGGGTCGTTGCCGATGGCGAGCGCGGCCGAGATCTGCACGTCCAGCACCGCCACGGTCGAGAGCGCTCCGAGCGCCAGGGCCAACTCACGGGCCTGCTCGAAGCGGTCCACACCGCCGCCGCGCAGCAGGTCGATGGTCCCGAGCTCGTGCAGGGCTCGCACGCGCCACACGGCGCGTCCGTGCCCATCGGCGATCTCGTAGGCGCGTGCGAACACGGCCTCGGCCGCGTCGAGGTCGCGCTGCCGTTCGAACCGGCCGATGACCTCCAGCGCCTCGCACGCCACCTCCGGGAGGTCGAGCCGCTCGGCCACGTCGAGGGCGCCGCGCGCCAGCACCACCGCGTTCTCGGGCCGCCGCATGATCGCCACCTGGGCGGCCACCACGTCGATGCGGGCCCGCAGCCCGTCGTCGGCAAGGTCGGCCGCCTCTGCCGACGCTCGCGCCAGGCGCTCGTCGGCCTCGGCCCAACGGGTCCCCGCCACCTCGGCACGGGCCAGGCGCAGGTGCGCCTCGGCTCGCCGGTGGGCGACCGCCGCTCCGCTCCCGAGCTGAGCCAGGAGCGACTCCCCCACCTCGACGGCCCGGTCGCGTTTGCCGGCCAGCGCCAGCACCGTGGCCAGGCACTCCTCGACGTCGACGGCGACAGCGTCCCTCGACGGCGCGAGCACCCGCGCTCGCTCCAACGTCGTCTCCGCCGTCGTGAGCGCGCCACCATCCAGCGCGCGCCGCCCGGCCTCGAGCAGCAGCACGGCGGCGCGACTCCGGTCGCCGGCGCCTTCGGCGACATCGGCGGCCAGCTCGCACCAGTGGCCGGGCAGGCCCGGATTCGCCTGCTCGATGGCGTCCAGGGCGCGTGCAGAGAGCCGGGCCCGTTCCGGCGGAAGCAGCTCCGCCAGCACGGCGTCGCGCGAGAGCGCGTGGCGAAAGCGGAACGCGTCCTGATCCACCGCCACGATCTGCGTGTCAACCGCGGCGTGGAGCGCGGCCACGACCGCACCCTCGTCGAGTCCCGTGACCGTCGGCAGGAGGTCCCAGTCGAAGCGACGGCCCAGGATGGCCGCCGCCGCCAGCACGGTCCGTGCCTCGTCGCCCAGCGCCACCAACCGTCGCCGCACGCTGTCGACGAAGGTCATCGGCACGACGTGGTCGACGGCGCGGGACAACGTCCACGACGTGCCGCTGTGGACCAGCGCGCCCGACGCGACCGCCACCGCCAGCAGCTCCTCGACGAGGAAGGGCACCCCGTCGGCGCGCGCGGCCAGGGCCATCAGCTCTGGCGACGCCTCGTCGGTCCCGAGACAGGACTCGAGCATCTCCGCCACATCGACGTCGCCGAAACGGCGCAGTTCGATCAGGTCCGACGCCGCGCCGGGCATGCAGCGTCCGGGCCAGGTCGAGGCCCGGTGAGGGACTCTCGTCCCTGACCGTGGCGACGCAGACGACGTGCTCGTCGGCGAGGTTGTCGGCCAGGTACTCGAGGATCGTGAGCGTCTCGGGATCGGCCCAGTGCAGATCCTCAAGGACCACCACGCAGCCGTCGGAGTGGGCGACGCCGCGCAAGAATCGGAGGACCCCTTCGGCCAGCACGAGCACGGAGTCGTCGACCTCGGCAACCTCGTCGTCGCGCCAGGCGGGGACGAGCCGGCCCAAGGTCGCGCGGAAGGGCGCGAGCTCGGCGGCGTCCGGCACTGTGCCGGCGCGCACGGCGGAGGTGAGCACCTCGGCCAGCGGACGGTACGCGACCGGCGTGGCCGTGGGAACGGCACGCCCGCGTAGAACTCGCAGGCCGCGCTGCTCCGCGTCGCCGGCGGAGACCTGGGCGAGCCGTGACTTGCCGATCCCGGCCTCGCCCACCAGGAACACGATGCTCCCCCGGCCGTGCGTGGCGGCCCTCACCGCGTCACGGAGCGCGGCAAGCTCGTGATCCCGTCCGACGACGTGCGCGGCGAGCACGGATCGCTGCCGTGCCGCCGCCGGCGCGCCATCGCCCACGTCGTCATAGTTGTCGTCGCGCCGCGCCGCTGCCAACCGCCCTGTGCTGCGGTCAGGAGCGCCCGTCCCAAGACGAGCTGCGTCTGTGGGCACGCAGTGGGCACGAGACGAAGACGAGGCAGTGGCTCCGACCGAGCGCACCGCCTCTGGCAGGACTTTTCCGGTGGAGACGATGGGACTCGAACCCACGACCCCCTGCTTGCAAAGCAGGTGCTCTCAGCCAACTGAGCTACGCCCCACGCCCCCGGGGCCGTCGACCGGGCTTGGCGATGGTAGCGGGACGGCCTGACGCAACCCGGGCCTGAAGTCGCGCCCGCTCAGGCCAACGCGCTCAGGCGGCCACGTTCAGCGGTGGGCCTTGTCCGAACGCCGCCGGCTCCGGGCGGTTCTCGAGGCGCTGGGGCACGGGCCGGCACATGCGGCGGCGGCCCGCGACAGAATGCGCTGCGATGCTCGTCTGCAAACGGTGTCGCGAGCAGAGCGACGACGACGTCACGTTCTGCGGGAACTGCGGCGGTTTCCTGCCGTGGGACGGTGAGCCGGCGCAGGCGGCCGCCCCGCCCGCGCCTGCACCGTCGGCGACCGCCCAGCCCGGCGTGACTGCACCGCCCGGGCAGGTCGCGCAACCGGGGCAGGTCGCGCAACCCGCTCCGGTGCCCCGAGCGGCGCCGCCGACCGCTGCGCCGCCGCCCGATCCCGCGCCCACGCCGCCACCTGCCCCTGCGCCGGCCCCGCCCCCCGTCGCGTCGCCCGCTGCCGCGCCGTCGCCACCGCCGCCACCACCCCCCGTTGCTGCCGAGCCGGTCGCCACCGAACCGGCCGCGGCGGCGGACGGCGCCCCGTCCAGCCCAGAGGCGGCGGCGATCCCGGAGGGCGGCTTCGCCTGCGGCGCCTGCGGCCGGGTCAACGAAGCGGGGCGCCGGTTCTGCGGGCGGTGTGGGGCGACAGCGGAGGAAGCGGCGGCGTCGGTCGACGCCAACGCCCTGCCCGACCGCTCGGCCGAGGAGGCGGCGGGCACCGTCGCCCAGGCCCTCGACGTGGCCGCGGCCGCCGGGCGCGCCGACATCCGGGAGCGACTCGAGCGCACCTGGACGCGGCTCGAGCGCGACGACGGTCACCGTCGCCGTGGTCGGGGAGTTCAAGACGGGCAAGAGCACGATGATCAACGCCCTCATCGGCACGACCGTGTGCCCCGCCGACGACCTCCTCTCGACGACGACGCCGACGATCGTCGGCTGGGGCGCGACCGCCGAGGCGACCGTGGTCGTCGCCGGCGACGGCGCAGGAGCAGCCGAGGCCGGCACGGCCGACGCGGCACAAGAGGAGCGCGAGATCCCCATCCCGGTCGCCGACGTCCCGCGCTACGCCAGCGAGACCGGCGTCACCAACGGCCAACCGAGGACCACCCGGCTCGTCACGGTCCAGCTCAACCGCCGGATCCTCGAGTCGGGCCTGTGCCTGGTCGACACACCGGGCTTCGGGGGCCTCGCGTCGGGCATGGGCGAGCTCGTGCTCGGGACCCTCGCCGCCAGCGACGCCGTGCTGCTCGTGACCGACGCCTTCCGAGAGCTCACCGCCCCGGAGGTCGACTTCCTCCGTGAGGCGTCGGCCCGCTGTCCCCGCCTCGCCTGTGTCGTCACGAAGATCGATCTCGCCCCGCACTGGCAGACGATCGTCGAGCGGAACCGGGCCCACCTCCGCGCCGCCGGCTTCGACATCCCCGTCTTCCCGGTGTCGTCGTTCCTACGGCTGCGCGCCGCCAGCAAGTCCGATCCGGCCATGCACAAGGAGTCACGGTTCCCCGAGCTGTTGCGCTACATCGCCGCCGACGTGATGCCCGGGGCCCGCAACGCCGTCGCCAGCGGCGCGGCCGGTGACGTCGAGCGGTTGAGCTCGCATCTCGAGATGCAACTCGCCGCCGAGCGCGAGGTGCTCGCCGATCCCACCCGCACCGCGGAGACGATGGAGGCGATGGGCGCGCCCGCCAGCAGGCGGCCCGGCTGGCGGCGCCGAACGCCAGCTGGCAGCAGACCCTGCGCGACGGGATGCTCGACCTCTCCTCCGACTCCCAGCACGACCTCCAGGACCGCCTCCGCCGCCTCGTCGAGCAGTCCGACACCCTCATCGAGCAGTCCGATCCGAAGGAGGCCGGCGAGCAGATCCAGGCCTGGGTGCGGCGCCAGGTCGCCCACGAGATCGTCGGTGCCTTCGAGCTGCTCGGCGAACGCACCCACGATCTCGCCGAGCGGGTCGCCTCGCACTTCGCGGCCGACGTGCCTGCCGAACTGATCGACAACGCCGCCGGGGCACCGACCCGCGCCCTCGCCGCCGCCGAGTTCGACCTGCGCACGGGCGAAGTTCCCGCCAAGAAGGGGGAGTCGGTGCTGACGGCCGCCCGGGGCACGTACTCGGGCGCGCTGATGGTCGGCTTCGCCGCCAACGTCATCGCGCTGCCCTTCGCCCTCCCGGTCACGCTGGCCGCCGGTCTCGTCCTGGGCCGCAAGGCGGTGCGCGACGATCGCAAGCGCCAGCTGGAGACCCGCCGCGTCGAGATGCGCCGGGCGGTCCAGCGGTACGTCGGCCACGTCGCACCCGTCGCCGACAAGGAGCTGCGCGACGCCCTCCGCCTGACCGAGCGCCGGCTCCGGGACACGTTCCAGGGCCTGGCCCAGGAGCTGGCGGCGTCGGCCGATGCGGCCGCCGCTTCGGTCGGTCGCACCGCCGGGCTCGACGACCACGCCCGACGCACGCGCCTCGAGTCCGTCGACCGCCAACTCGGCGAGGTGGCGTCGCTCCGACAGCGGGCCGCGGCCCTGGCCTCCTGATGTCCGCGACCCTGCTCGACGACGTCCAGGGCCTCCTGCGGCGCGCCGCGGACGCCGTGCCCCCCGACGAGCGCGCCGCCCTCGACGAAGCACAACGACGCGTCGTCGAGCCGCTGCGCGTCGCCATCGCCGGCCGGGTCAAGGCCGGCAAGTCGACGCTCATGAACGCGCTCGTCGGTGAGGAGCTCGCCCCCACCGACGCCAGCGAGTGCACGCGCATCGTCACCTGGTACCAGCACGGGCGCACCTACGAGGTGCTCGCCCACCTGCGCTCGGGAGCGACGACACCCGTGCCGTTCGAGCGCAACGAGCGCGCCGTCACCGTGCAGCTGGGCGACCTCGATGCCGCCGACGTCGACCGGCTCGAAGTGCGGTGGCCGTCGGGGCGGCTCGACGCCATGACGTTGATCGACACGCCCGGGATCGAGTCGCTCTCGGTCGACGTGGCTGCCCGCGCCCAGGCCTTCCTCGACCCGGAGGACGGCGCGGCGTCGGACGCCGACGCCCTGCTGTACCTGATGCAGCACACCCACCCGGGCGACATCCGGCTCCTCGAGTCGTTCCTGGACGACGAGCTCGGACGGGGCAGCCCGATCAACGCCGTGGGCGTGCTCTCACGAGCCGACGAGATCGGCGGCTGCCGGCTCGACGCCATCGCCGTCGCCGGCCGCGCTCGCCGACCGCTACCTGGCCACGCCCGAGCTGCGGCGGCTCTGCCTGACCGTCGTCCCCGTCGCCGGCCTGGCGGCGCAGGCGGCGACGACGCTCACCGAGGACCAGTACCGGGCGCTCGCCGACCTGTCCCAGCTCCCTGGCGCGCAACTGGCTGCGCTGCTGCTGACGGCCGATCGGTTCACCGTGGAGGTCCCGGGCGCGCCCGTCTCCGTCGAGCAGCGCCGGCAGCTCCTCGACCGCTTCGGCCTCTACGGCGTGCGGATGGCGGTCGACGCCATCCGGAGCGGGCGGGCGCCGACGTCGTCCGTACTCGCCTCCGAGCTCCTCGCCGTGAGCGGGCTCCCCGACCTGCGGGCCCTGCTCGCCACGCACTTCGCCGGGCGCAGCCGCGTGCTCAAGGCTCGCACCGCGCTGCTGGTGCTCGAGCGGGCGTTGCGCGACCGAGCCGAGGAAGAAGCGCCGGCCGCGATCCTCCGCGACGCCGAGCGGCTCCGGGCCAGCGAGCACGAATTCACCGAGATCCGCGTCCTGAACGCGCTCCGCTCCGGGCAGCTCGCGACCGACGCCGCGACCCGCGCCGACCTCGAGCGGACCCTCGGCGGCGACGGCGACGCTCCGGCGACGCGGGTGGGCGCCGATCCCGAAGCCACCGAGGCCGAGATCCTCACCGCCGCGACCGCCGAGCTCGGTCGGTGGCGGCGCCTCGCCGATCACCCGCTGACGGCGCGTGGGGTGGTCGACGCCGCCCTCGCCGCCGCTCGGAGCTGCGAGGGGATCCTCAACGACCTCGCCGGTCCACCGGATCCCGCCGCGGCCCCGGACCCGCCCGCTGCCCCGAACCCGCCCCTGCCGCCGAACCCGCCGCTGCCCCCGAAGCGGCTCCTGCCCCCGAACCCCCGGCAACCGCGGCCGCCCCTACCGTCGAGGCGGTCGGCACCGACCGGGCCGATCAGACCGACCAGCCTGACCTCCCGGCGCGGGACTGACGGCGGGGTTCGCCGCCCGACACGTCCTGCCAGCGGCGGGCGTCAGACCTGGAAGTCGTCGTCGCCGTCGTCGTCGTCGGGCGGTCCCGCCGGCGTGGCGAAGTCGTCGTCATCGAGCACGCTGATGCCGGAGGTCCCGATCCCGTCGGCCTCGCTCCCGACGACGGCGTCGTACTCCATCGTCGCCGTCGCCGCCGACGACGGCGCCACCGCCACACCGCCACCGGCGCCGGCCGGCTGCGGACCGGGAGCGAACGACGACTGCCCGGGGTCGCTACCGGCCGCGAACTCGGCGCCGTCGAAGAGGCCGTCGCGGTCGGTGTCGGCGCTCGTCGGGTCGGTCCCGAAGGACAGCTCGAAGGCGTCGCTGAGGCCATCGCTGTCGGTGTCGGCCCTGAGCAGGTCGGTGCCGGCGGTGAACTCGAGGCCGTCGATGAGGCCGTCGTGGTCGCTGTCGGCGTCGGCCGCGTTGGAGCCGAGGGCGACCTCGCGGGCATCGCTCAGCCCGTCGTTGTCGGTGTCGGCCTCGACGCCCAGACCGAAGGCGCCGGGCGTGGCGCCGCTGCCGAGGGTGAACTCGACCCCTTCGACGGCGTCGGTGCCGGCGGCGATCTCCAGGCCGTCGGACACGGTGTCGCTGTCGGTGTCGGCCGCCAGCGGGTTGGTGTGCGACCGGCTGAGCTCGTAGGCGTCGGACAGCCCGTCGTGGTCGGTGTCGAGTCTGGAGGGCGTCGGTGCCGATGGCGGACTCGAACCCGTCGAGCAGGCCGTCGCCGTCGGTGTCGGCCATCGCCGGGTCGGTGCCGAGGCTCATCTCGAGGGCGTCGTCGAGCAGGTCGTCGTCGGCGTCGGTGTCGATGGGCGGCAAGGGCAGTTCGGGTCCGGCCGGCGGCAGCGTCGTCGCCAGTCCGGGGATCACGCCGGCGTGGGTGAAGCGGTCGCCGGCCTCCCACTCGCCGACGCCCCAGCGCCGGCCGCGGGCCTCGATCGTGGTGCCGTCGCCGAGGCTGATGGCGACGTGGGCCGATGACGGCCGGCCGCTGCCGGCGGTGGGCTCGCTGGAGAAGCTGAAGAGCAGGGCGCCGGGGGTGCGCAGCGCCTCCTCGACGGTCATCTCGTTGCCCTGCTCCTGCAGCTCGAGGTACTGGAGCCAGGAGCCGTCGGGCATGTCGATGCCCGGCTCGGGCGGCGGACCACTGGACCAGCTCGGAGCAGTCGAAGGCATCGGGGTCGTCGTCGTCGGCTTCGGCCTCCGACGCCCACACGTAGGGGTCGCCGGCCTGGGCGCGGGCGGAGTCGAGGAAGGTCTGCAGGGCCGACTGCGAGCCGTCGTCGGCTGCCGGCATCGTCGCCGACGCCGCCGAAGGTCGCCGACGCCGTCGGGATCGGCGCCGGGCGTGCTCGGACCGCCGCCGTAGCCCGTCACGCCGCGGGCGTCGCCCTGGTACTGGCCGCCCGACGCCGCGCTGGCGTCGTCGAGGAAGTTGCGGTAGTCGCGGTTCGTGCCCCGGTTGCTGTCGTGGGTCACGGTCCACGGGCTCATCCGCTCCCCGCCGCTGGAGAGCTCGAAGGCGGCACGGGCGTTGACCCGGGGGTCGGAGAGGTCGCCCCAGTGGTTCTCCCTGACCGCGGGGTTGACGTTGATCTGCCAGAGGCCCCACGAGTCCTCGCCCGAGGGGTTGTGGGCCGCGGGGTTGCCACCCGACTCGGCCATGGCGATCGCCGTCCAGGTGACGGCGTCGTCCGGGCTGAAACCCGCTTCGAGACAGATCTGGTAGATCTCCTGTGGCGACAACGTCGGCACGCCTGCTCACCTCCCCGCCGTCTCACCGTCGTGATGGGCCCGAGATTCTATGTCTGGGGTACGCCAATTCGACGTCGACGGTTCTCCCGGCTGGTAGTAGAGGCAGCCGGTCGCGAACTGATCGGAATGGTCGTCACAGAAGGCCACCGCCGCCTCCCGCGTCTCGAAGCCGCCGATGTAGACGAGCAGCGAGCCGTCGCCGTCGGCGCCGTCGGGGATGGCGTCGTAATCGAGCGAATTGAGCACCTGGGCGGCGAACCCGGCCTGCTCGAGCTCGGCCCGGCGGGCCTCGGCGGCCTGCGCCGCTCCGGCGTCGCCGATCTGGGTGGAGAAGACGACGGCGATGAAGCCGAGGTCGCCGCCGGTGCCGGCCCCCGTCGTGCCCGTGCCGTCGGTGCCCGTCCCGCCGTCGCCGCCGGGACCGTCGACGCAGACCTCTTCGCTCATCTCGGAGGCCTGGTCGCCGTCCTGACTGAACACCTGGAAGCAGTTCTCACCCTGCGCCAGCTCGACGGCGACGCTGGTCTGGCCGGCCGGGATGGGCGACGGCAGCGGCGCGCCGTCGTGCAGCACGACGTGCTCCGACTCGCCGCCGGTCGTGTCGGTCCAGGACACCTCCGCCCGGCTCCGGTCCTCGGTGAGGTGGGTCACGGCGACGTCGGCCGGGGCCGCGGCACCCGAATCCGTCCCGGTCGTGGTGCACTGCGGCGGCGTGGGGGCCGACTCGCCGACGGCGTTCACAGCCACGAGCTGGAAGCAGTACTCCGTCTCCGGCTCGACGCCCTCCTCGATGCGGGTCGAGTTCTGCGACCCGGGCACGTCGGTGGTCTGGAACACCGTCGGCTCGGGTGCGTCCCGTGTCGCCGGCTCGACCCACAGCACCTTGTAGCTCTCGGCGCCGTCGACCGCCGGCCACGACACGGTGATCGCCGCCCCGGCCGGCGCCACCTCGAACGCGGCGGGCGTCGACGGTGGCTGGTCGGCGGCCTCCTCGCTCGCCGTCTCGATGTTCTCCTCCCGGTTCATCCACCAGATCACTCCCGCGGCGGCGATGGCGATGAGCGGGATGAGCAGCATCACCCATCCCGGCAGGATCGGACGCTGCTCGAAGGCGGCATCGAGGTCGCGCCGCCACGCCGACTCGTCGTTGGGGGCGGCGCCCGCCTGCCGCGCCGTGACGGTGAACGGCTGGCGAGCGGCCGGCCCGCGGAGGAACGTGTTCGCCGGCTTCACCTTGAG
Source organism: uncultured Acidimicrobiia bacterium (assembly GCA_963840695.1). Classification (GTDB taxonomy): domain Bacteria; phylum Actinomycetota; class Acidimicrobiia; order Acidimicrobiales; family JACDCH01; genus JACDCH01. Next base: position 67,368 of record CAWIZW010000023.1, read on the forward strand.
GTCGACCGAGAGCCCCGAGCCGACCGGCAGCTCCACCACCGGCGACTTGAAGATGAACCCGAGCCGCTCGTCGGGGTCGGCGGCGGTGAGCTCGACGAGGACCGGCTCGTTGCCCCAGTTCGTCATGTCGACGTGGTGCTTGCCGGACCGGCGACCACGCGAGGTCTTCGGGCCGATGGTGGCGTCGATGTTCTTGAACGCGCCGACCTCGACGTCGCCCTCGACGACGGTCGCGTAGGTGCGGTCGACCTTGGACCGGACGCGGACACCGAAGGGCACGTTCCCGGCGAGGACGCCGGACGACGCCGGAGGCTCGAAGGCGATCTGGACGACGGCCTCGCCCCCCGGGAAGACCGAGACGTCGGCGCGGCTCCGCCACGGCCCACGCCGCGGCGGTGCCGAGGACCTCGACGTCGTAGCCCTCGACGATGGCGCCGGGGTTGAGGATCCGGACGGCGACCGTCGCCCGGCCGCCGGGCTCGACGCGGATCAGCGTCTCATCGATGGCGACGCGCGGGTCGATCACGTCGGCCGCGCCGTGGACGGTGGTGTGGGGAAAAGGGTGATCTCGCCGCTCACGATCACTCGACCTGTCGGCCGCGGAGCCTAGACCTTCTACGATGCCGCGCTCCGCCGGGGACGGGCCGGCACCGGGAGGTTGTCTGTGGGGTACTGCCTCGGCATCGACTTGGGCACGACCTTCACGGCGGCCGCCATCATCCGCGACGGCCGGCCCGAGATGGCCGTGCTCGGGTCACGGACGGCGGCGGTCCCGACCGTCATCTTCGTCGCCGACGACCAGACCGAGATCCTCGTCGGCGAGGCCGCCCGCCGTCGCGTCGCGACCGACCCAGGCCGCGTGGCGCGGGAGTTCAAGCGCCGGCTCGGCGACGCGACGCCGATCTTCCTCGGCGAGACGCCCCGCTCGCCGGAGTCCCTCCTCGCGCTCGTCCTGCGCTGGGTCGTCGACCAGGTGACCGAGCAGGAGGGTGGCCCGCCCGACCGCGTGGTCGTGACCCATCCAGCCAACTGGGGCGCGTACCGCAAGGAGCTGCTCGACCACGCCATCCGGCAGACCGACGTCGCCAACGTCTCGACGATCACCGAGCCCGAGGCGGCAGCCGTGTACTACGCCTCGACCGAGCGCATCGAGCCCGGCGAGCTCGTCGCCGTCTACGACCTCGGCGGCGGCACCTTCGACGCCGCCCTGCTCCGCAAGACGCCGACGGGCTTCGAGCTCGTCGGGTCGCCGGAGGGGATCGAGCACCTCGGTGGCATCGACGTCGACGAGGCCATCTTCGAGCACGTGCGACGCTCGCTCGGCGGCGTGCTCGAGGGGCTCGACCCCGACGACCCGGCGACCGGTGCGCGCCCTGCACCGCTTGCGGGAGGAGTGCAACGAGGCGAAGGAGGCGCTGTCCTTCGACGCCCGCGCCACCGTCCCCGTCCTCCTCCCCGGGGTGCAGTCCGAGGTCGTCATCACGCGGGCAGAGCTCGAGCCCATGATCCGCCCGCTGCTGAACGACACCATCGCCGCGCTGCGCCGAGCCTTCGCCACCGCGGGCGTCGAACCGGCGCAGGTGCGGGCGGTGCTCCTCGTCGGGGGTTCGTCGCGCATCCCCCTCGTCGGCGAGATGATCACCGCCGAGCTGGGCCGGCCCGTCGCCGTCGACGCCCACCCGAAGCACGCCATCGCCCTCGGCGCCGCCCTCACCGCCGGCGGCAACCTCGACGGGGCCGCCAGGGCGCGGCGCGGCGGCCGCGACCGCCGCCGCCGCTGGGGCGCTGCCGGAGCCCGGTGAGGCCGACACCACCACGGCTCGCACGGGCCGACGGGTGCTCCACCAGCACCGTGGGTGACCGAGGAGCCGGCGGGCTCCTCGGGAGGGCGCCGCTGGCTCATCCCCGCCATCGCCGCCGTGGTCGTGCTCGCCATGGTCGGGTTCCTCCTGACCCAGGGCGGAGGCGACGGGACGGCGAGGTGGCCACCGACGTGACGACGACGACCGCCGGCGGCGGCGGAGAGCACGACACGACACGGTGCCGGTCGAGGCCCGGCGGCGTTCGAGGTCCCCGAGGGACCGCCACTCGACGAGGACACGATCGCCTTCACCCGGGTCGAGGACGGGCTTCTGGAACGTCTGGACTCGTCAACGCCGATCGACGGCACGCAGGTGAACCAGCTCACGAACGAGGTGGCCGTGCGGGCGATGCTGCCGGCGCTCTCGCCGAACCGCCGGTCGATCGCCTACACCGTCGCCGACGGCGCGACCGTGGCAGCTGTGGATCACCGACTCCAACGGCGACGCCGATCTGATCGTCATCGAGGACCTCGCCCCCGACTCCCGAGCGACGTGGTCGCCCGACGGCACCCGCCTCGCCTACGTCAGCGACCAGGGCGGGACCAAGGACCTCTTCGTCCTCGACCTTGTGACCGGCGAGGAGACGCAGCTGACCGACACCCCGGCCGAGGAGGGCGACCCGGCGTGGTCGCCCGACGGCGACCAGATCGCCTACTGGGCGCGGCTCGCCGGGAACCAGGACATCTACGTCGTCGGCGACGATGGCGGCACCGAGACGCGGCTGACCGACGACCCCGGCGATGACGCCGACCCGTCGTGGCACCCCGACGGCTCAGCGATCGCCTTCGCGAGCATGCGGACCGGCGACTGGGAGATCTGGGTCATGGGCGACGACGGCAGCGACCAGCGCCAGCTCACCGACGTCCCCGGCGCCGACCAGGACCCGTCGTTCTCCCCCGACGGCGCGTCGATCGCCTTCGAGTCCAAGCGCGACTCCCCGGACCGCGACGACTTCGCCGAGCTCTACGTCATGCTGGCCGACGGCACAGGGATCCGGCGGCTCACGAACCTCGAGGGCTTCGACGCCCACCCGTCCTGGGGCCTGCCCGGCTGACGTCGCCGCTCAACGGATGAGCCGGCGGAGCACCACCCCCACGTGAGACCCCGCCACGGCATCGACGAACCGGGGTCGGGGACGCGCCGGCGCCGCCGGCCGCGCTTCGGCCGCGGCCGCCCGGAGCGCCGCCAGCCTGGCTGCGAGCAGCGGAACCCGAGCGCGAGGCGAGTGGCGCTCCGCGATGGCGCACCGGCCGAGCTCGGCGACGGCGGCAGCACCGGCCGGGTCCTCGACGACCCGCCGCAGCAGCCCGGCCGCGGCGTCGAGGTCCGGGTCGGCCCAGCGCGAGTGGCCGGGTACGGATCACACCCGCTCGGGATCGCGACCATGTCGTACGGGACGAGGAAGCTGTTCGTCTCGTCCATGAACTCGAGGTTCCCCGAGTACGCCGTCCCGATCACCGGCTTCCCGGCCAGCATCGCCTCGGCGAGGGTGTACCCGAACCCCTCGGCGCGGTGCAGTGACACGTAGCGCGTCGCAGGCACTCCAGCAGGGCTTGCTGGTCGGAGGCGTCGAGGTAGCCGTCGACCAGGTGGACGTCGGGACGGTCTCCGGCGAGCAAGCGCAGGCGCTCGAGCTCTGGCAGGTCGCCGTCGCCGTTGATGCTCTTGACGACGAGCTGAGGCCCTTCGCCAGGAGCGAAGGCTCGGCAGAAGGCCTCGATCAGCCCGCCGGGGTTCTTGCGCTCGGGGACGCTGATGCACGTCGAAGCAGAACAGGAACACGAACCCAGCGGGGACCCCGAGCTCCCCCGCGGTTGCGACCCGAGGAGCGTCGGTTGACGACCGGCACACGGGAAAGGTGTGGACCGGGCCGGTCGACCGCGGCGCCGGATCGCCTGCGAGGAGTGGGCACTCGATGTCCAGATCTCGTCGACGAAGTGCTGCGCTCCCGCCATCCAGCGCGGGAACTCCTCGACCTCCCACGCCCACAGCCCGATCGTGCGTCGGTGCCGGGTGAAGGAGCCGCCGAGGCGGTCGAGCACGCCGGCCAGCCGATCGGCATTGACGCAGACGAGGTTGAGATCGAAGTCGTCGCCCTCGGTGCGCCGACTCGCGCCCCGTCGGCGGGCCTCGTGACGTTGCCGGTTGGCGGTACCGCGCTCGTAGATCACCGGCGTACGGCTCATCGAGGGCGTCGAGCACCGACCAGCAGGCGCGACCCTGCTCGCCCACGCCGAGCTCGGCCGCGAAGTAGCCGACCACCCGCACGCCGGCGCGCAACGGTCGCGGCGGTTGCTCGGCCGGTTCGAGGTCGGCCTCGGACGGGACCAGTTCGGCGGGAAGGCCGAGCTCGCGATGACCCATCTCCCTGACCCACCACAGGAAGTGGTTGCCCTCGAGCCCGGCCAGTTCGGGGAAGCGCGCGCTGGAGATCGGACCGGCCGCGGTACAACACGAGCAGGTAGCGGGAGATCCGCCGCAAGCCGCTGCGGGGGGGCGAGCGCAGCGTGGCGATGAAGGCGTCGACCTCGTCCGGATCGAACGGGTCGGCCAGCGCCTCGATCGAGCCCCGGTCCGGCTCCATGCCCGCTCCCGCCACGCAGCTCCTCGGCGAAGGCGCGCCGCAGCACGCGGTCGATCGCCATCCCGTTGACGGCGCGGTCGAAGCCGTAGGGCAGCCGCCGGCACTCGTCCCACCGCTCGGTCACCAGGCGGGCGGCGTAGCGGGCGCAAAGCTCGGCGCAGCGCCGGCGACTCCGACAGCAGCACCCGAGGTCGGCCCGACTGGAAGCTCGCTCAGGAGGTGCGGGCCGCGACGGATCGAAGCCGCTGTAGTGGAAGAAGCGCAGCGGCGCGCCGCCCGCCGTGTAGGCCCCGGCACCCTCGCAGGGGCCGCTCGTCCACGTTCCAGTAGGCGACGTTGCATCCGGGGTCGCGCAGCACGTGGGAGTTGAAGTACGTGACGGCGAGGTCGATCCACCGCTGGTCGACGAACAGGCCCTGGCCGAAGTCGACGACGCAGTCGAGGCGGCAGTGCTCCGGACCACCAGGCCAGGAAGGGCCGCGCCGGCCCGACACGGCGACGAATCCGAGGTTGTAGGCGCCGGACTGGACGAACACCTGCTCGCCGGCTCGAGCCGATCGTCCGATGGAGGCGAGAGCCGGTGGGGCGTGAGCACGATGGTGTGCCGGCGCGCGAGGTCCACGATGTCCGCGAGCGAGGCGAACACCTCGATGTCGGGGTCGAGATAGGTCACCACCGGTTCGCCGCGATCGAGGAGGTAGTTGAGGAACCACGGCTTGAGCACGGTGGAGAACTCGGTCACGTCGTACATTGCCGCCATGCGCCGCAGCTCTGCCGGCTCGATCCCGAGCGCCGCCGGCGTGACGACCTCGAAGGGCTCGTCGGCGTCGAGACCGGGCCCGGCGCTGTCGACCACGAGCACGGCGACTCGGCCGCCGGGGTTGTGGGCCAGGAACGAGCGCGCCAGGACGCGGACCCGGGACAGGTAGTTCCGCGCGGCGATCGTGGCGATCAGCACGGCAGCGCCCGCCGACGTCCATCTCGACCAGGAGGGGCGACTCGAACCAGCGGACGTGCTCGTGCACGAGGTCGAACTCCAACACGTAGCGCCCGGCGTCGACGGGCGCCTCGACCCAGACGGGGACGATGTGGGTCTCCCCCGGTCCCAGGCGTGCCGTGGCCGTCGGCAGCGGACGCCCTCGTAGATCACGATGTCCCCACCGGTCGTCCGCCAGTGGTAGGTGAGCCGGATGTGCGGCGCCTGCTCGAAGCCGTACGGCCACCACGCCGATGCCGGCGTTCGTCACCCGCAGGTACACCGGACGTCGCTCGCCCGGTGCCATCCGGGTCTCGCGGTCGAACAGGGCAAGTCGCACCCGGTAGGCGTCGTCGGGCAGCGCCGCGGCGGGCGCTACGGCGTCGATCTCCTCCGCTGGAGTGATGGGCACGCCGAGGCGGTCAGCTGGGTTCTGTGCCTGGCGGTCGCGAGAGGTGACGACGCGATCGATCAGAGCCCGGTCCTCGGTCGGTACCGGGCGCAGGTCGGTGGGCCGGGACTGCTCGGGCAGGTAGAGCGTGTCGTTGAGGGGTCCGCCCCCGAAGGCCTCGCTCCCGGGCTGCTCGGCTTCGTAGTCGCCGGCCTTGGCTCGTCGCTCGTCCTCGGTCCTGAGGATGCAGTCGAGGTGGTACAGCGACGCGTCGAGGTGGCGTGCCGGGAGGACCGGCACGATTCCACCGTGCGAGCCCGCCGCGCACGGCGAGGGTGGCATCGTTGCGGACGAGCCGGATCTGGAAGTCCGGCCACCACGGCAGTTCGCCGAGCCAGGTGTCGGCGGTTGGGTGCAGCCACCGGCGCGGGAACGCGTACTGCTGCACGTCCCGGGCCTCGACGAGCTCGGGGACGGCGGCGACCAGCTCCGCGCTCGGGACCTCGTCGCCGTCGATGGACGAGGATCCACTCGGAGGAGCACTGGCCGTGCAACCACGCTCGCGGGCGATCGACCGGGGGGCGGAACTCGAAGCGGAGGATCCGATCAGCCACGTCGCGGTAGGCGCCGAGCAGCCCCACGTCGACGCGGCTGTCCACGGCGACGACGATCTCGTCGGCGACACCGCGGAGGTGGCCCAGAGTCGCCGCGACCTGGGCCGGTGGATCGACGGTCATGCAGCACACGCTGAGGGTCACCGCCGGCGAGGATGGCACAGTTCGGGTCACATCCGTCCCGCCGCGGCACGGACTCGACCTGCTGGTCGGGCACACAACCACACCTGCTCCAGGGCGCCGGCCACGTGACCGGAACGACGGGCCACCTGGTCGAGCAGCGCGCTCTGGTCGCGCCGGACTGCCGCCCGGACCAGCGCCCGCGAGTCACGCGCGCCGTGCCCGAGCTCCTCACGGCACACGGCCGACAGCTGTCGCCACCCGACGGGTTGACGGAGCCCGCGAACACGGGCGTTGCTCCGACCCTGGGCCCAACCGCGGCGCAGCACCCAGCGGCGGCTGGTGCGCTCGGCCAGCACGCCGTGTAGGACGAGGGCGGCGGGCTCGTAGGCGATCGTGGCGTCTCGCTCCCACAGTCGGTCGAACAGATCCCGTTCCTCGCTGGAGATGAGGCTGCGTCCCCGACGCCCGAGCGTCTCGCAGAAGCCACCGGCGTCGAGCAAGGCGTCGCGACGCACGGACATGTTCGTGCCGTACGGGCCGTGCCCTCGTGGCCACACGCAGGGCTCATCCCCCAGGTCGAGCGCGCTGTACCAGTGCTCGAGGTCGGGCGTCAGCCAGTCGGGCCGTCCCGACGGCCACATGAGGACGACGGGTCCGCCGGCGGCGACGACGGTGCCCTCCCGGGCGTACGCGGCCAGATGAGCAGCGACCCAACCACGGGCGCGGACGCGTCGTCGTCGAGGAAGAGGACGATGTCCCCGGACGCAACGGCGACACCGCGGTTCCTCGCACGCGACAGGCCGGCGATCGGTTCCGTCACGACGACACGTCGCCGCGGGTCGTCGCGCGGCCCATGCCGCCAGCCACGCCGGCGTGCCGTCGCTCGAACCGTTGTCGACGACGACGACGTCGAGGTCGTCGGCGACGAGCACCTCCGCGTCGAGGTCCCCGAGGCAGCGCTCCAACGCCGCTCGCCGATTCCGCGTACAGACGATGACGGAAGAGCGCACGGACGCTAACGGGGGGTTGCCGGTGTGGCCTCGAGGCGCTCGACCAGCCCGAGCAGGCGCGCCGCGAACCGCTCGTCGGAGAACCACGAGCCACGTTCGACCGCGGCCGCGCTCAGGCGCGCCCGCAGCTCGCCGTCGAGCATGACCTCCTCGGTCAGTGCTACGAGCTCGTCGAGGCTGCGGAACTGGAAGCCGTCGATCCCGTGGCGGACCGTCTCGACCGGCCCGGCCGCACCGAACACGACGGGAACGGCGCCCGCCGCCATCGCTTCGACGACGGCGATCCCGAAGTGCTCGAACCGCTCGGGATGGCGGTCGATGTTCTCACCGAGCCCAGCAGCGTGCCAGAAGATGCCGGCGCGAGCGAGCAGGGTGGCGAGCTCCGCACCTCCGGCGTCGACATGGAACTCGACGGACAGACCGACCGCGGCCCGGCGCACCGACTCGAGATAGCTGCGCTCGCCTTCCTTGCACCCGCCGACCAGGTGCAGCGTCCAGCCGTGATCCCGCCGAGCGCAGAGCCGGCCGAACGCGTCCACCAGCTCCAGCTGCCTCTTCCTGTGGCCGAGCTCCGGCGGGAAAAGCGACCGACGGCAAGAATCATCGGTTCCTTGGCGCCCGATCGGATCTGGCGCGCCGAGGGGTGCAGCACCTCGCTGGCGACGCCCCATCGGCGCTGGACCCATTGCTGGGTGAACGCAGAGTTGGTCACGACGGCGTCGTAGGAGCCGAGCCACGCTGCGGATGCACTCCTCGGCGACTCGGGCGCCGGCTGGTGCCCAGACGTCGGCGCCGCCCGGCCGACGCGCACCGACCGGAGCGGAACGCCGAGCACACGGGTGTCGCCCGAACCCGTGACCTCCGCGGGGCAGAAGGTCTCGCTCACGATCCGGATCACGACGGGCTCACCGTCGTCGCGGGCGCGGACGGGAACCCGCACGGTCGATCGCCCCAGCCGGCCGACGTGGTGCCGGGCCGCGAGGACACCCTCGATCTCGGCGTCGCCGATCTGGATCCGCAGGGTGGTCGGGCCCAAAGATGGTGGTCGCCGGTGGGCGAAGACCAGTTCGACGGGCACCGTCGTCCCTGGTGGCATGGTCACGAGGAGCGAAGCGTCGCCCGTCGTCCACGTGGCCGGGCTTCGACCGCCCTCGGCCGGATGGAACCCGTCGGCGACCGTGACACGAACCGGTCCACGGTGCCACCCGCCCTCTGGTGACGGTGGCCGGCCCGGGAAGTGGACAACGTAGATGCCGCGCCTCGCTCGGCTGACGTCGGTGCTGTCGTGGGAAACGTTGACGAACAGGTCGTAGTCGGCGCTCGCCGTCGCGACGGTGCCGTTCTGGTCCTGGACGCGACGCTGTGCGACGCGCTCGAGGTCGAGGTGGAGTCGCTCGGCCAGCCAATTCGAGATCGACGTCCTCCGGGCCCAGGAGGTCGACCGCGTGCGACGTCGACAACGCCGCCGCGATGGCACCTCCGTAGCGCTCGCCGCCGCCGCCGGTGGACCAGAAGCGGTTGTAGACCCCGACCCTCATCGGTGCGCGGGTTTGACCCCGGGCGGCTCGGCGAGCGGCCGGTGGGAGCGGGAGCGGCGCTCGCTGACGATGCCGGGGAGGAGCGCAACGAACCCAGCGAACGACCGGGCCCGTAGGCGTACTCGGGCGGTTTCGGGCCGCCGCCCGGCGAGTACCGGCTTCACGACGTCGTGGCGGGCCGCGCCGGCAGTGCTGCGGACGAATCGGATCGCGGCTCCGAACGCGACGCTCGGCGGCGCGTGCTTGGCGAGCATGATCAGCCGGTTTCGGGCCACGAAGAACTCGAACATCGGCGAACCCTCTACCGAGGACGCGGCGTGGACGTGGCGCTCGATGGCGTCGGGGACGTACCGGTACCGCCAGCCGCGGGACTGACCTCGCCACGACAGGTCCGTGTCCTCGTAATAGAGGAAGTACCGCTCGTCGAACAGCCCGACGTCGTCGAGATAGGCACACGACAGGAGCACGCCCGGCGCCACACCACGCGAACACGTCGCGCGGCTCGTCGAACTGGCCGGCGTCGGGCTCCAGGTAGCCGCGATCGGCCCCGTGACCGTCGGGGGTCAACACCGAGCCCGTGTTGTTGATCACGTCGTACGTCTCGGACGCCAGAACCAGATCGACCCACGCGGGATCGGGGCCCACAACCGGTTCGATCTTCGCGTCGCCGGAGACGACGGTGGTCGGCGTCGGCCTCGGCGCGGCAAGCCGAAGCGACAGCGTCTCCGTGACCGACGCGCTGCCCGATCGCGGGATGTGCAGCGCTGCCGTGGTACTCGTCCATCGGAAGCGGGGCTCCACCGCGGGTCCGCGCTCCTCGCCGAAGAACCCGAGTCCGTAGCGCACCGAGTCCCAAGCGTCTCGCCCGTTGACACGAACGCCACTGAGGCGGATCCCGAGGTCGCGTCGGTCCTCGCGCGGCGAGAAGGTCGGCGAACTGATGGTGGCGCCAGCGAACGCGGGTGCGAACAGGATCCGAGGGCAGGCCGCGCCGAGAGAGCGATCCGACTCGAGCACCTCGACGAGGGCGCGAAGCCAACCCGGGGCGACGGCGGCGTCGTTGTTCACCAGCGCGACGTAGTCGATGCCCGCCAGGTCCTGCATCGCCAGGTTGTTCGCCGTAAAGCCCCGATTCGAAGGCGACCGCACGACCCGGATCGATGGGAACCTTCGCTCGACCACGGCGTCGCTGCCGTCGGTCGAAGCGTTGTCGACGACCACCACATCGAGCCGGTCGGCCGGCCAGTCGAGGCGCATGATGCTCTCGACCGCCTCGACGAGGAGGTCGCCGCCTTCGAAGTTCAGGACGACGAGCCGCACCATCGGCAGCGTCGTCCCCCACTCCACGCTCTCCGCCGCCACCGGCCGAGGCTACCGCGGACGTGCCGGAGCACACCGCCTCCGAGCCCGTGCCACGACGTGGCACGCCGATGGCACGCCTCCTGGTTGTCCATCCAGGCGGCGTGATCGAGGAAGGGAACGACGATGGCAGGTGAACCGCAGCTGAGCGAGGGCTCCGATGGCCAATGGGTGAGCCATCTGCAGACGATCCTCGAGGCCCGGGGGTTCGACCCCGGCCCCATCGACGGCATCTTCGGGCCTCGCACCGAGGCCGCCGTGAAGGCCTACCAGGAGGCCTACGGCTTGAAGGTCGACGGCATCGTCGGGCCGATCACCTGGGGCTCGCTCAACGAGGGCGAGGAACCGGAGGAGGACGACGAGGACGTCACGATCTGGGCCTCGGCCAACCTCGAGGAGGAGGGGTTCCAGGTGTCGAACGACGAGATGCTGGCGGAGGGCTTCGACCCGTCCGCGTACGACGACGAAGCGATCGCGTGAGCACCGAGACCGGAGGAGACGACCATGCCTGATCCCGATCCGTCCGCGCCGACACCGACACCGACACCGACGTCGCCCGGTGGGATGAAGATCCTGCACGTGGACTTCGCCGATGACCGGTGGTGGATCAGCGGTGATTTCACCGGGCAGTCCCCGGCGACCGTCAGCGGCCTGCGGCTGCTCACCGACTTCCGCCTCACGCCACCGACCGACAACGACAAGCTCAAGGTGGCGGCGGGAGCCACGGTCCTCAACTGGATCTACGCCAAGAAGGGCCCGATCTGGATGTCGATGCTGCTCGACGTCGACGCGGCCTACGAGACCGGCAAGGGCGCCACCGGCACGGTCAAGCTCAACAGCGGGCTGTGGTACCAGCCGCACAAGTCGATCCGCCTCAACGCCGGCGTCTCGATCACGGGCTCCTACAACACCCAGACCGGCTTCGACGGCTCGTTCCAGATGTTCGACGGCTCCCTGCAGCTCACCCACCCGAAGCAAGAGGTCGGCGCCGCCCTGCACTACTCGTTCTGATCGCCTTCGGCCGCCGCCCACGTCGCCGCATCGGCCTCCTCGTCCGGCTCCAGCGGGCGCATCACGAGGTCGAGCGCGGCCCACGTGGTGGCGGCGAAGGGGTACGCGACCACCGGGACGACGATGGCGAGGGCGAGACAGGCCGTGAGCATGGGCCAGAGCGGGTCGTCGCTGCCGGTGCCGGCCCGCCAGATCACATAGACCATGAGCACGAGCCAGATCAGGAACAGCGTGACGGTGAAGTTCACGAGGTACACGCCGGCGAGGAAGCCCTCCTCGCGCCGGAACTGGTACCAGCAGCAGGGGCACCGTTCGGCGAGGCGGAAGTAGCCCCGGAACAGGCCCCGGCACCCGCACCGCCCGCACCGCCCCCTGATCCCCCGCCACACCGTGTGCAGCGGGCCGACCCGGGCCGGCGTCCCGTTCACGGGTCGCCGAGCGCCCAGAACCGTCCCGCCCGCGTGCCCAGGTAGATGTGCCCGCCCCAGACGGCAGGCGTGCTCTCGATGCACCCCCCGAGCGTCACCGACCACAGCTCCGGCGGCAGCACCCGCGGGTCGGACACGTCATAGCCGTGCAGCACCCCGCTGCAGTCGCCCTGGATCAGCACGTCGTCGACGACGACCGGGGACTGCCACGTCGGTCCGGGCAGCCGGAACTCCCACAGCGTCGCCCCGGTGGCCATGTCGTGGCCCCGGACGAACCCGGCGTTGTCGGGCTCGATGAGCACGCCGTCGTGCAGCGCCGGCGTCGCCCAGTAGCCGCCGGGGTCGTAGTCCCGGTTCGCCACCGACCACACGACCGGGTTCGCCGCGTTCCGCGGGTCGAGCTTGAGCAGCTGGCCGACTTCCTGGCTCCGGGCGTTGCCCCGCTCGTACTCGGAGGCGACGTACAGGAAGCCCTCCTCGTCGATGACGATCGACGCGTCGGTGTCGTCGCCCGACCAGAAGCGGAACACCTGCGTCGGCGCCTGTCCGTCGGCGAGGCCGGAGATGTCCCAGCCCTGCACGAGGCCGCCGCCGTTGGTGAAGTAGACGACGCCGTCGTGGACGGCGACGGAGTTCTCGATGGACACGCCGTTGTCGCCGAGCACGCTGAGGAGCTCCTGGTCCCACCCCGGTGCGTGGAAGACGAGCTCGGGATCGACCTGCACGAGCCCGTCGGGGCCGTACCTGCGGTTCAGCTTCACGATGTGGAACTGGGAGTTCTCGCCCCCCTCGATCAGGTAGTCGTCGAGGATGAGGGGCGAGCCGTCCCAGTCGTCGTTCCACAGCGTCGGCGAGACGTCGTCGGCGTGCAGGGCGTACAGCTCGGTCGGTTCCGGCCGGTCGATGGCGAGGACCCGGATGTAGTTGTCGCGGCTGCCGGAGTACACGAGCGGGAATCCGTCGGGGTCGACCGACACCGACCCCTTGATGATGTCGCCGGTCGGGAAGGGCGGGAGGATGTCGGCGCCGGTCGCCCCGTCGAGGAAGTGGATCCCGTAGTCGTAGGCACCGAAGACGACCCAGGTGCGCCCGTCGCGCTCGAACACCGACGGCTGGCCCGTCCACCCCGTCCCGCACCACGTGCGGGTGCCCTGCCCGTCGGAGGACTCACCGCACATGCCGCCGGAGGCACCCGGGTAGCTCCAGACCGCCTGCGGCGCCGTCGGCACCGGCCCTTCGCCGTAGAACGTGCGCGTCGGGCTCCCCCGGAAGGTCAGGAGCCCGTCGATCTCGAAGCCTGATCGCGGGCTCGCCGCGGCGCGGGTGTCGCCGTCGCCCTCGCCGTCGTCGCCCTCGGCGCCGCCCTCCTCACCCGTGGCCGCCGTCGTCGACGCCCCGTCGGCCGACTCCCCCGCCGTGGCCGCCTCGTCGCCGCCGACGACGTCGTCGCCGCTCGACGTCAGCGCATAGGTGCCCCCGAGCGCCACCGTGCTCACCATGCACCAGCACCAGCAGCGTCAGGCGGCGGCGCTCCGGCGTCGGGGCGCGGTGCTGAGCCATCGACGCCGAGCGTAGGTCCGGGCCCCTGTCGGATCAGGTGAGGCCGTTCACCCAGCCAGGCCCTCGGCGACGAGTGGATCCAGGCGGAGCTCGGGCTGGTCGGCCACGACGCGGGCCAGCCAGTAGGGGCTCTCGAACAGGGCGAGCAGGGCGCCGTCGGCTCGTTCGAGCACTCGCACGCCGCTCATCCCCCGCAGTGCCGGCGCCGACGCCTCGTCGGTCACGCGGGCGACCTGGTAGCCGGTCTGGGTCAGCTCGACGGCGGCACCGAACTCGTGCTCGAGGCGGTGGGTCGCCACCTCGAACTGCATCGGGCCCACGGCGCCGAGCATCAGGACCTGGTCGCCGAGGTCGGGGTCGCGGAGCACCTGGACGACCCCCTCCTCGTCGAGCTGGCGGATGCCGCTGCGGAACTGCTTGAACCGGCCCGAGTCCTTGGCCCGGACCGAGGCGAACAGCTCGGGAGCGAAGCTCGGGATGCCGGGGAAGGCGACCGGCGGGTCGGCGTACAGCGTGTCGCCGACCCGGACGCCAGTGGCGTTGACCAGGCCGACGACGTCGCCAGGGAATGCCTCGTCGACGGTCTCGCGCTCCTGGCCGAACACGGAGTGGGCGTACTTCGTGGCGAAGGGACGACCGCTGGCGCCGTGGGTCACGACCATCCCCCGGTCGAACCGACCCGAGCAGATGCGGACGAAGGCGATGCGGTCGCGGTGGGCGGGATCCATGTTCGCCTGCACCTTGAACACGAACGCCGAGAACGGATCGTCGAGGGCTCGCGTCGACCCGTCGACGGTGGGCCGTGCCATGGGCGGCGGGGCGAGCTCGACGACGCCGTCGAGCAGGAGCCGCACGCCGAAGTTCGTCAGCGCCGACCCGAAGAAGACGGGCGTCGACTCGCCCTTCTCGAACCCGGCCTGGTCGAGGTCGTGTCCGACGGCGTCGAGGAGGTCGAGCTCGTCGGACGCGGCCTCCCCGTCGCCACCGGCGTCGGCGAGAGCGGACACGTCGAGGCGCTCCTCCCCCGCCTCGCCTGCACCGCGGGCGACGCGTGTGAAGCGGGTGTAGCTGCCGTCGCGGCGGTCGACGAGCCCCACGAACGCCTCGCCGGCGCCGACCGGCCACGTGACGGGGGTCGGGGTGAGGCGCAGCTGGGTCTCGATCTCGTCGAGCAGCTCGAGCGGCGGTCGGCCGGGCCGGTCCCACTTGTTGACGAACGTCAGCAGCGGCACGCCGCGGTCGCGGCACACCTCGAACAGCTTGCGGGTCTGGGGCTCGATGCCCTTGGCGGCGTCGAGCACCATCACGGCGGCGTCGGCGGCGGCAAGGACGCGGTAGGTGTCCTCGGAGAAGTCCCGGTGGCCCGGGGTGTCGAGCAGGTTCAGCACGTGGTCGTGGTACGGGAACTGGAGCACCGTCGAGGTGATGGAGATGCCCCGCTTCTGCTCGAGCTCCATCCAGTCCGACCGCACCCGCCGGCGCTCGCCCCGGGCCTTCACGGCGCCCGCCTCCTGCACCGCGCCGCCGTAGAGGAGGAACTTCTCGGTGAGCGTCGTCTTGCCGGCGTCGGGGTGGCTGATGATGGCGAAGGTCCGGCGGCGCGCCGCCTCCTCGGAAGGCAGCATCGGGGCTAGAGCCAGCCCGCGTTCTTGAACTTGCGGTAGAGCACGAAGCAGATCCCGACACACACCGCCATCACGAGGGGGTAGCCCAATTTCCACGTCAGCTCGGGCATGTACTCGAAGTTCATGCCGTAGACGGCGCCGATGACCGTCGGCACACCACCGATGGCGACGTAGGCGGAGATGCGTCGCATGTCGTCGTTCTGGCGGACGCTCACCTGGGCCAGGTTGGCGTTCAGCGCGTCGGTGAGCAGGTCGCGGAAGTTCTCGATCTCGGCGACGACGCGCAGCAGGTGGTCCTGGACGTCGCGGAAGTAGTCGCGCAGCTCGAGCCTGCACGTCGGCAGGAACGGCGTCTGCAGGCGGCCGAGCGCCTCCACCAGCGGCTTGGTGTGGCGGTGGAAGTCGAGCACCTCCCGCTTCAGCTTGAAGATGCGCTGGGTGGGATCGTCACGCAACGCCCGCTCGTGGGCGAACACGTCGACCTCGATCTCCTGGATGTCGTTGTCGAGGCCGGCGATGACGGGTTCGTAGTCGTCGACGACCCGGTCGACGACGGCGTGCAGGACCGCCATGGGTCCGTGGGCGAGCAGCTCGGTGTCCTTCTCGAGGCGCTTGCGCATGTCGGCGAGGGAGGAGCCCTCGCCGTGCCGGACCGTCACCACGTACTTGGCCCCGACGAAGAGCTGGATCTCGGCGAACTCGACGGTCTCGAAGACGTCGACGTAGCGGGCCGTCTTGAGCACGACGAACAGGTCGTCGCCGTACACCTCGAGCTTCGGTCGCTGGTGCGCCTTCACGGCGTCCTCGACGGCGAGGTCGTGCAGGTCGAACTCGCGACGCACGGCGAAGAACTCCGACGGGGTGGGCTCGAACAACCCGATCCACACGAACGCATCGGGATCCTCGCGGGCCACCGCGAGCGCCTCCTCGACGCGGCAGCTTCCCCGGCGTGCGGTCACCCTTGCTGTAGACGGCGCAATCGACGATCACAGGGCGGCCTCCGGCTCAGGACAGCGGATACCGGGGGTCGCCGTCGGCGGCGACGGTCAGCACCTCGACCCCGTCGTGGGTCACGAGCACGGTGTGCTCGAACTGGGCCGAAGGCAGACCGTCGAGGGTGGCGATCGTCCACCCGTCGTCCCACAGCACCACCTCGGGCAGGCCGAGGGTGAGCATCGGCTCGATCGTGAAGCTCGAGCCGGGGACGAGCACGGCCTTGTTGCGGGGCTCGTCGTAGTGGTGGACGTGGGGTTCGCCGTGGAACTGCTCGCCGATGCCGTGACCGACGAGCTCGCGGACGATGCCGTAGCCGCCGCGGGCGGCCACCCGCTGGATCGCCCGGCCGATCTCCCGGACCTTGGCTCCCGGGTGGACGGCGGCGATGCCCGCCTGGAGCGCTTCCTCGGTCGCCCGCACGAGCGCTCGGGTGGCGGGGTCGACGGCCTCGGGCCCGCCGACGCAGAACGTGCGCGAGCAGTCGCCGTGCATCCCGTCGAGGTAGATGGTCACGTCGCAGTTGACGATCTCCCCGAGCTCGAGCGGCCGGTCGTCGGGGATCCCGTGCGCCACGATCTCGTTGACCGACGTGCACAGGCTCTTCGGGTAGCCGCGGTAGCCGAGGGTCGAGGGGTAGCCGCCCTCCTCGAGGTAGGCGTCGTGGGCGACGGCGTCGAGGTGGTCGGTGGTGACCCCGGGCGCGACCTCCTCGGCGAGGCGGTCGAGCACGCGACGGGCGGCACGGGCGGCGCGCCGGAAGCGGTCGACGTCGACGGCGTCGGTGAGGGGGCGCAGCGTCCGGCTCGTGGGGACACCACCCGTGTGGGTATAGGGCGGCCGGCGCACCGACGCCGGCACCGCCCGAGGGCTCGACACGCGACCCGGGCGCACCGGGCGCGTCGCGGGACGGTCCCGTTCGGCGCTCGCCACTCGATCGCGCATCCCGGCAGTCTCGCAGGTCGATCAGCCGAAAGGCAGCTCGGGAGGAGTCGGCGGATCGCCCAGCCCGCCCTCGCACGCCGACCCGGCCTCCGGGGCCGTCGGGGCGTCGATGAACTCGTCGAGGAACGCCTCGGCGCGCGGATCTGCGAGTGACTCGAGCGGGAGCCGCACGCCCCACGCCACCAGCTCCACCGGGTTCGGAAGGTCGGGGACGTCGGACACGATGACCTTGCGCCCTTCGGCGAGCTCCTCGGCCCGCTCCCGGTCGGCGGCGGTGCTGTCGGGCCCGAGCGCGATCCAGACGGCGCCGTGCTCGAGGCTGTGCACGGCGAGCTCGTCGGGGACGATACCGTCGTATACGCCGCAATTCAGCCAGAACGGGGAAGGGAGGTGGTCGCCGCCCGACGGCGCAGGACGGTCGTAGTCCAGGTCGGCGATGAGGTGCTCGTAGGGCCCGATCCGCTCGATGACCAGGCCTTCGATCTCGCCGGATGCGGCGGCGCCGTCGTCGCCTCCGCACGCCGCGAGCGTCCCCAGCACGGCCAGGACGACGGGCAGCCATCGGCGAGACATCCGTGGATCGTATGGCCCACTCGGCGCGCCCAGGCGAACGTGGTCCGTTCGAGCTACGAGAGACATGGTCCGTATGGACCCCTCAGAAATGGTCCTTTTGCAGCATCCGTGAATGAGGACTCCGGACCTTATGGCGCCTACGGAATCGTCGTAGGAAGGGAAGGTCCCGGAACGCGGGGGACGAACCGGAAGAGGAGAACGACGTGGAAGCACTGACTGACCGAGCCCGGCTGGTGGAGGAGAACCTCGCCGTCGTGCGTCATGTCGTGCTCCAAGTGGCCGGGCACTTCCCCCGCCACGTCGATCGCCAGGAGCTGGCCCGGGCCGGCGCCCTCGGCCTGGTCGAGGCCGCCCAGCGCTTCGATCCGAGCCGGGGCGTGCCCTTCGACCGCTTCGCCGCCCGCCGCATCCGTGGAGCGATCCTCGACGCCGTCCGCGCCGTCGACTGGGCGCCTCGCTCGGTACGGGCGCTCGGCCGCCACCTCGAGACCATCGAGCAGGAGCTCGCCAGCGCCAACGGCAGCTCACCCAGCCCGGCCGCGGTGGCGGCGGCGATGGGCATGACCCCCGCCGAGCTCGCCTCCGCCCGCGATCGGGTGTTCCGCTCCGTCGTCCTCGCCCTCGAGCACGGCGTCACGGGCTCCTCGGCCGACGACGACGACCTCGCGCTCGGCGACGTCCTCGCCGATCGCACCGCCACCGAGCCGTCGGAGGCCCTCGAGGCGGCCGAGCTCCTGGGTTACCTCCGCGACGCCGTCAGCCTGCTGCCCGAGCGTCACCGCATGGTGGTCGTCGGGTACTTCCTCGACGGCCGGACCTCCGCCGAGCTCGCCAACGTGCTCCAGGTCACCGAGTCCCGGATCTCCCAGCTGCGTTCCGAGGCGCTGGAGATGCTGCGGGCCGGCCTCGACGCCCAGTACGACCACGGTGCGGACGGCGACGTCGTCAGCGGCCGGGCCGGTCGGGCCGCTCGCCGTCGGGCCGACTACGCCACCGCCATCGGCGAGGCGAGCCCCTGGCGCGACCGCCTGGTCGCGACGGCCTGATCCTCCGTCTGCCGTCGGGGTCGGCTCAGCCCACCTCGACCGCACCGGTGAAGCTGGCGGCCTTGATCCCGTGCCGGGCGAGCTCGCGCAGCACGGCCAGGGGGTCGGCGAGGCTGGCGAGCCCGTGGACACCGATGGGGGCACGATCGCCGGCCACGGCGAGGGCCGCCTCGGCGGCGACGGCGCCGGCAGCCGTCGCCGGGATCTCCATGGCGCCGTAGACGAGCACCGATCGGGCTCCGCCCCGTTCGCCCCGGACCTCGACGCGCACCGCACCGGGCCCGCCCTCGGGATGCGGTGGGCGCAGCATCGGCAGGGGGGCGGTCAGCCGGTCGCGACGGTTCGCGGCCAGCCTCGCCGTCACCCGCTGCACCGACGGGAACGCTCGGACCAGGAGGAGCGGGTCCGGGAGGGCCGCCCGGTAGCAGTCGCGGGCGCCGATCGGATCGGGGAACCAGCAGAGCTCGCGCCCCGAACCCGAGGTCCGATGCACCCAGCCACCGTCGCGCCAGTCGAGGGACGGCCCCGTCAGGGCGTCGTGGTGCTGGCGGGCGCAGGCCGGCCCGCCGGTTCCGACCCGGGCCACGTGCACCTCGTCGACGGCGTCGAACACCCCGGCCGCGTGCGACGCCAGCAGGCAGGTGAGGCCGGGCGAGAAGGCGGCCCCGGCCACGACCGGGAGGCCCCGCTCGGTCGCCTCGGCGTCGAGATCGAGGAGGGCCCGGACGTCGGCGACGGCATCGCTGGTCGAGACGACGGGCACGCCCCGGCGGAGGAGGGCGGCGGCCAGCTCGGCGTGCTCACCCGGCGAGCACGAGAGGACGGCGACGTCGCAACGGTCGCCACCGTCAGTCGAGGTTCGGGCCACGGGGCCGAGGGCCTGAGCGACCAGCCGGGCCCGTTCGTCACGCACGTCGTGCACGACGATCTCGGCCGTGCCGGAGGCGGCGAGGTGGCGCGCCGTGCGCGCCCCGACCGCGCCCGCACCGACGACGAGGACGCGGGTCACCTGGTCAACGCAGGTCGGGCCCGCTCAGCTCGCGCCAGCCGCCGGCCTCGGGGGGCGTACCACCGGTCCCGCGGACGCGCAGGACCGCAGCGATCAGTCCGGCCAACCCGAGGGCGACCAAGGCTCGACGGAGAGCGGTCATGAGAGTGGTGGGGCTAGAAGGAATCGAACCTTCGACCTCATCGTTATCAGCGATGCGCTCTAACCGACTGAGCTATAGCCCCGAGAGTTTCGTGGAGCGGCGAGATTAGAGCGTCATCCTGCCGATGACGAAGCCTGCTTCTTGCTGCGCTTCGGGCGGTCGGGGACGATCGGGCGGGCGGAGTCCTCCTCGATGACCGTGAACCGCACGCCACCGACGAGATCGCTGATGAGGTTGAACAGGACGGCGCCGAGGGCGGTGAGCCCCGTGGCCATGACGGTGAAGACGGCACCGCCCAGCGCCGTCGCCTGGAAGATGACCTTGGGCTCGAACTCGAAGGACTCGAAGGCGCCCATGTCCTCGATGAAGCTCTCGACGTTGTCGATCACGCCGGCCCGCGTGGCCAGGTTCCACAGCAGCAGGCCGGCCACGAGGAAGACGACGTACAGGCAGATGTAGAAGAGCAGCGCCAGCTTCAGCACCGACCACGGGTCGACGTGACGGACGATGCGGCGGACCTTGCGAGCCCGGAGCCGGCGCATGCTCTTGCGCTCCCGGCGAGTGAGGCGGGTCGCGGCCGCCGCCGGGGTGGCCTGGGTCCGCCGGGTGGGTGGGGCGGCCGGGACAGCCGGGGCGGCGGTGGTCGGCGGGGCGGCCGGGGCCACGACGGGGGCGCCGGCGCTGCTGGTGGGGGCGTCGAGGACCCCGGTGTGCTCGGTGAAGCGCAATGGCGCCCCGCTCACGCCGGGCTGGTCGGGGGGCACGTCGTGAAGTGTATGGGATGGGTCGGGGGCGGAAGACGGCACAGGCCGGCGTCGCTACCCACCGAGAGCAGTCCGGACACCGCATCCGGCGAGACCTCGACCTCGAGGCCGCGGCCGCCCACGACCGCCACCGGCCGGCCGAGGAGGGCGTCGGCTCGCGCCAGGGCGGCGAGGAGCGCAGGCGCGAGACCGGACCGGTTGCCGCCACCAGGGGGCGACAGCGCGCCCGCGACGGGCGACGCTTCTGCACTCGCCGAGGCCCGGGCCCCGCCGAGGCGCACCGTGACGGTGACCGTCGCACCGTCGACGGCGAAGGCCTCGACGACGGCACCGTTGTCGGTCGCGACGCGGCGCGCCTCGGCCTCCCCCGCCGCAGGAACCGCGACCGACATCGCGCCGGCGAGGGCGGCGGCGTCGGCCGCGGTCTGCGCGTGGGCACGACGGGCGGCGGCGACGCCGACCTCGCCCACGAGCAGGGCGGCGGCCACCGCCAGTCCGAGCACGACCAGCAGGAGCGGCACGGCCTGGCCGCCGTCGTTCGTCGGGCGACGCATGCGCCACCTCCGGGATCGATGGTGCTCTCGGGAGCGCGGCGCGCTCGAGCCGAACCGGCTAGGCGTCGTCGGTCTGCAGGACGGGGGCCACGGCGGCGACGGATTGCCCGTCGGCGAGGCCCATGACCCGCACGCCCGTCGCGTCGCGACCCTGCGAGCTGATCTCGCGCACCGGCATCCGGATCACCGTCCCGAAGGAGTTGATGACGAAGATCTCGTCGTCGAGGTGGACCATGAACGCGGCCACGACGCTGCCCTTGCGGGCCGTGAGCTTGATGCCCCGCACGCCCTGGCCGCCCCGGCCCTGGCGGTTGAAGTGCTCGAGCTGGGTCCGCTTGCCGTAGCCGGCGTCGGTCACGATCAACATGGCGACGTCGTCGCGGCAGGTGTCGAGCGAGACGACCTCGTCGGCGGCCCGCATCTTCATGCCGCGCACGCCGGCGGCGGCGCGCCCCATCGGACGGACATCGTCCTCGTTGAAGCGGATCGCCTGGCCGAGCTTGGAGACCATGAGGATGTCGTCGCCGCCGTTGGTCGGGATGACCTTCACGAGCTCGTCGCCGTCGCGGAGGTTGATGGCGATCAGGCCGGTGCGCAACGAGCTGTCGTACTCGTTGAACTTCGTCTTCTTCACCTGGCCCTTCCTCGTGGCGAAGAACAGGTACCGGTTCGTCTCGTAGTCGCGGGTGTCGATGATGGCCTGGATGCGCTCGTTCGGCTGGAGCTGGAGCAGGTTGATGATCGCCGTCCCCCGCGCGGTGCGCTCCTTCTTCGGGATCTCGTGGGCCTTGAGCCGGTAGACGCGGCCCAGGTTCGAGAAGAACAACAGGTAGGCGTGCGCCGTCGTCGTGAGGATGTGCGTGACGTAGTCGTCGTCGCGCAGCTTGGCGCCGGCCACGCCCTTGCCGCCCCGGCCCTGGGCCCGGAACGTGTCGGCGGCGACGGTCTTCGTGTAGCCCTTCGCCGAGAGGGTGACGATGAGCTCTTCGTCGTCGATGAGGTCCTCGATGTTCATGTCGCCGGCGTCGAGGGTGATCCGCGACTTCCGCTCCGTCGCGAACTCGTCCCTGATCTCGGCCAGCTCGGTCTTGATCACGTCGCGAAGCACCGCCTCGTCGGCGAGGATCCGCTCGAGCTCGGCGATCGTCGCCTGGAGCTCCTCGATCTGGCGCTCGAGGTCGACCCGGGCGAGCCGCGTCAGCTGGCCGAGGGTCATCTGGAGGATGTCTTCCGCCTGCACCTCGGTGAACTCGAACGGCACAGCCATCAGCGCGACCTTGGCCGCCGGCCGGTCGTCGCTGGCCCTGATGGTCGCGATCACCTGGTCGATGACGTTGATCGCCTTGAGCCGGCCGGCGCGGATGTGCAGGTCGCGGTTGGCCTTCCCGAGGCGGTACTCGGTGCGCCGGCGGATGACCTCGACCTGGTGGTCGATGTAGGCCCGCAGCGCCTGGACCAGGTTGAGCGTGCGCGGGATCCCGTCGACGAGGGCGACGGTGTTCACCGAGAAGTTCGACTGCAGCTGCGTGTGCTTGTACAGGTTGTTCAGCACGACGAGGCCGGGCGCGTCGCGCTTCAGGCGGATGACGAGCCGGGTCTTGCCCTTGGCCGACTCGTCGTTCACGTCGGCGATGCCGTCGATGGCCCGCGATCTCGACGAGCTCCTTGATCCGCGCTGCCGTGGCGGAGATCGAGGATTGGTACGGCATCTCGGTCACGACGATCCGGTCGCCCGAGCGTGACGAGGTCGACTCCTCGATCTCGGCCACCGCCCGGAGGCGGATCGAGCCCTTGCCGGTGCGGTAGGCGTCGAGGATGCCCTGGCGGCCCATGATGAGCGCGCCGGTCGGGAAGTCGGGACCCTTCACGAACTGCATCAGGTCGTCGGGCGTGGCGTCGGGGTGGTCGATCAGGTGGATCGTGGCGTCGATCACCTCGCCGAGGTTGTGCGGCGGGATGTTGGTCGCCATGCCGACGGCGATGCCCTGGCTCCCGTTGACGAGGAGGTTCGGGAACCGGGCCGGCAGCACCAGCGGCTCCTGGAACTCGCCGGAGTAGTTGTCGCCGAAGTCGACGGTGCCCTCGTCGATCGAGTCGAGCAACCGCATGGCGAGCGGCGCCAAGCGGCACTCGGTGTAGCGCTCCGCGGCCGGGCCGAAGTCCGGCGAGCCGAAGTTGCCGTGACCGTCGATGAGGGGGTGGCGCAGCGAGAAGGGCTGGACCATCCGGACGAGCGCGTCGTAGATGGCGGCGTTGCCGTGCGGGTGGAAGTTGCCCATCACGTGGCCGGTGACCCGGGCGCACTTCATGTGGGAGCGGTTCGGCCGGGCACCGAGGTCGTCCATCCCCCACAGGATCCGGCGGTGCACCGGCTTCAGGCCGTCGCGCGCGTCGGGCAGCGCCCGCGCCGTGATGACCGACATGGCGTAGTCCAGGAAGGACCGCTCCATCTCCTCCTGGATCTCGATCGGCTCGATCGCGGCCGTGGCGAGCAACGCTTCGACGTCGGCGATGTCGCCCTCGTCGTCGAAGCCGTCGTCGTCGTCGTTGTCGTCGCCGAGTTCGAAGCCGGGGTCCTCCGGCGGGAGGTCAGACATCGAGGAACCTCACGTCCTTCGCGTTCGTGACGATGAACTGCTTGCGGGACTCGACGTCCTCGCCCATGAGGATCGACATGACCTCGTCGGCCAGGGCCGCCTGCTCGACACTGATCTGGAGCAGCGTGCGGCGGCCGGCGTCCATCGTCGTGACGTGCAGCTCGTCGGCGTCCATCTCGCCCAGGCCCTTCAGGCGGGCGAAGTCCTTCTTGTGGTTCGGGTTCTCGGCCAGGAACGCGTCCTTGGCGTGATCGTCCTTGAGGTAGATCTTCCGGCCCCTGACCTCCGTCGAGTACAGGGGCGGCTGGCAGATGTACACGCAGCCGTGCTCGACCAGCGGCTTCATCTGCCGGTAGAAGAACGTGAGCAGGAGCGTCCGGATGTGGCCGCCGTCGACGTCGGCGTCGGCGAGGATGCAGATCTTGTCGTAGCGGCGCTTCTCGATGTCGAACTCCTCGCCCACGCCGGCACCGATCGCCGAGATGAGCGCCTGGACCTCGAGGTTCTTGAGCATCCGGTCGAGCCGGGCCCGTTCGACGTTCAGGATCTTGCCGCGGATCGGCAGGATCGCCTGGGTCCGCGGGTCGCGGGCGGTGACGGCGCTGCCGCCGGCCGAGTCGCCCTCGACGATGAAGAGCTCGCGCTCGGAGCGGTCCTTGGCCGAGCAGTCCTTGAGCTTGTCGGGCATGCCGGCCCCGTCGAGCAGCGTCTTGGACCGGATCACGTCGCGGGCCTTCTTGGCCGCCATCCGAGCCTGTGACGCGGCGATCGCCTTCTTGACGACCTTGTTCGCCTCGGTCGGGTTCTCCTCGAGCCAGTCGGACAGGCGCTCGTTGGTCGCCCGCTGCACGAGGGTCTTGATCTCGGGGTTGCCGAGCTTGCCCTTCGTCTGCCCCTCGAACTGCGGGTCGCGCATCCGCACCGAGATGATGGCGACGATGCCCTCACGGATGTCCTCGCCGGCGAGGTTGTCGTCCTTCTCCTTCAGGATGTTCTTCGCCCTGGCGTACTTGTTGACCACCGAGGTGAGCGCGGCGCGGAAGCCCTCGACGTGCGTGCCGCCCTCGATGGTGTTGATGCCGTTGGCGAAGGAGTGGATGCCATCGGTCTGGTAGCCGGTGTTCCAGGTGAAGGCGACCTCGACCTCCTGGCCGGGCTCGTTCTGGTCGAGGTAACCGACCTTGGCGAAGAGCGGCTCCTTGGTCTTGTTGACGTGCTTGACGAAATCGATGATCCCGCCCGCGTAGCGATAGGTGACCGGGTCGTTGTCGTGGCCGGGGCGCTGGTCGTGGAAGCGGATCTCCAGGCCCTTGTTGAGGAACGCCATCATCTGGACCCGCTCGAGGATCGTCCGGGCGTGGAACTCGACCGACTCGAACATCGTGGCGTCGGGCCAGAACGTGACGGTCGTCCCGTGTCGGCCCCGTGGGGCGTCGCCCACGACGGTGAGCTTCTCGACGGTCCGGCCGCCGTCGGCGAAGGCCATCCGGTGGCGGCGACCGCCCCGATCGACCTCGACGACGAGCTTGGACGACAGCGCGTTGACGACCGACACGCCCACGCCGTGCAGCCCGCCGGAGACCTGGTAGCCCTTCCCCTCGAACTTGCCGCCGCCGCCCAGCTTCGTCAGGGCGATCTCGACGCCGCTCATCCTGAACTCGGGGTGGATCTCGGTCGGGATGCCCCGGCCGTCGTCCTCGACCTTGCACGAGCCGTCGGCCTGGAGGGTGATCTTGACGAGGCTGGCCTCGCCGGCCATGGCCTCGTCGACGGAGTTGTCGACGACCTCCCACACGAGGTGGTGGAGGCCGGCGAGGCCGGTGCCGCCGATGTACATCCCGGGCCGTTTCCGGACGTGGGCGAGGCCCTCGAGGATGGTCATGTCCTTGGTCTCGTAGGACCCTGTCTGCTGCGCCACTGCGCGCCTCTCTAGCTCGGTCGTCGTTCGGTCCGGGGATGCCCTTGACCTGCAGGTTCACCAGGTCGGAGAGGGCTCGGCACGGTGGACACATCTTACCAGGAGGGTGTGTCCGACTCGGGCATCCGCGCCACGAACACCTGTGCGATTTTCCCCCTCGTCAGGGCCGGCGGACCCGCACCTCGACGCGCTCGACGACACCCGCTCCGAGGGCCTCGTCACAGCGCCGCAGCACCTCGCCCTGGCGGTAGCGCCACTCCGTGGCCCAGAGCGGGTCGGACACCACGACGACCAGGACGCGATCCTCGACGCCGGCGGGTGTCCCGTGGCCGGCGAGGGGGTCACCGGCGAGGTCGGCCCAGCGGGCGAACAGGGTCGCGAGGGCATCGGCGGTCGGCGCGCCGAGCGCGCCGAGGACCCGGTCGAGCAGCGGCGCCAGCGCCGCCGGGTCGTCGGCGCGCGGCGGTGTCCCGGCCCGCTCCGGCACCGGGTCGGGCGGGCGCCAGCCGGGCGCACGAGGTCCGGCCCCGGTCACGCCTCGACCACCGTCGACCGGACGCCGCCTCGGGCGTCGTCGACCGCCTCGATCCGGAGCACGTGCTCGGGCGTCGTGCCCTCGGGCAGACCGGACGCCGACGTCAGCAGCGCCTGGCCGGGCGGCAGGGTGGCGAGGAGGGCGTCGGCCCGCCGGCGGTCGAGCTCGGAGAACACGTCGTCGAGCAGCAGGACGGGAGCGGTGCCCACCGTCGCCGTCACCAGGGCATGGGCGGCGAGGCGTAGGGCGAGGGCGAGTGAGCGTTGCTCGCCCTGGCTGGCATGGGTGCGAGCGGGCGTGCCGCCGACCGTCAGCGTCAGGTCGTCGCGATGGGGGCCCACGAGCGAGACGCCCCTGCGGATGTCGTCGCGCCGCCCCGCCGCCAGGGCGCCGGCGAGCCCGCCGTCGCGGCCGAACCAGCCGGAGTCGTAGCGGAGGGCGACCCGGGCCCGCGCCTCGGCGCCGACGGCCACCGCTTCGTACGCACCCACGAGCGCAGGCTCGAGGCGCTCGCACAGCGCGACGCGGAGCCGGGCCAGCTCCTCACCGGCCTCGGCCAGCTTCGCGTCCCACACATCGAGGGTCAGCGCCGCGCTCTCGTCGAGCCGGCGCCCGTCGCCCTGCACCTGGCGGAGCAGGGCGTTGCGCTGGCGGAGGACGCGCTCCACGTCGGCGCGGACGGCGTCGTAGCGCGCGTGCAACGCGACCAGCGTCTGGTCGAGGTAGCGGCGGCGGCCACCGGGCCCGCCCTTGACGAGCTCGAGGTCGTCGGGGGTGAACACCGTGACCCGGAGCACCCCGAGGAGGTCGCGGGTGCGTTGGAGGCGCTGGCGGTTGACCTGGACCCGGTTGCGCCCGGACGCGACGAGCTCGGCCTCGATCAGGGCGAGCCTGCCGTCGGCGCCGTCGGCCCCGTCCGCCTCCACCCGCCCCTCGGCCCGCAGGATCGCCCGCTCGGCGCCGCTGCGCACGAGGGCGTCCGGAGGCGCCCCCCGGAACGACTCGAGCGTGGCGAGCCAGCCCACGGCCTCGAGGAGGTTCGACTTGCCGCGTCCGTTGTCGCCGAGGACGGCGGTGAGGCCCGGCGCCAGGGCGAGCTCGGCCGACTCGTAGGAACGGAAGTCGGTCAACCAGAGCTTGTCCAGGCGCACGAGGCGCCCCTAGCTCACCCGGACCGGCATCAGGAGGTAGAGGAACTCCTGGGTCTCGGTCGAGCGCAGCACCGCCGGCTTGAGGGCGTCGATCGTCTCGAGGACGACCTCGTCGCCCGGGGTGACGTCGACGCCCTCGGCGAGGTACTGGGGGTTGAACGCCACGGTCAGCTCGGTCCCCTCGAACTTGGCGTCGAGGGTCTCGTGGGCCTGGCCGACGTCCTGGGTGACGGCCAGCAGCTCGAGGCCGTCGGCCGACATCACCAGGCGCACCGGCGTGGCGTCGCGGGCCAGCAGCCGCACGCGACGGATGGCGTCGAGCAAGGGCTCCCGCCCGACGACGAGCCGGTTCGGGTACGACGCCGGGATCAGCCCGCGGTAGTTCGGGAACTCGCCGTCGATCAGCCTGGTGGTGACCCTCGTGGTCCCGACCTCGAAGGCCGCCTCCCGCTCGCCGAGCCGCAACGTGATCGCATCGGCTCCCGACAGGAGCCGCTCGACCTCCCGCAGCGCCCGGGACGGCACGAGGACGCTCGAGCGGCCGCCCAGCGTGCCGGAGAGACCCGCCAGGTCCCGCACCGCCAAGCGGTAGGAGTCGGTGGCGACGAGGCGCAGGCCGCCCTCCTCGGCGGTCAGCAGGACGCCGGTGATGATCGGACGGTTGTCGTCGGTGGACGCCGCCGGCGTGACCTGGCGCAGGGCCTTGGCGAACTCGCCCGCTTCGAGCTGCACCGGCGCGGCGTCGGTCGGCGGCAGCTTCGGGTACTCGTCGGCCGCGGTGACGCGGAGGCTGAACTCGGCTCGCTCGGCGGTGATCCGCGCCTCGTCGTCGCCCACCTCGACGGTCACCGCCCCGGGGGGCAGCGCCCGCACGACGTCGCTCGCCAGCTTGGCGGGCAGCACGGTGGCGCCGTCGGTGTCGCCGTTGACGTCGGCGCCGACGGTGATCGTCAGGTCGAGATCGCTGCCGGTCAGGGTGAGCACCCCGCCGACGAGCTCAGCCCGCACGCCGGACAGCACCGGCAACATCCCACCCCGTCCGGAGACAGCTCGGCCGGCGGTGCCGAGGGCCTCGACGAGGGTGTCACGCTCGCATCGGAACTTCACTGCTGCTCGTTTCTCATCAGATGAATTCTCATCAGTCGTCGTACTAGGGCCTGTGGATCGTGGACAACCGACGGCCGAGCCTGCTCAGGATGCGTGTCGCTGCTCGCACGCTGTCCACAGCGTCCCACAGGGGCGCAGGGGTGATGGCGCATGACCACCGTTGCGTCCACAGCCCTCCACGGGTGACGAGGCCGCGCTCACAACGACGGTCCCCAGACTGTGGGGCGGCGATCACTCACCGTTGCGAACCATCGTCATCAGCTCGTTGACCCGGTCGAAGGTCTTCCGGCGCTCCTTCATGTCGCGCTCGATCCGCTGGACGGCGTTCATGACCGTCGTGTGGTCGCGATTGCCGAAGGCCTTGGCGATCTGGGGGAAGGACAGGGGCGGGTTCGTCAGCTGGCGGCACACGTACATGGCGATGTGTCGGGCATCGACGAGGTCGCGCGTGCGGGCCTTGCCGATCACGTCGTCGACGCTGAGGGCGAACAGCTTCGCCGACGCGTCGAGGACGACTTGGGGGGTGACCGGCCGGGGCTGGCGCTCGGTCAGCAGGTCGGCGAGGACCCGGCGGGCGAGCTCGGCGGACAGGGGCTCCTTGGTGAGGGTGGCGAAGGCGGCGACGCGGGTCAGCGCCCCCTCGATCTCCCGGATGTTGTCGGGGAAGCACTCGGCGATGAACTCGAGAACCTCGTGGGGCACGAGCGTCGTCTCCCGCTCGGCCTTCTTGCGGAGGATGGCGAGCCGCGTCTCCAGGTCCGGCGGCTGGATGTCGGTGATCAGCCCCCACTTGAACCGGGTGCGGAGGCGGTCCTCGAGGGTGGCGATGTGGTCGGGCGAGCGGTCGGAGCTGAGCACGATCTGCCGGCTCGTCTCGTAGAGCGCGTTGAACGTGTGGAAGAACTCGTCCTGGAAGCCCTCCTTGCCCTCGACGAACTGGATGTCGTCGACGAGGAGGAGGTCAGGGGTCTCCCGGTACTTGCGGCGGAACGCATCGGTGGTCCGGTTCCGGATCGACTCGACGTAGTCGTTCAGGAACGTCTCCGAGGACACGTACCGGATGCGGAGGTTCGGGTAGTTCTCCCGCACGAAGTGGGCGACCGCCTGGAGCAGGTGGGTCTTGCCCAGCCCGGCGTCGCCGTAGATGAACAGCGGGTTGTACGCCAGGGCGGGCCGCTCGGCCACGGCGAGCGCGGCCGCGTGGGCGAAACGGTTCGACGAGCCGATCACGAAGGCGTCGAAGGTGTACTTCGGGTTCAGCGCCGCCAGGCGGGGGCCCTGGTCCTGGGAGCTGGTCGCCGACGCGGCGGTCGGGACGAGATCGAGCGCCAGGTCGAGGTCCTGTTGATGGGCCGACGAGGTGCCGAGGGGGTCGACCGGTTCGGCGTGCTCGGGCGGCTCGGGGCGCACCTCGACCACGACGTCGGTGTCGGCCACGCCGACGTCGGACAGGGCCGCTCGGACGGCGTCGAGGTGGCGTTCCTCGATCCGGTCCTTCGTCCAGCGGTTCGGGACCGCGAGCACGAAGCCGCCGGCGGCCTCCAACGGCACGACCTCGGCGAAGGTCGACATCCAGACGGAGTCGGAGAGCTGGCCACGGAGGACTTCGGACGCTGCGTTCCACACGCCGATCGCGTCACCCATGGCGGCTCACCGGTTCTCGGGTTCCGTTGGAACCCACAAAGACGTCCACACTCTGTGGAAAACCTCCGAGCCCTCCGCCCACGTCGCGGTTTGCGTGTCGCTGCTGCCGTCGTCCAAGGGCGCTGCTCCCCTCTTGCCGATCCTTCGCGCCCGCCGGTCCCCACCGGCGGCGCGCATTTGCGCCCGGGTCGACGACGGTAGCATCGGCCTTCCCTGGGGGTTCAAGAGGGCCTGTTCTGACGAGGCTCTCCCAGGTCAACGAGAGTTTCCACAGTTCAGTTGTGGACGAGCCCTCCCCGCCTGTGGAAGGTCGGCGAACGGCCCGGATTGCCCGGTGCACCGTGGTCCCTCTACCGTTGCCCCCGGCGCGTCCGGTGCGCCTCCTTTCGTCGCGGTCGGCGAGCGGATGACCCGGGCGACCACGTACGACGAACCCCGCGCCGGCGGCCTCCTTGCCGCCCGCCCGGGCACCGCTCGGCCCTCCGGGCCAGGAGGAAGACGATGAAGCGCACCTTCCAGCCGAACAACCGCAAGCGGGCCCGCCGCCACGGTTTCCGGCACCGCATGTCCACCCGAGCCGGCCGAGCCGTGCTGCGTTCGCGGCGCAACAAGGGCCGCCAGCGTCTGTCGGCCTGAGCGCCGGCACATGCCCGTCGGGCGCGTCCAGACCCGTTCCTCCTTCGCCGCCCTGCGCCAGCACGGACGCCGGGCGCGAAGCGGCGCGCTCCGGGTGACCTACCTGCCTGCGCCGGACGCCGGTGCACCTGCGGTTCCCCGTGTGGCGTTCTCGATCAGTCGGACGGTCGGCGGGGCGGTCGTCCGCAACCGCATCCGCAGGCGCCTCCGGGCCGCCTGCCGCGAGCTCGACCCGGCCCCGGGGACCTACCTCCTGACGGCGACGCCGGCCGCCGCCACCTGCGAGTACGCCGACCTGCGAACCGACCTGGCCCGAGCGCTGGCCGAGGTCGGCGCCACCGGCGAGGTCGGAGGCGGGCCGTCATGACCCTCGCGGCCCGACCACTGCATGCCGCCGTGCGCGCCTACCAGCGCCTCCGCGCCGGCCGGCCGTCGCCGTGCCGGTACGTGCCAACCTGCTCCACCTACGCCCTCGAGGCCCTCGAGACCCACGGTGCCGCTCGCGGCACCTGGCTCGCCACCCGCCGCCTGTGCCGCTGCCACCCCTGGGGCGGTCAAGGGTGGGATCCCGTCCCCCCGCTGAGGTAACCGACGATGTTCGACCTGCTCGCCGCCGTGATGGCCTGGTACTACGACCTGTGGCCGTCGTACGGCATGTCCATCGTGCTGCTCACGCTCACCGTGATGCTCGTGGTCACGCCGCTGACGCTGAAGGGCACCCGCTCGATGCTCGAGCTCCAAGCCCACCAGCCGGAGCTCCGCCGGATCCAGACGCAGTACCGCGACGACCGGCAGAAGATGAACGAAGAACTGATGAAGTTCTACCAGGAGCACAAGATCAACCCGGTCGGCGGGTGCCTGCCGCTGCTGATCCAGCTCCCGGTCTTCATCATCCTCTACCAGGTCCTGCGGGGCCTGACCCAGAGGACGTCGCTGCTCGACGCCGTCCTCGCCGGGAACCCGGCGCTGACCGGCACGTTCGACCCGAAGTACCTCGAACATTCGACGGCGCTCTACCAAGCCCTGCACGGCACCACCGAGATGGTCTCCTGGGGCATCGACCTGTCCCGCTCGGCGGTGCAGGCGATGGGCGAAGGGTTCGGCACCGCCTTCCCGTACATCCTCCTGATCCTGGCGGCGACGGCGGCCAGCTACTACCAACAGGCCCAGATCCAGCGCCGCAACCCCGGGGCGATCAACCCCCAGATGCAGATGATCACGCGGGTCATGCCGCTGTTCATCACGTTCATCTCGCTCACCCTGCCCGCCGCGCTCGTCCTGTACTTCGTCGTCTCGGGGCTCTATCGCATCGGCCAGCAGGCGATCATCACCAGGCACATCTACACGCCCGAGGTGAAGGAGCGCCTGGCCGCGGCGAAGGCGGCCGGCGACACGGGCCCGATCACGACGACGGCGAAGGACAGCACGCCGGCCGCACCGGCGTCGGGCGGGTTCCTCTCGCGGCTGCTCGGCCCGGCCGCGCCGGCGTCGGGCAACGGCGCGTCGGCCACGCCGGCGCCGGCCCCGCCCGCGCCGGCCACCCGGTCCGGGCGGGTCACCCCACCGGGCAGCCGCCCGGCTGCGTCCCGCAAGCGCAAGAAGCGGAAGTAGGTCATCCATGGAGTGGGTCGAGATCACGGCTCGCACGGTCGACGAGGCCAAGGAACTGGCCCTCGACCAGCTCGGGGTCCACGGCGACGACGCCGAGGTCGAGGTGCTGGAGGAGCCGCGGGCCGGCCTCTTCGGTCGCCTCCGCGGCCATGCTCGCGTCCGGGCGCGGGTGCGTCCCGCCGCCCCTCGAGCGAAGGCCGAGCGCCGCGAGCGACGGCGGCGCAAGCCCGACGACGCTGACAGTCCGAAGCGGACGAACGACCGCGCCGCGGCGACGTCGGTCGCGCCGCGCGAGCCGGTCGACGGCGGCCAGCCGGCCGGCGAGGCAAACCGGCGGCGCCGCAGCAGCGGACGTAGCGGTGGCGGCAACGCCGCCACCCGAGACCCCCAGCAGCAGGAAGGGAAGACGATGCCGGAGTTGACGATCGACGAACAGGCGGACGTGGTGGCGTCCTTCCTCCGCGGCCTGGCCGATCAGTTCGGGGCGGAGGGGACGACCGTGATCGAGCGCGTCGACGACGACACCGTCGAGATCCGGCTCGAGGGCGACGACCTCGGCTTGCTGATCGGCCCGAAGGGCCAGACCCTCCAGACCGTCCAGGAGCTCGCCCGCACGGTGGTGCAGCGCCGCGGCGGCGGCACCCAGGAGGGGCGGATCCGGATCGACATCGCCGGCTACCGCCAGCGCCGGCGCGAAGCCCTCGAGCGGTTCACCCGGCAGGTAGCCGCCGACGTCGTCAGCTCGGGGACGCGCAAGGCGCTCGAGCCCATGAACGCCGCCGACCGCAAGGTCGTCCACGACACGGTCAACGACATCGACGGCGTGCGGACCGTCTCCGAGGGCGAGGACCCGCGCCGGCGCGTCGTCCTCCTGCCCGAGGACTGAGCGCGAATCGCGTGCGCACCCTCCTCCACCTGCTGGAGGAGGCGCAAGCCGAGGGCTTCCTCGGTCCTGGTCCGGTCGACGAGCACGTCGACCACGCCGCCGCCTTCGTCGCGGCCGCCGGTGAGGCCCCTGGGCGCCTCCTCGACCTCGGCAGCGGCGGCGGCGTACCGGGCCTCGTGCTCGCGCTGACCTGGCCCACGACCGAGGTCGTTCTGCTCGACGCCCAGCTCCGGCGGACGCGATTCCTCCACCGCGCAGTGGACGCCCTGGCGCTGGCGGACCGTGTGCACCCGACCCACGGTCGGGCGGAGGATTTCGGCCGACAGGCCGGATGGCGGGCCCGGTTCGACCTCGTGACGGCCCGAGCCTTCGCCCGTCCCGCGGTGACGGCCGAGTGCGGGCGCCCCTTCCTCGTGCCCGGCGGCAGGCTCCTGGTGGCCGAGCCGCCTGCGCCCACGGCCGACCGCTGGCCGGCCGGCGGCCTGGACGAGCTGGCGCTGCGAGACGCCGGGCTCGGAGGTACCGAGGACGCCCATGTGCGCTGCCTGGAGGCGGTGGGCGATTGCCCCGAACGGTTCCCGCGCCGCGGCCGGCATCCCGGCGAAGCGCCCCCTGTTCGCCTAGTCCGTGATGTTCCCCGTGGAACATCCGGTACCGCACCCTCGAGTTCGGACCGCCGCGGTGTTCCTCGTGGAACATCGACGAGGTGCTTGCGTCAGGCCCGACGAAGCGGAAGTATCGGACTTCGCCATGACGGACGTGCCCCCTGAGGTCGTCGCCCGCGGTCGCGCCATCTTCGAGCGCCTGCGGGGGACGACGCCGCCAACCGACCCCGCCGAACCCTCGACCGAGGCGCCCGACGGCACAGCGCCGGGGTCGGGGCCCGACGACCACGCGTCGGCCGACGCCGACGACGCACGTCGGTAGACGACACGCCGGAGCCGTCGCCGGAGGCGCGGGCGGATGCGCCATCCGCGGAGGAGCTCGCCGCCGTCGCGCCGGCCGAGGAACAGGCGGCGCCACCGGAGGATTCGCCCGAGCCCGCGGCTGCCGCGACCAACGATCGGTCGAGCGTCGCGAGTTCCGTTGTTGACGAAATCATGGTTGAGGGTCAGGTGCCGCCGATGACGGCCCCGAGCGCCGTCGCGGTGGCTCCGCCACTCGTCGACGCCCTCGAGCCGGTGCCGGTCGACGGTTTCGCGCCCGACGCCCGGCGCGTCGCCGCGCCGGGCGGACACGTGGCTCGACCGCTTCCCCGGGTGCTCGCCGTCGCCAACCAGAAGGGCGGGGTCGGCAAGACGACGACGGCGGTCAACCTGGCCGCCTGCCTGGCCGAGCTCGGCTACCGGGTGCTCGTCGTCGACCTCGATCCCCAGGGCAACGCCTCGACCGGTCTCGGGCATCAACATCCGCGACCTCGACACCTCGATGTACGACGTCCTCCTCCACGACGCGCCGCATCGAGGACTGCGTCGAGGCGACGTCGGTGCGGAACCTCTTCGTCGCTCCCGCCAACCTCGACCTCGCCGGCGCCGAGATCGAGCTGGTCCCGGCGTTCAGCCGGGAGCTGAAGCTCCGAGCGGCCCTCGACGCGGTCGCGCGACGACTACGACTTCATCTTCATCGACTGCCCCCCGTCGCTCGGGCTGCTGACGGTGAACAGCCTGGCCGCCGCGTCCGAGGTGCTCGTCCCGATCCAGTGCGAGTACTACGCCCTCGAGGGTCTGGGCCAGCTCCTGCGCAACGTCGGCCTGGTCCAGAAGAACCTCAACCCGACGCTCGAGGTCTCGGTCATCGTCTGCGTGATGTACGACGCCCGGACGAAGCTGGCCGACCAGGTCGTGCAGGAGGTGCGCAACCACTTCGGCGACAAGGTGTGCCGCACGGTCATCCCCCGCACGCGTCCGGCTGTCCGAGGCGCCCTCGTACGGGCAGCCGATCAGCGCGTTCGATCCGATCCTCCCGGGGGGCGATCGCCTACCGGGAGCTGGCCAAGGAGGTGAGCGGTGGTCACGCCAGCGGGCTGGGTAGAGGGCTGTCCTCGCTGATCCCCGCCGAGGTCGAGGTGGGCGAAGGCACCGAGCCGGGGCGACGACGCTGGTCGAGCTGCCGGTCAGCAGCATCGAGCCGAACCGCCACCAGCCCCGCCAGGACTTCGACGAGGAGGCGCTGACGTCGCTCACCGCGTCGGTGCGGGAGCTCGGCGTGCTGCAGCCGGTCCTCGTCCGACCCGCTCGACGGCGACCGGTACGAGCTCATCGCCGGCGAGCGCCGGTGGCGGGCCGCCCGCCGGGCCGGCCTCACCGCAGTCCCGGCGCTCGTCCGAGTGCTCGACGACACCGCGTCGCTCGAGCAGGCGGTGGTCGAGAACCTCCACCGCGCCGACCTCAACCCGCTCGAGGAGGCGGCGGCCTACCAGCAGCTCATCGAGGAGTTCGAGCTCACCCACGAGCAGGTGGCCACCCGGGTCGGCAAGAGCCGGGCCGCGATCACGAACACCCTGCGCCTGTTCCAGCTGCCGCCCGGCGATCCAGAAGCTGTCGCCGACGGCCAGCTCACCGCCGGCCACGCCAAGGCGCTGCTCGGCACGCCCGACCGCGCCTTCCACGAGCACCTGGCCAAGCGCGGTGTCGCGCGAGGGGCTGACGGTCCGCGAGGTCGAGGAGGCGGTGCGGGACCGCAGACGAGCTCGAGCGGCCAGAGGCGAGGGCGACGCCGAGGCGCCGCCGGCGAAGGGCGAGACGGCGCGGCCCGATCGCCGCCGACGCGCGATCCCGGGCTGCTCGAGCTCGAGGAGCTGCTGGCCGACTTCCTCGAGACCCGGGTCGCCATCCAGGGCGGCGCGGGCCGGGGCAAGGTGCGTCATCGAGTTCGCCGACCTCGAGGACCTCGAGCGGATCTACCGCCGGATCGCCGCCGGACGCCAGACCGATCTGATTCAGACGATCAAGCCATCGAGTCGAGGCGTCGAAGCTCGACCTCGCACCGCAAGCTTCCACAGGCGGTGGACAACCCTGTGGAGAACGCGGTCGGCAGCGAGGCCTCAGGTCGACCGGGTGCCGTCGCCCACCGTCGACGGCGACGGCGAGTGCGGCCGACCAGGAGCGGGAGCCGCGCGACCACGACGCTCGGGCGGACCGAGCTCGAGGACGACCGCCGGCATCCGCGTCTCCCGGAGGACGGCAGCCGCATGCCCGGGGCTCGGCGGCCTCGCCGCCCAGGAGGTCGCCGGCGAGGTCGGTCGGTGAGGAGCTCGGCCAGGCGCCGGCCGCCGACGGACTCGAAGCCCTCGTCGGGCGTAGAACGCGCACGGTCACGCCCGGCTCGTCGCGGACGGCGAGGCCGACGAACAGCGGCGGCGTCGAAGGCGTTGGCGGCCGCCGCCTGCTCGTGGTCGTCGGGGTGGTGGACCACCGACGACGACCGCGCCGGCCTCGCTGAGGGCCGGCCGAGGGCGTCGGCGAGGGCGGCGACGCCGCCTCCTCGCCGACGGCGAGCCGGCGCCCGGTCGAGGGCCGGCGGGGCGTCGCGGAGGGCCTCGGCCTCGCGGAGGCGCGGCCACCGACGGTCGGCCGCCGACTCGGTCGCGCCCGGCGAACGCGGCGGAGCGCCGGCGACGGTCGCCGGGCCGCAGATGCCGTCGGTCGTCAGCCCGGCGTTGCGCTGGAACTCGATGACGGCGTGCTGCGGTGTCGGGGCCGAAGAAGCCGTCGACCCGGCCGGCGTCGAAGCCGAGCGCGCCGAGCAGCGCGCTGGAGGTCGGCGACGTCGTCGCCCCGCAGCATCGGGACTGCGGTGGTACAGCAGGCGGTCGCCGAGCCGGTGGCCGGCCTCGACGAGCGACGACCAGGTCTCGTCGCCGCAGATGCCGTCGACGCGCAGCCCCCGCGTCTCCTGGAACGCACGGACGGCGGCCTCGGTCGCCGGCCCGTAGCACGCCGAGGCTGTCGGCGGCGACGTGCCCGGCGACGGCCAGCCGGCGCTGGAGGTCGCGGACGGCCTCGCCGGTGGCGCCGGGCCGGAGCGGGAGGGCGGCGTCCATGGGAACGGGTGACAGTACGCGACGCGGCCCGGGGCAGGCCCGGGCCACGTCGAGCGGTCGGGTGTCGGTCTAGAGGAACTCGGCGAGCTCCTCGAGCAGGGCGCCCTTCGGCTTGGCGCCGACGAGGCGCTTGGCCGGCTGGCCGTCCTGGAAGACGATCAGCGTCGGGATGCTCATGACGTCGAACGCCGGGCGGCGCCCGGGTTGTCGTCGACGTTGAGCTTGGCGACGCGGACCTTGCCGGCCTGCTCGGCGGCGATCTCCTCGAGCACCGGGGCGATCATCTTGCACGGGCCGCACCACTCGGCCCAGAAGTCGACGATGACCGGCTCGGCGGCGGCGGCGATCTCCTCGTCGAAGGTGGCGTCGGTCAGGGTCGTGATGCCCTCGGCCATGGTCGTGGTTCTCCTTCTCGGTTGGTCTCGGGGCGACCTTGTAACACCAGGATCAGTGCTGGGATTCCAGCCAGCGCTCGACGTCGATGGCGGCCATGCAGCCGGAGCCGGCGGCGGTGACGGCCTGGCGGTAGGTGTGGTCCTGCACGTCGCCGCAGGCGAAGACGCCCTCGACGTTGGTGCGGGAGCTGCCCGGCTCGGTGATGAGGTAGCCGTTGTCCTCCATGGCCAGCTGGCCCTTGAACAGGTCGGTGTTGGGCTGGTGGCCGATGGCGACGAACAGCCCGGTGACCGGCAGGCGTGCGGTCTCGCCGGTCTGGCGTGTCCTCGAGGGCGAGGCCGCTCACCTTGCCGTCGGCGCCGAGGACCTCGGTGACGACGCTGTTCCACAGGAAGCGGATCTTCGGGTTCGCCCGCGCCCGGTCCTGCATGATCTTCGAGGCCCGCAGCTGGTCGCGGCGGTGGACGAGGGTGACCGTGTCGGCGAACTTCGTGAGGAAGTTCGCCTCCTCGATCGCGGAGTCGCCGCCGCCGACGACGGCGATGTCCTGGCCGCGGAAGAAGAAGCCGTCGCAGGTGGCGCAGGTCGACACGCCGTAGCCGAGCAGCTCGGCCTCGCCGGGCACGCCGAGCATCAGCGAGCGGGCGCCGGTGGACGACGATGATCGACCGGGCCCGGTAGGTGGGCTCGGCGGCGTCGGGGTCGCCGACCCACACGCCGAACGGCGGCGCCGAGAGGTCGACCTGGGTGGCCTTCACGGTCTCGATCTCGGCGCCGAAGCGGCGCGGCCTGGGCCCGCATGTTCGTCATGAGCTCGGGGCCCATGATCCCGTCGGGGAACCCGGGGTAGTTCTCGACGTCGGTGGTCAGCATCAGCTGGCCGCCGGGCTGGTCGCTGGTCGAGGACGGCTCGCCCTCGAGCACCAGCGGGGCCAGGTTGGCCCGGGCGGTGTAGATCGGCGGCGGTGAGGCCGGCCGGGCCGGAGCCGATGATGAGCACGTCGCGCACGTCGTCTGTCCGGCATCTGTCCTCCTGTTTCGGTCGCGGCGCCCAACCCCGGGCGAGGTGACCGGATTCCCGGGCGCGAACGAGCCGCGCCTCGTCACATCGGCTCGTCGGCGGGCGTGCGCCGGAATCGCCAGAGCACCAGGCCGGCGCCGGTGAACACCACGCCGACGATCGGGTGGGCGAGCCAGGTGTTCGGGTCGCCGAGGCCACCGACTCCGGCAGGTACACGTCGAGGACCCGGACGCAGGCGATGGCGAACAGCACGAGGACGACGATGCCGAGGAGGCCGGCGAGCAGGCCGTAGACGACGCCCGCGGGCGACGGTGATGGCCGGGCCGGTCGTCTTGTCGCGCACCTGGCCGACGACCCGGACGATGGTGTCGGCGGCCTGGGCCGGCCAGTCGGCCCCGGGGTTCGGGGGCAGGTCGGACATCGGCGAGAACCTAGCCTCCCTCGTGGGCGACCAGACCTCCCCGCGCCGCGCGACCCGACGGAGGCGTCCGGACCTTCGACCGCCGAGGCTCGAGGCTGCGCCGGGCCGCAGCGCCCGACGGTTCGGGTCCCAGGCCACGAGGGAGGCTCGCGCCGCGTCGCAGTCGGGCTCGGTCAGCACGATGAGCGAGCGGGTGCCGTCGCCCGAGTGTCTCGAGGAGCACGGTGGCCGCCGCACCGTCGACGGTGGCGGTGCCGAGCAGCACGGCGCTGGTCTCCTCGGCCTCGGCTGCGCATGGCAAGCCCGGTGAACGCGCCCGCCGGGACCTGCACGGCGAGGCCGCTGGCGTCGGTGGCGGACTCCTGCCGGGCGACCGGAGTCGGCGCGGGCGGCCGTGAACAGCCCGTCGAGGTCGGCGTAGTCGCCCAGGTACGGGGCTGGCCGGTGGCCGTCCCGCCGGCGGCGCTCGCGGCCTCCTCGGCGGCGTCCGCCGCCCGGCGCCGCCGTGGTGGCGAAGGTCGTCGGCACGCTCGCCGCTGCCGTCTCGTCGGCGGCCACGGCGGCCGTCTCGCTCGACGACGGCTCGTCGTCGTCGGCGACGAGACCGGCCAGGAGACCCAGCCCCGCGAGCACGACGAGGGCGGCCGCCACCGCCCCCAGCCAGCCGGTGACGCGGGGGCGGGGCCGCCGCGCCGCGAGCTCGTCGGTCGACGATCCGGCTCGTCGGTCTCGCCGCGGTCGAACGCCGCGAGCGCCGCGGCGATGGCCGCGTTCGCGGGCCTCGGCGTTCACCGGCTCGACCGGGCGTCCGACCAGCCCGGCCACCCGGCGAAGGCGGTGACGGCGCGGGCGACGTCGGGCTCGGCGGCCCGGCGGCCTCGGCGTCGGTCGCCTCGCCGTCGAGGAGGGCGCTGGCCAGCTCCTCGTCCGGTCGCCACCTCGGGCACGTCGGCTTCGTCGTGGTCCGGTCATGACGGGTCCTTGGACGGCTCCGGCGGGCGCTGGTTCCCCGGCGCCAGGGCGCGGGCGAGGGCGGCTCCGGCCGCGGGCGATCCGCGAGCGCACCGTGCCCGGGCGGGATGCCGAGCACCTCGGCGATCTCGGCGTAGTCGAGCTGGCACAGGTCGCGGAGCACGACCGCGGCGCGGAACTCGGCAGGGAGGGTGGCGAGGGCGGCGTCGATCGACCAGACGGTCGGCGACGCTCGTATCGAGCCGGCGGACCGGCGCTCGCCGGGCGCACGCTCGTGGTCGGGCAGGCCGACGGTCGGGCCGCCGGCGCCGGCGTCGGAGCTCGTCGAGGCAGGCGTTGGTGGCGATGCGGTAGCTCCAGGTCCCGAAGGCGGCGCGGCCGTCGAAGCGGTGCAGGCCCCGGACGATGGCGATCAGTGCCTCCTGGGTGGCGTCGAGGGCGTCGGCGTCGTTGCCGGTGATGCGCCGGCACAGGGCGTGGATGCGGTCGTGGTGGCGGCGCAGCAGCTGGTCGAGCGCGGCGCGGTCGCCGGCCTGCGCCGCGGCGACGAGCTGTTCGTCGGTGCTGCCCGCGGACCTGGCGGCCCGGGACGACGAAGGCTCGGCGGCGGCGATCTCCCTACGATTCCACGACCGACAGCTCGGTCACGGACACTCCGTTCGGGTTGCCGCTCGCAGTCGGGCGATGGGTCTTCGCCGAAGCCGGTGAACAAGAGGAGGACGAAGCGCCCCTCGGCGTCGCCGAGGTCGACCGCCGTCGTGCCCGACGGCCGCGCCGTCGACGGCGCCGACGGCGTGCCCCAGGCCGGCGAGGTCGGCCAGCGTCCGGCTCGTCGGCCACGTAGACCTGCGCCGTCCAGCCCGGCGGGCGGGTGTCGACGACGAGCTCGGCCGAGGCGGCTGCGTCGGCCGAGGTCGAGGATGAGGCCGACGCCGTGCTTGAGGCCGCCGAGCGACGGCGCTCCGGTAGCACTCGGACCGCCAGAACGTGGCCGGGTCGCCGTCGAGGAGGTGCGGACCAGGTCGCCGTTCTCGCTCGCCGTCGCCCCCGGGGTCGAAGTCCTCGACCGCCGCGATCTGGAGTCCCCCGCCCTCGCT
Source organism: uncultured Acidimicrobiia bacterium (assembly GCA_963840695.1). Classification (GTDB taxonomy): domain Bacteria; phylum Actinomycetota; class Acidimicrobiia; order Acidimicrobiales; family JACDCH01; genus JACDCH01. The sequence continues at coordinate 108,509 of CAWIZW010000023.1, forward strand.
CGCCGGTCGGGTCTCGTCGGGAGGCGCGCGCCGCCAGGGTCGCCCGGACTGGGAGACGAGCACGAGCGCGGTGCCGACGGCGGCGAGCCCGAGCGCGACCGCGACGCGCGTAGGGGGCCGCGCCGCCGACGGCGGGCACGCCGAACGGGCTCCTCGGGCTCCGGGGGCGCTGGAGCGGGCGCCGGCGCCGGCGGGCTGGCGCGCGCGCCGCGTGGCGTCGGCACCGGCGCGGGTGGCGTCGGCGACCGCTCGCGTCGCATCGTCGAGGCGCCGCCGGTCGCGTCGGGGCTGGTGGCCATCACGGCCGGGCCGGCCGGTGCGAGCCCGTCCACGGCGCCGCGCACGGCGTCGCGGAGCGACGTGGCGTCGGGGAAGCGCTCGTTCGGGTCGCGGGCCAGGGCCCGCAGGACGATCGCCTCCATCGCCGGGGTGATCTCGGGGCGCACCGTCCGCGGCGGGACCGGATCGCGGTGCAGGCGGGCGAGGGCGGTGGCGGCCTCGGTGTCGGCGACGAAGGGCGGCTCGCCGCAGAGCAGCTCGTAGAGGATGACCCCGGCGGCGTACACGTCGGCGCGGGCGTCGACGGCTCGCCCGTCGACCTGCTCGGGAGCCAGGTACTTCGCCGTGCCGAGGGTGGTGTTGGTCCCGGTGAGGTCGAGCCCGTCGACGGCCTTGGCGATGCCGAAGTCGGTGACGAGCACACGGCCGTCGGTGGACAGCAGCACGTTGGCGGGCTTGACGTCGCGGTGCACGATGCCGGCCTCGTGGGCGCAGGCGAGGGCGTCGGCGATCTCGGCGACGACGGTGGCGGCGTCGGCCGGATCGAACCGGCCCCTGCGGTCGAGCTCGGCTCGCAGGGTCGTGCCGCGCACGAGCTCCATGACGATCGCCTCGACGCCGTCTCGGTGCAGGTGTCGTAGATCGAGACGATCGCCGGGTGGGCGAGCCGGGCCGCGGCGACGCGCCTCGCGCCGGAACCGGGCGACGAACTGGTCGTCGGCGGCCAGGTGGGGGTGCAGGAGCTTGACGGCGACCGGCCGGGCCAGGACCTCGTCGACGGCCTCCCACACCGTGGCCATGCCGCCGCGCGGCGATGCGGCGCCTCGAGCCGGTACCGGCCGCCGAGGCGGGTGCCGGCATCCGGCGGACGGCGTGGCGGGGCGGGGAGGCGGGCGCGTCCACGGGCGGGGCGCAGCCACCGGCTGACCCGGCGTGCTACTCGGGCCTGGCCTACCTTCGCGGACCTGGTAGGTCACGCCGACGACTCGGGGTCCGCCGTGGGCGCCGATGATCGGCCCGATGACCCCGACGGCGATGTCGTCGCGTCCGTACTTCGGTGCCAGCAGGTCGAGCAACTCGTCGATGTCGGGGGCCTGGCCGTGCATCGACGTGGAGGTGCTCGACCGCCGGCTCGGCGAGCACCTGGTCGGCGAGCCACTGCAGCGCCTTGCTGCGGGTGCGGGGCTTGCCGGCCTCCTCGACCACGCCTTCGTGGATCGAGATGGCGGGCTTGATCGAGAGCAAGGCTGGCGAGGAAGGCCTTGGCGCCGCCGATGCGCCCGCCCTTCTTCAGGTTGTCGAGCGTGTCGAGGGTCGCCCAGATCCGCTGGCGGCCGATCAGGTCCTCGACGCCGGCGGCGATGTCGTCGGCCGACGCGCCGTCGGCGCCTCGCTGCGGCTGCCCACGCGACCACCGAGCCGAGCCCGGACGTGACCGACCGGCTGTCGAGGACCCGAACGTCGGCTGTGCCCTCGAACGCCTTGGCCGCGGTCTGGGCCGACTGCATCGTCGCCGACAGCTGGGCCGAGAGGTTGATGCACACCACGGCGTCGGCCCCGGCGTCGACGGCAGCGACGGAAGGCCGCCTCGAAGGCGCCGGGCGCCGGCGCGGCGGTCTGCGGGCAGGTCGGGCGGCGCCGCCATCCGCCGGTAGAACTCGTCGACGCGAAGCTCGACGCGGTCGACGAACTCCTCGTCGCCGAAGCGGATCGTCAGGGGCACGACCTCGATGCCGAGGGCCGCGGCCGCCTCGGCGGTGAGGTCGCAGGAGCTGTCGGTGACGATCCGCACGGCCATGCCGCAGAACCTACTCAGCGGCTGGGTTGCGGGCGTGGGCCGGGCGGGTGGCGGCGGGCCCGCCGCTCGCGGACGATCGTGCGGCGTCCACCAGAGCGACGAGGAAGCCGGCCGCCGTCGCCCATGAGCAGGAGCGCCGACGCCGCGACACGGCGGTCGTCCGCACGGTGATCCGCGACTGCCCGAGCTCGATGCGGCCGTCCGGGCTGGTGAGGAGCAGGTCGAGCGGGGCGTCGCCGGAGGTCCGGGCCCGGACGCGGAGATCGAGGCGGGTCGTCGGCTTCGGCGAGGTGGACCGGCACGACCCCGTCGGGGTAGTCGGGCAGCTCGATCCGGTCGCTGCGGACCCGCAGGGTCACGTCGGCCGGCCGGCCGGTGGCGTTGCCGAACACGAGCTGCACGACGCCAGTGCGATCCGTGAGCGTGACCCGTTGGTTCGGCGGTCCGGTGATCCCCGACAGCTCGCGGTCGAGGGTCGCGCGGCTGCTCGCCAGCATCGCCCGCCGTTCCTCGGCGGCGAGGTCGCCCGAGGCGGCGGTGAGGACGACGACCTCGACCGACTCGGCGACGGGGTCGGCGGGCCCGAAGACGGTCCGGTAGGACAGGAGGTCGGCGTCGGCCTCGCGGAGCTGCGCCGGGAGGGTGCCGATCGAGGGCGCCGGTCCGAGGTCGAGCAGTGACCGCACCAGCGGGTCCTCGGGGTCAGCACCGCCGTCCGCGCCGGCGGGGTCGACCGTGGCGAACGCGGAGTCCAGCGTCTCGGCGACCACGAGCGGGGCGGGGGCGGTGGGAGGAGGCGGCGGCGCGGTCGTCGTGGTCGTCGCCGCCGGGTCGGCCGGCGTCGTGGTGGTCGTCGTCGCCGTGGTCGCCGGCGGAGCGACAGGGGGTTCGAGCCCGTTGAGGAGGGCGGCCAGGTAGTCGGCGTCGCTGGCTGCGTCAGTGTCGAGACGGAGGACGGCCACGCGCTGCTCGGCGGGATCGTCGAGGGCCAGGACGGCGAGGTCGGCGAGGGTGTGGTGCGCAGCGAGCACCGGGTCGTCGGTCTCCTCCTGGTGGATGGCGAGGGTGCCGTCGGCGGCCAGCGCTTCCACGGTGTCGCCGTCGTCATCGATGGCGAGCCGGAACGGCCGGGTGAGGGTGATCGGGAAGTCGCCGGTATCGAGCGGCTCGAGGTCACGGTCGTCGACGATGACGGCGTCGGCGCCCAGGTCGGTCGTAGCGGCGGCCACGGACGCGCGGGTCACCTCGGCGGGAGCGATCCACGTGGAGCTGTCGCCCGGCTCCCGAACGCGGCGACGAGCGCCGCCTCTCCCGCCCGCTCCTGCACGCCCGTCGAGAGCCCGGCTCGCGCCCACGACCCCGGATCGATGCGAACCCAGGGGCCGGCGATCGTCTGCGAGCCCTGGATGGCCCGGCTCAGTTCGGCCGCGCGGGCCCCGTTCGTGGCCGCCAGCCCGTCGACCGTCTCGGGGGTCGGTACGACGGTGATCGGCAGCCCTGGGTGTGCAGCCAGGGCGTCGACCGTCACGGCCAGCGGGTCGAAGGCGGCGACGTCGATCTCCTCTGGTGACGTGTGGGCGGGTCGGGCGTGGACGGGTACGACGAGGGCCACACCGAGGGGGTACGCCCCGGGATCGGGGTCGTCGAGCCGCAGGAGGTGGGTCACCAGGCGGTCGACGACCTCGCCGTCGCCGTCGAGCAGGTCGACGATCACGGGGTAGACCCCCTCGCGAGGGAGGTCGTCGCCGGCGATGGTCACGGTGGCGCGCTGACCGTCGATCGTCGCCTCGGCGCTGAGGCGCTCGCTCCGCAGCCCCTCGCCGCGGAGCGTCGCGAGGAAGCGCGTGCGGTTGAGCACGCGGTCCTTGACCGAGGCGGTGACGGTCTCGTCGCCGGTGCGGTCGGCGATCCCGAGCGTCAGGACGAACGTGCCGTCGGGCGCGACCCAGGGCGTCTGTTCGACGATCGTGAGGCGATCGGGAGCGGTCGGGTCGCTCTCCTGACGGGCTCGCGCCGGCGTCGCCGCGAGCACCAGCCCGACGGCGACCAGGGCGATCGCGGCGAGCAGGGCGCGTCGGGCGCTCGCCGGATGTCGAGCACCGACACGCGCCCCCAGCGGGCGTCGGGTCACAACCGCGTCTTCAAAACGGCGAGACCGTCGTGCTGGCGGCGGAAGCCGAGTCGTTCGTACAGGCGCAGGGCGGCGGCGTTCGCCTCCTGGGTGTTGACCACGACCCGTTCGACGTTGCGGCGGCGGAGCCAGAAGAGACCGTCGAGCACGAGCGCGCAGCCGAGCCCGGCGCCCTGCTGCGGTGGATCGACGGCGAGACGCTGCACGAAGCCGCGCCGCCCGGCTCGGCCGGTCACGGCGTAGCCGGCCACGACCCCGCCCGGGGCTTCGCCCACCCGGAAGCGGCTCGACGGAGTGGCCGAGAGGGCCTCGTCGAACCCGGCCTGGTCGAGGCGCCAGAACCGGTCGAAGGCGCGCCCGTCGACCGCCAGCACCGCGGCGCGGTCGGTGCGCCGGCCGCGTCGGAGCTCGGCCCTCGGGGAGGTCGGGAGGTCGTGGAGATCCCGGGCGAGCAGGTGCAGCCGTTCGTGGATCTCGAAGCCGGCGGCGAGGAAGCCGCGGGCCTCGACGGGTCCCAAGGCGGCGGTGACCGCTTCGAGGTAGCCACGCTCGAGGAGGCCGGCGCAGGCGCGTCGCACGGCGTCGGCGGTCGGCGCTGGGCCGTCGCCGACGGGAGCGAGGTAGGCGACGGAGGCGTCGCCGCGCCAGGGACCGACGCGCAGGCGTCCGCCACCCCAACGGACCGTCTCCCAGGAGGACGTGTCGAGCCCGCTCCCCATGGCGGGGACGGTAGTTCCGGGGCGGCCACGGAGCCGTGGCGGGGGTGGTTCACCTTCCTCCCACTAGCGTCGACCGCCCGTGATCCTCGAGCGCGCCCGCCCTGTCCTGGAGGAGACCAGGCCGCTGGCCGAGCGCTTCGCCGCGGCCGGCCACCGGCTCTACCTCGTCGGCGGGATCGTCCGGGACCTGCTGCTCGACCGGAGCCTCGACCGGCCCGACCTCGACTTCACCACCGATGCCCGGCCGGAGGAGACGCGCCGCATCGCCCGTCCGCTCGCCGACGCGCTCTGGGACCAGGGCGAGCGCTTCGGCACGATCGGCTTCCGGGTCGGCGGACGCATCTGGGAGATCACGACCCACCGCGCCGAGGCGTACGACCCGGCCTCCCGCAAGCCGGACGTGACCTTCGGCGACCGGGTCGAGGACGACCTCGCCCGCCGCGACTTCACCGTGAACGCCATGGCGCTGGCCCTGCCCGACCCGGTGCTCGTCGACCCGTTCGACGGCGTCACCGACCTGCTGCAGCACCGCCGCCTGCGGACCCCGCTGACGCCCGAGGAGAGCTTCGCCGACGACCCCCTCCGGATGATGCGGGCGGCGCGGTTCATCGCCGGGTACGAACTCACCCCCGACCCGGCCCTCGTGGCGGCGGCCACCGCTCTCGCCGGCCGGTTGGAGGTCGTGTCGGCCGAGCGGGTGCGCGACGAGCTGCACAAGCTGCTGGCCGTCGACGACCCCGCCGCCGGCCTGTGGTTCCTGCACGACACCGGGCTGTTCGCCCAGTTCCTGCCGGAGATCCCGGCCATGCGGCTCGAGCAGGACCCGATCCACCGTCACAAGGACGTCCTCAGCCACACCATCGCGGTGGTCGGCAACGTCCGGGCCCGTCGCGACGACGGGTCGCCGAACACCCTGACGCGCCTCGCTGCGTTGCTCCACGACGTCGGGAAGCCCCGCACCCGCGGCTTCGGGCCGAGGGGGGTGACGTTCCACCACCACGAGGTGGTCGGGGCCCGGATGGCCCGCGCCCGCCTGCAGGCCCTCCACGAGTCGAACGAGGTCGTCGACGCCGTGACCCGGTTGGTCGAGCTCCACCTCCGCTTCCATGGCTACGGCGAGGGCGAGGGCGGCTGGACCGACTCGGCCGTGCGACGCTTCGTCCGCGATGCGGGACCGCTCCTCGACGAGCTGATCGAGCTGACGCGCTGCGACTGCACCACCCGCAACGAGCGCCGGGCCCGCATGCTGCGCCAGCGCATGGACGCGCTGGAGGAGCGCATCGCCCGACTGCAGGAGCAGGAGGAGCTGGCCGCCCTGCGCCCCGACCTCGACGGCAACCAGGTGATGGAGATCCTCGGGATCCCGCCCGGCCGCGCCGTCGGCGAGGCGATGGCCTACCTGCTCGACCTCCGCCTCGACGAGGGCCCCCTCGGCGAGGAGGAGGCCACCAAGCGCCTCGTCGACTGGTGGGGCTCACGCACCTAGCTCACGGTCTTCGCTGGCGGCAGGATGCCGCCCCGGGTGGCGACGACGATCAGCCGACCAGGAGTTACGTGCCGACCTTGCGGGCGCGGACGATGAGCGTCGAGGGGATCTGCGCCATGGCCGGCTGCCACCACGTGCTGCGCGGCGGGCCGGCGACGGGTTCGGGCTCGAGCACCGTGTCGACCCGGAAGTTGGCGCGCGTGAGCGAGCCGAACAGGTCGGCGATCGTGAGGGGGTGGTCGGCCCCGGTCTCGCCGCCGTCGGTCCACGGCCGGGGGGTCCGATCCCAGTAGGTGTGGCGCCAGGTCGGCGGGTCGCCGGCGGCGGTCGCCCGCCAGGCCGGGTGGGGGAGGGAGATGACGAACGGCCCGTCCGGGCGCAGCACGCGGTGCACCTGGCGGAACACGCGGTCGAGGTCGCCCACGATGCCGAGGGCGTAGACCGACAGCACCACGTCGACGGTGTCGGCGCGCACGAAGGCGAGGTCGGCGAGGTCGCCCTGGTGCCACTCGACGGTGACCTCCTCGCGGTCGGAGAGCCGGCGGGCGTGGCCGATCTGGTCGGTCGACGGAGTCGACGGCGATGACCTTGGCTCCCTGCCGAGCCATCGCCACCGCCGCCGGGCCGCCGCCGCAGCCCAGCTCGAGGACGCGCTTGCCGTCGAGGCGGCCGAGGAGGCGGAGGTCGGCTTCGTTGGCGACATCCGGCCCGTACACCACGACATCGAGGGGGAGGTCGGCCCACGCCGGCCAGGCGGAGAAGCTGCGGGAGGTGAGCTCGGGTCGATCGCCCATGGGCCGAGTCTTGCCCCTCAACCGCCTGCGCCGGTGAGATCCACGGCGACGACGACCACCTGGCGGCCCAGGACAGCGAGGTGCGCACGGCCAGGCGGAGGTCGGCGGCGGCGACCCCGAGCGCTCCGCACCACACGAACGGGCACACTACGGAGCCGTGCGGGTGGTGACGTGGAACGTGCAGCACGCCGCGCCGAGCCGACACCGGGGTGCCCGACCCGCTCGCTCTCGCCGGTGCCTGCATGGCCTTCGAAGCCGACGTGCTCGCCCTCCAGGAGGTCGACCGGGGCACGGGCCGGGTCCGGGGCGCTGACCTCCTGCAGATCGTCGCCGACGCGACCGGTCTCACACCCGTCGACGGGCCGGCCGTGGCGTTCGACGGCGGCACCTACGGCAACGCCCTGCTCGTGCGGGGCGATCCCGCGGACGTCGTGGTGGCCGAGCTGCCGCGGCCGTGGCGGGCGGAGCCCCGGGTCCTCGTGTCGTGCCGGGTCGGCGACCTCGCCCTCGCCTGCTGCCACCTCGGGCTCGGCCGCGGCGAGGCCGCCCGCCAGCTGGGTGCCGGGCTGGCCGTCGTGCCGGAGGGGCCGGCCGTCCTCCTCGGCGACCTGAACCTGGGCCCGCCGTCGGTCAGTGCCGTGCTCACCTCGGCGGGCCGTGACTGGGCGCAGCTCGACGTCGCCCCCGCCTACCCGGCGGACGAACCGACCCAGGCGATCGACCACATCCTCGTGCGAGGGATCGCCGGCACGTCGAGCCCGAGCGCGGACGCGGCCGGCGGTCAGTGACCACCGGCCGGTCATCGCCGAGCTCGCCGTAGGCGGCGAGCCGTCTACTTCAGGTCGTCGTCGAGCCGCGCGTAGGCATCGACCATCTCGCGGGCCGCCTCGTCGCGGTACTGCACCGGCGGCGACTTCATGAAGTACGCCGACGGGCCGTGCAGGGGACCGCTCATGCCCCGGTCGAGACCGATCTTGGCGCACCGAACGGCGTCGATGATCACGCCCGCCGAGTTCGGCGAGTCGTGCACCTCGAGCTTCATCTCGACGGTCAACGGCACATCGCCGAAGTTGCGACCCTCGAGCCGGATGAACGCCCACTTGCGGTCCTCGAGCCACGGCACGTGATCGGACGGGCCGATGTGGACGTCGCGGTCGCTGATGCCCTGGTCGATCTGGGACGTCACCGACTGGGTCTTGGAGATCTTCTTCGACTTCAGTCGCTTCCGCTCGAGCATGTTCATGAAGTCCATGTTCCCGCCGAAGTTCAGCTGGTACGTGTGGTCGATCGTCGTGCCGCGGTCCTCGAAGAGCCGGGCGAGGGTGCGGTGCACGATGGTGGCGCCGACCTGGCTCTTGATGTCGTCGCCCACGATGGGGACGCCGGCTTCGACGAACTTCGCCGCCCACTCGCGGGTCGGAGGCGATGAACACGGGGATGGCGTTGACGAAGGCGACGCCGGCGTCGAGGCAGGCCTGGGCGTAGTACCGCTGCGCGTCCTCCGAGCCGACGGGCAGGTAGGAGACGAGCACGTCGACCTTGCGCTCCCGGAGCACGGCGGCGACGTCGACCGGCTCCGCGGCCGACTCCTCGGCGACCTGGCGGTAGAACTCGCCGAACCCGTCGAGCGTCGGGCCCCGCTGCACCTCGACACCGAGGTGCGGGAGCTCGCAGAACTTGATCGTGTTGTTGATCTCGGCGAAGAGCGCCTTGCCGGCGTCGAGGCCGACCTTGGTGGCGTCGACGTCGAAAGCGGCGACGAGCTCGAGGTCGCGGACGTGGTACCCGCCGAGCTCCACGTGCATGAGGCCGGGCACGAGATCCGACGGGATCGGCGTCGCGGTAGAAGTGGATGCCCTGCACCAGCGAACTGGCGCAGTTGCCCATGCCGGCGATGGCGAGCCTGATGGTCGAATTCTCGGTCGTGCTCATTGAGGGTCCTCCTGAGGAGTAGCGCGCACTGATTCCTCGGTCGCGCTGGCGCGCTCCTGGGTGATCAGGTCGTCGAGCCAGGCGAGGTCGTGGGACAGGGCGAGGGCGTCGCGGTCGCGGAGCGACCGGAGGTAGCGATCGAAGCGGTGCGCGGCCGGGGGTGCGTCGTCGTCGACGCGGGCGGCGACCTCGGCGCGGCGAGCCTCGAAGAGGCGCAGCCGGTCGACGGGAGGCAGGTGCCGGCAGAAGGCGACCTGGACGGCGAAGGTGCGGTCGTCGACGGCGGGCTCGCTCAGCAGGGCGAGGAGGTGGACCTCCCCGGCCTCGGTGATGCCGTACACCTTCTTCGAGCGGCCGCCGGGCGTCGCGAAGCTGCGACGGGCGCGGAGGGCGGCCAGCTCACCGGCGAGGGATCCCGACGACGGGATCGGGCGGTCGGTCCGCCCCGCGGCCGTCACCGCCTTCACGAGGCCGGCCTTCTCCAGGCGGGCGAGCGCCGGATACAGCGAGCCGAAGGACATGGCGCCGCGGGCGCCGAGCAGCTCGCCGAGCTGCTTGCGCAGTTCGTAGCCGTGGCGTTCACCGTCGCGCAGGAGACCGAGGATGGCGAGATCGAGCATGGGGAGAGGAGCGTACAGCGCCGATGCATCGACATGATGTATCGAGGCGATGTATCGCCGTCCGGCAGCATAAACACGAGGTGGCCAGGCGTCAACCGTCCGGTGACCAGTGGCACACTCCGCCGTGATGTGGTGGCAGCGGGCACTCGTGGCACTCGCGCTGGCGGCACCCGTGCTCGTCGTCCTCGTCGTGGCCTGGCCCGAGGGCTCCGGCGGCGACGCTGTCCCGGAGGTCACCCTCGACGGGGTCGGCGACGTCGACCTGGGCGACCTGGCCGAGGACGCCGAGGTCGACATCGACGTGCCGGCCCAGGGCGCGGCCCGGTTCACCCTGGTCGGCACGGGTGCGCGCATCACCGTGCGGGCCGAGGGTCGCGCCGGCTTCGACTCGACCCTCACCGTGGTGGACGAGGAGGGCGACCAGATCGCCTACAACGACGACTCGAACGGTCTCGATCCCGAGGTCGTCGTCGACCTCGACGACGACCAGCAGGCCAGCGTCGAGGTGCGGAGCTTCGGCGGCCAGTCCGGCAGCGTCGTCGTGGTCCGGCAGGACGGGTCGCGCGGCCGGTTAGCCTCTCGGCCTCATGGGGTTCGGGCCCGCCGCCATCCGGGGTGCGAGCGCCGGCCTCGGCGGTGCCGTCGACTATCGGCTGCTTCGCCAATCGGTCGTCGCCGACTACCGCAAGAAGCGCCTCGCCCAGCACGAGGTCTGCGATGCCCACCCCGAGCTCGTGCGGGCGGCCCGGCAGGTGGGCGAGGCCACGCAGCTCGACTGCCCGATCTGCGAGACCGACAAGGTGGTGCTCGTGACGTACGTCTTCGGGCCGAACCTCCCGCCCTTCGGCCGGTGCGTGAGCGCCAAGGGCGAGCTGGCCAAGCTCGACCGCCGATCCGAGCAGCTCGCCGCGTACGTCGTCGAGGTCTGCCCGAGCTGCTCGTGGAACCACCTCGCCCGCGTGCTGCCCGTCGGCGGCCGCGGCGCTCGGTGACCGTCGCCGTCCGGCTCCCGCCCCTCGCTCCCGCCGCGGCGATCGCGGCCGCCGTCGTGCTCGGCGCCTCCGCCGGCGACGCCTTCGTCGCCGTCGTGCTGCTCTGCATCGGCCTCGGCACCCTCGCCGGCGCCGCCGCCCTCGGGGCGGTGGCGGCGATGGTCGCCCGATGGGGAACGCCCGACCTCGGGGCCGTCGCCGGCGACCAAGCCGTGCTCGGCCCGGCCGTGACGGTCGGGCCGGCTGCGGCGGCCGCCTCCTCGGCCCTCGCCGCGCTGGCGCTCCTCCTCGTCGCCCGGCCCGTCGCGGTGCTCGGTGCCGGACCCCGGGTCAGCACCTGGCTCGGCGCACTCCCGTGCGGCCTGGGCGCCGGCTGCGCTCGCCGTCGGACCGGCGACCACGTCGGCCGTCGACCTCGTGGTGCGCGCCGGCGCGTCGGTGCTGGGCCTGGCCGCGGGCCGCGCTGGTGGCGACCCGGCGCGGCGATCGTGAGCTGCCCGACCGCCTCGGCGTCGTCGCCGGCGCCGCCGCCCTCACCCTGGCGGTGATGGCATGACCCGCACGTCCGCGGCTGCGCTCTCTGGCCCCATCCAGAACGAGGCATGAGCCGCACCGGAGCGGGCTGGGACCTCCTGGCGGCGGCCGCGGTGCTGGCGCCGATGGCGGCGCTGGTCGGGCGGCGGCTGGCCGTACCTGGTGCTCTGGCCGGCCTGGCGGGCTTCGTGGTGCTCCTGGCCGCCGGCGCCGCGCCGGAGCTCGGCCGCTTCACGCCCGATCCGCTGGCGCTCGCCGCGGCCGCCGGCACGTTGCTCGTGACCGCCACCCTGATGGAGCGAGCTCCGGGCATTGCCGTCGCCCTCGGCCCGGCCGCGGCTGCGGTCTGCTTCGTCGTCGGCCTCGTCGACCCTCCCGACCTCGGATCCGGCCCGGCCACCGTGCTCACCGTGGGCGCCGCAGCCGTCGCCGCCGGCGTCGTGCTCGAGCCCGAGCCCGGCCGGCTCCTCCTGCCTGCGGTCCTCCTCGCCGCGCTCCGAGGCGCCGCCGAGCTCGCCGAGCCCGCGCCGGGCATCGGTCTCGCCCTGACCGCCACCGCGGCGCTGCTCGTGCTGCCGGCCCTGATCCAGGCGCGCCGCGGCCTGCGCGGGCGCCGAGCCGGCCGCGGTGGCCCTCGCCGCCGTCGCCGTGGCCGCCGGCCCGCTGCCCGCCGCCCGACCGGCCGGAGCGCTGCTGGCCGCGGCGGCGGTCCTCCTCGCCGCCGTCCCGGCGCACGCCGCCTGGGCCCTGGTCGGCCGCTGCCCCCGGCGCCGCCGTGGTGGCCACGGCGCTGGCCGACGTGCCGAGCCCGGGAGCGCCCGCGGTCGGCGTCCACGTGGTCTTCGCCGCCTTGCTGCTGGCCGTCGTCGTCGGGCTCGTCGGCCATGCCGCCGCGCTGGCGCCGGCGCCGCCGTGGACAGCGGCGCTCGCCGCCACGGCGGTGATCGCCGGCTGGCTCGTGCTCGCTCCCGGCTCCTGGACCTGGGCCGTCGGACCCTCGACCTCCTCGGCGCCTGGGACCTCGCCGCCGGCGTCGCCGCGGCCGCCGGCCTGGCCGCCGGCGTCGCCCTCGCCGCCAGGCGACGCGCCGCGACCGGTCGACGGTCGGGGTCGCTCGGTAACCTGGCCCGCGGCCCGTCCCGGGCTGGAGACCGTCGACCCCATGCCCCCCGCCCGCCCCCGCGCTCGCAAGGCGCCCTCCCGCACGGCGCCGTCCCGCTCGCGACGGCCACCGTCGCGGCGGCCGCCGGTCCCGTCGAAGCCTCGGAGCTTCCTGTGGCGCTGGCGTCGTGGGCTCTTCCTGGTCGGGTTGCTCCTCGTCGCCTTCGTCGCCGGCACCGGCTTCGTCCTGGCCCAGATCGAGCTGCCGCCGGCTCGGTTCCAGGCCCAGACCACCTTCATCTGCGCGCGCCGACGTCACCGCCGAGCAGGGCTGCAACGAGGACAACGCCATGGCGCGCCTCTACGACGAGCAGGATCGCGTCGACGTCACCCTCGAGCAGGTGCCCGAGGTCCTCGTCCAGGCCGTGCTCGCCGCCGAGGACCGCGACTTCTTCGAGCACCGCGGCGTCGACCCCGTCGGCATCGCCCGGGCCGCGTGGCAGGACATCCGCGGCGGCACGGTCTCCCAGGGCGGCTCGACGATCACCCAGCAGTACGTGAAGACCGTCTACCTCTCGAACGAGCGGACGATCACCCGCAAGATCAAGGAGGCGGTGCTCGCCATCAAGCTCGAGCAGGAGCTCTCCAAGGAGGAGATCCTCGAGCGCTACCTCAACGCCATCTACTTCGGGCGCGGCAGCCTACGGCGTCGGCACCGCCGCCCGCGCCTACTTCGGCCACGACCTCAGCCAGATCGACCTCGCCGAGGCCGCCTACCTCGCCGGGCTGATCCGGGCGCCCGAGGCGGCCGACGCCACCCGCGACCCCGAGGAGGCGACGCCGGCGACGGCACACCGTCCTCGTCGCCATGCTCGAGGAGGGCTACATCGACCAGGCGGCGTTCGACGCCGCCGACGCCGAGCCGTGGGTCGTGGGCGACACCGTCCTCGCCCGACCCGACCGGCAGGGCCTCGACGTGCGTCGCGGCCAGGACATCGGCACCCAGTACTTCGTCGAGTACGTGCGCCTCCAGCTGCTCGAGCGGGGGTTCTCCGAGAGCGAGATCTACGGCGGCGGGCTGCGGGTGTACACCACGCTCGACTACCGGGCGCAGCAGGCGGCGTGGAACGCCGTGCGGTCCACGCTCGACCGGATCCCGACGACCCCGAGGCCGCCCTCGTCGCCGTCGACGCCGGCGGGATGGTGCGGGCGATGGTGGCCGGGCGCGACTTCCAGGCCAACGAGTTCAACTACGCGACCGGATCCGGTGGCGTGGGCCGGCAGCCCGGGCTCGTCGATGAAGCCGTTCGTGCTGGCCACGGCGATCACCCAGAACATCAGCCTGAACTCCAAGTTCGACGCGCCGGGGCGCGTCACCCTCGAGATCCCGGGTGAGGACTGGGACGTCGGCAACTACGGCGACTCCGAGCAGGGTCTCCTCACGCTCCTCGAGGCGACCCGCGTCTCGTCCAACACGGCCTACGCCCAGCTCATGCTCGAGGTCGGGCCCGACCACGTCGTCGACCTCGCCAACCGGATGGGCCTCGACGGGCTCGACGCCGTTCCCGCCCTCGTGCTCGGGACCGAGGAGGTGTCGCCCCTCGAGATGGCCGGCGCCTACAGCACCTTCGCCAACCAGGGCCTCCACCGCCAGCCCGTCGTGATCACCGAGGTGGTCCGCCCCGACGGGAGCCGGGTCACCTTCGACCAGGCGAGCGACCAGGTCCTCTCCCCCGAGCAGGATGCCCTCGTCGTGCACGCCCTCCGGCAGGTCGTCGAGCGGGGCACGGCGACCAACGCCCGCATCGGCGTCCCCGCCGCCGGGAAGACCGGCACGACGCAGCGCAACCTCGACGCCTGGTTCATCGGGTTCACCCCCAACGCCCTGACCGCCGCGGTCTGGATGGGCTACGAGCCGGTCGACACGAACGGCGACGGCATCAAGGACCCTCGCTTCATGAGCGACGTCCACGGGCGGGCCGTCACCGGCGGCTCGTTCCCGGCCGAGATCTGGCGCAAGTTCATGTCGGAGTGGGTCCAGATCGTCGGCGGTGACGTCGGCCGCTTCCCGAGCGTGACGAGCTTCCCCGGCGAGGTCCTCAACGCCGACCTGACGACGACGACGTCGTCGTTGCCGCCCTGCCCGGCCGACACATCGGCGACCACGACCGAGCCGTGCGAGACGACGACGACGGAGTCGACGGCCACGACCGTCCCCGAGACGACGTCGACGACGGCGCCGCCCACGACGGCGCCCCCCACGACGGTCGACCCTGCCCCCGCGACGACCACCGTCCCCCCGACGCCCTCGACGACCGGCTCCAGCGTCCCGCCGCCATAATTCCGGCTCGCTCCGGCGCCGTCCGGCGCCCGCTCGCAAGGAGTCGTGCCCCGAGGTGCGGCCGGCGCACGTGCCGCCCTGCTAGAGCTCGGGCTCGGGGGCGCCGACCTCCTGGTGGGGGTAGTGGCTCCGGCACGGGAAGCACCAGCGCTCGACCTCGTCGACGACCTCGATGCGCTCCTCGGTGTCCCAGGCCGCAGGGGTCACGTACACGCGGTGGACGGCGACGACGTCGTCGCCGGGCTCGTCACGGCCGCACGAGTCGCACCGGATGGTTGCCATGGAAGGCCCCAGGGTACGATGGCCGCTACCGCCGGCAGCCACGTGGCGCTGGACGGGAAGGAGGAGCGAGATGCCCGCTTCGATGACGGTTCCCGTCGTCCGTGCCCGCAAGGTGCGCGACGGCGCCCGACCCCTCGTCATGGTCACCGCCTACGACGCCCCCGGCGCCCGGCTCGTGGCCGACGGCGGCGCCGACCTGCTGCTCGTCGGCGACTCGGTGGCGATGGTCGTGCTCGGCCACGACGACACCCTGCAGGTGACCGTCGACGACCTGGCCCACCACACCGCCGCCGTGTCGCGGGGCCTGCGGTCCTGGCAGCCCGAGAACGTCGATGCCCCGAACGCCCGTGTGCTCGCGCCCCTCGTCGTCGCCGACCTGCCCTGGCTGAGCTACCACGTGTCGACCGAGGACGCCGTCCGCAACGCCGCCGTACTGATCCGGGCGGGCGCGCAGGCGGTCAAGCTCGAGGGCGGCGCCAAGCGGGTCCGGGTGATCGAGGCGATCGTCGACGCCGAGATCCCCGTGATGGGCCACCTCGGGCTGACCCCGCAGTCCCTGCACGCCATGGGCGGCTTCCGCGTCCAGGCCAAGCAGACCGAGGCCGCGCTCCAGCTGGTCGCCGAGGCGAAGGCGCTGGAGGCGGCCGGCTGCTTCGCCATCGTGCTCGAGGGCATCCCCGACCAGGTGGCGACGATGGTGACCGCCGCGGTCGACGTGCCGACGATCGGCATCGGCGCCGGGCGCCGGCTGCGACGGCCAGGTCCTCGTCTTCCACGACGTGCTCGGCCTCGAGGACCGCCTCGCCCCCAAGTTCGTGCGGCGGTACGCCGACCTGCGCGCCGACGCGGTGGACGCCCTCCGCGCCTTCGCCGAGGACGTGCGCGCCGGCACCTTCCCGAACGACTCGGAGACCTACCACGTGACCGAGACGGTGGCCGAGGAGCTCGCCCTCTACGGCGGCTAGCTCCTTCTCGAATGGGCGGTGATTCTCGATGGGATCACATCGATGATCACCGCCGGTCCTGACCGAAGCGGCGGTCCTGCGAGACTCGACGAGTGTCGGGACTGCTCGAGCCGTCGCCGAAGGCGGTGTCGTGGTTGCGCCGCGCCGTCGGCGTGGTGCTCGTCGCCGGGTTCGTCGCGTGCGCCAGCGAAGGGGGCTCGACGCCGGCCGATCCGGCGCTGCTGCCGCCGGGGGAGACCCAGGGCCCGGTGACGGCGACCACCGCCGACCTCGACGGACGGGAGGACACCATCTCCGACCCCCGACCCCGACGACGTGCCCACGTCGGCCCGGCCGGCGACGACCTCGACTCGGACGGCGCTGCCCGGGCTTCGGCGAGGTCGTCATCCAGGTGCGGAGCGTCGACGGGCAGGTCGTCGAGTGGTGCCTGCTCCTCGCCGAGACCGAGCGCCCAGCGCAGCCGGGGCCTGATGGAGGTCGCCGACCCGACACTCGGCGGGTACGACGGGATGCTGTTCCGCTTCGACACGCGCTGCACCCGTCGGCTTCTACATGCGGAACACGGCGCAGCCGATCTCGATCGCCTACCTCGACGACGCCGGCGGGCTGATCTCGGTGGCCGACATGACGCCGTGCGCCGACGTCGACGGCTGCCCGACCTACCCGGCGGGCGGGTCCGTCCGCTGGGCGGTCGAGGTCCCCGCCCAGGCCGGCGGGGTCGACGCCCTGGCGATCGAGCCCGGCGTCGTGGTCGTCGACACCCGGCCGCGCGTGCGCGTCCTGAGCCTCCGCGCCGCCGAACCCGGACACACCCCCTGCGTACATTCCGACGGCGAGACGACCGAAGCACCGTGCCGATTCGGCGGCGACCGGCTCGGCCGCTACCATCGCCCGGCCAACTGAGGCCCTGCTCCGCCGCCGGCGGGGCCCCGGCCACGCCGGGTCCACAGGGAGGAGACACTCGCGCATGCGAGCGTACGAACTGATGGTCATCATCGATGGTGACCTCGAAGAGAACAACGTCGAGGGCACGGTGCGCCGGGTCCACGACCAGATCAAGGCCAAGGGCGGCGATGTCCGTCGCACCGACCGGTGGGGCAAGCGCCGCTTCGCCTACGAGATCGCCAAGAAGCAGGACGGCTACTACGTCGTCATCGAGTTCCTCGGTGGCGAGGCCCTGGCCGATCTCGAGCGCCAGTTCCGGCTCGCGGACGACGTCGTCCGCCACAAGCTGATCCGCCTGCCCGACGACGAGGCCGCCCGCCGTGGGCTCACCGCGGAGCAGGCCCCGGCGACGGCCGGGTAGCGAGGAGGACCTGGAATGGCCGACAACACCGTGACGATCGTGGGCAACGTCACCCGCGACCCCGAGCTCCGCTTCACCAACACCGGCCGCGGCATGGCGACCTTCGGCGTCGCCGTGAACCGCCGCTGGCAGAACCGCCAGAGCGGCGAGTGGGAGGAGCAGGTCTCCTTCTTCAACGTCGTCGCCTGGGGCGACATGGGCGAGAACATCGCCGGCAGCATCCACAAGGGCGACCGCGTCATCGTCAACGGCCGCCTCGAGCAGCGCAGCTACGAGCCGAGCCCGGCGAGAAGCGTTCGGTCGTCGAGGTGATCGCCGACGAGGTCGGGCCGTCGCTGCGGTGGGCGAGCGCCACGGTCACCAAGGCCGAGCGCACGCAGGGCGAGGGCGGAGGCGGAGGCGGCGCCGGTCGCGCTCGCGGATCCCGGTCCGACCCCGCCGCCCACGTACGCGAACGACGAGGAGCCGTTCTGATGGCCAAGAAGCCACCCCGCACGAAGAACAAGGACAACGCCCGCCGGTCCAAGAAGAAGGTCAGCGTCCTCGTCAGCGATCGTGTCGACTACGTCGACTACAAGGACGTCAACCTGCTCCGCCGCTTCATGTCCGACCGGGCCAAGATCCGGGCCCGGCGAGTGACCGGCAACGACTCGCAGCAGCAGCGCGAGATCGCCCGTGCCATCAAGAACGCGCGCGAGATGGCCCTGCTGCCCTACGCCAGCCGGGTCACGACCCAGCGGACGTCCAAGGGCGACCGTGGCGACCGCGGCCGCGCCGACGGCCCGCCGCCGCGCCCGGCCGGCCCGCCGCCGGGTGCCGACGACGCCGTCGACGCCGATCTCGATCTCGACCTCGACGTCGACGTCGACGTCGACGACGGTGCCGACGAAGGCATCGAGGTCGGCGCAGGCGCCGAGGAGGCGTGATGAAGGTCATCCTCCGCGCCGACGTCTCCGGCGTCGGCAAGCGCGGTGACATCTGCGACGTCGCCGACGGGTACGCCCGGAACTTCCTCGTGCCCCGTGGTCTCGCCATGCGGGCGACCCCGGGAGCCGCCACGCAGGCCGCCTCGATGCGGCGGTCGCGCGACGTCCGCGACGCCAACGACCGGTCCGCCGCCGAGGCGATCGCCAGCAAGCTCGTGCCGGCGCGGATCACCGTGTCCGTCCGGGCCGGGACCGAGGGGCGCCTCTTCGGGTCGGTCACGACCGCCGACATCAGCCGACGCGGTCGCGGCGCAGACCGGCATCGACCTCGATCGCAAGGCCCTCCGGCTCGACGAGCCCATCAAGGCGCTCGGCGAGTACCTCGTGCCCGCCCGCCTCCACCCCGAGGTCGAGTTCCCCGTCACCATCGACGTCGTGGCTCAGTAGCGGTACACTACGAACATCTGTTCGTGGTGGCGGCCGCTTCGGCATCCACCCGGTGCACACAGGAAAAACACAGGGTTACGCCTCTTCCGTCCCCCAGGGCGTCCGGGAGAACGTGGGTGTTCCGATGAGCCTCGCCGAGATCGACGACGACGCACCGCCGCCCCGCTCGGGTCCGCGGCGGCGTCACCCCGGCCACCCGGGTCCCACCGCACAACCTCCACGCCGAGGAGTCGCTCCTCGGCGCCATGCTCCTGTCGCGCGACGCCATCGCGGCGGCGACCGAGGTCGGGCTGTCGGGCGACGACTTCTACAAGCCGGCCCACGGCCACATCTTCGACGCCATCAACGCGCTCTACGCGCGGGGTGACTCCGTCGATCCCGTCACCGTCGCCGACGCGCTGCGCCGGCGCGAGCTGCTCGACGCCATCGGCGGCCCTGCCATCCTCGTCACCCTCCAGGCCGGCACCCCGGCGACGACGACCGCGGGCAAGTACGCCCGGATCGTCGAGGAGCACGCGCTCCTGCGCCGCCTCATCGGCGTCGCCGGCGAGATCGCCGAGAACGCCTACGGCGCTGCCCGACGACGTCCCGGCCACGATCGACCGCGCCGAGGCGCTCGTGTTCGAGGTGGCCCAGCAGCCGGGTCACCGACTCGACGGCCAAGATCGGCGACCTCCTCGACGACAACCTGAACCGCCTCGAGGCGCTGTACGAGCGCAAGGAGTCGATCACCGGCCTGCCCACCGGCTACGACGACCTCGACGAGATCCTCGCCGGCCTCCAGCCCTCCAACCTCGTCGTCGTGGGTGCCCGGCCCGCCATGGGCAAGACGAGCTTCGCCCTCGGGCTCGCCACCCACGCGGCACTCGACGTCCGATCGCCCGGTGCTCGTGTTCAGCCTCGAGATGAGCCAGCTCGAGGTGAGCCAGCGCATCCTCTGCGCCGAGGCGCGGGTCGACTCGACCACGCGTCCGCACCGGCCGGCTGACCGAGGCCGACTGGGGCAAGCTCAGCCACGCCGTCGGGCGTCTGGCCGAGGCGCCGATCTACATCGACGACAACGCCAACATCACGGTGATGGACATCCGCGCCAAGGCGCGGCGGCTGCGCAGCAAGCTCGGCGATCTCGGCCTCGTCGTCATCGACTACGTCCAGCTCATGACCGGGCGGTCCTCGGCCGAGAGCCGCCAGGTCGAGGTGTCCGAGATCAGCCGGAGCCTGAAGATCCTCGCCCGCGAGCTCGAGACGCCCGTCGTCGCCCTCGCCCAGCTGAACCGATCAGCTCGAACAGCGCGCCGACAAGCGCCCGATGCTGTCCGATCTGCGCGAATCGGGCAGCCTCGAGCAGGACTCGGACGTCGTGCTGTTCCTGTATCGAGACGAGGTCTACAACAACGAGTCGAACGACCGGGGCACGGCCGAGGTGATCGTCTCCAAGCACCGCAACGGGCCCGTGGGCAAGATCCGACTCGCCTGGCTCGACCACTACACGAAGTTCGCCAACATGGCCAAGGGCGTCTAGGACCCGGCCAGCTCCCGCAGCGCCCTGGCGGTGGCGTCGTCGGCGGGGAAGAACGATTCGATGGCGAGCTCGGCGACGGTGAGGTCGAGGGCGGTGCCGAAGGTGGCGACCGTGCTGAACAGCGCCAGCTCGCCGACCCGGTCGTGGCGCAGCCGCAGCGGCACGAAGAGCCGCCCGGCGGTGTCCTCCTCGCCGTGGCTTCCGGCGACGCCCGGGTAGCTGCGCAGCTCGTCCAGCAGTGCCGCCAGGGCGGCGTCGCCCGACGCCGTCGCCTGCCGCTGGAGGCGGTCGACGAGGTGCGTCGCCCACTCCGCCAAGTTGGCGATCCTCGGCGCCAGGCCGTCGGGGTGGAGCGTGACCCGAAGCGCGTTCATCGGCGGGGCCAGCAGCGCGGGGGCGACACCGTCGACGAGGACGGCGAGCGCGGCGGCGTTGGCGGCGACGACGTCCCACCGATGGTCGACGATCACCGCGGGGTACGGCTCGTGACCGGCGAGGATGGCATCGAGCGCGTTGCGCACCGGTGCCATCTCGGGAGCGTCGATCGGCGTGCGCGGTGTGCACGGGCGCGTACCCGGCGGCCAGCAGCAGGGTGTTGCGATCCCGCAGCGGGACATCGAGGTGCTCGGCCAGGTGCAGGAGCAGCTCCCGGCTCGGGCGTCGACCGGCCGGTCTCGACGAAGCTGAGGTGCCGGGCCGACACCTCGGCCTCGGCGGCGAGGTCGAGCTGGCTGCGCCGGCGCCGCTGCCTCCAGTCACGGAGCAGGTCGCCGACCCGGGCCGGAGTCATCACCGCGGTCATGGCGCGCACCGTACCGGCGCCGTCGCCGGCCTTCGCCTACCTGTCAGGTAATCGTCCCGCGACGGTCGGTCGGCCGAAGGTGATCACCATGGAAACCACCACCACCGACACCACCAGGATCGTCGACACCTACATCGCCATGTGGAACGAGGAGGACGCCGCCGCTCGCGCCGGTCTCATCGAGACGGCCTGGACGGCCGACGCCCGCTACCTCGATCCGCTCCTCGAGGCCGACGGCCACGACGGGCTCTCGACGATGGTCGAGACCGTGCACGACCACTACCCCGGCCATCGCTTCGCCCGCACGAGCGCCGTCGACCTGCACCACGACCAGGCCCGCTTCAGCTGGGAGCTCGCCGGCCCCGACGGGTCGATCACCGTCGCCGGCCTCGACGTGGCCGAGCTGGCCGAGGACGGCCGCCTGCGGCGCATCACCGGCTTCTTCGGCCCGCTGCCCGACGCCTGATCGGGGGCTCAGAGGTCGGGCGGCACCTCGCTCACCGTCGCGTGGCCGGCGGCGATGGCGGTGACGTCGTCGGCCGGGGTGGTCGCCGGGACGATGGAGCAGTCGCTGTTGTACACGTCGACGCCTGCGGGGATGGCGGCCGCCACCGGTACCTCGAGCAGCGCACGGGGCGTGCCGGCCGTGCACGTCGGCACGTTGAAGTTCACGACCGCGTCCGCCGGCGCCGTACCGGCCACGAGCTCCTCGCGGTGGTCGCCGATCCAGTCGAGCACCAGCTCGGCGGCGCCGTCGTAGTCGGCGGTGGCGTTGTCGTTGCCGGCGCTGGCGGCGACGGCGGGGATGCCGCGTCGCACCGCCGTGCGGGCGGCGCCGACCGTCCCCGAGACCGGGACGAACGGCCCGATGTTCTGGCCCCGGTTGATGCCCGACACGACGAGGTCGGGATCGAGGTCGAGCTCGTCGAGGGCGACCGCGATCGTGTCGGCGGGATAGCCCTCGACCGCCGTGCCCGGGATCCCGCTGGCCGTCGTGGCGTCGGCGTACGCGACGGCGCCGTCCGTCGTCGTGTCCGACGTGCCGCTCTGGTCGGTGGCCGGCGCCACGATCGTCACCTCCACGTCGGGCAGGGTCTGCAAGGCCTGGACGAGCACGTCGAGCCCGGCGGCGGCGATGCCGTCGTCGTCGGTGACGAGGATGTCGAGCGGCTCTGGTGCGGCCGTTGTCGTGACCGCCGCCGTCGTCGTCGGGGCCTCCGTCGTCGGCGCCGACGAGCCGGGCGCGGTGGCGTCGCCGCTGTCGTCACCGCAGGCGACGAGGGCGAGCGTCATCGAGACGAGGGCGAGAGCGATCTGGCGGCGACGAGGCACGGCGACGGACAGTAGCGACGCGTCCTACGGTCAGATGGTGCCCCGACTACGACAGATCCCGCGGAGCGAGGCTGCGCCCTCGGTGCTGCCGCTCTACGACCTCCTCTTCGGACCCGACCGCGACCCGGTCGCCGAACCGGGAACGGCCACCGGAACACCGGGGGACTGGTGGACCGTCTTCGCCAACGATCCCGCCGTCTTCGACCACTGCGTCGCCGGGTTCGTGCTCTATCGCTCGACGGAGGCCTACCTCGATCCGCGCCTGCGTGAGCTCGGCCAGTGCCGTGCGGGCTGGGCCCACGGGTCGACCTTCGTCTTCTCCCAGCACTGCAAGGTCATGCGAGGCATCGGGTTCACCGAGGAGCAGATCGAGGCGATCCCGGCGTGGTCGGTCGCCGACTGCTGGTCGCCCCTCGAGCGCGCCGTGCTGGCGCTCGCCGACGCCCTCGTGCTCGACGGCGGCAGGGTGCCCGATGCCGTCATGGCGGCGCTGCACGCCGAGCTCGACGACCGCCAGATCCTCGCCTTGATGTACGTGACCATGCTGTACGAGCTCCACGCCACGCTCAGCCGTGCGCTCCGGCTCGAGCTCGACGACCGCGACGAGCCCGTCGTCGAGATCGGCGCCCGCACGGCGTTCGAGGTGTGATGGTCGCCTTCGGGAGCTCGAGCTCGAGATCAGGCCGGGGCAGGGGTGGGGCGGTGCTCGCTGGCGCGGAAGAACGACGGCACCGGCGGGGCTTCGAGCTCGGGTGACTCGGCGAGGAGCATGGTCAGGGCGTGCTCCTTGTCGGCGTCGGTGTAGGGCCTGGTGTCGACGCAGAACTCGACCAGGATCCCGTTCGGGTCCATCGTGTAGGCGCTCTGGCAGAAGCCGTGGTCGATCTGCATGGCATCGTGGCCGTGGGCCAGCCAGCGGTCGCGCCGGGCCTCGAGGTCGGCCACGTCGCTGGCCGCGAAGGCCACGTGGTTCACCCACGGCTCGAACCCGAGCCCGGTCGAGATGGCGGTGTCCTTGCCGGTCATCCGGTCGTCGTGCAGGTCCCAGAAGGCGATGAGCCCGTTGCCGCCGGTGCCGTAGAAGACGTGCTTCGCCCAGCCGCCGGGGGCGTCGGTCGGGGCGACGACGGCCTTGATCAGCTCGAAGCCGCACGCCTCGGTGTAGAAGCGGTGGGTCGCTCGCAGGTCCCGAGCGGCGAACGCGACGTGGTGGAACCCCATGTCTCCTAGCTTCGCGCGGTCGTGGGTCCCCGTCGTCGGCCGCTGTTGCTCGTCGCCGCGCTGTTCGTGCTGGCCGCCGACCTGGTGGTTCTCGGGAGCCGGGTCGGTGACGACGACGCCGGCGACGGGCCGCCGCCCGCCGAGGCCCTCCTGGCGGCGTACCGGAGGAGCCGGCTGGCCACGTTCACCGTCGAGCGCACCCTCACCCGGACGTTCCCCGACGGCCGTTCGTTCAGCTACGACCAGCGGTTGGCGCAGCGGCCGCCGGACGATCGGCTCCTCGTCGGCGCCGGCGCGGCGTCGGGGCGCCTCGACGGCCGGGTCGTGCGCTGCGCGACGGAGCCGAGCGGCGCCAGCCGCTGCATCGAGAGCAGCGAGGCCCGGCCGTGGGACGAGGAGGTCGACGACGAGGTCGCCGACCTGGCGAGCCTGGTCTCCGGCCCGTCGGCCGCCTACGACGTCACCGCGGGCCCGGATCCCGGATGTTTCACGCTCACCCTCGTGCAGGAGGTGCTGGCACCGCCCTACGGCGAGCGCGCCGTCTTCTGCTTCGACGAGGCGACCGGGGCGCCGTCGCGCTTCGAGCTGCATCGGGCGGAGGCGTCCGACGTGCTGGTGGCCGTCGAGATCCGGCCCGAGGTCCTGCCCGCCGATCTCCGGCCCGGGGAGCTCGGCGACCTGGTCACGGGTTGAGCACCGCTCGAACCGGGCCCTGTCGCGCCACCGCCCCCAGGGCGAGTGGGGGCGGTGGAACCTGGAACTACAGGGCGGCCCGATGGCCACACGACTACCAGCCCGGGGGCCGGTGGCGATGCGTTTGGAGGGAGTGGACCTCCGCGCCGCCCCGATTGCGTGACCTCCTGGGGGCGAAGCCAGTCAGTCGACAGTGGGTAACGGCAGTCCGAAGCCCGAGCTTGAGCGGTTTCGCGGACTTTTTTCCGAGGGCTAGCCTGCGCCGCCGTGCTCCTCGCCCAGGATGCCGGGACCACCCCTTTCCTCGGCGATGACCTCCTCGCCTGGCTGCTCCTGGCCATGGGCGGGGCGCTGTTCGTGGGCAACGTCCTCGCCCTGACCCGGAACCGAGACGAGCACCCCGAGGGCGAGCTGGCGAGGGCACCGGTGGCGCGGACGGCCGTCATGGCGGTCGTCGGCCTGCTGGCGGCGCTGTGGGCGCTGGCGACCCTGCTGCGGAGCTGACGATCCGAGCCCAAAACGTGACCGACCCCCGCCGGGCGGGAGAGGCGGGGGCCGGTCGTATGGGTGGGCGGAAGCCCCCGGTGCCCCCTGCCGTCGAGGGTCAAACCTGATTTCTCGAAAAATTTCTGGTCAGCCGACGGTGAACGGGAACGTGAGCGTCTGGTTCTCGCTGACCGAGCCCGATTGCACCTCGTCGGGCTGACCGGCGACCCGGATCGTGAGCACGAAGTCGCCGCTCTGAGCGCCCTGCTCGCAGCTGTCGGTCGTGAAACCGGTCACCGAGGCGGTGTACTGACCGGCCGGCGCCTGGCCCGGCGGCCAGAAGATGTTCTCCACCGAGCCCTCGCCGTCGCAGCCCACGTTGGAGTCGACGTCGAGCTCGCCGCCGGTGGCCGTCGGGCCGGAGTTGCTGAACGAGACCTCATCGCCGGTGGGGTCGGTCACGGCGAGGTCGAGGTCGGCGTCGGAGTCCCACTCCAGGGTCACCTGCACGTCGCCGGTGCCGAGGACGACCGTCGTCGTCGTCCCGTCGGCGGAGGTCGTCGTCGTCGTCTCACCCTCGGTCGTCGTCGTCGTGGTGTCCGGTGGCGCTGTCGTGGTCGGAGCGACGGCGAATTCGTCGGTGTCGAGCTCGCACTCCTCCGCGAACCCGCCGAGCTCGTCCTGCACGACCTCAGCGAGGTCGGCCTGATCGTTGTCTTCGTCGGCGTAGGCGTCGGCGACCTCGTCGACGGCGTCCTCCTGGTCGCTGCCGTTGGCGGCGTCGGCGAGCGCCTCGACCGTTTCCGCCTGCTCGTCGAGATCGTCGCCCGAGGCGATCTGCTCGGAGAGGGTGAACAGGCCGTCGCAGAAGGCCGAGTCGATCGTCTCGTCGTCGTCGCCGCCCAGCAGCAGGAAGGCCGCGACGATGCCGCCGACGACGAGAAGGGCGAGCACGATGAAGAGCGGAGCGCGGTTTCGCTTCTTCTTCTCCGGCGGGGGACCGCCGGGCGCGCCCGGCGGGAAGGCGCCCGGCGGAGGCGGAGGCGGCGGGGGAGGAGGCGCGCCTCCGACCGGCGGGCCAGCCGGATAGCCCTCGGCGGCCGGTGTCCCGGGGATGGCCTCGGTGGGCGGCACCGGAGCGACGGGCTCGGTCGGCGGCGGCGGCGGTGGGCCTCCTGGCGGTGGCTCGGCGCCTGCGGCCGCGGGGGCCGAGGAGAACATGTTCCCGCATTCGCGGCAGAACCGGGCCTCGTCCGGGTTCTCCGCCCCACAGCTCGGACAGGCCAGCGCCATAAGGCGGGCAACCTAGTGCAGCAGGTCGCGCCGTGCGGCGGATCGGCGAGGTGCCCCGCTCAGCTCCCGAACATCGCCAGCCACTGGTCGAGGGACTTGGGCCGGAAGACGTAGTTGGTCGCTCGGGTCTCGGCCATCGAGGCCGAGGGCTCGGGGCTGTAGAGGTGGCCAGGGAACAGCGTGGCGCTGTCGGGGACCTTCGCCAGCTTCTGGGTGAGGGATTCGTAGAGGGCCTCGGGGTCGCCGCCCGGGAGGTCGGTGCGGCCACAGCCCTGGAGGAAGAGCGTGTCGCCGGCGACGAGGCGGTCGTCGACGTAGAAGCACTGGCTGCCCGGTGTGTGGCCGGGGGTGTGGATGAGCTCGATGGCGATGTCGCCGACGAGGACGGTGTCGCCCGAGTCGTGCAGCACCAGTTCCGACGCCTCGGCGCCCGTGACCCGCTGCACCCAGGGCGCCTCGTCCCGCTGCACGTGGATCGGCACGGGATGCAGGGCCAGCAGCTCGCGGACCCCCGAGATCGTGTAGCCGCCCATCGAGCCCCCGACGTGATCGGGGTGGTAGTGCGTCGCCAGGGCGCCGGTGAGCTTCATCCCGTCGGCGTCGAGCGCGGCGAGCAGGCCCCTGATGTCGTAGGCAGGGTCGACGGCGACGGCCTCGCCCGTTTCGCGGTCGCCGATCAGGTAGACGAAGTTGACCATCTGGCGGGCGACGGGGTCGCTCGCCGCGATGTCACGGCCGGCGAGGAGCTGGCGGAAGTAGAGGCGGTCGGCGTCGGGCACACGCGGCAGGCTAGGAGGGATGTCCGCCCGTCGGTACGTGGTGCTGGGCTGCGGGGCCGTGGGCGGCCTCTACGGCGCCCGGCTCGCCGCGGCCGGCCACGAGGTGGGGTTCGTCGCCCGCTCCGACGTGGACGTGCTCCGCCGCGAGGGGCTGCGCGTCGACTCGGTCGACGGCGACGTGCTGCTGCCGGGCGGTTCCTTCGCCGCCAGCGCCGACCCGGCCGACCTCGGTGTCGCCGACGTCGTGGTCGTCGCGGTCAAGACCACGGCCAACGGCGCCCTCGCCGACCTGCTCGGGCCGGTGGTCGGGCCGTCCACGATCGTGGCGGTGTTCCAGAACGGCCTCGGCGTCGAGGCCGCCGCCGACGTCGCCGCGCCGGGCGCCGCCGCCGTGGTCGGGGGGCTCTGCTTCGTCTGCTCCGCCAAGCCGGGACCCGGCCACGTCGTCCACGCCGACTACGGCGCCGTGACCGTCGCGCCGTACCGGGGCGGCCTCGCCGCCGCCGAAGCTGTCGCCGACGACCTGGTCGGGTCGGGCTCGGTCGCCGAGGCGACGGCCGACCTGACGACGGCCCGGTGGCGCAAGCTGCTCTGGAACATCCCGTTCAACGGGCTGACGGCGCTTCTCGAGGTGGGCACCGACGCGCTTGCTGGCCGACCCGGCGGGGCGGGCTCGTGTCGAGGCGCTGATGCGGGAGGTGGTGGCGGGCGGCGCGGCATGCGGCGCAGCGTTGACCGAGGCCGACGTCGACGACATGGTGGCGAAGACCGAGGCGATGGTGCCGTACCGGGCGTCGATGGCGGTCGACCTGGCGGCCGGCCGCCCCCTCGAGCTCGACGCCATCTACGCCGCCCCCCTCCGCGCGGCCGCCGAGGCCGGCACCGCCATGCCCGCCGTCGAGCACCTCCTCGCCGAGCTGCGAATGTGCGCTGAAGATCGACGTGGACACGTCGAAGGTCAGTTCTGACCGAACCAGTCCAGAAGCACCGATCGGTAGGCGGCGTCGACCGGTCGTACGTCGCGCGCGAGCTCCGCTGCCCGGTCAGCGTGGGCGCGCCGCAGCTGCGCGGCAGCCTCGGCGCGGGCGAGGACCTCGCGCACCGGCAGCCCGAGGGACGCCGCGGCCGCGGCAGCGTCGTCGAACTCCACCTTGATCCGATCCGGACGTGACCTTCACCCGGATCGCCTGGCCATCGACGTCGACGGTCTCGACGGTGCGCGCCGCCGGCCACTTGTCGAGTCGCGACGCCCCGGACGCCGAGCGAGCCCGTCTCGGCGGTCAGGACGCGCGGCGATCCGGCCGGCGTCGACCGGGTCGACGAGGGCGGCCACCGTGTGGGCGGGCCGGCCCTTCTTCATGACGATCGGCGTGATCCAGGCGTCGTGGGCGCCGGCATCGAGGAGCCGCCCGACGGCATGGGCGAGGACCTCGCCGGTGGCGTCGTCGACGTTCGCCTCGAGCAGCACGACGGGCTGGCCCGGCGTGGCCTCGGCGGCGCGGGCCGAACCGACCACGACCTGCACGACGTTCGGGCGGCCCTCGAGGTCCCGGCCGCCGGCGCCGAAGCCCGTCGCCGACACCGTCATCGCCGGAAGCAGGCCCGAAGGCGGAAGCGAGGGTGCGCACGAGGGCGACGCCGGTCGGCGTCGCCAGCTCCATCGCCACGTCGACGCCGACGACGGGCAGCCCGACGAGCAGCCGGGCGACGGCGGGCGCCGGCACCGGGAGCTCCCCGTGGGCCGCGGTGACGCTGCCGTGGCCGGTGGCGACGGGCGAGCACACCACCTCGTCGATGCCGAGCACCTCGAGGGCGGCGCAGGTCCCGACGATGTCGACGATGGCGTCGAGGGCCCCGACCTCGTGGAAGTGGACGTCGTCGGCCGGCGTGCGGTGGAGCGCGCCCTCGACCTCGGCGAGGGCGGCGAAGGCGGCGTGGGCTCGGTCGTGCACCCGGCGGCGGCAGCCCGGCCTCGGCGAGGAGCGCGCGGATCGACCCCCAGGTCCGGTGGTGGTGGGATCCTCCGGTGCGTCGACGACGGCGCGGGTGGCGGCGATGCCGCCCCGCAGCACCGGCTCGGCGTCGAGTGCCCAGCCGTCGACGGGAAGGCGACCGAGGATCGCCCGCACCTCGTCGAGGTCGGCCCCGGCGTCGAGCAGGGCCCCGAGCAGCATGTCGCCGGCCACGCCGGAGAAGCAGTGGACCCACGCGGTCGACCCGCCAGGTGTCACTTGAGGAGCCGGAGCACGGCGCAGGCGGCGCCGTAGCCGTTGTCGATGCCGACGACGGTGATGCCGGCGGCGCACGAGGCGAGCATGGCGAGCAGCGCGGTCACACCCGCCAAGCGAGCTGCCGTACCCGACGCTCGTCGGCACGGCCACGACCGGTGCCGGGGTGAGGCCACCGACGATGGAGGCGAGCGCACCCTCCATCCCGGCGACGACGACCACGGCATCGGCGGCGGCCAGGTCGTCGCCGTGGGCGAGGAGCCGGTGCACGCCGGCGACGCCGACGTCGGTGAGCCGCACGGCGTCGACGCCGTGGGCGAGCAGCACGGCGGCGCACTCGTCGGCGACGGGCAGGTCGGCGGTGCCGGCGCAGGCGAGCACGACCCGCTCGGGTCGCGGCGCCGCCGGTCGCCACACGATCGTGGAGCCGTGCCGGGCGCCGCCGGGGTGGGCGTCGAGCGCGGCCGCCGGCCTGGGCGTCGTCGGCGCGGGTCACGAGCACCGGCGCCGTCGCCGCCGTCGAGCAGCTCGCCGACGATGGCGGCGACGTGCGCCGGCGTCCTTGCCCGGTCCGTAGACGACCTCGGCCATGCCCTGGCGCAGCGCCCGGTGGTGGTCGACCCGGGCGAAGCCGAGGTCGGCCCAGGGCAGGCGCCGCAGGCGGTCGACGGCGTCGTCGGGCGTGACGTCGCCGGCGTGACGGCGTCGAGCAGTTGTCGGAGGGTCGTCTCGTCCACGAGCGGAGCGGGTGGGATTCGAACCCACGGACCCTTGCGGGTCGACGGCTTTCAAGGCCGGTGCCTTCGTCCACTCGGCCACCGCTCCACCCTCGATCGTCCCACACGACCGCGGTTAGCCTGGCCCCTTCCTCGGAGAGGTGCCGGAGTCTGGTCGATCGGGCCTCACTGCTAATGATCAGCTCGCGAATGCGCGGAGCTGACCGTTCGGACGAAATTGCGGCCGCCCGTCGCCCGTCAGCGGTGGTCGAGCCGGGAGACGGCGAGCACCGCCTCGGTCGTCGTCGCGGCGTCGAGGGCAGCGCGGGCTCGCGCCAGACGCCGATGGGCCGTGCGGAGCGACAGGCCGAGGTGACGGGCTGCGTCCGACACCGACGTCCCGCTCGCGAGCGCCATGAGCAGCGCCCGGTCCTCGTCGAGCAGCGCAGCCACCCGTGGAGCCGGCGAGGCCACGACCTCGACGTCGGCGACTCGGCGGAGCTCGTCGACGAAGGCACCCCGATCGACGCCGTCGACCGCGAGGACCAGGGACGCGCCCCGCACGACCGCGCCGAGGGCGTCGTTGATGTCTGCCGCCGAGCGGATGGTGGCCGCCCGGACGGCGTCGCCACGCAGGTCGTAGGGCTCCGACGGCACCGCCAGCCCAGCGACGACCGACCGGCCCGGGACGAGGTCGTGCGCGCGGCGCTCGGGATCGTCGTCGACGAGGACGACGAGGGGACGGCCGGTCACGGCTGCGCGCCCGCCACGAGGACCGCCGCCTCGCGGCGGGTGCGAGCGCCGAGCTTGCGGCAGGCGGACTCGGCGTGGTCGTCGACCGTCCGCGGCGACACCCCGAGGCGGTCGGCGATCGCCTTCGATCCGAGCCCCTCGGCGGTGAGTCGCAGGACCTCGTCCTCCCTCCGCGTCAGCCCGGCGGCGGGCGCGCCGCACCCGCGTGAGGAGTCCGTGCAGCCCGGCCGCCCGCGCCTCCTCGATCGCTGCCGCTCGTCGCGCCGCTCGGTCGCGGCGTCCCGACCGCTGGGCCAGCTCGGCGGCGGCGAGCGCGGCGCGGACAGCCCACCGACGCATCCGGACGCTGCGCCAGCGGTCGGCGGCGAGGTCGAGCTCGCGCACGGCCCCGGTGACGTCGCCGTCCTCCCACCGGGACAGGCCCTCGACCTCGTGAATGAGGGGCCACAGGACCGGCATGTTCGAGGTGGCGAGGTCGACGTCGATCCGGTCGCCGGACTCGACCGCGGCGTGGGCGCCGATCACCTCGACGACGGATCGCAGCCCGAAGTACGCCTCACCGCAGGCTCGGGACGCGAGCACCTGATCGCGCACCGCGGCGCCGTCGCGGCGTTGCCAGGCGGTCTCGGCGGCTGACCACGCCGCGAAGGCCCGCTCCTCGTCGCTGGCGGCGAACTGTCCCAGCTGCTCGACGACGGCCTCGGCCTCGCCGAGCCGGTCCCCGTCGAGGTGGACGACCGCGAGCGCCACCGCGATCTGGCTCCGGTTGCGGAAAGCCGGCCATCGCTCGAGGAGCTCGGGGGCGTGGCGCAGTACCCAGTCGCGGTCGGTACCGCTCAACGCTCGGTGGAACGCGCCCGCGGCGGCGAAGTGGGTGTGCCAGCTCTCGAGGCCGGCTTGCGACGAGGTGGCCAGCATCTCCGTGCCGAGCTCGATGGCGTCGTCGAGCCGCCCCATGAAGCCGAGGCCGGAGACGAGGTGGAACGCGACGTTGCACGCGATCCCGACGTCACCGACGGCGGCGGCGTCGTCGAGGACCTCCCGGCAGAGCACGTCCCAACCGAGGCGGCCCTCGTAGAGGAGCGCGGCGCCGAGCGTCACCCGCGCGCGCAGCACCTCCGCGCCGCAGGCCTCGGCCCGCCGGACGGCCTCGTGGGCGAGGCCCATCGCCCCCGGCACGTGCGCGCACCGCCTGGTAGGCGTGCTCGACGACGACCCGGGCGACGAGCTCGGCGCGCGAGGGAGCTCGCCCGCGATGCCGCCTCCTCGAGGTCGGCGCGGCCCCCATCGGCATCACCGGCGAGCCACCGCGCCCGTCCACGGTGCAGGAGCGCCTCGGCCCGCTGCGGGCTGGCGTCGGCGATCCGGTCGGCGGCGTCGACGGCATCCGACCAGCGGCCCGTGTCGGTGAGCCGGCTGGCGGCCCGTGCCCACATGGCGTCGTCGTGCTCGCCGGCGGCGTCCCCGGCCCGGGCGGCGAGGAGGAGCAAGCCCGCCTCGGCGGACGCCACGGCCGCGGACGTGGCCGCGGCCAGCGCTCGGTCGTGCGCCGCACGGGCTCGCCGCCGGCGAGGTGGTGGGCGGCGGCGTCGGCGTCACCGAGGCGGGATGCGACGTCGCGGTGCACGCCGGCCGGGTCGTCGAGGAGGCGCAGGACGACCTCGGCGAGCAGGGGGTGGCGGAAGCTGAGCAGGTCGTCGGCGTCGGCGGCGCACGAGGTCGCCGAGCGCCGGGCTGCCCAGATCGAGGCCGACGAGGTCGGCGGGCACCGGCCGGCCGAGGATCGCGAGCCGACTGACGGCGCCGAGGTCGGCCGCAGGGAGCGCGGCGAGGCGGACCGCCAGCGCCCGTTCCAGCGTGGGCGAGAGTCCGCCGCCCGCCACGAGCGTCTCGAGGAGCAGCGGGATGCCACCGGCGAAGCGGACCAGCTCGTCGCGATCGGCGGCCGACAGGCCGGGGTGGAGCTTCCGCGCCAGCCGGCGCGGCGTCGGCGGGCGCGAGCGGCTCCACGGCCACCGCGTCGAAGGCGTCGACGAGCGCGGCGCGCCGGCTCGTCGAGCTCGCCAGGGCGGGCGGTGACGACGACCGGGAGCCGGGCCGCCACGACAGCCAGCACGGAAGAGGCGTCGGCGTGGGCCCAGTGGAGGTCCTCCACCACGAGGACCTCGCCACGCAGCGCGGTGATGCAGGCGGCGGCGACCTCCTCCACGGGAGCGTCGCCCAGCCGGCGCCGCAGGGCCGCCTCGAACACGAGGTTGGGCATCCACCGCAACGACGGCAGGGCCGGCCCGACCTGGTGCGGCACCGCGGCCAGCGCCTGCTGGACCACCCACGACTTCCCGATCCCGGCCTCGCCGAGGACCGCGACCGGACGGCGGGCGCGCACCGCCGCCGACACCGCGTCGACCTCCGCCCTCCTCCCGGTCACGCCCCCACCTCGTCCTCGCGCTCCGTGCACAACGTTGGCACGGTTTCAGGATGCCCGCCGCGCAACGACGTCGCCAAAGTGGGAAGCGGCGA
The DNA here is from genome assembly GCA_963840695.1 of uncultured Acidimicrobiia bacterium. Taxonomy (GTDB): domain Bacteria; phylum Actinomycetota; class Acidimicrobiia; order Acidimicrobiales; family JACDCH01; genus JACDCH01. The sequence goes on from CAWIZW010000023.1 coordinate 141,507, forward strand.
AACCAGCAGACGGAGGAGCGGGCGATGACGGGAACGGGTCGGATACGGCGGACGGGCGCGCTCGCGCTGGCGTTGGTGGTCGGCACGGCGGCGGTGGCGTTGACGCCGACGGCGGGCGGAGCCGATGTGGAGACGGGCCGGATGACGTTGTCGCCAGCACCCGGCGACATCGCGGTCGATCCCGACGACGGGCGGGTGTATGCGTACCAGCAGTACGTCCCCGACCCCCCGGGGGTACGCAGCGCGTTCGTGACAATCGAGGGCGACGAGGTCGTCGACGACCTCACCCTGCCGTACGCGGCGGTGGCCATGGCGGTCGACACCGCTCGTGACCGCGCCTACGTCGTGACGTCGCAGTACCCCGCGTACTCGCTGCACGCGATCGACCTCGCCTCCAGCAGCATCGTGCAGACCATCTCGCTGCCGAGCCAGGCGCTGCGCTTGGACGTGGACGAGGTGAGCGGCCGCCTCGCCATCACGCTGATCAGCCCGCACCGGGTGCAGGTCTACGACGGTCCGACGCTCTCGATCGTCGCCGACGTCAGCGTCTCGCAGCAACCGCAATGGGTCGCTATCAGCGACGGCGGCGCCGAGGTCTTCGTCTCGACCGGCGGGACGTCGTCGCTCGCGCTCAGCGGCCCGAGCTACGCCACGCAGCGCACGCTGCCCGGCGTGAACGGATGGGCGACTGAGTACGACGACGCGTCCGGCACGCTCTACGTCGCGTCCTACGGCCAAGGTGTCCTCAAGATCGACGCCGCCACGGGCACGCTCCTCGACACCCTTCCGCCGGCGATCTGGGGCAACGCCGGTGCGCCGACCGACATGGCACTCGACGACGGTGGCCAGCGGCTCCTCCTGCGCAACCGCGATCACCAGCTCTCGGTCGTCGACACCTCGACGATGGAGGAGGTCGGTGTCATCGGCGGACTGCTGGGCGTGACGGCCATCGACGTCGACGAGTCCGCGGACCGCGTCGTCGTCTCCGATCAGGGCGGCGCCATCGTCGACCTGGCGCCGACGTCGGCGCCGGACCCCCTCCCGACGGTCGTCGCCCTCGACGCCTTCGTCGAGGAAGGCGACCCGGTGCCCGATCCGCACCACCCATGGGAGACAGGCGAGTACGCCGAGCACACGGTGCAGGTCGTCCTCGACGAAGCCTCGTCCGAGTGGGTGCGCGCCGAGGTGGCCTTCACGGCCAACACCGCGGCCTTCGGCGACGACTTCGCGTCGAACGTGGCCACCGCGTACATCGCGCCCGGCGAGCAGACCGGGGACGTGCGCTTCGTCACCCGCGCCGATGAGGTCGCCGAGGACGTCGAGACGCTCGGCTTCGCCGTCACTTCGGCCCTCGGCGCAGTCGCCGACACCACCTCGACGACGATCACGATCGTCGACGACGACGACGGTGGAGCCTCCGACCCGGTGATCTCCCTCCTGCCCGACCCGTCCGCAGGGGAGGGCGACGACGAGCTCACGTTCTTCGCCGAGCTCGACGTGCCGTCGGCGACCGACGTCACGGTGACGTGGAGCACCGCCGACGACACCGCGATGGCGGGCGACGACTACGACGGCACTGGCGGCGAGCTGCTGTTCCCCGCCGGTGAGACCCTCGTGCCGCAGGCGATCCCTGTGGTCGACGACGCCGACGAGGAGTCCGACGAGACCTTCACCATCTCCCTCAGCGACCCGGTGGGGGCGACGACCAATGGCATCGACGCCACGGCCACGATCCACGACGACGACACGCCACCCGTGACGATCACCGCACCGGCAGACCGCAGCGTCGTCGAGGGCGGCACCGGCACGACGACCCTGGCGCCGGTCACGCTGCTGTTCGACCGCCCGGCACCGTCGGCAGCCGAGCTGACGTGGGCGCTCACGCCGCTGACCGCGACCGCCGGGGCGGACTACACGGCCGGTGGCGGCACGGCGGCGATCGCCGCGGGTGACACAAGCGTGACGTTGCCCGTCGAGATCCGCGGCGACGCGCTCGACGAGCTCAACGAGCGCGTCGCCGTCGACCTCGTCGACGTGTCGGGCAACGCCGTCCTCGGCGCCGACACGCGCACGGTCGTCACGATCACTGACGACGACGCCGCCCCGACGCTGGCCATCGGTGACGTGTCGGCGAGCGAGGGCGATCCGCTCTCCTTCACGGTCTCGCTCTCCGCCCCGAGCTCGCGCCCGGTGAGCGTGTCGTACACGACGACTCGGAGCACGACCGTGGCCGCCGATCACCCGACCGTCAGCGGCACCGCCGCCATCCCAGCCGGGTCGACCACGGCGACGATCACCGTCGCCACGACGGAGGACGTGATCGACGAGCTCGACGAGGCGTTCTTCGTGAACCTCTCGGGGGCCGTCAACGCGACCATCGCCGACAACCGCGCCACCGGCACGATCGTCGACGAGGACACCTCCGCCGTCACGGTCAGCCCTGTCGTCGCCACCGGCGTGCTGGAGGGCCACAGCGGCACGCGAACCGCGGCGTTCAACGTGCGGCTCTCGAACCCGAGCAGCCGCACCGTGGCCGTGACGCTCCAGACGTTCAACGGCACCGCCCGCAGCACGAACCCGCAGGCCGACTACCAGGCGTTGACGACAACCGTCACGTTCTCCCCCGGCCAGACGGCCAAGGTCGTGAACGTGACCATCCTCGGCGACCGTCGGGTGGAGCCCGACGAGACCTATGTCCTCCGGGTCACTGCCGTCACGGGCGGGGCGACGGGCGTCGGGGTCGAGGGCAACGGGATCATCCGCACCGACGACTGAGTGGCTCGCTGAGCGGCCGGCGAACCGTCCCCGGCCGCTCAGAATGCGAGTGATCGTCGCCGGGAGCGGTGGCGCCGGACGGCTCGGGCTCGTCGGCACCTCGACCGGGTACTGCAGCGAGAGGAACAGACCGCCTGCGCCCGCTGCCATGCCGGTAGGACGAGGAGTCGACGCCGACGCGGGTGACGCCTCCGCCGGTGACCTCGTAGCCGGGCTTAAGTGTTCCACGGAGAGGTGCCGGAGCCTGGTCGATCGGGCCTCACTGCTAATGAGGTGTGGGCGTTGAGCCCACCGCGGGTTCGAATCCCGCCCTCTCCGCCCGAGGCGGCAGCTGCCCTGACCGGGGCAGCTGCTCGCGCCAGCAAGCATATGTGACCAACATCACAAGCCCGGATGTTGCATTTCCGTTACGGATGTTGTCAATGTGTTGCGCAACGAGACATAGGACCCGTGTCGGGTTCGGTCCCGCTTCGCTGCCCCCCGCTCTTGCGGCGACGCCGTTCTTCGGACCGTCCCGCTGGTGGGTGTGCACCCGTGCGCCTGCTGCCTTTCCCGCCCGCCGACATCCGCTTCGGCGCGCGCAGGGGCCGGATCCCTTCGAGAAGGGCCCTGCGTGGCGAAACGGACCGGACGCAAGCTGGCATGCGGCGCCGCCCTCATCGGCGGCGTCGCCTTCGGGGCAGTGGCGACGGCAGCACCGGCCAGCGCGCCCGAGGCCGCCAGCGTCCAGGCTCAAGCCGCCAGCCGCGCCACGGTCGTCGACCTCGCCGGCCTCGACGCGGCCGTCGATGCGGCGCGCCTCGCCCAGGCGACGACGACCACGAACACCACACCAGCCGAGCCCACGACCACGACGGACCCGCCGGGACCGACCACGACCACGACGGTCCGGGCGCGCACGGCCGCAACCCCGCCGCTGCGCCCGCGCCCGCGCCGGCACCGCCGGCACCCGAGCCGGCTCCCGCCCCCACCTCCTCCGCCGAGCGGGCGATCGCCCACTGGTTCCCCGACGTGTTCGACGCCGCGGTGAGCGTCGCGCGGTGCGAGTCCAACATGGATCCCGGTGCGGTGAGCAGCGGCGGTGGCAACCACGGGCTCTTCCAGATCAACAGCCTGCACCGCTCGAGCTTCGAGTCGGTCACCGGCCGGCCGTGGTCTGACGTGTACGACGCCGACGCCAACGCCCGGTTCGCCCGCCACCTCTATGACGGTTCGGGCTGGGGACCGTGGACCTGCAAGCCGTGACCTGACTCGGTCAGGATGGGCGGATGGGTGACTGGACCACCGCGGACATCCCTGACCAGACGGCACGCACCGTGCTCGTCACCGGCGCCAACAGCGGGCTCGGGTTGCGTTCGTCCGAAGCGCTGGCCGCCGCCGGGGCTCGGGTGCTGCTGGCCTGCCGGAACGCCGAGAAGGCGGCGGCCGCGCTCGAGTCGGTCAAGGCGAAGGCGACGGGGGCGACGCCCGAGGTGGTCGCGCTCGACCTCGCCGACCTCGATTCGGTGCGGCTGTGCGCGGCCGAGGTCGACGAGCGGGTCGGGCAGCTGGACGTCCTGATGGACAACGCCGGCGTGATGGCGTTGCCACTGCGCCGGACGGCGCAGGGCTTCGAGATGCAGTTCGGCACGAACCACCTCGGTCACTTCAGCCTGACGGCACTCCTCCTCCCGGCCCTGCTGCGGGCGCAGGCGCCGCGGGTCGTGGTCGTCTCGTCGCAGGCGCACCGGTTCGGGAAGATGCGGTGGGACGATCTCAACTGGGAGAAGGGCCGGTACTCGAAGTGGCTCGCCTACGGGCAGTCGAAGCTGGCCAACCTGTTGTTCTCGGCGGAGCTGCAGCGGCGGTCGACGGCCGCTGGCACCGCGCTCACCGTCTCCGCCGCTCACCCCGGCTACGCCTCGACGCACCTCTCTGCCGCCGGCCCCGAGATGGCAGGGAGCAAGCTCATGGAAAGGATGTCCGACGTCTCCGACCGGGTCTTCGGCCAATCCGACGCGCAAGGCGCATTGCCACAGCTCTACGCGGCGACGATGCCCGACGTCCGTCCCGACGACTACTGGGGGCCCGACGGGCTGTTCGAGCAACGAGGTCACCCGCAGCGGGTCGGGCGCACGAAGGCGGCCACCGACCCGGCCTCCGGCGCCCGGCTGTGGAGGGCCTCAGAGGCGCTGACCGGGATCACGTTCGCGTTCGGCTGACCGGACGCGACTGGCCCGACGCCGCCGACGTGGTGCTGCGGCGTTGCCGGAGGGGTCGCTTGGGAGCCCTCCGCGCCGACCGCTAACGTCTCCCTCTCTCCTGCGCTCGTAGCTCAATTGGAGAGAGCATCTGACTACGGATCAGAAGGTTGGGGGTTCGAGTCCCTCCGAGCGCGCTCACCTCACACGACGGAAGTGCTGGTCAGCAGCGTCGCCTCATCTTCTGGCATCCATCAAGAGGCGTCGGGGTGGTCGGGGGAAAGCGACCACTCCTGGGCACGTAGGCGCACGCTGACCTGCGCTTCTGCGACGACAACCTTCTGACGCTGAGGCAGATCGTCGTCGTACCGTCGGGGTCACGGAGGGCTGACCGCGGGGAACCTCGCCGCAGTCATTGCTGACTCGGTCGTCGACGGTCTCGCGCCACGACGGCGCGACCGAGTTAGAAGTGTGCTTGGCCGGATGTGAGACGCGGGAGGCGGTGTGACCGCCTACGTGGCCGATCACTCGGCTTGGACCGTGACCTGCCGGTGGTGGCATACACGCCGGGCGCGACGTGGCGGCGACGGGCCGGCAAACAAGGTGACCTTTGCCAGATCGCTCTCGAATCGCAATACCTCATTGTGCGCCGGCGCGGGCGCCCCGTGGCCGCTGCATCGCTTCAAGCGATCCGGCAAGTCGCTCGACGGGTACCGTTGGCGCCGTGCCGGACTTCCTGACCGACATCAAGACGCTCCGCGAACGAGCTCGGGAGAAGATCGAACAGGGTCCAATCACGTCGTCCTACGGCGCTGACCGGGACCGCGTGGTCGAGGTGCTCAACGAGGCGCTCGCGACGGAGATCGTGTGCGTGCTCCGCTACAAGCGCCACTACTACATGGCCGAAGGCCTGAACGCCGGTCCGGTCGCCGCAGAGTTCCTGCAGCACGCCAACGAGGAGATGGGGCACGCTGACCAGATCGCGCTGCGGATCACGCAGCTCCAGGGCGAGCCGAACTTCAACCCGGTCGGCATCACCGACCGCAGCCACGCCGAGTACGTCGAGGGCACCACGCTCGTGGACATGATCCGCGAGGACCTCGTGGCCGAGCGGATCGCGATCGAGAGCTACAGCGAGATCATCCGCTGGCTCGGTGACAAGGACACGACGACCCGTCGTCTGATGGAGGACATCCTCGCGGTCGAGGAGGAGCACGCCGACGACCTGCTCAGCCTCCTCGCTGATCTGGACACCTGAGAGCGAGAGCCCTCGGGGTGGGGCGAGAGCCGGTGGCGTCAGGCGTCCCGTCGACCGCTTGTGACCCCGGAATCACTTGCGGCCGAGACCCGGGCGCCCGCGGCGGGGCTGTAGCCGCGTGCGGATGGTCCTCGGGCGTCGGGATGTACTCGACCGTCGGGCGCCGCCCGCGTGGTTGCGGGTAGAGCGCCATGAGCCGCCGTACCTCGACCGGCAGGTCCGTCGACACCGGGAGATCGAAGGTCCGGGCGAGCTCCACGTTGATCGGGAAGTCGTGCGTCCAGCGTCCCTCCGAGAGGGCGTGGGCCACCTCGTCGGCGCGGTCGTCGGGCATCCGGCGGCGAAGCAGGCGGGCGACGAAGGCGCCGACCTGGATCTGCGCCTTGCCGGCGACGTCGGCGAGGATCAGGGTCTTGTCGTCGGTCTCGTTGACGTCCTTCTTCGCCACCGCGGCGAGGATCGACGCCGCCGGCATGTCGCCGATCTGGGGATCGACGGGGCCGAGGACGGCGGACGGTGCCATGACGATCTCGTCGGCGGCCAGGGCGATCAGGGTTCCCCCGCTCATGGCGTAGTGAGGGACGTACACCGTGACGGGCGCCCGATGGGCGACGAGAGCGGATGCGATTTGCTCGGCCGCCAGGACCAGGCCGCCGGGCGTGTGCAGGACCAGGTCGAGCGGGACGTCAGGCGGGGTCATCTCGACGAGCGCGGATGACCGCCTCGGAGTCGTCGATGTCGATGAACCCGCCGAAGGGGATGCCGAGGAAGGCGAAGCCCTCACGGCGGTGGATGAGGGTCAGGGCTCTCGAGCCGTTCCGCTTCTGCAGGGCCTGCAGCGCCTGGGCCCGCTGGTAGGCCAACAACCGCTGCTGCATCGCCGGTTGGAGGCTGGAGACGATGAAAAGATCCAGATGAGGTCGAAGGGGTTCACGTCGCCGACTCCTGAGGGTTGACGATCGCGTACGGGGTGCGTCGGTCGTCACGATCACACAGCGCCGGTGCCGGGGGACCACACGACCGCGTGGTCCCCCCGTGGTGGCCTGGTGCGACGGTGGTCCCATGATCGGCTCGCCCGTCACCGAGCCCTTCGCCGGTGGGGTCGCCGAGCACCACCGCCGTACGGAGGAACTGCTCGAACGGCTCGACGGCTTCTACGAGTCGGTCGTCGCCCCGCCGGCCACGACGCCGATCGTCGCTTGCCTGACGGACCTCCTGCGCGACAGCGACCGGCGGTTGCTCCCGCTCGTGGCCCGGCTCGAGAGAACGAACCCCGAGGAGGATTGATGGCCAAGGCAGTCGGCATCGATCTGGGCACGACGAACTCGGTGATCGCCGCCGTCGAGGGCGGCCAGCCGACGGTGATCCCCAACGCCGAAGGGTCGCGCACGACGCCGTCGGTGGTCGCGTTCACCGAGCAGCGGTGAGCGACTCGTCGGCCAGGTGGCCCGCCGGCAGGCGATCCTGAACCCGAAGGGCACGATCTACCTCGGCCAAGCGCTTCATCGGCCGCCGCTACGACGAGGTCGAGAGCGAGATCGAACGCCGTCACCTTCGACGTGGTCGCCGGGCCCGACGGCGCGGTCCGCTTCGAGGTCCGCGGCAAGCTGTACGCGCCCGAGGAGATCTCCGCGCTGGTGCTGCGCAAGCTGGCCGAGGACGCCGTCGAAGTTCCTCGGCGAGAAGGTCACCGAGGCGGTCATCACCGTGCCGGCGTACTTCAACGACGCGCAGCGCCAGGCGACCAAGGACGCCGGCAAGATCGCCGGCCTCGAGGTGCTGCGCATCATCAACGAGCCGACCGCCGCCGCGCTCGCCTACGGCCTCGACAAGAAGTCGAACGAGACCGTGCTCGTCTTCGACCTCGGCGGCGGCACGTTCGACGTGAGCATCCTCGACGTCGGCGACGGCGTCGTCGAGGTGCGCGCCACGTCCGGCGACACGCACCTCGGCGGCGACGACTTCGACCGCCGGCTCGTCGACCACCTGGCCGACGAGTTCCAGCGCGACAACGGCATCGACCTGCGCAGCGACCCGCAGGCGCTGCAGCGGCTGTTCGAGGCGGCCGAGAAGGCCAAGGTCGAGCTGTCGTCGGTGACCCAGACGCAGGTCAACCTGCCGTTCATCACCGCCGACGCCAACGGCCCGAAGCACCTGGTCACGACGATCATGCGCTCGACGTTCGAGCGAGATCACCGCCGACCTGCGTCGAGCGCACGCATCGGGCCCGGTGCAGCAGGCGATGGCCGACGCCAAGGTCACCGCCGACGACATCGACGAGGTGATCCTCGTCGGCGGCTCGACCCGCATCCCCGCCGTGCAGAACCTGGTGCGCCGCCTGACCGGCGGCAAGGACCCGAACATGACGGTCAACCCCGACGAGGTCGTCGCGGTCGGCGCCGCCATCCAGGCGGCGATCATCAAGGGCGAGGTCAAGGACGTCCTGCTGCTCGACGTCACGCCGCTGTCGCTCGGCGTCGAGACGCTCGGCGGCGTGATGACGAAGGTCATCGAGCGCAACACCACGATCCCGGCCCGGCGCACCGAGGTGTTCAGCACCGCCGAGGACAACCAGTCCGCCGTCGACATCGTGGTGCTGCAGGGCGAGCGCGAGCGGGCCGCCGACAACCGCGTGCTCGGCCGCTTCCGGCTCGAGGGCATCCGCCCGGCGCCCCGGGGCGTGCCGCAGATCGAGGTGACCTTCGACATCGACGCCAACGGCATCCTGCACGTGTCGGCCAGGGACAAGGACACCGGCGCCGAGCAGAGCATCACGATCAGCGAGACCTCGAACCTCGACCAGGCCGAGGTCGAGCGGATGGTCGCCGACGCCGAGCGCAACCGGGCCGAGGACGCCCGGCTGCGCCAGGAGATCGACGCCCGCAACGAGCTCGACGCCGTCGCCTACCAGGTCGAGCGCCGCCTCGCCGAGCTCGGCGACGCGGTGCCCGATGCACGAGAGGGCCCGGGCCGAGCATGCTCGTCGGCCGACGCCCGCGCAGGCGGTGAAGGAGCAGGCGCCGCTCGACCGGGTCCGCTCGCTGACGACCGAGCTGCAGCAGGTCTTCCACGGCCTCGGCGCCGCGCCGGGCCCGCAGCGCCGGCGCCGGTGCGAGCCGCAGCGGCGGCCGCGCCGACGACGACGACGTCATCGACGCCGACTTCACCGTGAGCTGATCGACCGACGGCGGGCGACCCATGTCCGAAGACGTCGCCGAGGCGCAGCGACGCGCCCGGACCGAGCCGACCGAGGCAGCCGAGCCCAGCGAACGTCGAGGTGCCGGCGGCCGAGCTCGAGGACCGACCTGCGTCGGGCGCTCGCCGACCTGGACAACCTGCGCAAGCGCTACGACCGCGAGGTCGCGCGCGAGCGCGCCGCCGAGCGGGCCGGGTCGCCGCCGGTGGCTGCCGGTCGTCGACGACCTCGAGCGGGCGCTCGAGCACGCACGAGGCCGACGCCGAGCGTCGATCGTCGAGGGCGTCCGGGCCGTCCGCGACCAGGCGCTCGCGCGTCCTCGAGCGGCTCGGCTTCCCGCGCTTCGACGACATCGGGCGAGCCGTTCGACCCGGCCGCCACGAGGCGGTGAGCGCCATCGACGCCGACGCGCCGGCCGGCACCGTCGTCGCCGCGGTCCGGCCCGGCTACGGCACCGACGAGCGACGATCCTGCGCCCGGCCGGCGGTCGTCGTCGTCGCGAGGCGTCGGGCTGATGGCGACCGCGCGCGACTTCTACGAGGTGCTCGGCGTCGCGCGCGGACGCTCACAGCCGACGAGATCCAGCGCGGCCTACCGGAAGCTGGCCCGCACGTACCACCCCGACGTCAACAAGGACCCGGGCGCCGAGGAGCGGTTCAAGGAGATCGCCGAGGCGTACGACGTGCTGTCGGACCCGGAGACCCGCACGACGCTACGACGCGTTCGGGCACGACTTCCGCCAGGTGCCCGAGGGCGTCGACCCGGACGACGTGCGCGCAGGCGCGCCGGCGCCGGCGGCGGGCGCCGGCACGAGCTCGGTCGCGAGCGGTCGACTCCGGCGGTCGACGACGGCTTCGACGTCGACGACGTCGACATCGAGGACCTCTTCGGCGGACCTGTTCGGCGGCCGGTGCGCCGCCGCGGGTGGGGCCCGATCCCGGGCGCCGACCAGGAAGCCGAGCTCGAGCTCACGGTCGAGGAGGCCTACCGCGGCGGGCGCCGCACGATCACGATCTCCGGGCCCGACGGGCCGCGGACGATCGAGGTCGACGATCCCGCCGGGCGTCACCGACGGCCAGCGCATCCGGCTGGCCGGGCAGGGCGGGCAGGGCACCGGGGGCGCGCCGCCCGGCGACCTCTACCTCGTCGTCCGGATCGCGCCGCACCCCCGGTACCGGGTCGAGGGCCGCGACATCACGTCGACCTGCCGCTCACGCCGTGGGAGGCGGCGCTCGGGCGTCGGTCGCGCGTCGACACGCCCGGCGGCGAGGCCAAGGTGCGGGTGCCGCCGGGCACGTCGAGCGGGCAAGCGCCTGCGGCTCCGGGGCCGCGGCATGCCGAACCCGCAAGGGCGGCGCCGGCGACCTCTACGCCGAGGTCCGGATCATGGTGCCCGCGCACGCTGACCGACGAGGAGCGCCGGCTGTTCGAGGAGCTGGCGCCGGACCTCGACGTTCGACCCGAGGAGGCGGCGATGACCACCGCCCTGGCCCGCGCGCGCCGCCGGGCTCGACCTCGAGTCGTTCGCCCGGGCGACCGGCCTGCACCCCGATCTCGTCCGCCGCCTCGTCGCCCTCGGCCTGCTCGACGCCGGCCGGACGCGGCCGGCGAGCTGTGGTTCCCCCCGCCCAGCTCGCCGCCGCGGCCCGGCTCCAGCGGCTGCGCGCCGGCTTCGCCCTCAACTACGCCGCGCTCGGCCTCGTCGTGCGACCTGCTCGACCGCATCGCCGAGCTCGAGGCGGCGCGCACGCCCATCGCAACCGACACCCGGAGGCACGACGTGGACGCCGAACGGCTGACCCAGAAGTCCCAGGAAGCCCTGCACGACGCGCAGACCAAGGCGCTGCGCTTCGGCCACACCGAGGTCGACGGCGAGCACCTGCTGCTCGCCCTGCTCGACCAGCCCGACGGGCTCGTGCCCCGGCTGCTCGTCGCAGGCCGGCGCCGACCCGGAGCGGCTGCGCGGCCGAACGTCGAGGCCGAGCTCGGCCGCCGGCCGCGGGTGAGCGGGCCCGGCGCGGCGCCGGGCCAGGTGTTCGTGACCCAGCGGCTGTCGCGCCTGCTCGACACCGCCGAGCAGGAGGCCAAGCGGCTGAAGGACGAGTACGTGTCGGTCGAGCACCTCGTCATCGCGCTGCTCGACGAGGGCGCGGCGACCGCCGCGGGGCGCCTGCTGCGCGAGCAGGGCCTGACCCGGGACGCGTTCCTCGGCGCGCTGACCGCGATCCGGGGCAACCAGCGCGTGACCTCGGCGATGCCGGAGGTCGCCTACGAGGCGCTCGAGAAGTACGGCCGCGACCTCGTCGCCGACGCGCGGGCCGGCAAGCTCGACCCGGTCATCGGCCGGGACAGCGAGATCCGCCGCGTCGTCCAGATCCTGTCGCGCAAGACCAAGAACAACCCGGTGCTCATCGGCGATCCCGGCGTCGGCAAGACCGCGATCGTCGAGGGCCTCGCCCAGCGGATCATCCGCGGCGACGTGCCCGAGGGCCTGCGGGACAAGACCGTCTTCGCCCTCGACATGGGCTCGCTGGTCGCCGGCGCGAAGTACCGGGGCGAGTTCGAGGAGCGCCTCAAGGCGGTGCTCAACGAGGTCAAGGCGGCCGAGGGCCGCATCCTGCTGTTCGTCGACGAGCTGCACACCGTCGTCGGCGCCGGCGCGGCCGAGGGCGCGATGGACGCCGGCAACATGCTCAAGCCGATGCTCGCCCGCGGCGAGCTGCACATGATCGGCGCGACCACGCTCGACGAGTACCGCAAGCACATCGAGAAGGACGCCGCCCTCGAGCGGCGCTTCCAGCCGGTGATCGTCGACGAGCCGTCGGTCGAGGACGCGATCTCGATCCTGCGCGGCCTGCGGGAGCGGCTCGAGGTGTTCCACGGCGTGAAGATCCAGGACAACGCGCTCGTCGCCGCGGTCGTGCTCAGCCACCGCTACATCTCCGACCGGTTCCTGCCCGACAAGGCCATCGACCTGGTCGACGAGGCCTGCGCCATGCTCCGCACCGAGATCGACTCGATGCCCGCGGAGCTCGACGAGCTCACCCGGCGGGTCATGCGCCTCGAGATCGAGGAGGCGGCGCTGGCCAAGGAGACCGACCCGGCGAGCAAGCGCCGGCTCGAGGAGCTGCGCAAGGAGCTGGCCGACCTGCGGGGCCGAGGCCGACGCCATGCGGGCCCAGTGGGAGGCCGAGCGCCAGGCGCTGCGCAAGGTGCAGGCGCTGCGCGAGGAGATCGAGCGCGTCCGCCACGAGGCCGAGGAGGCCGAGCGCGGCCTACGACCTCAACCGTGCCGCCGAGCTGCGCCACGGCGAGCTGCCCGAGCTCGAGCGCCGGCTGCAGGCCGAGGAGGAGCGGCTGGCGTCGAAGCAGGGCGGGCGCCGGCTGCTGCGCGAGGTCGTCACCGAGGACGAGATCGCCGACATCGTGTCGCGCTGGACCGGCATCCCGGTGAGCCGGCTGCAGGAGGGCGAGCGCGAGAAGCTGCTCCGGCTCGACCGAGATCCTGCACGAGCGGGTCATCGGCCAGGACGAGGCGGTCCAGCTCGTCGCCGACGCCATCATCCGCGCCGCGGTCGGGGATCAAGGACCCCCGCCGCCCGATCGGCTCGTTCATCTTCCTCGGCCCGACCGGCGTCGGCAAGACCGAGCTGGCCAAGACCCTCGCCGCGGCGCTGTTCGACACCGAGGAGAACATGGTCCGCATCGACATGAGCGAGTACCAGGAGCGGCACACCGTGAGCCGCCTGGTCGGGCGCGCCCCCGGGCTACGTCGGCTACGAGGAGGGTGGCCAGCTCACCGAGGCCGTGCGGCGCAAGCCGTACTCGGTCGTGCTGTTCGACGAGATCGAGAAGGCGCACGCCGACGTGTTCAACACGCTGCTCCAGGTGCTCGACGACGGCCGGCTCACCGACGCGCAGGGCCGCACGGTCGACTTCCGCAACACCGTCGTCATCATGACGTCGAACATCGGCTCGCACTACCTGCTCGACGGCGTGACCGGCGACGGGGAGATCAAGCCCGACGCGCGCGAGAGCGTGATGGGCGAGCTGCGGCGCCACTTCCGACCGGAGTTCCTCAACCGGGTCGACGACATCGTGCTGTTCAAGCCGCTCACCGAGCCCGAGATCGAGCACATCGTCGAGCTCATGTTCGACGACCTGCGGACGCGGCTCGCCGACCGCCGCATGACCATCGAGGTCACCGAGGCGGCCCGCCGCTTCATCGCCGAGCAGGGCTTCGATCCCGTCTACGGCGCCCGGCCGCTGCGCCGGTTCATCGCCCACGAGGTCGAGACGCGCATCGGCCGGGCCCTGCTCGGCGGCGACGTCCTCGACGGCGCGAGATCCGCATCGACGTCCTCCACGGACGAGCTGCAGGTGTCGTTCGAACCCGGAGCTCCTGCGGTAGCAGCCTGATGCTCGGCGTCGCATCGCTGCTGGCCTTCCTCGGGTTGGCCCTGGTGATCACGCGGGTCGCGACCGTCGCGCTCCGGGCCACCGGGCTGTCCCACGAGTCGGCCCGATTCCAGGCGCGCTCCGCCTTCACCGGCGTGGGGCTGCCGACCGAGGACTCCGACGAGATCCTCAAGCACCCGGCCCGGCGCAACATCGTGCTGATGCTCATGACCCTCTCCGGGGCCGGGGTCGTGACCACGCTCGCCTCCCTGCTGGCCTCCTTCGCCGACCTGCCGAGCTATCGCCAGGGGGCGATGCGCCTCGCCGTCCTGCTGGCCGGGCTCCTCCTCCTGTGGCGCATCAGCGAGAACCGCCGTGTCGAGCGACGCCTCTCGCGGATGATCGAGTGGGGCCTCGCGCGGTGGACCGACCTGGACGTGCGCGACTACGTCCGCCTCCTCCACATCGACGACGACTACTCCATCGCCGAGATCGGCGTCGACGAGAACGACTGGCTGGCCGACCGGTCGATCGGCGAGATGGGTCTGGCCGGCGAGGGGATCGTGACCCTCGGCGTGCGCCACGCCGACGGCCGGTACTCCGGTGCGCCGACCGACGACACGGTCCTTCGGGTGGGGGACATCGTCGTCCTGTACGGGCGCGCCGAGGTGCTCGACGAGCTGCAGTGGCCGCCAGGTCGGCCCAGCAGGTGACCTGGCCCACGAGCGGGCCAGCGCGGCCCATCGACGGCTGCTCGAGCGCGCCCGTGCCGCATCAGTGGTGCGGAAGCGACCGAGGAGCCAGAAGCGGATCCAAGGGAGGTTGATCTCATGATCGTGCTCCTCGTCGGGGACTGGAAGAGCCACGCGCTGCGTGGCCTGGCGGCGTTGCTGTTCGGCCTGGGCACGTTGGTCTGGCCGTCGATCACGGTGACCGCCCTGGTGCTCATCTTCGGCGCCTTCGTGCTCGTCGACGGCGTGTCGATCCTCGCCGCCGTCCTGGCCGGCGATCGGAAGCGCCGTCGTCAAGAGTCGCTGCTCGTCCTCCAGGGCGTCGCCAGCGTCGTGGTCGGGATCGTCGCCTTGGTCTGGACCGGGATCACCGCTCTCGCCCTGCTGTACGTGATCGCCACCTGGGCCATCCTCATCGGGGCGTTCGAGATCGCCGCCGCTGTCCGGCTCCGACGGGTGCTGACCGACGAGTGGATGATCGCCCTCGCCGGCGTGCTGGCCATGGTCTTCGGCGTTCTGCTGGTGCTGTTCCCGGGGAACGGCGCGCTCGCCATCACGTGGCTCATCGGGTGGTTCGCCGTGTTCAGCGGCGTCGTGCACCTCGCCTTCGCCTGGCGGCTGCGCAAGCTCGAGACGCAGCTGGATCGCGCCGTCGCAGGCATCGCTCGACCGGTCACATGAGGCTGCCCGAGGCCGTCGACGTCGTCCTCGTGTACGTCGACGCGGAGGGGTCGTGACGGCGGCCGTCATCGAGTGCTGGCAGTGCGGCACGAAGAACCGGGTCCCCGCGGCGGCGCCGGGCGTCCCCCGGTGCGGCAAGTGCCACTCGCCGCTGCCGTGGCTGGCGGAGGCCGACGACGACACCTACGCCGAGGTCGTCGAGGGCTCGAGCCTCCCCGTCCTCCTCGACCTGTGGGCCCCGTGGTGCGGGCCCTGCCGTAAGGTGAGCCCCGCCCTCGAGGAGCTGGCCCGCGAGCGGGCCGGGCAGCTGAAGCTGGTGAAGGTCGACGTCGACCAGTCGCCCCAGGTCTCGCAGCGCTTCGCCGTCCAGGCGATCCCCACGCTCGTAGTGCTGCATGGTGGCGAGGTCATCGCCCGGCAGACAGGAGCGGGGCCGGTCGCCGCGCTGCGGAACGTGGCTCGACACCGCGCTCGAGCGCGTGCCGGCCGCCGGGTCCTCACCGTGAGGGCGCGAGGTGTTCGGCGTGCTGGAGAACGACGGGAACCAGCTCGACCCGTGATCGGATCGCCAGCTTGTCGAAGATGTGGCGCAGGTGGAAGTCGACGGTGTGGCGGGAGACGAACAGGCACTCCGCGGCCTCGGCGTT
This sequence comes from uncultured Acidimicrobiia bacterium, assembly GCA_963840695.1. GTDB lineage: Bacteria > Actinomycetota > Acidimicrobiia > Acidimicrobiales > JACDCH01 > JACDCH01. Next base: position 157,373 of record CAWIZW010000023.1, read on the forward strand.
GGTGAGCCCCTCGGCGACGACGGCGGCGACGCGGCGCTCGGTCTCGGTCAGGCTCTGCCAGCCCGAGAGGGGCCTCGTCCGCCGGTGGCACCTCCCGAGCCGGCTCAACCTCCCCTGGAGCCGCCGGGCGTCGCCATCGGCCCCTGCCTCCCGGTAGGCGACGAGCGCCGCCTCCAATCGCGACCGGACGTCGTCGTGATCGCCGCGGCGGTGGAGTACCTCACCGACGTCCTCGAGCGCTGCGGCTGCCGCCCATGGATGACGGTGCCGCTCAGCGGCGCGCTCGAGCAGGGTGAGGTCACTGTCGAGCACGCCGCGTGCGTGGTCGGCAGCCGCCTCCAGCGAGCGCACGCCGGGGTTGCGCCGGCGAGCTGCTCGACCCCCAGCACGACGACCTCGGCCCGGTGCCGGGCGTTGTGGTCGATGTCGAGCAGGACCCTGGTCAGCCATGCGCCCGCACCGGGTTCGTCCACGAAGAGCCGGCGGTGGCGTCGACCGTGGTCGAAGAGGGCCTCGACCGCAGTGCCGAGACGGGCGTCGTCGCCTGCCGCCTGGGCGAGGCGGGCCGCCGCCCATCCGCTCTGGCCCGGCCCGACCGCCGACCGGTTGCCGGTCGTGGCGACCTGCTGGCGCCCCAGGTGATCGGCTGCGGTCCGGATCTCGCCCCGCTGCAGCGCGACCTCCCCCAGCACGGCCTCGGCTGCCGAGACGAAGAAACCCGTCGATAGCTCCGTGCACAGGGCGACGGCGGTGTCGGCCTCGGCGCTGGCGTCGTCGAGGCGCCCGGCAGCGAGGTGGAGCGCGGCCCGCCGCACCGCCGGGCCGGCCGACCAGAGGGTGGCGCTCCGCCGATGGATCCGGGCCTGTGCCTCATCGATGGCGTACGGTCCGCCTCGTCGAGATCGCCGAGCGCGGTCAGCGCAGCGGCAAGCCGGAGCTGTGGGAACACCGCAGCGGTCTCCGACGGCGACCGGTCGCCCCGGAGGGCCGCGCCGCGCAGCATCACGACGGCGTCGGCCACGTGCCCGCCCTCCCAGGCGGCGAAGGCGAGGGCGGTCATGGCCACCGCAAGGCCCGCCTCGCCCGGGCCGGCTCCGGCCGACGAGGATGGCCTCGGCCATCTGGCGGGCGCTGCGACAGGTTGTCGAGGGCGATTTCGCCCAGCAGGCGAACCGACTCGCTTCGACGAGCAGGTCCTCGGTGAGGTCGCGGCGGCTCGCGATGCGTTCCAGCTCGTCGATTCCTGCCTGGAGCTCGCCCGCCATCAAGCGCCTCGTCGCCGCGGTCAGAAGCGGCTCGGGTGGGCGTGCAGGTCGTGCTGCGGGGCGCCTCGGACATGTCGTCCCCTCGCTGCCCGCTTCGGTCGATCCCTCCCACACATCCACCGTCTCGGTGAAATCGCCTGCGGTTCCCGGGCTGTGCTGCTCAACCCGAGGTGAATTTTCAGCCTGCTGGAACTGGCGTTCTGGTCGGGATCGCCCGTCGTGGTCAGGTCGGGACGGCGATGGCGGCCTCGCTCACCCTTACCCCCCGAAGCGTCGAGGCATCCTCGGCGAGCCGCGCAGCACGAAAGCCGAGATCCCCCGGGGCGGCGGCGTGCCGCGCCACGTGCTCGGTGAACGACACCGCCGGGGGGTGGTCCGGGGCGGCGTCCATGGCCGGACCGCCGTCAGAACGCCCGGGTGAAGTGCTGGTGGACCATCTGCACGGCCATCGCGCCCTCGCCCACGGCGGAGGCGACGCGTTTTACCGAGCCGCTTCGTACATCGCCCGCGGCGAAGACCCCGGGCCAGCTCGTCTCCAGCGGCAGCTGCGCCGACAGCCCAGGCCTGGTCAGCACGAAGCCTCGATCATCAAGCTCCAGATTGTCGCCGAGCCAGCTCGTTCGCGGCTCCGCGCCGATGAAGACGAACAGGTAACGCACGTCCAACGTGCGCCGATCTCCGGTGTGGACGTCTTCGACGACGATCGCTTCGAGCGAGCCGGCTCCGATGAGCTCGCGCACCTCCGTGTGCAGGAGCACCTCGATGAACGGGTGACGCTCGATGCGATCTGCGAGATAGCGAGACATGCCCTCGGTCAGCCGGTTGCCTCGCACGACGAGCGAGACCCGGTTGCCGCGCTCGCCGAGGAATACGGCGGCCTGGCCCGCGGAGTTTCCGCCGCCCACGATCGCAACCGGTGACCCGTGACAGATCTGGGCTTCCACGAGCGTGGCCGCGTAGTAGATGCTCGTCGGCTCGAGCTCCTCGACGCGGGGGACGTCGAGCTTCCGATAGCGCATGCCAGTGGCGATCAGCACAGAGCGGGCCGACACCACCTCATCCTCGAACCGCACGACGTAGTGCCCTTTGCGACGTTCGATGGAACGCGCCTCTGCCGGCACGCCGAACATCGCGCCGAACTTCTCCGCTTGGATCTCCGCCCGCTCCGCCAACTCGGCACCGGAGATGCCGGACGGGAAGCCGAGGTAGTTCTCGATTCGTGACGAGGTGCTCGCTTGGCCACCGGTGGCGACGGCGTCGCATGCGAACGTGGCCAGCCCTTCGGACGCGCCGTACACCGCCGCCGCCAAACCGGCAGGACCCGCGCCGACGACGAGCAGGTCGCAGACCGAATCCGGAGGCGGGCGGGCCGGCAGGCCAATCACTTGCGCCAGTTCGGCGTTCGTCGGGTTTCGCAGCACCTCGTAGCCGGGACAGATCACGATCGGCGTGTCCTGGGGTGAAACACCCAGTCGGCGTACGAGCTGCTCCGCGGACGCGTCCTCCTCGAGGTCGATGAACCTGTGCGGCACCCGGTTCCGGGCGACGAGTTCGCGCAGTCGTCGGGTGTCCTCGGAGTAACGCGACCCGATGATCTTCAGGCCGGCTCCGAGTTCGAGCAGGATCGCCCGGCGAAGCAGGTAGGCGCGGAGGATGGTGTCGCCCAGAGCATTGTCGCCCGCAACGAGCTCTCGGAGCCTGGCCACAGGCAGCACGAGGACCGCCCCGTCCTCGGTGACCACGGCGGTCACGAACACCACCTCACCCGTGAGCAGGCCGAGCTCGCCGAGGAACCGCCCCGGCCCGTGTTCGGCGAGCACCTGCTCGTCTGGGCCCCCGTAGCCGGTAACGATGGTGACGCTCCCGTCGAGGATCACGTAGAAGTCGCACTGGTGGTCGCCCTCGCGGTACAGCACATCACCGGCGTGGGTGGCACGACGTTGGCCTTGGGTGGCGAGCCGCTCGATCTGTTCCCCGCTCAGCCGCGGGTAGGCGCCATACAGATCAGGTGCCTCCACGGACACGGCTTACGGCGCGGGGGGCGCGCGTGCAACCCGTGGTCCGCCAGGCTCTGAGGTGACGGCGAACGGTCGGGTTGTATCACCCCGCGGCGAACCGTTGTGCCGACACGATGCAGACCGGGCCCATCGTGTCGGCTCAGCGGTACGGAAACAGCACCTCTCAGCCGACACATTCGGAGTCGTCGCCCTCGGGTTGCCCTTGTCGTACGCCGCCGGCGCTATGTGATCAGCTTTCTGACGATCGGCGGTGTATGGCTCGCACACAACGGGATCATCGACCAGTCGACGCGAGCGGACTCGCTGCTGCTCCGCATCAACCTATTGCTCCTGCTCGTCGTCGCCTTTCTGCCCTTCCCAACGAAACTCATCGCCGAGGCGCTGCACGAAACCGACAGTGAGCGCGTCTTCGTCACGCTGTACGGCCTAACGCTGCTCACGATGCGTCTCCTTGTGTTCGCCCTGGACGTGTATGCCCGACGCGGACATCTCTACTCCGAGGACGAAGCCGACGAAGACGTGCAGACCGAACGCCACCAGCTTTGGCCGGTCCTTGCCGTGTACACGATGGCGATCCTCATCGGACTCGCTCGAGTGCGGCACCGCACGGCAGCGGCGTGTCCTCCGGCAGTCGTGCGCCGGTGGTGGTCATGCGATCCGTCGGCGGATCCAGTAGATGGTGGCGAGGACCAGGCCGAGGGCGAGAGCGACGAAGATGGCGGTTTCGATCGTCTGGAACGCCCAGAAGTCACCGGCGGGGTGGATGGTGAGCTCCTCGGACGCCCCGGTGGGCGAGTCGGGGCCGCGACCGGGGGCATCGGGGCCGCCGCCAGCGGCGATGATCCAGTCGCCGTTGAGGTCGTTTCGCATTGTCCCGACGTCGAGCCTGAGGTCTGGGAGCACACGTGTCTCTGTCGGCCTGTAGCGAGGACGTGCCGCGAGCATCACGAGCAGTCGCGTCCCGAGGAAGCCGACGAGGGTCGTCGCCATCGCCGGGAGCATTCGGCCGGTGACGGCGCCGGCGAAGACGCCGAGGGCGAGCGCGAAGAGCGTGTACCCGAAGACGACGATGCCGTGGCTGTCGAAGAAGATGTAGGCGAACCGCTGGCCCGACGTCTGCATCACTGGCGTGATCCACCAGTTGAGCATGGCGGCGTAGATCGCGGTCATGACGAGTACGGCGACGGAGACGAGCCCGATCTTGGTTGCCGCCCAGCGCAGCCGCGATACGCCCTGTGTCCATGCGAGGCGGTGGGTGCCGTGTTCGATTTCACGGGCGACGAGGGGTGCCCCCCAGAACATGCCGGCGAGCATCGGCAGGACCCACAGCAGCAGCCCGACATCGAGGACGTACGGGTAGCCGCCGTAGAAGTCGCGTGCCGACTGTACGCAGCGGCCGACCGCCAGTGTCGCCTCGTCTACCGTCGGATTGTCGGCGCCGTCGCGGTCGAGCGCCTCGGTGTCCACGACGACGGGCGCGTCCATGGCCGCGGGCAGGCACTCGGGCAGGCCCAGCTTCTCGAACCGGTCGTGGATCGGCATGCCGGTGCCGACGAAGAAGGCACCGAGGACGACAAGGGCGAGCACACCGAAGAGGAGTTGCTTGCGATGTTGGCGCCACAGGAGCCAGGTCATGCGCTCAGATCCCGGCGGTCGTGCGGTGTCTCGACGTTGGCCGCCAGGTAGGCGAGGACGAGGTCTTCGAGGCTGACGTCGAGTTGCTCCCAGGCGGGTTCGATGGTTTGTGCGTTCGTTCGGACCAGCAGCGTGCTCTGTCGTTGCGCGTCGGTGGCGTGGACGATCTCGTCGACGCCGACGATGTTCGGTCGGCGTGGTCCTCCTGGGCCGATCAGGATCTTGTGGGTGGCCAGCAACCGGTCGGTCTCGGCGGAGACCTGGACGCGTCCGGCGTGCAGTATCAGAAGGTGGTCGCAGACCCGCTCCAGATCAGCTACGAGATGCGACGACAAGACGACGGTCGTGGGCGTCTCGGCGACGGCGTCGACCATGGTGGAGAGGAACTCCCGGCGGGCGAGTGGGTCGAGGCTGGCGAGGGGTTCGTCGAGGAGCAGCAGGCGTGGCCGCTTGGCGAGCGCGAGGCACAACGCCACTTGGGCGCGTTGGCCGCCCGACAGCTGGTCGACGCGGCGGTCGAGGGGCACGCCGACCTTCAGCAGGCGTTCCCGGCCGAACGCAACGTCGAAGTCGCGGTTGAGCTTGTCGCCCATCGTGAGCAGCTCGCCGGCGGTGAAGTCCCGGTACAGCGGCGCGTCCTGGGCAACGAAGCCGACACCTGGCAAAGTCCGGTCGCCCGGTTCACCGCCAAGCACGCGGATCGTGCCCGCGGAAGGTCGCGTCAGCCCGGTCGCGCAGTGAAGCAGGGTCGACTTGCCCGCCCCGTTCGGACCGACGAGAGCAACGATCGCCCCTTCAGGGATCGCAAAGCTGCAGTGGTCAAGCGCGAGCGTCCGTCGGTAACGCTTCGTGAGGCCGTCGGCGAGCAGCGCGCCGCTCACGCCGAGTCCTTCACGTCGAGCAAGCGGTGGAGCGTGGTGTCCACGACGGCCCTGATGTGCTCGGGCGACAGTCCTGCCGCTCCGGCCTGGTCCACCCAAGTCTCCAGGCGCGTTCGCAGCCCGTCGAGGGTCCCCGGTGACGGCCCCGCCAGCGAGCCCACGACGTAAGTGCCCAGCCCGTGCCGGCCCTCCACCAGTTGCTCGTACTCGAGCTCCCGGTACGCCTTGAGCACGGTGTTGGGATTGATGGCCAGCGCCGCTGCCACCTCGCGAACCGTCGGCAGCCGGTCACCCGGCTCCAGCCGACCCAGGCGCAGCGCCTGTCGCACCTGCTCCACGATCTGCAGATAGGTCGGCACGCCCGACGTCGAGCTCAGATGAAATGCCAGCATCGATGTCGGAGTGTACTACAACACTAAGACAAGACACACCAACGGCACGCGGCGCATGCGGTACCCAGCAGCGCCGAATGCCCGCTCGGGAGCGCCCATCGGCAGATCTGGCGCGTCATCTGCGAGCGCTCAAACAGGCTTGCTGACCATCGCGAGCATCCCCGACCGGCACTCCGGGGGCGATGTCCTTCGGGGCTTCCTGTCAGCCCGCGTTGAGGGCGGCGTCCTCGATGGCGGCCAGCATGCTCTCAAAGCTTGTTCTCAGCATCCTGTCGATCACGGGGCCCGTCACTCGACCGATCAGGCCACCCCTGGGCACATATCGGTAGTCGAATGCAATCGCTGTCCCGTCACCGTCCGGCTCGAGGGTGAGCCTGGCCTCGGCCTGCTTGAACGGAACGAGAGCGGATGGCTGATTCGTGGTGGCGAGCGTGCGGCCCTCCTCCCAGGCGGTGACCGTTTCGACCACTGCGCCGAGTGGCTTCAGGTCCACCCGGCGGCGCGCACCCACACCGCGGGTCTGGTCGCCGATCGGTCGAGAGGCCTTGAGGCCATCCCAGTGGTCCGCCAGATTCGGGAAATCTGCGCACACAGCCCACACCGAATCGCAAGCCGCGGCCACTTGTCGTCGTACGCTGAGGTGGCGTTCGGCCATGATGTTCGCTCCCTCGGGGTGCAGCGGTAGTACCTGACTGAGAGAACGAAAACGAACCTACTAGGCGCTACGGAACCGTCGAGGTAGAGGTCCCGCCGTCTTTTGAGACGTTCACGGTGAGGGTGAAGCTCGCCGATGCTGCGTTGGCGAGACCCACCCCCGGCAGCTTCTCCGGCGCCCTGCTCAACACAGCGACCATCACGCAAGACCCGGGGATTACAGATCCGAACCCCGCGAACAACTCGTCGACGGTGTCGGTTCACGCTGACGGTGACGTCGACCCGGAGCCCAGGGCGATCCATCACCATCGGCGCGGCGGCCGTCTGCGAGATGGCTAGCGGCGGATCACCACGGTCACCGTCTGGGAATTGACGACCCCGCTGCCATCCGGCGCGCTGATCTGCACGCCGATCACGTGGTCGCCTTGTGACAGCGACTTCGGCGTCTTGACGTCGAGCTGGAACAGGTTCGACCCGGCGTCGTACCGAGCGCAGCCCTGCGCGGTGCCGTCGAGCGTGACCGTCACCAGGCAGGTCGGTCGCAGGAGGGCGTCCGCTGCCGCGTCCGAGATCGGCTGACCGGAGGCGTCACCGAGACGGAACTTCACCGGGATTCGCGACCCGGCGCGGTACGACGTCTGCGGGATCGGTTCGACGAACCCGAGGAACGCGAACGACACGACGTACGGGCACGCCGCCGTGGTCGTGTTGCCTGCCCGGTCAGAACCGGTCAGCGACTTCGTCTTCACGCCGGGCGTCGCGACGTCGGTCGCGGTGACGTCAGCGCTCACCGATGTCTCGAGCGGACCGGAGAGCCCGTCGGTGACGGTCGCGCTCACGTTGGTGGCGTGGGCGCCGCCGATGACGTAGGTCGGAGTCGCCGCGCAGGTCACGGTTGGCGCGGTCTTGTCGACCGCGACCGTCGTCGAAGCCGAGCCCAGGTTGCCGGCGAGGTCGGCGCACGTGGCGCTCAGCGGGATCGCCTCGCCTTCACCGCTGGAGGTCGACGTGAGCGTGCATGCCGCAGGGTCGATGCCGGAACCGCCGACGTCGCCCCAGTTCCACGACACGGTGACGTCGGTGTTGCTCCAGCCGAACCCGTTGGGCTCGGGGGACGTCGTCGGCGCCGCGATGGGCGGGAACGTGTCGGGCGGCCCGCCTCGTAGCCGTAGCCCTGGTCAGTCTCAGCCCCGATGGTGAGCCAGTCGTAGCGCGAATCGCTCACGAGCACGAGGGCGACGAGTGAGAGCGCCATCGCCCCAACGATGGCCGCGGTGCCGAGTACCGGCCGGATTCGTTCCGAGGACCGCCCGATGCCCATTGTCCCACCCCACTCTCGTGCTGTCCGTCACGGCACCAGGTCTTTCCTGACCGGACTGTATCGCAGAATCGGGCGCGCGAAGCGGCGTGGTTGTGTGCTCGGTCTACCCTCTGCCCGGTGGGCCGGCGCGGGAGCCAACTCGCACGTCGTTTGCGAGCATCGTCCTTCGCTGTCGTCGCGATCCTGTGCGGCGTGGCCGGACTTGCTGCCGGCGCCGCCTCATTGCTGCTGTTCCCCCACCTCAGCAGCAACGCTGACGAGAGCGTCTACCTCCTGCAGGCCGACGCGCTGCAGAGCGGGTATCTGGTACCTCCAGCTCACGAGCCCGCTGAGGCGTTTCGGCCTTGGTTGACTGCCGTCTCGGGTGAGAGCTACGTCCCGAAGTACACGCCGGTGCATGCGAGCATCATCGCCTCGGTGTCGGCGACGGGGCTCCCCCGGCGAGCGGCGCTGGTGGTGTTGGCCGCCGGAGCCGTCGCCGCCGTCTACGCGTTGGCCCGAGAGGTCCTCGACTCACGGGCCGAGGCGTTGCTGGCGGCGACGCTGTTTGCCGGTTCTCCGCTCTTCATGATGCAGTCGGCGACGTACCTGCCCTATGTGAGCAGCCTCCTCCTACTGACGCTCTTCGCTGGGACGTTGCTTCGGGCCTTGCGGAACGAGCGGCGCCTGAGCTTCGTTGTCG